>CAVUJV010000024.1:0-675350 GCA_963741845.1 uncultured Alphaproteobacteria bacterium
CATTGAAATCGGCGTCACTGGCGGACGTGCCGTCATCGCGGCGGTTGTGAGGGCTCTGTCAGCGGTCGAAGAAGTCCGGCCCGCTGAAGCGGGAGAGTTTGCTTGGCGGGCTTTTGTCAACCGAAAGCTGGATCTTTCCTCTGTGGAGGGTTTAGCCGACCTGGTTGACGCGGAGACCGAGGCACAGCGGCAACAGGCCCAGAGGGTGGCTGGGGGGGCGCTTCGCCAGGAGTGTATAAACATCCGATCGCAACTTATCAGCGCGATGGCGGCGGTCGAGGCCGGTCTGGATTTTTCGGATGCTGACGACGTAGAGAAACTGCCCATCAGTGAAGCAGCGCTTGCGATAAGAGCCGCGAAGGAACGCGTCGATCATGCGCTTCTGAGCGTTGACGCAGCTAGCCGACTGCGAGAGGATTCTCTCCGTTGTCATCGCCGGCCCGCCAAATGTCGGAAAATCGACGCTGATGAATGCTCTCGCGGGACGCGAAGTCGCGATCACTTCGCCGATTGCCGGAACGACTCGCGATGTGATCGAAGTGTTTCTCGATTTGGACGGATATCCGGTTATTTTCGTGGACACTGCGGGCCTTCATGATACTGAGGATCCGATCGAGCGGGAAGGCGTTGCGCGCGCAAGACGCAGGGTTGCGTCAGCGGATCTGATTTTGTGGCTGTATGAAAGGGACTCCGATCTGGGTGAGGCGGTGACGGACCGGCCAACATTCTTAGTTCGGACGAAGACCGACGAAAGTCCGCCGATTGAGGTTGCGGGTTGCGATCCAGCCGTGTTCCGAATCTCTGCAAAGACAGGCGAGGGGCTGTCGGAGTTGCTCTCGGCGGTCTCGGGTTTCGCGGAAGCGAGTATGAGTACTTCGGACCCACCCGTGCTTGTGCTTGAGAGGCATCGGCGCGCTTTCCGAGACGCCCAAACCGCCCTCAATTCAGCGCTCGGGCAATCGACCACGGATTTGGAGTTGATCGCGGAAGATCTCCGACTTGCTGCGTCTTGGGTGGACCGCCTTATCGGGCGCATAGACGTTGAACATGTCCTAGATGATATTTTTTCGCGCCTCTGTGTCGGAAAATGGAGAACTGAAGTGTTTCACGTGAAACAAAATCGACATCATTTCGATGTCGTTGTGATCGGCGGGGGGCACTCCGGGTGTGAAGCCGCAGCCGCGGCGGCCCGACTGGGTGTCAGCGTCGCGCTGCTGACCCAACGTCAGAGCGCAATTGGCGAGATGTCATGCAACCCCGCTATCGGCGGGATTGGCAAGGGTCACCTCGTCCGCGAGATAGACGCGCTCGATGGCATAATGCCCCGGGCTGCGGATCTTGCGGGAATTCAATTTCGGGTGCTGAATCGCAAGAAAGGACCGGCAGTCCAGGGGCTGCGGGCCCAGGTAGATCGTCGCCTCTACAAGACGGCTATGCAAGCGCTGCTGACAAATTGGAAGAATTTGACGGTCCTCGAAGGGGAGGCGGCGGCTATTGTCACTACGAAGAGTTGCGTCTCCGGAATTGACTTGCTCGACGGTCGGCGCCTGCAATGTGCCGCTGTGGTCCTCTGTACAGGAACCTTTCTTCGCGGCGCTATTCATTTGGGCGGCACGACATGGCCAGCGGGACGTTTTGGAGATGCTTCGTCTGTATCTTTGGCTGAAAGTCTGGAAATTGCGGGATTCGAGACCCTCCGCCTTAAGACGGGGACCCCGCCGCGGATCGACGCGAGCACGGTTGATTGGGCGCCTCTGGAAATCCAGCGCGGAGACGAGGAGCCGGCCTTCTTTTCGTATTCGACGCGTCGCGTCACCGCGCCACAACTGGCGTGTCACATCACGCGAACAACCGCTAAGACGCATGATATCGTGCGCGAGCATGCGCATTTGTCGGCTGTATATTCCGGAGCAATTTCCGGGCGGGGTCCAAGATACTGCCCCTCCATCGAAGACAAGGTTATTCGCTTTCCGGACCGGGATACTCATCAGATCTTTCTAGAGCCAGAGGGCGTCGGCGATCCTCTCATTTACCCCAACGGAATCTCAACTTCACTGCCTGAACATGTTCAGGCCGCCCTCGTGGCCTCCATCCCTGGACTCGAGGCGGCTCGGATTGTCCGCCCCGGTTACGCGATTGAGTACGATTATTTTGATCCGAGGGGACTTCACCCGACCCTCGAGGCGCGCCGGGTTTCGGGTCTTTTCTTGGCTGGGCAAATCAACGGGACGACAGGATATGAAGAGGCTGCGGCGCAGGGCCTTTTGGCCGGACTGAACGCTGCCCGCCATGCTGGCGGCAAATCCTTGGCAACATTCGATCGCGCCGAATCCTATTTGGGAGTCATGATTGATGATCTGACGACGAATGGCGTGACGGAACCGTACAGAATGTTCACATCGCGCGCGGAATATCGACTGACGCTCCGCTCAGACAACGCTGACGAACGGCTTGTAGAGAAAGGAATCGAACTGGGGTGCGTATCTCATGATAGGGCAGAGGCGTTCCGCCAGCTTTCTAGTGAGCTCACGAGGGGCCGCGCGCTTCTGAGAGCCTTGTCGGCCAATCCAGCGAAGCTGCGAGCTTTTGGCATTGTTGTTTCAAACGACGGCGTTCCGCGGACTGGTTTTGACCTTTTAGCCCAAGGCGTAAGCTTTGAATCGGTAGTAGCCATTTGGCCGGAACTTGGATGTGTTCCAGGCGCTATTGTGCGACGCCTTGAAGCAGACGCCAAATATTCCGTTTATGTCGACCGCCAAGCGCAAGATATTGCCAGATATCGGGATACCGCGCAATTTTCAATACCTGACGACTTTGACTATGCCAACGTAGCGGGGCTATCGAACGAATTGCGGGAGAAGTTTATGGTTGTACGTCCCTCGAGCCTTCAGCAGGCGGAGCGTATCGAAGGCGTAACGCCGGCTGCGCTCGCGCTGGTCGCGGCCCGATCTCGAAGGGATGCGGCGCTGAGGCGACCCAAATCGGTCGATCGAGGTTAGGTGGCTGCCGCGAGTCCGGTTCAGGGCGATGCCGACAGAGAGCGCTTCCGCTCCCTCATTGCTGTTTCACGTGAAACAGAAGAGCGTCTGTCAACTTACATACAAATTCTAAGGCGTTGGCAAACGATCACAAATCTCATTTCCAAACAGACGCTTGACGATGTATGGGCGCGACATGTCGCCGACTCCGCCCAGTTGGTTGACCTCAATCCTCAAGCGGCCCGTTGGGTCGACATCGGATCGGGCGCTGGATTCCCGGGGCTCGTGATTGCGATACGCTTGATTGGCGTCAAAGACGCAATGGTGCACTGCATCGAGAGCGATCGCCGCAAATGCGCGTTTCTCCGTGAAGTTGTTCGCGCTACAGGCGCGCCAGCGCAAATCCATGCGCAGCGCGCGGAGACTGTTCGGACAGGCGATACCCAGGGCGTTCAAGCCGTGACCGCCCGTGCGTTCGCTCCGCTGGCGTCAACGTTACGTCTCGCCGGTCCTTGGCTCGCTCAGGGCGCAACAGGCCTTTTTCAACGAGGTAAATCGGCGCGGAAGGAATTAGAGTCACTGCCATCTGTTCAAGACTATTCCGTCAAGCTATCCCCAAGCGTAGTTGACTGTGAGTCGACGATAATTGTGATGCGCCAGAAACCCCATGAACTCTGAGATCACCACGAGCGGTCGACGGCTCGCCCCGTCCATTCTCCCGGCCTATCCAAGAGTCCTCGTGATGGCGAACCAAAAGGGCGGCGTTGGAAAGACGACCACCGCTATCAATCTTGGGACAGCCCTTGCCGCGATCGGAGAGCAGGTTCTGGTGCTCGACCTGGATCCTCAAGGAAACGCGTCGACCGGACTCGGCGTAAATCGTAAGAGTTCGGACCGTCTCCAGCTACGACGTCCTTAATGGTACGCGCACGATGGGCGAGGTCATGGTCTCTACGGCCGTCCCACGTCTCCGGATCGTTCCATCGACCATGGATCTTCTCGGCATCGAGCTCGAAATCGCTTCTGATCCGGATCGCGCTCAAAAACTTCGCAACTCCCTCCAAGCCTTTGCGCGAGACCAGGCGCAGCACCCGCAGGGCATATCTTATATTCTCATTGATTGCCCCCCCTCGCTTAACCTTCTCACGATCAATGCCCTGGTAGCTGCCCATGCGGTAGTCGTGCCCTTGCAGTGCGAATTCTTCGCGCTGGAAGGACTGTCACAACTTTTGGCGACGGTGGACAAAGTAGGTCGGACGCTAAATCCTCAACTCACTATCCACGGCATTGTCTTGACTATGTACGACCCCCGAAACAGCTTGGCCGGCCAGGTTGTCGCGGACGTTCGGGCGAACATGGGCGAAAAAGTCTACGAAACAGTCATTCCTAGAAACGTTCGAATCTCCGAGGCGCCGTCGCATGGAAAACCAGCATTGCTCTACGACCTCAAATGCGCGGGAAGCCAGGCTTATTTGAAACTTGCCTCTGAGATTATTCAGCGTGAAGCGCGCTGGCGCGCCACCTGACGCGGAGCTATCCAGTGGTTGATGATAACCGATCTGACCCTCGACCGCGATTGGGTCGCGGTCTCGCCGCCCTCTTGAACGCTCAGGGACCTGACACTGTAGAAGACACCGCTAAGGGAGTTATGAAAGCTCCCATTGATCTTTTGCGGCCCAATCCGAGAAATCCGAGAAGACGGTTCGACTCGGCGGAACTCGATGAACTCGCCGCGTCTATCAAGGAGCGTGGCGTCCTACAACCGGTGCTCGTGAGGAGCGTGCAGCACCCGGCAGGCGCGTATGAAATCATCGCCGGCGAGCGGCGCTGGCGCGCGGCGCAGCGGGCCGGCCAACATGAGATTCCTGTTCTGATTATCGAGGCCGAAGATCGAGAGGCTCTCGAAATCGCGATCATCGAAAACATTCAACGCGCCGATTTAAATCCGCTTGAGGAGGCTGCGGGATATGCGCAACTCACCGAAAGCTACAACTATAACCATGGCGATATCGCCAGAGTCGTCGGACGCAGTCGCAGCCACATTGCGAACACGCTTCGTCTAACCAATTTGCCAGACCATACCCAGAGTCTTCTCGTGGATGGAAAAATCTCCGCGGGGCATGCGCGAGCGCTGCTTTCTCTGTCCGAGCCCGACGTAATCGCCGACCGAATTGTTGAGCAAGGACTGACGGTGCGAGACGTCGAACGGATGGGACAGCGATCCGGAGGCCGACGCCCACGAGGTTCTGTATCGGCCCCTTCGACCCATCCAGATACTATCGTCCTTCAAGACCGGCTGAGTCTTACGCTTGGTACGACGGTAAAAATTACTCATACAGGCGAGAGAGGAGAACTCAGGATCTCCTTCAAAGATTTCGACCAGTTGGAAGACTTCTGTCACCGCCTGACTGCGTCGCCGACAGCTTAGTGAGGGGTCGGGCCGGCCTGAGACGCCAACGCCCACAGCATTCTCGTTATTATCAGGCGGACCGAGGATGGGTCCGAGCGGGCGCGCCTAGTCACAGTTCGCACAATACTCAATTGCCGAGATATCCCGCTGGAACTCCAACGCCTCGCTTGTACTGTGAGATTTGCTGCGGCTGACATTGGCAGTTTAATTCCAATGCTCCGCTGTGCCGACTCGACCGAGTTACCCTGATCAATGTCCGATCGAAGTCGGTAGAGTAACATCAGTCGCGCGACCAAACGCGGCATCAAAAGCTCATTCTCTATTCCCGACTCGAAAAATGCAATTGCGCCGGCCGCGACCGATGATCGCTCTTGAAGCAACGTCCGGTCGACCAAGTCGTCCACGGCTGACAGAGCTTGTCCGCCAAGAACGGTGACAACGTCGTCCCGCGTAATTTTTCCCGCGTCGTAAGCATAGAGGATTAGTTTGCTGATTTCGTTTCGCGTCGTCTGGCGGTCACCCTCCAGCGTTTCCAGGAGTGCAGTCCGGGCTTGACTGGACATTTCCAGACCTGACGCTCGAATTTCGAAGTCGATCAGTGATTCCAGGGTGTCTCGCGAGTCCGGATAGCATTCGATCGACGCAGCTTGAGGCTCGGCTTCGAACATCGACCGCAATGGGCTCCCCTTTCTGAGGACGCCTGCTTTGATCAGCAGCGTGCAGCCTTCCGGCGGCCTACCGAACAAAGGCTGCACGGCCGCCACAAGATCGCGCCCTTGGGCGTCGATCCAAATCGCTCGGCTTTCCCCAAATAATGATAAGGCGTAAGCCTCGTCCCAAAGGACGGTGGGGTGGCGCGAGACCTCGTCCCCGTCGTAACGGGTCAAGCGGAGCGGATCTGTAGCTCCAGAAGTCTGGCCCTGAACGATCGCCCTCGCCCTTTCGTTAACAAGCGCTTCTTCCGAGCCGTGTACGAGGAAAAATCGGACCCCTGCGGGCGGCTCTATGACATATCGGTCCGCCCTTGAGTTTGGGACGACGGTCATCGTTCACCTATGTTTTTGGCTCCCGAGGAGACGAAACGGCTCAAATCTCTCGCCCAGGCTTTCGCCAAGATTGGGAATCGTCTAGCACACCTTTGAAGGTCCCCCAGCAAACGACAGGCGCATGGCCCCGCAAAAGCTTCTCCTTTTTCCTGGCGACGGAATCGGTCCTGAGGTTATGGCCGAGGTCGAAAAACTCATAAGCCATATGGCGAACGACGGGCTCTTGTTCGAGGTCGAGAAAGGGCTTGTTGGGGGTTCCGCATACGACGCGCACCGACAAGCGATTAGCGAAGAAGACATGGCGCGCGCGCAGCAAGCCGACGCAGTCTTGCTGGCGGCGGTCGGCGGCCCGAAATGGCAGGACGTGCCTTATGACGTTCGACCGGAGGCCGGACTTCTTCGGTTACGCAAAGAGCTCGGTCTCTACGCAAATCTTCGCCCGGCAATTTGCTACCCGGCGCTCGCCTCGGCTTCTTCGTTGAAGCCTGAGGTGATCGAAGGCCTGAACCTTATGATTGTTCGGGAACTGACCGGCGGCGTTTATTTTGGTGAGCCCAAGCAGATCATCGATCTTGGCAATGGCCAGCGCAGAGGTATCGATACCCAAGTCTACGACACCTATGAAATCGAGAGAATCGGTCGCGTAGCGTTTGATCTGGCCAGGAAGCGAGACCGCAAGGTGACTTCAGCCGACAAGCGAAACGTCATGAAGAGCGGCGTTCTCTGGCATGACGTCATGAGCGCTCTGCAGAGGCGGGAATATCCGGATGTAACCCTTGAGCATGTCCTGGCAGATGCGCTCGGAATGCAACTTGTAAGATGGCCAAAGCAATTTGATGTTATCGTAACGGATAATCTCTTCGGCGATATGCTTTCCGATGTGGCTGCGATGCTCACTGGGTCTCTCGGCATGCTACCCTCCGCGTCTCTTGGCGATGAGGACGCGAAGTCCGGAAAACGCAAGGCTCTGTACGAGCCGGTTCATGGGTCCGCGCCGGATATAGCTGGAAAGGGCATTGCAAATCCCATCGCGATGATCGCCTCTTTTGGCATGGCGCTTCGTTACTCATTCGCACAGTTCGACGCCGCTGATCGATTGGATGCCTCGATCCAGGCGGTTCTGGCTCAGGGGCTACGGACGCCCGATATCTCAGGCCCAGGGTGCAAAGAGATCTCAACCCGCGAAATGGGCGATGCGATTATTGCGGAATATCGCAGTCAAACGCGTTGATGCGGGCGGCGATGAGTGAGCCATAGCGCACAGGATGCACAAAGCGTTAGCGGGTAACGCACGCGAGGATCGCCTGCCTGTCGCTCGGGCTTGTTGTTTGGGACGGTCTCCCTTCTCTGATGCGAAGCCCTCCCGGACTATGGGCGCTTGCAATAGGCTACTTGGCTTGGCAAAGTCCGCGCCCCGTCGGGGCGGCGCAGGCGCATTTGGGCGCGGTGCGGAGGCTTTAGAATAACTGGAACTTTTGCGATGAAAGTGACCGTCGAGCGTGCTGTCCTGCTTAAGGCTCTGGGACACATCCATCGCATCGTCGAACGCCGCAATACAATTCCGATCCTCGCAAACGTGCTTATCGAGGCCAGCGAGGGGAAGCTCGCACTCAAAAGCACCGATCTCGACCTTGAAGCAACGGAACAGGTGGGGGCAGAAGTCGCGCAGGGCGGTGCGACAACAGTTGCGGCACATGTCATTTATGACATCGTACGAAAGCTCCCGGACGGCGCTCAGGTGAGCCTTGAGATTTCGGGCGACACAGGGCAACTTGTTCTTCGCTCGGGTCGGGCGCGTTTTTTTCTCCAGGCGCTCCCGGCGTCGGACTTTCCGGATTTGACCGCAAATGCATTTCCCCATGCATTTATACTGCCCGCGACCGAGTTGAAGCGGCTCATCGAAAACAGCCAGTTTGCGATCTCCACCGAAGAAACGCGCTATTACCTGAACGGCATCTTCTTCCACACCATGGAGGTTGATGGGCGGTCGCTGCTGCGCGCAGTTGCGACAGACGGCCACCGCCTTGCACGCATTGAGACACAGGCCCCTGAAGGGGCGATCGGAATGCCGGGCGTCATCGCGCCGCGCAAAGCGGTCGGCGAAGTTTTGAAGTTGCTGGAGGATCCGACCCAAGATGTAAAAATTGAGCTTTCGCCCGCTAAGGCGCGATTTACTGTCGGCGACGTCGTGCTGACGACCAAGCTGATCGATGGCACTTTTCCAGACTATGCGCGCGTCATTCCAACCGCAAACGATAAGCGTCTTGTAGTCGACAAGGAGCCGTTCGAAAGAGCAGTGGACCGTATCTCGACGCTTTCGTCTGAACGAGGTCGCGCGATTAAACTTTCGATCGCCGATTGCCGCATGACGCTGTCGGTAAATAATCCCGACTCCGGGTCGGCGAACGAGGAACTGGAGGTCGATTACGACTCTGCGCCAATCGATATTGGGTTTAACGCTCGCTATCTGCTCGACATCCTCGCGCAATTACCCGGCGATACTGCCCTAATTCGCCTCTCTGATCCAGGTTCCCCGACGCTAATCCAGGACCGCGATGGCGCTGACGCTCTTTATGTCCTGATGCCGCTGCGCGTATGATGGATAAACGGAAGGTGTGCCCAGACATGCGTCAAATGCATTAAGGGTCTGGCGCTTCACTCAACTCACAGCCAAGGCCATGATCGATTTTTCGTCTGTAGGCGATTCGTAGGCGCTTACGATTGTTCTGTTATGCAAAATTCGCAATGATACCGCGATGCAGCATTGACTTCTGCAGTGCGGCGAACTAAATGCTGCATCGTCTAGGTGAAGGAGCGGTCGGCCCTCCGACCGTAGCCCGCGACGAGGGCGGTCAACAATAAGGAGACCGTCATGAAGATGTTTTCTCTCTCGCGCTTTCTGCAAGAAAGGCGGACGTACCGGAGCGTCGTACAGGAATTGTCGGCGTATTCAGATCGTGAATTGCACGACATCGGTATTGATCGGGCCGACATCCACGAAATAGCCCGACTGGCATCGAAGGACCTTCATTACGCGTGATGATGCAACCTGGAGGCGGCGCAGAAAAGCGCCGCCTTAGGTGCGATTATAGACGTCCTCAATGCGGATGATGTCGTCCTCGCCCAGATAGCTCCCCGTTTGCACTTCGATCAGCTCAAGATCGATCTTGCCCGGATTGGCGAGCCGGTGATCCGAGCCGATGGGCAGGTAGATCGACTCGTTTTCGTGGACGAGCTGAGTACTGCCGTTGAGCACAACTTCTGCTGCGCCACGGACGACGACCCAATGCTCGGCCCGGTGATAGTGCTTTTGCAGCGATAGCCGTCCGCCCGGGCGCACAACGATGCGTTTGACCTGATATCGCGATCCCCGGTCGATGCTCTGATAATAGCCCCACGGACGATAAGACCGGCGATGTTCCGTAGCTTCGGGCTGTCGTTCAGCCTTGAGCCGCTCGACGAGCTGTTTCACTTTATCGACCTGCGCTTTATCTGCGACGAGGATTGCGTCGCCCGTTGCGATCACGATGACATCCTTGAGCCCAATTACGGCCGCCAGATGCTCGTCCGAACGCACGAGAACATTCGACGAATCGATCGCGACGGCCCGACCGCGCAAACTATTACCGGCCGCATCCTGCGGACTGAGACGCCACACGGTTGCCCACTGGCCAACGTCGGACCAGCCGACGTCGGCCGCCAGCACCGCGGCGCGGTTGGTTCGCTCCATGACGGCATAGTCGATCGATGTCTTCGGCGCTCCCATGAAGGATTCCTTGTCGAGAACGACAAAGCCGAGATCCTGCTTCGCCAAGGCCACTGACGCACTGGCGGCCGCCTCGATTTCCGGCTCGAACTTTTGAAGCTCTTCGAGCATCACGTCCGCCCGAAAGACGAAATTGCCCGAGTTCCACAGAAAGCCGTTTGCGATAAACGCCTTTGCGCGATCTTCGTCCGGTTTTTCGACGAAGCGCTCGACTCGGCGAACCTCATGGTCTGCGGCAAGGGGCTCGGCGGGGTGGATATATCCGTAACCGGTCGCCGGATGGTCCGGCCTGATTCCAAACGTTACAATTTCCCCGGCTTCCGCCGCCGCTGCGGCTTGAGCGCAAAGCTCGACGAACGCCTTTCCGTTCTTGAATACATGATCGGCCGCGAGAATAGCGACAATTGTCTTCGGATCGCGCGCGGCCGCCCAAGCCGCCGCCGCGCCGACGGCGGCAGCACTGTCGCGCCGCTCGGGCTCGAGCACAATCGTGGCCTGAGAGTCGATTTCCTTCAGTTGCTCGGCGACCCGGAACCGGTAGTCGGTGTTCGTGATGACCATAGGGATTTCGAACACCCTCGGATCGCCGAGAAGAAGAACGATCTCCTGAAATGTCGAGCGGTCGCCAATCAATGGGATGAATTGTTTCGGCAGGCTTTCGCGGGATTCCGGCCACACCCGAGTGCCGGAGCCCCCACACATCACAACCGGTTGAATCTTGGTCATTCGACCCCTCGCATACCAACTGCTCGAAAGCCGACGTTTCTGAGGGAAGGCCGCGATGAAGGCAACCCTCCACCAAGCCAACGCGTAACTCGTGCGCGTTTGGCAATGCCCCGGCCGCTCCGCGCAACAAGCGCCGTGCCGGCGTCCCAGCGGCGATCGCTTCTGGTGTTCTCCTTGTGGCATCTGGGCGAGGCGTAACCGTCACCCCCAAATGGTCGCACCATACGCAGCACGTTCTTCGCCCGCAGCCAGGAGTTCGGCGCCGACGATCCTCATATCGGTTTCGAACGCGATCGAGGCCTTGAACGTCAAACTGCGGCGGGCGGCGCGAGCGCGAGAGGAATGCTCGCATTCGTTACCCCCGAAAGTGCTGGAACTCACCTACACTTCCCACAGCCTCGCTCCCTTTGCTCATGATCGCGGCTATGACGGACCGCCATTCGCTTGGGACGAGAACCGCCGCGCCCATCTGCGTGCCGAGCTCGACGCGTTCTACGCCCGGGCCTACCGGCCTGACCCGCGACGAGCTGCGCTACATTCTCGATCCCTTCGACGTAAAAGGACCAGACTACCCGTCCGAGACCTTCCGTGTGCTGAAGGAGAGAGAGATCCGTCAGTTCGGCGAATACCGCACCCGCCGCCTGGTGCCTGAAGCCCGGGACCGGATGGAGGCAGCCGGCGAGTTCACCACAGGCCATGAACCGCAAGATCCCCATGCAGGACGCGGTCCGCGAGATCGTCGTCAGGACCGAGACCGGCCAGATCTTGCGCCTGCTCACCAACGATCTGGACGCCGAGGCGCAGGAGATCGCCGACCTCTACAAGCGCCGCTGGCAGATCGAACTGTTCTTTCGCGTGATGAAGCAGACGCTCAAAATCACAAAATTCGTTGGGCGGTCGGAGAACGCCGTGCGCATCCAGATCGCCGTCGCCCTGATCGCCTATCTGCTCCTGCGCGCCCTGCAACAACTCACAAAAGAACAACACGGCTTCCTCGAACTCGTTCGACTCGTGCGCGCCAATCTCATGCATAGAAAAGACCCGACACGACTCCGCCGGAACCTCCCTCCTCCCCAATCGACTCGGCCCAACTCCAACTCGTCCTTGCCTTAACTTGAACCGGCAGCCGTGGCACAAGGCCGGCCACGACAACAGCGCGAATCCCCGGCGACCGACAACCAACGCCATAAGAGCCACTTGACGCGGCCCGTGTCCGTCTCGGGCGACGCAGACCGCAGGCTGATACAGCGTCAATCGTTTATCGCAAGGATGAATCAGGTCGATGCTTACGTTGCGTAAAGACGTATATTCGTAGTTCATTGTAATAACCTTAGTATCGTAGCTTTTGATACGATTCGTTAACCGATATTTGGCATTTTGAACTGCACAAAACGTCCAGATGCTCGATTAAATCTCGCGGAGCGCCGCCTGATGAACCTTCGCCTCCTCATTGTGGGAGCGGTTGCGATGACGGCCTTCGCCGCGGCTTTCCTTCTCTCCCGCGGCTCGGAGCCCTCGGGGGCGGCGGCGACCGTTGCTCCCGTCGCCCCGAAGGTCGAACTCGATGAGGTCCTCGTCGCGGCTCAGGATCTGCCGATGGGGTCGGTGCTCAGCGAGAGCGGCGCGACGTGGCAACCCTGGCCGAAGGCGGCCCTGTCCGATCTGATGATCACCAAGAAGGACGCCGGCGACGCGACGCAGGGGATCTGGGGGTCGATGGTCCATTCGGCCTTCATCCGCGGCGAGCCGATCCGGCGCGACAAGCTCGTGAAGGCGGGCTCGGGCGGCTTCCTGTCGGCCGTCCTGCCGAGCGGGATGCGCGCCGTGGCGATCAAGATCGACAATAGCGGCGACACGACCGCGGGCGGCTTCATTCTTCCGAACGACCGCGTCGACGTCGTCGATCTCGCGCGGGACGAGGAGGCGACGAAGGCGCGCGGCGTGGAAGTCGTCAACGCGCGGACCATTCTGGCGAATGTGCGGGTCCTCGCGATCGGGCAGAACATCGAGGAGCAGAACGGCAAGAAGGTCGTCACCGGCGCGAATGCGACGCTGGAGCTCGACCCGGATCAGGCCAATCTCGTGATCCTCGCGCAGCGCGGCGGAAATGCGAACCTCCATCTCGTGCTGCGGAGCCTCGCCGACAGCAGCGGCCCGACGACGGACGGTCGAAGCGGGGAGCGGATCGAAGAGCCTCACGCTCGTTCGATTCGGGGCGGCGCAGACGATCCGATGATGCGGCCCGCCTCTCCGCTCCTCGCAGCCGGTCCCCGATGGATGGCGCGCGCGCTCAAACGCCATGCGCTGGCCTGCGCCGTCGCGCTCTCCGCGGCCGGCCTCGTGGGTCCCCCGGTTGTGGGCGCCGGAAGCGCGGCGGCGGCCGACGCCGCCTTTTCGCAGCGGGCGAGTTTCGCCCGCAATCTCCAGCTCGGCGTCGGCAAGTCGGTCATCGTCGATCTGCCGGAGGACGCGGCCGAAATCTATGTGGGCGATCCCAAGGTCGCCAACGCCATCGTGCGCTCCGCGCGGCGGATCTATGTCTCGGCCGTCGCCAACGGGCAGACCACGATCTTCGCGCTCGCCGGCGACGGAAGGCGGATCGAAACACTCGAAGTGTCGGTCGGACGCGACGTCGGCGAACTCAAGCAACTGATCGACGCCGCCATCCCGAATAACGACATTCATGTGCGCACGGTCGCGAATTCGATCATCCTGACAGGCACGGTCGCCTCGGCCGAGGAGGCGCAAAAGGCGGTCGATCTCGCCGGCGGATTTGTCAACGACGCCAGACAATCGGCTGGCGCTCCCACGAACAGCTCCGCTTCGGCCGGCTTCGGCCGGACCAGCCTCCGCCGGGGGGACGGGGCGGAGCGCGGCCGATTCGATGGGGCGTGTGGTCAACTCGCTCATCATCCGCGGTCTCGACGAGATCAGCCTTCGGGTGACCGTGGCCGAAGTCCGGCGCGATATCATGAAGCAACTCGGCGTGACGATGAGCGGCAGCGGTCCGAACGGCAGCTTCACGATCGACAATCCCTTCGCGATCAACGGCGCTCTCTCGAACACCGAGGCGGCGCTGAACTGGATTCACGGCTCCAGCAATCTCAACGTCACTCTGGAGGCCTTCGAGCGTCAGGGCGTCGCACGCACGCTCGCCGAGCCGACCGTGACCGCGGTTTCGGGCGAGAGCGCCAAGTTTCAGGCCGGCGGAACGATTCCGATCCCCAACAGCCAGTCCTGCACCGGCGGCCTCTGCCAGATCGGCTTCATCCAGCAGCCCTATGGCGTGACGCTCAACTTCACGCCCGTCGTGCTTTCGGAAGGCCGCGTGCAATTGCGGATCGCGACGGAAGTCACCGACATCGACTATTCGCACCAGCTGACGACGAACGGAATCGCCATTCCGGGTTTCCGCACGCGCAACAACGTGACGACGGTCGAGCTTCCCTCGGGCGGCTCGATCGCGACCGCGGGCCTCATCAGCACCCAGAGCCAGCAGGCGATCAACGGCTTTCCCGGCCTGATGAACCTGCCGATCCTCGGCGCGCTCTTCCGCTCGCGCGACTATCAGCGCAACGAGACCGAGCTCCTGATCGTCGTCACGCCTTACGTCGTGCATGCGATCAATCCGGGCGACGTCGTCCGGCCGGATCAGAATTTCGAGGACGCGAGCGATCCGCAGGCGTGGTTCCTCGGCCGCGTCAACCGCATCTATGCGCCGGCCGGGATGCTCCGGCCGATGCCGGGATACGCCGGCAAAGTCGGCTTCATTACGGAGTAGCCCGGTGACGTGGACGAGAAAGGCGGCCGGGACATTTCGGTCGATGGTCATGGCGGGCGCGGCCGCCGCCGCATGCGGTCTTTCGGCCTGCGTGCAATACGCCTCGTCCGATCCCGCCCTCCCGCCCGACCCGCAGGCCCTGCATCCGATCGTCGTCGCCTCGGCGCCGATGACGCTCGACATCTATCCGGTGGGGGGCGCGCTCGACGCCCGCTCGCTCGCCGACATCAGGGCCTTCGCCAGAAAATACCGCCGGTTCGGGTCGGGCGAGGTTCTGGTCCTGACCGCCGGAAGCCATGGGAGCGCGACGAGGGCCGCGGAAGAGGTGCGGCAGGCGCTGGCCGCGGCGGGGATCAGAGGGCCGATCGCGATCACCGCGCAAGAGCCTCTCGGCGGCGGCGAACTGCCGCCGATCCGGGTCGCCTTCCTGGGACTGAAGGCCGAGGTGACGACCCCCTGCGGGCAGTGGCCCGAGGATCTCGCCTCGGGCTCGTCGCTCGAAGGCTGGAAGAACGAGCCCTGGGAGAATTTCGGCTGCGCCACGCAGGCGACCCTCGCCGCGCAGGTCGACGATCCGCGCGACTTCGTTCAGGCGCGGCCGCCCGGCCCCTCCGACGTCGCGATGCGGATGAGAGCCATCGAGGCCGTGCGCAACGGTCAGGATCCGGGCACGAACTGGAAGACGGATCTCGTTCCGATCGGCGGCAGCGCATCGAGCAGCCCCCAGTCGAGTCCCCTCAGTCCGCCCAATGAGCGTCTCCACTCCGGGTCGCGAGGATGCGCCCGCGCGCCTGATCGAGCCCGTGCCGCGCGTGTCGATCCAGGCGTTCTGCGAATCGCCGGACGTCGCCGCGCTCATTGCGGACGCGATCGCCGACCGGCGCATGGCCAAGGTTCACGCCAAACACAACATGGGCGGCGCGGCCGCCGCGGTCGAAGCCTACCGCAATGCGCCGACGCCGAATGTGATCGTGCTCGAGGCGCCTGCGAGCAGGGACGCGCTGCTCTCTCAGCTCGAAGAGCTTGCGAATTATTGCGACGCCGGCACGAAGCTCATCATCATCGGCCGGATGAACGACATCACGCTCTATCGCAGGCTGATCGCGAGCGGGGTCAGCGAATATCTCGTGACGCCGTTCGAGGTCGTCGATTTCATTCATGCCGTTTCGACGCTCTTCCGGACGCCGGGCGCGAAGCCGCTCGGACGGATTGTCGCCGTCGTCGGCGCGAAAGGCGGGGTCGGCGCTTCGACCGTCGCCCACAATCTCGCCTGGCGTCTCTCGACGCTGACCGAGATGGAGACGATCATCGCCGACTTCGATCTCGCCTTCGGAACCGCGGGGCTCGATTACAATCAGGATCCGCCGCAGGGCGTCGCGGAGGCGGTGTTTGCGCCCGAACGCGTCGATGCGGTGTTCCTCGACCGGCTCCTGTCGAAGTGCGGCGAGAATTTGAGCCTGCTCGCGGCCCCCGCGATGCTCGACCGCATGCTCGATCTGCCCGAAAGCTCGTTCGATTCCCTGATCGACGCCATGCGCGCTTCGACGCCGTGGACCGTGCTCGACATGCCTCATGTCTGGACGGCGTGGGCGCGCCGCGCGCTGGTCGGCGCGGACGACGTGATGATCGTCGCCGCGCCCGATCTCGCCAATCTGCGCAACGTGAAGAACATCGCCGACAATCTGCGCGGCGCGCGGCAGCACGACAAGCCGCCGAAGCTCGTGCTCAACGGCGTCGGCATGCCGAGGCGGCCGGAAATCCAGACGCAGGAATTCGCAAGGACCGTGGACCTCGCGCCGGTCGCGATCCTCCCGCACGACGCCAGGCTGTTCGGCTCGGCGGCCAACAACGGGCAGATGATCGCGGAGGTCGATCCCAAAGGGAAGGCGGCGGAACTCTACACAGAGCTCGCCGTCGCCGTCGCGGGCCGGCCGGGTTCGCGCAAGGCGAAGCGGAGCATTCTCGATCCCCTGATCGCGAGCTTCTCCCGCGCGAAAGCCTGATCGCGGCGGCGGGGTCGCGTGACCGTCGGAGGAGGCATGATGTTCGGCAGGCGCGCGGCTCCGATTTCAGGCGCTGCCGCGACGGTTTCGGCTCCCGCGCCCGCGCCGGGGCCGGCAGCCGCCGTCCTCGAAGCGCCGCCGCCGGGCGCCGCGCCGCCGCCGGCCCAGGCCGAGCGGAAGTCCGACGCCTATTTCCAGATGAAGGCGCAGATCTTCGGCGCGCTGATCGACGCGATCGACCTCGCGGCGCTGTCGAAGCTCGACGTTGACAGCGCGCGCGAGGAAATCCGCGACATCGTCCACGAGATCGTGACGATCAAGAATTTCGTCCTCTCCATCGCCGAGCAGGAGGATCTTCTCGACGACATCTGCAACGACGTGCTCGGCTTCGGGCCGCTCGAGCCGCTGCTCGCGCGCGACGACATCGCCGACATCATGGTCAACGGGCCGAGCCGCTGCTTCATCGAGGTCGGCGGCAAGATTCAGCTCACCAACATACGCTTCCGCGACAATGCGCAGCTCATGAACATCTGCCAGCGGATCGTGAGTCAGGTCGGCCGCCGCGTGGACGAAGCCTCGCCCATCTGCGACGCGCGCCTGCTCGACGGCTCGCGCGTCAATGTGATCGCGCCGCCGCTCGCGATCGACGGCGTCGCGCTGACGATCCGCAAATTCCGCAAGGACAAGCTCACGCTGGACCAGCTTGTGCGCTTCGGCGCCATCTCTCCGCCCGGCGCGGACATCCTCAAGGTGATCGGCCGCGTGCGCTGCAACGTCGTCATCTCGGGGGGCACGGGCTCCGGCAAGACGACGCTGCTCAACTGCCTCACGAATTACATCGACGACGACGAGCGCATCGTGACCTGCGAGGACGCGGCGGAATTGCAGCTTCAGCAGCCGCATGTCGTGCGGCTCGAGACGCGGCCGCCCAACCTCGAAGGCGCCGGACAGGTCACGATGCGCGACCTCGTGCGCAACTGCCTGCGCATGCGGCCCGAACGCATCATCGTGGGCGAGGTGCGCGGCCCCGAGGCCTTCGATCTCCTGCAGGCGATGAACACCGGCCACGACGGTTCGATGGGCACGCTTCACGCCAATTCGCCGCGCGAGGCGCTGAGCCGCATCGAATCGATGATCACCATGGGCGGCTATGCGCTGCCCACGCGCACGATCCGGGAAATGATCGTCTCCTCGGTCGACATCATCATCCAGGCGGCGCGCCTGCGCGACGGATCGCGCCGCATCACGCATGTGACGGAGATCATCGGCATGGAAGGCGATGTCGTCATCACGCAGGATCTGTTCGTTTACGAGATCATCGGCGAGGACGCGCAGGGGCGGCTCAAGGGCCTGCATCGCTCGACCGGCATTGGCCGGCCGAAATTCTGGGAGAAGGCGCGCGTCTTCGGGGAGGAGGCGCGGCTCGCCGCCGCGCTCGACGCCTCCGAAGCTCCGTCAACGCGCTAAGGCGTTCGCGAGTCGAAGGGAATGGCGAAGCGATGGTGAATCCGCTTGTCATTGGCGCCGCTGTCGCGGTCGGCGTCGGAAGCCTGGGGTTTCTGGCGCTCGGCGGCGATTCGCGCGCGAAGAAGCGACGGGCCGCGCTCGGGCGCAACGATGGGAAGCCGGCGCGCGCGCCCGGTCAGGTGGACAGGGCGCAGCGCAAGAGGCAGATCGCCGAGGGCCTGCGCGAGCTTGAGAAGAGCAGCCGCAAGCGCGCGAGCCTTCAGACGCGGATCGAGCAGGCCGGCCTCTCGATCAGTCCGCGCCAGTTCATCATAGGCTCCGCGGTGTTCGGCGTTCTGGCCGCGATCCTTGTCCTCGTGCAGTTCGGCAGCCTGCTGACGGCGGGATTCATCGGCGTGATCGCGGGCCTCGGCGCGCCGCGATTTCTCCTGAAGCGGCTGCGCCTGCGCCGGATCAACAAGTTCATCGCCAATTTCCCGAACGCCATCGACCTCATCGTGCGGGGCGTCAAATCCGGCCTGCCGCTTGGCGACACGATGCGGATCGCGGCGAACGAGACCGCCGAGCCGGTCAGGACGGAATTCCGCAAGATCGTGGAATCGCTCTCGGTCGGGCTGACCCTGCCCGAGGCGGTGGACCGCATGGCGGAGCGTGTGCCGATCACGGAAACGAACTTCTTCTCGATCGTCATCACGATCCAGGGCAAGGCGGGCGGAAACCTGTCGGAAGCGATCGGCAATCTCTCGCGCGTGCTGCGCGAGCGGAAAAAGATGAAGGGCAAGATCAGCGCCATGTCGATGGAGGCCAAGGCCTCCGCGGCGATCATCGGCGCGGTGCCGTTTCTCGTGGTTGGCGCGCTCTACGCCTCGTCGCCGAAATATGTGTCGCTGCTCTGGACGACGACGCACGGCAGGATCATCGCCGCGATCGCGCTCGGCTGGATGGGGGTCGGGGTTGCGATGATGAAGAAGATGATCACCTTCGATTTCTAAAGACGCGGACCCAAATTCGATGAGCCTGCTCGGCGCAAAGATCGTCAATCCGCATTCGCTGGCTGCGCTGATCGCGGCTCGTCGGCTGCGCTGCGACCGTGTTGACCGCGGCGACGCCCTGGCTGCGCTCCGATCCGCTGAAGCGGCGCATCAAGGCGGTCTCGACCGAACGCGAGCGCATTCGCGCAAGGGAGCGCGAGCGGCTCATGGCGGCGCAGAACAGGTCGAAGTCTCCGCGTGAAGCCCGCGGGGCTCGTGAAGCGGCTGGTCGAGGGATTGAATCTGTCGAGCTGGCTCAACACCGAGACGGCGAAGACCCAGCTCGCCATGGCGGGTTATCGGGGCCCCGGCGCCGAATATGCGTTTCTGGCGTCCCGGCTGATCCTGCCGATCGGCTTCTTCCTCGCGGCGCTCTTCTACATCTTCGCGGTTCTTCACTGGAAGCAGCCTTTCATCGTCAAGATCGGCGCGGCGCTCGCCGCGGCCTATCTCGGCATCAAGGCGCCGGAAATCTTTCTCAGGAACCAGACGGGCAAGCGGCAGAACGAGCTCGAACGCGCCTTCCCCAATACGCTCGACCTCATGCTGATCTGCGCGGAATCGGGCATGTCGATCGAACACGCGGTGCGCAAGGTCAGCGAGGAAATCGGAATCGAGAGCATCGCCATGGCCGAGGAGATGGCGCTGCTGGCGGCGGAAATGTCCTATCTCGAAGATCGCCGCGTCGCCTTCGAGAATCTCTCGCAGCGCACCGGCCTCGATTCGGTCAAGTCGCTGACCACGATCCTTGCGCAGTCGGAGCGATACGGCACGCCGCTCGGCGCGGGCCTGCGCGTGCTCAGCCAGGAAAGCCGCGATCAGCGCATGACGGCCGCCGAGAAGAAGGCGGCGGCGCTGCCGCCGACCCTCACGGTGCCGATGATCCTGTTCTTCCTGCCGGGACTTTTCGCGGCGATCCTCACGCCGGCGATCATTCAGATCAACCAGTGGAACTGACGCGCCGCCCCGCCTATCCGTGCCAGGCGGCGACCGTCTTCAGCACCGAGAATCCGTAAAGCGCCTCGAAGCCCTTTTCGCGCCCGTGGCCGGACTTGCCGATGCCGCCGAACGGCAGTTCGACGCCGCCGCCGGCGCCGTAATTGTTGATGAACACCTGGCCCGAATGGATCGCCCTGGCGAGGCGCATCTGCCGGCCGCCGTTTGCGGTCCAGACGCCGGCGACAAGCCCGTAATCGGTGCCGTTGGCGATGGCGACGGCCTCTTCCTCGCTGTCGAAGGGAATGGCGACCTGAACGGGGCCGAAAATCTCGTTCTGCGCAAGGCGATGACCGGGCGTCACGGCGGCGAACAGAGTCGGCGGAACGTAGTGTCCGCCCTTCGGCGCATCCGCGACGATGACGCCCTGCGCCGCCGTCGTGAGGTCCGAACCTTGCTTGAGGAAGCCGGAAACGATCTCCTTCTGGCGGGCCGAGATCAGCGGCCCGACGTCGAGGTCCGCGTCGGCCGGTCCGACGCGCAGCGCCCGGTAGCGCTCGGCCATGCGCGCCACGACTTCGTCGTAGATCTTGCGCTCGATCAGGATGCGCGACGCCGCCGAGCAGGTCTGGCCCGCGTTCTGGATTCCCGCGTTGACGAGGAAGGGCAGGGCGCGTTCGAGGTCGGCGTCGGCGAACACGATCTGGGGCGATTTGCCGCCGAGTTCGAGCGTCACCGGCGCAACGTGCCTCGCGGCCGCGGCCTGCACCAGCGCGCCGACCGAGACGGAGCCGGTGAAGGAGATATGCCGCACGCCGGGATGGGCGGTGAGCGCGGCGCCCGCTTCTTCGCCCAGGCCCGGCACGACATTGAGCGCGCCGGCCGGGAATCCGGCTTCGCGCGCCAGCTCGGCGAGCGCGAGCGAGGTGAGGCAGGCCTCTTCCGCCGGTTTGAGCACGCAGGCGTTGCCCATGGCGAGCGCGCCGCCGATGGTGCGGCCCGCGATCTGCATGGGATAGTTCCACGGGACGATATGGCCGGTGACGCCATGCGGCTCGCGCAACGTATAGACCGTGTAGCCGTCGAGATAGGGAATGGTCTCGCCCATCACCTTGTCGGCTGCGCCGCCGTAGAATTCCATATAGCGCGCCATCGCCAGCGCGTCGGCGCGGCCCTGCTTCAGGGGCTTGCCGACGTCGATCGCCTCGATGTGGGCCAGTTCCTCGACGCGGGTCTTGATGAGGTCCGAAAGGCGCATCATCAGGCGCCCGCGCTCCGTCGCGGTGAGCCTGCCCCAAGGGCCTTTGAGCGCCCGCTCGGCGGCTTCGACCGCGGCGGCGACGTCGTCGGCCTTGCCGCGGGCGATCGCGCCGATCTCTTCGCCGCGCGACGGGTCTTCGAGCGCGAGCGTCTCACCCGAGAGCGGCGCGACCCAGCGGCCGTCGATGAAGCACTTGTCGGTGTCGAACCACAGCAGGTTGGAAAGCATTATCGAAATCCTTGGCCCTTTCCCGGCGTTCCTCTCGGGCTTCTCGCCGCAGGCGGTCCCTCTCTTCTTGGAAGACTGGCCGCGTGACCAATTCCTGCCCCTCTCTCCCCGCCGGGACGGGGAGAAGGGACGCTGACCGCCAGACGTTAGCGCAACAGCCTCAAGCTCCGCCCCAGACCTCCTCGGCGATCTCGACGAGGCGGGCGAGCTTGATCCACTGGTCCGCCTCGGTGAGGTCGTTGCCATGCGCGGTGGAGGAGAAGCCGCACTGGTGGGAGAGCGCGCACTGGTCGAGCGGCACGTATTTCGTCGCTTCCTCGATGCGCCGCTTGACCTCGTCCTTCGTCTCGGGCGCGGCCTTCTTGGAGCTCATGAGGCCGAGCACGATGGTCGCGCTCTTCGGCGCGAAGCGTAAGGGCGCGAAATCGCCCGAGCGCTCGTCGTCATATTCGAGGAAGAAGCCGTCGATCTTCATCTCGTTGAGGAGGATTTCGGCGACCGGCTCGTAGCCGCCCTTGGCGACCCAGGCGCTCTTGAAATTGCCGCGGCAGAGATGGACGCAGATCGTCATGTCCGCCGGCTTGTCGCGGATGGAATCGTTGATGAGCTTGCAATAGAGCCGCGTCAGCGCGTCCGGATCGTCGCCGCGCGCCTTGGTGCGGGCCCGGATGTCCGGATCGCACAAATAGGCGAGATTGGTGTCGTCGAACTGGAGATAGCGGCAGCCGCGCCCGGCGAGATCGGCGACCTCGGCGCGATAGGCTGCGGTCAGGTCGTCGTAAAAGTCCTCGAGCTTCGGATAGACCGCTTCGCTGATCGCCTCCCGCCCGCCGCGGAAATGCAGCATGGACGGGGCGGGGATGCAGACCTTCGGCGTGCGCGTCGTGGCCGACTTCAGGAAATCGAAGTCCGGCCCCTGAATGGGCCCGACCCATTTCACCTTGCTGCCGACATGCATCGTCGGGGGCGCGAAGCCGACCTCGGTCCCGTCGGACTTCTTGAAATGCGAGACGAATTCGCCGTAGCGCGTCTCGACGCCTTCGAGGCGCTCCAGAAAGTCGACGTGGAAATAGGTCCGGCGGAACTCGCCGTCGGTAATGCCCTTGAGGCCGACATTCTCCTGCGCGCGCACCACGTCGCGAATGCATTCGTCCTCGATCGCGTGCAGCTCCGTCGCGGGAAGCTCGCCGCCCGCGAATTTTTCGCGCGCGGCGCGCAGGCGCTCCGGGCGGAGGTAACTGCCGACATGGTCGGCGCGGAACGGCGGACGGGACATGGATCCTCCCAAGGGTCGGGCTTATGGCGGAGCGGTGGTCTCTCACGCCGGACGGCGTTTTGGCAAGTTGGCCTGTCAACGCCGGGCGGCGAAGAAGCCGCGCAGAAGGTCCGCCGCCTCGCTCTCGCGGATTCCGCCGTAAACCTCGGGCGCGTGATGGCAGGTCGGCTGGCCGAAGAAGGCGGGGCCGTGCTCGACCGCGCCGCCTTTCGGGTCGGGCGCCGCGTAATAGAGCCGCCGGATGCGGGCGAAGGAGATGGCGCCCGCGCACATGGCGCAGGGTTCGAGCGTGACATAGAGGTCGCAGCCGACGAGCCGCTCCGAGCCGAGCGCCGCCGCGGCGGCGCGGATCGCCAGGATTTCCGCGTGGGCGGTCGGATCGGCGAGCTCCCGGGTCCGATTGCCGGCCCGGGCGATCACGGCGCCGCCGCGCGCCACCGCCGCGCCGATCGGGGCCTCGCCCCGCGCCTCGGCCGCCCGCGCCTCCGCGAAGGCGACGCTCATCGGATCGTCTCCGGACCTTTCCGGCACAGGCGCCCCTCTCGACGGCGCAAAGCGCTTTTCGTTTTGCGGCCTTGAGCGAACGGGCTTAGGACAGGCCCTCCCTTGAGGCAATGACGCGCGGGCGAAGACGCATGGACGACGGAACGACATCGGACGGCCAGGCGGAGCATCCGGTCCGCGAGGGCCAGCGCATCGCGAAGGTCATGGCGCGGGCGGGCTTGTGCTCGCGGCGCGAGGCGGAGACCTGGATCGAGGCGGGGCGCGTGACCGTGAACGGCGAGACGCTGACGAGCGCCGCCTATAACGTCTCCGACGCGGACGATGTGCGCGTGGACGGCAAGCCGCTCGCCGCCCGCGAGCGCACGCGGCTCTTCCTCTTCCACAAGCCCCGCGGGCTGGTCACGACGGCCCGCGACCCCGAGGGAAGGCCCACGATCTTCGACGCGCTGCCCCCCGAACTGCCGCGCGTCATCGCCGTGGGGCGGCTCGACATCAACTCGGAAGGGCTCCTGCTCCTCACCAACGACGGCGGCCTCGCCCGCGTCCTCGAACTGCCTTCGACCGGCTGGCTCAGGCGCTATCGGGTGCGCGCGCACGGAAGCGTCGGACAGGAGGCGCTCGACGGCCTGCGGGAGGGCGTGACGGTGGAGGGCGTCCACTACGCCGGGATCGACGCGAAGCTCGACCGCGAGCAGGGCGCCAACGCCTGGATCACCATGGGCCTGCGCGAGGGCAAGAACCGCGAGATCAAGCGGGTGCTCGAACATCTCGGGCTCGCCGTGAACCGGCTCATCCGCGTCTCGTTCGGGCCGTTCGAACTCGGCGATCTCGGCGAGGGCGAGGTCGTCGAGATCCGCACGCGGGTGCTCAAGGACCAGCTCGGCGCGAAGCTCGCGAGGGAAGCGGGCGTCGATTTCGACGCCCCGATCGCCGAGCGAGAGGCGCCGGAGCCCGAGCCGGCGCCCACGCCGGCGAGACGGGACAAGGGCAATCGCGGCCGTCCGCCGGACCGGGACCGGGGCAAGCGAAGCTTCGGCGCTGCGCCGGGAGCGCGACGATCCGGGCGAGACGAGGCGCCGCCACGCTGGACGCCGCCCCCGCCATCGACGCCTGAGCGGAAGCGCAAGCATGTGTCGGCGTTGAGGGCTGAGATCGCGGCCGACGCCGCCGGCGACGCCAGCCCGAAGGCGCCGCGCAAGCGGACGGAGCGCGGCGCGACGCAGGACCGGAAAGGACGCACCGTCGCGGTCGAACGCATTTCGCAGGCCCGGAGCGAGACCGCGCCTATCCCGGTGGGCGGAAGCCGCGAGCGCGACGGAGCGGGCAAGCCGCGACGGGCGCCCGCGCGCGAGGGCGGTTTTGCCCCGCGGCCTTCCCGCAAGGGACCGCCGCGCGAGGGCGGCCAGCGTGAGGAGCGCAGCCTTCGCGCCCCGCGCGCCCCGCACAGGTCCGCCCGGCGAGCGGCGGTTCAATCGGCCGGAGGGGGAACGCGCCGAGCGGCGGCCCGAAGGCGCTCGTCCGCCGCGCCGGTTCGAGGGCGAAGGGTCTTCCCGCCCGAGGCCGCCGCGCGAGGGCGGCCAGCGTGAAGAGCGCAGCTTTGCGCCCCGCGCGCCGCGTACGGGTCCGCCCGGCGAACGGCGGTTCAATCGGCCGGAGGGGGAACGCGCCGAACGTCGGCCCGAAGGCGCTCGTCCGCCGCGCCGGTTCGAGGGCGAAGGGTCTTCCCGCCCGAGGCCGCCACGCGAGGGCGGCCAGCGGGAAGAGCGCAGCTTCGCGCCCCGCGCTCCCCGTACAGGTCCGCCTCGCGAGCGAAGCGAACGCCGGCCCGAGGGCGGCCCGCCGCGTTCCGGCCCGCGCGGCGGCGATCGTCCGGGTGGACGTCCGCCCGGTCGCGGCCCCGGCAAACCGGGAGGCAAACCCGGCGGAAAACCGTATGGCAAAAGGCCCGGCGGCAGCCCGGGCCGCCCGCCGCGCAAATCCTGACCGCCCATGCGGGTCGTCGGCGGCCGGCTGAAGGGCCGGGTGCTCTCTGCGCCATCGTCGCGCGCCATCCGCCCGACCTCCGAGCGCCTGCGCGAATCGATGTTCGATATCCTGGAGCATCGCTTTCCCGGGCGGATCGAGGGCGCGCGGGTCGTCGATCTCTTCGCTGGCTCGGGGGCGCTGGCGATCGAGGCTCTGTCGCGCGGCGCCCGCTTCGCGCTCTTCGTGGACAATGGCGCGGAGGCGCGGGCGCTGCTACGCGCCAATGTCGAAGCGCTGGCGCTCGGCGGCGTGACCCGCATCTGGCGGGCGGACGCGACGAAGCTCGGGCAGGCGCCCGCGGGAGGCCCCTTCTCGCTCGCCTTCCTCGATCCGCCTTACGGCCAGAATCTCGCGGGGCCGGCGCTGGCGGCGCTCGTCGCCGGCGGCTGGCTGGAGGACGACGCGCTCTGCGTCGTGGAGGAAGCGGCCAAGGCCGAGATCGCGGCGCCCGAAGGGCTCGCGGTCGAGGACGAGCGAACTTACGGCGACACGCGCATCGTCATCCTGCGGCGGGTCGGCGGGCCAGCCCGCTTCCCGATAGAGGACGCCGCCTGCCTCACATGTCCGGGTAGTTCGGACCGCCGCCGCCCTCGGGCGGAACCCAGGTGATGTTCTGCGCCGGGTCCTTCACGTCGCAGGTTTTGCAGTGGACGCAGTTCTGCGCGTTGATGACGAAGCGCGGATCGCTCTTCTGCGCCTCGTTGGCGTAGACGACTTCGTACACGCCCGCCGGGCAATAGAGCCGCGCCGGCTCGCCGTAGCGGGGCAGGTTCTCGCGGATCGGGATGGTCGGATCGGCAAGCTTCAGGTGGGGCGGCTGGTCTTCCTCGTGGTTCGTGTTCGAGAGGAAGACCGACGAGGGCTTGTCGAAGGTGAGCTTGCCGTCCGGCTTCGGATAGACGATCGGCTTCACTTCGGAGAGCGGCTTCAGCGACGCATAGTCCGCCTTGCCATGCTTCAGCGTGCCGAACAGCGAGAAGCCGAACAACTGGTTCGTCCACATGTCGAGGCCGCCGAGCGGCACGCCGAGCCAGAGCCCCAGCTTGCTCCACAAGGGCTTGACGTTGCGCACCTTGACGAGGTCGCGCCCGATCTCGGAATCGCGCCAGCCCTTGTCGTAAGCCGCGAGCTCGTCGCCGGCGCGGCCTTCGTTCAGCGCCGCATGCGCCGCTTCCGCCGCCTGCATGCCCGAGAGCATCGCATTGTGCGAGCCCTTGATGCGGGCGAAATTGACGAAGCCCGCCGAGCAGCCGATCAGCGCGCCGCCGGGGAAAACCAGCTTCGGCGCGGACTGCCAGCCGCCCGACGAGATGACCCGCGCGCCATAGGCGATGCGCTTTCCGCCTTCGAGCGTCTGGCGGATCACGGGATGCGTCTTGTAGCGCTGGAACTCGTCGAAGGGCGACGTCGTCGGATTGGTGTAGTTGAGATGCACGACGAAGCCGATCGAAACCAGCCGCTCGTCATAGTGATAGAGGAAGCCGCCGCCGGTGGCGCCAGTGCCGGTGAGCGGCCAGCCGAAGGAATGCTGGACGCGGCCGGCGACGAATTTCGCCGGGTCGATCTCCCAGATCTCCTTGAGCCCGATCCCGAATTTTTGCGGCTCGGAATTGGCCTCGAGATTGAAGCGCTTGAGGAGCTGCTTGGCGAGCGAGCCGCGCGCGCCTTCGGCGATCAGCGTATATTTGCCGCGCAATTCGATGCCGCGCGTGAAGCTCGCCTTCTCCTCGCCCTCGCGCCCGATCCCCATGTCGCCGGTCGCGACGCCAACCACTTCGCCCTTCTCGCCATAGAGCACTTCGGTCGCCGCGAAGCCGGGATAGATCTCGACGCCGAGCGCCTCGGCCCGAGCGCCCAGCCAGCGCGTGACGGCGCCGAGCGAGCCGATGAAATTGCCGTGATTGTACATCAGCGGCGGCATCATGAAGTTCGGGACTTTGAGATGGCCGGGCGAGCCCAGCACGTAGAAGTGATCCTCGGTGACTTCCTGTTTCAAAGGACGCTCGGGATCCTCGCGCCAGTCGGGCGTCAGCCGGTCGAGACCGATCGGATCGATGACGACGCCGGAGAGGATATGCGCGCCGACCGTCGATCCCTTCTCGACCACGACGACAGACCGGTTCTCGTCGAGCTGCTTGAGACGGATGGCCGCGGCGAGGCCGGCCGGGCCAGCGCCCACGATGACAACGTCATATTCCATCGCCTCGCGGGGCGGTAATTCGGTCATGGAGAACGCTGCGCCTCTTCAAGCCCTGGAAGGCGGGCGAAAACTGTCCGCTTCCTGTCAACTCTCTGACACAGCGATTGGAGGGAGCGCAACCGCGCGGGAAGATCGGGTTTCCCTATGACGCAAACATGCCAGCTTCGCTTTGCGCGGACCGCATGTGAGAGCGCGCGCCGCCGGTCAGGCCGACGCCTTGGCGCGCTCCTGAAGAGCCGTGAATTCGCTTTCCGTCGCATAGGACTTCTGCGTGCCGCGGCGGGTCACGGAGTCCGCCGCGTAAAGCGCGGCGAGCCGCAGCGCCTCTTCGAGGTTTTCTCCGCCGGCGTAGAAGCGGGCGAAGGCGCCGACGAAGGCGTCGCCCGCGCCGGTCGTGTCGACCGGCGTCACCTGCGCGGGCTCGACCTTGTGGACGCGGTCGGCGGTCACGAGCAGCGCGCCGCGCGATCCCATGGTGACGATGACGGTCTCCACGCCCTCTGCGATCAGGCTCCTCGCGGCCGCCGCGACTTCGTCCTCGGTTGCGACCGGACGGCCGGTGAGGCTCGCGAGTTCCGTCTCGTTGGGGACGAAAAAGCTTACGTCGCGGACCCTCTGGCGGTCGAGCGCGGAGGTCGCGGGCGCCGGATTGAGCAGGGTCTTGATTCCATGCCGCTTGCCGAAAGCGATCGCCGCGTAGACCGTCTCGAGCGAAATCTCCAGTTGCAGCAGGATAAGGCCACAGGTCTTGAGCGCCTCGGCCGCGTTCTCGACGTCGGCCGGCGACAAATCCGCGTTGGCGCCCTTGACGATGAGAATCGAATTCTCCCCCGACGGCTCGACGAATATCGGGGCGACGCCGCTCGACTTGCCCTTCACCCGCTTCACGTGAGTCGTATCCACGCCGTAGCGCGCGAGATTGGCGATCGTCTGGTCGGCGAACATGTCGTCGCCGACGGCGGTCAGCATCACAACATCGGCGCCGAGCTTGGCGGCCGCCACCGCCTGATTCGCGCCCTTGCCGCCGTGGCCCATCTCGAAGTCCGGCGCCTCGATCGTTTCGCCTGGAACCGGCATACGGTTCACATAAGTGATGAGATCGACGTTGTTGCTGCCGATCACGGCGACGCGCGGCCGTTGTCTCGTTGTCACGCGCATGTCCTCCCTTGGCGGCCCGCGAGATCCGCGCCAGGCCGCAGATGCGCCGAGATAGAGGTTCGGAGCCGGGCCTTGTCAATGTCGGCGCCAACCGGGCCGGAAGATCGCGGGTCCGCGTCTCTACAAAAGACCGGAATTGCGGCGCGCGCGGCGACGCGCTAGCATTTTGCGCAGACGGGCCGAAAGGAGTGGCGATGACAGAGAAGCCGCGCCGGAACGGATTGCGGGCCGATGCGCCGAAGCTCGAGGGCGCCCTGGAATTCGACATCAATCAGGCGCTTCGATCGGTCGTCACCGTGCAGGCCTCGATCCCCGAGGACGCCTATACGGCCGAAACGCTGGGCGAGCAGCGAGCCGGCAGCGGGGTCGTCATCCAGGAGCGCGGTCTGGTTCTCACGATCGGCTACCTCATCACCGAGGCGGAGACCGTCTGGCTGCAGCGGCGCGACGGCCGCGTCATACCCGGCCATGCGCTGGCGATCGATGGGGAGACGGGGTTCGGGCTCATTCAGGCGCTCGACCAGCTCGATTGCCCGGCGCTCGAATTCGGCCATTCGGGGGATGCCCGGATCGGCGATCCGGTCCTGGTCGCCGCGGGCGCGGGGACCAAGACGGTGCACGCCAGCATCGTCGCGAAGCAGGAATTCGCCGGCTATTGGGAATATTATCTCGACGAAGCCATCTTCACCTCGCCCGCCCATCCTTTCTGGGGCGGCGCCGCCGCTATCGACCGCTTTGGCAGGCTTCTGGGAATCGGGTCGCTGCATGTCGAGCAGATCACGCCGCAGGCGGGTCCGCGCGACGTCAACATGATTGTCCCGATCGACCTCCTGCCGCCGATCCTCGACGATCTTCTCACCTATGGCCGGGTCAACAAGCCGGCCCGGCCGTGGCTCGGCCTCTATTCCGCGGAAAGCGGGGGTCAGATCGTGGTGGCGGCGGTCGCCGACCGGAGCCCGGCCGCCGAGGCTGGCCTGAAGCGCGGCGACATCCTGGCGAGCGTGAGAGGCGAGGAGACCGCCGACCTCGGCGACTTCTACCGCAAGGTCTGGCGCATCGGTCCTGCGGGAGCGGACATCCCGATCGAGTTCATCCGGGACGGCCGGGCCATCGGCGTCAGGCTCAAATCGGCCGACAGGACGGCTTTCCTCAAGCGACCAAGGCTTCAGTAGCGATCGAGGCTGCTGCGTCGCCCGATCTGGCCCATGACGAACATCGCCGCTCCGCAGGGGCAAACGATAAGCGCCCGGGCGCGCGCTTCACAGAACCGCGAAGCGTAAAGACGTTTTAGTTTTATTTTGAGTCTTCGGGCGCCATATCCGTCGGCGATCAAGCCGCTGCGACGACAAGGGGCGCTGGAATCGCTTCAACCGAGAAGCTCTGTCGCTGCAAAGGCGAACTCCAAATCAAGGACAACCCGAAAAGGGCTGCCGCTGGCAGCGGTGCGTCTGTAGCCGTCCCATAGACAGTCGCTACCTCGCCCTATGACGCATCCTTGATTTGGACTTCCCCCTTCGGTCCCCACGTTTACACCCTAGCATCTTTGCGCCCATTAAGATGTGATGGCAATCACACTTTGAGCCATAAAGCGCTTGCGTGCGCGACTATTGGGCGCGCTCCCATCCGCCGTCCTCTCCCTCCCGCCAGTAGGATAGCGAAGCGTCCTGGCTTTTGAGCCGGCGCCAGCGGTCGCGGGCTTCTGTCAGGCAATCCGCGTCGCGCCCGTCAAAAAGCAGGATCACGTCGTCGAAGGCGGCGTCCGAAGGATCCGTCTCCGATCCGGAGAGGAGGACCAGCGTCGTCGCGGCGTTGGGGTTCTCGATAGCGGAAGTCAGAAAGATCGGCTGCGACATCGGGTCGCCGTCGCCCTTTCCTCCGTGGGGGAGAAAGCTGGCGTCGTCGTAGGTCCACAGACGGTCGTTGAGCGCGGCGACCTCATCGTCGGACGAAGCGCGCACCACGACGCGCTTGCCCTCCGAATAGGCCCGCTCCAGCAGCCGGGGCAAAGCCTGATCGACCCGGCGCCGTTCGAGGTGGTGGAACCGGAATTCGCCCAAGCCGCGCTCCTATTGCGCGGCCGGTCCGACGATGACGAAGGTCTTGTCCGAATCCGTCGCCATCATGCCGAGCGACACGCCGCCCGGCTCGTGCTCCTCGGTCTTGCCGGCGATATACACATCGCCCCTCTGACGGGAGGCGTCGAGATAGGCGCGGGCGTCCGAGTTCAGCCCCTTCAGGACGCTGTGGCTTTTGGCCTGGTCCCAGCCCAGCGCCGCGCGCACCGCCGCCGCCTGAAAGCGTTCGAAATTCGTGGTCGTGCGGGCGTTTGCCGGCTGGCTGATCCGCGCCTCGAAGCGGAGAAACTCATCGCCCCGGCAGCTCAGCGTGGCGTCGACGTCGACCCTTGTCGTGACGTCGAACACGGTGGCGTCGGAGCGCGCGCGGGAGACGACCACGGCGCGCGAAAAGTCGACGCCCATGTCGGCGGCTCCCGAGCGCAGCGCGGCGGTGAATGCGTCGCAGCCGGCGATCGCCCAGGCCGGTCCTGCGCCCGCGCACGAGACCGCGATCGCAAGCGTCAGAAGCGCGAAATGAAACCGCATCCTGATCTCCCAGCCCAGTCTTCGCGAGGCGTCTCTAATCTTCGTAAGCGTCGGAGATGAAACGATCGAGAAGGCGGACTCCCCATCCCGAACCCCAGGAGGGATTGATGTCGGACAACGGCGAACCCATGGCGGAGCCCGCTATGTCGAGATGCGCCCAGGGGACATCCTTAATGAATCGTTGCAGAAACTGCGCGGCGGTGATCGACCCGCCGTGCCGGCCGCCGGTGTTCTTCATGTCGGCGAATTTCGAGTCGATCAATTTGTCGTAATTCGGCCCGAGCGGCATCCGCCAGACCTTCTCGCCCGTCGCCTCGCCCGCCGCGGCGAGGCGCTGCGCCAGTTCGTCATTGTTCGAGAAGAGACCGGCCATCTCCTGTCCGAGCGCGACCATGATCGCGCCTGTCAGGGTCGCAAGGTCCACGATCGCGCGCGGCGCGAATTCCTGCTGCGCGTACCACAGGGCGTCGGCGAGCACGAGCCGGCCTTCCGCGTCGGTGTTGATGATCTCGATCGTCTGGCCCGACATGGATGTCAGAATGTCGCCGGGCCGAATCGCATTTCCGTCCGGCATGTTTTCCACGAGGCCGATAACCCCGACGACATTGGCTTTCGCCTTTCGGGCGGCGAGCGCATGCATGAGGCCGACCACGCAGGCGGCGCCCCCCATGTCTCCCTTCATGTCCTCCATGCCGGCGGCCGGCTTGATGGAAATGCCGCCCGAATCGAAGCATACGCCCTTGCCGACGACGACCACGGGCTTCGCCCGCTTCGAGCGGGCGCCCGACCAGCGCATCGTCACCAGCCGGCTGTCATGCGCGGAGCCGCGACCGACGCCGAGCAGCGCGTTCATGCCGAGCTTGGCCATCGTCTTTTCGTCGAGCACGCGCACGTCGACGCCGAGCTTTTCGAGTTCCTTGGCCCGGTCGGCGAATTCCCCCGGAAACAGCACATTGGGCGGCTCGTTCACGAGAGTCCGGGCCAGTTCGACGCCCTCGGCCACGGCGATTCGGCCCTCGGCCATGACGCGGGCGTCTTCCGGCTGGCTCAGGCCGATGACAAACTCCTGCCGCTTCGGCGCGTCCTCGTCGCCGTCCTTCTTACGCGTCTTGTATTTATCGAAACGATAGGCGCGCAGCCGGAGGCCCAAAGCGAAATTGGCGGCCGCGACGCTGTCCCAGGCGCCGATCGGCGGCTCGAAGGCGACGCCGATCGTCTTCGCGTGCGCGAGCCGTCCGAACACGAAACCGCCCAGCATGACGAAGTCGATCGGCGGATTGTCCTTGCCGGGCGCGACCCCGACGACGAGAAGCCGGGCGGCGTCGAGCCCCGAGGGCGCAAGGATGTCCACCGCCGTTTTTTGCGAGCCTTTGAAGCCGGCGGCCCTGGCGGCGGAGCGGATCAGCGGGACGAGATCGCCGAACTGAGCGGCGACGCTCGGGCCGACGTTCAGGTCCGCCCCGACGAACACGACCACCGCGTCCGCGCCCTTGAGCTCCGAGGCAGCGCCGAACGTGATCTTGACTGGCCCGCTCATATGCAGTTCGTCCTCTGCCCGAATCGCCCGAGGCCGGACGCGCGGCCTGACTACGGGACGTATCGGGGCCTTTATAGGGCTCGTCAATAAGTCGCCGCGTTTGACCGACATGAAAGCGAGGGTCAGGCGGCGACCGGGAAGGAGCTTTTCATGGTCCAGACGATCAATCCGCTGGCGTCGGCCGCGGCGTCAGGCGCCGTCGGTTCATCGATCCGGCCGCGATGAGCCTTGTCGAACGCTATGTCCTCAGGACGGCGACGGTCGCGTTCGTCGCCGGCCTCGTCGCGCTGACGGGCGTGATCTGGATCACCCAGGCCCTGCGTCAGATCGACCTCCTGACCAGCAAGGGCCAGACGATCCTCATCTTTCTCATGATGACCGCCCTTGCCTTGCCATCGCTCATCGCGATCATCGCGCCGGTGGCGCTGTTCGCCGGCATTCTTTACACGCTGAACAAGCTGAACGGCGACAGCGAACTGGTCGTGATGGCGGCCGCCGGCATTTCGCCCGCCCGCCTGCTGCGTCCTTTCGCGATCCTGTCGGTTTTGGTCTACGCGATCGTCGGCGTGGTCTATATTCAGGTTCTCCCCTGGAGTTTTGGCGCGCTCACCAATCTCACCAGCTTCATCCAGGCGGATTTCATTTCAAATTTCGCGCGGCCGGGCTCGTTCTCAAACCTTCAGTTTGGATTTGTGTTTCATTATCGGGAGCGGACGCCGGACGGCGCCCTTCGCGGCGTCTTCATGCAGGACCGGCGCGATCCCGCGCATGTGTCCACCTATATCGCGGAGGCCGGGAAGACTTTTGAAAAGGACGGCGAGAGCTATTTGCAGCTCAGCAAAGGCGTCCTGCTGCGCCCCCAATCGGCCGGCAATTCGGCGGTCGTCTCGTTTGACGACTACACGATCGATCTTTCACAATTCATGGTTGCGGCAAGTCCGATCAAGCGGCCTCGCGAGCGCAGCACGTTCGAACTGATGACGCCGAACCCGAAAGACGAAGCCGATCCAGCGCTTGCGGGCCATATCCGCAGCGAACTTCTGGATCGGCTGGCGAGCCCTCTTTACGCGCTGGTCGCCGGGCTTGTGGGCTTCGCGGCGCTGGGAGAACCCCGTACGACCCGCCAGGGAAGGGGCCTGGCCATTGGAAGCGCCATCCTGATTTTTGTCGTCATAAGGGTGCTCGGCATCACGGCGACCACGCTGACGATCGGCGACCCCGACGCGGCGCCTTTCGTCTGGGCCATACCCATTGCGGCTTGCGTCGCGATGCTTGCCTATATTTTCCGCAGACGCCTGCTTGGCGGCGGCCGCGGCCGCGGCCGCGTGATGACGACCGCATGATCGGCCGGACCCTCTCGCTTTATTTTGCAGGCCGCTTCGCGAGAACCGTGACCGCGGCGTTCCTGTTCGTCTTCGTGCTTATTTACGTTGTCGATCTTGTGGAGCTTTTGCGCCGTTCGGGCGACGCCCCGCAGGCGACCGGCATTCTGATGGCGGGGCTTTCCTTCCTCCGCACGCCGACCATCGCGGAGCAGGCGCTTCCCTTCGCCGTCCTGTTCGGATCGATGATCGCGTTCCTCAATCTGTCCCGGCGGCTCGAACTGGTGATCGCGCGCGCCGCCGGCGTTTCCGTCTGGCAGATTCTGACGCCCCCTCTTGTGGTTGTGCTGGGAATCGGAATCCTGGCCGTGACGTTGTACAATCCCGCGTCGACGGCCATGAAGCAATGGTCGGAATCGATCGAGAACAGCGTCTTCGGCGGCCCCTCCAATCCGTGGGGAGATCTCTGGTTGCGCCAGCGTAGCGTCGACGGTCAGGCGATCATTCACGCCGGCGCCAAGGAAGCCGGCGGGACAAAGCTGAGCCGGGTCGAGATTTTCAACTTCGACGACCAGGGCAATTTCATCGAGCGAGCCTTCGCCGCATCCGGCGAATTGCGGGACGGCTACTGGGAATTTCATGACGTCAAGGTGGTTACGCCCGGCTTCGAGCCGGTCTCCGCCTCGACCTATCTGCTGGCGACTTCGCTCCGCCGGCGCGAGGTGTCCCAGGCCTTCGTCGCCCCCGAGACCGTGTCCTTCTGGGGTCTCCGCGCGCTGGCCGATCAAACGGAGAAGGCGGGCCTCGACCCGACGGGATATCGTCTGAGATATCAGGAGCTTCTGGCTCTTCCGCTGACGCTGGCCGCCATGGTTCTGGTGGCCGCTTGCTTTTCGTTAAGATTCTTCCGAATGGGCGGGATCGAGTACATGGTTTCCGGTGGCGTCGCTGCCGGGTTCGTGCTTTATGTGGCCACTAAAGTGGTCAACGATCTCGGCTCCGCGGGGTTCATCAGCGCCGCGGTCGCGGGGTGGTCGCCGGGGCTCGTGGGCTGTCTGTTTGGCGTGTATGTGTTGCTTCAGCAAGAGGATGGTTGATGGGTTGCGCCGTCAGCTCCTCCCCTGAACGCAGGGTGCGTTCCGAGAAGAACCGGCGGACCCTGTCGAGGGTTCTCCGGGCGTTTCTTTTCGTCTGCCTTCTGCTCGGGTTGACGCCGGTCGCGACCGTCGGCGCGGCGCAGCCTTCCGCCGCGCCCGCGCCCGCCGCGGCGGCCAAGCCGCCCGACAAAATGGTGATCGACGCCGACGAGCTGATCTACGACCGGGACAAGAACACCGTCTCCGCGAGCGGCTCCGTGCAGCTTTTCTATCAGGGGCGCACGCTTCAGGCCGACAAGGTCGTGTACAATCGGGCGACGAAGCGGGTCTACGCGGAAGGCCACGCCAAGATGACGGACGAGCACGGCAACGTCGTCTATGGCACGCGGTTCGAGCTCAGCGACAATTTCCGGGACGGCTTCATCGACAGCGTCCAGGTGCTGACGCAGGACAAGACGCGCTTTACCTCGCCGCGTGTCGAGCGGCAGGAGGGGTCGGTCGTCGTCTTCAACAAGGGCGAATATACCGCCTGCGAGCCGTGCAAGGCCCATCCGGAGCGTCCGCCTTTCTGGCAGGTGCGCGCCGCCAAGATCATCGAAAACCAGGAGACCCAGACAATCTATTTCGAGGACGCGGAGCTCCTGTTCTGGGGTTGGCCGGTCTTCTACGCGCCGTATCTTTCCGCGCCCGACACCTCCGTGAACAAGAAGACGGGCTTGCTCGCGCCCGCGTTCGTGTCGGGCTCAAGCCTCGGATATGGCTTCAGCATTCCCTATTTCATCAACCTGGCGCCCAACTACGACCTGACTCTCATTCCGACCTATCTGTCGAAGCAGGGCCTATTTGGCGAGGTCGACTGGCGCCACCGCCTGGAGAACGGCCAGTACAGCATTCGATTGACGGGGATCGACGAGCAGCAGCCCAATGCCTTCGCGGTCTATCCTTTCGGGGCGGCGGACCAGCGGATGCGCGGCTCCGTGGAGACCAAGGGCGAGTTCCTGCTCAATCCCTTCTGGACGTTCGGGTGGAACGGAACCTGGCTCTCCGACAAGTTCTACCCGAATGATTACAGGCTCCAGGGCATCGATTTCAGCAACTATTTCTTCCAGGACGTCACGTCTTCCATCTATCTGCATGGACAGGCGGACCATAGCTACTTCGACCTGAGCGCCTATCACTTCGAGGGGCTCACGGCGAGCGACGAGAACCGGACAATGCCGATTGCGGCGCCGGTTCTGGATTTCAATCGCGTCATCGATCTGCCGGAAGACCGCACCTATGGCCTCGGCGGACAAGCGACGCTGGATTTCAACGTCGTCAATATCAACCGCGCCAATGCGTCGTTCCAGTCGACCGGTCAGCAGCAGTTCGACAACGCGTACAATCTGTACAATGTTTGCGAGAGTCCCGCTAACAGGGCCGTTACGGCCTACTATCCGGGCGCCTGCATGCTGCGCGGCATCGCCGGCGATTACGCGCGGGCCTCCGGCCAGGTCTCCTGGCAGCGCAGCTACATCGACCCGATCGGCGAGGTCTGGAAACCCTTCGCCTTCGGCCGTCTCGACGGGGAATCGACCTCGCTCAACGAGACGGGGTCCATTACCTATTATAACCCGGGAGTCGGATCGAGCACGGTCGCCAATTCGAGCCAGGCCGCCTTCTTCTCCGGGTCGAACAGCGGCGCCTTCGCGCGCGGGATGGCGGGCGTCGGCGTCGAGTACCGCTATCCCTTCGTCTCGACGACGTCGTGGGGAACGCAGACGATTACCCCGATCGCGCAGATGATCGTCCGCCCCAACGAAGTGATTCCGCGCATCCAGCCGAACGAGGACGCGCAGAGCCTCGTCTTCGACGACACGAACCTTTTCGCCTGGAACAAGTTCTCGGGCTACGACCGGATCGAGGGCGGCACGCGCTTCAATTACGGCATGCAGTACACGGCGAATTTCGCCTCGGGCGGCCATGCCAACATGATTGCGGGTCAGTCGATCCAGGTCGCGGGCCAGAACTCCTACACCCTGTACGACGTCACGAACACGGGACTTCAGTCGGGTCTGGACAAGACCTTCTCGAATTTCGTCGCGGGGGAATCGATTCAGCCGACCTCCGCGCCGATTTCCTTCATCAGCAAGCAGCAGTTCGACAGCTCCACTCTTGGGCTCGTTCGCTTCGACGCGATCGCCAAGGCGGATTTCTGGGGCGTCAGCGGAAGCCTCGATTATGCGCGCTACGCGCCTCAGCCGCTGCTCGGCTGGGCCTTTCCCCGGGACGGCCTGACGACCACGGCGTCGTATAAATTCCTCGACCGCTGGTCGGTCGACGGGTCGCTCATCGTCGACCTGTCCCGCCACTATTACGATATCGCCAATGAAACGACGCCCGTATTCTTTCCGGCCGGCTATTCCTTTGGAGTCGGCTACAAGGACGAATGCACCACCTTTACAGTCCGGTACTCGGCGGGCGTCAGCGCGCCTCCCTATTATTACACGCCGAGCGGCATGCTGATCGCGAATCCGATCATCCGCACACAGACCCTCATGTTCCAGTTGGTCCTCCGCACGCTCGGCGACTTCAAGAGCAACGCCGGGATCTGACGGCTTCGACCCGGCGCACGGAGGCCCCCGATGGCTCGCGATAGGCTGCCGCTCGCCCTGACGATGGGCGATCCCGCGGGCATTGGCCCGGAACTCGCGGTCAGGGCCTGGGCGCGCCCGTCGGCCCGAGGACGCGCCCTTCTTCGTCATCGCCGCGCCGGAAACGATCGCGGCGGCGGCGCGACGCCTGGATCTGGACGCCCCGGTCGTCGAGACCGACGCCGCCGACGCCCTCTCCGTCTTCGCGAAAGGCGTGCCCGTGGTCCCGCTGGAGAACCGGGTCTCCGCCAGGCCCGGCCATCCCGACCCTGAAAACGCCGCCGGGACGATCGAATCGATCACGCGCGCCGTCGAAGCGGTGCGGATGGAGCATGCGCGCGCCGTCGTCACCAACCCGATCGCCAAGTCGGTTCTTTACCAGTCCGGCTTCCGCTTCCCGGGACATACCGAATTTCTGGGGGAGCTTTCGGGCGCCTGGGGCGAACCCGCCTTTCCGGTCATGATGATCTGGTCGGAGGCGCTGGCGGTCGTGCCTGTGACGATCCACATCCCGCTGTCCGAAGCGGCGAAGGCGCTGACCCCGGACTTGCTTCTGCGCACGGCGCGGATCGTCGATCGCGACCTGCGCAGCCGCTTCGGCCTCGAGGCGCCGCGGCTGGCTTTCGCGGGCCTCAACCCCCATGCCGGAGAGGGCGGCGCGATGGGCCGCGAGGAGATCGAAATCATCGAGCCCGTGATCCGGGCCCTGCGCGCCGAAGGCGTCGAGGCGATCGGACCTCTGCCCGCCGACACGATGTTCCATGCGCGGGCGCGCGCCCGTTACGATGTCGCGCTCACCATGTATCACGATCAGGGGCTCATCCCGGTCAAGACGCTCGCTTTCGACGAAGGCGTGAATGTCACGCTCGGCCTCCCCTTCCTTCGCACGTCGCCCGATCATGGCACCGCGTTCGACATCGCGGGAAAAGGGATCGCCAACCCGTCGAGCCTGATCGCCGCGCTGAGGCTCGCGGACCGGCTGACGCGATGAGCCTTGCCGCCGATGGTCTGCCGCCGCTCCGCGAGGTCGTGGCGCGCTACGGCCTCGACGCCCGCAAGGCGCTCGGCCAGAATTTCCTCTTCGATCTCAATCTCACCGGAAAGATCGCCCGCGCCGCGGGGCCGCTGGCCGGCGTCGCGGTGGTCGAGGTCGGCCCCGGCCCCGGCGGCCTCACCCGGGCGCTGCTCGCGGAAGGCGCGGCGAAAGTCATCGCGATCGAGCGCGACGAGCGCGCGCTGCCGGCCCTGGCCGAGATCGGCGCGCATTGGCCGGGGAAACTCGACATCGTCGCGGCCGACGCGCTGACCGTCTCGCAGGACTCGCTAGTCGCCCGCGCGGGCGGTCTGCCCCTGAGAATCTGCGCCAACCTTCCCTACAATATCGCAACGCCCCTCCTTGTCGGCTGGCTGGAGACCGAGCCGTGGCCGCCGGCCTTCGACCGCTTCGTGCTGATGTTCCAGCGGGAAGTCGCGCTGCGAATCGTCGCGACGCCGAAGGAGCGCGCCGACTACGGGCGCCTTGCCGTGCTTGCGGGATGGCGCGCGCAGGCGCGCATCCTGTTCGACGTGCCGGCCGCCGCCTTCACCCCGCCTCCCAAAGTGACCTCCAGCGTGGTCGAACTCGTTCCCCGCGCCACGCCCGATCCTTGCGACGGAAAGACGCTGAGCGCGCTCACGCAGGCCGCCTTCGGGCAGCGGCGCAAGATGCTGCGGCAATCGCTGAAAGCCTTCGCCGCCCAGCGCGGCGTCGAGGTTACGGCGCTTCTCGCCGAAGCCGGGCTGGAACCGACGATGCGGGCGGAGGAGGTCGATGTCGCGGGCTTCGTCCGGCTGGCGCGCGCCGCGAAGCGGCGCGGCTGAGGGCAGGCCCGGTCACAAGGTCATCTGCGTCTGCGTCACGAGCGCGACCAGCTTGCCGGTTTCGGTCTCGATCCGGGTTTGCCAGACCTGCGTCCGGCGGCCTCCATGAACGGGTTCGCAGCGCCCGATGAGCGTCGCGCCGACAGGAGCGCTTCCGACGAAATTCGTCTTGCTTTCGAGGGTCGTCGTGGCTTTCGCGTCGGCCGGCAGGCCGACGAAGGACGCGCCGCCGCCGAGCGTGTCGGCGAAGCTCATGATCGCTCCGCCATGCACTCTGCCGCCGAGCGTGCAGAGCTCCGGCTTCACGATCATCCGCGCTTCGACGCCGCCGGCGTCGGCGCGAAGGAATTCGATGCCGAGAAGCTCGGCGAAGGGAAGCGGATGCGCTTTGAGGCGGTCGAGCGGAGTCATGGGCGTCTCCCGTATCGTCCGCTTATACGATATCGCTTCGCCCCTGTGCGGGCGCGTCGCGTTGCGGTAAGGCCGATCAAAGAGCGTCGCGAGCCGGAAACGCCGCCGCGGCCTATTCTCTCCCCAATAATGGGGAATAGGGTCGCAGGGGCGTTGCAATTCCCTGAATCGAAATAGTCCGTATATAAACCTTATGCGTCCGTCCATTCTCGATCCCCTGTTTGCGCCAGCGAGCACGCTGCCGGGGATCGGGCCGAAAAATGCAAAGCTTTTCGACAAGCTCCTTGGCAGGGCCCAGGGCGCGCGCGTGCTCGACGTGCTTTTCCACATTCCCTACGCCACGCTTGACCGGCGCGCCCGCCCGAAAATCCGGGACGCCGAACCGGGGACGATCGTCACCATCGAAGCGCGGGTGACGGAACATCACGAGCCGCCCAACGCGCGCTCCCGCGCGCCGTTCAAGGTGCTGGTCGAGGACGAGACGGGCGATGTCGAACTCGTGTTCTTCCTCGCCAATCCTGCCTGGGTGCGCTCGCGCCTGCCGATCGGCGCGACGCGCTGGATCTCCGGCAAGCTCGAACTGTGGGACGGCCACCGCCAGATCGTTCATCCCGACCGGGTCATGGATGGCGAGGAGATCAATCGTCTGCCGGCGGTCGAGCCCGTCTATGGGCTGACCGAGGGGCTCTATCAGCGAACCGTCGCCAAGGCCGCCGAAGGCGCCCTGAAGCGCCTGCCGAAACTTCGCGAATGGATCGCGCCCGAAATCCTCGCGGCCCTCAAGCTGCCCGGCTTCGCCGAAGCGCTCGCGGCGCTTCACCATCCGAAGACGCCGGAGGACATCGATCCCGCCGGCCCGGCGATGACGCGGCTCGCCTATGACGAACTCCTCGCCAATCAGCTGGCGCTTCTGCTCGTGCGGGCGCGCATGCGGCAGCATTCGGGCCGGGCGCATGTCGGGGAGGGCGCGCTCGCGCGGAAGATCGAAGCCGCGCTGCCCTTTTTGCTGACCGGCGCGCAGGCCCGCGCGATCGAGGAGATCCGCACCGATCTGCGCGCCGAAAAGCGCATGATCCGCATGCTTCAGGGCGATGTCGGCTCGGGCAAGACCGTGGTCGCCCTGATCGCGATGGCGGATGTCGTCGAAGCCGGCGCGCAGGCCGCGATGATGGCGCCGACGGAAGTCCTGGCCCGCCAGCATTTCGAGCGCATGGCCCCGCTCGCGGAGGCCGCGGGCTTGCGCCTCGCGCTGATGACGGGACGGGACCGGGCGCCGGAGCGTCGCCGGACGCTCGCGGCGCTGGCCTCGGGCGAACTCGATATCGTCGTCGGCACGCATGCGCTTTTCCAGGAGAGCGTCGTCTTCAAAAATCTCGGCCTCGCGGTCGTCGACGAGCAGCATCGTTTCGGCGTTCGGCAGCGCCTGGCGCTCGCTTCGAAGGGCGAGCGCGTCGATCTTCTGGTCATGACGGCGACGCCGATCCCGCGCTCGCTGGTGCTGGCCTATTTCGGCGACATGGACGTCTCCGCGCTGCGCGAGAAGCCGCCGGGCCGCAAGCCGATCGACACGCGCGCGGCGCCGATCGAGCGGCTGGGCGAAGTGGCCACGGGCCTCGCCCGCGTTCTTGCGAGCGGATCGCGCGCCTACTGGATCTGCCCGCTGGTCGAGGAGAGCGAGACGCTCGACGTCGCCGCGGCGGAGGAACGGGCGCAGACGCTCCGCGCCCTGTTCGGCGGCGCGGTCGGCCTCCTGCACGGCAAGATGACGGGTCCCGAGAAGGACGCCGCGATGGAGCGCTTCCAGCGCGGCGAGACGAAACTCCTTGTCGCGACGACCGTGGTCGAGGTCGGCGTCGACGTGCCCGAGGCGACGATCATGATCGTCGAGCACGCCGAGCGTTTCGGCCTCGCGCAGCTTCACCAGCTGCGCGGCCGGGTGGGGCGCGGCGAGAGCGATTCGTCCTGCCTGCTGCTTTACAAGGGACCCTTGAGCGAAGCCGGCGTGACCCGGCTCGAGATCCTGCGCGCGACGGAGGACGGCTTCCGCATCGCCGAGGAGGATCTGCGCCTGCGGGGCGAGGGAGACGTGCTCGGCGCGCGCCAGGCCGGCATGCCCGGCTTCCGCTTCGCCCGTCTCGACGTTCACGCCGGTCTCATGTCCCGCGCGCGTCAGGAGGCCGAGAAGGCGCTCGCGCGCAGCGAACGCCTGGCAGAGGACGAGAGCCTGCGGCTGCTGCTCTATCTCTTCGAGCGGGACGAGGCCGCGAGGCTGATCGAGGCGGGATAGGGCGGCGCCCTTCCCGGTCGGCCAAAGCGCGCAAATGAAAACGGCGGGCCGAAGCCCGCCGTTCCCGTTTCTGCCTTAAAGCGGCGGAGCGTTACGTCCCGACCGACTGGGCCGTCTGGAGCGTCGAGAGATCGACCTTCACGCCCGGCCCCATCGTCGAGGAGACGGCGGCGCGGAGCAGATAGGAGCCCTTCGCCCCCGTCGGCTTCGCGCGGTTCACCGCATCGACGAAGGCCCGGATGTTCTCCGCGAGCTTGTCCTCGCCGAACGAGGCCTTGCCGACCGTGCCCTGCACGATGCCGGCCTTCTCGGCGCGGAACTCGACGGCGCCGCCCTTGGAGGCAAACACCGCCGCCTTCACGTCCATCGTCACCGTGCCGACCTTCGGGTTCGGCATCAGGCCGCGCGGGCCCAAAACCTTGCCGAGACGGCCGACGAGCGGCATCAGGTCGGGGGTCGCGATGCAGCGGTCGAAGTTGATCTCGCCGCCCTGCACCGCCGTCACGAGGTCTTCCGCGCCGACGATGTCGGCGCCCGCCTCGCGCGCCTCGTCCGCCTTCGCGCCGCGCGCGAAGACAGCGACGCGGAGCGTGCGGCCGGTGCCGTTCGGCAGGTTGACGACGCCGCGCACCATCTGGTCCGCATGCTTCGGATCGACGCCGAGGTTGAGCGCGAGCTCGACCGTCTCGTCGAACTTGGCGGAAGCGTTGGTCTTCACCAGCTTCACCGCCTCGTCGAGCTTGTAGAGCTTCGTGCGCTCGACCGCCTCGCGGGCCTTCTTAATTCTCTTGCCGTGATGCGCCATGGTCTTACTCCACCACCTGCAGGCCCATCGAGCGGGCGGAGCCTTCGATCATCTTCATCGCCGACTCGATCGAATCGCAATTGAGGTCGATGATCTTCTTCTCGGCGATCTCGCGCACCTGCTCCTTCGTCACCTTGCCGACGAAGCCGCGGCCGGGCGTCTTGGAGCCGGAGGCGGGCTTCTTGCCGAGCTTGAGGTTCGCCGCCTTCTTGAGCCAGAAGGTCACCGGCGGCTGCCGCATCTCGAAGGTGAACGAGCGGTCCTGATAGGCCGTGATGACGACGGGGATGGGCGAACCCTTCTCCATCTGCGCGGTGCGCGCATTGAAGGCCTTGCAGAATTCCATGATGTTGAGGCCGCGCTGGCCGAGCGCGGGACCGATCGGCGGCGACGGATTGGCCGCGCCGGCCGGCACCTGAAGTTTGATATAGCCGGCAATTTTCTTTGCCATTGGCTGCTCCTGTGCGACGGCGCAGCCCTGGCCGGGGTTTCATGCCCGGAAGGCTGCGCCAGGTTTGCAGTTTCGTGGTGCGAACGGAAGTCCCGGCTGGCGACCGGGCGTTCTTCCACGGTTTTGCGAAGGCGCCGCGCATAGCAGGTTTGGGGGGCGGGGGCAACCTGCCCATCATTGCGACGCGGTGTCACGTCGACGATCCGGATTAATCCTGCTATTCTTATTTTAGTTGAAATGGCGATTGTTTTGCGACTTTACAAAGGAGAAAGTCATGGACAAGGATCGTGTCGCTGGATCGGCGAAGCAGGTCAAGGGCGCTGTAAAAGAGGCGGTCGGCAAGGTGGTCGGCGACTCCAAGCTCGAGGCGGAGGGCAAAGCCGATAAGGCCGAAGGGAAAGTGCAAAATGCGATTGGCGGCCTGAAAGACGCCGTCCGGGAGGCCGTGAAGAAGTAGTCGATTCGGAGGCCGTTTCGAAAAGAAAAAGCGGCTGAGTGGCGCCTTACAAGTGACGGCCAAAAAATGGGAGATAACCATGGACTGGAACCGCATTGAAGGGAATTGGAAACAGATCAAGGGACAGGTGAAAGAGAAGTGGGGGAAACTCACCGACGATGATCTTGATCAGATGAACGGTCGTCGTGAGCAGCTCGAGGGAAGAATCCAGGAGCGTTACGGGATCGCGAAAGATCAGGCGAAGAAAGATGTCGACGCTTGGTATGATTCTATAAAGTGGTGATGAGAGGGAGCGGCGCTACGCCCTTGCTCTGTGTCTTCCCCGCTCCCTGAACAGGGGATGCCTGTTACAAAAGGAACACCATGTCCCTCGGAACCATCCTGCTAATTATCTTGGTCATCGCCCTGCTTGGTGGCTTCAGTGGGCTCGGAGGCGGTCCGTTCTATGGGACCGGGTATTACGGCGGCGGCGGGCTCGGTCTCATACTCATTGTCGTGTTAATCCTTGTCCTGCTTGGCAGGCTTTGAAAAGCGCCTGCCCGCGTCCAAGGTCATCGGCAGCAACGCCCGCAGAAGCAAACGAAACAATAGGCAAGACTGGCGATCTTCTTGTGACAGGCGACGGCAAGGAGGGCAAAATGTTGGCGCATATTTTGGCAAGAGGAACCTTGGCCGCGCTCGCTGGTACGGTCATGCTCGTCGCGGCTACGACTTCCGCTCCGGCGTTTACGCTCTCCGCGCCTTCACTTGAGCAATCATCAGTAGCTGGATCCCACGTTGAGAATGTTTATTATTATTATCATCATCGTGGATATGGCCATCATCGTTACCACTATCGTCACTACCACCAACGTCACTACGGCCATCATTACTACGGCCATCATCAGTACAGACACCGTTGGTGAGGAGCCAATGAGCGCGCCCGACTTGGCGCCTCCGATTCCGGGCGCGCTGAGCGTAGGGGGCGTTTTCAGCGGGGGTCGTGTGCTCGGGTACGGCGTATAGCCTTGAAAAGGTGGAATCGAACTGATTTACATCAATGACCGCTACGAACGAAAACGGTACATTTAATCAACGAAAGCGGCCAAAGGTAGTTGTGACTGAACCCTGGAGGACATTCGCTTATGGGCCTGATTCTCCTCATCATTATACTGATCCTGATTTTCGGCGGCGGCGGTGGATATTATGCGCACGGTCGCTATGGGTCTGCGGGGCTCAGGCGGCGTCCTCGGGGTTGTTCTGATCGTCCTTATCGTGATTTGGCTGGTCGGTGGGGTCGGCATGTACGGACGGCACATGTAACGCCCGGCGAGATGGGCGAGAGAAAGCCGCCACGGGCTTGTCCCGTCCATCCACGTGAACACGGCCCCTTGCCCGTATAAGGCGCTGATTTTACTGGTCTCGTCATATCCATGAGCCGAATTTACTGGCTCGGCGTGGATGGCTGGCACAAGGCCGTGCGCGAGGATCAGCGCGGATGTCATCATGGCCAACCAACAACGAACGCCATAAGAGCCAACAAAAAATCGACAAAATCAGAAATTACGGTATCATTAATTCTCTTAAACAGAATTATCCGGAGAACGATCCGTGGCCATGAATTCGAAGCCCTCCCTCTTCGCGGCCGAGCCCGGCAGGCGCCGCGCTCCAGACCATGCGACGCCCGGGCGCCACGATCCTCGCGAAGCGCTCTTCGCCGGGCTGGACGCGTGGTTAGAGGAGCGGGAGAGACGGCTTGACGCGATCGTCAGGCGCGCCGAGGAGCGCTGGGCCGAGCCGGTCGCGCCCGAGAGGCCCCGGCGTCCGGCCGCCGGTTCGGCCTCGGTCGCAAATGTTGCGAAAGTTGCAAAGTGACAACTTTTGACGCCTAACGCTCTGAATTCCCTCGCGCGCGGACAAAAGTGCACACCGCCCGCGGCCCGCCCCGGCGGGTCTCCGGCCGCCGTACCCCTCAGAATCCCGCGGCGTCGTGCTTCGTCTCCCGCATCGACAGCACGGCGAGGAAACTGATCGCGCCGGCGGCGGCGATGTAATAGCCAACCCAGGCGACGCCGCCCGCCTGCTCCAGAATCTGCGCCAGCGAAGGCGCGAAGGAGGCGCCCAGAATGCCGCCGAGATTGTAGGCGCTGGCCGCGCCCGTGTAGCGCACCGGAACAGGAAAGAGCTCGGGTAAGAGGGCGCCGAGCGGCGCGAAGGTGAGCCCCATCGTCCCGAGCGCGAGGGCGAGAAAGGCGAAGACGCCTCCCGTCCCGGAGGCCATCAGCGCCGGCATCGCAAGCCCGACCGCGATGGCGATCGCCGCGGAGGCCATCAGCACCGGCCGTCGCCCGAAGCGGTCCGCGAGCGCGGCCGAGAGCGGAGTCGCAAGGCCCATGAAGATCACGCCGCCGCAGAGCATGGCGAGGAAGCTCGTCCGCGGGATGCCGAGCGCCTTGACCCCGTAGCCCAGCGCGTAAACGGTCGCGATGTAGAAAAGCGCATAGCAGACGACGATCGAAAGCGATCCCTGGATCAGCGGCCGCCAGTGGTCGCGAAGCACCACGCCGAGCGGCGCGGCGACGCGGCGATCCTGAGCCAGGGCCGCCCGGAAGGCCGGCGTCTCCTCGAGCGAGACGCGGACATAGAGGCCGATCGCGACCAGAACCGCGCTCATGAGAAAGGGCACACGCCAGCCCCATGCGACAAAAGCCTGCTCGCCGAAAGCAAGCAGCAGAAAGAGGAAAAGCCCCGTCGCGATGAGAAAGCCGACCGGCGGCCCGAGCTGCGGGAACATGCCGAACCAGGCGCGCTTTCCCTGCGGCGCATTCTCGACCGCGATCAGGGCCGCCCCGCCCCATTCGCCGCCGAGCCCGATGCCCTGCAGGAAGCGGAGCGCCGCGAGCGCGAGCGGCGCAAGCACGCCCGCCTGCGCATAGGAGGGCAGCACGCCGATCAGCGTCGTCGCAAGCCCCATCGTGAGCATGGTGGCGACGAGGGTCGACTTGCGCCCGATCCGGTCGCCGAAATGGCCGAACAGGAAGGAGCCGAGCGGCCGCGCGAGAAAGGCGATGCCGAAGGTGAGATAGGCGCTGAGCGTCTGGGTCTCGGGCGCCGTCTTCGGGAAGAAGAGGGGCCCGAAGACGAGCGCCGCGGCGGTGCCGAAAATGTAGAAATCGTAGAATTCGATCGCCGTGCCGATCAGGCTTGCGAGCGCGATCCTGGCCGTGCCGGCGCGTCCCTCAAGCCTGTCCGCCGCGCCGCTGATCGCCGCCATGACGTTTCCTCATCGATGTCTGTTGAATGGGCGTGGCTCAAATCTCGGCGTGGCTCTGATTGAAGCGCCACACGTCCTCGAAGCCCATGAGCCTGTTCATCTCGGCGAAGCTGTAGAGCGGCGCGCCCGACCCGAGCGACGAGCCGGTCTCGCGTATTCGCTGGTACACCGTCTCCAGCGCAGCCGCCGCGCTGAGGAGGCCGGCGACGGGATAGATCGCGACCGCATAGCCAAGCTTCGCAAGCAGCGCCGGCTCGAGCATCGGCGTCCGGCCGCCCTCGACCATGTTGGCGACGAGCGGCTTGTCGCCAAGCGCGCGGCCGATCTCCGCCATCTCCTCCAGCGACTCGGGCGATTCCACGAAGAGCAGGTCCGCGCCCGCCTCCGCATAGGCGCGCGCCCGCCCAATCGCCTCCTTCAGCCCGAGCGAGGAGCGCGCATCCGTCCGGGCAATGACGAGGAAGTCCTCGCTTGCTCTCGCCTCGACCGCGACGGAGATCTTGCGGACCATGTCGTCCGCCGGGATGACGCGACGGTCCGGCGTGTGGCCGCATTTCTTCGGGAATTCCTGGTCCTCGAGCTGGATCGCCGCCGCGCCGGCGCGCTCGTATCCCCGCACCGTATGGCGGACATTGAGGAGGCCGCCATATCCGGTGTCGCCGTCGGCGATGAGCGGCGCCTCCGCCATCCGGGCCATCGCCTCGACGCGGCCGACCATGTCGGAATAAGTCGCAAGCCCCGCGTCCGGCAATCCGAGCGAGGAGGCGACCGTCCCGTAGCCCGTCATGTAGAGAGCGTCGAAGCCCATGCGCGACGCCATGCGCAGGGAGACCATGTCATGGACGCCCGGCGCGGCGACGATGCGATCCTTGGGGCGGGCATTCAGAACTTCGCGAAGACTGCGCATGGGGGAAAGCGCTCGTGAGAGGGGCATGTCCGCGGCCATGGTTAGGATGGATGCGCTCTCTCCGCAAATGCTCAAGGGCCCGTGCGCGGTTGACGCCGCGCCGGGGCGGGACCATTTTCGGCAGGCCGGGCGTGCCGGAATAAGAGATCGGGGAGGGACCGCATGACAATCGTCAAGCACAGCATCGACGCCGAGACCGCTGAAAAGGCGATCGCCGCAGCCGCCGCGAAGGCGGTCGAAATGAAAATGAAAATGTGCATCGCGATTGCCGACGAGGGCGGCGACCTCAAGGCGTTCCTGCGCATGGACGGCGCGCCGAAGCTGTCGACCGGCATCGCGCAGGACAAGGCCTACACCGCAGCTTCGTTCTCGATGCCGACGCACGCGTGGTTCGAGTTCATCAAGGATGACCCGCCGCTCCTGCATGGCATCACCAATACGCCGCGGCTCGTCGTGTTCGGGGGCGGGTTCCCTATCATGCTGAAGGGCGAGATCGTGGGCGCGATCGGCATCAGCGGCGGCCACTATTCGCACGACATGGAATGCGCGCGCGCCGCGCTCGCGGCGATCGGCGCCGATCCGATGTGAGCGACTTGCCTCCGGGAAGCGAAAGCCTCGACGCCTGACGCGGGAAAGACGATGAGCGAAGATCACCACCACGATCCGCACAGCGACCGCTGGAAGCACGACGGCGTGCGCGTCATCCGGGGCGACCAGCTCGACGCCAACACCCCGCAGACGCCGGGCATGCACCGGGAGGCCGCCATCAACCAGGCCCGCGTCGGCGCCAAGAAAATCTGGGCCGGCACGGTCAGCATCGCTCCCGACGCCAAGACGGGCGTCCACCATCACGGCGCGCTCGAAAGCGTGATCTATGTCGTGAGGGGACGGGCGCGAATGCGCTGGGGCGAGCGGCTGCAATTCGTCGCCGAGGCCGGACCGGGCGACTTCATCTTCGTGCCGCCCTTTGTCCCGCATCAGGAGATCAACGCCGATCCGGGCGAGACGCTCGAATGCGTGCTCGTGCGCTCGGACAACGAGGCCGTCGTCGTCAACATTCCCGATGTCGAGCCGGTCGAGAAGCCTGAGGAAGTCTACTGGATCGATCCGATCCACAAGCATCCCTGACCAGCCTGCGAACGCAGCCGGGCGTCGCGCGGCGACGTCCAGCGCCTTTGGGGGCGGCGACCTATCCCTGCGCCGACAGATGATCCCGGTAGCTCTCCTCCGGCGCATCCGGCACATGCCCCGCCGCGCGCTCGCGCGCCATGGCCGCGGCATGATCGCGGGCAAGAAACGTATAGACCATCGGCGTCACGAACAGCGTGAAGATCGTGCCGATCGCCATGCCGGCGAAAATGGTGAGGCCGATGTCGAAGCGGGAGCGCGCGCCCGCGCCACTGGCGAGGATCAGCGGGATCATGCCGACGACCATCGCCGCCGTCGTCATGAGAATCGGGCGAAGGCGCACCGCGGCCGCCTCTTCGATCGCCGCGCGGCGTGAAAAGCCGTCGCGCACCTGGAGGTGGTTGGCGAAGTCCACCATCAGGATTCCGTGCTTCGAGATGAGGCCGATCAGCGTCACGAGCCCGATCTGCGAATAGATGTTGATGGACGTGGCGCCGAGAATGCCCCCGATATTGAGCGGCAGCAGCGCGCCGAAGAGCGCCGTCGGCAGAGCGATCAGGATGATGAGCGGATCGCGGAAGCTCTCGTATTGCGCCGCGAGCACGAGATAGATGACAATCAGCGCGAAGACGAACACGTAAACGAGCGCATTGCCCTCCTGCTCGTATTGCCGCGAGTCGCCGCCGAAATCGTAGGAATAGCCCTCGGGGAAAATCTCCTGCGACTTGGCCTTCAGGAAATCGAGCGCCTCGCCGAGCGTATGTCCGGGGAAGGGCACGCCGGAAAGGGTCGCGGAATTAAGCTGCTGGAAGCTTGTCAGCGCGTTTGGCTGCACCTGTTCGGACACGCTCGCCACGGCCGAGAGCGGGGCAAGCTCGCCGTTGCTCGTGCGCAATTGATAGCGGGTGAGCCAGTCCGGCGTCAGGCGGAACACGCGCGGCGCCTGCGGGATCACCTGGTAGCTGCGGCCATAGAGGCTGAACAGGTTGACGTAATTTCCGCCGAGCATCGTGGCGAGCGCCGCGCCGATGTCCGACATGTTGATGCCCATGCGGTTCGCCTTGTTGGCGTCGACCTTGAAGACATATTGCGGCGTGTCGAATTTGAGGTCGACGTCGGTGAACAGGAAAAGGCCGCTTTGCCTCGCCGCATTCTGCATTTTCTGCGCGACGTCAGCCAGCGTCTCATAGTCGCCGGTGGTCCGGATCACGAATTGCAGCGGCGCGCCGCCGGTCGAGCCGGGTAGGGCGGGCGGCGAGAAGGCCTGAACCTGCGCCTGTGGGACCTTGAGGAATCGCGGGCTAAGCTCGGCGAGAACCTCCTTCTGCGTGCGCTTGCGCTCGTCCCATGGCTTCAGCAGGAGGCCGGCGAAGGCCTGCCGCACGCCCTGCGAACCGTTGATGACGAAAGAATGCGCCATCTCCGGTATGTCCCGGATTTCCTCGATCAGCCGCTTGGTCGCCTGCTCGGTGTAGTCGAGATTGCCGATCTGCGGGATCTTGACGAGGGTCAGCAGGATGCCCTGATCCTCTTCCGGCGCGAGCTCCCGCGGCGTCGTCAGATACATGACGGCCGTCAGCGCCAGCACGCCTACGAGGATGAGCGCGGTCAGCGCGCGGAAATTGAGCGTTGAATGGAGCCGCCGCTTGTAGGCCTGGCGCAGGCGGTCGAAGTTCCGGTCGAGAAAGCGGGCGAACCAGCCCTCGCCCTGATCCCGTCTCAGGAGCTTCGAGCACATCATCGGCGAGAGCGTCAGCGCGATGAAGCCGGAGACGATCACCGCGCCCGCGAGCGTGAAGGCGAATTCGCGGAAGAGCGCGCCGGTCACGCCTGAGACGAATCCGATCGGCGCATAGACGGCGGCCAGCGTGATGGTCATTGCGACGACGGGCAGCGCGATCTCGTGCGCGCCGCGGATCGCGGCGTCGAACGGAGTCATTCCATCCTCGATATGGCGGTGGATGTTTTCGACCACCACGATCGCGTCGTCGACCACGAGCCCGATGCCGAGCACGAGCGCCAGCAGCGTCAGAAGGTTGATCGAATAGCCGAGGATCAGGAGCGCGATCATCACGCCGATGAGCGAGAGCGGGATGGTGACGATCGGGATGAAGGTCGAACGCAGATTGCCCAGAAACAGGAAGATGACCACAATCACGATCACACCCGCCTCGGCCAGTGTCTTCGCGACCTCGTGGATCGACGCGCGGATGAAGTTCGTCGAGTCATAGGCGATGGTGGCGTTGAGCCCCGGCGGAAGCTGCCGCTGGATGCTCGGCATCAGCGCCCGCACCCCGTCGATGACGCTGAGCGGATTGGCCTCCGGCGTGCCGTAGATGCCGATGAACACGGCCTTCAGCCCGTCGAAGACCGAGGACGTGTCCGAGGTCTGCGGCCCGAGCTCGATCTTCTGGGAGACGTCGCCGAGCCTCACCAGCGCGTCGCCGCGCGCGGCGATCACGAGTTGCCCGAAGGTCTTCGGGCTGTCGAGCGAGGTCAGCGCGTTGACGCTGATCTGGGTATAGTCGCTCTTCACTTCGCCGGCGGCGGTGGTGAAGTTGTTGGCGACGAGCGCGGCGCGCACGTCGTTCGGCGTGACGCCGAGCGCGGCCATCCGCGTCGGGTCGAGCCAGATGCGCATCGAGAACACCTGGCCGCCGAGGATCTGCGCATTCGCGACGCCGTCAACCGTCTGCAGGCGCGGCTGGACGACGCGGGTGAGGTAGTCGGTGATCTGAGACGGCGTCATCACCTTCGAATTGAAGCTCATGTACATGAGCGCGAAGCCCTGGCCCGTCTGCTTGACGACGACAGGGTCATTGGCTTCGCGCGGCAGCACGCCCCGCACCTGATTGACCTTGGAAAGCGTGTCCGCCATCGCCCGGTCCGGATTGGCGTCGAGCCGGAGGTTGAGAACTATGGTCGAGACGTTCTGCTGTGAGTTCGAGACGAGCGTGTCGATACCCTCGGCGCTCGCCACCGCCTGCTCGATCGGCGTCGTGATGAAGCCCTTGATCACGTCCGCGGCGGCGCCGGGATAGGTCGTCGTGATCGTGATGGTCGTGTTCGAGGTCTGCGGAAACTGGCGAATTTGCAGTTTGAGCGCGGCCATGAGACCGATGAGCAGGATGAGCAGGCTCACCACGCTCGCAAGCACCGGACGGCGGATGAAGAGGTCGGTGAAGGCGTTCATCGGCGCGCCCTCACTGCCGCGGCGTCTCGGCGGGCGTCGGCAGGGCCGGGCGCTCGTCGATGGTCACGGGCATGTTGGCCTGCAGCTTGATCTGGCCGGCCGAGACAACCCGGTCGCCCGCCTTCAGCCCCTCGGTGACTGCGATCTGCTCGCCGCGCGTCGCGCCGAGCCGCACGAAGCGGCGTTCGACAATGAGGCCGCTTCCCTCGGAGCCGGGCTTCGCGCCCTCCTTGCCGGCTTCAGGCTTCGGCGCGGGCACGACCACGAAGACGTTATCGCCATAGAGGCTGTAGACGATGGCGGTGCGGGGCACGGCCAGAACCTCGGCTGGCGCGCCGGTCGTCACCGTGATGTTGGCGAACATGCCCGGCAGGAGGTTCCTGTCCGGGTTCGCGAATTCCGCCCGGATCGTGATGTTCCGGGATTCCTGCGCGACGCGCGCGTCGATGGCTTTGACCTTGCCATGGAAGGTGCGGCCGGGGATCGCGTCGACCGTCATGGCGACGTCCTGCCCGACGCGGACGGTGGCCAGCGCCTCCTCCGGCACGGGGAAGTCGGCGAAGATCGGGTCGAGCTTCTGCAAAGTGGCGAGCGCGGTCCCGACCGCCGCGAACTGGCCGATGTCCGCGTTGCGCAGGCCGATCCGGCCGTCGAAGGGCGCGCGAATCGCCTTCTGGGCGATGATGGCCCGGGTTCGCGCGACCGCGGCTGCGGCCATGTCCCGCGAAGCCAGCGCCGAATCGACGCTCGATTGCGGCGTGTTGCCGCCGAGCACGAGCTTCCGCTGCCGGTCGAGCGTCGCCTCGGCGTTGCGCAGTTGGGCCTCGCCGCTCTCCAGGTCCGCCTGATCGACCGAATCGTCAAGGTTGATGAGAAGGTCGCCCTCCTTCACGTCCTGTCCGGAATCGAAGTGGATCGCCGTTACGACGCCTGCGACCTGCGGCGCGATGAAAATGCCCTGATAGGCGCGCAGCGTGCCGATCGCTGAGAGGCGGGGCGGCCATTTTTCGACTTTCGCCTCCTGGACCCAGACGGCGGTCGGCTTCGGCGCAAAAGCCGCGCTGATGAAGCCCTTCACCATCGGCGGTTTGATGACGAACTGGAAATAGGCGAGGCCGGCCGTGATCCCGGCCAGCGCGACGAGGACGACCAGAAAAACTGCTGCGCGCTTCGCCCTCAGCGGCAGCGCGCGAATCAGCAACAGGAGGGCGAAGACGGCGGCCGCCGCGCCGAAGGCGATGGGAGGCGCGGGCGCATGGATCTTGCCAAGCGCTTCGGCGACGCCCGCCGCAACGGCGGCGAGCGCAAGCCCAAACAGAAGCCAATCGATTACGCGTCGCATCGCTGCCCGTCCGGTCCCTCGGATCGCGTAGCAGCGTTCCGCCTATGGTGGATTTTAATCAGGTCGGTTCCTTTTCGCAAAATTGTGAAAAAGTCCACTCCGAGGCTGGGCGACCGCGCCCGTCCCTATGCTAAGGTCGCGGTCGGCCGCAAGGATGGCCTGATTTCAGGAGATTGCCCAATGAGCAGAACACTCGCGCTCGCGCTGGCGCTCACCTTCGTCGCGGCGCCGACCCTCGCTTTCGCCGAGGACGCCTGCATGACGCAGGCGATGGACAAGAAGCTCGCGGGCGCCGCCAAGACCAGCTTCATGAAGAAGTGCGAGAAGGACGCCTGCATGGCGCAGGCCAAGGACAAGAATCTGCATGGGGCCGCAGAGACGTCCTTCGTCAAGAAATGCATGAAAGACGCGATGGCGATGTGATCCGGCGCGCCGTCCTGTCAGGCTGATCCTGCCGCCCTGGCCTGCAGGTCTTTCAGGACGGCGAGCGCCCGCGCGGACATCCCGGCGGGTATGAAGATGTGATCGTGGCGGAAGGCCGCGACCACATTGCAGGGGATGTTTTCCGCCGCGAGCGCGGCGGCGACGGCTGCGGTGAGGCCCACGCCGTCGAGGGCCGAATTCACGGTGAGGATGATCCGGCGCATCGGCAGGCGCGCGTCGAAGCCGAGCGCCTCCGCTGCTTTGCGCTCGAGAATCAGCGAAAGGCCTTCGTCTTCCCGAAACGAGCCAAGCGCCTGGGGCGCGGCGGAGGCGATGGCGCGCTCATCGGCGGTCGAGCAGAAGACGTAGGTCTCCGGGTCGAGGACCGGAGCCATGGCCGCGAGCATCGCGGCTGCGTCGCGGATCGTGGATGTCATCAAGCCCTCTCGGGTCATTCCCCGTAGAGTCGTGTCACGTCTCCCCGAAAACGCGCTGGAAAATCGTGTCGACGTGCTTCAGGTGGTAGCCGAGGTCGAACAGGGCTTCGAGCTCCTCGCGCGTCAGCGCCTTCGCCACGTCTCTGTCGGCTTTGAGCAGAGTTAAAAAGTCGCCTTCGCCGCGCCAGACCGGCATCGCATTGCGCTGGACGAGCGTGTAAGCGTCCTCACGCGAGACGCCCTTCTGGGTCAGCGCCAGCAGCACGCGCTGGGAATGGATGAGGCCGCCGAGCCGGTCCAGGTTCTTGCGCATGGTCTCCGGATAGACGACGAGCTTGTCGACGACGCCCGCGAGCCGCGCCAGCGCAAAGTCGAGCGTCACGGTCGCATCCGGCCCGATCATGCGTTCGACCGAGGAATGCGAGATGTCCCGCTCGTGCCAGAGCGCGACATTTTCCAGCGCCGGCGTCACCGCCGAGCGCACCATGCGCGCGAGGCCGGTGAGGTTTTCGGTAAGCACCGGATTGCGCTTGTGCGGCATGGCGGACGAGCCCTTCTGCCCCTCCGAGAAGAACTCCTCCGCCTCCAGCACTTCTGTGCGCTGCAAATGCCGGATTTCGGTGGCGAGCCGTTCGACGGAGGACGCCACTACGCCGAGCGTCGCGAAAAACATCGCGTGCCGGTCGCGGGGAATGACCTGGGTCGAGACCGGCTCGGGCCTGAGGCCGAGCTTCTTCGCGACATGTTCCTCGACGCGCGGATCGACATTGGCGAAGGTGCCGACCGCGCCGGAGATCATGCAGGTCGAGATTTCCTCCTTCGCCGCGACCAGCCGCGCGCGGGCGCGGGAAAACTCGGCATAGGCCAGCGCGAGCTTGACCCCGAAGGTCGTGGGCTCGGCGTGGATGCCGTGCGAGCGGCCGATGGTCGGCGTCAGCTTGTGCTCGAAGGCCCGCTTTTTCAGCGCCGCGAGCACCGCGTCCACGTCGGCGATCAGGATGTCGCTGGCGCGGCTGAGCTGCACCGCAAGGCAGGTGTCGAGCACATCCGAGCTTGTCATGCCCTGATGGACGAAGCGCGAATCCGGCCCGATGAACTCGGCGAGATGGGTGAGGAAGGCGATCACGTCGTGTTTGGTGACGCGCTCGATCTCGTCGATGCGCTCGACGTTGAATTTGGCTTTCGACCCCTTCTCCCAGATCGCCTTCGCCGCCTCTTTCGGAATGACGCCGATTTCCGCCAGCGCGTCGCAGGCGTAAGCTTCGATCTCGAACCAGATGCGGAAGCGGGTCTCGGGCGACCAGATCGCGGTCATTTCCGGGCGGGAGTAGCGGGGGATCATGGCTCGACTCTTGCTGCGTTCGGAGGCGGGTCTATAGGAACGGACGTCGGGAATCGAGGCGCGCCGCGCTCCCCGAAAGGAAATGAGGCCTCAACATGCCGTCGGGCTCTGTGGATGCAATCGTGCTCGGCGCCGGCATGGTCGGCGTCTCGGCCGCGCTGGCGCTCCAGGCGCGGGGGCGAAAGGTCGCGCTCGTGGACCGGCACGGCGAGGCCGCGGACGAAACGAGCTACGGCAACGCCGGCCTCGTTCAGAGCGAGGCGGTCATCCCTTATACCTTTCCGCGCGACCCGACGGAGATCGCCACCGCCGCGCTCAACCGCGATCCGCGCGCCCATATCCGTTATGGGGCGCTGCCCGCCAACGCCGAGGCGCTCTGGCAATATTTCCGGTTCTCGACGTCCGACCGGGTCGCGGAGACCGCCAAGGCGATGAAGCCCCTCGTCTTCGGCGCGGCGGACGAACACCTGAAGCTCGCTCACGCCGCCGGCGCCGACGACCTTCTACGCCCGACCGGCTGGATCAAGGTCTGGCGGACGTCGGAGGGCGAGGATTCCGCCCGCCGCGGCGTCGACGAACTCACCCAATACGGCGTCAAGGCGAACGCGCTCGACCGGGACGCGCTGACCGCGCTTGAACCCGATGTCAGCGAGGTCGCGCGTGGCGGCTTCTATTTCCCCGACCCGCTCACGACCCCCGACCCGCAAGGGCTCGCGCGCGCCTATGCCGCGCTCTTCGTGAAGCAGGGCGGCGAATTCCTCAGAGGCGATGCGCGGACGTTGAAAAGCGCCGGCTCGCGCTGGACGGTGACGACGGACGCGGGCGAGATTTCCGCGCCCGACGTGGTCGTCGCGCTCGGCCCCTGGTCCAACGAGATTGTCGAGCATTTCGGGCTCAGGCTGCCGTTCTTCGTCAAGCGCGGCTATCACCGGCATTACGAGCCGCGGGGCAATCAGGGCCTCAATCGGCCGGTGCTGGATCTCGAAAAGGGCTATCTGGTCGTGCCGATGAAGCTCGGCCTGCGCCTCACCACGGGGGCGGAATTCGCGCGGCTCGACGATCCGCCATCCTCCGCGCATATCGACCGGCTCGAACCTTTCGCGCGCGAAATGTTCCCGATCGGGGCGCCGAAGGAAGCTCAGCCCTGGATGGGACGCCGGCCCTGCCTGCCCGACATGCGGCCGATCGTCGGGCCGTTTCCCGGCAAGCCGGGCCTCTGGCTCGATTTCGGCCACCAGCATCTCGGCCTCACGCTCGGGCCGATCACCGGCCGGCTGCTCGCCGAACTCATGTCGGGGGATGAGCCCTTCGCCGACCCCGCGCCATTCCGGGCCGACCGGTTCGCGTAAGGCCGAGGCCCGCGAACCGCCTACATCGGCGGGACGAGGCCGTCCTTGCCGATCAGCACGTAGGCCGCGTCGAGCGAGCCGTCCTCCGCCTTGTGGCCCCGCGCGATGATCGCCGCGCCGGGCTTGAGGTCGCCGCGCGCACCGGGATCAAAGCCGACGATCGGCGTTCCGGGCGGGACGACGATCGTCTGCTGGCCGCCCTTGTAGCTCACCGTCAGCGTCTGCCCCTGAACGCCGTCGACCCGGGCGGCGACCGCGCCATTGGTCATGGTGCTGCGTGGGCCGAGGTCGAAGGGACGGAAGCCTTCGCCCGTCCCGCGCATGGATTCGGGAAAGACATGCACTTCGAGCGCCTTCAGCGTCTCGCCGTCGCCGGGAACCGCCGCGACGCCGATGAAAGCGCCGGGTTTCATGGTCGCGAGCGACGAGGGGACGACGAGCACGAAACGCGTCTTCGCATCGAGGCGCACCGTCTCCTCATCGCCCCCGCGCGTCTTCACTTTCAGCGTCGCGCCGTCGGGGGCGATGGATTCGACCGTCGCCCGCGCGACGGCGACCGGCGCGTTCTCGGCGGAAGCGGCCGACGCCGCGAGGACGAGAGCGGCCGCGATGGCGAGACGGGGCAGGATCATGGGCGATCTCCGGGGTTTTCCAAGGATAGGCCCGCCAGCGCCCGGCGGAAAGCCCGCCTCACGGAGGTTTTACCGGCCCGCCTGCGACTCGATCCGGTATGGATGCGCGGGATAGACCCCCAGAATCCGCACCTCCCGCGAGAAGAAGCCGAGCTCCTCCAGCGCGTTCCGGAGCGGCGGATCCTCCGGATGGCCGTCGACGTCGGCGAGGAACTGGGTTGCGGTGAACTCTCCCTCGACCATGTAGCTTTCGAGCTTCGTCATATTGACGCCATTCGTGGCGAACCCCCCGAGCGCCTTGTAGAGCGCCGCCGGCACGTTGCGCACCCGGAAGACGAAGGTGGTGACGACCGGGCCGTTGCCGGCCGGCGCCCAGTTGGGCGAACGCGACAACACCACGAAGCGGGTGGTGTTATGCGCCTCGTCCTCGACGTCCATCGCCAGCGTGTCGAGGCCATAGATCTGTCCGGCGAGGCGCGTCGCAAGCGAGGCGCGGCTCTTGTCGCCCCATTCCGCGACCTCGCGGGCCGAGCCCGCCGTGTCGCTCGAAACGACCGGCTTCAGCTTGTGCCGGCGGATGATGTTGCGGCACTGCCCGAGCGCATGGACGTGACTGTGGACCGTGCGCAGATCCTCGATCCGCGCGCCAGGCAGGGCGAGCAGCTGGAAATGGATCGGCAGGAACGTCTCGCCGACGATATGCAGCCCGGAGGCCGGCAGGAGATTGTGGATGTCGGCCACCCGCCCCGCGATCGAGTTCTCGATCGGGATCATGCCGAGATCCGCGGTTCCCTCCTGAAGCGCCGCGAAGGCGTCCTCGAAGGTCGCGCAGGGCAAAGGCGTCATGTCGGGAAAATTCTCGGCGCAGGCGATGTGCGAATTCGCTCCCGGCTCGCCCTGATACGCGATGGTGCCCTTTGCGGTCATTCTCGTTTCCAGTTCTCCAGCGCGAGCATGGCTCTCGCGCGCTCCAGATCCTCCGGCGCGTCGACGCCGAGCGGCGCGACATCCACGACGGCGATGTCGATCCGCATTCCTGCTTCCAGCGCCCGCAATTGCTCGAGCCGCTCGCGCTTTTCGAGCGGCGAGGGGCTGAGCTTCACGAATTGGGAGAGCGCCTCGCGCCGATAAGCATAGAGGCCGATGTGATGAAAGAGATCGCCTTCCCCCCAAGGCGCGCGGGCGCGGGTGAAATAGAGCGCCCTCAGGCGGCCGGGCCCGACCTCGCTCCCCACGGCCTTCACCACATTCGGGTCGTCCTTCTCCTCAGGCCGTGTGATCGGCGTCGCCAGCGTCGCGATGTCGACGGCGGGGTCGCGGAGCGGCGTGAGGCAAGCGCGGACAGCGTCGCGCTCGATGGTCGGCAGGTCGCCCTGCACGTTGATCACCACGTCATGCGCGCCCTGGGGATCGATCAGGCCGAGCGCCTCGAAAATCCTGTCCGATCCGGATTGATGCGAGGCCGCGGTCATGACCGCGCGGCCTCCCGCTCTCTCGATCGCCGCGATCACGCTTTCGTCATCGGCGGCGATCACCACGGGCCCGACGTCCGCCTCCATAGCGCGCCGCCAGACATGGACGATCATCGGCTCTCCGTGAATGTCGGCGAGCGGCTTGCCCGGCAGCCGCGTCGAGGCGAGGCGCGCGGGGATGAGGATGACAGGATTGACCATGGGAGGGGAGCTTGCGGAAAGTGGGCTTATACGTGTTGCCAAGCGCGCCGCAAAGCGGTTAAGCAACGGCGCAAAGCCGGGCGCGAGCGCTTCGCCCGGTCAATCAGCGCTTGAGACTTAAAGGGCGGGCGATGGCTGAACAGGTAACGCATGGGGACGGAAACCGGATCGCTCTGGTTGGATTCGGCGCCGTCCTGTTCGCCATGCTGCTGGTCGCTTTCAGCAATCTTGTGTTCATGCCGCCACAGCTGGCGAAGCCCGGCTATGCGCTGCCAAGCGGGACGAGGCCGGCGCGCCCAAGAAGGAAGAGCAGAAGGCGCCTGAGACGCCGCTGCCGGTTCTGCTCGCTGCCGCCGACCCCAAGAAGGGCGAGCAACTCGCCAAGGTCTGCACGTCCTGCCACAATCTCGAGAAGGGCGCGGGTCCGAAAGTCGGTCCGCCGCTTTGGGGCGTGGTCGGCCGGCCGGTGGCGTCTTTTCCGGGCTTCGCCTATTCCGATGCGCTGAAGAAGGTTGGCGGCGACTGGACGTTCGACAAGCTCGATCACATGGTCGCGAGCCCCAAGGAAGAAGCGCCGGGCACGAAGATGGCTTTCCCGGGCGAATCCGATGCCAAGAAGCGGGCCGACATCCTCGTTTACCTGCGCACCCTGTCGGATAGCCCCGTTGCGCTGCCCGCGGCGGAAGCGGCTCCGGCCAAGGAGGCAGCGCCGGCCAAGGACGCGGCTGCGCCCGCCAAGGAGGCCGCTCCGGCCAAGGACGCGGCTGCGCCTGAGAAGAAGTGATGGCGGCGGCGGCGATCGTTGCCCGTCCCCGCCGTGGAGTCACGCCAGATCACCGTCGACGTGACTGTCCTGTTCGCCGACCTGCGCGGCTCATCATGGTCTGGTAGACCAAGAGTTTGGGCGGCCTGACTGGGGCTCGTCCGCGGCCCTTCTCCCGCTTGCGGGGTCGCGCATTTCGCGCCAAACGTCCTCGGAACCTTCGAGGGAGGAAAGCGTGGATCTCGGCGTAAGCGAAAAAGTTCGACCGCTCATCGCGGCCGTCAGAGCGATGGTGCGGGACGAGATCATTCCGCTCGAAGCCGAATACGAGGCTGAGGTCGGACGCGAAGGCGACCGCTTCAAGCCTACGAAGCGCATGGTCGAGATTCGGGAATCGCTCAAGGCCAAGGCGCGCGAGAGGGGCCTGTGGAATTTCTGGCTGACGGATTCCGATAAGGGTTACGGCCTCACCACCGTCGAATACGCCTATCTCGCCGAGGAGATGGGCTGGTCGGTGCTCGCGCCCGAAGTCTTCAACTGCGCGGCTCCCGACACGGGCAATATGGAGGTGCTCGAACGTTACGGAACGGAGGAGCAGAAGGCGCGCTGGCTGCCGGACCTGCTCGAAGGCCGCGCGCGCTCCGCCTATCTCATGACCGAGCCCGGCGTCGCCTCGTCCGACGCGACGAATATCGCGATGGACGCCAGGCTCGAAGGCGACGAGTGGGTGCTGAACGGCGAGAAATGGTGGTCGTCGGGCGCCGGCGATCCGCGCTGCTCGCTCTACATCACCATGACGCTGACGGACCCCGAGGCCCAGCCGCACGCGCGCCACACGATGATTTTCGTGCCGGCCGGGACGAAGGGCATCGAGATTCTGCGCGCGATGAAGGTCTATGGCGACGACGATGCGCCGCATGGCCACATGCATATCCGTTTCACCGACGTGCGCGTGCCGAAGGATTCGGTCGTGCTTGGGCGCGGGCGCGGCTTCGAAGTGGCGCAGGGGCGCCTCGGGCCGGGGCGCATCCATCATTGCATGCGCGCCATCGGGCAGGCCGAGCGAGCGCTGGAAGCCATGTGCCGCCGCGCCGCCTCGCGCTCCGCCTTCGGCCAGAAGCTCGCGCGGCTCGGCGCCAATCCTGACATCATCGCGGAAGCGCGCATGAGCATCGAGATGGCGCGGCTCCTCTGTCTCAAGGCCGCCTGGGCGATGGATACGCAAGGCGCGCGGGCCGCCGCGCCGCTCATCTCGCAGATCAAGGTGATCGCGCCGCGGGTCGCGCTCGAAGTGATCGACCAGGCGGTTCAGATCCACGGCGGCGCCGGGGTCAGCCAGGATTTCCCGCTCGCCCGCATGTGGACCCACGTGCGCACGCTGCGCCTCGCCGACGGGCCGGACGCCGTGCATCGCCGCGTGATCGCCAAGGCCGAGATGAAGCGCTACACGAACGAGACGCCGGCCCGATGAGCGCCGAGTTCCCCGAAGATTGCGGGTCGCTCGACGCCTGGGCCTCGGCCCAGGTCGGGGACTGGAAGGGGCCGAGCCGCGCGAAGAAATTCGCGAGCGGCCAGTCGAATCCGACCTACCTGATCGAGAATCCGGGCGGCCGCTACGTGCTGCGGCGCAAGCCGCCCGGCAAACTGCTCAAGAGCGCTCACATGATCGAGCGCGAATATCGGGTCCTGAAGGCGCTGAAGAGCCAGAACTTTCCGGTCCCGAACGCGCTCGCGCTCTGCGAGGACGCCGATGTGATCGGCACGGCCTTCTATCTGATGGGCTTCGTGGACGGCCGGATCTTCTGGGACCCGGCGTTGCCGGAACTGGAACGCGAGGACCGCCGACCGATCTATGACGCGATGTGCGAGGGGCTCGCGCGGCTCCACTCGGTGGACGTCGCGGCGGCCGGCCTTTCCGATTTCGGCAAGCCCGGCAGCTATTTCGCGCGTCAGCTCCAGCGCTGGACCGAGCAATATCGTGCGAGCGAGACGGCGAAGATCGAAGACATGGAGCGGCTGATCGCCTGGCTCGGCGGGCACGTCCCGCCCGACGACGGGCGGGTGGCGCTGGTCCACGGAGACTGGCGGATCGACAACATGATCTTCGATTCCGAATCGCCGCGCCTGCTCGCCGTGCTCGACTGGGAGCTTTCGACGCTCGGCCACCCTTTCTCGGATCTCGCCTATCAGTGCATGCAATGGCGCCTGCCGAACCAGGGCTCGTTCCGCGGTCTCGGCGGCGTGGACCGGGAAGCGCAAGGCCTCCCGACCGAGGAGGACTATGTCGCCGACTACTGCCGGCGCATGGGGCTTGCCGGCATGCCGGACTGGACCTTCCTCATCGCCTTCAGCTTCTTCCGGCTGGCGGCCATCGTCCAGGGCGTCTACAAGCGCTCGCTCGACGGCAACGCCTCGAACCCGGAGCGCGCCCGCCAGATGGGCGCGGCGGTGCCGCTGATGGCGCAGCTCGCGATGGAGGAGATCGAACGAAGCGGGTGACGCCCGGCTTCGTCATTCCGCGGCGGCGGGACCGTGTGGCTGGCTTTCGCGCGCCGGAACTGCGCTCGCTGCGGCGATCCACGCCTCCAGATCCGCTTTGGCGCGCGCTGAGAGCGCCCGCTTCCGCGCGACCCCGCGTTCGGGCCCCTTGAGACGCCGGCCCTCCGCGTCGACGCGCGGCTCGGCGATCGGCGGGAAGAGCCCGAAATTGACGTTCATCGGCTGGAACGAGCGGGGGCCGGCGTCGATGCTCTCGATATGACCGCCGGTGATGTGGTTGAGGAGCGCGCCGATCGCGGTCGTCGGGGGCGGGATCTCGACTTCGCGCCCGAGCCGCTCCGCGGCTGCGAGGCGCCCCGCGATCAGGCCGACCGCCGCGCTCTCGACATAGCCCTCGCAGCCCGTGATCTGTCCGGCGAAACGCAGCCGGGGCATGCGCCTGAGCCTCAGGCGTCCATCGAGGAGGCGCGGCGAGTTGAGATAGGTGTTGCGATGGATGCCGCCGAGCCGCGCGAATTCCGCATTCTCAAGGCCGGGGATCATCCGGAAGATTCGGCCCTGCTCGCCGTATTTCAGCTTGGTCTGGAAGCCGACGATGTTGAAAAGCGTGCCAAGCGCATTGTCCTGCCTTAGCTGCACGACGGCATAGGGCTTGACCGTCGGCTGATGCGCGTTTGTGAGCCCGACCGGCTTCATCGGCCCGTGGCGCAGGGTCTCGCGCCCCCGCTCCGCCATGACCTCGATCGGCAGGCAGCCGTCGAAATAGGGCGTGCCCTCGAATTCGCGGAACTCGGTCTTTTCGGCCGCGAGCAGGGCGTCGACGAAGGCCCCATATTGCTCGCGGCTCATCGGGCAATTGACATAGGCCGCGGCGTCTCCGCCCGGGCCTTCCTTGTCGTAGCGCGACTGCATCCAGGCGACGCTCATGTCGATCGAATGCCGGTGCACGATCGGGGCGATGGCGTCGAAAAAGGCGAGCGAGCCTTCGCCCGTCAGCGCGCCTACGGCCTCGGCGAGCGCGGCTGAGGTCAGCGGGCCGGTCGCGATGACGACATTGTCCCAGTCCTCCGGCGGAAGGCCGGCGACCTCGCCGCGCTCGATCCGGATCCGCGGATGAGAGAGGACCGCCGCCTCGACGGCCTCGGAAAAGCCGTCGCGGTCGACCGCGAGCGCCCCGCCCGCCGGAACCTGATGCGCGTCGGCGCTCCGCATGACGAGCGAGCCCAGCGCGCGCATCTCCCGGTGCAGCACGCCGACGGCGTTGGTCTCGGCGTCGTCGGAGCGGAAGGAATTGGAGCAGACGAGCTCCGCAAGCCGGGCCGTGCGATGCGCGGGGGTCTCGCGCAAGGGCCGCATTTCGTGCAGCACGACCGGCGCGCCCGCCTCGGCCGCCTGCCAGGCGGCTTCGGAGCCCGCGAGTCCGCCGCCAATGACGTGGATGGGGCGCATGACGCCGGTTCTTCCCAAAGCATGACCCTTGCGTCAACCGCGCCGCCCAAAAGAAAAGCGGCCCCGAGGGGCCGCTTCCAGGCGAGGCGGGTCGATGACGCCTCGATCTGCTCTTTCCGGACGGACGACTTACGCCGTGTGGGCGACCGAACGACGGGCGATATCTTCAATGTCGCCGCGGCGGATGCCGATGTCGTTGAGCTCGCGATCCGTCAGCTGCGAGAGCTCGCGAACCGCGTCGCGATACTTCCGCCAGGCGGTGAGCTTGTCGGAAAGAACCTTCAGAGGGGTGGCCATGGGATATCTCCTTTTGCAGTGCCGAAAATCTCTGTTGCACTGCGATATAGAGAGGTCTGGCCTTTCAGGGTAGGTCGGGAGTCGACGTCCAGATATGCGATTTTAGCATGACAACTTTCATCGAACGTTTACGAATGGACGAGAGGCTTCAGCATTCGCTTAAGTCACCGCCGGCAAAAATTCGATCAGAGGCGAACGAAAAATATCGATATTTTTGCACGAATTAACGGTCCTCATCGTCGGACTTTCGCATCAATTCGTCGAGTTTGGCTCCGCTCATGGCGAGCGCACGCGCCTGCGCGAGACGAGCGCTCGCAATAGCTCCCGCGCCTATAGTTATGATTTTTCAACATACTACCCGCCGTGCGGCGCCGCACCGGCGGCGCTCTGTCAGCCGGGGCGCAAGGCGGGCGCGCCACAACGAGCGACGCCGTGCTTGGACGCTCCTCGCGCTTTTGCCTTCGCGCGCCGCGTTGGCTTTTGTTCCAACTTGATTTTGGACGCGCAAGCGGCGACAGAGCTTTCCGTGGGCGCGCGCCTGAACGCCGCTCTCCAGGGAGATTTTCATGGACAATCTGATCGCCCGCGTCGCCACGGCCGCGAATCTCTCGCCGGAAGTCGCGCGCCAGGCCGTCGCGCTGATCGCCGACTTCATCCAGCGCGAGGCCTCGGAGGATGCGGTCAAGGATCTGTTCGACAAGGCGCCGGCGCTCAAGGCGATCGTCGCCTCGGGCCGTGAGACCGGCGGCGAGGGCATGGGCCTCGGGCTCAAGGGCCTCATGGGCATCGCCATGGGCGCGATGGGCGGCGGCGGCCTGATGGCGCTTGGCAGCCAGTTGATGGGTCTCGGCCTCAGCATGGACCAGATCCAGACGGCCGGAAAGGAAGTCTTCGCCTATGCCCGCGAAGTCGCGGGCGATCAGGTCGTCGGCGAGATCGCGGCCTCCATTCCCGGTCTCTCGCAATTCATATGACGGAGGCATGAGGCTTGGGCGCGAGCGCGGGCGTATTTCCGGCCTGGACCGAAGCCGACTGGCGGAAAGCCGCTGAAGCCGCGCTGAAGGGCGCTCCGCTCGAACGGCTTGCCTCGAAAAGCTCCGACGGAATCCGAATCGAACCGCTTTATGCCTCGGCCGAAGGGCCGCGCCCGCTCGGGCGCGACGGCGGCTGGAAGGTCATGGCGCGGCTCGACCATCCGGATGCGGGCGAGGCCAACGCTCAGGCGCTGGAGGATCTCGCGGGAGGAGCAGACGGCCTGCAGGTCGTCTTCTCCGGCGCGGTCGGCGCCTATGGCTTCGGCCTCGGCCGGACCGATTCGGCGACGCTGCACAAGGCCTTCGACGGGGTCCGGTTCGATGCGGGACAGATTTTCGAGCTCGATCTCGGCCGCGAGGCCCCATCCGACGCGCTGGCCTTCGCCGGGCTGATCGAACGCTCCGGCGTCCGTCCCGCCGATTGCGCCGTCTCCTTCGGCCTTGATCCGTTCGCTGCTGTCGTGCGCGGACCCTTCCCCGCCGACTGGGCGGCCGCCGCCGCGCCTTTCATGGATGCGGCGCTTTCGCTCCGGGCGAAGGGCTTCGCCGGTCCGCTCCTCCTCGCGGATTCGCGCACGGTTCACGCGGCGGGCGGAACGCCGGCGCAGGAGCTCGCCTTCGCGCTCGGCGCGGGCGTCGCGCTGCTCAGGGCGTCGACGGGCGCGGGCGTTCCGCTGGACGAAGCGCGGGGGCTCATCGCCTTCCGGCTTGCCGCCGACGCCGATGAATTCCTGACGCTCGCCAAATTCCGCGCGCTGCGCCTGCTCTGGGCGCGCGTCGAAGAGGCGTGCGGCCTGTCTCCGCGCAAAACCCGCGTTCAGGCCGAGAGCGCGTGGCGGATGATGACGGTTCGCGATCCGTATGTGAACGTGATGCGGGCAATGCTCGGGGCCTTCTCGGCCGGCCTCGGCGGGGCCGACAGCGTGAGCGTCCTGCCCGCGACGCTGGCGATCGGCTGTCCGGATGCGCTCGCCCGAAGGCTCGCGCGCAACGGCCAGTTGATCCTCCTGCGGGAGTCGAATCTCGGCTTCGTCGCCGATCCGGCCGCGGGCGCCGGCGCCTTCGAAGCGATGACGCAGGCGCTCTGCGAAAAGGCCTGGTCGCTGTTTCAGTCGCATGAGGCGGCGGGCGGCCTGCCGGGCGTCCTCGCGAGCGGCGCCTTTCAAAAGGAGGTCGCGGAAAGCGCCGCTGCGCTCGCCCGCGATATCGCGCGCCTCAAGGCGCCGATCACGGGCGTCAGCGCTCATGCGAATCTGGCGGAGACGCCGGTCGCAGTCACGCCCGCGGCGCGGGAGCCGCTTCCCTCGGCGGAGGGAGCGCTGCGCCCGATGCGCGTGGCCGAACCTTTCGAGAAGCTGCGCGACCGATCGGATGCGATGCTTGCTTCGACCGGGACGAGGCCGAAGGTCTATCTGGCCGCGATCGGCCCCGAGCCCTCGCACCGCCGCCGCGTGACCTTCATCCGCGAATGGCTGGAAGCGGGCGGCGTCGAGCCGGTCTATGATGGCGAAGCCGAGACGCCGCAGGACGCCGCGCGGCGCTTTGCTGCGAGCGGCGTCGCGCTCGCCTGTCTCTGTGGCGAGGACGCGGCCTACGCCGCCTCCGGCGCGGCTTTTGCATCGGCGCTCAGGGGCGCCGGCGCGAAGGGCGTCATCCTGGCGGGCAAGCCGGGAGAGGCGGAGGCCAGTTTGCGCGCGGCCGGCGTCGACGATTTTGTGTTCGCAGGCTCGGACGCTGTCGCAGGGCTGCAAAGCCTCTATCTGCGGCTCGGATCCTCCAGAGGAGCGTGAGCGCCATGGGCTCGATTCCCGACTTCTCAAGCGTGGCCTTCGCGGCGCCTGCGTCGGATATCAGGAGCGAGGGCGAGGCGCGCGTCTGGACCACTCCCGAGGGCATCGACGTCAAGTCGTCCTACGGGCCTGCGGACCGGTCGGGACTTGACCTCGCTCACGCTTTTCCCGGCCTGCCGCCCTATCTGCGCGGCCCCTATCCGACGATGTACGTCAATCAGCCCTGGACGGTCCGGCAATATGCGGGCTTCTCCACGGCCGAGGAATCGAACGCCTTCTATCGCGCCAATCTCGCGGCCGGGCAGAAGGGCCTCTCCGTCGCCTTCGATCTCGCGACGCATCGGGGCTATGATTCCGATCATCCGCGCGTCTCGGGCGACGTCGGCATGGCGGGCGTCGCGATCGATTCGATCTACGACATGCGCACGCTCTTCTCGGGCATTCCGCTCGATTCGATGAGCGTGTCGATGACCATGAACGGCGCGGTGTTGCCGGTGCTCGCGCTCTTCATCGTCGCGGCTGAGGAACAGGGCGTGCCGATGGCCGCGCTGTCCGGGACCATCCAGAACGACATCCTCAAGGAGTTCATGGTCCGCAACACCTATATCTATCCGCCGGCGGCTTCGATGCGGATCGTCGCCGACATCTTCGCCTTCACCGCGGCGAATATGCCGAAGTTCAACTCGATCTCGATCTCCGGCTATCACATGCAGGAGGCGGGCGCGACGCAGGATCTGGAGCTGGCCTACACGCTGGCCGACGGCCTCGAATATCTGCGGGCGGGCGTCGCGGCGGGCATGACCGTCGACCAGTTCGCGCCGCGCCTGTCCTTCTTCTGGGCGATCGGCATGAATTTCTTCATGGAGGTCGCCAAGCTCCGCGCAGCGCGGCAGCTCTGGGCGGGAATCGTCAAGGGCTTCAATCCGAAGTCGGACAAGTCGCTCCCCCTGCGCGCGCATTGCCAGACGTCCGGCTGGTCGCTCACCGCCCAGGATCCATTCAACAACATTATCCGCACCGAGATCGAAGCGATGGCGGCGACGCAGGGGCATACCCAGTCGCTGCACACCAACGCGCTCGACGAGGCGCTTGCGCTGCCGACCCCCTTCTCGGCGCGCATTGCGCGCAACACCCAGCTCTTCCTGATCGAGGAAAGCGGTACGACCCGCGTGATCGATCCCTGGGGCGGCTCTTATTATGTCGAGCGCCTGACCGCCGAACTCGCCGCCCGCGCCCAGACGCATATCGACGAGATCGAGGCGCTCGGCGGCATGGCGAAGGCCATCGAGCAGGGCGTACCGAAACGCCGCATCGAGGAGGCGGCGGCGCGCACGCAGGCGCGCATCGATTCCGGGCGGCAGACGGTGATCGGCGTCAACGCTTTTGCGCCCAACGTCGAACACGATCTCTCCGTCCTCAAGGTGGATGCGGCCGCCGTGCGCGCGATGCAGATCGAAAAACTCACGCGGCTGCGCGCCGAACGCGACGAGAAAAAGACTCAGGCCGCGCTCGACGCATTGACGGAAGGGGCGCGCGGCAAGGCCAATCTGTTGCAGCTCTCGGTTGAAGCGGCCCGCGCCAAGGCGACGGTCGGCGAAATCTCGCTCGCCATGGAAAAGGCGTTCGGCCGGCATGTGGCCCAGATCCGCGCGATCTCCGGCGTCTATCTTGCGGAAGCCGGGCCCGCCGCGGAAGCCAATGACCGCGTGATCGCCATGACGCGCGCTTTCGCCGAGAACGAAGGCCATCGCCCTCGCATCCTCGTCGCCAAGATGGGCCAGGACGGGCACGACCGCGGCCAGAAGATCATCGCCTCGGCTTTCGCCGATCTCGGCTTCGAGGTGACGATAGGGCCGCTCTTCGCGACGCCCGAGGAAGTGGCCGCGCTCGCCGCCCAGAGCAAGGCGAACATCGTCGGCGTGTCGTCGCTCGCCGCCGGCCATCTGGCGCTCGTGCCGACGCTCAAGAAGGCGCTCGGCGAAGCGGGCATGGCGGAGGCGATGATCGTTGTCGGCGGCGTCATCCCCGAGCAGGATTTCGCGCCTTTGCGCGAGGCCGGCGCCGAGGCCATCTTCCCGCCCGGAACCCGGGTCGCCGAGGCCGCCCGGAGCCTGATCGAGAAGCTCAACGAACGCCTGGGCTACGCCCAGCGCGCGCCTGCCGCCTGAACGCAGGCACGCCCGGCGGAATTCGAGCGGGTCGCCTCTCGGCGCCGCCGCGGCGATGTGCAGCGCAACCGGCGGATGGTGCGGCAGGCGCAATGATTGCGCGACAAATTGCGCCCGACTTTCGCGCTATGGCTCGCTTGACTCATCCGCAGGAAACGCGCTGTCGTATCGGTTAGAGCCGATGGCTTCCGGCGCGGGTCCGCGACGCGGGCAACCGATGCAGCGCCCGTTACGGCTGCGCGGGGTCAATGGCGAGCGAGCGGGAGGGACTGGCGCGCATGACGGCGACTGGGAATGGGCGCGCTGCGCGCAAGCGAAAACTCAAAACGCGCCACGGCGCAGAGCTTGACTTCACCGAACTCGGTTTTGGCGCCGCTCCGCTCGGAAATCTCTATCGGCCGATGACGGAGAAAGAGACGCGGATGTTGCTGGACGCCGTATGGGCGTCGGGCATCCGCTATTTCGATACCGCGCCGCTCTATGGCCTTGGGCTTTCGGAGACGCGGCTCAACGGGTTCCTTCGCGCAAAGCCCCGCGATGCCTATCTGATCTCCACCAAGGTCGGACGCGTGCTCGAACTCTGCAAACCGGAAGACCGGTCTCGTCAGGGATTTTTCTTCGAGACGCCGGCGCGGCGGGAGCGCTTCGACTATTCCTATGACGGCGTGATGCGCTCCATCGAATTCTCGCTCGAGCGGCTCGGGCTCGATTCGATCGACATTCTCTATGCGCATGATCTCGATGTCTTCACGCATGGCGATAAGGCCGCCGCCGAGGCGCGCATCAAGGAATTCATGGAGGGCGGCTATCGCGCGCTCGAAGCCCTGCGCGCTTCCGGCGCCATCAAGGCGTTCGGCGCCGGGATCAACGAGTGGGAATACGCCGAGAAGCTCGCGCGCGCGGGCGATTTCGACGTGTTCCTGCTGGCCGGCCGCTACACGCTCCTCGAACAGGAAGCGCTGACAAGCTTCCTGCCGCTGTGCTCGGAGAGGAATATCGGCGTCGTCATCGGAGGTCCGTTCAATTCCGGCATTCTCGCGACCGGCGTGAAGGCGAATGCGCGCTACAACTACGGGCCTCCGCCGGAGGCGATCAAGCAGCGCGTGCGCCGCATCCAGCAGATCTGCAAGTCCTTCAAGGTCAAGCTGCCGGAAGCGGCGCTCCGCTTTCCGCTGGGGCATCCGGCGATTGTCAGCGTCATCCCCGGCGCGCAGCGCGCGAGCGAGGTCGCCCGCAACGTCGCGATGATGAACGCCAAGATTCCGGCGGCGCTCTGGCGCGCGCTGAAGGCCGAGGACCTGATGCGCGACGACGCGCCCGTCCCGCGGTGAGCGCTCAGAACAACCCTTCGATCTCCCCGTCCACGACCCGGATGCGCTCCGCCGCCGGATGGCGCGGCAGGCCGGGCATGGTCCGAATGTCGCCCATCAGCACGACGACGAAGCCGGCGCCCGCCCGCAGGCGCACGTCGCGCACCGTGACCCTGTGTCCGCGCGGGGCGCCGAGCAGCGCCGGATTGTCGGAGAAGGAATATTGCGTCTTGGCGACGCAGATGGGCAGCCGGCCCCATCCCGCGTTCTCCAGGTCGCGGAACTTCGCGCGCGCCGCTTCCGAAGCCTCGATATCGTCCGCGCCATAGATCTCGCGGGCGATCGTGCGCGTCTTGTCGATGAGCGTCATGTCGTCGGGATAGAGCGGACGGAATATCGCGCGTGCCGCCGTCGGCGAGCGCGGCCGCGGCCTTCGCCAGTTCTTCCGCGCCCGCGCCGCCCCGCGCCCAATGATCGCAGACGATCGCCTCGACGCCGAAGGCCTCTCCGACGCTTGCCTTCACAAGGTCGAGCTCGGCCTGGGTGTCCGCGCTGAAGCGATTGATCGCGACGACGACAGGCAGTCCGTATTTCCGCACGTTGGCGACATGCCTCTCCAGATTGGCGAGCCCTCTCTTCAGGGTGGGCAGATCCTCGCCGCCGAGCGCGTCCTTCGCCGCGCCGCCATGCATCTTGAGCGCGCGAACGGTGGCGACGATCACCGCCGCGTCCGGCTTCAGCCCCGCGATGCGGCACTTGATGTCGAAGAACTTTTCCGCCCCGAGGTCCGCGCCAAAGCCCGCTTCGGTGACGACATAATCGGCGAGCTTGAGCGACGCGCGCGTCGCGACAACCGAGTTGCAGCCATGTGCGATATTGGCGAAGGGTCCGCCATGCACGAGCGCGGGCGTGCCTTCGAGCGTCTGAACGAGATTGGGCTTGAGCGCGTCCTTGAGCAGCGCGGTCATCGCGCCTTCGGCCTTGAGGTCGCGAGCGGTGATCGGCGTTCGGTCGCGCGCGTGGCCGACGACCATCCGGCCGAGCCGCGCTTCGAGATCGTCGAGGTCGGAGGCGAGGCAGAAGGCCGCCATCACTTCCGAGGCCACGGTGATGTCGAAACCGTCCTCGCGCGCATATCCGTTTTCCGCGCCGCCGAGGCCGACGACGATCTCGCGCAGGGCGCGATCGTTCATGTCGAGCGCGCGCTTCCACGCGATGCGGCGCGTGTCGAAGCCGAGCGCGTTGCCCCAGTAGACGTGATTGTCGATCATCGCCGCGAGCAGGTTGTGGGCGGAAGTGATCGCGTGAAAATCGCCGGTGAAATGCAGGTTGATCGCGTCCATCGGGACGACCTGCGCATAGCCGCCGCCGGCGGCGCCGCCTTTCAGCCCGAAGCAGGGGCCGAGCGACGGCTCGCGCAGGCAGACGACCGCCTTCCTGCCAAGGCGGTTGAGGCCGTCGCCGAGACCGACCGTCGTGGTCGTCTTGCCCTCGCCGGCCGGCGTCGGGCTGATCGCCGTCACGAGGATCAGCTTGCCGTCCGGGCGGCCGGCGAGGCCCGCGAGGAATTCCGGCTCGAGCTTCGCGATGAAGCGGCCGTAGGGATAGAGCGCGGCCTCCGGAACGCCGACGCCGGCCGCGACTTGCGCGATCGGCTTCAGGCGCGCGGCGCGCGCGATCTCGATGTCGGAAAGCATAGCCCCTCGTCCCACCGGGCTCCGGCTCAGCGCGGAGGCCCATAGGAGCAATTGTCCGATAGGAGGCGTTTGGCAAGCGCCAATCCGTGAGCTGCAAGGGGAGATCTGAGAATGTCGCTTCGTCTGGCCCTCGTCACGGTCGTCAGCCTCGCGGCCTATCTCGGCCTTGCGATCGCCGGGGCGGGCGGGCCGGCGCGCTTCTTCTCCTATCCGCCGCTGACCGCGCTCGCGGTCATCACGGTTTTGGCCGGCGTCGCAGCCTTTTTCACGAAAGGGCATGTGGGAAGCGGCGTGCGCGAAGACCGGACGAACCGCTGGGTGATCGCCGCGTTAGGCCTGCTCGCAGTTCTTGACGCATTCCTGCCGGCCTATACGGACCGTCACGACATCCTCACCTTCGGCGGCGAGGCCACGCGCTGGCTTGGCGTCGCGCTTTACACAATCGGCGGCGTCCTGAGGCTGATCCCGGTCTTCGCGCTCGGACGACGCTTCAGCGGCCTCGTGGCGATCCAGCCGGGCCACACGCTGAAGACCGACGGGATCTACCGAACCCTTCGCCATCCAAGCTATCTCGGTCTTCTCGTCAACGTGGTGGGATGGGCGCTCGCGTTCCGCTCAGGCGTTGGCCTTATCATCGCGGGCGCGATGTTGGCGGTGATTATCGGACGCATAGAGGCCGAGGAGCGGCTTCTGGGCGAGACTTTCGGCGCGGAATACGAGGCCTGGCGCGCGCGGACATGGCGGCTTCTCCCCTATGTCTACTGACCCGGAGCCCGAAGTTGCCTCGGCGTCGGCCTTCCCGTAAAGCTCCGCGCCTCCCCGCAACCCCCCGGAATTCCCATGATCCGCTCAGCCCTCATGACCGTCATGACCAACGCCGCGATCAAGGCGGGGCGGGGCCTGAAGCGCGACTTCGGCGAGATCGAGAACCTGCAGGTCTCCCAGAAGGGCACTGGCGATTTCGTGAGCCTCGCCGACAAGCGGGCCGAAAAGACGCTGTTCGAGGAATTGTCCAAGGCCCGCCCAGGCTATGGATTCGTGATGGAGGAGTCGGGCCAGGTCGAGGGGACCGACAAGAGCCATACCTGGCACATCGACCCCCTCGATGCGACGACCAACTTCCTCCATGCGATTCCCCTCTTCGCCATTTCTGTCGCGCTCGAGCGCGAAGGCCAGATCGTCGCAGGCGTGATTTACAATCCGGCCGACGACGACATGTATGTGACCGAGAAGGGTCAGGGCGCGTTCGGCCGCAATCGCCGGCTTCGCGTCGCGGGCCGGACGGAGCTCTCGCAGGCCCTGTTCGGCTGCGGCGTTCCCCATCTCGGCAAGGCGGCCGAGCATCCCCGCTTCAAGGCGGAACTCGCGCAGGTGATGACGCGCGTCGTCAATGTCCGCCGCATGGGATGCGCCGCGATCGACCTCGCCTATGTCGCCGCGGGCCGCTTCGACGCCTTCTGGGAGCGGGGGCTCAACTCATGGGACATCGCCGCCGGATCGCTGCTCATCCGCGAGGCCGGCGGCTATGTCACGGGCTGCGACGGCGAGGAGGATTTCCTCCGCACCGGCTCGATCTGCTGCGGCAACGAGACGATGCACCGGGAGCTGCTGGCGCTGCTCAGGCGCGCAGCCTGAGAGGGAAGCTGCGCGACGCTCGCCTTGCCGGGTTTTTCCTCAGCGGTTCAGTCATTCCGACGGTCGCGCAGGCAGAATGAAACGTCCGAGCAGACTGAGCGAAATCCCGAGCGCGATCTGGGCGCTCGGATTTGTCTCGCTGCTGATGGACGTTTCCTCGGAAATGATTCACGCGCTTCTGCCCGTCTATCTGGTCACGGCGCTGGGCGCATCCTACGCGACCGTAGGCTGGATCGAGGGCGTGGCGGAGGCGACGGCCTCGATCACCAAGGTGTTTTCCGGAGCGGTCTCCGACTGGCTCGGCCGGCGTAAACTGCTGGCCGTCATCGGCTACGGGCTCGCCGCGATAACGAAGCCGGTCTTTCCGCTCGCGCACTCGATCGGCTGGATCGTCGCCGCGCGCTTCCTCGATCGCGTTGGCAAGGGCATACGCGGAGCGCCGCGCGACGCGCTGGTCGCGTCGCTCGCGCCGCCGCATCTTCGCGGGGCCAGCATCGGCCTGAGGCAGACCCTCGATACGGTCGGGGCTTTTCTTGGACCCCTCATCGCCATTGCGCTGATGATGCTGACGGCGGATCGCTTCAGTCTCGTGTTCTGGATAGCGGTGCTGCCGGCTTTTCTGGCGGTCGCCGTGCTGGCGTTCGGGGTGCGGGAGCCGGAACGATCGGCGCGCCTTGCGCGATTCCCCCTGCGCGCCTCGGAACTCCGTCGGCTCAGTCCGACTTTCTGGATGGTCGTGGGGCTTTCGGCCGTCTTTACCCTGGCGAGGTTCAGCGAGGCGTTCCTGATCCTCCGGGCCGTGGCGGCCGGCCTCCCGATCGCGCTCGCCCCGGCCGTCCTCGTCGTGATGAACGTCGTTTATGCCGCCGCCGCCTACCCGGCCGGCGCCATCTCGGACCGCTTCGACCGCACGTCTCTGCTTGGGCTCGGATTCGTCGTCCTGATCGTCTCCGACCTCGTCCTTGGCCTGGCCTCGCAGCTCTGGGCCATCGGCCTCGGAATCGCGCTCTGGGGCCTGCACATGGGGCTGACCCAGGGCGTGTTGGCCGCGCTTGTCGCCGACACGACGCCCGAAAGACGGCGCGGCACGGCCTATGGCCTCTTCAACCTGGTGAGCGGAGTGGCCATGCTCGTCGCGAGCGCTCTTGCCGGTTTCCTGTGGGATAGGGTCGGGCCGCAAGCTCCGTTCCTGGGCGGGGCGATCTTTGCATTCGTCGCGCTCATGCTCTTGTCCGGATTTCGCCGGACGGGCGCGCCAGCGCGCCGATAGCCCGCGGGCTCCAGTTCCGGAGAGGGGAAGTCGGGCATTCCACAGCCGAGCCGCCTTGCCATCCGCCACGCGCTGCCCCAAAAGCTCACGGCCAAGGAAACGTCCGATGAATGAGCTTCCCGCCCGACTCGCGGAAGACGCCGCCCGCTATGCGCCGGACGGCCGCTACGCTCTTGTCCGCCTCGCGGTGTCCGTGGCGGTCGCGACCATGATCAACGCCGGCATGTGGGCGATCATCGTCGTCCTGCCGCAGGCGCAGACGACCTTCGGCGTGGACCGCGCTTCCGCGTCCCTGCCTTATACGCTGATGATGTTCGGATTGGCCTTCGGCACGATCGTGCTGGGGCGCCTCGCGGATCGCGCCGGCATCGTTCCGCCTCTTGTCATCGGCGCGATCCTGCTCTGCGCGGGTTTCGTCATCGCGGGCTATGCGCCCAATCTTCTCGTCTTCTCTCTCGCCCACGCGCTGCTGATCGGCGTCGGGACGGGCGCGGGCTTCGGCCCGATGATGGCGGACATCTCGCACTGGTTCGTCAGGCGAAGGGGGCTCGCCGTCGTCGTCGTCGCCTCCGGCAATTATCTCGCCGGAACGATCTGGCCGCTCGTCATGAACCTGACGATGCCGGTGATCGGCTGGCGCGCCACTTACGCCTGCATGGGGCTCGCGGTCGTTGCGACGGTGCTGCCGCTCGCGCTTTTCATGCGGCGGCGCCCCTCCGCCGCGGTGATGGCTCAGGCCGAGGAAGCGACGCGGATCGCGCGCGCCGATGTGGGGCTCTCATCCCGGCTGCTGGTGAGCCTGCTCATCCTCGCCGGCTTTTCCTGCTGCGTCGCCATGTCGATGCCACAGGTGCATATCGTGGCCTATTGCGGCGACCTCGGCTATGGCGTGGCGCACGGGGCGGAGATGTTGTCGCTGATGCTGTTCCTCGGCATCATCTCGCGCATTGGCTCGGGCTTCGTGGCGGATGTCATCGGCGGCAACGCGACGCTGATGATCGGTTCGTTCATGCAGGGCATGGCGCTGCTGCTTTACCTCTTCTTCAACGGCCTGACGTCGCTCTTCGTCGTCTCGGGCATTTTCGGGCTGTTCCAGGGCGGGATCGTGCCGATGTACGCGCTCATCTGCCGCGAGCTTCTGCCGCCGCGCGAGGCTGGCGCGAAAATCGGCGTCGTCGTCTCCGCGACCATCTTCGGCATGGCCTTCGGCGGCTATGCCGCCGGCGTCATCTTCGATTACACAAGCTCCTACCGCATGGCGTTTTTCAACGGCGTCCTCTGGAACGCCGTCAATTTCTCGGTGGTAAGCTGGCTCTTCTGGCGCCGCCGCCGATCGACGCCGCAGCCCCAGTTCGCCCAAGCCCTCTAGCCGAAGAGTTCCATGTCCTACGCCCGCTATCCTTCGCTCGTCGACAAGACCGTCTTTATCACCGGAGGCGGATCGGGCATCGGCGCCGCGCTGGTCGAAGCCTTCGTCGCGCAAAGGGCCAATGTCGCCTTCGTCGACATTCTGAGCGAAGCGTCGAAGGATCTCGTCGCGAAGCTCGGCGCGACGGGGCCCGCCCCGCTCTTTCTGCATTGCGACCTGACGGATGTCGCGGCCCTGGAAGCGGCGATGGAGGAGACCCGGCAGCGCATCGGGCCGATCGCCATTCTCGTCAACAACGCCGCCAACGACCAGCGGCAGGACGTCGACGAGGTGAGCGAGGAGGACTGGGACCGCGCCATCGCGGTCAATCTCAAGCACCAGTTCTTCGCGGCGCAAATTGCCCGCCGCTCGATGCGCGAACTCGGCGGCGGGTCGATCGTCAATTTCTCTTCGACCGCCTTCATGCTCGGACTCGACAAGCTCTCGGTCTATTCCGCCGCCAAGGCGGCCGTCGTCGGCCTGACGAAAAGCCTCGCCCGCGAGTTCGGACCGGACAAAATCCGTGTCAACGCCATCGCGCCGGGACTGGTGGTGACCGAGCGGCAGCGCCGGCTCTGGATGACCGAGGCGGACATCGCCGATTTCCGGACGAAGCAGTGCCTCATCCATCGCAGCCTCCTTGCGGAGGACGTCGCCCGGATGGCGCTGTTCCTCGCCGCCGACGACAGCGAAATGATCACCAAGCAGGTCTTCCTCGTGGATGGCGGCCTCCGCTGATCGGCGGGGGCCCATTTCCGATCACGAGGACTTGATCGGAAGCCCGGGTCGGCGCATCCTCCCTTTCACATGACGGCCGACGACAAGGCCGCTGGACAACGGGAGAACACCATGACTGTTCAGCGCATTCTCGCCGACAAGGGGCGCGACGTCTTCACGATCCAGCCCTATCGCACGCTCAAAGAGGCCATCGAACTGCTCGCGACCAAAGGCGTCGGCGCGGCGGTCGTAGCGGACGCCCAACTCAACGTGCTCGGCATTCTCTCCGAGCGCGACGTCGTTCGGGTGATGGCCCAGCATGGAGCGGACGTGCTTTCCGAATCCGTCTCGCGCTTCATGACGCCCAAAGTCACGACCGTAACGATCGACGACACGATCGACCATGTCATGCAGACGATGACGGAAGGGCGCTTTCGCCATCTGCCGGTCGTCGAGAACGGCAAGCTGGTCGGCATCGTCTCGATCGGCGACGTGGTCAAGCGCCATGTGACGGCGCTCGACAGCGAACGGCAGGCGCTGCGCGAATATATCGCGACGGCGTAGTCTTCGCCCGCTCGACGGGAGTCGACTTTCTCGGCCTCCTTTTTCCCTTCCCCAAAGGGAAGAAGGAGCGCCGCGCGCTACGCCTCCGGCTGCTCGACCCGCGGCAGGTCGATGTGCTCGGCAAGCTCCGCCGCCGCCCTGCGGACGGATTCGCGCCCGATGGCGATCAATTCGTCGGCGCGATGGAACTCGAACATCCCGATCTTGCCGGTCTTCATCTGCAGGAGCGCGTCGGGCGGGTCGCCCGCGAGGCGGGAGCGCATGATGCGGTCCTGAAGGATGTCGAAAGCGTTGACCATCACGGTCATCAAGCCGGGCGACGCGATGTCGGGATCGACCGGCGGCCGGTGGCCGGCCGCGCGCCACCAGCGCGTCCTGGCGGACCCCGGCGCATCGACGGGAACGGGGAGCGTGGCCGAGGCCTCGGCGCGCCCGAAGGGATCCTGGATCGCCGTGCCCCGGCCGAGGCGCTCGCTGGAAATGTTGAGGGCGATCACCTTTTCGGCGCCAAGCGCGCGCGCCACGCTGATCGGCACCGGATTGACGATGGCGCCGTCGAACAGCCACCGCCCCTCGACCCGCACCGGCTCGAACATGCCAGGCAGCGCGTAGGAGGCTCGGATCGCCTCCGACAGAAGGCCGCGCCGGAGCCAGATCTCGTGGCCTGTGCTGATTTCGGTCGCAACGCCGGCGAAATGGAGGGGCAGGTCCTCGATCCGGGTGTCGCCAAGTTCAGCCTCGAGCCGGGCGCGCAGGCGGTCGCCGCCGATGAGGCCCCCGCCCGCGAAGGAAAAGTCGAGGAGGCCGAACAGCCGTCGCCGCGTCAGCGAACGCGCGAAAGCCTCCAGCATGTCGAGCTTGCCGGCCGCATAACAGCCGCCGACCAGCGACCCGATCGACGAGCCGACGATGACGTCAGGCTTGACGCCAAGCGCGTTGAGCTCCTGCAGGGCGCCGATGTGCGCCCAGCCGCGCGCCGCCCCGGCCCCGAGAACCACGCCGACCTTTGCAGATCGATGACGCCCGCCAACCGGCCCTGACCCCGACTCGGCATCATTCTTCCAATATGCCGCCCTGAACATTGCAACCCTTGAACATCGCGCCGTCGGCTTGCGTTCCGTCAAGATAGGCGCCGAACCGGGCGGACGCCATTCAAATGCAATAAACAATAGTCAGAATTGCGTGAACGTGGGGTTACTCCTTAAGGGCGCCCATCGGGCGCCCTTAGTCCCGCCCCGTTTCCAGAAAGGCAAGGCGGGGTTCGCCGGCGCCCATTTCAACCCGGCGGTAGAAGCAGGAGCGCCGTCCGGTATGGCAGGCGCCGCCGTCGCCCCCGACCTCGACGAAGGCGAGGAAGGCGTCCTGATCGCAGTCGACCCGCATCTCCACGAGGCGCTGGACCTGGCCGGACGTGTCGCCCTTCCGCCAGAGGGCCCCTCGCGAACGCGACCAGTAATGGACGATTCCGGTCTCCAGCGTCGCCTTCAGCGCCTCTTCGTTCATATGCGCGACCATCAGCACGTCGCCGCGCCGCGCGTCGACGGTGACGCAGGTCGCGAGACCGTCCGCGCCGAATTTCGGCAGGAAAACAAGACCTTCTTCACGTTCGGCGGCTTCGCCCATCCGGCCCGGTCCCTCTCTCGATTTCGATATAAAGCGCCCCTATATAGGCGGGGCGCGTTTCCGCGCCAGCGTTTCGGGGCCATGATCAACGACATCTACAGCCAGAAGGTGTTGGAGCTTGCGGCGAATATCCCGCGGCTCGGGCGCCTCCCGGAGCCGGACGCGAGCGCCAAGGCGCATTCGCGCCTGTGCGGCTCGACGGTCGTCGTGGACATCAAGGTCAGGGACGGGCGGGTCGCCGATTTCGCCCATGACGTGAAGGCCTGCGCTCTGGGGCAGGCTTCGTCCTCGCTGATGGCGCGGCATGTGATCGGCGCCAGCGCCGAAGAACTGCTCGACCTGCGCGACACGATGACGAAGATGCTGAAAGCGAACGGCCCGCCACCCGCCGGCAAATGGGCCGATTTCGCGGTGCTGGAGCCCGTGCGCGACTTCAAGGCCCGTCACGCCTCGACGCTGCTCACCTTCGACGCCGTCGCCGACGCGCTCGGCAAGCTTGGGCTTGGGCGATCCGTCGCCGACGCCGCCGCTTCGCAATGACCTTTCTCGCCCCGCGGCGAGCCGCCCACGGCTTGATCCGCTTCTATCAGCTCACCCTGTCGAGCCTGCTCGGCCGGCAGTGCCGCTACCTTCCGACCTGCTCCGAATATATGGACGAGGCGGTGCAGCGGCACGGGCTCTGGGCGGGCGCCTGGATGGGGACGGCGCGCATCTGCCGCTGCCATCCGTGGGGCGGGGCGGGCTACGATCCGCCGCCCGCGACTCTTCCGCCCGGCGCAGGTCCGGCGCGCCCGTGGCGGTACGGGAAGTGGCGCTATCGCTGCGAATGACGAGCGACCCATGGCTCGCCGAGGCGCGAAGGACCCTTACGCGAGGGAATTCGCCGGAGGCGCGTAAGCCCCGGCGCTCGGCGCCTTCGTCGCCTTTTCCATCGCCTTCTCCAGAACCTCGAAGACGCGAGGGTCCGAACTGGCCGCGACGTTGAAGCGCATGAAGCCGCGCCATTGCGGCGAGGCGCTGAACGAGCGGCCGGGGGCGAAGATCATCTTGTCGTCCTGCGCGGCGCGCGCGACGTCGGTCGCGTCGAGGCCGTCCGGCAATCCGGCCCAGACGAACATGCCGCTGTCCGGCTCGATCCATGGCGTGACGCCGCAGCGCTTGAGCCGCAGGCAGGTGCGGGCGATGGCCTCGGCGAGCCGCGCCCTCAGGGCGTCGAGATGGCGCCGATAGCCGCCCTCGGCGAGCAGGTTGTGGATGGCGGCGGCGGCGAAGGCGGAATTGGTCAGCGTCGTCGCCAGTTTCAGATCGACGATCGGCCCGATCCAGTCGGGCCGCGCGACCAGATAGCCGACGCGGACGCCTCCCGACACTGTCTTGGAGTAGCCTCCGACGTAGATGACGCGATCGAAGCCGTCGAACGTGGCGACCCGCGGAGAGACCGTCGTTTCGAAATCGCCGTAGACGTCGTCCTCCACGATCACGACATTGTAGCGCTCGGCCAGCTTGAGGACGCGATGGGCGGTCGCGGCGGAAAGCGTGGCGCCGGTCGGATTGTGGGGGCCCGCGATCATGAAATAGAGCCGGGGCCGGTGCTCGGCGAATAGCGCCTCCAGCGCCGCGATGTCCGGCCCCTCCCGCGTATAGGGCGCAGAGACGATTGCCGCCCGGTGCGCCTCGATGAGCTTCAGGAAGTTGAAATAGCGCGGATCGTCGACCGCAACCCGGTCGCCCGGCGAGAGGAAGAACCGGCCCGCGAGATCGATCGCCTGCGTCGTCGAATCGGTGATGACGATTTGCGAAGGATCGACCCGCAAGCCGCGCTCGACGAGCCGCGCCGCGATGAGGCGGCGCAGCGGCTCGAAGCCCAGAGGCGAATCGTAGCGCATCCTCGCAGGGCCGCCCGAGCGCGCGACGGCGCGCAGCGCCTTCTCGACCGACGCGGCGGGGAGCCAGCTCTCCGGCAGCCAGCCGGAGGCGGGCTGGATGATGTCGGGCCGCGCTTCCAGTTCGTGGCGCATGATCGCAAGGAGATCGACCGCCGGGTCGAGGTTCGGCGCCCTGGCAAGCACGAGCGGCTGGGCGGCGGAGGAGACGTAGAAGCCCGAGCCGCGGCGCGCTTCGACCACGCCTTCGGCGACCAGCCGGTCATAGGCCTCGACCACGGTGGACTTCGACACGCCGAGCTCCTCGGCGAAGCGCCGCACCGAAGGGAGCCTTGCGCCCCGTCCGAGCGTGCGAGCCTCGATCCGCGCCTTCAGGGCGCCGATGACGAGGCCAACGCGGGAGGCGTGCGGCTCGTGCGCGGAAAGGGGGCCATCGGAAGCGTCCATGCGAAGCGGCGGTCTGTCCGGTTATCGTATCCATACAGTTTAGCGAATTGTCCGCGATCTGTCTCTGTCGCCGGACCGGCGTCGCGCGCATTTTCGTCGGCGGAGGCTTTCCCGATGAGAACGCTCGGCTCGACAAACCACACCCCGGTCGCAACTTTGCTCTGGCGGCTCGTGACCTGGCCAGCCCGCGTGGCGCAAGCCCGGCGCGACTTCGCGATGCTCGCTTCGCTTGGCGACCGGGAGTTGCGCGACATCGGCCTCTCCCGGCAGGATCTGCGGGACGCGACGGCCCTGCCCCTGTCGGAGAATGCGACCCATGTCCTTGCGCGCCGCGCCGGGGAGCGGGCCGAACTCGCGCGCGCCCGGCGCAGCGAGCGCGGGCAGACCACGGCCAACTCCGAACGGGACGTCCCGCCGGCCGCCCAGGTCCGTCGGTTGGTTCGGGTCTGAAGCCGCAGGGGATGGCAACGTCATGGACGGGCTTGACCTGGCTCGACCCGTCCATCCACGCGAACGCCGCCGTTGCGGGTCTAAGGCGCTGATTTTATTGGGCTGCCCATATCGATTGGCAGAATTGCACCGGCTCGATGGGGATGGCCGGCGCAAGGCCGGCCATGCCGATCCCCGGCAACCAACAACCAACGCGATAAGAGTCCGGAAAATGCTTCTGTAAAACCGAATTATCGGCTACAATACAGAAGTGGCGATAAGATAATTTCCTCCTGTCAGAAAGCGCGTGAATGCCTCCGAAGGGATGCGACCGATCTCGTGAACACGATAAAGACATGTGCGTGCCGCATTTCCGCCGCGAGGAGCCGGACCTCCGGAAGGAAATGTCAGCGCAAGTCCCTGAAAAGTCCCGATTCGCGGAAGGAAATGGCGGCTTTTCGCATCGCTTTTTGTCGTCGTTTTGCGCAAAATCGTCCGCCAACTGCGTCTTTTCCGCCGGTTTTCGTCCGAAAACCGCATGGTTTTGCGCATTTTCGTCAGCCACCGCGGGAAGCCCCGCCGGCCCGGACGGCCCCTATTGGGGCGCCAGGGCCTTTTCCTCCGAGCCCGATTCCCGCACGGCCGGCGCTGACCAGGGACCGACGATGTCCAGCGTGAGTTGCGCTGCGTCTTTCGAGGCCGCTCCGGACGCGTCGGTTTGCATGGCGTCCAGCTTGAGGTCCAGCGCCTGACCGGGAAGGTCGACGGCGCCCGTAAGGTCCGCGGTGAGGCCGCGAGCGGCGAGGCTTCCCCTGGTTATGTGCGCGACGCCGCCGCCAATGAGGGCCGAAAGCCCAATGCGATCGAAAGCCGTTTGCCCCGTTCTCATATCGCGGGTCATATCGAGCGGGCGGCGTTGACTTCGCCGGAGCGCTTCCTCGAGGCTAACGCCCAGGATCGATCCCTGCTGGCCATCGAGGGACGCTGTCCCGGCGAGCCGTGCGACCGTGTCTGCCGCCGCAACTCCGCTGGCGGCGACGCCCACTTCCGCGGTTCCGCGACCCGTCGCGACCGGGACGCCAAGATCGGCGAGAGCCGCGCCCATGTCCGCGTCCTTGAGCTTTGCGCGCGCGCGCAAAACGAGATCCTCCCCGGGATGCGAGAGGCGCGCTTCGCCTTCGAGGCGACCCCCATAGGCTCCGGCCTCGATCAGACTGAGCGTAAGTTCCCCGCTCTTCAGCAGGATGGATGCAGCCGCATTCGACAGCGCCTTGCCGTAAAGATCCAGCGATCCCGCCGACAGGCGAAGATCGAGGTCGAAATCGCGTGGAATCGAGACGTCGAACCGGTGTCGGCTCCAGCCGCCTTCCTCATTCAGCAAGGGCTGCGGGGACCCGATGAGGGGTCCAAACGCGAGCTTCTCGGAGTCCAGCGTGCCGGAGACGACGGCCCGGCCTTGCAACCGGGATATTCTCAGAGCGCCCTGCAGCGTTTGACCCGCGCTCGCGATCGTGGCGTCGCCGAGCGTGAGATCGCCGGCAGACGCTTTGATCTTGCCCGCAACGGCAACGTCGTCGGCGACCCAAAAGGCCGGCCGAGGGAGGCCAATGACACGCGCCAGCCCCGCCAGAGATTTCACCGACAGGGCGATGTCTCCGTTGAGGCTCGGGTTATTGTGCAGAAGCAAGCCGCCGGTGATCGCGAAGTCCACGACCGGGGATTGCAATCCAAGACTCAGTTCACTCCCCGCGCCATGGGACGCGCCGATGTTTGCGAGCGATCCAGAAATCGTCATCGGCGTTTCACGCCACAGGGCGGAGAAATTAACGCGAAGTCCCCCGGCCGAGCCTATCCCCGCGATCTGACCCCGGACGTCCTCAACCACGGTGTCGAAACCGTGCCTGTTGTCGATAATGCGGACGACGCCATTCTCGAGCGAAACGTTGATGAGGGGAGCGAGCGCCCGCCGGACGTTGACGATATGATCGAACCCGCCATCCGCGAGGAACGATGGCGCGTCGAGATCGACAAGGATGATCGGACTGACAAAGGTTGTTCGAGCCGAAACGACCTGACCGCGAAGCAATTGGCCAAGCGATAGATCGACACGCGCCTCCGGAGCGTAAAGGAGATTGGGTCCGGCAGAATCCAGTCGAGCGTTGTAGAAATGAAGGCTGGGCCAAGGCAGCGCCCGAAAGGTCACGGCGTCCGGAGCGGCCCAGCGGACGCCGTAGTCTGTCGCGGAATACGCGTTAAGGCTGGCCCGAGCCGAGGACGGCGATACCGGCCAGCGTATAAATCCGCAGACGAGAATCACAACCGCCAGAGCGGCGGCGCCGGCCCAAGCTACCGCCTTCGCGCTGCTCATTCGCCTCCGCCATAGCCAGTCCGCCTTGTTCGCGCGACGGCGCTTATAGCGCTATTTGAATCGCAAGGGAAAAGGTAGGTCAGCGAACACAGAACGCGCTTGAGACCACCGCGGGCAAGGCCAGACTTGCAACCGCCACCGCGAGGATGCCGAGGCCGACGCCGACGCGAGCATTCGGCCTCTGCGCGAAACGGCGAAAGCCGGAGAGACCCAGGGCAACGGAGGTCACGGACGGCAGGGTGCCCAGACCAAAGCCGGCCATGACCGCTCCCCCGTGCAGGGCGCTGCCGGACAACATCGCGTAGAACAGGGCGCCATACACCATTCCACAGGGTAGGAAGCCCCAGACCAGTCCGGAGACGAACGCCCCGGAATTCCCAAAAGACGTAGCAGGGTTAAGGCGCAAGGCGGAAGTCAAAGGGGCCGCCACGCGGTCGACGATGGAGAGAGGAGGCGCGAAGCCGGCGACCGAGAGGCCAATCCAAGCCAGAGCAACGGCTCCGGCCCATCGCACGACCACGAAAGCGCCCGCATGATCGAAGGCCAGATAGAAGACCGAACCGAGACCGCCGATCGCAGTCCCGGCCGTGACATAGACGAGCAGGCGGCCCGCATGGGCGGCAAATAGGGCCCGCGCCCGGTCGCGCGGATCGGCGCTTCGGGAAAAGACGAACATGAGACTCGATGCGACCGGTCCGCACATCCCGGCACAATGCAGGCTGCTCGCGAGTCCGAGCAGAAGTCCGCCAAGGAAGGTCAGATGATCAGAGCCCATGCCCTAAACGCTTCAAGGGAAGGCAGGTTTCCACGCCCTATCGCCGATTGAAGGCCGATGCAATCGGTAATGCCGGCTCCTCCGTGGGGCATAACGCCGCAGAAATGGCTTTGAGATGACGGTTGGGACGGCTGCCCTATTTCACAACGACGGGCGTCCCGACATGGACCCGGTTATAAAGGTCGATAACGTCCATGTCGCGCATGCGAATGCAACCCGAGGAGACCGCCTGGCCAATTTCCGATGGCTCGTTTGTGCCGTGAATGCGGTACAGGGTGTCGTGATTGCCCTGGTAAAGATAAAGCGCCCGCGCGCCGAGCGGATTGTCCCATCGGCCTTCCAACGGACCATGCGCGATATAGGCTTTGAACTCGGGCCATCGATCCATGATGGAGGCCGTCGGCATCCAGGTCGGCCATTCCTTCATCGCGCCAACGGTGGCCCGCCCGGTCCAGCCATAAGCTTCCGCCCCGGTCGCGACGCGGTATTCGATGGCCTTGTGATTCGGCAACACGTAGTAGAGATTGCGCGGTCCCGTATCGACGATGATGGTGCCAGGCTTCTCGCTTGAATGATACTCGACCAATTTTCGGACTGTCGGAATGCGCCATTCATCGGGATCGGCAAGCGCCATCATCTTCTTGTCGCGCTCCGTAAGCTGCGGATCCGGCAGTCCGGATTGGATAATCGGCTGGCAGCCGCTGGTCAGTGCAGCGATCGCCAACGCAAGCCCGATCAAAACAATGTTCGCCCGCATGCCCAAACCCGTTCCGGCCTTAACGCGCTACGTACGTAACGCGCATCGTTCACGAAAGTTGCCCCAATCCTCAAGGCTTTAACCAAACTCCGTCGACTTTGCCAGTCTCGGTTGGTTGCTATGACGCATTGTTGACTGCAAGAGGCTGGAAAAACACCATTGGATATAGGTGCTATGACAAGCCTCTTGTTGGTAAAGTCGGCGAAAAAGGGCGAAGGTTCAGATGTCGAACGGGGGTAAACATGACGAGATGGCCTGACAGCCTCGTGCTTATCGGCGCAGGCAAGATGGGCGGCGCGATGGCCAGAGGCTGGCTCGATGGCGGATTTTCACCCTCTTCCCTAACGTTGATCGACCCGCAACCGTCTGAGGAGATCGTCACGCTTGCGACCACGCGTGGGGTCGTTCTGAACCCAGTCCATTGCGAGCCTCCGGCGGTGATCGCGCTGGCCGTCAAGCCGCAAAGCCTTGATACGGTTGCGCCATCCATTGCATCGCTTCTCGCGGAGCGGACCCTGGTTTTGTCGATTGTCGCCGGCAAGACGATCGCCAATCTCAGGGCCCGTCTGCGGGGCGCCCGGGCCATCGTACGGGCTATGCCCAATACCCCGGCGTCGATCGGGCGTGGGGTGAGCGCGGCTTTCGCCAGTCCTGAGACGACGTCGGAACAGCGCCAATGGAGCGAGAATCTTCTCCGTGTCGTCGGCGCCTTCCACTGGGTGGAAGGCGAGGAAGCGATCGACGCGGTGACGGCAATTTCTGGCAGCGGCCCAGCTTATGTTTTTGCTCTTACCGAAGCAATGGCCGCGGCTGGCGAGAAGTTGGGGCTCCCTCCCGATTTGGCGATGAGTCTCGCTCGTGGCACGGTCGAGGGCGCCGGCGAACTGATGCGCCGCCAGCCTGAGACCCCTGCCTCGATCCTTCGCCAGAACGTGACCTCGCCAGGCGGAACAACGGCGGCCGCCCTGGCTCTGCTTTGCGCGCCAGGCGGTCTCGACGATCTGATGGCCCGTGCTTGCGCCGCGGCGCGAGACCGCGCTGTCGAGATGGCGGGCTAAGGACGGCTTGGCTGGAAGCTCTGCCACCCATAGATTATGTCCTTGCTCGAAGAGTTGGGAGAGTCGGCGATGGCGGCCAAACCGAGGAATGAGACGAAGCCCGCCGATCTGCGCGGCAAGATTGTCGAGGCGCTGATGCAACTTGCAGCCGAGCGCCGTTTCGAAGACATCTCAATCCGCGATATCTGCGGCCAGGCGGGGGTCTCGCTGGCGGACTTCCGCGACGCGTTTCCCTCGAAGGGCGCGGTGCTTGCAGGCTTTTCGCGGAAGATCGACCGCGCGGTTCTTTCGGAGCAGGCGGAGGACCTCGCCGACGAGAGCGCACGCGAGCGCTTGTTCGATATTTTGATGCGCCGCCTTGAAGCAATGGCCCCCTATCGCGAAGGCTTGCGAGAGGTGATGGCTTACCTGAAGCGGGACCTTGGGGCGGCGTTTGCTATGAATCAGGTCGTTCTGAATTCGATGCGCTTCATGATGGAGGCAGCGGGCATCGAAACGGACGGCGGGGCGGCGGGCGCGATCAAGCTCCAGGGGCTCGCATTGGCGTGGGCGCGCATTGTGGGCGTTTGGCTTGACGACGACGATCCCGGTCTGTCGAAGACTATGGCGGAGGTCGACCGCGAACTGACTCGCGGCGAGCGCGCCGTCGCGGGCGTGGATCGCCTCAGCAATCTCGTTTCGCCCTTGCAAACGCTCGCGCAGGCAGTCTTCGAGGTGCGCCAGCGCGTGCGGGAGCGGTCGATGGAGAAGAACCGGAATCGCGCGCCGCGACCCCCGGAAGACGAGGCGGGCTCGCCAGCGGATTGAAACCGGAACATGCTCATTCGAAGGGTTTTCTGTGACAGGCGCATACGGCTGGCGATCCTGCCCAAAATATGAGGTGTCCGAACTTTCCCGAGATATCTAAGCCGGCGGCCGCAAAAATTCGCTGCGCACGACGGACGGCTGCGTCAGGATTTGATAGAGACAGCAGAGCCGAAGACTCCTAACGGAAAATCATCCTCCTGGAGAACATGGCCGCCCCGTTTGCCTGCTTCGGGACAAAGATGAGCGTCGCCCCCTTTTCGTCGAGCAGCGCCCAGCCGCCGTCGCGCTGCGTTATTTTCGCGACATGGCCAAGAAGGGGCACGTCGTCCCCCGGCGAGGCGACGCGGATCATACCGTCGATAATAAGCCACGCCCTGTCGGCGCGCGCCGCGATGCCTTCGGCAGGACGCGGCCTCAGCCGCGGATCGGGCGCAGGGGCGAAGGATCCGGTCGCCGTCATGTCGAGCGGCGGGACAACGGTTGGCGGCGCCGGTAGCTTTGCGGGAACGGGCCCGCGCGGCTGAGCGAAGATCGCCAGATGCTCCATGCCGTTCACGCGGACCCTGTAGCCGCCATAGGCAATCATATAAGCGGCGAAGGATATCGAGAGGCCCGCCAGAGCCGCGCCTAGGGCGCGCAGCGCCACGTCGGCTCCCATGATCATCGCGTCATGCTCCCGCAGGCCTCAATTCGCTGCGCAGCGCGGCGGCGAGATCGATGAACGGGTCTTCGCAGGATGGAGCGTCGAAAGGCTGCGTCATCGCTTCATAGATGCGCGGCACGGATTTCACCGCCTTGTCGAGCACCGGATCTGCGCCTGGGGTATAGCCGCCCATGAGGCGCACCTCGCGCGTTTCCTCGTAGCGGGAGATCAGCGCGCGCAAATTTGCGACGAGCTTCCGCTGCTCCACTGTCCAGGCAGGATGGGCGAGGCGTGATACGGAAGAGAGGATGTTGACTGCGGGATAGCGGCCCTCGTCCGCGATGACTCGATCAAGCACGATGTGGCCGTCGAGCGCGCCGCGGATGGCGTCCGCGACGGGGTCGTTGTGGTCGTCGCCGTCCACCAGAACCGAGAAGATTCCGGTTATCGAGCCCGAGCCTTCCTCGCCGGGCCCCGCACGTTCGAGCAGACGGGGCAAGTCGCTGAAAACGCTCGGCGCATAGCCGCGCGCCACAGCGGGCTCGCCCGCCGCGAGCGCCACGTCACGCGCCGCGTGAGCGAAACGTGTGACCGAGTCGACGACGAGCAGAACGGAATCGCCCTGATCGCGGAAATATTCCGCAACCGCCATGGCGGTCTTGGGCGCAAGACGACGCATCATCGGACTCTCGTCTCCCGTCGAGACAACGGCGACGGCATGTGCACCCTCGTCGCCGAGCGTATCGTGGAGGAACTCACGCACTTCTCGGCCCCGCTCGCCGACCAGCGCGATGACCACGGTGTCGAACTGCGGCGCGCGTGTCAGCATTGCGAGCAGTGAGGACTTGCCCACGCCGGAACCCGCAAAAATTCCGATGCGTTGACCGAGGCACAGCGGCGTGAAGAGATCAACCACCCGAACGCCGGTGCGAATGGGCGTCGAGACGCGGGCGCGTTTCAGAGGCGCCGGTGGATCGGCGTCGAGCTGCGTCGGCCGATCGCCATAGGTGAGCTCGCCGAGCCCGTCCAGCGGACGGCCGAGCGCGTCGATCACCCGGCCTTTCCAGGAAGGATCAGGAGCAAGCGCCAGCGTCTCGGTGCGATAGGCGCGGACACCGATGGCTGCATCGCAGCGCGAATCGAACGGCTTCAGCGTCGCAGAGAAGTCATCGATCTTGACGACCTCGCCGATCTGGACCCTGCCGCCGACGTCGACGCTCACGCATTGGCCAAGCTTGAGAAAGCGCGACAGCCCCGCTACGCGATAATACGACGTCGCGACCTCGGTCACGACACCGCTCACCCGCGCGGCTTGCAGATTGCGCAGGCCCCAGGCGACGCGATGTCCAAGCCTATCGAGCGTGGTCTCAGGCTCTGCGGTCATGTCCCCAGCGCCCTTATGGCGTCTGCGAGCGAAGATTCGGACTGCGAGGTTTCGGCCGCGACTCCGTCGAAGGCGCGCGTGACTTCGATGAGTCGCGTCATCTCGCGCACCGGATCGACGTTGGAGCCCTCGACGGCGCCCTGAATCACGCCGTCGCGGGTGAAGTCGAGGATCGGCGTCGCGGGTTTGTCGGGCACGACGCCGGCGTTCTCAGTCCGCGTGAGATTGGCTGCCGGATCAATGACGAAGAGGCCGATCGCTCCGACATGCTTACCCTTCTGACTTATCATGCCGTCCGAAGAGACCGTGAGCGCGCCGCCGCCTCCGTCCAGGATGATCGGCGCGCCGCCAGCGTCGAGGAAGGCGTCGCCATTCAGAGTGCGGAGCGAGCCGGTCTCGTCGATGCGCGCGCGGCCGTCGCGAGTATAGGCGACGCCGTTCGGCGTCGCGATTCCGAACCAGCCTTCGCCCTGCACCGCGAAGTCGAGTGGATTGCCAGTCCTGATCAGGCCGCCGGCGCGGCGGGATACAAAATCCTGGCCGGACGATACGTAATCCACCGGAGCTTCACCCGCGCGCTTCAGCTCCGATTCAAACGAGACGCCAGTGGCGCGAAAGCCGACCGTATTCATATTGGCGATATTGTCCGCGATCGTCTCGAGCCGTCGCTCGAGCGCGACCTGGGCGGATGCCGCGATATAGAGTCCGTTCTGCATTCCGTCGCGGGTCCCTCTCCGCCGTCGACCCTACCGTGCGAGGCTTGCGTCGGGCTGATTGCGGAAGCGGCATCGCAGAGAGCCGCAAATCTGCTCGCTGCTGAAAGCCTCGCGTAAGACTCGAGCCGCAAATCGTCTCCCGAGGGTTCAGCGGGAGCGGCGTTCTTGAATTTCGGAATTGGCCTCGTCATTGCCGTCGGATGCATCCTCGGGGGCTATGCCGCGCTCGGCGGCCACCTCGAAGTCTTGGTGCAGCCCTATGAATTCGTCATCATCGCGGGCTCGTCGCTCGGAATATTCATCGTCGCCAACACGATGACCGTCATCAGGGACTGCGGCAAAGCGACCGTCGAAGCCGTGCTGGACAAGGTTCCCAAGCCGCGCGACTACCTCGACCTCATGTCGGCGCTGCATGCGCTCATGCGCGAATTGCGCGCCAAGTCTCGCAGCGAGGTCGAGGCGCATTTTGACGCGCCGACCGAGTCCGAAATCTTCAAGGCCTTCCCGAAGCTGCTGAGCAACAAGGATCTCGTGACGTTCATCTGCGACTACGGCCGTCTCATCATCATCGGCAACGCTCGGACACATGAGATTGAGGCGCTCATGGATGAGGAGATTGAGACCCTCGCCCATGACCGGATGAAGCCCGTCCACGCTTTGCAGGCGGTCGCCGATGGATTGCCGGCGCTCGGCATCGTCGCCGCGGTGCTCGGCATCATTCACGCGATGGGCGCGCTCGACCAGTCGCCGGAAGTGCTCGGCGGGCTCATCGGCGCGGCGCTCGTCGGCACCTTTGGCGGCATTTTTCTCTCGTATGCGATCATCGCGCCGATCGCGCAGAAGGTGAAAGCCGTGCGGCAGAAACAGCTCCGGCTCTTTACGCTGGTCAAGCAGAGCCTGCTCGCCTTCATGAATGGCGCGATGCCGCAGGTGGCGGTGGAGTTCGGGCGAAAGACGATCCCGAGCCAGGAGCGTCCGACGATTGATACCGTCGAGAGCGAGACGACCGCAGGACCGGCGGGCGCCGACACGATCAAGGAGGCTGCATGACCAAAGCGGCTGCAGCGCCCGACCCGGAGGCCGCCCGCAAGCTCAGCGGCGCGATGCTCGAACATTCGGGATGCGCGGCCGAGCGCTTGCCAGGGGTAGCGATCGCGCTCGACCGCTTCATGAGCGAGGCGCCGCGCGCCCTGAGCCCGCTGTTCGGCGAAGTGCGGGGCCGGGGCGCCGGCGAGCCGCCGCAGGCGACGACGCTTTTTCATGCAATCGGCGACTGCGCTGGCCTCTCTGCGGCGGTGTTTGCCAGCGCCGAGCCGCCGGGACGTCTCCTGATCGTGCTCGACGAGCGCATCGACGATCTGATCGTGGCCTCGGTCTTTGGGGAAGCGGCCGCCGTCCTGGATGAGGAACGACCGGCGCGCACGGGGATCGAGTCCGCGCTGATCGAGGCTTTCGCGAAAGCGCTCGGTGAGGCGCTAGGGAGCGCATTCGCCACTTTCGGCGCGCTGGCGCTTACGCTTGAAAAGATCGTTACGATCACGGACCCTCTTGCGCTTGGGCGGCGCGATCAGCCGGCAGTCGCAGCGCGTTTCTCGCTGCCGATGAATGGCGGTCCCTGCGAAGGTCTCGTGCTCATCCCGCAAGGGCTGCTCCTTCCGTTCCGCAAGGCGCTGGAACGCGAGCCAGCGGACGAGTCCCCGCCAGCCGATAGCCGATGGTCTCACCGCATGGAGGCGCAAGTCAAACAGACGCGTCTGCCGATCACCGCCGTGCTTGAAGACATTTCCATGGCGCTCGGCGATGTCGCTTCGCTCCAGGTCGGTGGCGTGCTTTCCCTGCAGAGCAGCAACTTCAACGCCGTGCGCCTCGAATGCGCCGGGCGCGGCATGTTCCTGTGCAGGCTCGGCCAGGGAGATGGCCGCTATCGCCTCGAACTCGAAACGCCGATCGCTGATAGGGCAGGGGCCGTGATCGATGCCTCCAGTTTCGGCCCTCGACGCCTTTCCTTCCCAGAATGAGGCTCCACCTGATGGATGAAACCCCCAATACCGCTGAACAGCCTAAAGTCTCCGAGCCTGCCGCGGACGCCTCGTCCGCCACCGGCCCCATCGCGCCGAACCTCAGCACGATTTTATCGATTCCGGTGATTGTCCAGGTCGTCCTCGGCTCGACCTCGATGCCGGTCGCAAGTCTCATGAAGCTCCAACGTGGCGCGGTGGTCTCGCTCGACCAGCGCGTCGGCGATCCGGTCGACGTCGTCGTCAATGGCAAGGTCGTAGCGCGCGGCGAGATCGTGGTGGTGGACGAGGCGACCCAGCGCTTCGGCGTATCGCTGCTCGAAATCGTAGCCGACGCTGGGCTGGAGCAGGCGGCCTGAGGGAGCGCGAGTATGTCCAAGCCAGCGCTGGGCAGCGAAAGAACGCTCAATGGCCCGGAGAAGGCCGCGGCTCTCCTTCTGGTGATGGGCCATCCGCTGGCTGCGCGTCTCGTGAAGTATCTTGATCAGCCAGACTTGCGGACGCTCGCCCGCGCCGCAGCCGCGCTTGGGGCGGTCGCGCCCTCGACTCTCGACCGGTTGGTCGAGGAATTCGCCGAAGACTTCGCTGCAGGCGACCATCTCACCGGCGATGCAGGCCAGGCGCGCCTTCTGCTGGGCGAAGCGCTCCCCTCGGCGGAGGTAGACCAACTGCTCGATTCCGCCCTTGGCGAGACCGGCGAGATCGACGTCTGGGAGGCGCTTGCGCGCGCACCGGAAAGCGCGATCATCGCTTTCCTGACCGCCGAACGGCCGGCGACCGCGACCTATCTTCTCTCGCGGCTAGACCCGCCGCTAGCGGCAAAGATCGTGAGCGCGCTGCCACGTGAGCGTCGCAATGCGGCGCTTTGCGGACTCGTCTCGCCGCACGTCCTTACCCCGCTCGCTGCGAAGCTCGTCGAGGAAGCTCTGCGCGCGTCTCTCAAGGACGCCGGAAAGCCGGTTCCAAGCCTGGAAGGCCGTTCGCGCATCGCGAGCATCATCAACAACCTCGAGCCGGAGGAGGCCGAGGACGTCATGCGTGCGATCGGCGAAGCCCGTCCGAAGGATGCGGCAGCGCTCAAGGCCATGCTCTTCAGCTTCACCGACCTGCCGAAGCTCAGCGAGCGGGCACGCGCGCTCCTGTTCGACCGAGCCTCGATCGACGTCGTCGTGATGGCCTTGCGCGGGTCCGACGCCGACTTCCGCAATACGGTGCTCTCCTCGATGCCCTCGCGGGGGCGTCGGCTGGTCGAGGGCGAGCTTGCGTCCGGCGCAGGCGCGTCGCCGCGCGAGATCGCGAAAGCGCGCAAGGCCATCGCCGAGATCGTGCTTGGCATGGCGGCGCGCAACGAGATCGAGCTCGGCCTCCCGCCCGTCGAGGAAGCTGCGTGAATGCGACCCTGAATGAGCGACGCCGAAGACCGGGACGACAAGAGCGAGGAGCCGACCGAGAAGCGGCTTCACGACGCGATCGAGCGAGGACAGATCGCCTTCTCGCGCGAGGCGCCGTTGTTCGCCTCTCTATCTGCGACGCTTGTCGCTCTCGTGTTCATCCTCCCCGCGCGCGCACAGGCCCTGTTCGCGGGACTGATCGGCATTATCGACGATCCAGCCGGCTGGCGCATCGAGCGGGGCACGGACGTTCTCATCCTCGGGGGCACAGTGGTCGGCGCGGCCGTGGGGTTCCTATGGCCGGTCATCGTTCTTTTGACCTTGGCCGGAGTCGTGGCGTCGGTAGCGCAGGCGGCGCCGCGTATCGTGCCAGAACGAATCATGCCCGATCCGTCGCGCATCTCGCCGCGCAACGGGTTCAAGCGTCTGTTCGGCATCCGTGGCGCCGTCGAATATCTCAAAAGCCTCATCAAGCTGACCGCCGTTGGCCTTGTCGCGGGAATGATGCTGTTCGGCCAAAGGGCCGTGCTTCTCACGGCTATGGAGGACGATCCCGGCGCTCTTCCGGAGCGCATTCTGGATCTCGCCATCAAAACGTTGGCCGCTGTGATGGTGGCGGCGCTCGTCGTCGCCGCAGCCGACCTTGTCTGGTCGCAGATCCTCTGGCGGCGCGATCAGAGGATGAGCAGGCGCGAGCTCAAGGAGGAGCTGCGTCAGGCCGAGGGCGATCGGCTGATCAAGACGCGGCTCCGCTCGCTGCGGCTCGACCGCTCGCGCAAGCGCATGCTTTCTGCGGTCCCTCACGCCACCATGGTCGTCGTGAATCCAACACACTACGCCGTCGCCATGCGCTATGTCCGCGGGGAGGATCGCGCCCCGATTGTAGTGGCCAAGGGCGCCGACCTTATTGCGCTCAAGATTTCGCGCAATCGCGGCGGCGCATGACATTCCGGTTATCGAGGACAAGCCGCTCGCCCGTTCGCTTTATGCAGCGGTCGAGGTCGAGCGGCCGATCCCCGCCGAGTTCTACCGCGCGGTCGCGGAAATCGTGCGCCTGATCCAGCAGAGGAAATCAGGATGGGCCCAGCGACGACAGTGAGCCCTGGCATTTTAGGACCCAGCTGCCTGGCGCGGCTCAGCGACCAAGGAGCGGATCAGTGAACTGCGTCTCATCGACGCTTCGGAATTGATCCTCCTGATCCGCAATGACCAGGCGGCCAATATCGCGGACATCGTCAATTCCTCCACCGAACTATTCTTGAAGAGCGGCGCCCTTCGCTACTCTCTCCGCGAGCTATCGCGCGCCCTGGGATGCGACGCCCGTCGTCGTGATCGATCTCGAATTCCGATACGCGATGGTCGCCGCCTTCTTCCGGCTGGCGATCGGCGGGCGGGGAGTCGAGATCATCGACATCCTGTTCGACGAGCGGGAACTGGACGAGCGTGCCGAGGTCACACGCCTTTCCGAGGCGTTCGCCAGCGCGCGGCTCACGCCCGATGACCGGCCGTCGAACTCGTGTCCCTTGGCGGCCGGAGGCCTGAGGAGTGGCGCGCCCGCCCATCGGATATGGCGCGTAAGGCCGGAAGCCGCTAAAAGGCTGCCGGCAGGGCCGGCGCCACGCTCACGCCGCGATTTGAGAACTCTAAGCCCCTGCGACTGATATGAATTCCGGGCGCGCGCCTTGAGCACGCCGCCCCCGGGGCGACAATGAGGCGGCATGAGGTTCGGCAAGCGTAACCGTCTGGCGATCGGCGCTTTTTTGGCGGCCGCGGTCGCCCTCGGCGTCGAGGTCTCCAGCGAGACGGCGTTCGCGCAGAGCGCCGAATGCGCCCGCTTGCAGCAGGCCATCGCGTCGGCGCCGCGTGGCGGTGGACCCGCCCAGGCCGCGCTCGACCGGCAGCGCGCGCAACTGGCCCAAGTCTCCGCCTACGCGCATTCGATCGGCTGCGATAATCAGAAGTTCCTGTTCTTCGGCTCAGATCCGCCGCCCCAGTGCGGACAGATCAAGGGCCAGATCGCGCGGCTGCGAGCGAGTGTCTCTTCCCTTGAGGCGAGCGCAGGGGGAGCCGGTGGCCGCGCTGACCTTATCGCGCGCTACAATGCCCAATGCGCAGGCGCGCCCCGGCAGCCCGGAAACATCTTCGAGGCTCTGTTCGGGGGCGGCAGACAGCAAACCTACGAGCCGGTCGACCCGTCGTCGATCCCGCCCGATCAGCAGCAGCAAATGCTCGACAACTCTATCGAGCAGCAGAAGGGGGAGGGCGTCAACGCGCGTGCGGGCTCTTATGCTGTCTGCGTCAAGACGTGCGACGGCAGCTTCTTCCCGGTCTCCTATTCCGGCGCCGGCAGCCGCGCCGACACCCTCGAGGATGTCTGCCGCTCGCTATGCCCGAACACCGACGTCGCGCTCTACTCCTTCCCCTTCGGCGGCACGATCAACGAAGCCATGTCGGCAGGCGGCGAGCCTTACGTCAATCTGCCAAACGCGCTGAACTTCCAGAAAACCTACGATGCGAGCTGCTCCTGCCGACGCAAGGGCGAAAGCTGGGCTCAGGCGCTTGCCGGCGCCGAGACCAAATACGGCCACGAGGCGCATGATATCCTCGTGACTCCGGAGAAATCGGCCGAGATGGCCCGCCCCATCATTGCGAAGACGGACCCGAAGGCGAAGGGCAAGAACGCCAAGGCCGGCCCGGCGACGCCGGACGCCAATGCGACCGCGCAGAACGGAGCAACCGACGCGCAATCCAGTCTCGCGCCGGGCCAAAGCCTCGACGCGAACGGGACCGACACCGCGCTCAGCGCGGCCGCGGCGGCCGTCAGCCGCGAGGCTTCCGGCATCGGCGCCGGCGACGCGCAGACTGGCGCGAACTTTGGCCCCAATCAGGGACGGGTCGTCACCGAGAAGGGGCCAGACGGCGTCAACCGGAAGGTGCGGATAGTCGGGCCAACGCCTTAGCGCGGCCGATCAGCGGCAGCAGGGCTGCCATTTCCGGTCCCGCTTCGCGCCCTGTGAGCGCCAGGCGCAGCGGGTGGAAAAGATCGCGGCCCTTGCGGCCGGTGCTTTCCTTGAGCGCTTTCGTCCACGCGCCCCAGGTCGTCGGGCCCCAATCCCCGTCCGGCAAGAGGGACGCAGCCAGTTTCAGATAATCCGGATCTTCTGCGACTGGCGCGATGTCGCCGTCCGTGACCTCACGCCAGACGAGGACATCGGACAAGCGCACAAGATTGCCTCGCACGGCCAGCCACAAGGCTTCGGCGCGCGGACCTGTCAGACCGAGCGCCGCGAGTCTTGCTGCGACGTCAGTATAGGTCATGCCATGCAGCGTACGGGCCGAAAGGGCGTCAAGCTCGGCTTCATCGAAGCGCGCGGCGCCGTGCGAGAGGTGGGAAAGATCGACGAGTTCCGCAAGCTCGTCGAGCGAGCCGACTGGCCGCACGGCCTGCGCCGAGCCAACGAGCACCGCAAGCGCTGCGACCGCCAGCGGCTCGACTCCACGCTCCCGGAGCGACGCGATCGAGAGCGAGCCAGTGCGCTTGGAGAGACCTTCGCCGCCCGCATCCGTGAGCAGATTGTGGTGGCCAAAGCTTGGGACGGCCCCGCCCAGCGCCTCGAATAGCTGGATCTGAACGGCGGTGTTAGTGACGTGGTCTTCGCCGCGAATGACATGCGTCACGCCGAAGTCGATGTCATCGACAACCGAGGGCAGCGTGTAAAGATAGCTGCCGTCCTCGCGGCGCAGTACGGGGTCCGAGATCGAGGCGCAGTCGATATGGCTTTCGCCCCGCGCCATGTCGTTCCATTGAACGACCCGTTCCGCCAGCCGGAACCGCCAATGCGGCTTGCGTCCGGCGGCTTCAAAGGCGGCGCGATCGGCGTCGGTCAGTTTGAGCGCCGCGCGGTCATAGATCGGCGGCCGGCCGAGCGCCTGCTGGCGCTTGCGGCGGCGGTCCAGTTCCTCCGTCGTCTCGTAGGCCGGGTAGACGCGCCCGATCGCCTTCAGCCTTTCGAAGGCCTCGTCATAGGCAGCCAGACGCTCCGACTGTCGCCGCACGAGGTCCGGGCGAACGCCCAGCCAGGCAAGGTCTTCTTCAATCGAGCGGGCATATTCCTCGCGGGAGCGTTCGAGATCGGTATCGTCGAAGCGCAAGATGAAAGTCCCGCCGCTGCGACAGGCGTAGAGCCAGTTCAATAGCGCGGTGCGCGCATTGCCGATGTGAATGCGCCCCGTCGGCGACGGGGCGAAGCGGACAATCGGAGAGGAAGGCATCGCCCTTCATAGAAGCGTCGTTTAGTTTCAGCAATATCGGTGGCGCCGAATTGGGAAATGAGTACAATGCGATAATGACAATAAGCGCTTTCGCCGCCGGCATTTGCATTGCAAGCGGGGGCATCCACGCCCTCAGCGTCGCGCTGGCCAGCCGGCGATGCGCGCGGCCGTCGGGCCTTACGCCCGTCCCAAAGGACGCGCCGCCGGTCTCGATTGTCCAGCCGCTTCGCGGAATCGAGACCTACAGCCGCGAGACTTTGCGCCTGGTCTTCTCGCTCGATTATCCCGATTACGAAGTCCTTTTCTGCCTCGCTGACGCGGACGATCCGATCGCGCCGCTGGTTCAGGCCGCCATCGCCGCCCACCCGGAGCGCCCGGCGCGGCTCCTGATCGGCGACGACAGGGTCAGCGCCAATCCCAAGCTCAACAATGTCGTCAAGGGCTGGAAGGCGGCCAGGCACGATTGGATCATCATGGCTGATTCCAACGTGCTGATGCCGCCGGACTATATTCAGCGCCTCCTCGCACGCTGGATTCCGGGGACGGGCATTGTCTGTTCCCCGCCGATCGGATCGCGAGCCGGATCCTTCGGCGCCGAGGTCGAGGCGGGTTTCCTCAACACTTACGAGGCGCGCTGGCAATATGCGGCGGAGGCGGCAGGCTTCGGCTTCGCTCAGGGCAAAACGATGCTGATGCGCAGCGAAATCATCGAGAAGGGCGGCGGGATCGAGGCGCTCGGCGGCGAGATCGCCGAGGACGCGGCGACAACGAAACTCATCCATCGCCAAGGGCTGGATGCGCATCTCGTCAACGGACCGTTCGAGCAGCCGCTGGGGGTCCGTTCGTTGAGGGACGTGTGGTCGCGGCAGGCGCGATGGGCGCGCCTGCGCCGGGCGACTTTTCCGCTGCATTTCCTGCCCGAGATCTTGACGACGAGCCTCGTCATGATTGTCGCGGCGGCGGTCGTGGGCGAAACTTATGGCGTCGGCGGCTGGACGAACGCGGCGCTCGCCGCCATCTTCTGGTACGCCCTCGAAGCCTTCCTGGCGCTGATCGCTGGCTGGCCGTTCACCTGGCGCAGTCCCTTCGCCTGGATGGTCCGGGACGTGATGCTCCCCTTTGTTTGGCTACGCGGCTGGTCGCGGGAGAATTTTGTCTGGCGCGGGAACGCCATGAGCGTCGACGAGCCGGTGCTGCGCGAGGCCGGACCGGGACAGGACGTTTAGCGCCGCTCGACGCCGTCGTGGGGATGGCGTCAGATCATTCGGTCACAGCATAACTCTCGCCGGACCGACGCGGCGTTGCGACTCGCGTTGAATTGCCGATCCGTTTGAGGCTAAGTTGACGGCGCAAGGCCCGGCCGGTTCGCTGCCCCGATTTTGACGCGGGCGGCCACCAGGATCATCCCGGCCGGCGCAACTCTTCCCATGCGGGAAGGGGACGGAAGGGCCGCTTTATCGGAGGAAGCGATGGGGGAACGACGGCGGCCGTCGGTCATGCAGGCTTCCAAAGCGATCAATCGCCGGGATGCGATGGGTCTCGCGGCCGGGCTCGCTGCAGGCGCCGCGATGAAGCCGGCCCCGGCGCTGGCGACGGAAGCCAAGGACGCTCCGGTCGAAAAGCTCGGTCGAGAAACGGCTCTCGGCGCGGACGTGATGAGCCCTCCGTATGGGCTGCCCTCTCGGTTCGAAGCGAACGTGGTCCGCCGCGACCGTACCGGCGGTTCCCCATATCCGACCCGCCAAGCCGCCGCCAGTCTGACGCCTTTGCAGGATCTCGACGGCATCATCACGCCGAGCGGACTGCATTACGAACGGCACCACTCCGGCGTCCCGACAATCGATCCGGCGGAGCATCGGCTCATCATCCACGGCGCGGTCGAACGCCCGATGATCTTCAGCGTCGCTGACATCATGCGCTTTCCATCGGTGTCGCGGATATGCTTTCTCGAATGCTCCGGCAACACGCAGAACTGGGGCAAGCCCAACGCGAAGTACACGGTTCAGGACACGCATGGGCTTCTCAGTTGCAGCGAGTGGACAGGAGTCCTCCTGAAGACGGCGCTCGAAGAAGTCGGCGTGAAGCCTGAAGCGCGCTGGATGCTCGCGGAGGGCGGCGATGCCTGCGCCATGACGCGCAGCATTCCAATCGAGAAGGTCTATGACGACGCGATGCTCGTCTACGCCCAGAATGGCGAAAAACTGCGGCCCGAGCAGGGCTATCCGCTTCGACTGCTCCTGCCCGGCTTTGAAGGCAATACGAACGTCAAGTGGCTGCGCCGTCTCAAGTTCGGCGCTGAGCCGTGGCAGACCCGGGAAGAGACTTCGAAATACAGTTGGTTGATGCCGGACGGAACGGTGCGGCAGTTCAATTTTGTGATGGAGGCGAAATCCGTCATCACCTCGCCGTCTGGCGGACGAACCCTTCCGGGCCATGGGTTCTATGAGATATCGGGGCTGGCGTGGTCCGGGCGAGGACGAATCTCGAAAGTCGACGTCAGCCCCGATGGCGGGGAGACCTGGATCGCAGCCGCGCTCCAGGATCCGGTTCTGCCGAAGTGTCTGACCCGCTTCCGCGCGCCCTGGCGTTGGAATGGTCAGCCTGCGACCCTGACGAGCCGCGCCACGGACGAAACGGGCTATGTGCAGCCCAGTCGCGAAGATTTGCTCAAGCAGCGGGATTCCCGTTCCTACTATCACTATAACGGCATGCAGCGTTGGCTTGTGGCCGAGGATGGCGGAGTCACCAATGGCGGCTAGATTCGTATCGGCGGTCGTCTCCGCAGCCATCGTCTTCGCTATGCCGGCGGCTATGGCCGGAGAGGACTATGGTCTCGGCCGGACCGCAGCGCCGGCTGAGATCGCGCAATGGAACATCGACGTCAGCCCTGACGGAGCGGGACTTCCGGCTGGCCAGGGGAGTGTGAGCGAAGGTCAGGCGATCTATCAGAGTCGTTGCGCCGCCTGCCATGGGGATCATGGCCAGGGAAAACCGATGGATCGGCTTGCGGGAGGAATGGGCACGATCGGGACAGCCAAGCCGGTCAAGACAGTCGGCAGTTTCTGGCCGTATGCGACGACGCTCTATGATTTCGTTCGGCGCGCCATGCCTTTCAATGCCCCGCAATCGCTGTCGGCCTCGGAAACCTATGCGGTTTGCGCCTATGTCCTCTTCCTCAACGGTATTCTGCCGGCGGACGCGACCCTCGATGCGACCTCGCTTCCAAAAGTGAGAATGCCGAATCGCAACGCATTTGTGAGCGCTTATCCGACCCAGCCATGATCCTTGCCCGCGCTCCGAGGGCTCTTTGAGGGTCCGCGAAGCCGGACGGTTCCCGCCTGCTCGGTCGCAAAGGCCAAGGTTTGGCTATTGCGTCGGGGCGCCCAGGCAAGAGCTGACGCATCGCGTCATTTCAACGACGAGATCCGGTTCCGCGGCTCGCTGACGACAGGTCTCGACGCAGGCCTTTGCGCCGCTCGACAATCCGCGCGGCAGGCACTGGTCCTGGCAACCCTTGTCCGATTTCGAGCAGGCGGCGAGGCAGATCACGATGCCTTTGGGATGCTGCGCAAACGCGTCCTGCGCGATCATTGTCATCGAGGCGACTGCGCCAAAGATCGCCGAGATAGCCACCGAACGTCGCATCCGCGCTCCCTCCCTTGTCCGTCGATCCATGAGCATGATGGACCCGCCCGTCCTCGGGTGTAAAGCTCTGAACCCCTTCGGGTTTGCGGGAGGCTCCGTACCTTGAGAGGGGGAGCAATGGCAGGCCGGACGACAAACCGGTGGGCCTTGACCCAGGAGAACCGGGAACCGCGGCAAGCCAATGCGCCCTGCACAAGGCCTCTTCTTGAGAGACCTTGCGCAAGGCGTCGATTTATCTTGCCCAGGCGAAGGTCGATCGCCGGTTCAAGCCAGGATCGCTTTCATCGACGGTCGCCAGATCGGCCTCCCATTATAGGGAGGCCGTGGCTTACCCGACTAAGCGGCGAACGACGTGAAGCCCGCCTTTACTCGGCGATGCCCGGCAAAGCCGAGCCCAGCAAAGCCAAGCGCCATCATGAGCCAGGTCGCGGGCTCGGGGACAGCGGTTTCCACAAAGCTGTTCGAGACGCCGGTGACGTCGGACCCACCCGGGTTAACCGTCACCGCCTCCCGCACCGACAGCGAGGTTACGCCTGGCAGGAAGGTTGCCATAGTGTTGCCGATTTGGAGGTTAGCGCCGAACTGCGTAAAAGCGATGCTGTACGGGTTGGAGTTGTTGTCCACCAGCGCTTTAACCAGACTAGCGCTACCGGCAGTCTGGAGAATGTCAGACGATACGTTGTCCAAAACAAAATTACTGCTGGGGAGCACGGTGAGGTCATAGCCCCAGGCGAAGGTGCCGCCGGTCGCCCCGAAAGCGTAGTCAAACGTAGCCGTGTGGTGATCCGATCCACCAGCACTCGCGAAGCTCAACACCATGTCCGCACCGGCCGGAAGGCTGGAACCACTGGTAAAGTTGCTCCAGAGCTTATCCTGCTGCTGAACGGCCGTGTAATCGACGCCGGGAGCGGATGTCAAGCTCACCGTTCCGTCGTTGTTCCAGATCAGATTGGCTGAGTAGCCAGGCCCTGATAGCACCAGGATGGCCGCGTTGGCCTGAGCGCCTAGAGCCATCACTGCCAATACTGAAGCAGCGATTTGAATTTTGAAAACTTTGTTCATGGCAAACCCCCGAGTTGAATATGTTTACAACGATTACACGAGTGGAGCAGATTACCGCAATGCAAAGATTGCAAATATTTTAACAGATGTCAATGAAACCTACGGGAGTGCTGCCTGTCAACATTGGCTTGCTTTAATTAAATTGGGACTACATTAGTATAAATTCAAAATACAACTTGATTCACTGTCTGATTGTATTAACCAGCCTTCCGATCCCTGTTCGCGCCGACAAATGACTGCGGTGTTTCAGACATTTCGCTCAACCCCGAACATCTTGCAGGGCTCCGGCGATCGGCTCCTTGCCGGCCTTATTCTGAAAAACCAACCGCGGCGGGTGATCCTTCCCGACCCGCGCTTCAAGGTCGACGTAGTGAGAAGCGCTCGGCTGCAGACCGACTTGCCGCTCTCTGCGCTCACGGCAGCCGAGCCTGGGCCAGCCGCCGGCTTGGAAAGTTTATCTGTTGCGCCGAAGCCCGGGACGGGCCAGAGATTTCGAAAGTCGACGGCGCGCCGATATGGAAGAAGCTGCAATTGTCCTCGAATTGGAGCGCCGGCTCGGGCGCCTGCACGCAAGGCAGCGTCTGGGAATCGAGAAAGACCATGAGGCTCAGATTTTCGGGCAGGGGCTCAATTTCTTCCACATCGAGAATTGGTATTCGATCCATTCGCTCATAAAGAACATTCTCAAGCTGTCGGGGCTTTACTGGCGTGGCCGACAAAACGCCGAGCGCATTCAGGTCAAGCGCAATCCGGTCGTCTTGCCAGACTCTGCCGCGCTCCTTCGAGAATTTCACGATCCTGCACCTAAGCGACCTGCACGTGGATATGAGCGAAGGCGCGATGCGACGCCTCGCAGAGATGCTTCCCGAACTCGACTATGACCTCTGTGTGCTTACCGGAGATTTTCGCGGGGCCACCTTTGGGCCTTATGAGCCCGCGCTTGAGGGGTTGCGACGATTGCGGCCGCATCTGCGAGGGCCGCTCTATGCCGTCCTCGGCAATCATGACACTATTCTCATGGCTCCAGAACTCGAAAGGATTGGGTTTCAGGGTTCTATTGAACGAATGCGAAAAAATTGTTCGCGGAGACGACAGCATATATCTGGCGGGCATTGATGATGCTCATTTTTACAGAGTTGACAATATTGAAAAAGCTGCGTCCGATATCCCGGACGATGCAATTTCAATTTTACTTTCTCACACTCCGGAAATATACCGGCAGGCTGCCTATGCAGGCTTTGACCTTATATTGAGCGGCCATACCCATGGAGGGCAAATTTGCCTGCCTGGCTCGATCCCAATCACCCTTGATTCCACATTGCCGAGATCAATGGGCTCAGGAAGCTGGAAATACCACAATATGCTCGGTTATACTTCAGTAGGAGCGGGGACATGTATCGTTTCCGTCCGGTTTAACTGCTTGCCCGAGATCACGCTTCACCGGCTCTCCTCCAGCAACGCGCAGGATCTGATCAGTACGGGCGATCCCGAATGTGTAACTTGAAGAGCGCATAAGAAAGAAGAAGCCCTCCGGCAAAAAAGACCGCTGAGCCGATGACGATATCCGCAAGGGTAAGCGAGAATAACGTCCGGCACGCAAGCAGCGGGAAAAGCGATTCTGGAATTTGATCAAGACCGGTAGCCCTGCTGCTTGGCGCGAGGCCAAGCCGTCGCTTCAAGAAGCTTGAGCACAGATCCCCAAACATTGCCGTCACGCCCACAAGAAGCCCGACCTGGAATGGGACCCCCAAAAGCGGAGCGCAGGCCGCCGTTCCGAGAATGGATGCGGCCAGTCCCCGGATCGTTTTCGACGAGCCGAAAAGCGGACGTCCATCGAAGAATTGCACATTCCCGTCCAGCGGGCGGGAGAGACGCTCTCCGAGGGCGAGCTTTGCGATAACGGGCGCGCCATTCGCGATGCCGATCAGGATCACCAATTGGGCGACTGCAACAGCGTGCATGCGCTTAAATCGAACTCCCGCGACCGAAGACATTCGATTGAATCCGGCGCCCTCGCCCCATCCTGTCGGCATGGGGAATACGCGAGGTCGCCTTGCGTTCGGGAGCTCCGCGGCCCGGACGACGCCGTGATCCTGACCGACACCATCCATAGCTGTCAAAGCGGGAGGGTTTCGCGGAATTTGCGGCCCTGACCGGATTCGATCTCGAGCGCCCCGATTCCACAATGTGTCGCGAGATCGGCTTGGGTCGAGCCGCTCCCAGCGCCCCGACGGGGGCGCCGGCGTGAAAGGCGGCATGCGCTTTGACGCGTTTCTGGCCAGATTCCGCGTCCATTTTCATTGTTTTTCGCACGAAACGAAGCGTTTTCGGGCAATTCGCAGCGGAAAATCGCGCGAAAATCGTGCCGTTTCCTTCCGCGAATCGGGACTTTTCAAGGACTTGCGCTGACATTTCCTTCCGGCGCAGGCCCGATCGATGGCCTTGGGATGTCCGCATGATGGCAAAAAGATGGCCACCTGTCCTCACGGGATGGGCGGCGGCTCCGATGATTTCGCGCATTTTGGCGGTTTCCGGCTTGACGGCGATCCCGCATGATACCGCTCTCGTCTGAAAATCAGAAGGAATTGTTTGGCTTTTTGGAATCGGCCCCTGGGGCCGGACACATCATGCGCTCCCTAACCGAGGCCAGCGCCGCTTTCCCGCCGAGACGCGCCTGCTTCCCAACGATTTTTGACCGACGCGCAGGGGGAGCGTTTGGAGCCGCTGATCGCGGCGGCCGGCCACGCAAGACCGGGACAGCCAAAACCGAAAAGCCGCACTCGGACAATTCTCACGTTAACCGGGATTCCTGGCCCTGGACCGTTCGTGTACCGTTCGCCCGAGGCTTCGGCGCTCCCGCCCCCTACAAAAGACGGCGCCCAGGTCCTAACTTCGCCATGCAATTCGGTTTCTTACGCGGCCCATGATAGTGCAAAACTTTTCCACGGACTTCCAGAGCGAGACCATGGCCTCGCAATTCGACAGCATGCGACGCGACGTCGGCGTGGCAGAACCAAGGGACCGTTCCGGCGACTTCGCGAAGGCTCGTCGGCGCTCGGGCCGTATTCGCTTTCTACGCAAGGCGATCCTGGGGGGCGCTCTCGCGGTCGTCGCCGCGATGGTGGCGATCGCGATTTTCAATCCGTTCGCGGCCAAGTTCGGCCCGCTCAGCTTTTCCTCGGTGGGCTTGAACGGCACGAAAGTGACCATCGTGCGCCCGAAACTTACCGGCTACCGCGGCGACGGGCAGCCCTATTCCTTAACGGCCAAAGAGGCGGTGCAGGACGTCAAGAAGCCAACGCGGGTCGAACTCCACGGGCTGATCGGCGACATCGGGATGGCCGGCGGCGAGATGACTCACATCACAGCAGACACCGGCATTTATGATACTTTAGCCGAGAATATGCGGCTGGCGAACAACATCCGGATCGGCAACTCCCGGTTCGACATCCGGTTGCGAAGCGCAGAGATCGATTTTAAGAGCGGAATCTACCAAAGCGCCGATCCGGTCGAGATACACGCCGGGGACGGCACCGTCATACATGCCGACCGGGCTTTGGCCCGCAACAATGGTCAGGAACTTATTTTCGACGGGCATGTAAGGACGACCGTCGTCCCCAATTCCGCCGGAGAAGATGCAAAGGGAAATAACCCATGAGGGGGCTAACGAGGGGCTCTGTCGTCGCCACGGCGCTTCTGCTCGCGTTTTCGTACGCAGCGCAAGCGGCCGCCAAGCCAAAGGAGGCCGCGCAGCCTTCGTCCACTTCGAGCCCCATCCAAATTCTGCCCGGGACCGGCTCGAAGGAGCCGATCACGATCGACGCCGACAAGCTCGTCTATTTCGACAAGGAGAAAAAGGCGATCTATTCCGGAAGCGTGGTCGTGGTGCAGGGCGACACGAAGATGACCTGCTCGACCATGACGGTCTATCTGGAGCAGTCGCCCGAGGGCAAGGGCGCCGACGGCAAGACGGCTGAAGTCAAGACGGCCGAGGCCAATCCGTCAGAGCCCAAGGCCGCGTCCGACGCCACGCAGGGGCCCTCGCAGAATTCCGGCATAAGGCGGCTCGAGGCGGCAGGGCCGGTCACGGTCGTTTCCAAGACGCAGGTGGCGACCGGTGATTCGGGCCTCTACGACAAGGAGCACGATAAGGTCTATTTGATTGGCCACGTGACGCTGAGCGACGGTCCGAACGTCACCAAGGGTGACAAGCTGACTTACGATCTCAAGTCGGGCCAGGCGATCGTCGAGACGAGCGGCGGCAAGGCGGGACGCGTGCACGGTCAGTTCACCCCCAATTCGGGGAACGAACCGCGGCGCACGCCGCCACGCCGGCGAAGCCAAGTCCAAGTGAGGGTCTGAGCTTGTCGCGGACCCTGGCGCTGCTCCTTCCGTCCCTCGGCCGCGCCGATGAGTGACGACCTCGTCAGCGACCGCATCGTGGACGCGCCGGCGAAGCGCAAATGGTTCGGCCGCGAGGCCCGTTCCGCCAATGCCCCGTCTACCGGCGAGGGCGTGCTTGCTGTCCACAATCTCGGCAAGGGCTACCGTGGCCGCATGGTGGTCCAGGACGTGAGCATTTCGGTGCGGCGGGGCGAGGCGGTTGGGCTACTCGGGCCGAATGGCGCGGGCAAGACCACCGTCTTCTATATGATCACCGGGCTCGTCAAACCCGATAAGGGTCGGATCGAGCTTGACGGACACGATGTCACCGGCCTGCCCATGTTCCAGCGGGCCCGGCTCGGCGTCGGCTACCTGCCGCAGGAGGCCTCGATCTTCCGAGGTCTCAATGTGGAGAACAACATCCGCGCGGTGCTTGAGGTCAACGAGCCTGACCGGCGCGCGCGCGAGGAGACGCTCGAATCGCTGCTCGAGGAATTTGACATCGCGCGTCTCCGCAAGACGCCGTCGATCGCGCTATCGGGAGGCGAGCGTCGGCGTTGCGAAATTGCGCGCGCGCTCGCCGGCAAGCCGTCATTCATGCTGCTGGACGAGCCCTTCGCCGGCATCGATCCGATCGCGGTCGGCGACATTCAGGATCTCGTCCGGCATCTCAAGAGCCGCGGCATCGGCGTGCTTATTACGGACCACAATGTCCGCGAGACCCTCGGTCTCATCGATCGCGCCTATATCATCCACAGTGGTCATGTGCTCACCGAGGGGCCGCCGGACGCGATTATCGCGCACCCCGACGTGCGGCGCTTCTACCTGGGCGAAGATTTTCGAATGTAGGCGACTATTCCTCTTCGCCGAACCTGTTCGCGACGAGTTCGGCGAGGGCGTCAAGCGCCTCGCTTGCGTCCGCCCCGATGGCGTGGACCACTATGGTCGAGCCGACGCCTGCGCCAAGCGTCAGAATTCCCATGATGGAATCGCCCCCGACCGTCTCGCCGCAGCGGGTGACCTTGACGTCCGCAGCGAACCGGTCGACGCATTGGACGAATTTCGCGGTGGCGCGCGCGTGCAGCCCCTTCCGGTTGACAATCTTCATCTCGCGCCAGAGCGCGCCTTCGAATTCCGGAGGGGGCGGACAATCCTCGTCCGGAGGCGACGCGGTCATTTGCCGGCGAGTACTTTGCTGGCGACGGTGATGTATTTGCGACCCGCCTCGCGCGCCTCGGTCACCGCATGATCGAGGTCAGCAGTCTCGCGCATGGTGGCGAGCTTGATCAGCATGGGCAGGTTCATGCCGCAGATCACTTCGATACGCCCGCCGTCCATGACCGAGATTGCAAGGTTCGACGGCGTGCCTCCAAACATGTCCGTGAGGATGACGACGCCGGCGCCGTCCTGAACGCGCGACGCAGCCTGGAGGATATCGGAACGTCGCTGCTCCATGTCGTCCTCTGGCCCAATCGTGATTGTCTCGAGCTGAGGCTGCGCACCCACGACATGCTCCAGCGCCGCCCGAAATCCCGTCGCGAGCTCGCCGTGGGTCACGAGGACCATTCCAATCATCAAAAATCCATCCGTCAACCGGTCGATGTTGCCCGCGTCGATGATGCTTTCGGCGGCGATCTGGCCGGTAGCGAGGCGACAAGTTTCGCATTTTTGTGCAGTGCGGCGCAATGTTCAAGCGAAATTCATTCTCAGCCCCCTGCCTGAGCCATGGACCGAAGCCGTTCCTCGACGGCCAGGGCATTGTCGGCGGCGCTCCCGCCGCGATCGAGCGCAAGGCGCGGCGTCGCGATCCCTTGCTCTGTCCAGAGGTCCGGCGTCTTCGGAAATCGCAACAGGGATTGGGAATCGCAGAGTTCGACCGCGAGCCGGACGACCGCCGCGGGCTCGAAGGGCGCCGTTACGATACCGGCGGAGCGCCGTTCGATCAGACCCGCCATATGCTTGACGCCCTGCGCAATCAGGCGTCCAGGCTGCGTCTCGAGCCAGACCCTGTCATCGCCGATCAGCGCGCCATAGACGCCGGAAGCGCGCGCACGCGCAAGAAGCGCGAGCGCCAGCGCGCTCTTGCCGGAGCCCGAAGGTCCAAGGATGATGACGCCGAACTCCCCGAAGACGACGGCGGTTGCGTGAACGCCCGGCCGCCTTTTGGCGGCGCTCACCGGGCGAGGGCCGGCAATTCGACGACGAAGCGGGCGCCAGCGCCATGGCGGAGCGGCTCATCCTCCCCAACCGTCGCGGATACGTGCGCCTGGACGCGCGCCGTCTCCATCGGACAATTCGTCGCCCAGATCCGGCCACGATGCGCCTCGACGATCTGCCGCGAAATCGAAAGGCCGAGACCCGAATTCTGGCCAAACCCCTGATTTGGCCGATCCGTGTAGAAGCGCTCAAAGACGCGCTCAAGCGCATGGGGCGGAATGCCCGGCCCTTCGTCGTCGACGGTTATCGCGACGACCTCCTCGGGAGTCCCGCCGTCGGCGGGCGTGACCGTCTTCCGTTCGAGCGCGACGCGCACGACGCCGCCGGGCTCGGAGAAGGAGCAGGCGTTGTCGATGAGGTTGGTGACGACCTGCGCGAGCCGCGAATCGTGTCCCAGCACGAAATAGTCGGCGTTCGAGCGCCTGCCCCGGCGCTCTGGAATGGAAAGCTCGACCCGGGTTCCATTGTTGCGCGGCGACTCCTGCGCCATCGAGACCACCATGCGCAGCAGCGCCGCAAGATCGACGGGACTTGCTTCACCGCGCGCCAGTTCCGCGTCGAGGCGCGACGCGTCGGAAATGTCGGAGATCAGCCGGTCGAGCCGGCGCACGTCGTGCTGCATGACGGCGATCAGCTTGTCCTGCGCCTGACCGGCGCGCACGCGCGGCAAAGTCTCCAGCGCGCTCCGGAGCGAGGTCAAAGGATTCTTGAGCTCATGCGCAACGTCGGCGGCGAAGCTCTCGATCGCATCGAGGCGATTGTAGAGCGCCCGGGTCATATCGCGCAGGGCGCGCGACAAATGGCCGATCTCGTCGGTTCGCCATGTGAAATCAGGAATCTGCTCGCGGGAGCGAATGCCGCGCCTCACGCGCTCGGCCGCATCCGCCAGGCGCCGCACCGGCTCGGCGATCGTGTTGGCGAGCGCCAGCGAAAGGACGAACATGACCGCCGACAAAACGGCGAAGAAACGCAGGATCGCCCATCGCTCCGCTGCGATCACATGGTCGATGTCGCCGCCCTGCGTCGAGAGTTGGAGCGCCCCCCTGGTCGCCATCATGTGCTGGATCGGCACCGCGACCGAAACAATCGTCTCACCGTACTTGTTGATGCGAACGGCGGACTCGGTCCGTCCGTGCAGTGCGCGCTCGACCTCCGGCATAGCCTTGAGGTCGACCCCCCAGGAGTCCCTGTCGTGATGTTCGGAGGACGCGACGAACAGACTGCGCAGGAAGGCTGTGAACCGCTCGAAAAGATCGCGGCGCTGTTCCGGATCCGGCAGGTCCGAGCGCAAAATGATTCCACGGGCCGAGAGCGCGCGCGAATCGAGCAGGAGGCGCCCGTCCCGGTCGAAGATGCGGGCGCGCGTATGGGTCGGCGTGACGAGCCGGTGCAAGACCGGCCCGACGCGCTCGGGATTGATCGAAAACTGGATCGCGTCCTCGTCGCTTGGAATGGGCCCCGAAGACTGTCCGGGCGCGAGTTGGAGGAGCTTGTCCGGGTCGATGGTGATCGTGTCCGTCTCGACCCCGGCGGAAGCAGCGATCGCCGCGGAGATGATGTCGGCTTGAGTCGTGAGGCTCTGCACCCGCGCCGCGATGATGTCGGCGCGGAACTGGTTGAGCAGGAGGAACCCGCCCATCAACACGACGAGACCGCCGAGGTTCAGGACGACGATGCGGCGGGTGAGCGACGACGAGAAGCGGTTGTTGAGGAATCTGAGAGCAAGACGCGCCCGCGCGCGCAACCATTGCCGGCTCACGCGCCATGAGCGCGCGCCGGGGGGCAAAGCGCGGCGGGTCTCGAAATTCATGAAGCCAATAGCCGGAGCTTATCCTTCCTTGAAGCGGTAGCCGACCCCGTAGAGCGTCTCGATCATCTCGAACTCGGGCTCGACCACCTTGAATTTCTTGCGCAGGCGCTTGATGTGGCTGTCGATGGTGCGGTCGTCGACATAGACCTGATCGTCATAGGCCGCATCCATCAACGCGTTGCGGCTCTTGACCACGCCCGGCCGCGTCGCCAGCGCCTGAAGGATCAGGAATTCCGTGACGGTCAGCGTCACTGGCGTATTGTCCCAGGTGCAGGTATGGCGCTCCGGGTCCATCTTGAGGCGGCCCCGCTCAAGAATCTTCGCCTCGGCCTCCTTTGGCGCGCCTGCCTCCTTCGGGCTCGATCGTCGCAGGATCGCCTTCACCCGCTCGACGAGCAGGCGCTGCGAGAATGGCTTTCGGATGAAGTCGTCGGCGCCCATCTTGAGGCCGAACAATTCGTCGATTTCTTCATCCTTCGAAGTGAGGAAGATGACGGGCAGGTCGGACTTCTGGCGCAGACGACGCAGAAGCTCCATCCCGTCCATGCGAGGCATCTTGATATCGAAAATGGCGAGGTCGGGAGGATTGGCCTTAAGCCCCTCAAGCGCGCTTACGCCGTCGGTATAGGTCTGCACCCTGTAGCCTTCCGCCTCGAGCGAGAGCGAAACGGAGGTCAGGATGTTGCGGTCGTCGTCGACCAGGGCAATCGTGGGCATGAGGCTCCATTCGGGTCGTTCTGCGCCACTCGAAGGCGCCATCTAACCATCATAACGCTTCGCGGCCGAAATGTGTTGCCTTTTTCGGAAAAGCGGCCTGGAAACACAGCCCCGAAATGGCGACGTTTCGCCCACTATGCAAGAGGCTCCGGATGGGCCAACCGAGCCCCTACATAATATTTCCGAGGGCTGCAATGCGTTGCCGCTCCGCGAGCGTTTTGATTCGGGACAGGGCGAGGCGCTTGCGCGGCGGCCTGCCACGGGGCATTTTCTGAAATTCTGCGTCATGCGACGTGATTTTGCCGCAGTCTCCGAAGCTGCTCTCACCGTCAACCCATTCCACGGGGAAAGCACGACTTGGACAAGACGCGCGGCAGGCAGACTTCCGGTTTGACCAGCAGCGAGGCTCAGCGCCTCTTCGAGCAATGGGGGCCGAACGAGGTCGCCGACAAGCCGGAAGGCTGGCCGCGAAGGCTGGCGGCCAAGCTTTGGAACCCGCTCGCCTGGATGCTGGAAGGGGCGGTCCTGCTCGAATTTCTGCTCGGGCGGGTCACGCAGGCCGGCGTCGTGCTGGGGCTGCTCCTTTTCAACGCCGTTCTGGGAATCAGTCAGGAATCGCGGGCGAACGCCGCCATCGCCGCGCTGCGGCAGAAGCTCGCCCTGACCGCTTCGGCGCTCAGGGACGGCGTCTGGCGACGCCTCCCCGCCCGTGACCTCGTTCCCGGTGACGTGGTCAAACTGACGCTCGGCAGCGTCGCGCCCGCCGACGTCAAACTCCTCGATGGCGGCGTGTCGGTCGACCAGTCGATGCTGACGGGCGAGTCGCTGCCTGTCGAACTCGAAGCGGGCGACGCGACCTATGCGGGAGCGTTGGTCCAGCGCGGCGAAGCCGCCGCCATCGTCACGGCGACCGGCGCGCGGACCTTTTTCGGCAAGACGGCGAGCCTCGTCCAGGACGCCCGAACCGTCAGCAGCGAGCAGCGGGTCGTGCTGGGCGTGGTCCGGGACCTGGCGGTCATCAATGGCGCGGTCGTCCTGGCGATGTTCGCCTATGCTCACGCCATCGGGCTCTCGCTGGAGGACACAACGCCGCTGCTTCTCACAGCGTTGCTCGCCTCGATCCCGGTCGCGTTGCCCTCCACCTTCACGCTTGCCGCCGCCCTTTCGGCCCACCGTCTGGCGCGAGCTTCCGTGCTGCCCACCCGCCTTGCGGCCATCAACGAGGCGGCGGCCATGACGCTGCTCTGCTCCGACAAGACCGGCACGCTGACCAAGAACAGCCTGTCCATCGAGGAGATCGCGGGATTCGAGGGCGCCTCGGAGGCGCAGGTGCTGGCCCTCGCGGCGGCGGCCTCCTCCGAGGGCGGCGACCCGATCGACCAGTTGATCTGCGACGCGGCGAAGGCGCGCGGGGCTCCGGCCGCGGCCGCGGCAAGTTTCACGCCCTTCGATCCCGCCGCCAAATACGCCGAGGCGCGTCTGACGAGCGGAGCGGTGGTTCGCAAAGGCGCGATCACCGCGGTCGCCGATGCGCCTCTGACCGAGGCGCAGGAGGGCGCGCGCGCGAGGCTTGCCGCGAAAGGCTGCCGCATCCTCGCCGTCGCGGAGCGCGACGCCGGAGGCGGCCGCCTCGTCGGCCTGATCGGCCTCGCAGACCCTCCGCGCGACGACGCCCGCGCCCTCGTCGCCGCTCTGCGCGATATGGGGGTGCGCGTCGTGATGGCGACCGGCGATGCGCCGGAGACCGCCGCTGTGGTTGCCCGCCAGGTCGGCATCGAAGGCGAACTCTGCGACGCCAGGACCTTGCGGACGCTCGCGGATCCGGGAAACTACGGCGTTTTCGCGGGCGTCTTTCCCGCCGACAAGTTCCGGCTGGTCCAGCTCTTTCAGCGCGGCGGCGCGGTGATTGGCATGTGCGGCGACGGCGCCAACGACGCGCCGGCGCTGCGCCAGGCTCAGATGGGCATCGCGGTCGCGAGCGCCACCGATGTCGCCAAGGCCGCCGCCGGGCTCGTGCTGACCGAGCCGGGCCTCGGCGGCATCCTCGCCGCCATCAGGGAAGCGCGGGCCGCGTTCCGGCGCATCCGCACGTACACCCTTTCGATGATTGTCCGCAAAGTCGCATTCGTGCTCTATCTCGCGCTCGGCCTCGTGATGACCGGCCAGGCCGTTCTGACGCCGATGTTGATGGTTATGTTATTGATCATCAACGATTTTCTCACCATGGCGGTCGCCACCGACAACGCTCCGTCCTCGCCCCGCCCCCGCGAATGGCGGGTTGGGCGACTCATGGCGGAAGGGGGGAGCTACGGCGCCCTCACCCTTGCCTATGCGCTCGCCCTGCTGCTTGCCGGCGCGGACCTGTGGCGGTTCAACGCGCCGGAACTGCAGAGCCTTTCCTTCCTCGCGCTGACGTTGTCCGTGCAGGCCAGCATCTATGCGCTTCGCGAGGATCGTTTTCTGTGGTCCTCGGCGCCGAGTTTCTGGGTGGTTCTGGCCACAATGGCCAGTGTGGGCCTCAGCGTCGCCCTCGCAGGCTTCGGCGTGCTGATGGCGCCGCTGCCGCTCTCCGCGATCGGAGCGTCGGTCCTCGGCGCCTGCGCCCTGATGCTTTGCCTCAGTCTCCTGAAATGTGCGATCGCGCGGTTTTTCCCGGAGGCCAGTTCCGCAGCGCCGTCGCGGGGATGATGGCGCTCTCGCGTCGACCGGATTCCCGCGCCCTACAGGTTCCGCCGCGACGGAGAGGCTCGCGTTCCGGAGCGTTTTTGGCGCCAATCGATGCGATTTTCGGCGTCTTTCGCACGAAAAGCACCGCTTTCGGGGCCATTTTCAGCGAAAAATCGGCCAAAAACGGCGCCACTTTCTTCCGCGAATTGGGGTTTTTCAACGGGTTGCGCTGACATTTGCTTCCGGAGCCGCTGGCGTCGGCGCTTTTTCGGCCTCTCATCAGGTCCGGCGGAGCCAGGGTCGTCCGGCTTCGCGGCATGAGCGGCTTCGGCGATTTCGTACATGAGCGGCTTCCAGCTTGACGGCGAGACCCGCATTCTATCGGCTTCGCCGGAAAATCGGAAGGAAATGTTTTTATCTTCCCTTTTTCTCAATCCGTGAACGCGGGCGCCCGCGAACGACCTGCGAGGCGGCTGACGATTTTCCCGCGATTTCTGGCCACTTTGGTCGGGAAGGCGAAAGCTTTACCGGCCCTTAAATCGCCAGCTTTAGGCTCTCACCCTGCGTGAGGCGCGTTTGTCCCGGGAATCTTTGGGCGCGTCGTGCGTTTCGGGATCGCCCATGTTCGGCCGAGGAGGCAGAAAGAAGCGGACGCGCATCGAGCCGCGCCTCGACTGGGGCGACCGTCGAGCCGCGTCCGACGATCTCCGGGCAGATCCGGCCGACCGGCCGTCCGCGCCTCGGCGCAAGGCTTCCAAGCCGCCCGCGACGAAGAAGAAAGCGCGCCGCAAATCCCGTCGCGGGCTTCTCGGCCGTCTCGTCTACTGGACTTTCGTGCTCGGCGTCTGGGCCTTCGTCGGGCTTGCCGGGGTCGTCGCTTATTATGCGAGCCAGCTGCCGCCGATCGATCAGCTCGCGGTGCCGAAGCGGCCGCCCAATATCGCGATTCTCGCGGACGACGGCTCGCTGATCGCCAACCGCGGGGACACCGGGGGACCGGCGGTCCGGCTCATCGACCTGCCGCCCTATCTCCCCAAAGCCTTCATCGCCATCGAGGACAGGCGCTTCTATTCCCACGCCGGCGTCGATCCGATCGGGATCGGGCGCGCGGTTCTGCGCGACATCACGGGCGGCGGCGCGGTGGAGGGCGGTTCGACCCTGACCCAGCAACTGGCCAAGAACCTGTTCCTCACACAGGAGCGCACCCTTTCGCGCAAGATCCAGGAGGCGATCCTCGCGCTTTGGCTCGAGCGCGAATATTCGAAGGACCAGATCCTCGAACTCTATCTGAACCGGGTCTATTTCGGCGCGGGCGCTTACGGGGTCGAAGCGGCGTCGCAGAGATATTTCGGCAAGAGCGCGCGTTACGTCACGCTCTCGGAGGCTGCGCTTCTCGCGGGACTCATGAAGTCGCCGAGCAAGCTTTCCCCGACCCATAATCTCGCCGCCGCCAACGAGCGCGCCGCTCAGGTCATCGCCGCCATGGCCGATCAGGGCCTCATCACGGAGGCCATGGCGAAGATGGCGCTGGCCAATCCCGCGAAGCTCTATCACGACAAGACGGCCGGCTCGATCAACTACGCCGCCGACTATGTGATGGACGCGCTGGACGATGCGGTCGGCGCGATCGATCAGGACATCGTCGTCAACACCACGATCGACCCGAAGATGGCGGCCGAGGCCGAGCGCGCGCTGGACGACGAACTCGACGCCAAGGGCGCCAAGTTCCACGTCGGCGAAGGCGCGCTCGTGGCGCTGGATCCCAGCGGCGCGGTCAAGGCGCTGATCGGCGGCCGCAGCTATGCCGAGAGCCAGTTCAACCGCGCGATCGCCGCGAAGCGGCAGCCGGGCTCCTCATTCAAGCCCTTCGTCTATCTTGCGGCGCTCGAAAGGGGGCTCACTCCCGACACGATCCGGGAGGACGCGCCGATCTCGGTGCGCGGCTGGAATCCCGAAAATTACAGCCGCGAATATTTTGGCCCCGTGACGCTGACCAAGGCTTTGTCCCTGTCGCTCAACACGGTCGCCGTGCGGCTGGGCCTCGAAGTCGGGCCCAAGACGGTCGCGGCCGTCGCCCATCGTCTCGGCATCGCCTCCGAACTGGACGCCAACGCCACGATCGCGCTCGGAACGTCCGCCGTCACGCCGCTCGAAATGGCGGCCGCCTACGCAGCCTTCGCCAACGGTGGAATCGGCGTGCAGCCGCATGTGATCACGCGGGTCCGCACGGCGAACGGCAAACTGCTCTATTTGCGCCGCAACGCCAGTTTCGGCCGCGTCATCGACCCTCGCTATGAGGCGATGATGAACACGATGATGCAGGAGACGCTGCTCACCGGAACCGCGCGCAAGGCGGAGCTTCCCGGCTGGCAGGCGGCAGGGAAGACGGGCACGAGCCAGGATTGGCGCGACGCCTGGTTTGTCGGCTACACGAGCTATCTGGTGACCGCCGTCTGGCTCGGCAATGACGACAACAGCCCCACGAAAAAAGTCTCGGGCGGCAATCTTCCGGTCGAGGTCTGGAGCCGCTTCATGAGGGAAGCGCATGAAGGCGTGCCCGCGGCCCCTCTCGCGGGGGGACTCTGGAATGGTCCGCAGTCGGAGCCCGGTTCGGCGCTCACGCCGCAGGGCGCTCCGGCGGCGCCGATCCCGCTCGCGGCGGGGCGCGGAGGCGCGCCGAACTCGGGCGGCGCCCCGCTCGATCTCACGTCGTCGGGGCCACGGCCGACCGCTCGCCCCGCAACGACGCCCGTCGCCGACAGTGGCCTGAGGCCGCCCGCCGATATTCCGGGCGCCCGGTCGCGGCCCCCCGCGCCGCGAAGCCAGAACTTCTTCGACAAGCTGTTCGGCGCGATGTAGACCGCGAAGGCCGGATAGGGAGAAGCGCCTGCAATGACCGCGAACGTCCAGATTCTGCTCGACAACCGCCCGGCCGACAAGGTTTCGCCGGCGAATTTCCGCGTCGTCGAGACCCCGGTTCCGACGCCGGGGCCCGGGGAGGTTCTCGTCCGGCACAAGTTCCTCTCGCTCGATCCCTACATGCGAGGGCGGCTCAGCGACGCCAAATCCTACGCCGCGCCGCAGGAACTCGGGGCGGTGATGCAGGGCGGGACGGTCGGGATCGTCGAGGCCTCCAACAATCCGCGCTTCAAGGCGGGAGACGCGGTCGTCGGCATGGGCGGATGGCAGCTCTATTCGGTCAGCGACGGACAAATGCTCCGCGTGATCGACGCGAAGACGATCCCCATTCAGGCCTATCTTGGGCCGGTCGGAATGCCCGGCGTCACGGCCTGGTACGGCCTGAACAAGATCATCGCGCCGAAAGCTGGCGAGACGGTGCTGGTGTCAGCGGCGACCGGGGCTGTCGGCTCGGTCGTCGGACAGCTGGCGCGAAGCGCCGGCGCGCGCGCTGTCGGAATCGCGGGCGGACCCGAGAAATGCGCCTATGCCGTCGAAGAACTCGGCTACGACGCCTGCGTCGACCACAAATCCCCTCGCTTTGCCGAAGTCCTCAAATCCGCCCTGCCCAATGGCGTCGACGGCTTGTTTGAGAATGTCGGCGGCGAGCCGTTCCTGCAGGCGCTACGGCGTCTCAATGATTTCGCGCGCATCGCCATCTGTGGCCTTATCGCCTCCTACGAAGGGGCGGTGACGCCGCTGCCCGACATGCGGATCTTCCTGGTGCGGCGAATCAAGGTGGAAGGCTTCATCGTCTCCGACCATATGGGTCTGTGGCCCCAGGCGATCGGAGAGCTTGCGAGCCTTGCCGCCTCCGGCAAACTCAAGTGGCGGGAAACGATCCGCGAAGGGCTCGAAAGCGCCCCTCAGGCGCTGGTGGACCTGCTGCATGGCGGCAATTTCGGAAAGATGCTCGTCAAGCTGGATTAAGCGTTGCTAAAAACAACGCAGCGAGATTGAGTTGCACTAAAGCCTGCGGCGCCCTATCTCCCGGGCATGAACGAGGGCAATTGTCTCGCCCGGCTGTTGGCTGGCCCATGAAGCTTGATGACTGGCTGCGGCGCAACCGTGTGACGCGCGCAGAATTTGCGCGGCGCATCGGCGTTTCCCCCGGCGCGGTGACCCAGATCTGCCGGGAAGACGGCGCCTGGCTTTCGCGCGAGACGGCGGAGCGCATCGTCGCCGAGACCGGCGGCGATGTGACCCCCAACGATTTTCTGAATGGCGCGCTTGCCAGGCGCGAAGGAGCGGATATGCACCACGGCGTCCAGGAGGCCATCGAGGCCTTTGCGCAAGGCGAAATCGTCGTCGTGACCGACGACGACGATCGCGAGAACGAAGGCGACATGATCGTCGCGGCCTCGCTCTGCACCACGGAGAAGATGGCCTTCATCATCCGCAACGGCTGCGGCATCGTCTGCGCGCCGCTGACGGGCGAGGATGCGCGGCGCCTCAACCTGCCCCCGATGGTCGCGGCGAATGACGCGCCTCTCGGCACGGCCTTTACGGTATCGGTCGACGTGCGGCACGGGCTGACCACCGGCATCTCGGCGGAGCAGCGCGCCAATACGGTGCGGGCGCTCGCCAACGGCAACATGGGCGCGTCGGATTTCGTGAGGCCGGGCCATGTGTTCCCGCTCATCGCGAGGGAGGGCGGCGTCCTCATGCGGTCCGGGCATACCGAGGCCGCGATCGACCTCTGCAAGCTCGCGGGACTGGCGCCCGTCGCGGTGATCTGCGAACTCGCCAATGACGACGGCACGGTGATGGTCGGCCGCCAGATCGAAGCCTTCACGGACAAGCACAAGCTGCGTCGAATTTCGGTCGCGGACCTGATCGCTTACCGGCAGGCGCGCGAGAAGCTGATCGAGCGCGTCGCGTCTTTCCGGGTCAAGACGCCGATCGGGGAATTGCAGGCTCACGCCTTCCGCACCCCCTTCGATCCCGTGCTGCATTTCGCCTTCGTCCACGGACATGTCGGCGACGGGCGGGAGGTGCCCGCCCGGCTGCATCGCTGCGACATTCTGACGGATGTCTTCGGCGAGGGCCTGATCCCGAAAGTGCTGAGGCAGTTCAAGACCGACGGCCGCGGCGTCCTCGTTTACCTGCGGGACGGTTCGGCTGGCGTGCCCGCGAATTTCACCGGCGCCGAGGCGACGGCCTCGGACGGCGCCAGAGCGCGGGAATGGCGAGAGATCGGACTGGGCGCGCAGATATTGCGCGATCTTGGCGTGTCCTCGATCCGCCTGCGCACGGACAACCCGCGCACCTATGTCGGCCTCTCGGGCTTCGGCATCGAGATCGCAGCGGTCGAGCCGATCGAGGGATGAAGCTTCATCCCTCCATCAGGGCGGCGACATGCGCCGCTGCGGAATTGGCGAGCCCTTCGAGGTCATAGCCGCCCTCGAGCACCGAAACCACGCGGCCTCCGCAACGCCGGTCGGCAATCTCCATGAGCTTGCGCGTCACCCATGCGTAATCGGCCTCGACCAGACGCAGGCCCCCGAGCGGATCGCGGCGATGGGCGTCGAAGCCTGCGGAAATGATGACGAGGTCCGGGGCGAAAGCCTCGATGCGCGGCAGGATCACGGTCTCCAGCGCCTCGCGGAACGTATCCCCGCCGTCGCCCGCCCTTAAAGGCGCATTGACGATCTGATCGTGCTCGCCGCGCTCGCCGATCGCGCCCGTGCCGGGATATTGCGGCATCTCATGGGTCGATGCGTACAGGACCGACGCATCGTCCCAGAAGATATGCTGCGTGCCGTTTCCGTGATGAACGTCGAAATCCATGATCGCGACGCGCTCCGCGCCATGGACGGCCTGCGCGTGGCGCGCGGCGATCGCGGCGTTGTTGAAGAAGCAGAAGCCCATCGGAGTCGCGACCTCGGCGTGATGGCCGGGCGGACGCGTCGCCACGAAAGCGTTCTTCACCTTGCCCGTCATGACCTCGTCGACGGCGAACACCGCCCCTCCCACGGAACGCAGCGCGGCCTCGAAAGTCGCCGGGCACATCGACGTATCCTGATCGATCATGATGAGCCCCTGCGGCGGCGACGCGGCGCGCAGGGCTTCGACATAGTCGACGGGGTGGACGCGCGTGATCGCCGCGATCTCGCCCCTCGGCGCCGGGTCGCGGGCGAGCATCTGGAACGTCTCGGCCTCGAGGGCGCGCTCGACCGCCCGCAGCCGATCGGGACGCTCCGGGTGACCCTCCCCCATGTCATGCGACAGGCAGGCGGGATGGCTGATGAGAAGCGTCGTCACGGTCTGGATGCCTTCACGGATTTCCGCCGGGATCGGCACTTTTGCGCCAAAGGTCGCGGAAGTCCATGGACGTCTCAACGCGGAAGCGGCTCTGGTTTACAGGTTAGCTGCCTGGCCTGATCCTCGGCGGCGGGGTAAAGACTTGGCTCTTCGCTGAATACGCGAAACAGGACAAAGCCTTCGCGGTCGGGCGCCGGAACGCGCAGGTCGTGGGAAGGGTCTTCTTCGTTCTCCTGCGCCTCCAGCGCCCTGATGTCTTCGGGAGTCGCGAGCACGGCCTGGATAACGCCCTGCGTCGCGGCCCTGTCCGTCAGGGCATAGAATGACTGACCGCGGCGGGTGTGGAAGGAGAGCGAAGCGAAGGCGCGCCCTGCCGGCGCGGAGATCCGCACAGGTCCCGACGCGAGGTCGAAACGGCAGAAGGCGACGGCGACCGCGGGATCCGCATAGGGGATCAGCCGCTGGTCCGGGTTCGCGCGCGGCAAGAGCGTCGTCGCATTGGGCTGCGCCAACGGTTTCAGCCGCGCAAAAATGTCGTGCTCAGCCACAACCGGAACGAGGAGGACGACAATCAGATGGACGAGCGCAGCCAGGATCACGGTCGCGGCGATCAGGGTCGCGAGGGCTCCGAACCAGGATGTCCGCGTCATCCGCATCCAACCCGCGTCACGCGCGGCGCCGAGGCGGGCTCGATAGCGGCGGGCGTTGCGCCCATGGGCGCGTCGTAGAGTCGGAGAGCAAGCGCAAAGGAACCCGTCGCGCCCACCGGCAGCCAATTGCCGGGCTGCGGTTTGGCAGAGACGGCGATTGCAAAACGGCCGTCGCCTGACCTCAGAATCTCCGAGGAGCGGAAGCCATAGCGGTCGGACGGATTCGCGATTGGAAAGCCGTTCGGGTCGACGACGCTGAGCGTCCAGTAGCGGGCGGCAGGGGTTCGGGGTCCAACCTGGTAGACGCAGCGCGCCTCGAGCGGTCGCCCGTCGTCGTCGGCTCGGGCAATCCATTGGAGTCCTTCGCCCAGAGCGAGGGGGATTTCGCCGGTTCGCGCCAGCCGCGCCCGGGTGTAGGGGTCGGCTTCCATGGAACCCGCGTTGGCCTCCAGCTCCCAGGCTCCGAGACGCACGCGATCGAACGGACTCATGCGCGAAAGAGCGTAGCGGCTCACGATAAGGCCAATTGCGAGCCCCAGCGCGGCGACGATCAGAATCCTGAAGAAGGCGGTCATGCGATTTCGCTCGCCCGCGCGCTGCGGCGCCTCCGCAGCGTCATGGCGACTCGACGCCCGCCCGGACCACAGCCGCGGCTTTGGACGAACCTTCCGACGTCTGGCTCGCCGCCAGCGCCGATCGGGCGAGGGCGGCGATATCGAGCGCCGCCCTTGTCGCGGCCGGGGACAAAGAGACGGAAGGTGACGGAGCCTGATCGTTTGTCCCGGACTTGGCGTCGTTCTTCGCAGTCGGAGTCGCGGGCGCTGGCGGCGGCGTCACGCCGAACGGCGGCTTCGGATCAAGGTTCTGATGGGCGAAGGCCATGATCTCACGCCAGGTCATAGCCGGCAGGGTCCCGCCCGTCATGTTTCCCATGGGCGAATTGTCGTCATTGCCGAACCAGACGCTGCCGACCAGATTGCCCGTGTAGGCGTTGAACCAGGCGTTGGTCGAGTTGTTGGTCGTGCCCGTCTTGCCTGCGATGACCAGTCCGGGAATTTGGGCGGCGCGGCCTGTGCCCTCGGTGACGACATGCGTCAACATATTATTCATCTCGGCGACCTTCTCCGATGGAAGGACGCGAGGCGGCGGCTCGCTGTCGCGGGCGTGCGTGTAGAGCAGCTTGCCGCTTGAGTTGCGGACCTCGACCGCAGCGTAGGGCGTTCTCTTGATCCCTCCGCCCGCCAGCGTGGCGTTGGCGCCGACCACGTCGATCATCTTGACCTCGTCCGCGCCGATCGGCAGCGACACCGTGTCGATGAGGGGCGTCGTTATGCCCATGGCGCGGGCCGTCTGCACAATCTTGGATCTGCCGAGCGCAGCGATCTTGGCAAGGTGATAGCTTTGCTTCGGCGGCCAATAGACCTCGCCGATCTTCACCGACAGGCGAATGGCGGCCGTGTTGAGCGACTCGGCAAGCGCCCGGTACAGCGGAAGCGTACCCGCGGTTTCGCCGTGATAGTTGCGCACGCAATAGTCGCCGATGCAGATGCCCGACGCGTCGATCGGGGTGTTCGCATGAAATTTCCCGGTCAGAAGCGCGGTCATATAGTCGAAGATCTTGAACGACGAGCCGGGTTGCCGCTCCGCGTCGGTCGCCCGATTGAATTGGCTCGCGCCATAGTCCCGGCCGCCCACCATTGCCCGCACGAGCCCGTCCGTGGTCGCAATCACGGCCGCCGCCTGATGACCGTGGTAAGCCGGCGCCTTGTCGCGCAGCATGGCTTCGATCGCCTCCTCGGTCTTGGCCTGCACCGCCGAGTTGAGCCCTGTGCGCACGGTGAGAATACGGTCGCTCCCGAACTTCCCCGCCGCGGCGAGCGCCCGGACCTCGCCGTAAGCGAAATCAAGGTACCAATCCGGGCTCGACTGGACCGTCCGGTCTATCGGGGTGGCCGGATTGAGGCGCGCCGCATAGACTTGCCCCTCGGTCATGAAGCCTGCGTCCACGAGATTGCTCAGGACGTCGTTCGCCCGGGCGCGCGCGGCAGGAAGATTGACGAAGGGCGAGAACTTGGTCGGCGCCTTGAAGAGGCCCGCAAGCATCGCCGCCTCGGCGAGGTTGATGTCGCGCGCCGATTTTCCGAAATAGGTCTGCGCAGCGGCCTGAACGCCGAACGCGCCCGCGCCCATATAGGCGCGGTCGAGATAGAGCTTGAGGATCTGTTTCTTCGTAAGATGATGTTCAAGCCATAGCGCGAGATAGGCTTCCTTGATTTTGCGCTGAATGGACCGCTCGTTGCTGAGAAACAGGTTTTTCGCCAGCTGCTGGGTGATCGAGGAGCCGCCCTGAACGACGCCTGCCGCCTTGGCGTTCACTGTCAGGGCGCGGAAAGTCCCGATCACGTCGATGCCGAAATGGCTGTAGAAGCGCCGATCCTCCGTCGCCAGCACGGCTTCGACGAAATAATCCGGCAGGTCGTCAAACGGGATGGCGTCGTCGTGCTTGATGCCGCGCTTGCCGACTTCAACGCCGTGCCTGTCCTGGAACGTCACAGCGAGCTCGGCGCGGCTCAGCCAGTCGTCCCCTGCCGTCTCGCGGAAGGCCGGGACCGCGAGGGTGAGCGCCACGATGAGGCCCGCGAGCCCCAAAGTGAGGCTCTCGCAGGCGACCTCGACGGCGACACGGCGGACACCGGAAACATGCATCCGGTCGGAGGCGGCCTCAATCGACGACCAGGCGCGAAAGAACGCCCGGCGGCCCATGAACATCCAGGAATTGACGAACGCGTCGAGAGCCAGCATGGCTCGCGACACCGATCTCCATAGCGCTGTGATCCGCGCCTTCGCCAAGAACGACCCCCGACCGGCCGGACGCCGTCCGGCCGGTCTGGCCGAAGCAGGCAAGAGCCCGTAACATAGGCGGAGTTCGATCCAAACACGAGGGCCGGTCAATCGTCCGACGACGATCGCGGGCCTCCGGACCCCAAGAGTTCTCGAATCGACAAGATATGGCCACAAAAGATGACGCCGCCCCTTTCTGGCGGACGAAGTCCCTGGAAGAGATGAACGCGGACGAATGGGAAAGCCTCTGCGACGGCTGCGCCCGCTGTTGCCTCGTGAAACTGGAGGACGAGGACACCGGAGAGATTCACTTCACGGACATCGGTTGCACGCTGCTCGACGCGAAGGCCTGCCGTTGTCGCGATTACCCGCGACGCAGCCGGCGCGTGCCGGACTGCGTCACCCTCACGCCCGCGGTCGTTCGGTCGTTGAGCTGGCTGCCGGTCACTTGCGCCTATCGGCTGGTCGCCGAGGGAAAGGCGTTGCCGGACTGGCATCCCCTTGTTTCGGGTTCGCAGGACAGCGTCCACGAGGCGGGAATATCCGTGCGCGGCCGCGTCTTCGCCAGCGAGGACGACCTTGCCCAGGAACTCTGGCCGGAACGAATCGCCAAATGGCCAAACCGCGCGCCTCGCAGAAGGCGATGACGCGTCGGTACTTGGGCGCCGCCCCGTTCAGGGGCCGTTAATCCTCCGCGCGTCAGCCTCGCAGGCCTGACGGAAGAGAGGACCCGAGATGCAGAAGCTTCTTGCCGCCGCCCTGTTTGGATTGTGCGGGCTCGCCTCCGTTCCGGCGACCGCGATGCCGATCGCGCCGCCCATGGACACGAGCGCGGGTCTGACGTTGATCGCTCAGGGTTGCGGGCCCGGCGGATGGCGTGGGCCCTATGGACGCTGCCACTACGGTCCGCCGCCCGGCTATTACCGGCCGCCCGGTTACTACCGTCCGCCGGGTTATTATCGCCCTCCGGGCTATTACCACCCCTACCGTTATCATCGCTGCTGGTGGCGCAACGGCGTGCGCGTCTGCAACTGAGCGTCCGCGCGCCCGACCTTAAGCCGACGCGCTTGGACGGGCCGCGAGGCGCTGCCGCCAGCCTGTAAGGTTGGTCAGGTCCGGCGGAATCGTCAGTCGTGCGGGGCGCATGAAGTCCAGCGCGACGAGGCCGGTGATGTCGGCGACCGTAAAGCGGTCGCCGGCAAGGTAGTCGCGATGGGCGAGCGCTTCGTCGAATGTTCGGAGATTGCGCAGCACGCGCGGCCGATTCGCCTCGGCCCAGTCTGCGACCTGGGGCTGCTCCATCGCCGCCATATGCGGGTGGCTGTGCCGGAACACCTGGGCGATCGGCAGGAGCAGATGCCATTCCGCGCGCCGCTGCCACATCTCGACCGTCGCGCGTTCGAGCGGGGTTCGGCCAAAGAGATTGGGCTCGGGGTGAAGCTCTTCGACATACCGGCAGATGGCGATCGATTCGCTTAGGACGGTTCCGTCGTCGAGCTCCAGCAGCGGAATCGTCTGGAAGGGATTGAGCGACGAGAAGGCCTCGGCCTTGTGGTCGAGCTTCGCGAGATCGACCTCGACGTGGGGGATCGAGACGCCCTTTTCGGCCAGAAAGATGCGCACCCGCCGAGGATTCGGCGCGACATTCGAGTTATAGAGTTTCAATCCGCTCCTCCCTATCGTGGGGCGGGCGCCAAAATGCCGTGCTGAAGACGAATTTCCGCTACGGCGGCGCCCACGTCAGCCCCTCGTTAACCTCTTGGATAGCATGATTGCGAGGGGTGTTGCGGTGCGTAGCGTGCGTCAGTCATGGGCGTTGAGGGCCTGAAGAGCGAACCAATCGGCCGGAGCGATCCGGACGCGGCGGCCCGGCGTCGCAGGCTGATGCTCGACCTGAGGCGCGCGCGCCAGGTTCTCACCGGCCCCGATCCCGTTCCCGATCATTCGGCCGCCATGGTGCGGCTCTTCGCGGAGATCAATCGCAGCGCCGCGCCCATGCTCGGGCTCGTCGCGCTCGGATGCTGCGCGATTGCGCTGGCCTGGCTCGGGGCCGGAGCGATCACGACGTGGGTCGCGTTCATCGTCTGCGCCATTGCGCTGCTCTACGCGCTGCCGATCGCCTTTCTCGACAGTTTCGACGCGGAGAAGGCTGCGGGCTCCTGGCGGCGCAAATTCGTGCTCGCCACAGCCTTCTGCGGGGCGGCCTGGGCCTATCTGGTCGTGGCGCTTCTGCAGTCGGGCGAGCCGAACGCGGAGGCCTTCGCCGTCCTCGTGATGCTGCTCGTGTCGACGATCATGTCGCTCCTGTCGGCTGCGATTCCAGCCGCCTTCGTGGCCGGCATGCTGCCCATGATCGCGAGCGTGATCCTGCTCTACGCATCGCGTCTTCACGCCGCGACCCTGCCGACCGCGGCGCTGACCATCGGGGTCATCGGCTATTTTCTGGTCGTGGTGCAGCGCCTCCATGCGGCGACGACGCGGAACATCTCGCTGCAGGCCGAGAAGGATTCGCTGATCGCCGAGCTCGAACAGGCCAAGCTCAACTCCGACGAGGCGCGCCGCCGCGCCGAAAGCGCCAATCTGGCCAAGTCGCGATTCCTCGCGACCATGAGTCACGAGTTGCGGACCCCGCTCAACGCCATTCTCGGCTTCTCCGAGGTGATGAAGGAGGAATTGTTCGGCCCGCACGGCGTGCCGGCCTACAGGGAATATTCGAACGACATTCACACAAGCGGACAGCATCTGCTCATGCTGATCAACGAGATCCTCGACCTGTCCCGCGTGGAGGCGGGCGGATACGATCTCAAGGAGGAGCCGGTGTCCCTGCCCGACGTCGTGCAGGACTGCTGCCGGCTGCTTTCGATGCGCGCGAAGGGCCGCAATCTCACCGTGACGCAGGCCATAGAAGAGGGCCTGCCGCGCCTCTGGGCGGACGAGCGCGCCGTCCGCCAGGTGACGCTGAACCTGCTCAGCAACGCGATCAAGTTCACGCCTCAGGGCGGGTCGATCGCCGTCAAGGTCGGCTGGACGCGGAACGGCGGCCAGTATGCGTCGATACAGGACACGGGGCCGGGCATCCCGCCCGAGGAGATTCCGATCGTCCTCTCGTCCTTCGGCCGCGGCTCGCTCGCCCACAAGAACGCCGAGGAAGGAACGGGACTTGGCCTGCCGATCGTGAAGGGGCTGATCGAACTGCATGGCGGACAGTTCCGCCTCACTTCCAGGGTCCGGCAGGGCACCGAGGCGGTCGCGATCTTCCCGCCGGAGCGGGTGATGGACGCGCTCCCGGCGCTCGATCCGCTGGCGCCGCCGCGCAGGGTCCGTCGCCGCCACCGCCGGCGGGAGCCAGCCGAATCCGACGCCGCGGCCTGACGGGACTACACGCCCGCCTTCTCGCCAAAGCCGGCCGCCTCGATCGCGAGATGCGTCTTGTTCTGGAAGCTCGCGTCCTGGCCGGCGACGAGCAGCGGCGCGGCCTCGGCGACGGCCCGGCAGACAGCCTCGACCCAGGCCATTTCCGACTTCGAGAAGTCGCTCAGGACGAAATTGTGCACGAGCGCCTTGTCGCCCGGATGGCCGATGCCGAGACGTACGCGCTTGTAGTCGTTGCCGACATGGGCGCTGATCGACCGCAGCCCATTATGGCCGGCGTTGCCGCCCCCGACCTTGACCCGCACCTTGGCGGGGGCGAGGTCGAGCTCGTCGTGGAGGACGATCAGCGAGGCCGCGTCGAGCTTATGGAAGCGCAGCGCCTCGCCGACGCTTCGGCCCGACTCGTTCATGTAGGTCTGCGGCGCGAGCAGCATCACGCGCGCGCCGCCAATCAGCCCTTCCGCCGCAAGCCCCGAGAAGCGGGAGCGGAACGGGCCGACGCGATGGAGCGAGGCGATCGCCTCGATCGCCATGAAACCGATGTTGTGACGATTGCGCGCATGGCGCGCGCCGGGATTGCCAAGTCCCGCGATAATGATCATCGCTCGGCCTTAGAGCCCGACCGGCCCTCTCCCGGCTTCGAGGCCGGGAGAGGGCTCGCATCACTTCTTCGCGGCGGGCTTGGCGGCGGCCGCGGGCGCGGCGCCCTTCGCAGGCGCGGCGCCCTTCGCAGGCGCGGCGGCCTTGGCTTCGGCGGCCGGAGCGGCGCCAGCAGCGGACGGCGCTTCTTCCGCCATGACCGTCGGCGGGATGATCGTCACGATCGCAGCGTCGGCCTTCGAGGGAACGGGCCGGCAGCCCTCGGGGAGCTTGAGATCGGAGACGTGGACCGTGTCATGGAAGTCCATGCCCGTCAGGTCGATCGTGATCGCCTCCGGAATTGTATCGGCGGGAGCGAGCACCTCGACGGTGTGACGGACGAGGTTCACGGCGCCGCCCTTCTTGATGCCGGGCGAGGCCTCGCGGTTCTCGACGTGGACCGGAACGCCGATGCGGACCCGCGACCCGGGGGTCAGCCGCAGGAAGTCGAGGTGGACCGGGCGGTCGGTGACGACGTCGAGCTGATAGTCGCGCGGAAGAACACGCTCCGTGCGGCCTTCCATCTCGAGCTCGAAGATGGTGGTCAGGAAGTGCCCGGCGTAGATGAGCTTGTTGACGTCCTTGAAATCGACCGAGATGGGTTCGGGCTTGAGACCGCCGCCATAAATGACGGCGGGAACGCGGCCTTCGCGACGTACGGAGCGGGCGGCCCCCTTGCCTGTCCCGCTACGCGTCACGGCCGCGAGTTGCTTGATCGCTGCCATGAAGATTATCCTTTGATGTTGCTCGCGTCCGTGCCTCCAGGGGTGTCGGATTGGACGCAAGCGGCGAGCTTATAGGCAGGAGAGTTGCGCGAGGCAAGCGCCTCGCCAGACCCCTTCTTCGGCGTCGGGAGAGACCTCTTGCGCGCCCCATACGCGATCTTGCGAAAGGAACGCCTGTCCTGCGGGGATCTTTAGCGTTTCGAATCCAAGGTTTTCAAAGGCTTAGGTTCGATTTTAGCGTCGTCTTCCGGGCCGGCGCCCGAAGCTCCCTGCTGCGCGAGAATCGCCCCGCCGCCGCATGGCGCTCTCGAGAAACAGCATGGCGCCGAAGGGCCGGTTCGGCAAGAAAATGTCGATTCCTCTTGTTATGGCGACGACGATCCCTGCCCAGGTCCATCGTTCCGCCGAACCGGCGGAACGAGACGGCAGGGGCCCTCAATCAATCATCGTCGCCCCAATGCTCGCGGGGTCCGTAGTAACCTCCGTAGCCATAAGCGGGCGGCGCTGGCGGCGCGTAGAAGCCGAAGGCCGGCAGCCCCGGCGGCGGATAGTAACCGTACGCCGGGGGCGGCGGCGGTCCCCAGCGACGCCAGCCCCAGCGGCGGTGGTTCGGATGCCAGCGCCCCCAGCGGTCCCACCAGACCGGCTGGATTTCAGGGCTCGCGACGGACATCGCGGGCGATGGGCCCGCCAGCGTGAAAGCCGACGATTGGGTTGGAGCAGAGATCAGCATAGCCATTCCGGCGATTGCGGCCAAAGCGCTGGTCGACACTCTCGACAAAGCCATGTCCGAATTCCTTTCCGTAAAGCCAGCCTGACAGCAATAATAAGCCTCTCCTGCCTGAACGTTGCCTGAATGCGGCGCGCCCGCATTACGCGCGGCTTACGAGAAACCGCAAGTAGTCTCGGATTTTATTCCTCCTCGAAGCCCGAAACGTCTTTGGTCTGCCCCGAATCAACCAAGGTGATCGCGGAAAAATTCGATCGTGCGGCTCCAGGCGAGCGCCGCGCTTGGCGCGTCGTAGGAGTCGCGGTGATCGCAGTTGAAGCCGTGGTCGGCCGGGTAGATATGGACGGGCACGTCCGGATGCAGCGCCGCGACCTCTTTCACGCCGGCGATCGGAATGTGCTGATCCTTCTCGCCGAAATGCAGCATCGTCGGAACCTTGGGCTTGAGCGTCTTCATTCCGATGACGCGCCCGCCATAATAGCCGACCGCCGCCGAAAGGCCGGACAGGCCGCCCGCCGCCGCCCAGGCCACCGAGCCCCCGAGGCAGTAGCCAACCACGCCGACCTTGCCGCCCTCCTTGGCGACCTCGATGGCGGCCTGCACGTCCCGCAGAATCTGGTCGAAGTCCAGCTTGCCGGCGATCGCCATGCCGCGCTCGCGCGATTGGGCGTCGTAGCCGACGTCGAAGCCCTTCTCGATATGGTCGAAGATCGCCGGCGCGATGGCGAGATAGCCCTCGGAGGCAAAGCGGTCCGTGACCGCTCTTATGTGCGCGTTGACCCCGAAAATCTCCTGCACGACCACCACGCCGCCGCGCGGCTTTCCGGGCGGGTCGGAGCGCCAGGCGGCGATCGGTCCTGCGCCTTCGGGCTTCAGCTCAATCCAGCTCATGTCACGATCTCCAATTGGCGTTTCAGCGGGCCGATCTGGCGCGCCTCTGTGCGATGGCGATGCCGCCGACCACGAGCGCGAGCGCGACGACGTGATAGGCGGCGAAAGGTTCCCCGAGCAGCGCGACCGCCATGACCGCGCCGAACACCGGAACAAGGTTGACGAAAACCCCCGCCCGGCCCGGCCCGATCAGTTCGATGCCGCGCATGTACATGAGTTGGGCGATGAGAGAGGGTCCGAGAGCCGCGTAGACGAGGGCCAGATAACCGCGCGTCGTGGGCCAGATGAAGCCGCCTCCGGCGATCTCCCAGATCATGAGCGGCATCGAGGTGACGAAGGCCGCGAAAGCCATCCCGACCAGCAGGCTGAGGCCCGACACGGACGGACGTTCGCGCAGGCCCACCGTGAAGCCGGCGTAGAGAATGACGGCAACGACCATCATCACGTCGCCGCTGTTGAAGGAGAGCCCGACGAGCTTCGCCCAGGAGCCCTGGGAGGCGATGGCGACCACGCCGATCATGGTGAGGACAGCGCCGACCGCTTGCATCGGGGTGACGCGGATCGCAAGGAAGACCCGCGCGCCGATCAGGACGAGCGCCGGGACCGCGCCCTGGATGATCGAGAGATTGAGCGCGCTCGTGTAATGCGCCGCGAGATAAAAGAGCGCGTTGAAGGCTGTATAGCCCAGCGCGCCCATGACGGCGACGAAGGGCCAGCGGGCCTTCAGGAGCGGCCAGTCGCGACGGAGCGCGGGCCGCGCCACCAGAAGGATGGGGACGAGCGCAACGGCCCAGCGCGCGCAGACAAGCGTCATCGGGCCGATCTGACCGACCGCGAGACGTCCGACGATAGAATGACCGGCCCAGATCAGCGTCGTGAAAACGAGCAGAAGGACCGGACTTTCCCAGACGGAGCGAAAAACGCCCGCCCCCGGGAGGGTCGTGTCTGTCATGAGGACCTTCGTCCCGCCGCGCGAGCCAATCCGCGCAGGCGGGGCCGCATCGGTAGCCGCGGGGCGGCCGCGACGCAATGGCCGCGGCCCCCGTCAGGCTTCACGACAAGTTGAAACTGACCCGATCAGTCGCGCGTGACGACCGGCTGTGACGGCGGAGCCGGCTCGCCCAGCGTCCAGAGCAGGCCGATCCGAATGTCGTTGGAGGCGATCGCGCCGCGCGACTGAATGAAACTGGACACGCCGCCGTTGCAGTTCGCGCTGAACACGCCCCCGCTCGCGCCCGCGAGGCAGTTCGACCCTCCCGTCGCGATCTTGCCGAGGTTCAGGTAGCGATACCCCAGCTCCAGCTTGAGGTTGGGCGCGAGCGCGAAGTCGAGGCCCGCCATCAGCGCCCAGGCGAAATTCGTCTGCGTGTGATTCGAGAAATAGCCCCCCGAGCTGCCGAGCGGGCCATAATTGGAGGCGTAGCCGAACCCCTGGTCCGTGAATCCGCTGACCGAGTTGGCGGCGAAGCCAAGCCCGGCGCCGACGAAAGGCGTCACCATCCAGAAAGTCGGAAGATCGACATAGGCGTTGACGAGCCCGACCACCGACGACACGTCGGCCCGGTAGAAATCGGCGTATTGGAGCGCGCCGTTGTTGAAATAGGGCGAGGCAGCGTCGTTGAGCGTATGGAGGGAGTGCAGATTGGCGCCCCAGCGGTATTCGAGCGTGCCGTCCATCCGGAACCAGCTGTTGAACTGGTAGCCGACGCCCGCGTCGATCATGCCGAAGGACGAGAGCGTCGTGTTGCTGAAGGCCTGCGACGCATAGGGGGAAAGGAATCCGCTCGAAACGCCGGTCGCGACCGGATCCGGGACAGTCTGGAGATTGGGCGCGCCGGCCTCGATGCCCGCGCCGATGTCGCCGCGCAGATACCAGCCGCCGAACGCCGGCTCCGGGGCCGATGCGGGCGGCAACTGAGGCACGGGCGGCAGGTCGACCGCCGCAGCCAGGGACATTGGGAGAAGGCGTCGCGGCGCCCGCGATCGCGAGCCTCTTCCAAATGGCCATGACAGGCGTCCTTCCTTCAGGGCGGCCAAACGGCCCGTCCAAACCGAAGGGGAAGCTGTCACGAAGCGCTTAACGGCGGATTAAGGTTAACAATTAACATCAATCCGCTCTTGCGCGGCGGCTCACGCGGCGCGCCGCGCTGGCGCGCCGACCGTCGTCCGGATCGCGTCGGCGAGCGCCTTCGTCTCCTCCGTCTGGCGGCCGGGCGAATGGATGAGGCCCATGCGGGTCAGGGGCAGTTCGGGCAGACCGGTCTCGGGGCCCAGCACGCGCAGACCCGGCCCCACCATCGAGCCCGGCAGGATCGTGACGGCGAGCCCCGCGCGCACCACCGAGGCGATGGCGTTGTAGTTCTTCGAGAAGAACAGGCCGCGCGTGGCGCGTCGGGCGTTGGCCAGGGCTTCGTCCGCGGCGCGCCGCCACAGGCAGACGACGCTGCCCAGCGCCAGGGGGACGGCCTCCGCCGGATCGAGCCGGAACCGGTCCGACGCGGCCCAGACCAGCGGCTCTTCGCGCAGGGTCTCGAAGCTGCGCAACGCATCGAATTCCGTGACGAGCGCCAGTTCCAGCGCGCCGGCCGACACCTGGGCCGCCAGCTCCACGGAATTCTCGCAAACCGCCGACACTTCCACCAGCGGATGGCGCTGATTGAAGCGGGTCAGGATCTCCGCGAGGAACGCATCCGCATAATCGTCCGGAATGCCGAGCCGCGCCGAGCCCCTCAAGCCCTTGCGCGACAGCGCCGCCATCGCGCCCGCCTCGATCTGGATCATCCGCCGGGCGAATTCGATCAGGTTCTCGCCCTCGGACGTCAGCCGCGCGCCCCGGCCCTGCTTCACGAACAGGGCGCAGCCGAGCTGCCCTTCCAGCCGGCGGATATGCATGGAGACCGCCGACTGGGTCTTGTGCACGCGCTCGGACGCCCGGGTGAAGGAGCCCGTGTCGACGATGGCGAGGAACGAGCGAAGCTGGTCGGTGTCGAGCATGGGAATTATCCGAGTTCGCGATCAGAAACTCTACAAACATTCGTTGGACCGATCAATAAGACTCCCTATATTTCGTCTTGTTCCGACAACAAACCGGACAGTCCCGGGCGGCGGCGAGGCCGGCGCCCGAAGGGACAGTCGCGTCGGATCGAAGAGGAGATACGATGATGATGCCGTCCTTTGCCCGACATCCCTCGCTCGGCGTCGTGCTTCGCCGGGCGCTCACCTGGCCGGCCCGCGTGGGCGCGGCGCGGCGCGCGATGGCCCAGCTCTCCCGCATGTCCGATTACGAACTGCGGGACATCGGGCTCACCCGGCAGGATATTGCCGACGTCAGCGCCCTGCCGCTCGACGCGGATCCGTCCGCGCTTCTCGTGAAGCGCCGGGCCGCGCGGGAGCGTCCCTCGCCGCGCCGGGCCGAAATTGCGGCCTGATTGTGCCAACTCGGGGCTCCACAAGCCGGGCGAAACAGTCTACGGAGAATTTTCCCATAGATCGTTTCGCCCGACAGAGGAGTCCGCATGACGGCCCAGCCCGCAGCAGTTCAGGTCCACGCGACCGCCGGAGCCCGGCAAGCCGAGATTTTGTCGAAGGAGGCGCTCGCCTTTCTCGGCGATCTCCATCGCCGCTTCGACGCGCGGCGGCTGGAACTGCTTGCCCGCCGGATGGAGCGGCAAAAGCTGTTCGACGCGGGCCAGCTTCCGCATTTCCTGACCGAAACCAAGTCCATTCGCGAAGGCGACTGGAACGTCGCGCCAATTCCGGGGGATCTGCTCGACCGCAGGGTCGAGATCACCGGCCCCGTCGATCGCAAGATGATCATCAACGCGCTCAATTCGGGCGCGAAAGTGTTCATGGCCGATTTCGAGGACGCTTCGTCCCCGATGTTCGCCAACATGATCGAGGGTCAGGCGAACCTCAAGGATCGCTGGGAAGGCAGGATCGACTTCACCGACCCGTCGACGGGCAAGGCCTATGCGCTGAAGAAGAACCCGGCCGTCCTCATGGTGCGTCCGCGCGGCTGGCACCTGCCCGAGCGCCACGTGACCGTGGACGGACACGAAATGTCCGGCTCGCTCTTCGACTTCGGCCTCTACGTCTTCCACTGCGCCAAGACGCAGATGGCGCAGGGCGCGACGGTGGCTTTCTACCTGCCGAAGATGGAGAGCCATCTCGAAGCCCGCCTCTGGAACGATGTCTTTGCCCACGCGGAAGCGGCCCTCGGCGTTCCGAACGGCTCCTTCAAGGCGACGATCCTTATCGAGACGCTCCCCGCCGCCTTCGAGATGGACGAGATTCTCTACGAGATGCGCGACCATATCGTCGGGCTCAACTGCGGCCGGTGGGACTACATCTTCTCGTTCATCAAGCGGCTCGGGAAGAACCCGGCGTTCCTGACCCCCGACCGGTCCGTCATGACCATGGGCCAGGCTTTCCTCAACGCCTATTCGCTCCTGCTCATCAAGACGTGCCACCGTCGCGGCGCCTTCGCGATGGGGGGCATGGCCGCGCAAATTCCGGTCAAGGGCGACGCCAAGGCCAACGAGGCGGCCTTCGCCAAGGTGCGCGCCGACAAGGAGCGCGAGGCGGGCAATGGTCACGACGGCACCTGGGTCGCCCATCCCGATCTCGTGCCGATCGCGATGGAAGTGTTCGACCGCATGATGCCCGGCCCAAATCAGCTCGATAAGCTGCGCGAGGACGTGCATGTGACGGCCGCCGATCTTGTGGAAATGCACAAGGGCAAGCGGACGGAAGACGGCCTCGGCGAGAATATCCGCGTCGGCGTGCAATATATCGAAGCCTGGCTGAGGGGCCGAGGCGCCGTGCCGATCTACAATCTCATGGAGGACGCGGCGACCGCGGAAATCTCGCGCGCCCAGGTCTGGCAATGGATCCATCTCAAGGCCGGGCTCGATGACGGCCGCGAGGTGAGCCCCGACATGTTCCGCGCGCGGCTCGGGACCGAAATGGAGCGCGTCAGGAGCGAGGTCGGCGAAAAGGCCTATGCGGGCGGCCGTTTCCCGGAGGCGATCAAGCTCTTCTCCGACATGTCGCTCGCGGAAACGTTCGAGGAGTTCCTTACAATTCCGGCCTATCGGCTGATCGACTGACCCTCACGGCAGCGAGGCGGCAAGCGCCTCGCTCGTTTCCCAGAGCCGCCTGGCCGCGCTGTCGTCGAGCGCGGCCGCCGAGGGCTGCGTGATCCGGCGCTTGACGAAATAGGCGCCGGTCGTGTTGGCGACCTCGGGCGACGACGCGAGATAGATGAGCGTGTCCGCGCCCTCCTCGGGCGAGATCGAGAGCCGCTTGATCAGCGGATAGAGGAGCGTCGTCAGGCCGCCGACCGAATCGCCGAAGCGCGTGGCGACAAGGCCCGGATGGAAGCAATTGGCGGTGACGCCGCTCCCTTCGAGGCGTCGCGCAAGCTCGCGCGTGAAGAGGATGTTGGCGAGCTTCGAGCGGCCGTAGGCTCGCAGGCCGAAATAGCGCTTCGCCCCCTGCAGATCGTCGAAATTGAGCTGGCCGCCTCTGTGGGCGTCGGAGGACGTCGAGACGATCCGGGCGGGCGCCGAGGCGATCAGCGTATCGGCGAGGGTCTCTGTCAGCACGAAATAGGCCATGTGGTTGAGCGCGAAGGTGCGCTCCAGTCCTTCCGCGGTCACGCGGCGCCGCGAGAACATGGCGCCGGCATTGTTGATGAGCACGTCGATGCGCGGCTCCCGCGCCACGATCGCAAGCCCGGCGCGGCGGGTTTCCGACACGCTCGATAGGTCCGCCAGATGCAGCGTGTGGCCGAGCCGCGGGGCGACGGCTTCGAGCTTCAGGAGCGTCTGCTCCGCGCGACTTTCGTCGCGCGCGACAAGCACGATGCGCGCCCCCATTTTCGCGAGCGCGAGCGCGGCGATCTCGCCGATTCCCGATGTCGCGCCGGTCGCGACCACGGTCTTTCCCTGCATGCGGATCTTTCCTGCGGCGACTCGGGTTTGGCGCAGCGCCATTCCGAGCTTAAGATTTTCGGAGCCCAAGGTCGCCACAGGAGTTCCGCGGGTCAATGGTCACAGATCGGCAGGGCCTCGAACTATCCGCCTCGCAAAGGTCGGCTGCGGCATTCGATCGCGCGGTCGCCGATTATTGGGGCGTGACCGGCGATCCGGTTGGCGCTCTGAAAGGCGCGCTTGCCGAAGACCCGGGCTTTGCGCTGGGCTCGGCGGCGATCGCAGCGCTCTTTCTGGTCGGCGGCTTCCGGGGCGATCATCCCGAGGTCGCAGGCGCGATCCGGGCGGCCGAAGCCGCCATATCCGGCTCGACCGAACGGGAGCGGCTGCATCTTTCCGCGGTCACCGCATGGTCCGAGGGACGCCTGCCGGATGCGACGCTGATCTGGGAAAAGATCCTCACGGAGTGGCCGACCGACGCGCTGGCCCTCCGCCTCGGCCAGGACGCCTATTTCTTCCTCGGGCAGCCGCGGGCGTTGCGCGATTCGGTCGCGCGGGTTCTGCCGGCGTGGAGCCGGGACAATCCGCTGAGAAGCTTCGTGCTCGGGGCTTATGCCTTCGGCCTTGAAGAAACGGGCGAGCTTGCGCGCGCCGAGGAGGCTGGCCGCGAGGCGCTCGCCGGCAATCCGGGCGACGGCTGGGCCACTCATGCGCTCGCCCATGTGATGGAGAGCGCGAGCCGCCAGGACGAGGGCATCGCCTTCCTCAAGACCACCCGAGCCAATTGGAGTCCCGCGCATTTCATGGCCGGCCACAATGGCTGGCATCTCGCGGTCTTCCTCATCGAACAGGGCCGAACCGAAGAAGTGCTGGCGGACTATGATCGCTTCACGGCGCCGAGACTGGCGGACGACCTGACGCTGGACCGGGTCGATGCGGCCTCGCTCCTTTGGCGCCTGGAGCTTGCAGGCGTCGACGTCGGCGACCGCTGGGCGCCCGTTGCGCGCGTCTGGGCGGCGCATGCGCAAGACCATGTCCTCGCCTTCAACGATCTGCATTGCGCGCTGGCGGCGGCGCGCTCGCCCGACGCCGCGGACGCCGAGCGGCTCAGGCGCTCGGCGGAGGCTTTCGCCCGCGCGGGGCGAGGCCATAACGCGCGTGTCACGGCCGAGATCGGGCTGCCGCTGATCGAGGGCGCCCTCGCCTTCGCGAAAGGCGACTATGCGACGACCGTCGAGCGCATCCTGCCGGTCCGCTACGAAGCAATCCGCATCGGCGGCAGTCACGCCCAGCGGGACATCGTCAACCAGACGCTGATCGCCGCCGCCGAACGATCCGGACAGAAGAGCCTCGCGCGCGCCCTGCTCGCCGAGCGGCTGGCCGAGCGCCCGACCGCTCTCACCCGGGCGGCTTACGAGCGGGCCTGGGCCCTGGCTACGGAATAGGCGGGCACAGGCCAAATTTCATATGTCGCGCCAGAGCTGGTCCTGCATGGGGCCGACGAAAACATGAGGCGCATAGGCCGCGAGAAGCTTCAGATAGTCCTGGTCTCCGAGAAGCTTGAGCGAGGCTTGCTCGTATTCGGCGAGGCTCTCGAAGGTCGCCAGGTAAGAGACGCGGCTCGGATCGCCGCCGCCGAAGGGCATGCACGCGCGAAGCTCAATTCCGTATTTCTCGGCGAGATGCTTTTTTATAAGCCGGGTCAAGGACATGATCTCAGCGTTTTTACCCGCCGCGTAAGTTATCGTACGCACGAAGGTGATCATCGACGGGCCCTCCTCGACCCCCAACATGGCGGACGGCGCGGCCCATCCCACACATTCCGGAGCGGCAACTATGCCATCGCGGCGTTCGCGCGATTGTGACGCGCGTCACACTTTTGCCGATGCGGGGCGGTTCAAACGCAGCCTTTGGCCGACTTCGGTTGCAACGGACTGACGCGGACCGCGGTCAAACTAAAGCCAAATGCATAGGTTAAGATTTTATTAAGAGCAGGGAATCGCCTGGAGAGGCGGCTCGAATCAGCAGGGAGGCGGAGCTACAGGAGGCTGACGTGCGCGGACACGTTATCGGCCAGGTTCATTCTCACCTGCCTGTCAACGTCTATTTGGCCCGTGCGCGCTTCGAGCAGGTCAGAACCTGGCAAGCGAAAGAGGCGCTGTGGGCCGTCGCGGGCGTAGCCCAGGCCGCCTGTGAGCCGTGGCTTGCGGAGGCGAGTCAGGAGCAGCGCCCGAGGCGGCGGCATCTTCTCGAGGACAACCCGACCTCCGGTTGACGCGTCACACTTCGCGCAGGCGCGCTGCGGCGGCCTCGGGCGTAATGTCCCGCTGGGGCGTGCCGAGCATCTCGAAGCCGACCATGAACTTCTTCACCGTCGCCGAGCGCAGCAGCGGCGGATAGAAATGGGCGTGCATCTGCCATTCGGCGTGGACGGCGCCGTCGACGGGCTTCTGGTGAAAGCCCATCGAATAGGGAAAGGAGACGTCGAAGAGGCGGTCGTAGCGCCGGGTCAGTTCGGAGAGCGTCGCGGCGAGGGAGGTCTTTTCTCCCGGCTTCAGCTCATCGAAGCCGCCGATGCGCCGGCGCGGCAGGATCATGGTCTCGAAGGGCCAGATCGCCCAGAACGGCACGAGCGCGACGAAATCGTCGTTCGCGCAGACGATTCGCTCAGCCCTGGCAAGCTCCTGTTCCAGATAGTCCACGAGCAGCGGGCGGCCGTGATCGAGCAGATATTCGGTCTGCCGGTGGGTCTCTTTCTCGATCTCGTTCGGCAGATGGCGCGTCGCCCAGATCTGACCGTGCGGGTGGGGATTCGAGCAGCCCATGATCTCGCCGCGGTTTTCGAACGCCTGCACATAGGCGATATCGCCGCGCGCGCCGAGATTGATCGTTTCCTCGACCCAGGCGTCGACCACTTTCTCGATATCGGCAACCTCCATGCCGGCAAGCGTGAGGTCGTGACGCGGCGAGAAACACAGGACCCTGCAGACGCCCGATTCGCCTTCCGCGACCATGAGTCCGTCCTCGACCCGTTCCGGCGGAGCGTCGGGTTGCAGGGCGGCGAAATCGTTGTCGAAGACGAAAGTGTGCGTGTAATCCGGATTGCGCTTGCCGCCCGCCCGCGTGTTGCCCGCACAGAGATAGCACGCGGGGTCGTGCGTGACGCCCGGCGTCGCGGGCGCAGCCTCCATCTTGCCCTGCCAGGGCCGCTGCGTGCGGTGAGGCGAGACGAGCGTCCATTCGCCGGTGAGCGGATTGAAGCGACGATGCGAGGCGTTGCGGAAGTCGAGCGTCATGGCGGGGTCACAGCGGAGCGAAGCCCGCGCCCTCGGAGGGCGAGCAGACAAACACGTCGGCGTCGAGACCGGTCCCGATGCGATAGCCTTCGATCAGCGTCTCGCGGATCTCGTCCACCGCCTTCGCCTCGACGAGGCTGACCGTGCAGCCGCCAAAGCCCCCGCCCGTCATGCGGGAGCCGTAGACGCCCTTCGTCGCCTGGCCGAGCCCTGCGAGGATATCGATTTCCTTGCAGGTGATCTCGAAGTCGTCGCGCATCGAATCATGCGACGCGTTCATGGCGCGCCCGCAGGCGGCGTAGTCGCCGGCGTTCAGCGCCCGCTCGGCCTCGAGCACGCGCGCGTTCTCGGTCACGATATGGCGGCAGCGGCGATAGACGAGATCGGGCAGCTTCGACCGATAGCGTTCGAGCGCCTCCGGCGTCACGTCGCGCAGCGCCTTGATCGGGCCGAGGTACGGCGTGAGAAGCCGCACGCCTTCCTCGCAGGCCGCGCGCCGGGCGTTGTATTCGCCGCCCGCGTGCTGGTGCTTCACGTTGGAATTGGCGATGAGCAGCCTGAGATTGGGCGGGATCGGAACGGGCCGCGATTCGAGCGAGCGGCAGTCGATCAGCAGCGCGTGATCCTGCACGCCGCACGCCGAGGCGTACTGGTCCATGATGCCGCAGCGCATCCCGACGTAATCGTTCTCGGCGCTCTGACCGATCCTGGCCGCCGCGAGCGGCTCGAAGGGCAGGCCCGAGGCGGTGAGAAGCGCGTGCGCGGCGCTCACCTCCAGCGCGGCGGAGGAGCTGAGGCCCGCGCCAAGCGGCACATCGGTCCAGATGGCGAGGTCCGCCCCGCGAAGCCTGCGTCCCGTCTTCTCCAGCATGACCGCGACGCCGAACACATAGTCCGACCATTGATGGCGCGCGGGTTCCGGCGCGTCGAGGTCGAATTCGCGCGTCTCGTCCATCGTCATCGAATAGACGCGGAGGCGACGGTCGGGGCGGGGGGCCGCGGCGACGAAGGTTGCAAACTCGAGCGCGGCGGGCATCACGAAGCCGTCGTTGTAATCGGTATGCTCGCCGATCACATTGACGCGGCCGGGCGCGCGGCTGACCCTGGCTTCGCGGCCGAAGCGGCTGCGGAACTCACGCGCGACATCGCCCGCAGGGCCGCCCATTGAGAGTTGCTTCCGTGCAGCGGGCTTCTCCCCTCAGCCCTTGCTCTTCTGGTAGACGTCGACATAGACGGCCGCCAGCAGCACGAGGCCCTTGACCACCTGCTGCCAGAAGATGCCGAGGCCGATCAGCGACATGCCGTTGTTCATGACGCCCATGAACAGCGCGCCGATGACGACATTCATCACCTTGCCGACGCCGCCCGAAGCCGAGACGCCGCCGATGAAACAGGCGGCGATGACGTCGAGCTCGAAGGAATTGCCCGCGCTCGGCGTCGCGGAATTGAGGCGCGCCGCCACGACGAGCCCTGCGAGCGCGGCGAGAAGACCCATATTGGCGAAGGTGAGGAAGATCAGCCGTTCGGTCTTCACGCCCGAAAGCTGCGCGGCGAGGCGGTTGCCGCCGAGGGCGTAGATCCTGCGCCCGACCACGGTGCGCGTGGTGATGAACCCGTAGAGCAGCGTCAGCACGGCCATGATGACGAGGATGACCGGAAGCCCGCGGTACAGCGCAAGGTTCCAGGCAATGCCGGCGATGATCCCCGCAAAGACGAGGTTCTTGACGATCAGGAGCGCCAGGGGCTCCACTTCCATCGCCTGGAGCCGTGCGCGACGCCAGCGCATGATGCTCATCACGAACATCACCAGCGCGCCGGCGACGCCGATCAGAAGCGACACCCAGCGGATTTGCGCCCACTCGGGCAACGCATGCGCCAGCCCGCTGAGATCGGTGAAATCGGGGATGAAGCCCGACGCGATGTCCTGGAAGCCTCTCGGAAAGGGCCCGACGAACTGACCCAGCAGCATGTTTCCGGTGAGGCCGCGGAAGATCAGCATCCCGCCGAGCGTCACGATGAAGGACGGCATCCGCGCATAGGCGACGAGATAGCCCTGCGCCGCGCCGATGATCGCTCCGGCGATCAGGCAGGCGAGAATGACGATCGGATAGGGCATCTTCCAGTAAACGATCATCGAGCCGCCGATGGCGCCGACGAAGCCGACGATCGACCCGACCGAAAGGTCGATGTTGCCCCCGACGATGATGAGCAGCATCCCCAGCGCCATGATGACGACGTAGGAATTCTGCATGATCAGATTCGTCACATTGACGGGCGCGACCGACGCGTGGTCCGCCGTGACGAAATAGAAGAAGAGGACGATCAGCAGCAGCGAGCCGAGCAGACCGTAGTCCCGGAGGTTGTCTTTCCAGAGCTGCCCGCGGACTTCCGCCTTGAGAGCCGCCGCATCGGCCTGGGTCTGAGTTTGCGCGGTCATTGGAGGGCTCCCGCATATTGGCGCATGATTGACGCCATGATCTTCTCCTGAGTGGCGCCCTTGGCGGGCATTTCGTCCACGAACCGGCCCTCGTTCATCACGTAGATCCGATCGCAGATGCCGAGAAGCTCCGGCATTTCGGACGAGATGACGATCACGCCCTTCCCCTGGGCGGCGAGATCGTTGATGATCGTGTAGATTTCGTATTTCGCGCCGACGTCGATTCCGCGCGTCGGTTCGTCGAGGATCAGAACCTTCGGCTCCGCGAACAGCCACTTGCTCAAGCACGACCTTCTGCTGATTGCCGCCCGAGAGGTTGAGCGCCCGCTGGTGGATGCTGGAAGAGCGGATGCGGAGCGCGGTCCGGTATCGGGTCGCGACCGATTCCTCGCGCGCGTCGTCGATCACGCCGCGCTCGGAAACGCCTTCGAGATTGGCGAGGGTGATATTGCGCTTGATGTCCTCGGTGAGGATGAGTCCGAGCGTCTTGCGGTCCTCGGTCACATAGGCGAGCCCGGCCGCGATGGCGTCGTCGATCGTGTCGAGCTTCAGCGCCTTGCCGTCGAGCGTCGCCGTTCCGGTGATGTTGCGGCCATAGGCGCGGCCGAAGACGCTCATCGCAAGCTCGGTGCGGCCCGCGCCCATGAGCCCCGCGACGCCGACCACCTCGCCCTTGTTGACGTGAAGGCTGACGCCTTTGACGACCGCGCGTCCGGCGTGCTGCGGGTGCTCGACCCGCCAGTCGCGAATGGCGAAGAGCTCGCCCCCGATCGCGGAGGCGCGCGCCGGGAAGCGGTCCGCCATCTCGCGCCCGACCATGCCCTTGATGATCCGGCCTTCGCTGATCGCCTCGGAGTGACAGTCGATCGTTTCCACGGTCGCGCCATCGCGCAGGATCGTGATCGAGTCGGCGACTTTCGCGATCTCGTTGAGCTTGTGGGAGATGAGAACCGACGTCATCCCCTGCGCCTTGAACTCAAGCAGGAGATTGAGCAGGGCCGCGCTGTCCGCCTCGTTGAGGCTTGCGGTCGGCTCGTCGAGGATGAGGAGCTTCACCTTCTTCGAGAGCGCCTTGGCGATCTCGACGAGCTGCTGCTTGCCGACGCCGATGTTGGTGATGAGCGTATTGGGCGATTCCTTCAGGCCGACCTTCTCCATGAGGTCCCGCGCACGGCGGAACGTCTCGTTCCAGTCGACGACGCCGTTCGTGGCGACCTCATTGCCGAGAAAGATGTTCTCGGCGATCGACAGTTGCGGCGCGAGCGCCAGCTCCTGGTGGATGATCGCGATGCCGGCGTGTTCGCTGTCGGCGATGCGGGAGAAGCGGCGCTCCTCGCCCTGATAGATGATCTGCCCCCCGTAGGAGCCATAAGGATGGACGCCGCTGAGGACTTTCATCAGCGTCGACTTGCCGGCGCCGTTCTCGCCGCAGATGGCGTGGATCTCGCCTTCCTTGACCGAAAGATTGACCTCTCGCAGCGCAATGACGCCGGGGAACTTCTTGGTGATCCCCCTCATTTCCAGGATCGGGGTCATGGTCGAACTCGGGCGCTGAAGCGGGGCTTGAACGTCTGACTATGCAGGCAGACGGGGACGACGGAAAGGGCCTTCGCGTGAGATAAGTCGCGCGAAGGCCCATAGCCATCAGGCCGGCGGATTACTGAAGCTGGTCGAGCTTGTAGTAACCGCTGTCGACAAGCACCGGCTTCCAGTTCGAGGCGTCGACCTCGACCGGCTTCAGGAGGTAGGAGGGAACGATCTTGACCTTGTTGTTGTAAGTCTTCGTGTCGTTGACCTCGGGCTGCTTGCCCGATTCAACGGCCGCCACCATGTCGGCCGCCACCGCCGCGAGCTTGCGCGTGTCCTTGAAGATCGTCGAATACTGCTCGTGGGCGATGATCGACTTGACCGACGGGATCTCCGCGTCCTGGCCGGAGATGATCGGCATCGGCAGATCCTTCGAGCCGTAGCCGACGCCCTTCAGCGCGGAGATGATGCCGATGCTGAGGCCGTCATAGGGCGAGAGCACCGCATCGACCTTTTTCTTGGTGTAATAGGCCGAAAGCAGGTTCTCCATGCGCGACTGGGCGGTCGCCGCGTCCCAGCGGAGCGTCGCCACCTTGTCCATGCCCATCTGCTTCGACTGAACGACCAGCACGCCCTTGTCGATCAGGGGCTGAAGCACCGACATCGCGCCGTTGTAGAAGAAGAAGGCGTTGTTGTCGTCGGCCGAGCCGCCGAACAGCTCGATGTTGAAGGGGCCCTTCTTGCCCTGATCGACGCCAAGGCCGTGCAGGATGGACTTGGCCTGCTCGACGCCGACCTGGAAATTGTCGAAAGTCGCATAGTAGTCGACGTTGGGCGAGCCGACGATCAGGCGATCGTAGGAGATGACCCTGATGCCGGCGTCCTTGGCCTTCTGCAGGGCGTCCGACAGGGTCGTCCCGTCGATCGCCGCGATCACCAGGACCTTCTCCTTCTTGGTGATCATGTTCTCGACCTGGTTGAGCTGGGTCGGGATGTCGTTGTCGGCGTACTGGAGATCGGCCTTATAGCCCTTGGCCTCGAAGAGCCTTCACCATATTGTCGCCGTCGGCGATCCACCGGGCGGACGACTTGGTCGGCATCGAGATGCCGATCGTGCCCTTGTCTTCGGCGCGGGCCGTCGACGCGACAGCCAGCGTCGCGAAGGCAGCCGCCGCCGCGAACTTCAGAAATTTCATACGCTCCTCCTTGTCCTTGGCCTGTTCTGGCCGCTTCCTACCGACCGCCGTTAAGCGGAAACCTGCGCTGGAACCTCCCCGCGCAGGAATTGCCGTATTCGTCGTTGCGAGCCTCTTACGGCACGCCGCATCATTCGCCTATAGGTTTTCGTGAGACGAAGGGATGAACTCAAGAAGGTCGCGCCATGTCGATCTCACGCGCACGGCCCAGCGCCCGATTCTCCGACCCCCCTTTGCCCCTTCGCCCCGAAGATCCGAACGCAAGATCAGCGCGCCGGCGTCGCAATCCGGCGGTCGCTCTCGCGTCACGCCCGGGACGAGCTGCGTTCTCCCCGCTGATATCAGCATTATTCATATCATACGATGATAGCAACATCGGCCGTCGGCCCGTCGGCGAAAATCGGAGGAGGAGGCTCTGCTCGGCGTCCCGGCTTCGCGATTGCGCCGCTCTTAGACCGGTCCGGCCCCGTCCCTTTTCCCGAGCCCGTCGAGGCTGCGGGCGGCCCACTCCCGCGCCCGACGAATCGCCGCCTGAAGGGTCTCAGCGCGCGCGCCGCGAGCGCTTTTGGCGCCGCGCCGGCGACGCCGAGCCCCCCGCCGAGCGCGCCGAAATAGACGAGCGCGCCGATCGTCGCGAGCAGGAGAAGCCGGATCTCGCGCGAGAAGCGGATTCCGGCAAGCGCATGAATCAGAGCCCCGTCGGCGAAGGCCAAAGTCAGCGCGAGCGCGCCGCTGGCGAAGAGCGTCGCGGCCACGGTCGCGACGAGGCGCGCGTCGGGCGCCGTCCATCCCCGCCGATAGGCCAGGGCGAAGACGCCGATCACCTTGACCCAGAGCCCGGCCGCGGTCGCAAGCGCCAGCCCCGGCGCGCCGAGGGGCCGATAGAGCGCGATCTTCAGCGCCACGTTGAGCGCCACCCCGACCAGCGTCACTTTCATCGGCGTCGCCGTGTCGCCGCGCGACAGAAAGCTCGCCGCCACGATCCGGTCCACGAACAAAGCCGGCATGCCGACCGAATAGGCGGCGAGCACCGCCGCCGCCTGCCGGGTCGCGTCGGCCTTGAAGGCGCCGTGCTCGAAGGCCGCTGAAATGATCAGATCGGGGATCATCAGGAAGACGACGACGAAAGGCGCGCCGAGCGCGATCGTCAGGGACGCCGCGCGATTTTGGGCGCCGAGCGCGGCGGTCTCGTCGCCGCGCGCGACGAGCATCGACATTTCCCGCAGCAGGACCGAGCCGGTGGCGATGACGATGACGCCCCCCGGCAGCTGGTAGAGCCGGTCAGCATAGCTGATGGCCGACAGGCCGCCGGTCGGCAGGAGCGAGCCTACGATCTGATCGGCGAGAGCGCCGATCTGGTAGCTCGCCGAAATGCCGATCGCGGGTCCGAGCATGATGAAGAACCGCCTGACCTCAGGGGTCCAGCCCGGCCACGTCAGCCTTTCGAGAAGGCCCCGCCTCCGGGCGTCGATCATCACGAGAACAAGCTGCGTCGCGCCGGACGCGAGAAAGCCCCAGCTCGCCATGGCCGCGACGCCGGGCGAGAGTTTCGGGAAAAGTCCCGCGAACGCCAGGAATCCGATCATGCAGACATTCGCGGCCGCGGGGGCGGCAGCCGGCACGCTCCAGGAATTGTTGGCGTTGAGCGTGCCCTGATGCAGGGCGAAGAGCGCGATGAAGGTGATGTAGGGAAACATCACCCGCGACATGCTGACTGCCGCTGCGAATTTGGCGGGCTCATCCACGAAGCCGGGCGAGGTCAGGCGCACGAGCAGCGGCATGTCGAGATAGACGAGGCCGAGCAGAACGATCTGCGACAGGATCAGGAGCGTGAAGATCTGGCTCGCGAAGCGTCCGGCTTCTTCCGGGCCCTTCTGCTCGAGGACGCTCGTATAGGTGGGCAGATAGGCCGCGTTGAACGAGCCTTCGCCAAAGATCTGACGGAACTGATTCGGCAGCTTGATCGCCGCGACATAGGCGTCGTTGAGGGCGCCGCCGCCGAGCAGGGCCGCAAGGCCCATATCCCGGAAAAAGCCCGTGAGGCGGGAGACGACCGTCCACCCGCCCACGGAAAAGATATTCCGATACATGCCCGCCATGCCGGCCCGTTTAGCGGGATCGGCGGCGCGCGGCAAAACGGCGTTCGGTAAAGAGGCGGAGGGCTCGCCCCGTCCCCTCGCCTCCGCCCCGGTCCTATCGGGGACAGGGCGGCTCCCCGGGCAGACCGCAGCGAGGCCGCTCACCCGGCTTTCCGGGCTCCGGGCGCGGCGCATGGGGCGCCATAGCCGCGGGATTGGGCATAGGCGGCCTCGCCTGCATCGGCCCGCGCGGCTCGATGGGCGCTCCCGGCGGCAGGCCGGGGCGCCTCATCTGCATTTGCGCCGCCGGCGGGGCGCCCGGCGGCGGCTGGGGCGGCCGGTTCATCCGTTCGATGGGCTGACCTCCCAGCGGGCGCGGCGGACCGCCTGGCCCGGCCGGAACTGGCGGCGGCCGCATGCCCTGCGGACCGGGCTCGTGTGGAGCGGGCTTCGTCGGCTGAGGCGGGGCGATCTTCGGCGGCCCCGGCGGTTTGACCGCGCCCGGCGGCGGCTGGACGGCGGCGGGCTTCGGCATGTTGAGGGGCTCGGCCTTGATCGGGCCGCCGCCGGTGGGCTTCTGCCCCCCGGGCGGCTGCATGGCCGGGGGTTGCCCGGGGGCCGGGGGCTTCATGCCGGGGGGAAGTTTCGCGGCGGGGGCCGGCTGTCCGGTTCGGGCTCAAGGGCTGGCTATTGGGTCCGGGCGCCGGCGGTTTCATGCCCGGCGCGGGCTTTGGCGCCTGGAGCGGTTGGCCATTGGGTTCAACCGGCTGCCCATGGGGAGCCGGAGGCTGTCCCGGCGGGACGGCGATCGGCTGGCCAGGAGCCGGGGGCTTGACGCCTGGGGGCAGCTTCTGGCCCGGAATGGGCTGGCCGTTCGGCCCGAGAGGCTGGCCGTTCGGTCCCGGTTGAGGGATTGGGCCGCCCGCCGCACGCGCAGGCATGACGCCCTTGCCCTTGAAATCCGCCGGGCGGGGCGTGGCCGCGACGGGCGGTTTGCCCTTGTTCGCGTCAAGGAACTGGTGCGGGTTGACCGCGGCGGCCCGCACCTGCTGCCGCTGGAGCGCGGTCGGTGGAAGTCGCTGTTCCGACGCCGCCTGCCGCTCCTGCGGAGTGGGCGCGGCGCGGACGCCTCCCGGCCCTCCGGCATAGCTCACGCGGTTGATGTCAGTGATCCGGTTGAGCGTCGTCACATTGTTGATGACCGTATTATTGATGGTGACCGGGGCGCGATAGACGTAGGGCGTGGGCATCGGTCCAAGATTGTTGACGGCGGCATTGTAGTAGAAGCGATCGCCGTCCCAGCGGCCGCCTTCGTAGCCGCGGCCGAAATAGCCGTAACCGTAGCTCACCCCGCCGTAGAATCCGACCTGCCGCCCCCAGTAGCCGCGGTGAAACAGGTACGTGCCGTCGGCGAACGCCCAATATCCCGGCGTCCATAAAAGGCCGGGCTGAGGCGGCGGGACCCAAACGCCCGGAACCCAATAATAGTCTTCGTTATTCCACGACCAATAACCGGGGGTCCAAATGTAACTGGGCGCAGGCGGGGGCGGCTGGTCATATTCGGGGATGGGCGGAGGCGGCTCGTCGGCGACGATCGCAGGTCCGCCCATCGCACCATAACCATCGGATGCGGCCGCGCCTGGCGGACAGGCGCAAGTCTGCGCGAAGGCGGGGAGGGCCAGCGCAAATGCGCTGGAGCCGATCAGGATTCCGGTCAGCAGAGGCCGCAAGAGACGCATACGGAACTCCTTTTGGATTGTCGTCTTCCCGGGATTGCGGGAAGTTGCGCAGTACGGGCTGAAAACGCCGTCTGGGGCGAATGGCTCCCTTGAAATGACATCTCCGCCGGATTCGAAGGGCGCCGCGCAAAAGACCATGCGGCCGATGAACTCCGTTTGAATGCTTTGCGGCTGCGACGTGACGGGAGGGAGGCCGGCGACGCCTTGAGCGTTAACCTTCGAGCCCCGGCCGCAAGCCGCGCCGCCCGCAGGGGCGCGCCTACAGAGGCAGGCCGCGCAGGAGCCGGGGCGCTCCCGAGCCCACGCCGCCGGCTTCGATCATCAGCATGTCCTTGAGGCGCGGCGCGCGATCGACGATTCGCAGGCCCAGATCGCGCAGGAAGCGGAGCGGCGCGACATCGTTGGAAAAGAGGCGGTTCATCGCATCCATCGCCAGGCCGCTCGCCGCAATGTCGAATCGCCGCGCCCGCTGATACGCGGCGAGCGTCTCCGCAGCCCCCGGATCGAGGCCGAGCCGCATCGCCCGCGCAATCTCTTCCGCGAGGGCGGCCACGTCGCGGAGGCCCAGATTCAGGCCCTGCCCGGCGAGCGGATGGACGACATGCGCCGCATCGCCGACCAGCGCCAGCCGTTCGGCGACGAATCGCCGCGCGACCTGGAAGCGGAAGGGAAAAGCCTCGACTCGCGAGGCGAGGCGGATTGCGCCGAGTCTGGCGGCGAAGCGCGGCGCGATCTCCTGAAGGAAATCGTCCGTTTGCATCGCGGCGATCGCCCTGGCTTTCGCGCGCCGCTCGTTCCAGACAATGCTCGATTGCCGGCCCTTGAGCGGCAAAATGGCGAACGGACCCGCAGGCAGGAAATGCTGCTCGGCGCGACCTTCGTGGTCGCGCTCGTGCGCGATGGTCGCGACGACGCCCGCCTGATCGTAGTCCCAGCCGAAGACCTGGATCCGAGCCAGCCGCGCGAGCTTCGAGCGCGCCCCGTCGGCCGCCACCGCAAGGCGTGCGCGAAGCGTCTGGCCGCCCGACAGGGTCAGTTCGCCGACGTTCCGGCCCGGCCGCCAGCGCTCCACCGAAGCCGCGAAGCCCGCGACGCCCAGCCTCTCGCAGACATTGGCGAGCGCGCCCGTCACGTCGTCGTTGAAGGCCATATGGGCGAGCGGCTGGCCTTCCTTCGCATCGAAATGGAGATGGGCGAGGCGCACCGCGTCGCCCACGCGCCCGTCCATGATTTCCATGGAGAGGACCGGCTGCGCCTGCGCCTCGATCGCGTCCCACGCCCCGATCTCGATCAGGAGCCTGCGCGGCCCCTCGGCGATGGCGACAGTCCGGAGCGGCGGCAGCGTCGGCGTGCGCCCAAGCGCCGGATCGATGAGCGCCACCGAAACGCCGCCGCCAAGGGCCTGCTTGACAGCGGCGGCGAGCGCGAGCCCGCCCGCGCCCGCGCCGGCGATGACGACGTCGAAAACAGGGGCGGGTGTGGTCACTTGGCGAGCAGACTCCTCGGAGCCCATTGTCGGCCTTTCGCCGCTGGGGCGCAATCGAACGGGAGGCGCGTCACAGCGTCGCGCGAAGGCGCGCAAACGCGCGGTCGAGGTCGGCCTTCAGGTCCTCCATGTCTTCGAGCCCGACGCTGAAACGGATGGTCGGGCCGCCGGGCGCCCAGCGCGTCGCGGTCCGGTAGTTCGTGCAGTCGAAAGGCACGGCGAGGCTCTCGTAGCCGCCCCAGGAATAGCCGAGACCGAAAAGCTCCAGCGAATCGAGAAAGGCCGCGACCGCCGCTTCCGACGTTGGCTTCAGCACGACGCTGAACAGACCCGAGGAGCCTTTGAAGTCCCGCTTCCACAAGCCGTGGTCCGGATGGCTCGGGAGCGCCGGATGGATGACGCGCAAGACCTCCGGCCGCGCTTCGAGGAAACGCGCGAGCGCGAGGCCCTGCCGCTCGGCCTCGCGCAGGCGCAGATCCATCGTGCGCAGGCCCCTCAGAGCCAGGAAAACATCCTCCGGCCCGGCGGGAATCGCCATGGAATCGACCGTGCGCTTGAGACGCTTCGCCCAGGCCTCGTTCGCCGACACGAGGCCGAGCAGGAGATCCGAATGGCCGGACAGATATTTGGTGCCCGCCTCGATCGCGAGATCGACGCCATGGGCATGGGGCGGGAAGAAAAGCGGCGTCGCCCAGGTGTTGTCCATCATGACGCAGACGCCGCGCGCATGCGCGACTTCGGCGATGGCGGGAATATCCTGGATCTCGAAGGTCTGCGAGCCTGGCGATTCGGTCAGGATCGCCTTCGTGTTGGGCCTCATGAGCGCCTCGATCCCGGCGCCGACATGCGGGTCGTAGTAGGTCGTCTCGACGCCCATGCGCCTGAGCGTCGTGTCGGCGAAGTTGCGGGCCGGCGCATAGGCCGAGTCGGTGATGAGAAGATGGTCGCCCGCTCCGAGCGCCGTCATCATCGCCACGACGATCGCCGCGAGTCCCGACGGCACAAGCACGGTCTCCGCTGCGCCGGCGACGTCGCTCCAGGCCGAGGCGAGCGCATCGGTCGTCGGCGTGCCATGCGTGCCGTAGGTGTAACGCTGGTTGCGGCTCTTGAGGGTCGCCGCGTCAGGGTAGAGCACGGTCGAGCCGCGGAAGGGCGGGACATTGACAAAGCCCTGCGACTGCTCGCGGTCGCGCCCGAGGTGCACGAGGCGCGAACGGCTGCGGAGGGACGCGCGGGTTTCGTCGGTGAGCTTGGTCATGAAGGCGCTTATAGCGAGGACGGTCGGCCGGGGTCCATGCCTGAGAGGCGGCGCGCGCCTCCGATTGACTTCCTGCCCCGCCTCTCTCGACAATACGCCCTTCCCCGCGCGCCCTCGCGCGGCATGCCTCGGAGTTTCGATATGCGATCGCCATTCGTTCGCCTCGCCGCCGCCGCGCTTGGCCTGTTCGTGGTCCTGCCCGCCGCCGCCGGCACGCTCGATCAGGTCAAGGCGCGCGGGCAGCTCATCTGCGGCTCGAATCCGGGCCTGGCGGGCTTCGGCCTGCCGGACAGCCAGGGCATGTGGAAGGGCCTCGACGTCGACGAATGCCGGGCGATCGCCGCAGCCATTTTCAATGACCCGAACAAGGTGAAGTTCATCCCGATCAACGCCAAGGACCGGCCCACGATCCTCGCCTCGGGCGAGATCGACGTGCTCATCCGCAACACGACCTGGACGCTGTCGCGCCAGACGGGCGGGATGTTCTTCACCGGCATAAACTTCTATGACGGACAGGCCTTCATGGTGCGCAAGTCGCTTGGCGTCGACTCAGCCCTGAAGCTCGACGGCGCGACGGTCTGCGTTCAGCAGGGCACGACGACCGAGCTCAACCTCGCCGACTTCTTCCGCGCTCACAACATGAAGGTCGAGGTCGTCGACTTCGCGACCGACGAGGAGGCGGTGAAAGCCTACGATACGGGACGCTGCGACGCCTACACCACCGACGCTTCCGGCCTCTATTCCGAGCGCCTCAAGATGTCGAAGCCCGACGATCATATCGTCCTGCCCGAGATCATCTCGAAGGAACCGCTCGGACCCTCGGTCCGCAAGGACGATGTCGACTGGTTTGAGATCGTGCAATGGACGCATTTTGCGCTGGTCACCGCGGAAGAACATGGCGTCACGCAGGCCAATGTGGACGAGATGCTAAAATCGCCCAATCCGAATATCCGCCGCCTGCTCGGCGTCGAGGGAGATTTCGGCAAAGGCCTGGGCCTCACGAATGATTGGGCCTATCGGATCATCAAGGCGGTCGGCAATTATGGCGAGATATTCGAGCGGAATGTCGGCCAGGGCTCGCCGATCAAAATCAAGCGGGGCTTGAACGCGCTGTGGGACAAGGGCGGCCTGCAATACGCGCCGCCGATCCGCTGACAGGCCCGGCCGATGCGCAGGCTGGCGGCGGGCTGTCTGGGGATCGTTCTCGGCGCGCTCGGGGGCGCGGCCCTCGGCGTCGGCGCGGGATTCCTCTGGACCTGGGCCGACGAGACGTCCTGCTTCGAGGGTTATTGCGCCATGCTCGTGTTCTTCACCTTCATGCCGGTCGGCGCGATCGTCGGGGCGCTGATAGGGCCTTTCGCGTCTGTCTGGCTTGTGCGCTCCGCCCCCGGCGGCGGCGACCGGACAGGAGGGGCGGCGCCGTCGTGAAAAACGCCTATCGCCAGAGGAAAGCCGGCGGAATGGAAACGCCGGCGACTTCCTCGCGCGCGATCCCCCAGAAGGCGCGCACCGCCTCTTTCACCACGGCGGTCTCGCGGCCAAGCGCCTTGTAGATCAGCCCCGCGTCGTTCGGCAGCGAGCAGGCGCCATGCGCGAGCCCGCGGTCGAAATCGACGCCCGCGGGAACTCGCGCCGCCACCCGCTCGGCATTGGCCTTGGGCGTCAGCAGGAGCACGTTGGCGAAAACGTCGAAGCCGTCCATGACGCCCGTCTGTCGCGGCGCGACTTCGCGCGGGTCGAGCACGAGCCGCTCGCTCATGACGAGCCGGCCATCGGGACGCGAGGCTTTCAGCTCAAGCGACATCAGCGTCACCGCGAGGCTTTCGTCGGCGCTGTGGTGCTTGCGGCCGGGCTGCACGATCTCCGAATAAAGAAGCGTCGCGCTCGGCGCGATCGTGATCCGCGTGCGGCTCGCGAAACGCGCGCCGCGATGCAGCAGCAGCGGATCGGGCAGGAACTCGAGATAGGAATCGTCCTCGAGCGATAGGCTCTGGGTCATGAGCCCGTAGTTGGCGTCCATCGCATGGACCTTGGTCGCCGACTGCGTCGTGACATGCGCGCGCGCGCCAGCCTTCAGCGAAACCTCGGTGTGAAGCCGGTCGCCCTGAAGCACGCAGCCCGTGGACGTGATCATGAAGACCCACGGCATGTCCGGCATGGCCGCGTCGCAATGCAGCGCGCGGCTCGCGAGGCAGGGGGTGCGGGAGGCGAGGTCGGCGAGAATCGTGCGCTCTCCCCGTCGCTCGAAGCCGAGGGTCAGCGCGCCGCGCTTTCCCACCGCCCCGCTTCGCATCTGCGGCGGCTCGTCGCGAAATCTCGCGAATTCCGGCCCAGGCAGCTCGTCCGCGAAAGAATTCGCGACCGGGCGAGCCGGCTCGAAGACGGCGAGGCCTGGCTCCAGCTTCCCCATCACTCGGCGGCGCGCCCCTGCGGCTCGAGGTCGAACAGGAGGTCGCTGCGGATGAGGTTCACGAGCTCCGGAATGCCCTCGCCCGTCTTGCAGTTGGTGAACAGGAAAGGCTTGTCGCCGCGCATGAAACGCGAGTCGCGCTCCATCACTTCGAGGCTTGCGCCAACATAAGGCGCGAGGTCCGTCTTGTTGATGACGAGAATATCGGACTGCGAGATGCCCGGTCCGTTCTTGCGCGGAATCTTGTCACCCGCCGCGACGTCGATCACATAGATGAAGAAGTCCACGAGCGCCGGGGAGAAGGTGAGCGTGAGATTGTCGCCGCCGCTCTCGATCAGCACGACGTCGCCGTCCGGGAACCGCGCCTCCATGTCCTCGACCGCGGCGAGGTTCATGCTCGGGTCCTCGCGCACCGCCGTATGAGGGCAGGCGCCCGTCTCGACGCCCACGATGCGCTCCTCCAGGAGAACGCCTTTCAGCGTGCGCTGGACATGCTTGGCGTCCTCGGTGGTCACCACGTCGTTGGTGATGATGAGGACCTTGATGCCCAAGTCCAGCAGACGCGGGGTGATGGCCTCGACGATCGCTGTCTTGCCCGACCCGACCGGGCCGCCGATGCCGATGCGCGTGATCTTCTTCATGGCGCTCGCTCCGCTAATTCATGAAGAGACGCACATGCGCCTTCACATGCACCGCCGCAAGCACTTCCGTCATGGGCGCGAAGCCTTTCATGGCTTCGAGAGGAAGCGCCGCGGCGCGATCGTAAAGGGCGTCCACCTCGCCGTTCAGGGCATAGAGCATGCCCTGCGTCTCCACATGACCGATCCGCATGAGCCGGATCGCCGAACCGAGGATCGTCGAGGCGACGCCATAATGGTGGGCGAGGAAGGCTTCGCGCGCCGAAAGTCCTTCGGCTGCGAAGGTCACGGCGAGCGACAGCGGATAGCACCCCGGCGTCGCGCCGCGCTCGATCCGCTCGCGCCACGCCTGCACGAGCGGCGCGCTCGTCACCTGCGCGCTCAGTTCCGCGGCCTTGCGCCCCATCCGGGTCGACATGACGCGCGTCTCGCCCGACAGCTTTCGCGCGAAGACGAGAGCGTCGATCCGCGCGACCGCGTCGAGATCGCTCTCGCTCGCGGCGTGATGCGCATGGATGAGCGCGACCCCGTCGCCGGTCGCGGCCTGCTCCGTCGCCGTCCGGGCGAAGGCGAGCAGCGTTGCGGCGTCCTTCACCACGCGCGTCTGGATGGCCGATTCAAGTCCATTCGAGAAGGCGAAGCCGCCGATCGGAAACGCCTGCTCGCCGAATTGCAGCAGGCGCGCGAGACCAATCGCGGAGGCCGCCCCCGCACGATCCGCTGTCATGAATGTTCGTGCGGATGCGCATGGGCATGGCCATGGCCATGTCCGGGATCGCCATCGTGCGAACGGGCGTCGACGTGGCTGTGCACGGGGCCTTCGGCGCCGCCGAACAGCCGGCGCGACTCATGCGGCGCGAGATAGGGCACGATCTCCGCGCCCGGCGCGAAATCGTAAGCAATATTCTCGAACCGATGCGTCTTCATCACCGACGCCATCACCTTGCGGTCGACGGTCAGCGGCACATAGACATGATTGCCCTTGACGAGCGCGGGCCAGTGCTGGTTGCCGAGCGCATGGCCAAGCTCGACGCAGGTGCGCATGGCGAGCTCCAGCGATTCCGAGGCGAGCGCGTCGAGATGGATCACCATCACATCGCGCAAGGCGATCTTCGCCACCACCGCCCGCTTCGCCTTTTCGTCCCACAGCAGAATGTCGCCGTCACGCAGGAAGGCGCCGCGGTCGAGCGAGACGGCGATCTCAAGCCCGCTCTGCCGTCTTCTTGCGGAAACGGTTCTTCTGCGCTTCCCAATGGTCGAGCGCGAGCGGATCGGCGCTGCCTGAAGCGAGCCGCTCCGCCCAAAGGGGATCGGCCGCGTTGCCCAGAACCTGCTCGATAAGGATCATGTCAGCTGAAGAAATATTTCTGGTTGAGGCTGATGGTGGTCAACGGCGCGACCGTCGCATGGACGCCATCGACCGTCACCGCGAAAGTCTCCGGCGAGACCTCGATCTGCGGCGTGCCCGCGTTGCGCACCATGTCCTTCTTGCCGATCTTGCGCGTATTCCTGACGGCAACGATCTGCCGTCTGAGTTCGAGCTTCTTGTGGATGCCCGCGTCGAATCCCGCCTGCGAGACGAAGGTGATGTTGTTCGCCGCCTGCGCGAGCCCGTAGGCGCCGAACATCGGGCGATAGTAGATAGGCTGCGGCGTTGGCAGCGAGGCGTTCGGATCGCCCATCAGCGCCCAGGTGATCATGCCGTTCTTGATGACGATCTTCGGCTTCGCGCCGAAGAAGCCGGGCTCCCACAACACGAGGTCCGCGATCTTGCCGACCTCGACCGAGCCGATCACATGCGACACGCCATGCGCGATCGCCGGATTGATGGTGATCTTGGCGACGTAGCGCAGCACGCGGAAATTGTCGTTGCCTGGCGCGTCCTCCTTCAGCTTGCCGCGCCCGGTCTTCATCGCGTCCGCCGTCTGGATCGCGCGCAGCCAGCACTCGCCGACGCGGCCCATGGCCTGCGAGTCGCTCGAGAACATCGAGATCACGCCCATGTCGTGCAGCACGTTCTCGGCCGCGATCGTCTCGGCGCGGATTCGGCTCTCGGCGAAGGCCACGTCCGAGGGGATATCCGGGTTCAGATGATGGCAGACCATGATCATGTCATAGAGTTCGGCCTGCGAATTGATCCCGAACGGCAGCGTCGGATTGGTCGACGACGGCAGCACGTTCGGCAGGCCCGCCACCTTGATGATGTCGGGCGCGTGTCCGCCGCCTGAGCCCTCCGTATGAAAGGAGTGGATCGTGCGGCCTTCGAAGGCTTCGATCGTCTGCTCGACGAAGCCGGATTCGTTGAGCGTGTCGGTGTGCATGCAGACCTGCACGTCCATTTCGTCGGCGACCGTCAGCGCCGACCGCAGCACGGCGGGCGTCGTGCCCCAGTCCTCGTGGCATTTGAAGCCGCAGGCGCCCGCCTCGATCTGTTCGATGAGCGGCGCCTTCGCGTGGCCGTGGCCCTTGCCGAGAAAGCCGACATTGACCGGCAGACCTTCGGCAGCCTTGAGCATATTGGCGATATTCGCGGCGCCGGGCGTCACCGTCGTCGCGTTCGAGCCGTCGGAGGGGCCCGTGCCGCCGCCGATCAGCGTGGTCGTGCCGTTGGAAAGCGCGGCCTCGCACTGCTGCGGCGAGATGAAATGGATATGCGTGTCGATGCCGCCCGCGGTGAGGATGAGATGCGCGCCGGAGATCGCGTCCGTCGCGAGGCCGACTTCGAGGCCGGGCGTGATCCCGTCCATCGTCTGCGGGTTGCCGGCCTTGCCGATCGCCGAGATCCGGCCGTCCTTGATCCCGACGTCGGCCTTCACGACGCCGAGCTTGGCGTCGATGATCGTCACATTGGTGATGACGAGATCCGGCGCGCCGCCCGCGCGCGTGATCTGGTTGTCCATCCCCATGCCTTCGCGCATGCTCTTGCCGCCGCCGAAGACCACCTCGTCGCCGGGCGCGCCGCGCAGGTCGCGCTCGATCTCGACGAAGAGCTTCGTGTCTCCGAGCCGGATGCGGTCGCCGGTCGTCGGCCCGTACATTCCGACATATTCGGCTCGGGAGATCTGGGCCATGGGAGGTTCCGGGACTTTGCGCTGGCTAAGGGACGGGTGAGGCGGCGAAAATCAGCCAATTGGCGGGTCGGACCTGAAATCCGCGCTCGGCCGCGCGTTTCAGGGCCTTGGCTTTGTTGGCTTCCGCGTGCTCGCCTGCGGTCGGGCCGTCGACGAGATTGTTGAACCCGTAAACTCCGCGCTTGCCGAGATAGGGCGCCAGCCTTACCTCGCGCTCGTCGCCGGGCTCGAAGCGTAAGGCGCTCGCGGCGGGGATGTTGAGGTGCTGGCCGAACGCCGCGGCGCGATCGAACTCCAGCGCCGGATTGGCCTCGAAGAAATGGAAGTGCGAACCGACCTGCACCGGGCGGTCGCCGGTGTTGCGCACTTTGAGCGTCGTCACCTTGAGGTCGCCATGAAAAACGACCGGCTCCGCGGCGCAGACATAGCCGCCGACCGAGACCGCGAAATTCGCGGGGTCCTCATTCGCGGGGATCGACGGACCCGCCTTCACTTCGGCCATTCGCCCCTCCCTCGCTGGTGTTATTGAATCGGCGAATGGACCGTGACGAGCCGGCTGCCGTCGGTGAACACCGCCTCGACCTGGACCATCGGGATGAGATCGCCGACGCCGTCCATGACGTCGTCCCGGCTCAGCACTTTGCGCGCTTCCTGCGCGGTCTCTTCGATGGTTTTGCCGGCCCTCGCGCCGTCCATCGCGGCGGCGGAGATCACGGCGACGGCTTCCGGATAATTGAGCTTGAGGCCTTTGGCTTTTCGCTTCAGCGCCACTTCCGCCATCATGTAGATGAGTAGCTTGTCCAGTTCACGTGGCGTAAGCTGCATCGCCGCCCCTTCCGGCCGACCCGTCGAAACCCGCCGCGACGCTAGAGCAATTCGCGCCGCGCCGCAACGGGCCGAGGGCTGCGTCGCGCTTGCGCCCCGGCGCCCGCCGCTTTAGACGAATCGCGATCGAATCGCCCGTTTTTGACCCGAGTTTACCCGCGGCTGCCTGTCTCCCCGTGACCCAAATCCCTTCGCTCGCCGCCTTTCAGCGTGTTGTCGTCAAAGTCGGCTCCTCGCTGCTCGTCGATTCCGCTCGCGGCGCGGTCAAGGAGGGATGGCTCGAAGCGCTGGTCGAAGACATCGCCGCGCTGCATCGGCGGGGCGCGAACGTGCTTGTCGTGTCGTCCGGCGCGATCGCCCTCGGGCGCACGGTCGCCGGCCTGCCGAAGCGGGCCTTGAAGCTCGAGGACAGCCAGGCGTCCGCCGCCATCGGCCAGATCGCGCTCTCAAGCGCCTGGTCTCAGGCGCTGGCGCGGCGCGGCGTCGTCGCGGGGCAGATCCTGCTGACGCTACAAGATACAGAGGAGCGCCGCCGCTATCTCAACGCGCGCGCCACGCTCGAGCGGCTGATGGCGATGCGCGCGGTGCCGATCATCAACGAGAATGATACGGTCGCGACGAGCGAAATCCGTTACGGCGACAACGACCGGCTCGCCGCCCGCGTCGCGACCATGGCGAGCGCCGACCTGCTCATTCTGTTGTCCGACGTCGCCGGCCTGTATGATCAGCCCCCGTCCGGAAACGCGCACGCAAGGCTCCTGCCCGTGGTCGAGCGGATCACGCCGGAGATCGAAGCGATGGCGGGCGGCGCGGCGTCCCTCCTGTCGCGGGGAGGCATGCGCACCAAGATCGAGGCCGCCCGCATCGCCACCAGCGGCGGCACGCATATGGTGATCGCCGACGGGCGCGTCGCCCATCCGATCGCCCGCGTGGCCGAGGGCGGCCGTTGCACGTGGTTCCTCACGCCCTCGAACCCCGTCACGGCCCGCAAGATCTGGATCGGCGGGTCGCTGGAGCTCAAAGGCGCGGTCTTTGTCGACGCAGGCGCGGCCGCCGCGCTCGCGGCCGGCAAGAGCCTTCTGCCGGCCGGCGTGACGCGGGTCGAGGGCGCCTTCTCGCGCGGCGACTGCGTCGCCATCCGCGACGAGAACGGCGCGGAGATCGGACGCGGACTCATTGCTTACGACGCGCTGCACGCCGAGCGCATCCGGGGCCGCAACTCGCGGGACATCGCGCAGATCCTTGGCGTCGCAGGCCGCGCCGAGATGATTCACCGCGACGACATGGCGCTCGCCGAGCGATGACGGCGCCTCCGCCGCCTTGGCTTGGGCCAGCGGGCGGGGGCATAAGGTTGCGCATGGGCGTTTGCATTCCCGATCCGTCCGCGAGCGGACGCGTCCGATGATCCTCTCGCCGCGCGCCGCACTGAAAGCGATCGTGCAGGCCCAGTCACGCGCCAATGTGCAGGAGTTCAGCCTCGTCGCACTGGCGATCCTGGTGGGCGTCATCGCCGGATGCTCGGTCTCGGCCATGACCTTCCTGGTCAACACGGCGCATATGCTGATTTACGGCATTCCCTTCGATGTGCGCCTCAGCGCGGCGGAGCATGTCACGCCGCTCGCGGCCTTCACCGCTTTGCCGCTTGCCGGGCTTCTCCTTGGCGGCATCGACCTCTGGCGCGCCCGAAGAAAGGCGCCGCCGACGGTTGACCCGGTCGAGGCCAACGCCCTGCGCGGCGGGCGCATGTCGCTTTCCGAAAGTCTTCTCCTGTCCGCCCAGACCGTGCTGTCGAACGGCGCCGGCGCGTCGGTCGGCCTCGAAGCCGGCTATGCGCAAATTGGCGCCGGCTTCGCCTCGAAGCTCGGAATGAGGGTCAGCCTGCGCAGGCAGGACCTGCGCATGATGGTGGGATGCGGCGCCGGAGGCGCGATCGCGGCGGCCTTCGGCGCGCCGCTCACCGGCGCCTTCTATGCTTTCGAACTCATCATCGGCGCCTATTCGCTTGCGAACGCGGTCCCGGTCTTCGCCGCGACGCTCACGGCGACGCTGACCACCAAGGCGATCCTCGGCTCGCCTTATGTGATCCAGGTCCCCGACGCGCCGAACCTGACGTTCGATGATTACTTCGCCCTGATCGCGCTCGGGCTCGTCGCGGCCGTCGTCGGCGTCAGCGCCATGCGGGCGGCCGCGCTGATCGAGCGGGCCTTCCATGCGGCAATTCCATGGCGGCTCGTCAGGCCGATCGTCGGAGGCCTGATCGTCGGCGCTCTGTCGCTCTACACGCCCCAGGTGCTCGGCGCGGGGCACGGGGCGCTGGGCCTCGATTTTTACTGGCCGCTGACCGCGCAAGAGCTCACCATCCTGATTCTTATCAAGCTCACGGCGAGTCTCGTTTCTCTCGCCTCCGGCTTTCGCGGCGGCCTCTTTTTCGCGTCGCTCTTCGTCGGCTCCCTGCTTGGCAAGCTCTATGCGACGGTGATCGGCGCGCTTTTTCCCGGCTTCGGCCTCGACGCGATCGCATGCACCCTGGTCGGCATGGGGGCGCTCTCCACGGCAATCGTCGGCGGCCCGCTGACCATGGCTTTTCTCGTGCTCGAAAGCACCGGCAATCTCAGCGTCGCGGGAGGCGTGCTCGCGGCCTCGATCGCGACGACGCTCGCGGTGCGCGCGACCTTCGGCTATTCCTTCACGACCTGGCGTCTGCATTTGCGCGGAGAGACGATCCGTGGCGGGCAGGATGTCGGCTGGCTGCGCGATCTGACCGTCGCCCGGATGATGATCCCGTCGCCGGCCGTCTTTCCGGCGGAGGAGAGCGTGCGCGCCTTCTGCGACTCCCATCCGCTCGGGAGCGCCAATATCGTCGTCGCGGTCGGCGAGGACGGGCGCTATCACGGGCTCCTCAATGTCGCCGAGGCTCATGCGATTCCGCTCAAGGAGGGCGACGACGGCGGCCCGGTTGGCCTCATCGCGCGCCTGCAGGCGACGACGCTGCACCCGGACGACAACATCCGCGCCGCGCTCGACCTGTTCGGCTCGGCGCAGACCGATACCCTCGCCGTCACCGCGCGCGAGACGGGCCAGGTGCTCGGCACGCTCGGCGAGGCCTTCGCAGCCCGCCGCTACGCGCAGGAAACGGACGGCGCGATGAAAGGCGTGCTGGGCGGGGGATAGGCGTCGTCTTAGCGCCCGACCGCCCGCCGCAACTGCTCCACATAGGCCCGCAGGTTCGCATCCTGCGGCGCCATCGCCTGAAGCTTTTCGGCGTAGCCGAGCGCGGCCGGCAGGTCGCCCGCCTTCTCGCTCAACTGCACGAGCGCAGTCAGAATCTCGCGATTCCCCGCGTGTTTCGCCAGCGCGTCCGCAAGGACTCTCAGCGCCTCCTCGCCGCGCCCGGCGGAATCAAGGGCGACGGCGTAGACATAGGCGTTGTGCGCATTGTCCGGCGCAAGCTCGGCGGCCTGCCGCAATTCCGGCAGCGCGGCGGAGAGCTGCTTCTGCCGCACGAGCGCGAGCCCAAGCGCGAAATGAAGCCCCGCATCCTTCGGCGAGACCGCGAGCGCGTCTTTCAGCGCTCGTTCTCCTTCGGCGTCGCGGCCCGTCTGCCGATAGAGGTCGGCGAGATTGACGGCGGCGGGCGCAAACTGCGGCGCGAGCGCCAGCGCCGCCCTGTATTGGGCTTCCGCGTCCTCGGTCTTCCCTTGCCGGGCGTAAAAGCTGCCGAGCGTCAGCCGCGCCTCGGGCCGGTCGGCGTTGAGGGTCTGTGCGGCGATGAAATCGGCGGCCGCGCTCCGGAAAGCTTCCCGGTCCGCCGCGGGCTGGCGGTCGGCGGGAACGGAGGCCAGAAGGTCGGCGGCGCGAACGCGGACGCCGCGGATCGGATCGCTCAGGCTCGGCGCGGCGATCGGCCAGATCGCTTCCGCCGGCGCGGCTTCCAGCATGTCGAGCGCGCCGATCCGGACCATCGGGTCGGGATCGGCAAGGCTTCGCTGGGCGAGGCTCACGTTCGCGTCGGTGAGAGACGGCGCGAGCTCGGGCAGCGCCCCGGAACGGGCGAAGCCGGGCGTCTCCTTGTCCGAGACGACCGCCGCCAGCAGCCGCTCCGCGTCTGGGGCGTCCGTCCAGGCGGCGTGGAAGGCCGGGCCGTAATGCTGGAAGCCCTTGCGGTCCGGTCCATGCCATCGCGCGATCGCGTCCGCCGCCCATTGCGGCGTCTTGTCGGCATGGCAGGCGTTGCAGGCGTTCGGCGTTCCGAGCGCGACCGACTGATCGGGCCTCGGCACGCGGAACGAATGGTCGTGCCGCACATCGACGACCATATAGGTGCGGGTCGGCATGTGGCAGGCAGGACAACCGACCGGCGACTTGACGCCCCCGTGCCGCCTGTGGGCCACGGTCTCGTATGTCTCCGCCGCGTGGCATTGGAGGCAGACGCCGTCGCCGGGGAGTCTCAGCTTCGCGCTGTGCGGATCATGGCAGTCGCTGCACGTGACGCCCTTCGAAAACATCTTGCTCTGCTTGAAGGAGCCGTAATTGTAGACTTCGTCCTCCATCTGCCCGTCGGCGAAATAGAGCCCTCGCGAAATCGGCGCGACGACATGGGTGTCCGAGAGCCAATGGCCCGGAACCCAGCCCTCCGCGATCTGCCCCCGCCGCGCGTGGCAGAGGCCGCAGGTCTCGACCTCCTTGCGCAAGATCGCGGGCGGATGGGCGCGCGTGACATTTCCGGTCGCTGCGTCGTGCGTCCAGCCGGCGTTCCGCCGTTCGTCGAAGCTGACGACGAGGCCCTTCGGATCGTCCTTATCGAAGGCTTTCCAGCCCTCATGCGCATGCGCCCAGGCGACATGGGCCGAGCCCTGGCCGTGACAGGTCTCGCAACCGACGCTGATCTCCGCCCATGCGGTGGCGAAGGTGTTTTTCGCCGCATCGTAGTTCTTGCGCACGCCGGTCGAGTGGCATTCGGCGCACATGAAGTTCCAGTTCTGGTTGAGCTTCGTCCAGTGCAGGACGTCCGCGTGGCCGATCGGCTCGTTAGGGTAGAGATGAAACCAGCGCTGCCCGCCCTTATCCTTCGGACGGCTGTCCCAGGCGATGGAGAGCGCCTGGATGCGCCCGTCCGGGAACGGGACCAGATATTGCTGCAAGGGGTAGACGCCGAAGGTGTATTTGATCTCGTATTCGGCGAGCTTCCCGTCGGGCCCGTCCGTCTCGACGTAGAACCGGCGGTCCCGTTTGTAGAAGCGGGACTTCACCCCGAAATGCTCGAAGGTCGCGTCGTTGAAATCGCCGAGCACGTTCGTTTCGCTGGCGTGCGCCATGGCGAGCTGGTGGTGCGATCCGGTCCAGGCCTTGTAGGCCTCCTGATGGCAGGCCGCGCAGCTCTCGCTGCCGACATAGGCGAGAGGAGCCGAGATCTCCGCTGCGCGCGCCGCCCGCGCAAGGCTGAAATGCGCCCCCCAGGCCCCGAGGGCGGCCCCCAGAGCCACGAGGACGACGACGAATGCAGGCCTCAGCCACGGCGGGGTCAAGAGCCGGTCCTTCCGGGAGACGAAGGGCGTTATGAGGCGGGCGGAGCTTCGGGGTCAAGGCGGCGGGATGAGCTTGCCGCCCTCCCTCGATCCGGGCAGAGTCTGCTCAAGCGCAAACGGCGCAGCGCATGAGAGCAGGAACCTTTGGGGCTCATCAAATTGTGGCTTCGCCGGCTTCTCGTCGGCCTCATCGGAGTCATCGCCGTCTGGCTCATCGTCGACGTCGTCTGGCGGGAGACGGACCAGCGCCTGCCCTGGATGTTCTCGCTGGGCGCGACCTACGCCGTCGCCGCCTATGGCGTGCTGCCGCGCGCTGTGCGGATGAGCCTCAAGGTCTTGCAGCGAAAGAGTGTGCCGGCGTTCACCGTCACGGGCGACGGACTGCCGGGCGATCCGGTCAATCTCGTCCTGCTCGGCGACTTCGCCCGGCTGCGCGCGGCCTTCGCGCGGGCCGGCTGGACGGAGGCTGACCCGCTCGGTTTCAGAAGCTCGTGGAAGATGATCCTCGCCTTCGTCTTCGACCGCCCTTATCCGAACGCCCCCTTCAGCACGCTCTATCTCTTCGGGCGCAAGCAGGACATCGGCTTCCAGAAGGCGATCGACGGCAGCCCACGCAAGAGACATCACGTCCGCTTCTGGGCGCTGGCGGCCGAACGCGACGACGAGCCGATGAGCGACCCCGGCTTCTGGCTCAACACCGACCGGCCGCCGCTCGGGGAGACCGCGCTTTGGGTCGGCGCGGGCACGCGCGACACCGGCTTCGGCGTCACCAAATTCACGTTCCAGGTCACCCACGCCACCGATGACGACACCAACGCCGAACGCGACTTCATCGTTCAGGAATTGCAGCGCTGCGGCGCAATCGGCGACGTCGTCTGGAGGCGGGAGGGCGACCGCTTCGCGACGGGCAAGGTAAACCACTATGTCGCCGACGGCGAAGTCGCCGCGGCGAAGCTCGGGTGAATTGCTCGGCGCTTGTCGGCCTGCTCGCCGGCGTCCCGCTCGGTCGGCTCGGACTCCGCGCCAGCTCTTCGGGCGTGCGTCCAGATTGCACCAGATCGACCGTCTGTCGCCGGAGTTCCAGCGGATAAGCGGTTCGGGCGCTATGACCTAACCGTCCCCTCTCCGAAAAGCCGGCTTTTCCTTCGGCCCGGCGTTCGCTCAAGTTTGACCATACCGCGAGAGGTCTTTCGCGCGCCTTGACAAGGATAACGCGCTCGTTAGATTGCTGGTCTGGATACCGGACCAGCAGCGCAGTTCTGCGGACCGACTGGTGAAAAAATGGGGTCGCGCACCACGCCGATGGAGGTCTTTGCACAAGCTCCCCACCTCAAAGTGGAGATCAGCCGCCGCACCGTGCGCGAGCGGATCAGCGACAAGCTTGCGTCGCTGGTCGCGTCGGGCATTCTTCAGGTTGGCGACGAGCTTCCGAGCGAGCGCGAGCTCGCCTCGCTCCTTGATGTCAGCCGCGAGACGGTGCGCGGCGCCATCCAGACGCTGGCGGCGATGGGCGTGGTTGCCGTCAGTCAGGGCTCCCGGACGCGGGTCGTCAGCCGCAAGATCGACACGCTGAAGATTGGGGTAACGAGCCCGAGCGCGATCAACGCCTATGATCTCGACTCCGTCCACAAGGCTCGCCTTCTGGTCGAGCGCGCGGTCGTCGCCGAGGCGGCCGCGCGCATCGACGATGCGACGCTCAGGCGCCTTGAGCAATCGCTCGCGATCCAGAAGCAGACGATGCGCGATCCCGTGCATTTCCTCATCTGCGACCGCGAGTTCCATCTCACAATCTATCGCAGCTCCGGCAATCCGCTGCTCGCCGATTTCGTCACAGACCTCTATACATTCATGCTCGACCGCCGCAGGGTCGCCGTATCGCAGCCTGGAGCGATCGAGAAGAGTTATCGCGACCACATCGCGATATTCGAGTCGCTCCGCGCGCACGATCCCGTTGGGGCGATGGAAGCCTTCGGCCACCATATCGACCGCATCTATGCGACCACCGCCGACGTCCTCGCCGACAAGCCGAGGGTGAGGAAGACCGCATGAGTTCAACGAGGCAGCCGTAAGAGCGGGCCTGCGTTGTCAAGGCCGGAGGGTCCGGCAATCAGGGAGGAAGCCATGAAAATCAATCGTCGAACCGTCATTTCCACGATGTCCGCGCTCGCGGCCGTCGCAAGCCTTGGTCTGGCCGCGCCGTCGCGCGCGGCGGAGACGAAGGAAATCGTTTATCTGACCCCGGGCCTCGACCTGCCGTTCTGGCGCTATCTCTCGAAGGGCATCGAGGCGGAAGCCAAGAAGGCGGGCTACTCGTATACGGCGCTCGATTCGCACAACAGCGCCGAAACGCAGCTCAAGAACGCTCAGGACGCCATCGCGCGCGGCGTCGCCGGCATCGCGATCTCGCCGACCGACAGCTCGACTGCGCCAAGCGTGCTGGCGCTCGCGGCGCGCGCGAAAATTCCGGTCGTCGTGGCCGATATCGGCACCAATAGCGGCGAATATGTCTCCTTCATCATCTCCGACAATCATCAGGGCGCGTTCGGCGTCGGCGAGGCGCTGGCGGCGGCCATGAAGGAGAAGGGCTGGGCCGGCGGATCGGTCGGCCTCGTCACCATCTCGCAGGCGCGCAAGAACGGCCAGGCCCGCACCGCCGGCTTCCGCGAAGCGATGAAGAAGGCCGGCATCACGAAGGAAGCCGGGCTGCAGCAGATGCAGTCCTACACGGCCGACGAGACGTTCAAATTCACCCAGGACATGCTTACCGCCAACCCGGACATGCGCGGCATGTTCATCCAGACCGACCAGCCGACCATCGGCGCGCTGCGCGCCATCAAGGCAGCCCATCGCGACGGCACGCTTCTGGTCGCGGCGTTCGACGGCATTCCCGGAATTCGTCGATCTCCTCAAGAAAGGCGAGATCGTCGCCTCGGGCATGCAACAGCCTTATCTGATGGGCGTGAAGTCGGGTGAAGCGCTGGTCACCGCGATCAAGGGCGGCAAGCCGGAGAAGGAAATCCTTGTGCCGATTGTCGTCGCCACCAGCAAGAACATCGACCAGATCCTGCCGACCATCAAGGAGACCGTGTTCGCCAACGAACTGAAGTGACAGGAGGAGGGCCGGCGCCGAAAGCGCCGGTCTTCGCGCCCCGAGCCTGAACGATGACCGACCCGGCGACCCCGCTTCTGGAAGCGCGCGCGATCTCGAAGAATTTCGGGCAAACGCGCGCGCTCGTCGGCGCCAATCTCAGGCTGCGCACGGGCGTGACCCACGCGCTGTTGGGCGCCAACGGCGCCGGAAAATCGACGCTGTCCCGGGTCATCTCGGGCCATGTCCGCCGCGATTTGGGCGAGATCGTCTACGGCGGCCAGCCGCTCGACGTGCGCAGCCCGCGCGAGGCGCTCGATGCGGGCATCGCCATGGTCATGCAGGAGACGAGCCTCGCGCCCGACCTCTCCGTGCTGGAGAACATTTTTCTTCCCGATCTTGGCCGGCCGGGGCGCCTGTCGCGGCCCGCCATGCGTCGGCGGGCCGGCGAGATTCTTGGCGATCTCGGCCAGGAGCATGCGCTGCCGCTCGAAGCGGAGGCCCGCGACCTTTCCGCGGCCCAGCGCCAGCTTGTCGAGATCGCCAAGGCGCTTGCGCTCAAAGCCAATCTCATCATTTTCGACGAGCCGACCGCCTCCCTGAGCCCGAGCGAAGTCGAGCGCCTGTTCGACGTGATCGCGAGACTCGAAAGCGCACAATGCGCGATCGTCTTCGTCTCGCACCGACTCGAGGAAGTGTTCGCGATCTCCGAAGAGATCACGGTCATGCGCGAGGGCCGCACCGTGGCGGCCTCGCGGCCGACCTCGAGTCTCACCCAGACCGAGCTCATTCGGCTCATGGTCGGCCGCGACATCGGCTCGATTTACGCGGCTTCCGCCGTTCCGCCGGAAGCGCGCGGGGAGCCGGTTCTGTCCGTGCGCGGCCTGCGCGCGCCGCCGCTCGTGCGCGACGTGTCCTTCGACCTTTATCGCGGCGAGATCCTGGGGCTTGGCGGCCTTGTCGGCGCCGGGCGGTCCGAGACCGTGGAGGCGCTGTTCGGGCTGCGCCCGCGCGCCGGCGGCGAGGTCCGGTTCGAGGGCCAGCCGTTCGCGCCGCGCGCGCCGGCTCAGGCGATCCGCGCGGGGATTGGATTTGTCGCCGAAGATCGCCGGCGGCAATCGATCGTGCCGGACCTGTCTGTGCGCGAGAATCTGCTGCTCGGTCATCTCGGCGCCCATCGCGGCTTCGGCCTCGGCTATGGCAGGCTCGACCGCAGGATTGCAGAACTCATGGGCCGTCTCGAGCTGCCGCTCGAACGGCTCGCTGATCCGAACCTGCTCAATTTCTCGGGCGGCATGCAACAGAAGATCATCATCGCGCGCTGGCTCCTGCTGGAGCCGAAGGTGCTGATTCTCGACGAGCCGACCAAGGGCGTCGATATCGGCACCCGCGCCTCGATCTATGCAATTCTGCGGGACATCGCCGCGAAGGGTACGGCAATTCTCATCGTTTCGTCCGAGTTCGAGGAGCTTCTCGGCCTGGCCGATCGGGTCATCGTCATCAGCGATGGCGTCTCGATCGCCGACATGCCGAGCGCCTATCTCGACGAGGAGAAACTGACCCTGATGGCCGCGCCGCGCACCTCGATGGAGCGCTATCGGCGCCTTTTGCAGGAGCTCGCCGACCAATGCGACGGGGCGGCGTTCTGGGCGATCCTTGACGACGAGCGGGTCTTCTGCCTCAACACCGCGACGGCGAATGCGGGCGCCGATCCATCCCTGCGCGCGGGCGCCGCGCCGCGGTTCGAGGAGACGCCGATCGGGACCGCCCTGAGGGCGCGCGCGCCCGATTTCGTGCTCGATCCGGCGAGCGGGCTGAAGAGCCTCGTGGTCGACGTGCGCAGTCATCGCGGCCATGAGCTCGGGTCGATCGGCGTGGTCATCCGGCCGGACGCTTCTCCGCCGCCCGCCGAGGCGATGCGCTCGGCGATCCAGGAACGCTTCCGGGCGACGCTATGAGTGGGGGACGCCGAACACCGATGAGCGCTATCGCTCCAAAGCCTGCTTCTGACGCAGAGCGCGCGCCGCCGCGGCGCTTCAACCTCCGCTCGGCGCCGCTCGAATTGCGCATGCTTGCGCTGGCGATCGTCATCGCGTTCGCGTTGTCGGTGCTCTCGCCGCATTTCCTCAAGACCAACAATCTGCTCAACCTGCTCGACCAGTCCGTTGTGGTCGGCATCGTGTCGATCGGCATGACCTTCGTCATCCTGACCGGCGGCATCGACCTCTCGGTCGGCTCGCTGGTCGGCCTCACGGGCGTCATCCTCGGCCTTTCGCTGCATCACTTCCCGATTCCGATCGCGATCGCACTCGCCGTGCTTTCGGGAGCGGGAATCGGCCTCGTGTCGGGGCTGCTGATCGCCTATTTCGACCTCGCCGCCTTCGTGATCACGCTCGGCGTCATGGCGATCGGCAGGAGTCTCGCCTACATCTTCTCGGGCCAGACCTCGATCAGCGACATCCCGCCCCAGCTCAACGACCTCGTCTACACGACCATCCTCGACGTGCAGACGAATGTCTGGACGCTGCTCCTGCTCTATGCGCTCGCCTGGGGCTACCTGACCTTCACCAAGGGCGGGCGCACGATCTATGCGGTTGGCTCCAATCGCGAGGCGGCCCGCACGGCCGGCCTCGACGTGCTGTTCTACAGCGTGCTGCCCTATGTGGTTTCAGGCGCGCTCGCGGCTGTCGCCGCGACGTTGATGTCCTCCCAGATCCTGTCGATCGATCCGCTCGCCGGCACAGGGCTCGAACTCGACGCCATCGCCGCGGTGGTGATCGGCGGGGCGAGCCTCTATGGGGGACGGGGCACGATCATCGGCACGCTCATCGGCGTGTTCATCATGGTGATGATCCGCAACGGCCTCAATCTGCTCGGCGTGTCGCCGTTCTGGCAGGGATCGGCCATTGGCGCCATCATCATCGCTGCGGTTTTGGCGGAGCGCCTCTTGAGCCCGCGAACACGACGCTGACGGCGCCCGGACGAAGGGGAGGAGAAGCATGATCGGGGCGCCGTCGCGGACGCTCGGCGCCGGGGCCTCACGGCGGAACTCGAAACGCGGAAATCTGCGCTTCATCGGCCTTTCCGGGGTCGAGACGAACCGCACGATCTCCATCATCATTCACGACACGGAGACAATCCATCCATGCATATTCTAATCACCGGCGCCGCCGGCATGATCGGCCGCAAGCTCACCGAGAGCCTCGTCAAGGCCGGCGGCCTCGGCGGGCGTACAATCGACGCCCTGACGCTCGTCGACGTCGTCGCTCCCGACGCGCCGGCGGGCTTTTCCGGCAAGCTCAAGACCCGCGCCGCCGACATCGCGGCGCCGGGCGAGGGCGACGCGATGGTCGCCGACCGGCCGGACCTGATCTTTCATCTTGCGGCCATCGTGTCCGGCGAGGCGGAAGCCGATTTCGACAAGGGCTATCGCATCAATCTGGACGCCACGCGCCAGATGTTCGAGGCGATCCGGGCCGCGAACGCGCGTGACGGCTATAGGCCGCGCTTCGTCTTCGCCTCGTCCATCGCCGTGTTCGGCGCGCCGTTCCCGGACAAGATCGGCGACGAATTCTTCCGGACGCCGCTGACGAGCTACGGAACGCAGAAGGCGATCGACGAGCTTCTGCTCGCCGACTACTCCCGGAAGGGCTTCTTCGACGGGATCGGCATCCGTCTGCCGACCATCTGCATCCGTCCGGGCAAACCGAACAAGGCCGCTTCGGGCTTCTTCTCGAACATCCTGCGCGAGCCTTTGAGCGGGCAGGAGGCGGTGCTCCCCGTCTCCGAGGACGTCCGGCACTGGCACGCGAGCCCGCGCTCGGCGGTGGAGTTTTTCCTGCACGCGGCGACGATGGATCTCGCGCCCCTCGGCTGGCGGCGCAATCTCTCCATGCCGGGCCTCTCGGCGACGGTGGCCGAGCAGATCGCGGCGCTGACCCGGGTCGCCGGGCCGAAGGCTGCCGCGCTCATCCGCCGCGAGCCCGACGCGACCATCGAGAAGATCGTTGCGGGCTGGCCGCGCGACTTCGACACGCGCCGCGCCCGAGAGCTTGGTTTCCGCGCCGAGACGACCTTCGACGAGATCATCCGCGTCCATATCGAGGACGAGCTCGGCGGAAAGATCGGATAAAGACCGCGCCGTCACCCCCGCGAAAGCGGGGGGCTGCCGCGCGTCGCTTGAATCGGGATGCCCGCCCTCGCGGGCATGACCTTATCTCGGGACGTTTTGCTCATGCCCAAATTCGCCGCCAACCTGTCGATGATGTTCACGGAGCACGCCTTCCTCGACCGCTTCGATGCGGCGGCGGAAGCGGGCTTCGCGGCGGTGGAGTTTCTCTTTCCCTATGATCATCCGCCCGAGGCGGTTGCCGAACGCCTGAACCGCAATCGGCTCACGCAGGCTCTGTTCAACCTGCCGCCCGGTCGCTGGGAGGACGGGGAGCGCGGGCTGGCGGCGCTGCCTGACCGGTTCGCGGAGTTCAAGTCCGGCGTCGCCCGCGCGCTCGACTATGTCGCGGCGACCGGGGTCAAGCGGGTTCACATGATGGCGGGCAACGCCGCCCGCAGCGATCCGAGCGCGGAGGCCAGCTATCGCCGCGCCATCGAATACGCAGCGCCGGTTTTGGCGGGGCGCGGCGTCGACCTCCTTCTGGAACCGATCAACGCGCGCAACATGCCGGGCTACTTCCTCAACGATTTTCCCTATACGCGCGATCTGATCGCGAGCCTCGGCCTGTCCAATGTCAAGCTTCAGTTCGACGTCTACCATCGTCAGATCATGCACGGCGACGTCACCATGGCGTTCCGGGCTCTCCAGCCGATCGTTGGCCACATTCAGGTCGCTTCCGTTCCCTCGCGCCACGAGCCTGACGGCGAAGAGCTAAACTTCCCATTCCTGTTCGCCGAGTTCGACCGCCTCGGCTATGACGGCTATATCGGCTGCGAGTACATTCCGCGGGGCGGCACGCTCGCGGGCCTCGGCTGGCATGCGCCCTATCGGAGGACCTGACGTGCCGCTGCTTCTCGGCGCCGTCGCGGACGACTATACCGGCGCGTCCGACCTCGCGAACACGCTGAGCCGGAATGGCCTTTCGACCATTCAGACGATCGGCGTCCCGGGCGCCGGCTTCGAAGCCGGCGACGTGGAGGCGATCGTCGTCGCGTTGAAAATCCGCTCGGTCGAGGCGCCGCGCGCCGTCGCGGCGGCGACCGCCGCTCATGACTGGCTCGCCTCCCGCGGGGCGCGCCATGTCATGTACAAGATCTGCTCGACTTTCGACTCGACCGATTCCGGAAATATCGGGCCGGTCGGCGAGGCGTTCCGCGCCCGCGCCGGCGCCGGCTGCATGCTGGTGACGCCCGCTTTTCCGGAGACGGGACGCACCGTCTATCTCGGGCATCTGTTCGTTGGCTCCGTTCCGTTGAACGAGAGCCCGCTCAAGGACCATCCGCTGAACCCGATGCGCGATTCCAGTCTCGTGCGCGTGCTGCAGCGCCAGTCCAAAGCCCCGGTCGGTCTCGTCGCCCTGCCGACCGTCGCCGAGGGCGCCGCGGCGATCGTGCGCCGGCTTGCGGAGCTCGAGGAACAGGGCTGCGGCGCCGCGATCGTGGATGCGGTGTTCGAGCGCGATCTGGAGGCGATCGGCGAGGCAGCCGCGCGAGGGCCGGTCTCCGTCGGCGCCTCGGGTCTCGGGCTGGGACTGGCCCGCGCCTTCGCGCGCGGTCGGGGCGCCGAGGCAGGCGGCGCGGCCCTGGAGCCGGTCGGCGGGCTCGCCGCCATTCTGGTCGGCTCTTGCTCGCGGGCGACGCTCGACCAGATCGCCGCGGCGGAGGGCGGCGTCCCGACGCTGCGCCTTTCGCCGCAAAGGCTGATCGAGGACAAGAGCGAGGCGGAGCGGGCCCTCGCCTGGGCGAAGGAGCGCCTGGCCGACGGGCCGGTGCTCATCGCCTCCAGCGCCGAGCCGGGCGACGTCGCCGCGCTGCAGGCGCGGTTCGGCCGCGAGGCCTCAGGCCATGCGATCGAGGCGGCGCTGGCCGATATCGCCGCCGGCCTCGTCGCGCTCGGCGTGCGGCGGCTGGTCGTCGCGGGCGGCGAGACGTCCGGGGCGGCGGTCGACCGGCTGGGCGTCAGCGCCTTCCGGCTCGGGCCTGAGATCGCCCCTGGCGTGCCGCTCATGCGCACGATCGGGCGCGAGGGCGGGCGAGATGCAGATGGCGCTCAAGTCCGGCAATTTCGGCGGGCGGGATTTCTTCGGTCGCGCGCTGGCGATGACGCGATGAGGACGCTGCGATGAACGACGAGACGCGGGCGCGCGACGCGATCTGCGAGGCCGGGCTGTCGCTCTTCTCGCGCGGCCTGACCTTCGGCTCGACCGGGAATATCAGCGTCCGGCTCCCCGACGGTGGCTGGCTGATGACGCCGACCAACGCGTCGCTCGGCAAGCTCGACCCGGCGACGCTCTCGAAGTTCGACGCCGGGGGCCGCCTCGTCTCGGGCGGCAAGCCGACCAAGGAGGCGTTTCTCCACTTCTGCATGTATGGCCAGCGCAAGGACGCGCGCGCGGTCGTGCATCTGCATTCGACGCATTCGGTTGCCGTCAGCCTGCTCGCCGACGTCGATCCGCGCGATGCGCTGCCGCCGCTCACCGCCTATTTCGTGATGCGCGTCGGACGCCTGCCGCTTGCGCCTTATTTTCCGCCCGGCGACGAAAGCCTCGCGAAGGCGGTCGAGGCTCTGGCGGGCGAGCACCATGCCGTCCTGCTCGCCAATCACGGGCCGGTCGTCGCCGGCACTTCGCTCGAGAACGCCCAGTACGCAACCGAGGAGCTGGAGGAGACGGCCAAGCTCTTCCTCATGCTGCGTGGCGAGAAGATCAGGCCGCTCACTCTGGCCCAGGTCGAGGACCTGCGGGCGCGCTACAATCTGCGGTAGGGCGGTAATCGCTCGGCGCTGTCAAGGCGCGCAGTTGGACTTCTGCAAGCTCTCGTTGCGCGCTTACGTCGAACGCGCAAACAGGGTCCTGAGGTCGGGCGCCTCCTCGATCCGCTCGCTTATCTCGAGCCCCGCCTCGACATGTTCGAGATGTCGTTCCATGGCGTCCGCAGCGCGTAGCGGATCACGCGTCGCAAGCGCCTCGATAAGCGCGACGTGGTCCTCCTCGGAGCAGGACCGGCCGTTGCGGGCGCCGTAGAGCCCGATGATGAGGGACGTGCGCGCGACAAGATCCTCGAGGAACCTCGTGAGCACCGAATTGCCCGCGGCCTCGGCGATCCGCAGATGAAACTGGCCGGAAAGCCGGATCGATTCGCCGCGCTCGCTCCGAATCTCCGCCCGCGCTCCCGCTTCCGCGTTGGCGCGCAATTCGGCGAGCGTCGCCGCGCCCGCCCGCGTCGCGGCCGCCATCACGATCGACCGTTCGACCGCACGCCTTGCCTCGAACACCTCGCGCGCCTCCGCCACCTCAGGGCTTGCGATGAACGCTCCACGATTGGCCTGCAGCGTCACCACGCCCCGCTCGGCGAGCACCACCAGAATCCGTCGGATCTGCGTGCGGCTGCAATCGAAGGCTTCGCACAGCGCCGCCTCCGCGAGCTTGGCGCCGGCGCAGAGCTTCTGCTCCATGACAGCCGAGACGATGCGCTCGACGATTGCCGCATCCGACGACGGAGATCGGCGATCGTCCTCGGTCAGCGCCATTCAAAAATCCTCTCAGTTGGCGGCGGGTCTTGAAGCAGTCCTGAAGCGGCGCGGCGCCACCCGCCCGCGGGCCCGTTGGCGCGCGGATGCGTCAAGAGTCTGCGACATTTTACGCTTGTCTACAAAGTTTTGTCAGATTGTCGACAATAGCTTTTGCAGATGTTGACAAAACTTCGTCCTCGACACAAGCTGTCCTTGCCGATTCACGGGACCCCGTGCCTTCCGCTGGCGCTCAATCGGCCAATGAATACCGGAGGAAACTGATCATGCGATCCCGCTCTCTCCCGCTTCGATTCGCTCTCATGAGCCTGGCCTCGTTCACGGCCCTCGCCGTCGCGGCTCCCGCGAACGCGGCGGACAAGACGCTCAAAATCGGCTTCGTCGGCGTGACCAGCGGCCCCGCCGCTGCGTGGGGCACGTCGAACGTGCGCTCGATGGAGACGCTTGCCGACTGGTGGAACTCGCAGGGCGGCGTGAAGATCGGCGACGACACGTACAAGATCGACATCGTCACGTTCGATGACCAGAAAGACCCGAAGCGCGCCATCGCCGGCATGGAGAAGATGGCGCAGGAAGGCATCCACTATGTTGTCGGGCCGAATGTCGATGACGGCGCCGCGGCGGTTCGCCCGGTCGCGGAGAAGGCGGGGATCATCTATTTCCCCTACGCCTTCCCGAAGGAGCTCTACAAGAAACCCGCCTCGAACGCGGTGCTCGGCATGGTCGCGAACTATCAGTCCGGACCAGCGATCTATAAGTATCTCAAGGACAATAAGGGCGTGAAGACGGTCGCTTTCGTCGCGGCCAACGAGTCCGATCCTCTCAGCCAGCGCGACGGCGGCGTCGAGGCCGCGAAGGCCCTCGGGCTTGACGTCGTAGCCGACAAGGACACCTATCAGAACGATACGCGCGATTTCACGCCGGTCCTGACGCCGATCGTGAAACTGAAGCCCGATCTTCTCGTGCTTTCAGGCGTCGCGCCCGCCAACGCCCCGCTCCTCATCCGCTCGGCGCGCGAGCTCGGGTACAAGGGCCTCATCTCGACCGAAACCGCGCAGGACGCCAAGGTGCTCGAGGAAGGCGCAGGCGAACTCGCCAATGGCTTCATCTCGGTTGGCGGCGCCTCGACCCCGGAGATCCGGTCGAAGGCGATGGACGAATTCATCGCCCGCTACACCAAGAAGTTCGGCGAGTACAATGACGAGTTGAACACCAAGGTCTATGCGCTTCAGTACATCATCGACACGCTGAAGGCCGACCCGAAGGCGATCACCGACGTCGGGGAATTCAAGAAGGAGATGGACACCTTCTCGGCGCCGAATCCCTATTTGAAGGACGAGTCCGCGAAGCTCCACTATGTCGGAACGACGTCCTTCGGACAGAAGCGTCAACTCGCGGTCCCGCTCGTCGTCAACGAGTACAAGGACGGCAAGTTCCAGACCCTGTTCGTCGCCAACGTCGACTGACGCGGCTCGGTCGTCAACCGCGATCGGACACTCCGCGCTCCCTCTCTCATTCGCCGCGAGGGGGCGCGGACCGCGAAGGGGCGCCCGCATCGCGCGTGACGACGACCCAGACTGCCGGGGGCGTGCATGGAACAGGTGATCGCCAACGGGCTCTATCTCGGCGCACAATACGCGCTGATCGCGCTCGGGCTTACGCTGATCTTCGCGCTGATGAACGTGCTCAACTTTGCGCACGGTCAGATGTATGTGATCGGCGGCTTCGTCGTCTATCAGATCTATGGGCTCCTGCACTGGCCGTTCGTCGTCGCGCTCGCGGCCTCGGCTCTGACCCTTTTCATCCTGGGCGCGCTCATTGAGCGCTTCCTGTTCCGCACCGTGATCAAGCGGAGCGAGCGCGACGAAAGCACGATGCTGCTCGCGGCGGGCATCGCCTATTTCCTCGACGCGGCGATCCTGCTCCTTTTCGGCGAAAAGCAACGCGGCGTGCCGAAGATCGTCAATGGCATCTTCCTTTGGGACGACCTCATTATGCCATGGGACCGAATTCTCGTAGCGGGCCTCGCGATCCTGTTCATCGTCGCCTTCATCCTGATGATGCAATACACAAAGCCCGGCCGCGCGATGCGGGCGCTCGCGCAGGATCGTGTCGCCGCGCAGCTCATGGGCGTTCCGGTGCAGTTCTATTCGCTGCTCGGCTTTGCGCTCGGCGCGATGCTGGCGGGCCTCGTCGGCGGATTGCTCGTGACGATCACCGGCGTCAATTCCGGCATTGGCGGCCCGATCTCGATCAAGGCCTTCATGATGGTGATGATCGGCGGCGCCGGCGTGGTTGGCGGCGCCATCGCGGGCGGTTTCATCCTCGGCATGCTCGAATCGGTCGGCCTCACCGTGCTGCATGCCTACGGTGACATCACCTATCTCGCGATCTTCGTCGCGCTTATGGTCTTCCTCGCCATCCGCCCGAATGGGCTGATGGGCAAGCCCTGGGGCTGACGTCTATGGCGCGGACAAAGACCGGACTCCAGATCGCCGCGGCCGCCGTCTTTCTCGCCCTCGTTTTCGTTGCGATTCCCTGGGCCATCGCCGCCACCGGGCGCTCCGATCTCTATTACACGCTGAGCTCCGTCGCCCTGCTCTCGATCGCGAGCGCCGGCGTGTGGCTGACCTTCTACATCGGCCGCATCAACATCGGACAAGGCGCTTATGCGCTCGTCGGCGGCTATGCGTCGGCGGTCCTCGTCACGACTTACGGGCTTTCGTTCTGGCTGAGCCTGCCCGTCGCCGGTCTTTTCTGCGCACTGGTCAGCGTTCTCGTGGGACTGCCGATCCTCAGACTCCGCGGCGTCTATTTCTCGATGGTGACGCTGGTCCTGACCGAGGTCGCGCGGCTCTCGGCTCTTGCGCTGCCGATCACCAATGGCGCGAAGGGCATCACCAACATCCCTCCGCCCGGGCCCATCGGCCTTTTCGGTCTGACGCTCGTGCCGAGCTTCGCCACGTTCAAGGAGCAAAACGAGGCCTTCTACTTCCTCTCCGTCGCGATGATGACGCTCTGCTTCGCGGCGATGTGGCGCCTCGTGAACTCGCGCGTCGGCGCCCTCTTCGCAGCGCTCCGTCAGAACGAGGACCTTGCATCGTCGATGGGTCTGAATGTCCCTTTCCTGCGCATCCTCGCCTATGCGATCTCGTCCTTCCTCGGGGGCGTGGGCGGGGCGATTTTCGCGGCGATCGCGCAGTCGATCTATCCGTCGAGCTTCACCGTCAACGACAGCGTCAATTTCATGCTGAACTGCTTCCTCGGCGGTCTCGGCTATGTGTTCGGGCCGATGCTCGGCACGCTCGTGCTCTATTTCGGCTGGGACCTCCTCTTTCAGGCGGGCGAGTATCAGCTCCTCATCTATTCGGGCGTGATGATCCTGCTCATTGTGCTCCTGCCGAACGGGCTGCTCAGCCTCAGGCTGCCGCAGAAGCGCGAGGGCTGAGCGATGGCGCCGATCCTCGAAGTGCGAAACCTGACCCGGCGCTTCGGCGGACTTGTCGCGGTCAACGACGTCTCGTTCGACGTTCAGCCGAACGAGATCCTGTCCGTCATCGGCCCGAACGGCGCCGGCAAGTCGACGATCTTCAAACTGATCTCGTCCTTCGTGCGGCCGACGAAGGGCGAGGTGCGCTTCAACGGCGAGGTGATCTCCGGCCTCAGGCCCCACATCGTCGCGCGGAAGGGCGTCGTGCGCACCTTCCAGGAGACGACGATCTTCAAGGGTATGACGGCCCGCAACAGCGTCATCGTCGCGCACCACCTGCGTTCGCACGCCAGCCTCGCCGGCTTCTATCTCGGCACGACCCAGGCGCGGCGCGACGAGGAAGAGTTCGGGCGCTCCGCGGACGAGATCCTCGACTTTCTTGGCCTCGGCGGGGTCAAGAACGAGCTTGCAAGCAATCTGCCTCAGGGCCATCTGCGCGCGCTCGGCATCGCGATCGGACTCGCTGCCGATCCGAAAATCCTGCTGCTCGACGAGCCCTTCGCCGGCATGAACGCAGACGAAACTTCGAAAGCCGTCGAGATGGTGCGCTCCGTGCGCGACCGCGGCGTGACGCTCCTGCTCGTCGAGCACGACATGCCGGCGGTGATGAAGATCTCGGATCGGATTGTCGTCATCAATTTCGGCGTCAAGATCGCCGAGGGAACGCCGGCGGAAATCCGCGCCAACGACAAGGTGATCGAAGCCTATCTCGGCGTCGAAGACGAATTCGATCGGGCTCTAGCGATGACCATGCTCGCGATCGACAATGTGGAGCTCTACTACGACCACGTCTATGCGCTGAAGGGCGTGTCGCTCGAACTCAACGAGGGCGAGACGGTCGCGCTGATCGGCGCCAACGGCGCGGGCAAGTCCTCGATCCTTCGCGCCATCACGGGCCTGCGAAAGATCCGCAAGGGCGCGATCACTTTCGAGGGCCAGCGGATCGACGGGCTCGACCCGGCCGAAATCGTGAAGCGCGGCATCGCGATGGTCCCCGAGGGGCGCCGCGTCTTCCCGCTCATGAGCGTGCGCGACAATCTGATGATGGGCGCCTTTTCGCGCAGCGACGCCGCGGGCGTCCGCGCTTCGCTCGACGACGTGCTCGCCCGTTTCCCCCGCCTCAAGGACCGGCTCCGCCAGGCGGCCGGCACGATGAGCGGCGGCGAGCAACAGATGCTGGTGATCGGGCGGGCGCTGATGGCGAAGCCGAAGCTCCTCCTGCTCGACGAGCCCTCGCTAGGCGTCGCGCCGAAGATCGTGCAGGACATCGCCCGCTCCATCGTCGCCATCAACCGCGACGAGAAGGTAAGCGTGCTGCTCGTCGAGCAGAACTCGCGCATGGCGCTGCGCGTCTCCCATCGCGCCTATGCGCTCGCGACCGGATCCATCGCACTCTCCGGCCACTCCGCCGATCTCCTCATGGACGAGCGCGTGCAGAAGCTCTATCTCGGCGGCGAACTCTGAGGTCCCGGCTCGTGAAGATCTGCGTCATCAACCCGAACACGACCGCATCGATGACGGCGAAGATCGGCGAGGCCGCGAAGGCCGCCGCTTCGCCTGGCGTCGAGATCCGCGCGAGCAATCCGGAATTCGGGCCGCCTTCGATCGAGGGCTATTTCGACGAGGCTTTCGCCGTGCCGGGCCTGATCGCCGAGATGGGCAAGGCGCCCGACGCGGACGCATTCGTCATCGCCTGTTTCGACGACACCGGGCTCGAAGCGGCGCGCTCGTTTGCCGCTGCGCCCGTCGTCGGCATCGGCGAGGCGGCCTTTCACATGGCGAGCCTGATCGCCGAGAAGTTCAGCGTGGTGACCACGCTCGCCCGCTCCATCGCGCCCATCGAGAAGAACCTCGCGAAATACGGACTCATTTCCCGCTGCGCCCGCGTGCGCGCCTCGAACGTCGCGGTGCTCGCCCTCGAGGAGCCGGGATCGAACGCGCGAAAGACCATCGCGGCGGAGATCGCCCGCGCGCTGGACGAGGACGGCGCCGAGGCCATCGTGCTCGGCTGCGCGGGCATGACCGATCTCGCGCGTGACCTCGAACGGCAGGCGGGGGTCCCGGTCCTCGACGGCGTCGCCTGCGCGGTCAGCCTCGCCGAGTCGATGGCGCGTCTCGGACTGAAGACCTCGAAGCGCAACACCTACGCCCCGCCGCTGGCGAAGGCCTATGCCGGCCTCTTCGCGCCCTTCTCGCCGCGTTAGGTCGGCGGACGAATTTGGAGTCCGCGCCGCTTTCCGTGCTGAATTGGCAAGTGAAACGGCGCCATTCGGGCTCATAGCATTTCGGCGCCTGCGCGACCGTCCATCGCGCTTGAGGGTCTTTAAACGATCGCGCCTTTGTAGACGGCGCCGAGATCTGACCGCGGATGCAACAAGTCCATCCAAATCATGGATATAATGGTGCGGACGGCGGGGGTCGAACCCGCATGGCCATGGGCCGAGGGATTTTAAGTCCCTTGCGTCTACCGGTTTCGCCACGTCCGCGATTGGTCGCGACGCTTTCTCGCGCCTCCTGCGCGGAAAGGAAAGCGATGTCGACCGTTTTGTTTTTCCGGTCCGAACCCCGCTACGCCTAACTCCCGTCCTTGGCGATCGGCGGCTGGAAGGCGAGGCCCATGTCCCACGGGAAATAGATCCAGGTGTCCTGCGACACTTCGGTGATGAAGGTGTCGACCAGCGGCCGGCCGAGGGGCTTGGCGTAGACGGTGGCGAAATGGGCCTTGGGCAGCATCTCGCGCACGACCTTGGCGGTCGCGCCCGTGTCGACGAGGTCGTCGACGATCAGGATTTTCGCGCCCCCGTCGAGCTTCGCGATGTCCGGCGCGATGGTCTTGAGGACGTGAAGGCCGCCCTGGTTCTTGTAGTCGTGATAGGACGCGACGCAGACCGTCTCGATCACCCGGATTTCGAGCTCGCGCGCCACGATCGCCGCCGGGACGAGGCCGCCGCGGGTGATCGCGACGATGGCGTCGAACGGACCCGCGGAGGCCAGGCGCCAGGCGAGCGCCCGCGCGTCGCGATGAAACTGGTCCCACGATACGGGGAAGGCTTTGTCGCGCGGCGGGGACATGGCGGGTCGGCTCCCTCGAAAAATGAGGCTCGTCCTTAGCAAGGGCCGGGCCCGGGCGCGAGAAGGCTCCCCGGGCCGTCAACATATTTTCCCGCAGCCGCGAAACCCCCGTCGTCCCTCAAAGCGGCTTCGCGTCGCGCCCTATGCTCGCGAGCATGGCCTCGACCGCCGCCCTTGCGGCGGCGACGGCGGAATCGTCCTTGCCGCGCACCACGATCTGATTGGCGAAGCGGCCGTCCCTGAAGGAAGGGTAGGAGCCGATCGAGGTCTCCGGATGCGCGGCGGCGATCGCGGCGAGCGCGTCGCCGTAACGCCCTTCCGGCACCCCGCCGGCTTCGACCGTCTCCATCCGCATCGCGACGCCTGTTTTCATCGTCTTCACTGCGAAATCGAGCATGGTCTGCATGATCGAGGGGACGCCGGCCATCACATAGACGTTGCCGATCCGGAAACCCGGCACGCGCGAGATCGGATTTTCGATGAGGTCGGCTCCCTGCGGCGTCCGCGCCATCCGGCGGCGGGCCGGCGTCAGATCCTCCGGGGAATAGCGTTCGAGCATGATCGCGAGGATCCGGGGGTCCTCGCCGACCGGGACGCCGAAGGCTCGCCCCACCGAGTCGGCGGTGATGTCGTCATGCGTCGGACCGATCCCGCCCGTCGTCAGAACGTAGTCGTAACGGGCCCTCAGCGCGTTCAGCGCGGCGACGATGTCCTCCTCGACGTCAGGCACGATCCGCGCCTCGCGGACGTCGATTCCGACCCGCGTCAGATATTCGGTGATGTAGCCAATGTTCTTGTCCTTCGTCCGGCCCGAGAGGATCTCGTCCCCGATCACCAGAATCGCCGCCGTGACCGTTGTCGGTCCGCTCATGCCGGAAGTCTCCTCTGTGGCGCCCGGTTCGCGGGTCCGCCGCAAGCATAAGCGGGACGCGGACCGGGGCAAGCGCCATAGGGGCGGCGGGCGCGAACGAAAATGGGCGGCGCCCCGGGGAGTCGCCGCCCATCCTTCACCTTTCGGCCGAGCCGCGAGGGCTCGCCCGGGAACGCTCAGGCCATCGCGATCGCGCCGCGCCGGCGGCGCATCCAGGCGCCAAGCCCGACGAAGCCGATGAGCATCATCGCCCAGGTCGTCGGCTCCGGCACGCCCGGCATCGGGGGCGGCAGCGTGCCGCCGTCGACCGAGAGCGCGGATTTTCCGAGAGTCACGATACCATCCCTGGTCATTGACGTCGATGGCCATCTTGACGTGCAGGCCGGCGGTGATGTCGTCGAAGAAGTTGGCGCCGAGGACGAAGCTGTTGCCGTAAACCCATTGGTCGTTCAGCCCGGTAAGGTTGCCCAGCAGGACCCACGAGCCGCTGTCCTCGGCATAGATGTTGTCGACCTCGCCGCAGCACGAGTCGATGTCGAATGCGCTGATGTTCAGGCTTGCGCTCGAAATGGTTCCACCGATCGGATTGTGGAACCAGTCCCACCCGTCGCCAAAGCCCCGATAATAGGGGTAATCGTACTTCTGGGCGTCGGTGGGTACGAAATACCCGGTCGGAGCCTGGATTGTGTCGGTATATGCCGCAGCATTGGCGGCGCTAGCGGTGAATAATAAGCCGGCTCCACAAATTGAGGCCGTGAGTAATTTCTTCATTTGTACTTCCCCTTCGTATTTGTGCTTCCCCGGGGTCGCATCACAATCAACGTGATTACGCACGTTCACGAGTTCGTGAAGTGACGAATGCCAATTATCACGAAATCGTGAACTGGGCAACAATGTTACCGAATCGGCCTTCCGATCTTCATCGGTGTCGGCGCGGCGCCGGACCCGCCGTGGGTGGCCAGCAAGCCTCGTCGCGCCGAGAGCGCGCTCGCGCCCGCCTTGTCTAATGGTTCCGCGCGACGCATATGTTCGACGACAGGGGCGGGAATCCGCAAAGGAACGCTGGTGACGACGACGACAACCTATGTGCCCGCGGCGGACGTGGGCGCGCGCCGCAACGGCCAGATCCGGCTGCATGGACCGGAAGACTTCGAAGGGATGCGCAAGGCGGGCGCGCTGACCGCCGAGGCGCTCGATCTGGTCGGGCCGATGGTGAAGCCCGGCGTGACGACGGGAGCGTTGGAGCGCTTCGTCTTCGAGTTCGCGCGCGATCACGACGCCTATCCGGCGTCGCTCAATTATCGCGGCTACCGCAAGGCGATCTGCACCTCGATCAACCATGTCGTGTGTCACGGCATTCCGGACGACAAGCCGCTGCGCGAAGGCGACATCCTCAATATCGACGTGACGCTGATCGTCGACGGCTGGCACGGCGATGCGAGCCGGATGTTCTCAGCGGGCGAGGCGCCGCGCCGCGCCCAGCGGCTCATGGACGTGACCTACGAGGCGCTGATGCGCGGCCTTGCGGTCATCAAGCCCGGCGCGACGACGGGCGACATCGGCCACGCCATCCAGACCTATGCCGAAGGCGAGCGCTGCTCGGTGGTGCGGGACTTCTGCGGCCACGGGCTCGGCCGCCTCTTCCATGACGAGCCGAACATCCTGCATGTCGGCCGGAAGGGGGAGGGCATCGTGCTCAAGCCCGGCATGTTCTTCACCGTCGAGCCGATGATCAACCTCGGCGGCTATGGCGTGAAGATCCTGTCCGACGGCTGGACGGCCGTGACCCGCGACCGTTCGCTCTCCGCCCAGTACGAGCACACGGTCGGCGTGACCGAGACCGGCTGCGAGATTTTCACCCTCTCGCCGACCGGCGCGGACCGCGCGCCCATCCGATGACGTCGTCGAAAGACGACGAAGCCAAGCACTATCACGGGCACCGGCAGCGGCTTCGCGCCCGGCTCCTCGAGGCGGGCGCGTCCGCCCTTGCCGATTACGAGCTGGTCGAGCTCATCCTGTTCAACGCCATCCCGCAGCGGGACGTGAAGCCGCTCGCCAAGCAGCTGGTCGAGCGCTTCGGCTCCTTCGCGGAGGTCATGGCGGCGGAGCCGCAGCGGCTCCTCGAAGTGAACGGCGTCAGCGCCGGCGTCGTCGCGCAGTTCAAGATCGTCGAAGCCGCCGCCCAGCGCTTCGCCAAGGGGACGGTGAAGAAGCGTCTGCCGATGGGCTCCTGGAGCGCGGTCGTCGATTATTGCCGCACTGCGATGGCCTTCGAGAAGCGCGAGATCTTCCGCATCCTGTTCCTCGACAAGAAGAATGGCCTCATCGCCGACGAAGTGCAGGGCTCGGGCACGGTCGATCACACGCCCGTCTATCCGCGCGAAGTGGTGCGCCGGGCGCTGGAGCTTTCCGCGACCGCCCTGGTGCTCGTGCACAATCACCCTTCCGGCGATCCGACGCCCTCGCAGCAGGACGTGAAAATGACGCAGGACATTATCGCCATCGCCAAGCCCCTTGGCGTCATCGTTCACGATCACATCATCGTCGGACGGGACGGGCATGCGAGCCTGAAAGGCATGCGGCTGATCTGAGGCGTCCGCGGCGGCGGACGGCTTTCCAGGACGGCCCGGCCCGTCCAGCAAATCGCCGAACGCTGTGGCCCGACCGCGCTGGCGTTATGCGCAATTTCTGATATTTCAGGAGCCATATCACTTGGCCGCCTGGTCGGATCGCCTGGCCGGCGCGCGGCCGGCGGGTGGGGAGCGCGAGAGACCGTGGCGGTAAAGGCGGCGCCGAAAAAGCGGACTGAGACGACGCCGGCCGACAGGCCGAAATCGCTCGTCGATCAGGCCTACGAGCAGATCAAGGAGCGCATCATCGCCCTGCATTTCCTGCCGGGGCAATATCTGAACGAGGCGGCGATCTGCGCCCAGCTTGGCCTTGGGCGGACGCCGGTGCATCAGGCGCTCCAGCGCCTGCATCTCGAGGGGCTGGTCGAGGTGCTCCCGCGCAAGGGAATCATCGTTCAGCCCGACAGCCTCGCGGAGATCCTCAAGATCCTCAATTCGCGCCTGACGGTCGAACCGGAGCTTGCCCGCCTCGCAGCGCAACGGGCAAGGGCCGGCGAGGTCGACCGGGACAGGCTGATGAAGCTCAAGGCGATCGCGACCGCGACCGACCCGAATGTCGAGCCGCCGGACCTTGCGGACTTCACCGGCAATGATCGCGGGTTTCATCGGGAGATCGGCGAACTCTCGGGCAATTCGGTGCTTGGCGACTTCGCCCGCATCCTGCACGAGCGCTCCACCCGCTTCTGGTATCTGAACCTGTGGCAAACGATCGACGTCGCCTCGTCGAACCGCCAGCACCTCCAGATTGCGAGAGCCATCGTCGCAGGGAAGGGGGACGAGGCGGCGGCCGCCATGCAGGCGCATATCCAGGCGCTCTGCGGGCGGCTGGAAAAGCTGAAAGCGGCCGCAGCGGGCCGCTTTCCGGTCGGCTGAAATCCTGGCGCGACCTCCGCCCGCGATTGCGCGTCGGCGGTCCCGCTTGCTTTCCGTATCAGGTGAAATATCATGTGATGCAATCCATGATGTCCGGACGCCGCCGATGACCGACAAGACGCCGCCGACCCCGCCGGGGATGCCCTCCCTCGACGAGATCCTGATCCAGACGGCGGACATGCCCTGGCGGGCGAAGTCGCTCGCCGGCGTTCACGAGAAAATGCTCTGGCGCAACGAGGAGACGGGCGCTTCGATCGCGCTGATCCGCTTCGAGAAGGGCGCGAGCATCCCGACCCCGCATCGGCATGCGTCGAACCAGTTCATGTTCTGCCTGCAGGGCTGGTACGAATATACGAAGACCGGCGTGACGCTCAGGGCCGGCTCCTTCTATTGCAATCCGAAGGGCAACGTGCACGGGCCGACGCTCGCGCATGAAGAAACCGTCGTCGTTGAAATGTACGACGGCCCGCATTATCCCGAGCGCCCCTCCTGGTACGACAATGACGAGGACGCCCGATAGCTTGAGCCGCGCCGAGGGCGGCGTCTCCGCCGCGGCGCTCGCCGCGGCGGCCGCCGCGATCTTCGTCGCCGCCGGCGTTCGCGCCGAGCGACGCGGCGCTGGTGGCGGGCGACCTCGTCGCCGCAGACGTCGAGGGCGTCGCGTCGCACGGGGTGACGCTTGTTCCGATGTATGTCGACCGGCTGCTCGCGGGCTCCGTCTCGAAGAGCCTCGGCGGGCGAGGTGGTCTCCGATCGCGAGGCGGCCGTGGTGATCGACGCGAAGGATGCGCTCGGCCAGCTCACGGCGCGTCAGGCGGTTTCGCTCGCGGTCGAGCGCGCGAAGCGATTCGGGCTCGCGGCGGTCGCGGTGCGCAACGCGTTCCACTTCGGCGCGGCGGGCCGCTATGCGCGGATGATGGCGGATCAGGGCTGCGTCGGAATCGTGATGGCCAACACGCGGCCCCTGATGCCCGCGCCCGGCGGCGCCGAGCCGCTGACGGGCAACAATCCGCTCGCTATCGCGGCGCCGAGCGACGCGGCTTTCGCGCCCGAAATCGACATGGCGCTCAGCGCCGTCGCAATGGGCAAGATCCGCAATGCGGCGGCGGCTGGCGAGACCATTCCCGAAGGCTGGGCGGCCGACCGGACAGGCGCTCCGACCACCGATCCGAAGGCTGCGATCGAGGGCATGCTTCTGCCAGCGGCGGGGCCCAAGGGCTATGGCCTCGCCTTCCTGATCGACCTCTTGTGCGGCGGCCTCTCGGGCGGCGCGATCGGCGCCGAGGTCACGCCCCTTTATGGCGATCCCGCGCGCCCCTATCGCTGCTCCAGCCTCTTCCTCGCCATCGACGTCGCCCATTTCGCGCCGCCCGACGCCTTTGCGGCGCGTTCCGGCGCGGAGCTCACGCGCGTCGCCTCGTCGCGCCGCGCGCCGGGCGTCGCGCGCGTCTATGCGCCGGGCGAACTCGCTTACGCCGCGCGCGAGGCGGCGCAGGGCCGCTGCCATGTTCCCGCCGCCGCGCTCAAGAGCCTCGTCGAAACGGGATTGAAGCTCGGCGTCGATGTCGCTCCGCTTCTCTCAGATGAAAGCCTCTCGCCATGAAGACGCAGATTACGAGCGACCGGCTCGCGAAGCCCAACGGCCATTTCTCGCAGGCCACGACCATCGAAGCGCGGGGAAAGCTCGTCTTCATCTCGGGCATGACGGCGCGCCGTTCCGATGGCTCGATCGCCGGGATCGGCGACATCGAGGCGCAGACCCGTCAGGTGTGCGAGAACCTCAAGGCGGCGGCCGAGGCGGCGGGCGGCTCGCTCGACGACGTCGTGCGGGTCGACGTCTATGTCCGCAACATCGAGCATTTCCCGATCATCCATAAGGTGCGGCAGGAGTATTTCCGGCCGCCCGCGCCGGCCTCCACGATGGTCGAGGTGTCCAAGATGGTGTCGCCGGATTATCTCATCGAGATCAGCGCCATCGCCGTGCTGCCGAACGGGTGAGACCCATGCGCCTCGCAACTGTCAGATTCGCCGGCGCCGCTCGCGTCGGCCTCGTCGAAGGCGAAGCCGTTCGCCTGCTGCCGGCCGACGAAGGCGACATGGTCGCGCTGATCGGGCGCGGCCGTCCGGCCATCGAAGCGCTCGCCCGGCGCGCGGGGCTCGAAACCGCGCCGCTCTCTTCGGTCGCGCTGATGTCGCCGCTCCAGCGCTTCCGCCGCGACGTGCTCTGCACCGGCTGGAACTACTGGGACCATTTCGAGGAAGGGCGGAAGCAGCCGGAAAGGCGGAACATCGAGCGGCCCCAGGCGCCCGTCTTCTTCACCAAGAGCCCGAGCGCCATCGTCGGCCCGCGCGACCCGGTCGGCCTCGACGCCCATATCTCCGCGAAATGGGATTACGAGGCCGAGCTTGCGCTGGTGATCGGCAAGCGCTGCCGCAGCGTGTCGAAGGCCGAGGCGCTCGATTGCGTCTTCGGCTACCTGCTCGCCAACGACGTTTCTGCGCGCGACCTGCAACGCCGCCACGGCGGGCAATGGCTCAAGGGCAAGAGCATCGACGGCACGACGCCGCTCGGCCCCTGGATCGTCACGCCGGACGAACTCGACTTGCCCGAGACGCGGCTCGAAATGCGCCTCAACGGCGAAGCGATGCAGAGCGCGCTCCTGAAGCAGATGGCCTTTCCGGTCGCGGAGCTGATTGCCGAACTCTCCTTCGGCATGACGCTCGAACCGGGCGACGTGCTGCTCACCGGCACGCCGTCCGGCGTCGGCAATGCGCGGGAGCCGCCCGTCTATCTGAAGCCGGGCGACGAAATGGTCGTCTCCGCCACGGGTCTCGGCGAGTTGCGCAATTCCGTCGTCGCGGCGGACCTGCACGGGAGCACGGACCTGCCTTCGATGAGCGCAACCTCATGAAAGCGCGCTTCGACGCCTCGGGCGACGTGATCGTCATTACCGGCGGCGCGAACGGCATCGGCCGGGCGCTGGCGCTCGCGGCTTCCGCTGCCGGCGCGCGCGTCGTCGTCTGCGACACGGACGAGCCCGCTCTCGCAAGCCTGAAGGCGCAGGCGCCGGAGATCGAGGGCCGCCGCCTCGACGTGAGCGACCGCGACGCGGTGACGGCCTGTTTCGCTGAGATCGCCAAGACGATCGGCCCGGTGGACGGCCTTGTCTGCGCCGCCGCCATCCAGCCGCGGACGCTGATCGCCGCGATGGACCCGAAGGAATGGGAGCGCGTCGTCGCCGTCAATCTCAACGGCGTGATGTGGTGCTATCAGGCGGTGATCGCCTCGATGATCGCGCGCCGCAAGGGCGCGGTCGTCGCCTTCTCGTCGGGCCTTGCGCATCAGGGCTGGCCGAAGGCCTCCGCCTATGCCGCCACCAAGGCGGCGCTCGGCGCCTGGGTCAAGAGCGCGGCCAAGGAAGTCGCCGAGCATCGGGTGCGCGTCAACCTGATCGCGCCGGGCGTCATCGACACGCCGCAATATCGCGCCGCCAACGCGGGCGTGGACGACGCAAGCTGGAAGTCCTCGCTTGGCGTCGGCCAGCCGGAAGACGTGGTCGGGCCGCTGATGTTCCTTCTGTCCGACGCCGCCACCATGACCGCCTCCGTGCTCAGCCGCGACATGGCTTATGCGCGTGACGGGACCTGAGCGGAGCGCGCCCTGACATGAAGCCCGTGCTTGTCGTCGGAGCCGGCCCGGTGGGCCTGATGATGGCGCTGGCGCTGAAGTTCTATGGCGTGGACTTTCGCCTGTTCGAGGAGGACGGCGCCTTCTCCAGCGACACCAAGGCGGGAACGATCCTCACCCGCACCATCGAGGCCTTTCGCCGCTATGGCGTCGACCGCGCGGTGCTCTCGAAGGCGCTGAGACTCGACGAGATCGGCGAGATCGAGCGGGCGACCAACGCGCGCCGCGCCTCTGTGCTCACGGAGACGCTGTTCGACGAGACGCGGTTTCCCTTCGTCATCAACATGCCGCAGCATCATCTCGAGCCGATCCTCGCGGAGAGGCTCGCCGGACGACGCGCCCGGCGTCGTCAACCTTCGGCACAAGCTCCTCTCCTTCGAGCAGACCGGGTCGGGCGTCACGGCGCGGTTCGAGACGCCCGAGGGCGTGCGCGAGGTCGAAGGGTCGTACCTCATCGCCTGCGACGGCGGGCGCAGCGCGGTGCGCGGCCAGCTTGGCGTTGCGGTCGAGGGAAACTCGCTCGACGTGCGCTACATGCTGGTGGACGTGAAGGTCGATCTCGATACGTCGAACCCGCGCGATTATCCCTACCTCGCCTATTTCGCCGATCCGCAGGAATGGATGATCCTCGTGCGCCAGCCGCATTGCTGGCGCTTCCTGTTCCCGCTCCAGCCCGGCGCGGACGAGGCGGCGCCGGCCGAGCTCGAAAGCAAGGTGCGCCATTTCATCGGCGAAGTGAGCGCGCTCGAAGTGCTCAACACCATCACGTATCGCGTCCATCATCGCATCGCCTCGACCTGGCGCGCAGGACGCGTCTTCCTGGCCGGCGACGCGGCGCATCTCATCACGCCGATGTGGGCGCTCGGGCTCAACACCGGCGTGCTCGACGCGATCAATCTGCCCTGGCGCCTCGCCTGGGTGCTGCGCGGCTGGGCCAGCGAGAGCCTGCTCGACGGCTACGAGCGTGAGCAGCGCCCGCTCGCGGCGCATGGCTCCGGCGAGATGGCGGAGGCTGCGCGCAAGCGCATGGGCGGCGAGACCGCGGACGGGCGCGCCATGTCGGGGTCCGACTGGGCCAACGCCATGACGCGCTCGATGCTCGGCGTGAGCCTCGACGTCGATGGGCAGGGACGCTGGTCGATCGTCAAGACGGCGCGCGATTCGGTCCGCGTCGGCGACCGCGCGCCCGACATGCCGCTCTTCGACGGGGCCGGAGGCCGCGTCTATCTGCACGACCTCTGCGACGACAGTTTCGTCGCGCTCTATTTCACCGACGTGCGCCGCCGCCCGACGCTTCCGCCGGACGATCTGCCGGGTCTCAAGCACTATGTCGTGTCGCGCTGGGACGCCCCGCTCGATTCAGGCCTGCGGGACCGCGCCCTGCTGGACGTGGGGAACCGCGTGCGCGACCGCTTCGGCGGCGCCGACGGCATCGTCGTGCTGCTGAGGCCGGACGATCATGTCGCCGCCATCCTGCCCATCGCGCCCGGCGCCGTGCGCAACCTCTATGAGAGGATCAGGGGGCTCGCATGACCTCCGCGCCGCCAGAGCCCATTCTGCTCGACGTACACGCGCATCTCGCGCCGGTCCTGCCCGAGCGGCTCGCGGCCTTCGAGGGCGTCTCGTGGGACCCGGCGGGGCGCACGCTGCGAGTGGACGGCCATACGGTCGGCGTGAAGGCCCTGTTCGCGCCCGAGGCGCTGCGCGGCTGGATGGCGGAGCAGGGCGTCGCGCACGCATGGATCTCGGCGCCTCCGCCGCTCTACCGGCAGCACCTGAACGGCGCGGAGGCGCGCGCGTGGTGCGATTATCTCAACGAGGGTCTGCGGGCGATCGCCGCCGAGTCGGATGGCGCCTTCACGGCGCTCCTGCATCTTCCGACCCAGGCGCCCGCCGAGGCCGCGGCGATCGTGGAAAGCGCCAGCGCGCGCGGCGATGCGCTCTTCTCCATGCCGACCGGAACCGGCGACGAGCGCACATTGAGCGACGCCGAATTCGCGCCGCTTATGGCGCGCCCTCGATGCGGCGCACGCCTTTGTCTTCTTCCATCCCGGCGAATGCGCGGATGGACGTCTGCAATCCTTCTATCTCGGCAATCTGCTCGGCAATCCTTATGAAAGCGCGGTCGCGATCGCGCATCTCGTTTTTTCCGGCGTGCTCGAGCGTCACCCGAATATCACGCCCTGCTTCGCGCATGGCGGCGGGCTGACGGCGATGGCGGCGGGACGCTGGGAGCGCGGCTACGCCACGGCGCGGCCCGGAGTCGATGCGAGCCTCGCGGCGCCGGCAGAGCTTCTCAAGCGCATCCATGTCGATTGCATCTGCCACAGCGAAGCGGCGGCGGAGCTTGCGGAGCAGACTTTCGGCGAGGGCCATGTCGTGTTCGGCTCCGACTGGCCCTTTCCCATGGGCCTCCCCGAGCCGCACCGGCAGTTGGCTGGCTTCGCGCCGGAGCGCCGCAGGCGTTATCTGGCGGACAACCCGGCGCGCCTGCTGGCGCGCTTCGGCGATCAAGGACGACGCGCATGAGCGAGACCGGCATGCCGGAGGGCACGATCCTCGGCGCAATCGGCGACAGGATCGTCTTCGAGAACGAGACGATCCGCGTCTGGGGCCTCACGCTCGCGCCGGGCGGCGTGCAGCCATGGCACCAGCATCATCTACCCTATCTCGTCGTGCCGCTGACGCCCGGCGACAACATCATGCGTTTTGCCGATGGCCGCACCCGCGCCACGAAGGAGACGCCGGGCGAAGCGATGTGGCGCGAACCGGGCATTCCGCACGAACTCACGAATGCAGGGTCCGGCGTTTATTCGAACCTGCTGATCGAGTTCAAGCAGGTCGCGGCGAAGAGTTGAAGGCGGGAGGCGGCGCGGACTCGTCCCCGCGCTGACGCGCCTTCGGCGCGGGCGGTGAAAGCCGCTCGCGCCTCACGACCATTCGGGCGCCGTCATCCGGCGTTTCCTGTCCGGCGTCAGCATGACGCCGGGCTTGTCGAGGTCGAGCTTGTCCCAGAGCTGGCAGGTGACGACCTTGTGCTTCTGGTCCAGGGCTTCGCAATAATTGGAAAACTCGCAGACGCGCACCTCGTCGCCGCGCCCGAGCCGGAGCTTCAGCGTCCAGTCCGGATCGGCGAGCGATTGCCGCGCGGCGGCGACGATGTCGCAGACGCCCCCGGCGAGCCAGCGCTCGGCCATCTCGAAATTGTGCACGCCGCCCGCGCAGACGACCGGCGTTGAGAAGCCGGCCTCGCGCACCGCGTCGCGGATCGCCTGCGTGGCTGCGGCGTTGCGGCCGAACGGTCCGCGCGCGTCGGAGATGAATTGCGGCATGCACTCGTAGCCGCTCGGGCCGGTATAGGGGTAGGCCGCGGCGTTGACGGCGGGGCGCGCGGCGTCGTCGAACTTGCCGCCGCGCGAGGTCGAGAGGAAGTCCATGCCCGCACGCGCGAAAGCCGCGCCAATCGCAGGCGTATCGTCGAGCGTATTGCCGCCCTCGATGCATTCCTCGGCGAGATAGCGGCAGCCGACCACGAAATCGTCGGCCACGGCGCCGCGCACGGCGCGAAAAACTTCGAGCGGCAGGCGCAGGCGATTTTCGAGCGGGCCGCCATAGCCGTCCTCGCGCGTATTCGTGCGCGAGAGAAACGACGCCATCGTATAGGCGTGCGCGTAATGCAGCTCGACGCCGTCGAAACCCGCGGCTTCCGCGCGCTTCGCGGCGTCCGCGAAGAGCGACGGCAGCGCCTTCGGCAGGTCGCGCACATGCGGCAGATCCATGTCCGTCACGCGCTCGCGATAGCCCTGCGTCAGCGATTCGAAATCGCGCGCGCTCAAGGCCTGCTTCCAGCCCGCTTCGCCGAGGGCGAAGAGGCGCCGGCGGACCTCCGATTCCGAAGCATCTTCGCCGTGGACGGCGCGCCGATGGGCGTCCGTCACCGTCAGGAAGCGCTCGAAGAACTTCGCCGGATCGGGCCTCCGGCGGATGGCGAGGAAGTCGATGAGCTGGATGAAGAGCCGCGTGCGCCCGCCGCTCGCGCGCTTTACGGCCTCCACGAGCCGGCTCAGGCCCTCGACATAGCGATCGTGTCCGATGCGCAGGAGCGGCCCGCTCGGCACGTCGCGAATCCCGGTCGCCTCGATCACGATGGCGCCGGGGCGCCCGCGCGCGAAGCGCTCGTACCACGCGACGACCGCGTCGGAGACGAAGCCGTCCTCGGTCGCGCGCCAAGGCACCATGGCTGGAACCCACGTGCGCTGTTCGAGGAGAAGCCGGCCCTCGGCGAGCGGCGAAAAGAGACGCGAGCGCTCGGCCTCCTCGCGCGTCGGCACACGCCCGATATCGGCTTCGTAGCGGATGCGTTCCGCCGGGCGCCACATGGCCTTCTCGCTCCTAGTCCGGCACGACCGCGGTCGCCTGGATCTCGACCCTGGCGCGATCCTCGACGAGCGCGGACACCTGCACGGCGGTCATCGCCGGGAAGTTGCGGCCCATGATCGCGCGATAGACCTTCCCGACCTCGGAGAGGCGCGCGACATATTCGCGCTTGTCGATGAAATACCAGACGAGATTGGTCACGTGCTCCGGGCCCGCGCCGTCGCAGGCGAGCACGGCGACGATGTTGCGCAAGGCCTGCGCGATCTGGTCCACGAGATCGTCGCTCTCGAAACGGCTTTCGCCGTTCCAGCCGATCTGCCCGGCAAGATGGAGGATGCGCCCGCGCGACGAAATTCCGTTGGAATAGCCGCGCGGCTTGTCCCAGCCCTCGGGCTGAAGCTCACGATGAATGAGAAGCTGTTGCGCGCTCATGTCCGCCTCACCGTGTCTTCAGGAGTTCGCGCGCGACGATCAGCTTCTGCACTTCGGTCGCGCCTTCGTAGATGCGCAGAGCGCGAATCTCGCGATAGAGGCTCTCGACGATCTCGCCGCGCCGGACGCCCCGCCCGCCGAACATCTGCACCGCGCGGTCGATCACCGCTTGCGCCGATTCCGTCGCGGTCATCTTGGCCATGGCGGCTTCGCGCGTCGTCGGCAGCTTCTGCACGTCGCGCCGCCACGCCGCGCGATAGGTGAGGAGCGCCGCCGCGTCGATCCCCGTCGCCATGTCGCCGAGCGCCGCCTGCGTCAGTTGCAGGTCGGCGAGCGTCGCCCCGAACATGCGCCGGTCGCGCGCATGCGCGAGCGATTCGTCGAGAGCCCGGCGCGCGAGGCCGAGCGCGGCCGCGGCGACGGAGGCGCGGAAAATGTCGAGCGTCTGCATCGCGAGCTTGAAGCCGCCGCCCGGCGCGCCGAGCCTGCGCGAGACGGGAATGCGGCAGCCGTCGAGGCGCAGCGTCGCGAGCGGATGCGGCGCGATCACGTCGATCCGCTCCGCGACGGAAAAGCCGGGATCGTCGGGGAACACGACGAAAGCCGAAATGCCGCGCGCGCCCGGCGCTTCGCCCGTGCGGGCGAAGAGCGTGTAAACGTCCGCGATCCCGCCGTTGGAGATCCAGGTCTTCTCGCCGTCGAGCACGTAATGGTCGCCGTCGAGCCGCGCGGCGCAGGCCATCGCCGCGACGTCCGAGCCGGCTTCCTTCTCCGACAGCGCGAAGGCGGAGAGCCATTCGCCCGAGCGCGTCTTCGGCAGGACCGCGGCGCGCAACTCGGGCGAGCCCGCGATGGCGATGGCGCCGGAGCCGAGGCCCTGCATCGCGAAGGCGAAATCGGCAAGGCCGTCGCGCCAGGCGAGCGTCTCGCGCGCAAGGCATGCCGAGCGCGAGTCGATGCCGGAAGCGTCGCCGTCCGGCGGCGCGACGGCGGCTTCAAGAAGTCCCGCCTTCCCCATTGCGCCGACGAGGCGCCGGCATGAGGAATCCACGTCATCGTGGTCGATCGCGTTCATCTCAGGCGAGTCGATGAACGCGTCGAGGCGGGCGGCCAGCGCCTTGTGGCGCGGCTCGAAAAACGGCCATTCGATCCAGTCGCGCGGCGAGCGCGGAGCAGGGGCGCGCATGGTCAGTCGCCCTCGAACACGGGCTTGCGCTTGGCGGCGAAGGCCTCGAAGGCGCGGCGGAAGTCGCCGGTCGTCATGCAGATCATCTGCGCCTGCGCTTCGGACTCGATCATCTCGTCGAGCCCCATCGCCCATTCCTGGTTCATCATGGTCTTGGTGATCCCATGCGCGAACCACGGGCCGTCGGCCAGCGAGCGGGCGTAGGCCTGCGCCTCGCGCTCCAGATCGGCGCTCGCGATGCAGCGCGTTGAAGAAGCCCCAGGCCTGGCCTTCCGACGCGCTCATCGAGCGGCCGGTGTAGAGCAGGTCCGCCGCGCGGCCCTGCCCGATGATGCGCGGGAGGATTCCGCAGGCGCCCATGTCGGCGCCGGCGAGGCCGACGCGCGTGAAGAGGAACGCGGTCTTCGCTTCCGGCGTCGCGAGCCTTATGTCGGAGGCCATCGCGAGGATCGCGCCCGCGCCCGCGCAGACGCCGTCGATCGCGGCGACGATCGGCTGCGGGCACTTGCGCATCGCCTTCACGAGATCGCCCGTCATGCGCGTGAAGGCCAGAAGGTCGGGCGTGCTCATTCGCGTCAGCGGCTCGATGATCTCGAATACGTCGCCGCCCGAGCAGAAGTTCCCGCCCGAGCCGGTCAGCACCACGGCGCGCACGTCGGAGGCGTAGACGAGATCGCGGAAGAGGTCGCGCAGTTCCGCGTAGCTCTCGAAGGTCAGCGGATTCTTGCGCTCCGGGCGGTTCAGGCGAACCGTCGCGACGCGCCCGTCCTCGCTTGCCTCGTAATGGAAGTTGCGAGCCTCATAGTCCTTGAAGGGCCGCCGCGCCGCCTGCATCGCCGAAACTTCGCTCATCCCGCCAGAACCTCCCCGCCGGCGACCGGAATCGCCTGTCCATTGATTGAGCCCGCGCCGGGCGACGCGAGCCAGAGAACGCAGTCGGCGACTTCCTCGGGCCGCACGAGCCGCCCTTGAGGGTTGGCCTTCGCCAGTTCGGCGCGCGCGGCCTCCGCCGTGCGCCCCGTCTTCGCGACGATGTTCGCGACCGCCGCCTCGATCAGCGGCGTCTCGGTGAAGCCGGGGCAGACGGCGTTGACGGTCACGCCGGTCTTCGCAAGCTCGAGCGCCAGCGCGCGGGTGAGGCCGACGACGCCGTGCTTCGCCGCGCAATAGGCGGAAACGTAAGGATAGCCCGTCAATCCCGCGGTCGAGGCGACATTGACGATGCGGCCGAGGGGTCCATGCGACTCGATGTCGGCGAGCGCCGCCTGCGTCACGAGATAGACGCTCGTGAGATCGACGCTCATCACATGCGCCCACATCGCCGCGTCGGTCTTGCGGAAGGGCGCGCTCGGCGCTTCGCCTGCGTTGTTGACGAGCACGCAGACCGCGCCGAAGCCCGACCGTGCGCGCGCGAGCCCGCGCGCGACGGCGTCCGCGTCGGTGACGTCGAAGCCTTCGAGAACCTGCGTCGCGCCCTCGGGCAGCGCCGCCGCAACGCTGCGCAGAGGTTCGGCGCGCCGGCCCGCGAGGCTCACGCGCGCGCCCGCCTGCACGAGCGCTGCGGCAATCGCCGCGCCGATGCCGCTGCCCGCGCCGGTCACCAGCGCGTGCCGGCCTGAAAGCGTTCCTTCGGTCATCGCGACGCGCCTGCGGCCCTCGCGAGATTGGCTTCGTATTGCGCCCGCGCGGAGGCGTATTGCTTCGGCCAGGGCACGATGTTGGCGCCGATCTTCGCCGCTTCGTGGATCGTCCAGGCGGGATCGGCAAGGTGGGGCCGCGCGATCGCGCAGAGATCGGCGCGTCCCGCCGCGACGATCGAATTGGCGTGGTCGGCCTCGGAGATCGCGCCGACCGCAATGGCGCCGACGTGGCGCCTCGTTGCGGATCATGTCCGCGAAAGGCGTCTGGAAGAGGCGCCCGTAGATCGGACGCTCCTCCTTCCACACCTGACCGGAGGAGCAGTCGATCAGGTCCGCGCCCGCTTCATGGAACATGCGCGCGAAGATCAGCGCGTCGTCGGGCGTGTTGCCGCCCTGCGTCCAGTCGTGACAGGAGAGGCGCACGGAGATGGGCCGGTCTTCCGGCCATGCGGCGCGCATGGCGCGGAACACTTCGAGCGGATAGCGCGCGCGGTTCTCGTGGCTCCCGCCATATTCGTCGTCGCGCCGGTTGGTGAGCGGCGAGAGGAAGCTCGACAACAGATAGCCGTGCGCCGCGTGCAACTCCAGCCAGTCGACGCCGGCCTCCGCCGCGCGTCGCGTCGCGGCGACGAAGTCGTCGCGCACCCGGTCCATGTCCTCGCGCGTCATCGCGCGCGGAACCTGCGAATTCGGCAGATAGGGCAGGGCGGAGGCCGAGATCAGCGGCCAGTTTCCCTGCTCCAGCGGCTGGTCGATGCCTTCCCACGGGACGCGGGTCGAGCCTTTGCGCCCGGCGTGGCCAAGCTGGCAGCCCGCCCTGGCGAAGCCGACCGAATGGATGAGATCGACGAGACGCTTCCAGCCTTCGGCCTGCTCGTCGTTCCACAGGCCGAGGCAGCCCGGCGTGATCCGGCGCGTCCGGCGACACGCAGGTCATTTCCGCAAAGACGAGTCCCGCCCCGCCCATCGCGCGCGCGCCGAGATGGGCGGTGTGGAAATCATTGAGAAGCCCGTCGCGCGCCGAGTACATCGCCATCGGCGAAACCATGATGCGATTTTGCAGCGTGACGCCGCGCGCGCGGAACGGGGTCAGCATCGGCGGCGGCGGACGGCCGTTGTCGGTCTGACGGAAGGCCCGACCGGCGCGCGAACCAGCGCTCGTAGCCTTCGAGCCAGACGGGATCGCGCAGGCGCAGGTTCTCGTGGCTGATGCGCTGCGAGCGGGTGAGCATGGAATAGAAGAACTGCTCGGGCTCCAGCGTGTCGGCGTAGCGGCGGCCCACCACCTCGAACCATTCCATCGCGTTCCGCGCGGCGTTCTGGATACGCGCGACGTCGACGCGCCGCACCTCTTCGTAAGCCGCGAGCGCCTCGCCGATCATCTCGCGCCCATGGCCGATCCGCGTCGAACTGGTTCGCAAGCTCGATCGCGTCGTCGAGCGCGAGCTTCGTGCCCGAGCCGATCGCGAAATGCGCCGTATGCGCGGCGTCGCCCATCAGCACGACATGCGAACGGCCGTTGAAATGGCTCCACGCGCCGCAGATCAGGCGGCTGAAATTGAGCCATGCGGAGCCGCGCAGATGCCGCGCGTTGGTCATCAGTTTCGCGCCGTCCAGCGTCTCGGCGAAAAGCTTCTCGCAGAAGGCGATGGATGCGTCCTGATCGAGCTCGCCGAGCTTGTGCGCTTCAAAGGTCTCTTCCGTCGTCTCGACGATGAAGGTCGAGGTGTCGCGGTCGAACTTGTAGACATGCGCCTGGAACCAGCCGTGCTGGGTGCGGCGGAAGTCGAAGGTGAAGGCGTCGAACTGTTTGTTGACGCCGAGCCAGATGAAACGGTTCGGCCGCACGACCATGTCCGGCTTGAACGCCTCGGCGTAACGGGCGCGGATTTTCGAGTTGATGCCGTCCGCGGCGATGATCAGGTCCGCGTCCGGGAACTCGAGGTCCGAACTCGACCTCGCGCTCGAAGACAAGCTCGACGCCCAGCGCCTCGCAACGCCGCTGCAGGATATTGAGCAGATGCTTGCGGCCGATGCCGATGAAGCCGTGCCCGCTCGTGCGCTGCCGGCGCGCCCTTGAAGATGAGCTCGATGTCGTCCCAGTGATTGAAGGCGTCCGCGATCTCGGCGGCGCTCACCGGATCGGCGTGGCGCATGGCCTCCATCATCGCGTCGGAAAAGACGACGCCCCAGCCGAACGTGTCATAGGGTTTGTTGCGCTCGACGACGGTGATCGAATGTTCGGGATGACGCAGCTTCATGAGCAGGCCGAAATAGAGGCCCGCCGGTCCGCCGCCGATTGAGACGATTCGCATGGGTTCCCGCGCTCCTGCGCGCCAGCGCCGAATTATTTCATGCTTAAAGTATCTCGTCGGATGCGGCGCGTCAAGCCCATTGTCGCGCATGTGCCGCGCATGCCGCGAAGCCGCAAGAGTTCGACAATCTCCGAGAGTCGACAATTTCTTGCCGGATTGCGCTGTCGCGACGATAATGGACAGTGTGCGCTGGCGAGGGGCGCCGTTAACGGAGCGATCGCGGGCGCGCGTTAGCGGCCAATTGCGGATCGGCGTCGTAACGCTGCGTCTGGCGGCTTTGGGGAGTCGGGAACAGGGGGAGCCGATCGAAAGATGACGGTAACTGCCCAGCCGATCTCGGCAACGCGCTTCCCTCATCGTGGGGAGTTGCGAGCGTCCTCGAAGGAGGAGGTCTCAGGGACGGGCAGGGGAGTTACAGATGACGCTAAAACCGGACTTAACGCTTTGAAAATCCACAAATCGAAACGCTAAACGTCCTGTCAGCCTTCGTCTCTGGCGAGCCTGTGGCCGGCGGAGGCCTTGACCTGCGCGAGTTGCGCGAGACGGCGCGGGCGCATCAGAGGAGTGTGGCACGCCGGGTCGATCAATCGCGACCCTAATTCACACGCTGCTGTCGATCCCTCCTCGGGCCCGATATGGGCGATATGGCGGGCGCCGGAACGTCTTGGCTTCGCCTCAGTTCTCGCTCATTGCGTTGCGATCCGGGGATGGCGCGTTTCTTGGTGCGAGAGCGGCATGAACAAGGCCAAGAGGGTTGGCGGGATCGATTTCTGGCGCGGACTCGTCCTCGTCGCGATTTTGATCGACCATATTCCGGGCAATCTGCTCGAAAATCTGACACCGCGAAATTTTGGCCTCTCCGACAGCGCAGAGGCTTTCGTCTTCCTGTCCGGGCTGTCCGTCGGCATGATCTATCTGCCGAGGGCGCAGAAGCGGGGCTGGATGGAGGTCGCGCGCGCCTGCGCGCAGCGGGCGCTGAAGCTTTACGGCGTTCATATCGGGCTGACCCTCGGCGCGCTCGTGATCTTCGCCTGCGCCTATTGGCTGAGCGGCCTCGATGATCTGGTCGAGGCGCATGGGCGCTCGTTCGTCTTTCACCAGCCCGGAACCGGTCTTCCGGGGCTCGCGCTCATGACGCTTCAGATCGGCTATTTCAATATTCTGCCGCTCTATGTCGTCCTGATGCTGTGGGCGCCGATCGCGCTCGCAATCGCCGTCCGGCGGCCGGCTCTTGCCCTCGCCGCGTCGATCAGCCTTTACGCGGCTTCGCGGTTGGCGGGCCTGCGCCTTCCGAATTGGCCGGAGCCGGGAACCTGGTTCTTCAATCCCTTCGCGTGGCAGCTTCTGTTCACCCTCGGCATGGTCAGCGCGATCCTCTGGCGCGACGGACCTCCCCGACGGGTGGACGGCGCCGTGAGACTGTCCCTTGCGGTCATTGGCGTCTCGCTCGTCGCGATCACCGGCGGATTGGGCCTCTTCCCCGAGCTGAGGGACGCGACCCTGGCGCGGCTCGACATCGCGAAGCAGGACCTGGGCCTTGCCCGGCTCGTTCACTTCGCCGCGCTTGCCTATCTCGTTTCGATTCTTCCCGGCCTGAGCAGGCTGGTCGAGAGCGCGGCTGGCCGGGCGATCCAGAGGCTCGGCCGCAACGGCCTCATCGGTCTTCGCGGCGGGCTCGATCATCAGCGCGCTTGGGCAGGTTCTGCTTGAGACCGGCGCCGGGCATCTTTCACGAGAAGTTGAGCATCTGGCGGGACTGTCGTACACGCTTACAGGCATCGCTGTAATCTTTGCTCTAGTCCGCTGGATCGAGTGTCGAACCCCGCCCGCACCCCCTGCACGTTCCGCCTTTTCCTCAGCCGTTCCTCAGGGCCAGTAAGGGGCATCGCGGCGGCGTCGCTGTTCCTCCTCGTTGCGGCCGGCCCCGCTGGGGCAATGGAGGATTCCTGCCCGGGCGCCATCTCCGCATTCGACCCCAACGGCGCGGCCTGGACCCTGGCCAAGCCCAGGGTGCATGGCGTCCTGGACATCCTGGCGATCGGATCCTCCTCGACCGAAGGCGTCGGGGCCAGCGGGCCGGGGCGGACCTATCCGGCGCGCCTCGAAGAAGAGCTCGAGCACGCAGGCCGCATTCCAGTCGACGTGCGGAACGCCGGAATCGGCGGCGAGGTGGCCTCGAAAACCTTGCCGCGCCTTCTCGCGGCCCTGAAATCGGGTTGGCCCCGCCTCGTGATCTGGCAGGTCGGAACGAACGACGCGATCGCCGGCGTGGATGAGGGCGCCTTTCGCGCCACGGTCGAGAAGGGAATCTCCGCCGCTCAGGCCGCGGGCGTGCCGATCCTGCTGATGGATCCGCAATATACGACGAGAAGCGCGACCGACCCGCGCTATCAGAAGTACGTCGACATTGTGAACGAGATCGGCGACGAGCGTCGCGTTCCCGTCCTCTCCCGTTTCGCGATGATGATGCGCGCGGGCGCGAAAAACGCCGTGACCTGGCTTTCCGGCGACGGCCTGCACATGAACGACCGCGGATACAAATGCGTGGCGCATGCGCTTGCCGTCGCGATCGAGAACGCGGCGGGCGAGAAGCTTTGAGCGCCTTGACCGCAGGCGCTCCGGGCTCCTAAGGAGCGCACGGGTTTCCGAACATCACAGAGGCATGCGATGAAGCGTCGGCGCTTTGGTCCGAACGGCGAGGTCTCGGCGGTCGGCTTCGGCTGCATGAGCTTCGCCGGATTCTATGGGGCGACGACCGAAGCGGAATCGCTGACGGCGCTCGCCCGCGCGCTGGACCTCGGGGTCGACTTCTGGGACACCGCCAATGTCTACGGCGAGGGCGTCAGCGAGGCTCGCATCGGCAGGTTTTTCGCCGAGGACCGCTCACGCCGCGACAAGGTGACGCTCGCGACCAAATTCGGGATCTCGCGTACGCCGGAGGGCGCGCGAACTTTCGACAACAGCGCGGAGCATATCCGCGAAAGCCTGGAAGGCTCGCTGAAGCGGCTCGGCGTCGATCACGTCGATCTCTACTACGTCCATCGTTACGACACGCGCATCCCGATCGAGGAGACGGTCGCCGAACTCGCCCGCTATGTGAAGGAGGGGAAGATCGGGGCGATCGGCCTCAGCGAAGTCGCGCCCGATACGCTGCGGCGCGCCGCCGCGGTTCATCCGATCGCCGCCGTGCAGTCCGAATATTCGCTCTGGACCCGCAATCCGGAGCTTGGCCTCATTCAGGCCTGCGCCGAGGCGGGCGCCTTGATGGTCGCGTTCTCTCCGCTCGCGCGCGGCTATTTCAGCGGGCTCCTGCAGGACATCGAGACCTTCGGCGAGAAGGATTTCCGCGCCGCGAATCCCCGGTTCGCCGGGGTGAACTGGCGCCGCAACCGCGACCGGCTCGTCCCCTATCTCGACCTCGCGAAGCGGTGGGGCGTCAATCCTTCGACGCTCGCGATCGCCTGGACGCTGGCCAAGGCGCCGAACGTCGTGCCGATTCCGGGGACGCGCTCCGCGGGGCATCTGGAGCAATGCGCGGCCGCCGCGGAGCTGGACCTGTCGCAAGAGCAGATCGCGGAGCTCGAGCGCGTGTTGCCTGCCGGTTTCGCGGCGGGCGAGCGTTATTCGGACGCGCAATGGGTTGGCGTCCAGAAGTACTGAGCGGCGGCGCTGCGCCGCGCTTCACGCCTTCATGGCGGCCCGGAGCGTCGGTTCCGCGGGGAGTCCCCGCGCCGGTTGGCCCCGAAAGAGCGAGCGGATGCTGTCGAGCAAGCCGCGCCCCGACGGCGCATCGACGAGACAGGCCAGATAATCGTTCGCCCAGCGCGCGATGTCGTGCTTCATGAGATGCGCGAGCATTGGCGCGTGCCGCTCGCGCCGCTCCGCGAGCGGCATTTCGAGCGCGCGCTTGAGCGCGTTCGCCACAGCATCGGTCTCGTGAGGATTGAAGATCAGCGCACGGTCGAGCTCCTTGGCCGCGCCCGCGAATTGCGAAAGCAGGAGCACGCCGGGATTGTCGGAATCCTGAGCGGCGAGAAATTCCTTCGCGACCAGATTCATGCCGTCTCGCAAGGGCGTGACCATGGCGACGTCGGCCGCGCCATAGAGGCCGGCGAGAACCGTTCGTGAGTAGGAGCGATTGACATAGCGGATCGGCGTCCAGGCGGCGTCCGCGAAACGTCCGTTGACCTTTCCGATGAGCCCGGTGACCTCGCCCTCGATATCGCCATACTGCTTGATGTCGGCTCGACTCTTCGGCGTGAGCTGAAGCAGCGTGACCCGCCCGTGCCACTCCGGGTTGTTCTCCAGGAATCGCTCGAATCCCTTGATTCGCTCGGGGATGCCCTTGGAATAGTCGAGCCGGTCGACGCCGAGCACGAGCTTGCTTCCGCCGAGACTCTCGCGGACGAGCGAAACCAGCGTGGATCGGCCCGAGGTCCGGGCCAGGCGCTTGTAGGCTTTCGTCTCGATGCTGACCGGAAAGGCGCCGAGCCGCACGAAACGCCCGTCGATCTCATAGCCGCCGCGCGCCCTCGTCGCGCCGAGGCGTTCGAGGAAGTGCGCGTAATTGTCCCGATCGTTCTCGGTCTGGAAGCCGACCAGGTCGCAATAGGTGAGGCCGTCGAAAATCTCGCGATGAAGCGGCAGCGTCTGCAGGATGTCCGGCGGCGCGCAGGGCGTATGCAGGAAGAAGCCGATCTTGTTGCGATGGCCGCGCGTGCGCAATTCGCGCGCGAGGAGCATCAGGTGATAGTCGTGAATCCACACGACGTCTTCGTCCGTGAGAATGCGCGTCAGCTGGTCGGCGAACATGCGGTTGACGCGCATGTAGCCGCTTGCGTCCGCCCGGGAATATTCCTGCAGGTCGACGCGATAGTGCAGCACCGGCCAGAGCACGCTGTTGGCGAGGCCGTTGTAATATTCCTGAATGTCGTTCTTCGAGAGGTCGATGAGCACATAGGTGATCTTGTTGACCTCAACTGTGCGCGGCTCCGTCGCGGGCTCGTCGGTCACCTTGCCGCTCCACCCGAACCAGACGCCGTTGCGGTTCTTGAGGGCGGCCTTCACCGCCACCACCATGCCGCCGGCGAGCGGCGTGCGCGGAGAATCCGGCACCGCCACCCTGTTCGATACGATGATCAGCCGCGCGCCCATGCGTTCTCCCAGCTCGCTGACAGGCGGGTCGCCGTGTTGATGACGCCCGCCATGGAATACGTTTGCGGAAGATTGCCCCAGAGCTCCCCGGTCTCGGGATGAATGTCCTCCGAAAGCAGGCCGTATGCGTTGCGGCTCGCGAGGATGGATTCGAACATCTCGCGTGCTTCGGCCGTCCGGCCGATGTGGTGCAGTGCGTCCATATACCAGAAATTGCAGGCGAGGAAGGCCGTCTCCGGCTCGCCGAAATCGTCCGGCGCAACATAGCGCATGATTCGGCCCTTGCGCATGAGATCGCGTCCGATCGCCTCGCATGTCTTGACGAAGCGCTCGTCCTTGGGCGGCAGGAGGCCAAGCTCGGAGACGAGGAGGACGCTGGCGTCGAGCGCGGGCGCGCCAAAGGCGCCCGTGAGCGCTCCCTGTTTTTCGTCCCAGGCCTCCGCGAGAATACGCTGTCGCAGGTCTTCGGCGAGTTTACGCCAGTATTTGACGCGGTCTGCGATGCCGAGCCGGCGCGCGATGCCGCTCAGGCGATCGCAGGCCGCAAAGCAGAGCGTCGCCGAATAAGTATGGGCGCGGGCGATGCCGCGATATTCCCATAAGCCCGCGTCGGGCTCGAAAGCCACCGCAGCCGCGCGTTCGCCGAGCGTCTCGAGCAGATGGAAGAGCGACGCATCGCCCATTTTCGGCAGGCGCTCGTCGACGAACATCTGTGTCGCGGCGAGGACGACGCTGCCATAGACGTCGTTCTGAATCTGCTCGGCCGCCTGGTTGCCCACCCGCACGGGACCATTGCCCAGAAACCCCTTGAGATCCGGAGCGATACGCTCTTCGAGCGGCGTGTTCGGCACGATGCCGTGCAGCGGCTGCCGGAGCTTGTCGAGATCCGTCGCCACCGTCGTGACGTAATGGATGTAGGATTCCATGATCCGGGTCGCCCCGAGCCGGTTCAGCGCGTCCACGACGAAATAGGCGTCGCGAAGCCAGCAGAAACGATAGTCCCAGTTGCGCGACGTTCCCGGCGCCTCCGGGATCGACGTCGTATGCGCCGCCACGATCGCGCCCGTCTCGGCGAAGCTCGTGAGCTTGAGCGTAATGGCGGAGCGGATGACCGCCGACTGCCATTCGTAGGGCGTGGCGAGATTGCGCGACCAGTCCAGCCAATAGTCCCGGGTGCGATCGAGAAACTCCCGGCTCGTCGCGTCGATGGCGCTAAGAAACGGATCGTCGTGGCCGAAAATGAGCGTCATCGGCCGCGTGAGCGGAAAGGCGACTTCATTGACGACATAGGAGAGCGGCGCGTCGCTCGTCAACCGCAGCACGTCAGGGTCGCCGACATAGCGGATGTGATTCGAGCCGACGATGATGTTCTCGGTCACCTTGCCATAATTGTGCGTCGGACGAACGCGGATCGTCACGCGCGGCAGTCCGGCGATCGGCTCGATGCGACGCAGAATCTGCGGCGGCCGGTATTCGCGCTCGAAGCGCGCGAAGCAGGGCGCGAAGTCGGTGATGCGCACCTTTGCGCCTTGCGAATCGGTGAGAATTGTCTCGAGGATCGCGGTGTTGCGCACGTAGCGCGAGTGCGTCTCGGCAAGTCCCGACAGCACGACGTCGCAAAAGCCCTTCTCCTCGTCGCCGGCCAGAAGGCGCGAGAAGACAGGGTCGGAATCGAAATGCGGAAAGCACCACCAGACGATTCGGGCGCTGCTGTCGATAAAGGCCGCCGCGCAACTGTTGCCGATCAGCGCCAGATCGAGGTTCTGCCTGCGGGTCTGCTTTTCCTCGGTCATACGGCCTCGCTCCCCGCGAAGCCGGAGAGCCAGTCGCGCACATCGCCGGGCTTTTCGAAGACGCCGACGGCTCCATTCAGAAGTTCCGCGACCGAATAGCCGAAGCCGCCGACGGATGAGACCATCGCAAAGCCGCTCTCGTCTGTCTTGTCGTCGCCAAGAAAGACGGGCGTGCGTCCAGAGAAAACAGGCGTCGCCATGAACGCCTCGATCGCCCGTCCCTTGCTGGAACCGGGCCTCTTGAGGTCGAGCGCGAAATGGGCGTCCATGATCTCCACGGAACCGGCCGGTTGAGCAGCCACCACCTCCTCGATCGCTGCGCGCAGAGGCGCCTGGGACCACGGCGCCAGCCGGAAATGCACGGCATAGCTGAAGACCTTGTTTTCGGCGATCGCCCCGGGAAATCTTTGTGTTACGCCCAGGATGTCCCTCCAGAGCGAGTCCGGCATTTCGACCGCATTCGCCAGCTTCGTTATCTCCCCGTAGGGATCGAACCGCATCTCCGCCCCGTGCACCCCGCTTGCGCGCAGCCTGAGAGGCGAGAACAGCCGATCGAGCTGTGCGAGCGGGCGCCCGCTGACAAGCGCCACGGCCCCGCCGAGCCTGCGCTCGGCGGCCGCGAGCGAGGGCACAAGGCCGGGGGGCGTGACGACCGCGTCCGGCCTCTGTGCAAAATCGAGAAGCGTGCCATCGACGTCAAGGAAAAGCGCCACGGCGCCCCGTCCAAGGGCGCCTATGGCCGGCGTCGCCAGGGGAAGAGGCGCGCTCATGCTTGTACCTGCCGGAGGCGCGCGCAATTTCGGCGCGCCCAGACACTCACGTTCTTTTGAACATCCATTCCCAAGTCCGCGTTCCTTTATCCCGCTCCAGCAGGCGCAACGATTCCGAAGTCGAGAATCGTTTTGGGCGGAGGTTTGTTCCGTAATTCGGCGAGAATGCGTCAGAAGTTTGAGGGCAACGTCCGTCTAGAGTCCGGCGATTGGACGTCCTTTTCACGCTTACAGCCTTGACTTCGTTAGGTTCGCTCGGACACGGTTGCTCTATGGCAGCCACCGGATCGCCGCACTTTCCGCAATCCCGCAACATCGACGTTGTTCCGGAGTTTCCGGATTCGCTTACCTTTATCGTCACGGTAGCCGAAGGCGCGGGCGAAAGCCGGCATCGCGTGACGCTGTCCGCGGACGACGCCGCGCGCTTCTCCGCTTACGCGCCTCATCGCATCGTGGAAGCGGCGATGATGTTTCTTCTCGATCGCGAGCCGAAAGAATCCATTCTCGGCGCGTTCGACATTGGCGTCATCCGAGGCTACTTTCCGGACTTCGACCGCGCTTTTCCTGACTATCTCGCCCGTATGGCCGACTCGTGAATCGGCGCGTGCGAAAGCTGCGGCGGGAGGATCCTGAATGACCGTTGCGCTTGCCCGGTCGACCGACACGCTCGAAGACCGCTGGACCGCGGACGAGGGCTGGCTTTACATGACAGGCATGCAGGCGCTGGTGCGCCTGCCGATCCAGCAGCGTTTGCGCGATGAAGCCGCGGGCCTCAATACCGGCGGCTACATTTCCGGCTATCGCGGGTCGCCGCTCGGGCGCTACGACATCGAACTCTGGCGGGCCGAGGCGCTTCTCAAGCGCCACAACATCGTCTTCCGCCCGGGCCTCAACGAGGACCTCGCGGCCACCGCGATCTGGGGCGCGCAGCAGCTCCCGAATTTTCCCGGCGCGACGGTCGATGGCGTGTTCGGCATCTGGTACGGCAAGGGCCCGGGCGTCGACCGCTCGGGCGACGCTTTGCGCCACGCGAATTTCGCCGGCGCATCGCCGAAAGGCGGCGCCATCGCGCTCGCGGGCGACGATCACGGCGCGAAATCTTCCACCGCCGCGAATTTTTCCGATCTGTCCTTCGTCGCGGTCGGAATGCCGGTGCTCTATCCGTCGAACACGCAGGAACTGCTCGACTACGGGCTGCACGGGATCGCGATGTCCCGCTATTCCGGCTGCTGGGTCGGCATGAAGATCGTGACCGACGTGGCGGAAGGCGGCGGCACGGTCTATGTCGCGCCCGATTCGCCTTCGATCGTCATGCCGGAAAGGTCCAGCCTGCCGGGCGGCCTGGGTCCGCGCGTCTTCGAAATGCCGATCCCGCAGGAGGAGCGGCTCTACGAGCACAAGCTCCCCGCAGCGCTCACTTATGCGCGCGCCAATCGCCTGAACCGCATCGTGAGCAATCCGCCCGGCGCGCGCGTCGGGGTCGTGGCGGCCGGCAAGGCCTGGCAGGATCTCTTGCAGGCGCTTGGAAATCTTGGCGCTTCCGACAAGGGCGAAGGTCTCGGATCTCAGGCTGCTCAAGGTCGGCATGGTCTGGCCGCTCGATCCGTCGATCGTGCGCGAATTCGCCGAAGGTCTCGACCTCATCGTCGTTGTCGAAGAGAAGCGCCCGCTGCTTGAGGACCAGATCCGCTCCATTCTCTATGGCGGGCGCAATCCTCCGCGCATCGTCGGGAAATTCCTCGAAGGCGGCGTTTTCGATCCCGATCACGGCGCCCGCGGCTTGCCGAATTTCGGCGAGGCATCGCCCGAAATGGTGGAGCAGCTGCTTATTCAGGCGCTGCGGCGCCATGACCCGGACCGCGCCCTCCCGTCGCCCCCGGCGCGGAACGCCGCCCGCAGCAATGTTCCGGCCCCGATGCGCAGCCCCGGCTTTTGCGCGGGCTGCCCTCACAACCGCTCGACGCGCGTGCCGGAGGGTAGCCGGGCTTTGGCCGGCATCGGCTGTCACTGGATGGCGGTGCTCGTCAATCCGCAACAGACCAACAGCGCATCCCACATGGGCGGCGAGGGCGTGATGTGGCTGGGCCAGCAGCCCTTCACCACGGAGGACCATGTCTTCGCCAATCTCGGCGACGGCACCTACGCTCATTCCGGTTCGCTCGCGATCCGGCAGGCCGTCGCGGCGAACGTGCCGATCACCTACAAGATCCTTTACAACGGCTTCGTCTCGATGACCGGCGGTCAGCCGATCGAAGGCGGCATGACTCCGACGCAGATCCTTTCCGAACTCGGCGCCGAGGGCGTGAAGAAGATGGCCCTCGTGGTCGACGACCCCGACCGCTATTTCGGCGTGCCTCTGCCGGCGGGCGTGACGCTTCGTCACCGCGACGACATGGACGCGGTCCAGCGCGAATTCCGAGAATACAAGGGCGTCTCCGCGATCCTCTACGACCAGCCCTGCGCCACGGAACGGAGGCGCCTGCGCAAGCGCGGCAAATGGGCGGACCCCGCGATCCGCACATTCATCAACGCGGATGTCTGCGAGGGCTGCGGCGATTGCGGGCGCGTGTCGAACTGCATGGCGATCGAGCCGCTCGAAACCGAGTTCGGCCGCAAGCGTCGCATCAATCAGTCGAGCTGCAACAAGGATTACACCTGCGTCGAGGGGTTCTGCCCGAGCTTCGTGACGGTGCACGGGGGAAGTCTGCGCAAACCCGAGCAGGCCGCGCCGCGCGCGCTGCCGCCGGTACCCGAGCCGAAACTTCCCGAGGTCGGCGCGCTCTACAATGTGCTGGTCGCAGGCATCGGCGGGGCAGGCGTCGTCACCATCAGCCAGACGCTTGCGGTCGCCGCCTATCTCGACGGCCTCCACAGCTCGAACCTCGACCTCACCGGCATGAGCCAGAAATACGGCGCCGTCACCGCGCATGTTCGCCTCGCGCGCGACGCGGGGTCGCTGCATGCAACTCGCATCGCCTCCGGCGAAGCGGACGCGCTGATCGGCTGCGACCTCATCGTCGCCGCGGGCGACGAAGCCTTGTCCAAGCTGAAACCCGGCGCAGGCGCGATCATCTCCGCCGACGTGACGCCGACGGAACAGTTCGCGCGCAATCCGGACTGGAGCGTCGACGCCGAGGCGCTGATCGGCCGGCTGAAGCTCGCGCTCGGCGACGGCGCCTTTGTGCTCGACGCGCAGCGCCTCGCCAGGGACCTGCTCGGCGATCCGATCGCCGCCAATATGTTCATGCTGGGCGCGGCCTGGCAGCGCGGCCTCGTCCCGATCAGCCGCGCTGCGATCGACCGCGCGATCGAGCTCAACGGCGTCGCGATCCCGGCCAACAAGCTCGCCTTCGAATGGGGGCGCCGCGCCGCGCACGACCTCGCCGCGATCGAAGCCCTGGTCGCCAAGGAGGATCCGCCGCTCATCGAAGCGCCGAACCTCGACGCGCTGATCGAGCGACGCGCGAAGCATCTTCTCGAATCGCGCGGCAAGGCCGACGAGGCGCGCTATCGCGCGCTGGTGTCGCGCGTGCGCGCCGCCGAGAAGGCGCAAAACCTCGGAGAGGCGATGACGAACGCTGTCGCGCGCTCCTATCATAAGCTCCTCGCGGTCAAGGACGAGTGGGAGGTCGCCCGCCTCTTTGCTGCGCCGGAATTCCAGCAGGCCCTGAATCGCGAATTCGAAGGCCCTTACAAGCTGCATTTCCATATCGGCGCCTGGCCCTTCGCGCGGCCCGATCCTCAAACGGGCGTGACGGGCAAGGGCGAGGCGGGCCCCTGGGTGATGAAGGCGTTCCGGGTCATGGCGAAGCTGCGCTTCCTGCGCGGAACGTGGCTCGATCCTTTCCGCAACAGCGACGAGCGCAAGCTCGAACGGAAACTCGTCGCGGAATACGAGAAGGACATCGAGAACGCGCTCGCTCGCCTGACGCCGGCGAACCACGCGGCTGCGGTTCGTCTCGCGAGCCTGCCCGAGACGATTCGCGGCTACGGCCGCGTCAAGGAAGCCAACGCCGCGAAAGCCGCGGCGGAGCGCACGAACATTCTGCGCGACTTCGACGCGCCGAAGCTGGCTATGGAGATGGCCGCGTGAGTCTCGACGGCAAGACCATCGTCGTCACCGGCGGCTTCGGGGCGCTCGGACGCGTCGTGGCGGCGACGGCCGCGGCGCGCGGAGCTTCCGTTGCCGTGCTCGATCACCATCCCTCGCCGCCGGAGGGCGCTGTCGAGGAATGCGGCCCGAAGGCGGCATTCCTCGGCGGCCTCGACCTCTCGTCGGGCGAGGCCGCGAAGAAGGCGATGGCGGAGGTGAAAGAGAAATTCGGCCGCCTCGACGCATTGCTCAACATCGCGGGCGGCTTCGCGTGGCAGGTCGCCAGCGAGGGCGGCGCGGACGTGTGGGACAAGATGTTCGCCATGAACCTCAAAACGGCGCTCAACGCTTCGCTCGCCGCGATCCCTCATCTCATCGAGTCCGGCGCTGGCCGCATCGTCAATGTCGGCGCCCTGGCCGCGCAGAAAGGCTCCGCCGGCATGGGGCCCTATGGCGCGAGCAAGGCCGCGGTGCATCGCCTGACCGAGGCGATGGCGGACGAACTCAAGCTCAAGGGCGTCACGGTCAACGCCGTGCTGCCCTCGACGATCGACACGCCGGCCAACCGCGCCTCGATGCCGAAGGCGGATTTCAGCCGCTGGGTCCCGCCCGCCGACATCGCCGAGGCGATGCTGTTTCTCGTCTCCGACGAATCGCGGGCGATCACCGGCGCGCTGATCCCCGTGACGGGCAAGACCTGAGGACGCGCTATCCCAGCGCGCGGATCACCGCGTCGGCGTTGGTGACGACGGAGACATTCTGCAGCGCATAATTGATCGAAGCGTTGTGCCAGTCGGCGTTCATCGTCGAACAGCAGTCCTCGGGTACGATCATGAAATAGCCCTTGTCGGCGCCGGTGCGCGCGGTGTGCTCGATCGACATGTTGGTCCAGGCGCCGGTCACAATGACCATGTCGCGACCGGCGCTTTTCAGGATCGTCTCGAGCTTCGTGCCCTCCCAGGCGCTCATGCGGATCTTCTCGACGATGAAATCGCCGCCTTGCGGCTCGAGTCCGGAGACCGGCGCCGCGCCCCAGCTTCCCCGCACCACCGCCTTGCTGTCGACGACGCCCTCGAACAGCGGCGCGTTCAGCGTGAGGCCCGGCGCGCCCGGCTCGACGACGAACCAGACATGGATGACGGGAATCCCCCGCGCCCGCGCCGCGGCGGCGAGCCGCCGGGCGTTCTCGACGACGTTCTGCGCGCGCGCGTGCGCTGGCGCGCCGGAGGCGGCGAAAGCGCCGCCGTCCATGATCACGTCGTTCTGCATGTCCTGAATGATGAGCGCGCAGCGGCGCGGATCGAGCGTGAGCTCCTTTGCGAGCTGTGGCTGCGAGGAAGGCGGAGGCGCCGGCGTTTCACGGGTCGACGGGGGTGGACGGAAACTGCTCGTGGCGGACATGTAAGGCTCCCGGCGCGGCCCGACCTTGGTGGTCACGCTATAGACCGAATGGGTCGCGGTGAGGAAAAGCGTGCGGAACTCCGGGCCGCCCCAGGCGAGATTGGCGACGAGTTCGGGAACGCGCACCTTGCCGATGAGGTCGCCCGAGGGCGCATAGACCCAGACGCCGCCCGGCGCCGTCAACCAGACATTGCCGCGCTGATCGCATTTCATGCCGTCCGGGACGCCCGCTTCGAGCGCCGAGCGGATGCCGGAGGCGAAGACGCGGCCGTTCGAAAGCGATCCGTCGGCCGCGACGTCGAAAACGCGAATGAGCGTCTGCTGCGTGTCGTTGACATAGAGCAGCCGCTCGTCGGGCGAGAAGCAGAGGCCGTTCGGCTGGTCGAACAGGAAGCGGTCGACCAGAAGCTGCGGCGGGCCACCGCCCGGCGGCACGCGATAGACGCCCTGAAAGCCGAGCTGGCGCGGACGCTCGACGCCGAAGCCGGGCATGCGGCCGTACCAGGGGTCCGAGAAATAGATCGAGCCATCGGAACGCACGCAGACATCGTTCGGGCTGTTGAGCTCCTGTCCTTCGAAATGCGTGGCGAGCGTCTCCCGCCGCCCGTCGGGCCGCTCGCGCACGAGCGAGGAGGTCGCGTGCTCGCAGACGATGAGATTGAGCTCGGCGTCATAAGTCATGCCGTTGCATTTGTTCGACGGCCGCTTGACCTCGGAGACCCCGCCGCGCGCATCCCACCGCCTGCGCACATCCGCCGGCATGTCGGAGAACAGCAGAAAATGTTCGACCGGATGCCAGATCGGCCCTTCGGTGAAGGTGAAGCCGCTGCCCACCTGAGCGACCGGCGCGTAAGGGTCGATCAGCTCCTCGAATTCCGGCCTCATGGTCGCGTGCGTCATTGCCTCTCTCCCCTAAAGCGGCGTCACATCGGGAACCAGTTGCGCCGCGCGACCGACTGCACGGTCGGGCCAGGAACCTGATCGTGCAAACGCGCGACGACCGCGCCGCCCTCGATCTTCGCGGGCCGGTCATGGACAGGCAGAAGGAAGCGGGCGTTGCTCAGCAGCTTCTTGATCTGGGCCTTCTCGTCGCGTTTCGTCATGGCGTGATTGCCGGTCGTTTGCGGCTCCCAATCGTGGATCTGCCGGAAAGGCTCCACGATCTGGTCGTTGAAGTCGTAGATGACGTCGCCGCAGATGGTGGCGATCCCTTCGGCGGTATGGACATGCACGTTCATCGAGCCCTCGGTATGGGCGCCGGCATATTCGCAATAGACGCCGGGCATGAGCTCGATCGGCCCCGAGATTTCGAGGTCGAGCAGCCGCAGCGCGCCCTTGGTGTGCAGCCGGTCCACGAGGTGCTTGATGTCCGGCGCGGGATATTGCGGGTGCATGATGCCCGAGACGGAGAATTCGAGCTCCTTGCGGTTGATGACCATCGTCGTGTTCATCGGAAAAAGATCGTCCTTGCCCGCATGATCGATATGCAGATGCGTATGGCAGACGAAGCGCACGTCGCCCATGCGGACGCCGTGCTTGGCGAGCTGATTCTCGATCATGTTCTCGTGATACTGGAGTCCGCGCATGCCGAGCGTCTCCATGATCTGGTTCGACCGGTATCCCGTGTCGACCAGCACCGGATATTGGCCGCCAAGGATCAGGAAGCCGAGCGTCGGGACGCGCCGCGTGCGCCCGCAATCGCGCCCGAGCACAAGAAAGCTCGAACTCGAGCTCGATGTCGCCATAGTCGAGAATTTTGATTTCCAGCGGCATTGTTTTCCTCCCATTGTTCGTCGTCGCGCGCGTCCCGCGCGCTATGCCAATCGGTAGACCCGCATCGCAGTGTCGTGCAGGATCGCGCGCTGCTCCTTTTCCGGCAGCGCTTTGACGGCTTCCCGATAGGCGCTCGTCAGCGCGCCATAGGTCGTCCAGAGCTTCTCGACCGGAAAGTTCGAGCCGAAGAGACAGCGGTCAGCGCCGAAGACGCCGACCGTCTCGCGCACGACGTCGGCGATATGCGCGGCGTCGTTGCGATGGATGAAGGTGCCGAGCCCGGACAGCTTCGAGACGACATTCGGACAGGCGGCGAGCCGCACCATGCCGGCGCGCCACTCGGATCTGCCCTGAATCGAGAGGTCTTCGAGCATGCCCGCGTGCTGAAGCACGAATGTCACGTTCGGGCAGGCCTCGGCAAGGTCGGCGGCGTCCGCCATCTGTTTCGCGAAGACCTGAAGATCGAAGCTCCAGCCGTAGTCGGCGAGCCGCGCAACATTGCGGCGGAGGGTCGGATCGGCGGCGAGATCGGGCCGGGACGCGAAACGATAGAGCGGGTTCTCGTGCCAGTGCAATTGCATGCGCGCGCCGCGCATCAAGCGGATAGCGCCGCAGGCGATCGAGCTGCGGCCGGACGTCCTCGACGGAGAAGTCCGCATAGGCGACGATGGCGTGCGGCCAGCCTGTGCGGTCGGCGGTCTCCTGCACCCAGCGCGCCTCGTCCTCGAATTTCTCGCGCGGCCAGTTGGTCTGGACATAGACCGATTTCACGACATCGGAGCCAGCAATGTCGGACAGATATTCCTCGATCGGATAGTCGCGCCGGATCGGTTCATACGGGCCGAAGATGCGCGGCTGCATGGGGCCCGCGAGCCAAGGCAGATCGGCCTGCCGCCAGATATGATGGTGCCCATCGACGATCGGAATCATGCGGCTTTCCTTCGCGAGAGCGCGAGCACGTGATCGACGATCGCCGCCGTCGAGCCTCCGTCGACGATGTCATCGACGAAGCGCGAGACGGCTATCAGCGCCTCGGTCTGCGGCTTGAAGTTCGGTCCACGCGCGAGCGGCGTCAGCCAGCTCACGCGCCATGCGCGGCGCGAGAGCTTCGCCACGGCGTCGGCGAGCGCCAGCGGATCGCCGCGCTCGAGTCCGTCGGAGACGATGAGGACGACCGCGCCTCGCGCATAGCCGCCGAAGCGCGGAATGGCGAGGAAGGCCTGGAGCGCGTCGCCGATCCGGGTGCCGCCGTCGAAGTCGCTGACGATCTGCGCGGCGGCGGCGAGCGCCTGCTCGCGCCGCTTGATGCGCATGGCGCGCGTCACGCGCGTGAGCCGCGTGCCGAAGGTGAAGACTTCGATCTGGGGCGCGACCTCGGCGAGCGCATGCGCGAGGCGCAGGTTCTCCTCCGTGCGCTCCTTCATCGAGCCGGAAACGTCGATCAGCAGCAGGATCTTGCGCGGCTTGAGCTTCCGCCTGAGCCGTGAGAGACGGATCACCTCGCCGTCGTTGCGCGCGGCGTCGCGTAAGGTCCGGCGCAGGTCCACGACGGAACCGCGCCGGCCGCGCATGCGGCGATAGCTGCGGCGGCGGGGCAGGCGTCGCGCGGCGTCGCGAGCGAGGCGCCGCAGCGCGTCCGCCGTCGCCGCGGGGCCGAAGCGGCGCTGCACGAGCGCTTCGGCGCGCGTCGCTGCTTCGCCCGATTCGTTCTGCTCGTCGGCTTCGAGCGCCTCGTCCTCGCCGCGCTGGTCTTCCTGCACCTTGACGGGCTCTTCGCTCTCGGCGTCCATGAGCGGCGGCGGATCTTCGCCCAGAAAATGGATGCGAAAGAGAAGATTGTAGGCGGCGTGGCGCTCGGGCGGCGGCGCCAGCGTCGCCAGTCCGGCCTGGCGGATGTCCTCTGGCTCGCGCGGGCCCAGCAGGCCGATCGCCGCGAGGAAGGAGGTCGTCTGATCGGGGGAAATGGCGAACCCGTTGCGCCTGAGCAGCGTGACGAAGGAGAGGAACGGCCGCAACGGCTGCGGCGCGACGTCCGGCTCGCTCATGCCGCGGCCTCGGCGAGGATCGAATCGAGCCGGCCGGCGACGTAAGCGAGATCTTCCTCGTCCTTGAGCGCCACCCCGATCGAACGCTTGAACGCTTCCGGCCAGCGGGCGCCGCGCTCGTTGAGCAGGGTCGCGGCCTCGGCCCAGTCCACGGCCTCGGCGATGCCGGGCGCCTTGCTCAACGGCTCGCGCCTCAGGCGGCCCACGGCCGCCGCCACGGCCCGCGCGGTGGACTCGGCGACGCTGGAAGCGCGCATCATCACGATGCGCGCCTCGCGCTCCGGATTCGGATAGTCGATCCAGTGATAGACGCAGCGGCGGCGCAGCGCCTCGTGCAGGTCGCGCGTGCGGTTGGAGGTGAGGATCACCACAGGCCGCTCGACCGCGCGCAAGGTGCCGCGCTCGGGGATCGAGATCTGGAAGTCGGACAGGAATTCGAGCAGGAAGGCCTCGAACTCCTGATCCGAGCGGTCGATCTCGTCGATCAGCAGCACGGAGGAATTGGGCGCGCGCAAGGACGGCGAGCATCGGCCGCTCGATAAGGAAGGGCTCGCTGTAGATGTCGATGCTCTGCTCGCCCGCCTGACGGATCGCGAGCATCTGGCGCGGATAGTTCCACTCGTAGAGCGCGGCCGACGCGTCAATGCCCTCGTAGCACTGCAGCCGAATGAGCTTTCGCGCGAGCACGGCGGCGATGGCCTTGGCGGCCTCCGTCTTGCCGACGCCCGGCGCGCCTTCGAGCAGCAGCGGCTTGCCCAGCGCGAGCGCCAGATAGGCCGCCGTCGCGAGGCCCTCGTCGGCGAGATAATAGGCCGCCCGCAGCGCCTTTTCGAGCGCTTCCGGGCTGTCGATGCCGACGATGTTGCCGCGGGGCGCCATCAGCCGCTCACCGCCGGGCCTGCGGGCGCGCGCCGCCTTGCGCCTTGATGGCGCGCAGCACCTTCTCCGGCGTGATCGGCAATTCGTCCATGCGCACGCCGACGGCGTTGAAGATGGCGTTGGCGACGGCCGGGAGCACGGGATTGGCGCACATCTCGCCCGGCCCCTTGCCGCCGAACGGCCCGTCGGGCGCGGGGCGCTCCAGAACCGCAATGTCGTGCGGGCAGATGTCGCCTGGGCCCGGCATCAGATATTCGACGAAGTCGCGCGGCCCGTGACTCGGATCGGGATAATAGGGCTCCGGCGTCTCGTAGAGCGTGTGGCTGACCCCCATCCAGGCCCCGCCGACAAGCTGCTGCTCGACCAGTTTCGGGTTCAGCGCGCGTCCCGAGTTCGTAAGCGCTGTCCATGCGCACCATGCTGACTTCGCCGGTCTCGTCATCGACCTCCACTTCCGCGACGAGGCAGGCGTGCGCATAGCAGGTGGCGGGCGACATCTCGCCCGTCTCCGGATCGACCGAGGACAGCGGGACGAGAAAAATGCCGCGACCGGAAATCGTCCGCCCCTGCTTGAACTGCGCCGCGATCGCGACATCCTTGGTCGAGATCGAGCGATGCGGCGCGCCCTTCACATGGATGTTGCCGCGGCCGTCCGTGTCGAGGTCGGCGACATTGACTTCGAGCTCTTCCGCCGCGGCTTCCATCATCACGGCGCGGGCTTCGCGCGCAGCCGCCGCGACCGCGTTGCCGACGCGATGCGTGCCGCGCGAGGCGAAGCTGCCCATGCAATGGGGGCCGGTGTCGGAATCGGCCGTGTCGACATAGACGTCCTCGACCGGCACGCCCAGCGCCTCCGCGCAGATCTGGCGCGTCACCGATTTCATTCCCTGCCCGAGGTCGATCGAAGACAGGGCGACGGTGAATTTGCCGCTCGGATTGGAATGCACGAGCGCCTGGCTCGGATCGCCGCCGAGATTCATGCCGATCGGATAGTTGATCGACGCCATGCCGCGTCCGCGATGCTTGGTCATGGCCTCAACGCCTCCTGCCGAATACGGATGAGAACCGCGTCGCCCCATGGCTCGATGCTGCGGGTTGGGGAGGGGGCGGAGGCGGCGGCGGGCGGAATGGCTCCTGAGGCGGCGAGCGATAGGGCTCCGGAGGGCGGTCGTCGCTCGACCGCTGCGGCTGCGCCGCCGGCCGCTGCGAATCGCGCGGCGTTGGCGGGATCGCGGCGCGGGCGCCGCCGCCGTCCTTGCGGGACGACGCGCGCTTGAATTCCTCGCCGATCCGCCAGTTCGCCTTCTCGGCCGCGACCTGCACGCATTCGATGAGCGCGGTGTTCTTCGCCTCGCGCCGGTGCGCCTTCATGTCGCCGTCGCGATAGGCGTTGAGGATGCGAAACTCCATCGGGTCCATGCCGACGAGTTGGGCGAGCTTGTCCATCTGGCATTCGATGGCGAAATCGACCGCCGTCACGCCGAAGCCGCGCATCGCCGTCGCCGGCACGCGATTGGTGAAGACGCAATAGACGTCGGCATGGACGTTGGCGACCGTATAGGGGCCGGGCAGATGCGCGGCGCATTTGACGACCGCGTAGCTGGAAAGCCGCGTATAGGCGCCGCTGTCGAAATAGCAGCGGAACTTGCGCGCCAGAATCCGGCCGTTTCGCGAGATCCCGTCCTTGATATAGATCCGTTCGGCGCCGCGCGGCGCGCAATAGGTCATCTCCTCCTCGCGGCCGATCATGTAGCGCACCGGCCGGCCCGTCAGCATCGCGCCGAGGATCGAGAGCGGCTCGGTCACCGTGTCGACCTTGCCGCCGAAGCCGCCGCCAACCGTGCCGCCGACGAAATGCAGCTGGTTCGACGGAACATCGAGGATCTTCGCGCAGGTGTCGAGCGAGAAGAACAGCGCCTGCGTGGAGGTGTAGACGATATAGCGCCCGTTGGTGTCCGGCGCGGCGATCGAACCGTTCGGCTCGGTCGGCGCATGCTCGATCGGCGACATCTGATAGCGCTGTTCGAGGATATGGTCGGCCTCCGCAAAGCCGCGCTCGACGTCGCCGAAACGCAGCTTCTGGTGGTCGTATTTCTCGTGATAGGTGAAGGTGTTCTTCGGGTAGGTCTCGTTGACGACCGGCGCTCCGGGCCGCAGGGCTTCCTCGACGTCGAACACGGTCGGCAGCGGGTCGTAGTCGACGCGGATTTTCTGAAGCGCCTCAAAGGCCGCGCGCTCATCGTCGGCGACGACGGCGACGATCGGTTCGCCCTTGTAGCGCACCTTGTCGACCGCCAGCGTCGGCTCGTCGTCCTTGCCGAAATTGATGAGGCTGAGCAGCGTGTTGAGGTTTCTCGGCACGTCCGCGCCGCGGATGATGCGGCGCACGCCCGGATGCCGCTCGGCCTCGCTCGTGTCGATCCGGCGGATCCGCGCGTGCGAGTGAGGGCTGCGCAACACCTTGAGGTGCAGCATCCCCTGAAGCTTGTGGTCGTTGAAAAAGGTCGAGGTCGCGGTGACGTGGCCGAGCATGTCCTGCCGCTGCGTCGGCTTGCCGATCTCTCGCAGATTGTCGTCGCGCTCGTCGGCGAAAATGTCCTTGCGAAGCTCAAGCATGTCCTATGCCCTCTCATGCGCGGCGCGTGGCCCGCGCCCGGCGACGTCGAGGATCGCATTGATGATCGGCTCGTACCCGGTGCAGCGGCAGATGTTGCCGGAGATCGCCTCGACGACCTCCGTTCGGCTCGGCGAGGGATTGCGGTCGAGCAGCGCCTTGGCGGCCATCAGCATCCCCGGGGTGCAATAGCCGCATTGCGCGGCGAACCGCTCCATGAAGGCGGTTTGAAGCGGATGGAGCTCGGGGCCGGTCTTCATGCCGTCCGCCGTCTCGATGGAGCGTCCCGCGACGCTTTCGGCGAGCGTCACGCACGAGAGATACGGATCGCCGTCGATCAGGACCGTGCAGGCGCCGCAGCCCCCCTGTCCGCACCCGAATTTCGGCGAGGGGTCGCCGATCAATTCTCGCAGCACGTTGAGCAGGCTCATGCCGCCGTCGACGAAAACGGCGACCTCGCGGCCGTTGTGGATGAACTGGAGCGGAGTCTTCGCCATTCGTCCTCAAGCCTCCTGGCCGATGAGGACGCGGCGCAGATGCACGCCGACAACCTCGCGTCTGTACCATGCGCTCGCAATCGCGTCCGTCATGGGCGCCGTCCCCTCCGCCGCCGCGGCCACCGCCGCGGCAACTCCCGCCTCATCCAGCGTACGCCCTTCGAGCGCGCGCTCGGCCGCCTTGGCGCGGATCGCGGTCGGCCCCATCGCGCCATAGGCGATGCGGGCGTTCGATACGCGCCCGCTCATGTTCGGGACATGCACGGCGATCGAAAGGACGGAAGCGCCCTTCGGTTTGACGCGCGAAACCTTGCGGTAGCGGAAGGCGTCCGGGCTCGCCGGCCGCGCGAAAGAGACGCCAGTGACGAGCGCGCCCTGCGCGCGGTCGCGATTGGCGAGAAACTCTTCGAGCGGTGTTTCGCGTTGGCCGTAGCCGCTCTGGACCGACACGGTCGCGTCGAGGGCGAGGAGCGCGACGGTGAGGTCGCCGAAGGGAGGATGGGCGAAGAGATTGCCGCCGACGGTGCCCATCGTGCGGACGGCCGGGCCGCCGATCGTGCGTGCGACAGGATGCAGGAAGGCGAGCTCGCTGTTGCGGAGGATCTGCAGGAGCGTGACCTCGGCGCCGAGCGTCACCCGGGCGCCGCTCGCGCGGATTTCGGAAAGCGAGCGGTCGGCGATCCGCACCAGCGTCGTGATCCCGACATCGCCTTCGTTGAGCGCGCGCATCACCAGCGTGCCGCCGGCGATGTAGCGCGCGCCGCGGTCGGAGGCGAGCGTAGCCGCTGCTTCCGCGGGCGACGCGCAGGTCTTCACGCTCACAGGCATGATGTAATCCCTTCCCTCATGCGGTGTTCACGACGCGCTTGCGCACGGCCTCGAAGCCCGCCTGATAAATGTCCTCGCCGACCATCTGGGCGAGGCGCTGCTCTTCCTCGGGTCGCGTCGTGAAGCGGCACTCCCAGTGCCAGAAGGTGCGGTCGCCGTCGGTGACAGGCAGAAGCCGCACATGGGCGACATAGTTGAACATCGGGATCGGCGTATCGAGGAGGCAATAGCTGAAGCTCTGCTCGAGGTCGGAGAGCGCGAGCAATTGCTCGCGAAGCTCCGAGCCGTCCGCGAGCTTGAAGCGCCGCACGCAGCCGATCTTGTCCGAACTCTGTCCGCGCTCGATGGCGCTCGTGGCCACGGCGGGATGCCATTGATCGTGTCCGTTGAAGTCGCGAAGCACCTCCCACACGCGATCGGTCGGCGCCTCGATGATCGTGCTTTTGATCACCCGCGGCATCCGCCTCAGCCTCCGAAGGCGCGCTTCAGCGCGTCGAAGCCGCCCTGGAAGACGCCGGCGCCGATGGTCGCGATGAGTTCCGTCTCGCGTTCGGGCGCGCAGTCGAACTCGGCGGTCCATTCGACGAAGGTCCGGTCGCCGTCGGTGACGGGGGTCAGCCTCAGCGTTGCGACATAGTTCTCGACTCCCATTGGGGATTCGAGAATCGAATAGGTGCAGAACAGGTCGTAATCGGAGAGGCCGAGCAGCTTCTCGCGGATCCGGTCGCCGTTGCGCAGGCGGAAGTCCCGCACGCAGCCGATCTTGTCCGACGGCTCGCCGCCCTCGATGCGGCTCTCGGCAATCGCGGGATGCCAGTTCGGCAGGCCGTTGAAGTCGCGCACGCGCGCCCAGACACGGTCGCTGCGGGCGTTGACGACGCTGGAGACAAAGACGCGCGCCATCGGTTCAGCCCTTCTTGCGCGGCGCGCCGCCCGTGGGCGCAGGCGCGGGGGCGCCACTCCCACCGCCGGAGGGCGCGTCGCCCCCCTCCTTCTTCGGCGCGGTCTCCTTGCGGATGCCCTGCATGTCTCGCGCCTCGCGGATGAGGCCCGGCATCCTGGCGAGGCTCCCGCCTTCGACCCCGATATCCGCGAGGATCGAATCGATGAGCGGGGCCTGCACACGATAGCGGAGCGCGGAGTTGATGACCTCGTCGGTCGCGCTGCGCCCGCCCGCCGCCGCCGCCGTCCGCCATTGAGGCCGTCGACGTGCAGGATCTTGATGCCTTCGATCTTCTCCATCGGCCGCACGCTTTCGCGCACGATCCCCTCGATCCGGTCGAGCAGCTTGCGCCGGAAGAGCGACTGGCGCGCCGCGTCGGAAAGCACGTTCTCGGCCTCGTTGAGCAATCGCTGCGCCTCCGCCTCGACCGCGGCGCGAACGCGTTCGGCTTCGGCGGCGATGCGGGTTTCTTCCGCCTGCTTCTCGGCGATCAGGACCTCAACCGTTCTGCGCCTCCGCGCTACCTCGCTCTCGCGGACGGTGGCGACGCGCTCCTGCGCTTCCGTCGCACGGGCCCGCGCATTCTCGGCCTCCGCCTGCGCGGCCGATTCTTCGAGCGACTTCTGGTAGAGCGCGATCGCCTTGTCCATAAGCGCCGTCTCGACGATTCGCTCGCGATCGACTTCGAGCCTGCGGAGGTCGCGTTCGCGGGTGATGCGCGCCTCGTCGAGGCCGCGCTCCGAGGCGATATGGGCGCGCTCGATATCCTCGTTCGAAGCGATCTCGGCTTCGCGCAGCGCCTGCATGCGGGCGATCTCGAGCTGTTCCAGAGCGCGACGACGTTCGAGCCGCGCGGCCTCCAGAACCTGCTCGCGCTCGACGTCCGTCCTTTCGACATTCTGACGGGCGACGATCTCGGCCTGCCGCACCTGCCGGTCGGCGTCGATGCGCTCGGACCGCTTGGACGCAAGCGCGATGGTCCGGTCCTCGTCCGCGACCTCGATGGCCTTCTTCTGCTCGATGCTGAGGATCTCGCGGGCCTTTTGCGAAGCGATGCGATCGGTGTCGAGCGCAAGCTCGACCTCGATCCGCTGGCGCTCGACCGCGTCGCGGCGGCGGAGTTCGGCCGCTTCGAGCGTCTCGTCGCGGGTGATTTCGAGCGCGCGGGTCGCCTGCTCGGACTGGATGCGCTCGGCGGCGACCGTCTTTTCCTGGGCGATGCGGGCAGCCTCGACAGCTTCGCGCGCCTTGATCTCGGCTTCGTCGACGGACCTGTTGCGCGCGATCTCGCGGGCGCGGACCTCCTCGTCGCGGGCGATGCGCTCGGCCTGGATCCGCTTATCCTGAGCGATGCGCGCCTGCTCGACGGTCAGCCGCGCGTCGATCTCGGCCTTTTCCAGGGTTTCATTGCGCGCGATCTCAAGGCTGCGCGTCTCGCGGTCGGCCGCGATGGTTTCGGCGGCGGTGCGTTTCTCCTGCGTGATCCGGGCGGCCCGGGTCGCCTCAAGGGCTGTGATCTCGGCTTCCTCAATGGTGCGACGGCGGGCGATTTCCTGATTCTGCGTCTCCTGCTGGCTCTCGATGCGAGAGAGCTGGATCTTCTTCTCCTGCACAATCCGGGCCGCCTCGACGGCTTCGCGCGCGGCGATGTCGGCTTCCTCGATCGCGCGATTGCGTGCGATTTCAAGCGCCCGCACCCGCTCTTCCTGTGCGATTCGTGTCGTCTCGGTCGCCTCGCGGGCGCTGATCCCCGCCTCCTCCAGCGCCTGATTGCGCGCGATTTCGAGCGAGCGGGTCGCTTGTTCAGCCGCGATGCGCTCGGCTGCGATCGCCTGCTCGCGCGCGATCTGCGCGGCCTCCACCGCCTTCTGCGCGGCGATTTCGGCTTCCTCGATCGCCCGGGTGCGGAGGATTTCGAGCGAGCGGGTGCGCTCGTCGGAGGCGATGCGCTCGGCGTTGATCGTCGTCATCTGCGCAATGCGAGCCTTTTCGGTCGCTTCGCGGGAGGCGATCTCCGCTTCCTCCAGCGCGCGCGTGCGCTCGATCTCGCGGCGGCGTGTCTCCTCCTCGCTCTCGATGCGGGATTCGGTGACGGCGCGCTCCTGAGCGATCCGCGCTTTCTCCACCGTCTCGCGCGCAAGGATTTCGGCCTCCTCGATGGTGCGGGCGCGCTCGATCTCCTGCTGACGGATTTCGCGCTCGGACGCGATCCGCGCCGCGTCCACGGAACGCTGGTTCTGGATGCGCGCCTTCTCGATGTCCTCGCGCGCGGCGATCTCGACTTCCTCGACCGCCTTCGTGCGCTCGATCTCCCTCTGGCGGATTTCCCGCTCGGAAGCGATGCGCGCTTCGTTGATGGCCTGCTCGTTGGCGATCCGCGCTTTTTCGATCGCCTCGCGGGCGGAAATCTGCGCCTGCTCGGCTTCCGTGTCACGGAGCGCGCGCTCGCGGGCGACTTCGGCCCGCTGCACCGCGCGCCGCACCTCGATGTCGCGCTGCTGGGCGAGACGGGCGGCTTCGCTGTCGCGCTCGATGTCGAGCGCCTGCCGCTCGGCCTCCAGATTGCGGGTGCGGATCTTGATCATCGAGTCCTGCTCGATGTCGTTGCGCAGCTTGCGGCGCTCTTCGATGTCCCCGATGAGGCGGGTCAGACCTTCCGCATCGAACCTGTTCTGTGGATTGAAGAATTCGAGGTCGGTCTGGTCCAGGTCGGTGATGGCCACCAATTCGAGCTCAAGACCGTTTTGCGCCAGAGCCTCGGCCGCCTCCGCCTTGACGCGCGCGACATAGTCGCCGCGCTGCTCGTGCATCTGCTCCATTGTCATCTCGGAGGCGACTGAGCGCAGCGCGGAAACGAACTTGCCGGAAAGCAGCGCATGCAGCCGCTCCGGCTCCAGGGTTCGTCGGCCAAGGGTGGCGGCGGCGATGGAGACGGCCTCGCCGGTCGGCTGCACACGGACGTAGAAGTCCGCCTCGATGTCGATGCGCATGCGGTCGCGCGTGATGATCGCGCCGCCCTTCTCACGGACGATCTGCATCGGCAGCACGTTCATGTTGACCGGCGTGTAATCGTGGATGAACGGCAGCACGAAGGCGCCGCCGTCGATCACCACCCGCTCGCCGAGGAAACCGGTGCGGACGAAGGACACTTCCTTCGACGACCGATGGTAGAGCCAGTTCACGACATAGACGGCCACCACGATCACGATGATCGCCACGATGAGCCAGAGGATCAGCGTCCCGATCAGAAGTCCCGACATTTTCTCGCCTCCCGTCCGGCCGCCTTCTTGCTGAAGCGGCGCTGAATGCATTCCCTAGCGTTTACGCCCGATCGCCTTGAACTGTCGCACCTGATCTGTCAGCGCGCGCTCCACCGGCAGCCGCTCCATCGAGGAGGCGCCGTAGAAGCCGTGACAGGTCTTGCAGGCCTTCATGATGAAATCCGCGTCGGCTGGCTCCGCGATTGGACCGCCATGCGCGAGAATGAGGACGTCGGGCCGTACTTTGAGCGCAGCCCCCGCCCAGGCGTCGATCAGAGCCGGGCAGTCCTCGAGCCTTTTCGCCGTGTCCGCGCCGATCGCGCCGCCGGTCGTGAGCCCCATGTGGCAGACGATGATGTCGGCGCCGGCGCGGGCCATCGCCTCCGCTTCGGACCCGGAGAAGACGTAAGGCGTGGTGAGGAGATCCTTGGCGTGGGCTTTCGCGATCATCGCGACTTCGAGCGCGTAGCCCATCCCGGTCTCTTCGAGGTTGGCGCGGAATGTTCCGTCGATGAGACCGACCGTCGGAAAATTCTGCACGCCTGCGAAGCCCACGCGCCGCACCTCGTCGAGAAAGACGTCCATGTCCCGGAACGGGTCGGTGCCGTTGACGCCCGCGAGCACCGGCGTTGTCTTCACGACCGGCAGCACCTCGTTCGCCATTTCGAGCACGATGGCGTTGGCGTCCCCATAGGCGAGAAGGCCGGCGAGCGAGCCGCGGCCAGCCATGCGATAGCGGCCGGAATTGTAGATGACGATGAGATCGACGCCGCCCGCCTCTTCGCATTTCGCGGAAAGGCCCGTGCCCGCGCCGCCGCCGACGATCGGCTCGCCCCGCGCGGCCATCGCGCGAAATCTTTCCATCAATGCCTTGCGTTCGAACCTTGGCATCGTCACCTCGCTGCGCGCCTGCGCCCGGCCGTCTGCCCATGCAGCGCGCGGAAAGCCGCAACGACCGCGGCGGCGAATTCGGGATCGTTGATGTGGCGGCGGATGCGGATGAGCTGCCGGTTCGCGGTCTGCCGCACCGTCTGCTCCAGCGCGCGGAAGAGCGCGGCGTCCGCGTCAGGGTCATAGAAAGGCTGGCCGATCGCGTCGAGCGCCGAGACGCCGAGCTCAGGCAGAAGGAAGCGCACTGGCCCGTCCATGCGGTTCAGCCGCTCGCCGATCCATCGGCCGATCTGATCGTTCTCCTGCGGTGTCGTGCGCATGAGCGTGACCTGCGGATTGTGCGCATGCAGGAGGCGGCCTTTGTAGGCGGCAGGCACAGTGTCGGGCGCGCCGAAATTGACCATGTCGACCGCGCCAACCGAGCCGACGTAGGGCATCCGTGTGCGGATGACGGCGCCGAAGCGATCCTCGTCGGCCGCCAGGATTCCGCCGAACAGCATGTCGGCCACCTCGGTCGTCGTGACGTCGATCACGCCCGAGAGCATGCCGGAGTCGATCAGCTTCTCCATCGAGCGGCCGCCCGTCCCCGTCGCGTGGAAGACGAGGCACTCCCAGTCGGGTTCGAGCGCTTTTGTGATCTGCTGCACGCAGGGCGTGGTCACGCCGAACATCGTCAGGCCGACCGCCGGCGGCTCGCCAGGGCCCCGCCGCGCAGTCCGCGCCTTCTCGCGCTCGGCGAGACGCGCCTTCGTCATGCCGATGAGCGCCTGCGCGCCATTCGCCAGCACCTGGCGCGAGATGCGGTTAAGGCCCTGAACGTCGGTGACCGAATACATCATCGTGATGTCGCTCGGGCCCACGTAACGGGAAACGTCGCCCGAGGCGACGGAGGAGATCAGCACTTTCGGCACGCCGATCGGCAGCGCGCGCATGGCGGGCGCGACGAGCGAAGCGCCGCCCGAGCCTCCCGCGCTGATGATACCGACGATGTCGCCCTGCCGGCGGATCCAGGTCTCGAGCGCCTCCGCCATGGCGGCGACGGAAGCCCCGCGCTCGCGGCCGAAAACACCCGGCGCGCCGCGCCCGTGGTTGAGGGCGATCTCCTGCGCGGTCACGTCGCAGGTTGCGAGCTTGCCGCTGGTGGAGACGTCGACGAGCCGCGCGCGCAGGCCCGCTTCGGCGATGAGGTCGCGCATGAAGCGGAGTTCCGGCCCCTTGGTGTCGAGCGTGCCGACGACGAGAACCGTCGGCGGGCCCGAGGGCGCGGCGGCCGAGGCTTGCCGCCGCTCCGCGGCCTCTTCGATCCGCGAAACGCCAACCGAAGCCGTCCGCGCCGCCGCCTCGATGCGGGCGTTCGGCACGGGTTGCGACCAGCGTGTCGGCAGGACCGGATTGGAGACATAGATCCTGACCGCCGCCGCGCTCGGCCGCTGCGGCCGCGTCGCGGCCGTCCGCGCGCTCCCCGGCCTGCGGCTCGGCGGCCTCGTCGTCCGCGGCCTCGGAATGGCGGCCGACGCCGAGCAGGCGTTGCTGCAATTCGCGGTCCGCCGCGAGCCGGCGCGAGTCGACGATGCGGTTGATGCGCCCGTTGACCATGATCGCGACACGGTCGGAGACGGAGGTCGCGACGCCGATATTCTGCTCGATGACGAGGATTGCGATGTCGCCTTCGGTTCCGAGCCGGACCAGCATCTCCTCGACTTGCGCGACGATGACGGGCGCGAGCCCCTCGGTCGGCTCGTCCATGATGAGGAGGTGCGGGTTGGTGACGAGCGCCCGGCCGATCGCGAGCATCTGCTGCTCGCCGCCGGAGAGCTGCCCGCCGCCGTTGCTGCGCCGTTCGGCGAGGCGGGGAAAGACCTCGTAGATGCGCTCGACAGTCCACGGACCCTGCTGTCCGGCCGAGACCATTCTCAGATGCTCGTCGACGGTGAGCGATCGCCAGAGGCGACGACCCTGCGGCACGTAGCCAAGTCCCATGCGCGCGATGTCGGCCGGCGCCCGGCCCGTCAGCTCCTGCCCGCGCATGCGGATCGAGCCGCTCGCCGCAGGAACGAGGCCCATGATCGTCTTGCAGAGCGTCGTCTTGCCCATGCCGTTGCGGCCGACGACCGAGAGCACGCCCTGCTCAAGCGTGAGGTCGACGCCCTGCAGGGCATGCGAACGCCCGTAATAGACGTTGAGCCCCTTGACCTGCAGCATGGCGCCGGAATCGGAGACGCGGGGTTCAGCCATGTCCGCCTCCGAGATAAAGCTCCTGCACTTCGGGGTCGGATTCGATCTCCTGCGGCGCGCCTTCCTTGAAGATGCGGCCGTTGTGCATCATCGTCACGCTCTCGACGACGCGCAGCGCCACGTCCATGTCGTGTTCGATGACGATGTAGCCGATGTGGCTGGGCAGGGCGGTGAGGATTTCGACAAGCTCGGCGCGTTCGGTCGGCGAGAGCCCCGCCGCCGGCTCGTCGAACAGGATGAAGCGCGGCGCGCCGGCCAGCGCCAGAGCAATTTCGAGCTGGCGCTGCTGGCCATAGGCGAGTTCGGCCACGAGTCGGGACTTGACCGGGGTCAGGTGCACCGCCTGAACGAGATTTTCCGCGGCGTGAACGAGCGCGTCGCTGCGGCTGGGTCGAAGCATCGAGTAGCGGCCGCGCGAGACGCCGCGGCAGGCGAGATAGACATTGTCGAGGACGCTCAGGCCCGGAAACAGCGCCGAAATCTGATAGGTGCGGCGCAGCCCCCGGCGGATGCGCTCGTAGGGCGGAAAGGCTGTGACGTCCTCGCCGAAGAAGCGGATCGTGCCGGACGAGGGCAGGAAATCGCCCGTGATGCAGTTGAAGAGCGTCGTCTTGCCGGCGCCGTTGGAGCCGAGCACCGCGCGCCGCTCGCCGGGGCGGATCGTCAATGTGATGTCGGTCAACGCCGCGAGCGCGCCGAAGAGGCGCGTGACCCCGCGCAGTTCGAGCGCATTGGCCGAGCCGACCGCGGAAAGGCGCTGGGCGACGCTATCCATGGCCGCCGCCTCCGCCCGCAGGCGCCTTCGCCGGCTTGCCGCGATTGCGCCACTTGTTCCAGAGGCCGATGACGCCGTCGGGCGAGAAGAAGACGATGGCGAGAAAGCCGAGGCCGATCAGCAGGCGGAAGCGGTTGCCATCGAGGCCGAGGCTCACCAGAATGTCGAGCGCGAAAGTCTTCAGGATCGCGTAGATGAAGGCGCCGAGGAACGGCCCGAGCGGATTGCTGATTCCGCCCACCACTGCGATGACGAGAATGTCGATGGCCGCCGAGACGTTGACCGTTCCGGGCGCGACCTGACCGTTGCTCCAGACGAGAAGCACGCCGCCAATGCCCGCGATCAGCGAGGCCACGACATAGGCCGCGACGCGGTGGGCGTTGACGTTGAAGCCGAGCGCGGCCATGCGGCGCGGATTGTCGCGGATGCCCTGGAGCGCAAGGCCGAAAGGCGCGCGCGAAAGCCAGGTCACGAGCCCCCACGAGAGGGCGGCGAACACAAGCGACAGATAGTAGAAGGGGATCGGATCGTGCCAGTTCACGCCGAACAGATGCGGCGTCGGAATGCTGCTGATGCCCGTGTGGCCGTTGAAGATCGCGTAGTTCTGGTTCGTGAAATAGAAGAAGGCCGCGGCAATCGCGAGCGTGATCATGATGGTGTAGATGCCTTCGGTCCGCACGGCGAGCGCGCCAACGATCGCGCCGAAGATCATCGCCAGAACGAGACCGATCGGAACCGCGACCCACCAGGGCCAGCCGATGCTGGCGGCAGGCTCGCCGTGCACGCCGAAGATCGCGACCATGTAGCCGGCGAAGCCTGCGATCGTCATCTGCGCGAGGCTGACCATGCCTCCATAGCCGGCCAGGAACATCAGGCTGAGCGCGATCATGCCGAGGATGAACGACCACGCGAAAATCTGGACGAGGATGAAGCCGTTGGCGAGCGCCGGCATGATGATGAGCACTGCGGCGAGGAGCGCCGCGGCCGGATGGATGCGCCGGAACCATTCGGACGAAACCGGCTGGGCGTCCTGGCGCGTCGAGCTCTCGGCGAGGGCCATGCTCAGCGCCTCGCCAGAAGGCCCTGCGGCCGAACCGCAAGGACGACGACCATGATCACGAAGGTGAGCACGATCGCATAGGTCGGAAAATAGGCGAGCCCGATCTGCTCGGCGACCCCAATGATGACTGCGCCCAGCGCCGCGCCCGGTATCGAGCCCATGCCGCCGACGATCACGACGATGAGGGAAGCGAGCAGAAAGCGCGTGTCCTCCCCCGGCGACAAGGACTGGAACGTCCCGCCGACAACGCCGGCCATCCCCGCGAGGCCTGCGCCGAAGGCGAAGACCAGCACGAAGACGAGCTGGATGCGGACGCCCATCGCGGCCAGGATGTCGCGGTCATCCACCCCCGCGCGCACGATCATGCCGATCCGCGTCCGGTTCAGCGCAAGCCACATCGCGACGCCGATCACCACCGAGGCGGCGAAGATCGCCAGACGCACGATCGGGTAGGAAAGGTAGACCGCCTCGCCCGATGACTTGACGGCTGTGATCAGCGGCAGGTCGACCGGACCGCGCAACCATTTCGGCGTCTGGATCTGCCAGGAATTGCCGCCGAAGGCCCAGAGCATGAGATCGGCGAGAACGATGGAAATGCCGAGCGTCACAAGCGTCTGGCGCAGCTCCTCGCCCTCCATGCGGCGGAAAACGAAGATCTGCAGAAGGACGCCAAGGATGCCCGCGATGACGAAGGCGACGACGAAGCTGAAGAGCCACGACCCTGTGAGGTCGTCGGCCATGTAGCCGAAATAGCCGCCGAGCAGGTAGATCGACCCATGCGCAAGGTTCACGTTGCGCATCAGGCCGAAAATCAGCGTGAAGCCGCTCGCGACAAGGAAGTAAAGACCGCCGAGCGTTATCCCGTTGAGCGTGGCGTTGAGGAACAGCTTCTTCCTTCCGAACACCTCCTCGAAGCCCGGCGGCCAGGGCGCGAAGACGACCCAGATCAGCGCCACGATCACGATGATGATGACCAGCGACCAGGCCGGGTGGCGGGCGATGAAGGCGTTCATCTGGCGACCGGCGCCGACGGCGGAGGCTCAGCCCGCACGTTCGTTATCGCCGCTTTCGGCGTCCGGCGGGGGATCTCTCCACGCAGTATGGAGACGCGTTTCTCCATCAATTCGGCGCTTCCTTCCGATAAGGACGCGCCTCTTTCCGGGCGAGGTCCTCTGGCATTCTAGCCCCTCTCTTATAGCGGATTTGACCCTCAGTATGTTTTGCTGCGGCGCGCGGCCTCAGAGCACGAGCGCCGCGCGCCGGTAGTCGCTCGGCGCCATGCCGACATGCGCCGAAAAGAACTTCGTAAAACCGCTCTGCGAGGAAAATCCGAGATCGAAGCCGATCTCCGCGACCGGAGAGACGCTGCGCACGAGCTTGTCCAGCGCGCGCTCCATGAGAATCGTGTTGAGGAAGAGATTGGGCGTAAGCCCGGTCTGGGTGCGGAAGAGCTTGTAGAAATGCGGCCGCGAGAGGCCGGATTCCCTCGCGACCGCGTCGAGCTCCACATCCGCTCCGGGCGCCTCCTCGATAAGCCGGATCGACTTGCGCACGCGGAAGTCCGTCACGCCGTCGAGCGCGCGCCGGATCGTTCGGCCTTCGGCTTGTCGCCAGGACAGTTCGAAGCAGGCTTCGATCAGATAGCGAAGATCGCGATCGAGTTCGCCGAGGCGCTCGCCGGCGCAGATGGTGGCCGCGGCCTGCCGAATCTGGCGGTCGAGCGTCGGGGTTCGGATGATCTGGGGATTTCCGAAGCAAAGCCGCGATGCGCCGCCGCTCGGCGCGAACCATTCCGGGTTTACGTAGAAAACGAGGAAGAGCGACCCCTGATGGAGGTCATCGGGAATAAAGTTATGGGGTTCCCACGGCGAGACAGCGACAACCGTGCCAGGACATCCCGCGCAGCGCTTTCCGTCGACATCGATGATCCCATCCGCGCCGCCAAGATGAAAGATCAAATGGCCTTCGCGATGGGCGTGTACATTGAACGGGCGATTGAGCTGGTACACCGCCGCGCGACCGAACTGGCCGTGAAAAACGGCGATCGCCCGGCTCATAATAATGTCCTCCGAAACGCGCCTCCCCTAGCAAGAGCAGAATTCAATATTTTTTGAATGATTGCAACCTTTTGCTCGCAGCGCCAAGATTGTGGCAATACAGTAACGGAATAACGGCCGGACGCTTCCCGCGTCCGGCCCGCTTCATTTTGAAATCAGTACTTCTTGCACTCCGGGTTCGTACGGCTCGGTGGGCCGATTTTGGCGAACACGTCACGCGGGTAGCCGAGCGTCTGGTGGACGTCCGGCACGATCTTCACCACTTTGCTGAGGAGCCCGCCACTGCTGTCCTCGACGACTTCGGTGACGAAGTTGGTCCCGATCGCCTGGCGGTCCTCATCAAGGCTGATCTTGCCGTTCGGCGCGTCGATCGTCAGGTGAGTCAACGCATCCTTGAGCTTCGACTGATTGTCGCTGAGGTCGCCGTTGACCTTGTTGAGGGCTTCGTACATCGCCATCGTCGAGCCGTAATAGTTGGTCGCGAGCAGGCCGGGGCTCGGCAGGCGCTTGTCGGCGGGCGTCGCCTCCTGGTACAGCTTCACGAAAGCCTTCCAGCCCGGATCGTCCCAGGTATCGGCCATGCCGCTCGATGCGATCGTGCCGATCATGGCCTTCTTCGCGTCGCCCTTGGCCGAAAGCACGGTCTGGTCGACCATGATCGATCCGCCCATGAGATGGGCCTTGCCGCCGGCCTGTTGATACTGGTTGAGGAAGTTGACCGCGTCCGCGCCGCCAAGGCCCAGATAGATCGCGTCGACGTCGTCGGGCAGCGCCGCGATGGTCGAGGCGAAATCCTTCGTGCCGAGCGGCACCCACTGCCGGTTGGTGACCTGACCGCCGGCGCGGCAGTACTCGAGAATCAGGCCGAAGACCTGCGTATAGACGAAGGAATAGTCCTCGCCGACCGTTGCGATCTTCTTGTATCCCTTGGTGTTGTAAGCGTAATCGCCAAGTCCGGCCGACCACTGCGCGCCGTCCATGTTCCAGCGGAAGAAGTTCGGCGAGGGGTCGGGGAACGTCGTCTCCTGGGCGCCGGAAGCCGCGTTGATGAAGGTCAGCTCCGGGTGCGTCCTGGAGAAATTCTTGACCGCGATGCCTTCGTCGCCCGAAAGCGGCGAGATCAGGATCTGGACGTGGTCCTGCTCGATGAGCTTTCGGACCGCGCGCACGGCGGAATCCGGCGTGGCGTCGGTCGACGCGACGACGAACTCCAGTTGTTTGCCGCCGGCTTTGGGACCGTATTTCAATACCGCGGCGTTCAAACCGGCCATGCCGTCGACGCCGAGGATCGTATAGGTGCCCTCGAGCGTCGCCGTCACGCCGACCTTGATCTTGTTGTCGTCCGCGCGCGCGACGCCCGACAGCATCAGCAACGCAAGCGCCGTTGCACACACACCAGTCTTGAGCATTCCCGTCCTCCCCAATTTCACGCGTCTTGCGTCATTTTGACGCCGGATCGCGGATCACCAGGCGCCTCTTGACGTGCGTGGCCCGTTCCGGTCCACGGCGCCTTTGGCCAACGAAAAGACTAGCGGACGGTGGGGCTCGAACGCTACGATTTCCGCGCTAAAGTTTGCCGATAGTCTCTTTATTCAATGCTGCGCCGCGAAATATTTGTCGCGACTGCGAAGCTGCCTTCCGCACTTATGCCAACCCCGCGATGCCGAAGCGTCACGCCTCAAATCGTCCGGGATCGGGTTCGGAAAAATTCGACGCCTAAGCGAGGGGGCTGTCCGTCGTCGACTGGACGCCGCCGTCCGTCCCCACAAAGAACGCCATGAGGCGGAGACGGCGGGCCAGCGCAAGTCCGCGGTCCGCGCCCGCCACCATCAGCGCGGTGGCCCATGCGTCGGCCGCCATGCAGGTCTCCGCCACGACGGTGACGGCGGCGAGGTCATTCTCCAGCGGCGCGCCGCGACGCGGGTCCATCGTGTGAGAGACGGTCCTGCCGTCGACCTCGGCCCGATGGCGGTAGGCGCCGGAGGTCGCGACGGCGGCGCCGGAAAGCTCGATGACGCCAAGGATCTCCCGGGCGCCCAGCGCGGGTTTTTCCTGCGCGACGGCCCAGGGGCGACCGTCGGGCTTGGTTCCCTCCGCCCGCATCTCGCCGTCTATGCCCACGAGCCACGACGTGAGGCCGGCCGCGGTCATCTCCCGCGCCAGTTCGTCCACGCCAAAGCCCTTGGCGATGCCCGAGAGGTCGAGCCGCAGCGGCGCGAGCCGCCGGGCGCGACAGTTGACGGCGTCGAGTTGAAGCGTCTTCGGCGGCTCGAACGACGGACGCCCGGCGACCTGGGCGATGCGGCCTGCGTCGGGCGTGCGCGAGCCGCCGCCGAAACCCCAGGCCTGCACGAGATCGCCCACCCCAATGTCGAACGCGCCTTCGGAAAGGCGGCCGATTTCAAGGGCGGCGGCGAGCACGGTCGCCAGCTCGCGGGGAATTTCGACCCACAGGCCGACCGGCGCCGCGTTGAGGCGCTCGACGTCCGAATCCGGTCGCCAGGGCGACATCTGATCTTCCACCCGGTCGACGGCGGCCTGAAGCCTCCGGCCAAGCGCGAGGGTGTCGATCGCGCGGTCGGTCCAGCAGACGGCCGTCCATCGCGACCCCATGGCCGGGCCGTTCAGAGCATGGCGCGTGGGCGCCGCAGCGCTCGACGCGCGTTCAGTAGACGTCTTCGACATAGCGTCCCGAAGATTTGAGAGCCGACAGGTCGAAGCCGAGGGGGCGCACGACCGGATCGAAGGTGCGGGTGACGGCCTCGGCCATGTCGCGGCCGCCGCACACGAGGATCTGCGCGCCCTGCCTCACGAGTTCCCGCAGCCGCGTCGCGTCGGCGGCGATGCGATCCTGGACATAGGCGCCGCCTTTGGGATCGCGCGAGAAGGCGGTGCTCAGCGACGTCAGACGCTTCTCGGCAAGATGCTGGGCCAGTTCGTGCTCGTAGAGGAAATCGGACGAGGGACTTCGGCCGCCCCAGTAAAGATGAACCGGGCGCCGCGACTCGTTGGCGCGCACGAGCCCCGCGAGCGGTCCGATCCCGGCGCCCGCGCCGATGAGAATGAGCGGCGCCCGACCGGCGCTCGGCCGGAAGCTCGGATTGGCGCGTATGAAGGCCTCGACTCGGGATCCCGACGCGAGACCGTGCAGGAAGGTCGAGCAGCGGCCGCCCTCGCGCAAGCGCACGCAGACCTCGATAATTCCGTCCCGCGAGGACGAAGCGAGCGAATAGAACCGGGGCATGGTTTCGCCCGGAGGCAGGACCCCGAGAAGGTCGCCGGGTTCGAAGGGCGGCAGGCGTCCGGCCTTGCCGCCGCGCCCGACCGAGCGAAACCGCAGGATCGCGACCGGCGCGCCAACGGCGGCGCCGTAGTCCTCGCGCTCGACGAGTTCCAGCCCGAAAGTCTTCGGCCGCTCGGCCACGTGTTCGAGAACAAGCTCGTGACCAAGCGCGGCGCCGAGGTCGCGTCCCCATTGGGCGAACTCCTGCGCCGAAGCGCGATCGATGCGTTTCAGCGGCAGGAGCTGCGGCCAGCCTTTCGCGGCGAGCGCGGCCGACACCTCCTCCGCATAGGCGCAGAAGCGCGGGAAGCTGCGGTCGCCGAAGCCGAGAACGGCTGTCGGCGCGCCGCCTTCCGCGAGCGCAAGCCGGGAGAGGAAAGCCTTCGCCGACGCCGGGGGTCCGCCGTCGCCATAGGTCGAAGTCAGGACAAGAACGCGCTTGGCTGTCCGGGGAAGCGATCGAAAATCGTTCATCGCCTCCGTATGGACGCGGCAGCCGGCGCGGGTCAGCGCGGCATGAAGCGTCGTCGGCGAAGCCCCAGGTGGAATTGCCTTCGCTGCCCACGAGGATGACCGTGTCGGCGGCGCGGGCGGGGACGTTCGCTGCGATCCGGGGCCGGGCGGCGCGTCGGCGCCGCCACATGAGGAAGCCCGTGAGGGCAAGCGCAGGAACCGTCGCGGAGGAGAGCCCCAGCGCGAGGCCGAGCGCCCAGGCCCCGCGTCCGGTGTGGAGCATGCGAATGACGTCGTTGAGGCGGTCGAGCGCGCTCGCCGGCGTGAAGGAAAGCTGCGCGCCGGTCGCCGGATCGATCTGGGCTTCGCCCGCCGCAGTGCGCAACACATAGACGTCGGCGCGGTCGTCCGGCGCCGGGAACCTCAGTTCGCGCAGGTCCGCGACGCTGACGAGCTTGAGCGCCGCGAGCGTTCCGACCGGAGCAGGCGCGCCGCCGCTCGCCGTCGCCTCGGGCGACGCGGCCTCGGGCGTCGGCACGAGGCCGAAGGTGTTCGCCGACATCCAGACGCCGGTGAGGGAGGACGCGATGAGCCCGATGGCGGCGAAACGGCCGAGTTCGCCATGCAGGCGTTGAGCGGGCGCGCCGCGGATGGGACGCAGAAGCGCGCCCGCTCCGCCGAGGCTCCGGGCCAGAAGAACGACGCCGAAGAGGCTCAGCGCGAGCATGGCGAGAGCGCTGACGCCCGCCGCCGCGCGGCCCGCGTCGCCAAGGAGAAACGCGCGGTGCAGGTTCGTGATGAAGCGCGTCGCGCTCGATACCTGATAGGGGCCGAGCCCGGCCCCGGTCGCCGGATCGACCCGCTCCACGCCGCGCGCCTCGCCATCGCTGAAGGCCACGATGACCGCGCCGTCGCTCCTCTGACGAATGGCGGTCACGCGCTCATGACGCGCCGCCACGGCCTCCGCGAGGGCGGCGACGCTGACGCCGGGTTGCGGCGCCGGATTCGTCAGGCGATCGAGCGCCGGGAGCACGGAGAGCGCCACGCCGGTGAGCGCGACGACAGCGAGGATGGCCGCGAGCGGAATGCCCAGCAGCGCGTGAAGGCGGCGAAGCATGAACGCAAACTCCGGTCGGCTCAGAACGTGACCCGGAAGGACTTGACGTAACCCTTGCCCGGGAAGGTCTTGCCGGAGGCGGAGGTTTCGAGAGGCGCGACGACTTCGGAGGGGTTGTCCATGCCGTCCTCGACGGCCGTATCCACATGCACCTTGTACCCGGCGTCGATCATCGCGTCGGCGAGATCGACGCTGATCTTCAGCGTCTTCCCGGAGCCGATGCTGGCGCCGGTGATGCCGTCGATCTCGGCTGCTCCGCCGCCCGAGGCGCGCTGCCAGTCCGACAGATGCCGGTAGTATTTCGCCTTGCCGCCCGCCATCCAGAGCGTGCCCTTGTACTTGCCGGAGGCGTCGGTGACGTAGAGCGCCACATAGGCGCCGTTGCCGCCATAAGACTTGAGCGTTGTCTCGAACGTGACCTGGCGGGCCTCGGCGCAGACCGGAGCGATCAGCGCCGCCGTCGCCGCGACGGTTGGGAGGGCGAGTTTCATGGGTGGATCCTTGGAGATGAGAGGAAGCCGACGGGCCGGGACTTATTGAACCTCGACCTTGGGGCGCGCCTTGTCCTTGAAGAGGCCGTTCTCCGGGGCCTTCGCGTTGGGATCGCTTGGACCGTTCTGCGGCGTGGCGCGGGCGCCCTCGTCATCGTCCGCAAGTTCATCCTCGTCATCGTCGTCCTTGCGAACGCTGCGGCCCTCGTCGTTGTCGCGGGACTTTTCGGCGAAGCGGAGCGAATGCCCCTCTTTTGAAGAGGCTTCGGCGCTGTCGCGCCCTTCGTGACGATGAAGCGTCAGATGATCGGCTTCCACGGCCGCCAGCGCCACGCCGACGCCTGCGGCGGCAAGAAGGAGAGCCGCGCCGAGAAGGATTCGCTTTTTCATTTCGATGTGTTCCCGCTGTTTGTTGAGCGCGCCAAGCCTCGCGTCGGAGGCTGACGGCTTGCTGAAGGCGCTGTCGATTTGCGTTCAGCTTCCCGTCAGGCGCGCGGGCGCGGCGGGAAAACGGACCGTCGCCCTGAAATCCGTCCGCTTCGTCCGGGACAGGCGAGGCGAGATCGAGAGTGAGGCCGGCGCCGCGGCAGATCGCGGCGGCGATCGCGAGGCCGAGGCCCGCGCCCTCGGCCTGCGTGGCGCCGCGCTCGAATGGACGGGCGAGCCGCGCAAGCTGCCCGGGCGGCACGACGGGGCCGCGATTGGAGACCTCGAACAGGCTGTCGGTCAGGCGCACGCGGACCGGCGCGTCGGGCGCCCCGTGCTTCAGCGCGTTCTCGATGAGATTGCGCGCGAGAATGGCGAAAGCGTCCGGATCGAGGTCGGAGACGGGACCGCCCGCGGGGGAAATGGAGACGGCGAGATCCTCGCCGCGGTCGGTCTGGCGGTCGATGTCGGCGATCACAAGGCGCAGCGCGGGCGCGAGCGAGGTCCGCGTCTCGGCGAGCACGCCGCCCCCCTCGGCCTTGGCGAGTTGCAGCAGCTTCTCGGAGAGGCGCGAGAGGCGCTTCAGCGCCGCGGCGATGGAACGGGCGCGCGCCTGCGCCGGACCCTCGGGCAGTTCCGCGATAAGGCGCTGGGTCTGCGCCAGGGCGGCGGCGATGGGCGTTCTCAGCTCATGGGCGCTGTTGGCGGTGAAGCTGCGCTCCGCTTCGAGGGCGCCGCGCAAGCGCTCGATCAGGGCGTTGACCGACGCCGCGACGGGCGCAATCTCGTCCGGCAGCCCCTCCGCGCCGACCGGGGTGAGGTTGCCGCGGCCGCGCGCTTCGATCGCCTGACGGAAAGCGACGACCGGCCTGAGGGTGAGCCGGATCGAGAGCCATGCGCCGAGGAGCGCGATCGGCGCCAGCGCGGCGAGCGGCCAGATCAGGGCGGCGACCGCGCGGCGGACCGCCGCCTGGCGATGTCCGAGTTCCTCCGCGGTCGTCACAAAGAGCGTGCCGCGCACAGCGGTCTCGGTGTAGGTGCGCAGCCGGTCGCTGGTGTGAAAGCCCGGCGGAAGATCGCGCGGGATCCGCATGAGGTCGGCGTCGCTCGACTGGAGCAGTTCGCGCCCCTGCGCGTCGCGCACCACATAGCGAAATGTACTCCCGGTGGGGCCCGATCGGCGGCATGTGCTGCGTCGCGGCGCCGCTGTCGCGGGAGAGCAGCTCGGCATAGGCGAGCGGCAGAACGCGCTGCGCGACCTCCTGAAGCGCGCTGTCGAACACCGCGTCGATTTCCCGGCGCAGCAGCACGCCCGCCGCCATCGCGGCGGCGAGCCACAGGGCGGCGACCGCGACCGCCAGCCACAGCCCGAGGCGACGGCGCAGGCTCCATCGGTGGGGTTCGCGGCGGCCGATCACGCGTCCGACCCGGGCGAGCCGAGGCGGTAGCCCATGCCGCGCACCGTCTCGATCACCTCCGGCCCAAGCTTCTTGCGGAGCCGCGCCACATAGACCTCGATGGTGTTGCTCTCGACCTCGGCGTCGAAGGAATAGAGACGCTCCTCGAGCTGCGACTTGGACAGGAGCTGGTTCGGGCGTTGCACAAAGGCTTCGAACAGCGACCATTCGCGCGCGGTCAAAGGAACAAGCCGGCCGCCGCGCCGGACCGACCGGGCGGCGAGATCGATCTCGAGTCCGCCGACGGTCAGGAGCGGATTGGGATTGCCGGCGTAGCGCCGCCCCACCGCCCGGATTCGGGCGGAGAGCTCGAAGAGATCGAAAGGCTTGACCAGATAATCGTCGGCGCCGACATCAAGGGCTGCGATGCGGTCGGAGATCTGGTCGCGCGCCGTCAGAACGATCACGGGCGTGGCGTCGCCGGCGATCCTCAGGCGCTTGAGGTAATCGATGCCCTGTCCGTCGGGGAGCATCAGGTCGAGGAGGACGAGTTCGAAGGCCGCGGAATGAATCGCGTCGGTCGCCTCGTCGAGGCGTTTCACCCAGTCGACAGTGTGACCGTCCGCGAGGATCTGGTCCCGCACGGCCATTCCAAGGACCGGATCGTCCTCGACCAACAGAATGCGCATATGTCGCCCCGATGGATCCCGTGCCAATTTAGCGCGCCGAGCGCGCGAATGGGCCCGGATATTTTGTCTGTGCGTTCAGGCGGCCGTCAGTTCAGCGTGCTTTCTGTTGCCGGAGAGGACTGCGTGAGGAAGGATCTTCCGTGATGAGGGCATCCGCAGCGGCGTGCCTGCTGGCCTTGGCGTGCTTTGGCGCCACGCCGGCCGCGGCCGAGCGGGCGTGCAGCGTGCCGCTCTCGGACTGGCAGCCGCGCGAGGCGCTTGAGAAGAAGCTCGCGGCCGAAGGCTGGACCGTCGTCTCCATCCGGTCCGATGACGGCTGTTACAAGGTCAGGGCGACCAATGCGCGCGGCGAGCGCCTGAAGGCGAAATACGACCCTGCGACCCTGGAGCCTGTTCCGCGCAGCGAGGACGGGGACGAGGATGAGTGAGGCTGCCGCAGCCTCCTGCGGCACAGTGTCGCGTCCCCGGCGTCAAGCCAAGCGTCTTCACCTCAAGCCTGCCGAGCCCGAGCCAAATGCCTGCGGTTCCCGACGTAGAACCGCCGGACCGCGCCGGCGCCCGTGATTTTGCACGCGCTCCGAAAAAGGGGAAGGTTGGTCCCGGCTTTGACGGCCCGGGACGATGCTGACGAGCGGTATTCGGGTAGGCTGGACGAATGGACGACCTTCGCCCTGAGGATATGAAGCGCGCAGACTGGCTCCGCTGGCTCCCGGGCGTCGAGACCTTGCGCCGGTATGAAAGAGGCTGGTTCCTTCACGACCTCACGGCCGGACTCGTCCTCACAACCATGCTCGCGCCGGTCGGGATCGCCTATGCCGTCGCTTCCGGTCTTCCCGGCGTCACCGGGCTCTACGCAACCATTGCGCCGCTGCTCGCCTATGCGCTCTTCGGCCCAAGCCGCATCCTCGTTCTCGCGCCCAATTCGTCGCTTGCCGCGATCATTCTCGGCGTCACGGCCCCGCTTGCCCTCGGAGACCCGGATCGCGCCGTCGCTCTTGGCGGCGCGATGGCGCTCGTCTCCGGAGCGATCTGCATCCTCGCCGGACTGGGGCGGCTGGGTTTCGTCACGGAGCTTCTCTCCAAGCCGATACGTCACGGCTACATGAACGGGATCGCGGTGGCGATCCTGTTGAGCCAGGCGCCCAAGCTGACCGGGGTCGCGATCGACGACAGCGGGCCGCTGCGGAACGCCTGGTCGCTTGCGGTCGAGATCGCGGCCGGGAGATCGAACTGGGTGGAGTTTGCGATCGGGGCGGGCACGCTTGCGACGATCCTGTCCGTCCGGGCCTTCAAGGGCGTGCCCGGCGTGCTTCTCGCGGTGATCGCCGCGACGGCGCTCGTCCAGATTCTCGACTTGCAGACCCGCGCCCATGTCTCGGTGCTCGGGCCGCTCCCGCAGGGACTGCCGGGCTTTTCGATCCCCTGGGTTCGATATGAAGATCTGACGCAAATCGTCATTGGCGGCCTTGCGGTCGCGCTGGTGTCCTTCGCCGACACGAGCGTCCTCTCCCGCGTCTACGCCGCGCGTCTTCGCACCCGCGTCGACCCCAATCAGGAAATGGTCGGCCTTGGCGTCGCCAATCTCGCCGCCGGCCTATTTCAGGGATTTCCCATCAGCAGCAGTTCGTCCCGCACGCCCGTCGCGGAAGCCGCCGGCGCGCGGACCCAACTGACCGGCGTCATCGGCGCGATCGCCGTGGCCATCCTTTTGGTCGCCGCGCCGCGTCTTCTGGAAAATCTTCCAAACGCCGCGCTGGCCGCCGTTGTCGTCGCCTCGGCGATTGGATTGATCGATGTCGCGGAACTCAAGCGGCTCTATCGGATTCAGCGCTGGGAGTTCTGGCTGTCGATCGTCTGTTTCGCGGGCGTCGCGATCTTTGGCGCCATTCCGGGCATCGGGCTTGCCGTCGTGATCGCGATCCTCGAGTTCCTGTGGGACGGCTGGCGCCCCCATTCCGCCGTGCTCGGCAGAGTCGCGGGCATCCGAGGCTACCACGACATCGCCCGCTATCCCCATGCGCGCCAGATTCCGGGCCTGCTGTTGTTCCGCTGGGATGCGCCGCTTTTTTTCGCGAACGCCCAATTCTTCAAGGATCGCGTTCTCGACGCCGCGGCTCAGGCCCCCACGAAGCTCAACTGGCTTGTGGTGGCGGCCGAACCCGTAACGAGCGTCGACGTGACCGCCGCGGACGCTCTCGTCGAGCTCGACGACGCTCTCCGCGAGAGCGGAACAAAGCTTTGTTTTGCGGAGCTCAAGGACCCGGTCAAAGACAAGCTGAAACGCTTCGATCTCTTCGACCGGATCGGAGAGAATTTCTACTTTGCGACCGTCGGCGCCGCTGTCGACGAATATCGAACAGCCCATCATCCCGACGAGCAGGCAAAGCCTGACAGCCGGGCATAGCCTGAACGGCGACAGCCGCCGCCTTCCCCGTCAGATCCCTCGCCCGCGCCGGCCCTTCGGCCAGCGCCGACTATGCTGCCTCGCGCGTGCTCCTTGCAAGGAACACGGTATCGCGGCTCTGCAGTCCATATTGCGCCAGGAGGGGTCCGTCTGGCGTGAATTCGCCGAGCGTGAACCCCGCGCGCCGCACGCGCTCACGGAAATCGGTTCCGTAAAGCCTGACATGGTCGGCCTGACCATACCGTCTCTCGCGATCGGCGGCCGTCGTAATGGCCGGATCCTCGTCGGTTTTCGACCATCCTTCGACGATCGGAGGGATGAGCAGGATAGCGAGCCCGTTGGGGAGACAGGATGCGTCGCATTTCACGCAGGGCCTTTCGATCGTCGACGTGCTCAAGAACGTGAGAGCAGAAGACGACATCGAACCGACCATCCGGAAGCGCGATCTGCTCGATGTCCAACGTGAGGTCGGCGCTTCCATCGATTTCGGCCGTCACGTACTCGGCGGCCAACGGCTTCAGGACATTGGCAATCGCGCCTTCCGCCGCAAAGTGAAGGATTCTCTTGTTGCGCACCTGATCGGAGTTTGCGTCAAGCCAGAGCTTGACTGTCCGGTGACGTTCGAGAGAGCCGCATCCTGGACACATGGCCTCCATGCGCACCGGCCAGCCGGATGGCTTGAAATATCCCGAGTAGGAACAAATCGGACACTGCGCCGCGCCCGGCGTATAGGAGCGGATTTGAGAAACGAAGTATTGAATCTGTTCTGCGCGCCACTGCTCGACGGCGGACCGTTCTACGTCTTCCCCTGTCGCGATGGCGGCAGGCGGGCCCAGAGCCCGCCCCTCATGCCTGCCATGCTCTTCATAGTGAGCGCGTCCCGACTCGAACTGACCCGAGGCGACGGCTGCTGCGACATCGGGATTCGCGGCAAGGTATCCCGCCTCGTCAAAGTCTTCGTCACGCTCGCCGGCAGTGGGGTTGACGCTCATCCAGCACCTCCGATCCGGGAACCGTCGGCGCGAAGATAGAGTTCGAATCGCCATTCGTCGATGCCGCCGGACCCGCCGCTCGCGGATCGCTCCCCGGACGCCCTGTCCGCGTCAGCCGGGCGATGGGGAACCTTCTCCCGCCGAAGCAAAAAGACCTTCCGCGCTTCCGAGGCGCGGAAGGTCTCTTTGAACATGCGCGGGACCCCGATCTTCAGGTCAGCGTCGCGCCTGACTTTGCGAGGGCCGTTCGTCGGCCCTTATCCCTTCTTCCCCTTCACATAGGCGATGTAGCCCTCGACGTCCTTCGCGGGCTCGGCGTAGGCCTCGCCGAGCGCCTTCGCGACGGCGGCCATATAGGTCTTGACCCAGTCGGGATACGGATAGTCGATCGCCTTCAGGAATTCGAGGGTCGCAGCGAGGCGGATGTCGGCGATGGAAGGATGGTCGCCGCCGATGAAGGTCTTGCCGTCGAGATAGAATTTGCGGAACACTTCGAGCGTCTCGCCGACTGCGGCGGCCGCCGCCTTCTGCGCCTTCTCCTTCGCGCCTGCATCGGCGTCGCTCGCGCCGACTTCGCCGGGATAGTGCGGGAAGCCGAGAGCCGGATAGGTGGCGCGCGCGACATAGGGATAGAGCGTGCCGACGATATAGAACATCGCGCTGTCGATCATCGCGCGCTTGTCCGGGTCCGTCGGATAGAATTTGTCGAGATGATGCTTGTTGCAGAGATATTGCATGATCGCGCAGCTTTCCCACACCACGCCCTTGGGAAGGCCCGGGGCCTCCATCATCGGCGTCAGATGCGAGGGGTTGCGCGCGGAGAATTCCGGCGTCCGCGTCTTGCCGTAGACGTCGTCTTCGGCGAAGTCGAGTTTGGCCGCGCGTACGAAGACGCGGGCCGTCATGTTGTTCACGCTCGGCTTGATCACATGCAGCTTGATGGCGGACATTGGCTTGCTCCTTGAGTTCGCGATTTGGGGGCGGATGGTTCAGCGGTTATAGGGGTCCTTCGGCGTCCGGTCCGCCGAAAGGCTCTTGCGCGATCCGAGGACAAGGCCCTCGATCGCGTCCGCGATATGGACTTCCATGATCGCGCGGTCGCCGCGCTGGACGCGAAGGTTATGCGCGGCGAACAGGATGTCGGCGCGGGTGAAGCCTTCGGGCGGATCGAATTTCCAGCACGAGAGTTCGATCAGGAGGCCGAGCGGATCCTCGAAATAGATCGCGTCGAAGATCATGCGGTCGCGCACGCCCGTGTGCTTGATTCCGCGGGCGTCGAGCCGCTCGACCGCCTGCATGAAGACGGCGCGCGAAACATTGAACGCGATGTGATGCACGCATCCGATGTCGGTCGGGGTGCGCCGCTGCACGGGCTTCCGGGACTCGTTGGTGAAGACGGTGATGAGCCGCCCGTCGCCCGGATCGAAATAGATGTGGCTCTCGTTCGCGTTGTCGAGATTTGGCTGCTCGAAAATGAAGGGCATGCCAAGCACGCCTTCCCAGAAGTCGATCGAAGTCTGCCGGTCTGCGCCGACCAGCGTGACATGATGAAGACCCTGCGCCTGAAGTTTTTGCATGGTTGGTCACCTCAAACCTTCTCGACGAGCTTCGATTTGTATGCGCTGCGCGGCAGGCTGCCGGCGGGCGCGAGCTCGATTTCCGTCGTCACCAGAAGCTTGTCGCGCAGCCGCGCGCGGATGCGCTCGGCGAGCCCTTCCGGCGGGTCGCCGGGCGCGAGCTCCACGCTGATGGGGAGCGGCGGCTCCTGTCTCACGCCTTCGGCTTTCGGGCGGATCATGATGACGCCGGCGACAGCCGGGGCGAACTCATTGACCACCTCGCGCACCGCCGACGGAAAGACATTGACCCCGCGCACGATCAGCATGTCGTCGGTGCGGCCGATGCAGCGGACGCGCGGCGAGGTGCGGCCGCAAGCGCAGGGGCCGACCCCCATTCGCACATGATCGCGCGTGCGAAACCGGAGAAGGGGCGCCGAGCGGTTGACGAGATGGGTCAGCACCAGTTCGCCTTCCGCTCCGTCGACAATCGGCTTCGCCGCGCCGGTCTCGGGATCGATCAATTCGATATGCACGAAGCCCCGGCCGCTGAAATGCATGCCGGCCTTTTCTTCGCATTCGCCCCACAGCGACACCGAAATGTCGCCAATGCCCATCGCCTCCGTGACGCTCGCGCCCCAGGCCTCTTCGAGCTTCGCGCGCATGGCCGGCTCGCCGCCGCCCGGCTCGCCCGCGACCAGCACGCGCTTCACGCTGGAGCTTCTGAGATCCATGCCGCGCTCCTGCGCCCATTCGGCCAGATGCAGCGCGTAAGACGGCGTGAGGACCGCGACGGTCGGCTTCAGGAGATCGATCGCGGTCATCAGCCGCTCCGTGTTCCCCGATCCGACCGGGATATGGCAAAGCCCCAGCCGATCGAAGGCCGCGAGCGCGGCGCCGGCGACAAAAGGGCCGGCGTTGTAGGTCGAAACGATGCGCTCTCCCGACACGATCCCGGAAGCTGCGTAGGAGCGCGCGGACGTGCGCACCCAGACATCGAGGTCGGCGGCCGTGAGCGGGATGAAGCTCGGGGTCCCCGTCGTGCCGCTCGTCGAATAGATTCGTTCGATCTCGTCCCGGGTCGCCGTCCGATGCGTTCCGATCGGCTCCTCGGGCGAGCGCGAAGCGCGCAGCTCATCCTTTTCGGTCAGCGGCAGCGCCGCGATCGACCCGAGGCGGCCGACCGCGCCGGGCGTCTCGAATCCGGCGGCCGCCAGCTTCTCGCGGTAGAAGCGCGAGCGCTCGAACAGATGTTCGATCTGCCGGAGGTACAGCGGAGCGTCCGCCTCCGCCTGCGACGCCCAGGGCGCGCCTTCGATTTCGGGCTCGACCATCGGCATCAGGGCGCTCCCGCGTCGGCGATATGGGCGATCGACTCCTCGGCCTTCGAGGCGAGATAGAACCCGATTGGCGACTCCGCCTCCTCGATGCAATGCGCGATGAGCCCGGCTGTTCGCGCAAGGATCGGAACGGCGCGGATGAGCGCGGGAGGAACGTCCGCGTCGCGCAAGGTCGCCGCGATGGCCATCGAGACGTTCATCGGCAGCGGCTTGCCGTAAGCCTCGCGGACAGCTTCCGTCAGCGCGACCGCCGCCGCGACCGAAGGTCCGGCGACGCCGCGCTCGCGCGACAGCGCGATCATCCGCTCGGCGCGCGGATCGACGGGCTTGTGCAGCGGATGCCCATAGCCGGGGATGGGCCGCCGCGCCTCGCGATGCTCCCGCGCCACGGCGAGCGCCGCCGCCTCCAGCGACCCGCTGGCGGAAACGCGCTGAAGCACGTCGTCGATCAGCGCCCGGCACAGGTCCGCTGCGCCCAGAATCACCGTGCCGCAGCCGAGCACTCCGGCCGCAATGGCGCCCTGCAGCGCCTCGGGCGCGGCGGCGAGCGTCATGCGCGCGGCCTGCACGGACGGCGTGAGGCCGTGCTCCGCAATCGCAATGAGGCTGAGATCGAGGAAGAAAAGCTGCTGCTCGGTCGGAGGCCGACCGGTCGCGGCCAGAAAGAAGAACTCCGTGAAGGTCGCACGGCCCATGAGATCGGCCGCGAGGTCGCGTCCGCGGACAGAGACGCGGTCACTGAAGGCCGCGGCGATCGCAGTCGTTGCGGCGCCCGGCTTGCCGATCAACATGGGTTTCCTCCCGCCGCCGGCCCAGCGCTTCTCACGGGAAGCAAACTAGGGTAAGCGATTGTAGGACAATACCAGATCAGTCCGGCGCGTCAAACCGCATCGGAAATGTCCTGACGGGAGGGCCGGGCGACATGAATCGCGGCGCGGGCCGCTCGCTTCGTACGCGGACAAGGTCAAAGCCCCCCGCGCACGGCGCGACGGTCGTCTTCATTGTCGATCGGCTGCGCGAGGACATTCTCGCAGGGCGGCTTACGCCGGGGCTGCGGCTCGTCGAATGCGACCTGACCGCCCGGTTCTCGGTCAGCCGGGGCCCCGTGCGCGAGGCGCTCCGGCGGCTTGCCGCCGAAGGACTGATCGAGCATTGGCCCCATCGCGGCGCGGTGGTCCGGCGCCTGTCCACGCGGGAGATCCGCGAACTGTTTCAGATCCGGGTCGAGATGGAGCAGCTTGCCGCGCGCCTTGCGGCCGAGGCGGAGGATGACGAGGCGCGCGCCCGCTTCGCCGCCGCGATCGAGCCGATCCTGGACGACAGGCCGCGCCGGGCGCCAGGCTACCTCGATGAAAACGCGACGTTTCATGACGCAATCATGGCGCTCGCCGGCAGCCATCAGCTCAGCGAACTCGCCCAGCGCCTCCGTCTTCCCCTCATCATGGCGCAGGTCGGCGACATCCTGACCGGCGATGTCCTCGAGGCGTCCGTCAGGGAGCACCGCGCGATCGCGGGGGCGATCCTCGCGCGCGATGCTGCGGCCGCGGGCGCTCGAATGCGTGCTCATCTGGAGCGGGCCGCGGCGCTCGCGCTCAAGCGACGGGAGACCGAAGAGACGAAAGGCGCCGGGCCTCCGCGCGATCCGACGACCGGCGTTCGTCCGGAAAGTCAGCGCAGGCGCAACCGGACCCATGCGCCCTGACCGGCTTTGCGTGGGAGCGTCGACTGCGGCGACGCGCGTTCGTCCCCGATCCGGCGCGCCAAAGCCCGAGAAAGACGGGTTGCATCGACCGCTTTCGCGAACGGACCGCCCGGGACGCGCTTGACGCGAACTTGACGGCGCAAGCCTTTCGCATGAGGCATGCCCTTCGTGGCCCGACGCACTCTCCTCCGAAAGGTTCTGCGCGCCGCTCTTTGGACGGGGCTGGCGCTCGCTCTCGTTTTTGCCGGCCTCGTCGCGCTTTATGCTGTGGTCCCCCCTGTCTCGACGCTGATGCTCGCGAGACTCGCCGAGGGAAAGTCCTACCAGCGGATCTACGTTCCGCTCGCGAAAATAGCGCCGGCGGCGGCCGCGGCCGTGGTCGCTTCCGAGGACGCGTCTTTCTGCGACAATGACGGGGTGGACTGGGATTCGCTCACCGCCGTGCTTGGCCGCAGGAACGGACCGAATCGCGGCGCCTCGACCATCACGATGCAGACCGCGAAGAACCTCTTTCTGTGGCCGGGCCGCTCCTACATTCGCAAGGGGCTCGAAATCCCGATCGCATTGACGCTCGGCGCGATCTGGCCGAAGCGGCGAACTCTTGAAATCTATCTCAACATCGCCGAATGGGGCGACGGGATTTACGGGATCGAGGCGGCCTCGCAGCGATATTTCCACAAGAGCGCCAGCGCGCTCACCGTCGGGGAGGGCGCCCTGCTGGCGGTCGCGCTGCCCAATCCCGCGAAGCGCGACCCATCTCGGCCGAAAGCGTTCCACCGTCGGCTCGCCGCCGCCATCATCACCCGCGTCCGCGACAGTCCGGAGTCGCTCGCCTGTCTCAAGTGAGCGGGCGCGCGCAGGATTTTCGGCGCTCGGCCCCGCGGTATGCCTCGCAGGCCTCCGCCCGCGCTCGCGCCCTTCCTTCCCGAGAGACTATTCTTTCGTCTGGATGGAGAACAGGAAGGCTTCGATCTGCGTGAACTGCTGGTCGGTGAACACGCCCTTCCAGGTCGGCATGCCCTTGCTCGGGCGGCCCTCGTGCACCGTCTTCCAGTACATGTTCACCGCGCCGTCGCTGTAGCGCAGCCTGAGGCGGCGGAGGTCGATCTTCTTGACGCTCTGCTCGGCGTTGGGCCCATGGCAATGCGCGCAGGTCCCGTTGAAGACCTCCTGGCCCTCGGCGATCAGCTTCGGGTCCGATGGGGGATCGGCGGGCGCGACGTCGAACGGGCCGGTCCCGTCGCCGGCGGGAGGACCTGAAGCCTTTCCGGCTCCCTGCGCGGGCTCGGTCGCGGCCGTTTTCGTGGCGGACGCCGCTGACGCGGGAGGCTGCGGCGAGGCGTCGGACTTGACCGGGGCGGCCTCCTGAGCGGCCGCGACGACGGTCGGCGTGTCCGGTCCCATGCCATATTTGGCAAGGAGCGCGGGGAACTGCTTCGAGACTTCGGGCAGGACGGAATCGACCGAGTCGCGCAGGGGCTTCGAAGCCCTGGCGAAGCCGATCGCCGCGTCGAAGCTGAGACGCGGCCCTTCGACGGGCGTGATCGCGTAGCGCCCGTCATAGGCGGTCTTGTTGAGATAGCCGGCGCTTGGCGCCCAGAGGAAGGCGGCGTCCGCGCGCCCTTCCGCCAGCGCCTTCATGCCTTCCTCCGGCGAAAGCACGGTGACGGCGGTGATGTCGTCGCGGGGCGCAACGATGTTCTGCGGTTCGGTCTCGAACTGCACCGCAACCCGCTTGCCCTTGAGATCGTCCACGCTCGCGGCGGTCATGGTCTTCGGCGTGACGATCGCATAGCCGAGGTTGAACAGCGGCTTCGAGAAGATGACCTTCGGCCCCATGAAGTCTTCGCTGTCGGGAAGGCCGATCGTTGCGTCGCATTGCCTGGCGAGCATCGTCGTGCGCACCGCGCGTCCGCCGAAATAGGTTCGGTACCAAACATAGGAGACCGGCCGCCCGAGCGCCTTGCCGATCGCCTCGCCGATTTCGAGATAGACGCCCGGATGAGCGGGATCATTGCTCGAGAAAGGCAGGTTTGTAGGGTCCGCGCAGATGCGCAGAGCGCCCGGCGAAGAATCCTCGGCGAGCGCGAGGGCCGCGCCCGCCGAGGCTGCAAGGGCAAGGATGGAGACGCCAAGCGCCTTCTGCAATACGCGGAAACGCGGCTTGGAAATCACGCCCATCGGCATCGCCTCCTTCCTTTTCTTTGCTTCAGTCCAGCGCGAAGACGAACAGCGCGCCGCCTTCCGGGGTGGCGGCGGTCATCTTCTTGCCGACGTCGCCGAGGAAGGCCGGGATGGAGGCGGTCCGGCCGACCACGACGGCGACATATTGCTTGCCGTTCACCGAGTAGGTGATGGGGCCGGCGCCGATCCCCGAGCCGAGGTTTTTCTTCCAGAGCTCCTTGCCGGTCTTGGCGTCGAGCGCGCGGAAGTCGCCGTGCAGGTCGCCCCAGAAGACGAGATCGCCCGCCGTCGTCAGCGTTCCGCCATTGAAGGGAAGATCGGACTTCAGACCCCAGACCTTCGCGTGCTTGACGGGATCCCAGGCGATGAGTTCGCCGCTATAGCCGCCTTCGCCCTCATGCGTCGGGAACTCGGCGCCGAGATAGAAGACGCCGCGCTTGTAGGACACGTCGCTGACCGACCAGTCCATGCAGATGTTGTTGCTGGGAATGTAAACGAGGCCCGTGTCGGGGTTGTAGGACATCGGCTGCCAGTTCTTGCCGCCGATGAGATTGGGACAGATGCCCTTTGCCGGATGGTTCGGGCCGGGCCGCTTGTCGGCGACTTCGACCGGGCGCATCGTGTTGATGTCCCACTTCTCCGCCCAGGTGGTCGGGACGAACTTCTCCGCCGAGAGCACTTTGCCGGTCTCGCGGTTGGTGACGAAGAAGAAGCCGTTGCGGTCGGCCTTCATCATCGCGGGAACGGTCTCGCCATTCATCTTGAGATCGGCGAGCACAAGCTCGTTCACGCCGTCATAGTCCCAGGCGTCCGCCGGGGTTCCCTGCACCCACCACTTGATCTTGCCGGTGTCCGCGTCGATTGCGAGCGTGGACGCGGTGTAGAGATTGGTCAGCTTGCCGAGGTTGCCGTCGCCGGTGGAGCGGACGCCCGTGTTCCAGGGGCCGGGATTGGACGTGCCCCAGAAGACGGTGTTCGTCTTCGGGTCGTAGGAGCCGACGAGCCAGGGCGCGCCGCCGCCGTGCTGGGCGGTGTCGCCCTTCCAGCTGTCGCCGTTCGGCTCGTCCTTCAGCGGGACGGTGTAGGTCTTCCAGATCTGCTTGCCAGTGTTGACGTCGTAGGCCTGCAGCGACCCGCGCGCCCCATATTCACCGCCGCCGAAGCCGGTGATGACCATGTTCTTCACGATGAGCGGAGGCGAGGTGATGACCGAGCCCTGCTTGTAATCGATGACGTCGGCGGTCCAAAGTTCCTTGCCGGTCTTGGCGTCGAGCGCCACGAGCTTGCCGTCGAGCCGTCCGACGAAGAGCTTGCCGTCGGCGTAGGAAACGCCGCGGTTGTTGACGTCGCAGCAGGCGAACTGGAGCGTGTCGTCCGGCATGTCCGGCTCGTAGGTCCACTTGCGCTGGCCGGTTGTCGCGTCGAGGGCGTAGACGTATTTCGGCCCCCACGAGGTCGTGACATACATCGTGTCGCCGATCACCAGCGGCGTGGATTTGTTGGAGCGGAGCGAGCCGAGCTGGAAGGCGTAGGCGAGCCTCAGGTTGCCCACGTTATCCGTGTTGATCGACTTGAGCGGACTGAACCGGGTATTCGCATAGTCCTTGCCGTACACCGCCCATTCGTTTGGGTCCTGCGCGCCCTTCATGACGGAATCATTGGCCGCGGCGGGACCGAAGGCGAACATCAGCGCGCATGCAGCGGCAGCGCCCGCAAAAAACGCGGTCTTCAATTTCGGCATTCAAATTCCTCCCAATTTGTTAGCGCTCCGAAGCGACGCCAATGGCCGTCGCCGCGTGAGCCGACGTTACGGACCTACCCATACCAGACATGGCTAGCCCGCGTAAAATGCATGTCTCTTAGACTTTCGCCGAGGTGTGCGACAGGTCGTCGCACCGAGTCTCGCTCGCGAAGTCATCGGCGCGAAGGCCCATAGAAGTCGAGGTCGCACCGCTTGTCCTTCGCGCCCCGGCTTGCGAAGGAGGCGCGCATGTCGCGCCCCGAGCCCCTGCCCATTGAGGACGCCTTGCCGCGGCTGCGGGCGGCGCTGGAGGCCCATGCGCGGGCCGTCCTCGTCGCGCCGCCCGGCGCGGGCAAGACGACGCGCGTTCCCCTCGCGCTTCTCGGCGAAGCATGGACAAAGGGCGGCCGCATCCTCGTGCTGGAGCCGAGGCGCCTCGCGGCCCGCGCCGCGGCGCACCGCATGGCCTCGACGCTCGGCGAGAAGGTCGGCGAGACGATTGGCCTGCGCGTGAGACTTCAAAGTCTCGTCTCGTCGCGCACCCGCATCGAGGTCGTGACCGAGGGCGTGTTCGCGCGCATGATCCTCGACGATCCCTCGCTCGAAGGCGTCGCGGCCGTGCTGTTCGACGAGTTCCACGAGCGCTCGCTCGACGCCGATCTTGGCCTCGCCTTCGCGCTCGACGCGCAGGCGCGCGCTGCGCGAGGATCTGCGCATCCTCGTCATGTCGGCGACGCTCGACGGCGCGCGCGTTCGCGCGCTGCTTGGCGACGCGCCGCTGATCGAAAGCGAGGGCCGCGCTTTCCCCGTCGCGACCCGCTATCCCGGACGCAATCCGCGCGAGCGGATCGAGGACGCCGTCGCCCGCGCGACGCTCGGCGCGCTTGACGAGGAGCGCGGCTCGATCCTCGTTTTCCTGCCCGGTCAGGGGGAGATCCGGCGCGTGGCCGAGATGCTGGAGGCGCGCGTGAAGCGCCCCGACGTGGACATCGCGCCCCTCTACGGCGCGATGGACGCGCGCGCGCAGGACCGCGCGGTCGAGCCCGCGCCGCCGGGGCGCCGCAAGATCGTGCTCGCCACCTCGATCGCCGAGACGTCGCTGACCATCGAGGGCGTGCGCGTCGTCATCGATTCCGGCCTCATGCGCGTGCCGGTCTACGAGCCCGACATCGGGCTCACGCGGCTCGAAACGGTGCGGGTCTCGCGCGCCAACGCCGATCAGCGGCGCGGCCGCGCGGGACGCGTCGAGCCGGGCGTCTGCTATCGCCTGTGGGAAGAGGCGGCGAACGGCGGCCTCCAGCCCTATGCGGCGCCGGAGATCCTGTCCGCCGATCTCTCCGGCTTCCTGCTCGACTGCGCCGCCTGGGGCGTGACCGATCCTGCGAGCCTCGCCTTTCTCGATCCGCCGCCGCGCGGCGCGCTCGCGGAGGCGCGCACGCTTCTGACCGCGATCGGCGCGATCGACGCGGACGGGCGCATCACCGACGAAGGCCGCGCCATATCGAGGCTCGCGCTGCCGCCGCGGCTTGCGCGCATGGTCGTGGACGCTGCGCGCGCAGGCGAGGCGCGAGCGGCGGCGGAGATCGCCGTCGTGCTCACCGAGCGCGGCCTCGGCGGCGATTCCGTCGATCTCGCGACGCGGCTCGAAGCCTTCCGCCGCGACCGCTCGCCACGCGCCGAAGACGCGCGGCGGCTGGCGCACGGGCTCGCGCGAAGAGCGGCGCAACCCCTCGCCAACCCCTCTCCCGCAAGGGGAGAGGGAAGTCCCGGCCGGCTGCTCGCCTCGGCCTATCCCGAGCGCATCGCCATGGCCCACAGGGCGTCGAGAGACGCCCGTCCTTCGACGGGCCAAGGCAGGCGCGGCGAGTTCCTGATGGCGAACGGGCGCGCGGCGGCGCTCGAAGCGCACGACCCGCTCGCGGGCGAAGCCTTTCTCGCCATCGGCGAGGTCGCGGGGCGGGCGGGCTCGGCGCGCATGCTGCTCGCCGCGCCGCTCGCGCTCGAAGACATCGAGGCCGTCGCGGGCGCCTCGATCACATCCGCGGACGAACTGACGTTCGACCGCGCCGCCGGCGCCTTGCGCGCGCGAAGGCGCAGGCGTCTGGGCGCGCTCGTGCTCGCCGAGCAGACGCTGCCCGTTCCGGCCGACGAAGCCTCGGCGCTTGCGCTCGCGCGCGGCGTTCTGGCGCTGGGCGTTGGGCGCCTGCCCTGGACGAAGGCGCTCACGCAATGGCGCGACCGGGTCATGTTCCTGCGCCGCGCCGAGGGCGAGGACTGGCCGGACCTTTCGGACGCCGCGCTCGAAGCCGATCCCGGCTGGCTCGCGCCTTATCTCACGGGCAGGACGCGGCTCGACGAGATCGGCGCCGACGACCTTTCCGCCGCGCTCCATGCGCGCCTGCCCTGGGCGCTGGCGAGGCGGCTCGACGAGGAGGCGCCGACGCATTTCGAGGCGCCGACCGGCACGCAGGCCGCCATCGACTACGAGGCCGAGGGCGGACCCGCGATTTCGCTCCGCGTGCAGGAGCTGTTCGGCCTCGCCACGCACCCGTCTGTGGCGGGCGGCAAGATTCCGCTGACGCTGAACCTGCTTTCGCCCGCCCACCGGCCGATCCAGATCACCCGCGACCTGCCGGGCTTCTGGCGCGGCTCATGGGCCGCGGTGCGCGCGGACCTGCGCGGCCGCTATCCGCGCCATTTCTGGCCGGAAGACCCGGCGAGCGCCGCTCCGACGGCGCGCGCCAAGCCGCGCGGGACGTGAGCCTCAGGCGCCCACGTACTTCCGCCAGTCGTGGGCCTCCTTGAAGCCCAGCACTTCGCGGATCTTGCGGTTGGAGAGCGGCGCCTCGAACTCGCCCATCGTGCGAGTGATTGGCGTGTTGGGGCAGAGCTTCGCCATCGCTTCCTTCGTCGGCGTGTTCAGCGTGATCGTGTCGTTGACCGCGTTGAACACCTGGAAGCCGAGGCCGTCCTTTTCGATGCAGAGCCGCACGATCTCGCCGAGGTCGCGCGCGTCGATGTAGGCCCAGGCGTTGCGCTTGCGGCTCGGCGGATCGGCGAGGAAGCCCTTGAACATTCCGTATTCATGCGGCTCGATCACGTTGCCGATGCGGAGCGCGTAGATGTCGGCCCCGTAGCGCATGGCGAAGGCGCGCGCGGTCTTCTCGTTGCAGACTTTCGAGAGGCCGTAGGAATCCATCGGGTCGATGTCGTAGTCCTCTTCGAGCGGGAAGGAATGGAAGTCCTTGTCGCCCTCGGCGAAGCAGACGCCATAGGTCGTCTCGCTCGACGCGATGATGACTTTCCGCACGCCGAGCTTCATCGCCGCTTCGATGACATTGTAGGTGCTGACGACGTTCTGCTGGAACGTGACGTTGTCCGGCTCGATCAGCACGCGCGGGATCGCCGCGAAATGCACGACCGCGTCGGGCGGGCTCGGCGGCTTGCCGTCCTCGAAGCCCGCGAAGGTGCGGTGCGTGGTCAGCGCGTTGAAGGCCTGCCCGCTGTCGGTGAGGTCGGCGATCAGCGTCGGCACGCCGTCGAGCGGCTTCAGGTCGACGTTCAGCACCGAATAGCCATGCGCGATGAGATGCGGCACCGCGTGGCGGCCGGCCTTGCCCGTTCCGCCGGTAAAAACAATGCGCTTGCCTGACATGAAGGCTCCTCCCGAATTTGGAGGCGCTCTCTTAGCGTCGCGGAAGCGCGCCGTCACTACCCGGCTTTGGCTCTTGCGAGGAGCGGGGCGGCCGGCGCGCCGCCGCTAAACCTCGACGCCTGCTTTTCGAAGCCCATCGCCGACCCGGTCGGCGTCTCCCGGATTCTTGTACGGCAGCGTCTTCAGACGCTCGCGAAACGAATAGGCGGGATTCGCGCGCAGCGCCGCGTCCCAGGTCTCACGCGCATCTTCGGAGCGTCCCATCTGACCGTAGCACGCGGCAAGCAGCACCCGGGATATGTCGGTCTCTGGATTGAGCGCGATTCGTCGCTCCAGCAAAGCGGCGGCTTCCGCCCATCGGCCGAGCTGATAGAGAGCCTGGGCGCGATAATAGAGCCAGACGTCCGGGCTCGCCGGATCGAGCGCGTCCGCCTGCGCGAAGCTCGCCAGAGCCGCCTCGTTCCGTCCGATGTAGTGCAGCACGATCCCTTTCGCGTTGAAGCCGTCGGCGAAATTCGGATTGGCCGCGATCGCGGCCTCGAGCGTGGCGAGGGCCTCGTCCTGCCGCCGATGAAACCACAGAAGAACATGGGCAAGCGCCCACGGCGCGTAAGGGTAGCCGGGGTCGAGCTCCATGGCCCGGCGAGCGGCGCGTTCGCAGTCTTCACGCGAGCGCTCGGGCGACTTGCTCCACACGTTGCCCCACTCCATCCCATAGATCATCGCGAGAAACGCGTGCGCCGGCGCGAAGCCGGGGTCGAGACGGGTTGCCCGTTCGAGCAGCGTCCTCGCTTCTCTCGCAGCGTCGCGCGTGTGCCGCCACCAGAGTTCGCGACCGCGCAGAAAGCAGTCGTAAACTTCCGGATTTTGGGTGTTTTCCGCGGCGATGGTCCTGCGCTCCCGCACGCTCAGATTGACGGCGAGCTCCGAGACGATTTTCGCGGTCACATCGTCCTGCACTCCGAAAATGTCCGTGAGCTCGCGATCGTACTTTTCCGCCCAGAGATGCCCGCCGGTCGCCGCCTCGATGAGCTGCGCGGTGATTCGCACGCGCCCTCCCGACTTGCGCACGCTGCCCTCGACGACGTAGCGCACCCCGAGGCTTTTCCCGACTTCGGCGACAAGCACGTTTCTTCCCTTGAAGGTGAAGGTGGAATTGCGGGCGACGACGAAGAGTTGCGGCAGTTTCGCCAGCGCCGTGATGATGTCTTCGGAGATGCCGTCGGCGAAATAGTCCTGTTCCGCATCGCCGCTCATATTGGCGAAGGGCAGCACTGCGATGGAGGGTCTTTCGGGCGTGACGGGACGCGCAAGCGGCGTCGCTTTTGCGGCGGTCGCGGTCGCCGGCTCGCCGGCCGCGAGCGCATAAACCCGCATCGGCTCTGCGATATTCTTGAGATGTGTCGCGCCGAGATCGATCACCGGATGGTCGAGCCGCGCCTTCACATGACGATAGGCGTCCTCCGAAAGACAGATCGCGCCTGGTTTTGCGACGCCTTCGAGGCGGGCGGCGATATTGACCCCGTCGCCCATGAGATCGCCGTCGCTCTCTTCGACGACGTCGCCGACATGGACGCCGATCCGGAACTCGATGCGCCGCTCGGCCGGGACTCCGGCGTTGCGCTCCGCCAGGCCGGTCTGGATTTCGAGGGCGCAGCGCACGGCGTCGACCGCGCTGCGAAACTCGACGATCGCGCCGTCGCCCGTGCGCTTCACCACGCGTCCGTTGTGCACGGCCACGGCCGGATCGATGAGGTCGCTGCGAAGCGCGCGCAGGCGCGCCAGGATGCGCTCCTCGTCCGCGCCCGCGAGCCGGCTGTAGCCGACGACGTCGGCTGCGAGGATCGCTGCCAGTTTCCGGCCTTCGCCCATTCCGCGTCCCGTCGCGAAGCACGTCCGCCGATCGTCGGCGCGACTTCGCTCAGAAGTCTTGTACCGTGACAGAATGACAACCGCTATTCGACGCCCTCACGCCCTTGGGTGGGCGCTTTTGCGTTCGCCTGATGCGGGGCGAAAGCGGTCCGCCCATCGCGCCGACGAACGACGGCCCCTCGGCTTTGAGCGCATAGGGGCAAAGCCATTTCCCTTAACATTATGTTTCTGAATTTCAGAAGTCATGCTATGCTGGCGCGGTCGTCATCCTTGGCGGCGGAACGGCCACTCCCGCCCGGTGCAGGTGCGGCGCCGTTTGTCGGTCTGATGGGCTTGAAGAAATGAACGGGGCGGAGACGGATATTCAGCGCAAGAGCGAAACGCGCGAAGTGACGAAAGTGACGAAAGTGACAGTTTTTGACGCCTAAGCCTTTGAGAACGCCCGTTCGCGGCCAAAATTGCACGGCCCAAAAGCTGTCCCGCCCGAAGGAATGCGTCACGCCCTCGGATGCGCGCTCCTGTAAGCGGCGAGCAATCGCGCGCCGTCGACGCCCGCATAGACCTGCGTCGTCGAAAGCGAGGCGTGGCCGAGCAGGTCCTGAATGGTGCGCAAATCCCCGCCGCGCGCCAGCAGATGCGTCGCGAAGGAATGGCGCAGCGCATGGGGCGTCGCGGTGTCGGGAAGGCCGAGCGCGCCGCGCATCCGCTCCATCGCCATCTGCACGATGCGCGGCGAGAGCGGTCCGCCCTTCGCGCCGACGAACAGCGGCCCCTCGGGTTTGAGCGCATAGGGGCAGAGCGCGAGGTAATCCTCCACCGCCTTGCGGACCGGCGCGATGACCGGCGCCGAGCGCGTCTTCTGTCCCTTGCCGACGACGGTGATCGCCTCCGCCGCGCCGACCGGCGCATCGGCGCGCCGGATCGCGAGCGCCTCCGAGATGCGCAGGCCCGCGCCGTAGCAGAGGGCGAGCACGGCGGCGTCGCGCGCCAGAACCCATTGTTCGCGCGCTTCGCCCTCGCGCGGCGCGGTGGTGGCGACGGCCCTTGCGTCGGCGGGCGCGAGCGGGCGAGGCAGGCGGCGCGGCGCCTTTGGCGCGCGCACGGCCCCGAGCGCCGAAGCCTCGCCCCCGCCCTCGCGCGCGATGTGCTTTGCAAGCGAGCGCAGGGCGGAAAGCGCGCGCTGCAGCGACCGCCCGCCGATCTCCTCGGCGCGGCGTCGCGCAAGAAAGGCGCGCAAATCGGCCGGCGCGCAATCGACGAAATCGGAGATCGTCGGCGGCGCGCCGAAACGCTCGGCCAGGAACGCGAGATAGACGCGCGCGTCGCGGCCATAGGCCTCGACGGTCAGCGCGGAGAGCTTTCGCTCGTGCGCGAGCCGTCGCAGCCAGCCGGAAACCGCCGTCGCGAGGTCGGGCGCGGCGGGCAGGACGGCGAGCGCTTCAGGATCGGGACGGGGAGCCATTCCGCAAGGATAGGGTCCGAGGATTAAGGCGGCGTTTCGCTGAGGCGCTTGCCCCCGGAAGGGCAGGGCGCTCTATCGAGCGAGTCCGGCGAGCCCGTCGATCAGCGCCTTGTTGAAGCGCTCGGGCTCCGAGATCTGCGGCGCATGGCCGGCGTCGGGGAACTCGATCAGCACGGCCCCGGGGATGGCGGCTTTCGTCTTCCGCGCAAGCTCGGGATAATGGCCGAGCTTCGCGCGCACCTCCGGCGGCGCGATGTCCTTGCCGATGGCGGTCGTGTCCTTCATCCCGATCATGAGCAGGGTCGGGACGCGGATCAGCGGGAACTCGTAGACGACCGGCTGCGTGTAGATCATGTCGTCGATGAGCCCCATGTTGCGGGCGACGAGGTCGCGTCCCGGCCCCTGCATCAGGCCCGCGAACATGGCGACCCAGCGGTCGTATTCGGGCCGCCACTGCGCCCGCGTAATAGGTGGCCTGCTCGTAGGCGCGGATGCGCTCGGCGGTCGTCGCCTTCTCCCGCGCGATCTGCTGGTCGACGGTGAGATAGGGAACGCCGAGCGCCTTCCAGTCTTCGAGCCCGATCGGATTGGCGAGCACGAGCGCGGAAGTCGCGTCCGGATACATGAGCGCGAAGCGGGTCGCGAGCATGCCGCCGGTCGAATGGCCGATGACGACGGCCTTGCGGATGCCGAGCGACGACAGCAGCGCATGCGTGTTCGCCGCGAGCTGCTGGAACGAATACTGATAGCGCTCGGGCTTGGTCGACTTGCACCAGCCGATCTGGTCGGGCGCGATCACGCGGTAGCCGGCTGCGCTCAGGGCCCGGATCGTCTCTTCCCAGGTCGCCGCGCAGAAGTTCTTGCCATGCAGGACGACGGCGGTCCTGCCGTTCGGCGTGGCCGCGGGCGCGACGTCCATGTAGCGCATGACGAGCCTTTCGCCCTGCGATTCGAAGGCGAAGTCATGGACCGGCCAGGGATAGGCGAAGCCCTGAAGCTCCGGGCCGTAAGTCGGCGGCTCGGCGCTGGCGGGAAGGGGGCCGCCGAGAACGAGCGCGGCGCCAAGGATCAGGGCAAGGATCGGGGAAAGCGCAAAGGGACGGATCGTCATGCATCGGCCTCGACAGGCGGCGGTTCCCCGACGCTTTCCGCATCGGGCGGCCGGGTCAGCCCAACAGATCCATCAAATACGGGATCAATGGGGCGTCGGCGGGCGGCATCGGATAGTCGCGCAGATCCTTCGCCCGCACCCATTTGAGCGCCTGCCCGTCGAGCGGCCGCACGAAGCCCTCCCAGCGGCGGCAGACATAGAGCGGCATCAGGAGATGGAAGTCGTCATAGGCGTGGCTGGCGAAGGTCAGCGGCGCGAGGCAGGCGGGCTTCACAATGATCCCCAGCTCCTCGCGAAGCTCGCGGATCAGCGCGTCCTCGGGCCCCTCGCCGGCGTCGATCTTGCCGCCCGGAAATTCCCAGAGGCCCTCGAGCTGCTTGCCCTTCGGGCGCTGCGCAAGAAGAATCCGGCCGTCCGCGTCGACGAGCGCGGCGGCGACGACGAGCAGAAGCTTCACGAGCGATAGTCGCCGTTGATCGCGACATATTCCTTCGTGAGGTCGCAGGTCCAGACCGTCGCCTTTCCGCGGCCGATCCCGAGATCGGCGGTGATCTCGATCGAGTCGCGCTTCATATAGGCGGAGGCCTCGGCCTCGTCGTAAGCCGGGTCGCGCAGGCCCTTATGAGCGACGCGGATACGGCCGAACCAGATGTCGAGCTTGTCGCGCTCCGCCTTTTCGCCGGCCTTGCCGACCGCCATCACGACGCGGCCCCAGTTGGCGTCCTCGCCGGCGCAGGCCGTCTTGACCAGCGGCGAATTGGCGATCGACATCGCGATGCGCTTGGCGGCCTTCCGGCTCGCCGCGCCCTCGACCTTGACGGTGACGAATTTGCGCGCGCCCTCTCCGTCGCGGACGACCTGCTGCGCGAGATTGAGGAGGAGCTTGTCGAGCGCGCGGCGGAAGGCGGCGGCGCGCGGGTCGGCGGCGTCCTCGATGCGCGGCGCGCCTTTTGCCGCGCCGGTCGCGAAGATCATCAGCGTGTCGGAGGTCGAGGTGTCGCTGTCGATGGTGATGCAGTTGAAGGAGCGCTCGACCGACTTCGACAGCATCGCCTGTAGCGCGGGCGCGGCGATCGGCGCGTCGGTGAACACATAAGAGAGCATCGTCGCCATGTCGGGGGCGATCATGCCGGCGCCCTTGGCGATCCCGCTGATCGTCACCTCGGCGTCGCCGAGCTTCACGCGGGCGGTCGCGACCTTGGGATAGGTGTCGGTGGTCATGATCGCCTTGGCCGCGTCGAACAGCCGGTCGGGACGCGCCTCCTCGGCCAGTTGGCCGAGCGCGCGGGCGATGCGCTCTCCTTCGAGCGGCTCGCCGATCACGCCGGTCGAGGCCATGAAGATCTGGCCCGGCTCCGCGCCCACGATTGTCGCGGCGGCCCTGGCCACCGCCTCGACCGCCTCGACGCCCTTGTGTCCGGTGAAGGCGTTGGCGTTGCCGGAATTCACGACAAGCGCCTTCGCCTTTCCGCCCGAAAGATGGGCGCGGCACCAGTCCACCGGCGCCGAGGGACATTTCGACCGGGTGAACACGCCCGCGACCGCCGCCGGCTCGTCGAAGACCGCCATCATCACGTCCGTGCGGCCGGTATAGCGCACGCCCGCCGCGATGGTCGCGAAGCGGACGCCAGCGATCGGCGGCAGGGTCGGATAGGATTTCGGCGCGAGCGGGGAGAGCGGGGCGGGCGCGGCCATCGGTTTTGGTTTCCTGCGCCGGAAGCGGGCTTGCCGCCCGCTTCCGCGCCTTTGAGGTCAGACGGTCGGGATCAGGGCGATTTCGACTTGTCGGCGCCGGCGGGCGCTTCCGAAGCCGAGGGCGCCTTCGAGGCCGGAGCCGCGGCGGGCGTCTCGGGCAGCGGGATTGCCGTTGGCGTCGAACATCTCGATCTTCGCCGCGCTGTGCAGCGCGCTCACCGCCTCGCTCTGGGCCTTCTGCGTGACGTAGCGGGCGGCCTGATCCTTCACCTGATCGAAGGGAGGGAAGGTCTTCGTGCGCGTGCCTTCGACCTTGATGATGTGCCAGCCGAACTGGGTGTGAACCGGCTCCGACACTTCGCCTGGCTTCAACTTGAAGGCGGCCTCGGAAAATTCCGGCACCATGCGGTCTTTCGTGAACCAGCCGAGATCGCCGCCCTGACCGCCGGGATCCTTCGAAAGCTCGGTCGCGACCTTGGCGAAGTCCTCGCCCGCCTTGACGCGGGCGAGCGCCTTTTTGGCCTCGTCCTCCGTCGGCAGGAGGATGTGGCGGGCGTGGATCTCCTCCTGCGGGGGCTCGGCTTTCGCGGCCTCGTCATAGGCCTTGCGCTCGTTCTCCTCGGTAGCCGCCTCCTTGCCGACCGCAGCCAGATAGGCCTCCATCGCGAGCTTGTCGTGATAATAGGCGAGCTTCTCGGCGAAGCTCGGCGACTGGTCGAGCTTGTCGGCCTCGGCCTTCTTGGCCGCGAGCTTCAGATCGATCAGATAATCGAGCACATATTTCTCACGGGCGGCCGGCTCCATTTTCTGCGGCAGGCCGGGGCCGATGTCGGACAGCGCGACCGCCACGTCCTGATCGGTGATCGGCTCGCCGTTCACCTTCGCGAGAATCTTGGGGTCGGCCCAGGCGGGGGCGGCAAGGATGAACGTCGCGCCGACGCCAAGCGCGCATGCGGCGGCGATCGAGCGCAGATGCGCGGGAAGCATTCGGGTCATTGCGGTTCCTTTGGGGTTTCCTCGTTGCGGCGGTTCGCCGGTAGGCCGGCGATGGGAACGCGTGAGGCTGCGGCGCGGCACGCGCTATAAAGGCATTTCGGCGAAAGTGCGAGAGGACGACGACGGCTTTCCATGCGAAACGCCGGACCGTCGGAGACCTTTTTGCGCCGCTTGGCCGCGACGTCGTTTTCCGGACGATCGTCAACGCGATCCTGGGCTGCGGCCGTGGCCCGTCCGAGGACGCCGCAGGGCCGGCTCTCCCCGTCCTGACGATTCTTCTTGACAATTGCCCGAATCCCACTAAATCCGCGCCATCCCGAACGCAGTCTGGGTCCCGGCGCCAAATTTCGAGCGCAGGGACTTTTTGCGTTTGAGGGATTCTCGGCAGGGGCCGGCCTCCACCGGACGTCGAGACGCTTTGACCCCGCGGAGCGCGATGCGCGCCGCCGAAATGGAGAGCATGGGCGAATGGCTCGTATCGCTGGCGTCAATATTCCGACCAACAAGCGCGTCGTGATCGCGCTTCAGTACATCCACGGCATCGGGCCGAAGAAGGCCGAAGAGATTGTCGAGAAGGTTCACATCCCGCCCGAGCGGCGCGTTTCCCAGCTGACGGACGCGGAAGTCCTCCAGATTCGTGAAACCATCGACCGCGACTATATGGTCGAAGGCGACCTCCGCCGCGAGGTGGCGATCAACATCAAGCGGCTGATGGACCTCGGCGCCTACCGGGGCCTCAGGCACCGCAAGCAGCTGCCGGTTCGCGGCCAGCGCACCCACACCAACGCCCGCACCCGCAAGGGCAAGGCGAAGCCCATCGCGGGCAAGAAGAAGTAATCCGGGCAACAGGAATTTCCGCGCGGCCTCCGCGCGACTGAAGGATCGTTAGAATATGGCGAAAGAAGCAACCCGCGTCCGCCGCCGCGAACGCAAGAACATCGTGTCCGGCGTGGCGCATGTGAACTCCACGTTCAATAACACGATGATCACGATCACCGATGCGCAGGGCAATACGATCTCGTGGTCGTCGGCCGGCACGATGGGCTTCAAGGGGTCGCGCAAGTCGACCCCCTTCGCGGCGCAGATCGCCGCCGAGGACGCGGTCCGCAAGGCCGCCGAGCATGGCATGCGCACCCTCGAGGTCGAGGTTTCGGGCCCGGGCTCGGGCCGCGAGTCGGCGCTGCGCGCCATTCAGGCGGCGGGCTTCACGGTCACCTCGATCCGCGACGTGACGCCGATCCCGCATAACGGTTGTCGCCCCCGCAAGCGCCGCCGCGTCTAAGGTTTGTCCTGCGCGCCCCTTTTCGGGCGCGCGGTCACGGCTTTCCGGCTCCCCGGCCGGGGAGGCGTTCATCCATTTGAATGGAGGGCTTGGCCCCGTGATTCAGAAGAACTGGCAAGAACTCATCAAGCCGAAGAAGCTCGAAGTGACGCAGAGCGAGGACACGCGCCGCATCGCGACCGTGGTCGCCGAGCCGCTCGAGCGCGGCTTCGGCCAGACGCTCGGCAATTCGCTGCGCCGCGTGCTGCTCTCTTCGCTTCAGGGCGCCGCGATCACTTCGATCCACATCGACGGCGTGCTGCACGAATTCTCGTCGATTCCCGGCGTCCGAGAGGACGTGGTCGACATCGTGCTCAACGTCAAGGACATCGCGATCAGGATGCAGGGCGAAGGCGTCAAGCGCCTCGTGCTCAAGCGTCGCGGTCCGGGCGTCGTCACCGCCGGCGACATCCAGACGACGGGCGACATCCACGTCCTCAACCCGAATCTCGTGATCTGCACCCTCGACGAGGGCGCGGACCTGCGGATCGAATTCACGGTCACGACCGGCAAGGGCTATGTCCCGGCCGAGCGCAACCGGGCCGAGGATTCGCCGATCGGCCTCCTGCCGATCGACAGCATGTTCTCCCCGGTCAAGAAGGTGAGCTACCGCGTCGAGCCGACCCGCGAAGGCCAGGATCTCGACAAGGACAAGCTCACGATGACGATCGAGACCAACGGCGCGATGTCGCCCGAGGACGCGCTCGCTTATGCGGCGCGCATCCTTCAGGACCAGCTCGCCGTGTTCGTCAATTTCGAGGAGCCCCGCCGCGAAGAGGCGCAGCACGCGATCCCCGAGCTCGCCTTCAACCCGGCGCTGCTCAAGAAGGTCGACGAGCTCGAACTTTCGGTGCGTTCGGCCAACTGCCTGAAGAACGACAACATCACCTATATCGGCGACCTCATCCAGAAGACCGAGGGCGAGATGCTGCGGACGCCGAACTTCGGCCGCAAGTCGCTCAACGAGATCAAGGAAGTGCTGGCGCAGATGGGTCTGCATCTCGGCATGGAAGTCAGCGGCTGGCCGCCGGAAAACATCGAGGACCTCGCCAAGCGGTTCGAGGAGCATTACTGAGGCAATAGGGAATAGGCAGTGGCGTTTGCCCTGTTGCCTACTGCCTATTTGCCGACTGCCTTTCAAAGAGCGGCCGTTCCTTGGCACGGCGGCCGAGAGACCCAAGAAGGAGACCGCCATGTATCACGGACGCGCGAAGCGCCGTTTCAACCGCACCGCCGAGCATCGCCAGGCGATGTTCGCCAATATGGCCCAGGCGCTCATCAAGCATGAGCAGATCATGACGACCCTGCCCAAGGCGAAGGACCTTCGCCCGGTGGTCGAGAAGCTCGTCACGCTCGGCAAGAAGGGCGACCTGCACGCGCGCCGCATCGCGATCTCGCGCCTGCGCGATCCGGAACTCGTCAAGAAGCTGATCGACGTGCTCGGGCCCCGCTACAAGGCTCGCAACGGCGGCTACACCCGGATCATGAAGGCCGGCTTCCGTCAGGGCGACAACGCCGCGATGGCGGTCATCGAATTCGTCGACCGCGACGTCGACGCGAAGGGCAAGGATTCCGGCCCGGTTCGGGCGGCGGACGCGCAGAGCTGAAGCGGCGCGGGTTTCAGCGCCAGACTTTTCATGAAGGGCGGGGCTTCGGCGCCGCCCTTTTTGCGTCGATGGCTCGGCGCATGGCCGGGTCGGCGGGTGGGCGCGACAAGAATCCGCCGTCCGCCGCAAAAAGCCCTTAAGGCTTCGTTAGGCCGGCAGCAGGGAACTGAGGCAACAATATCGGACGCATGCAATGGGGTCGGACGCCGACTTGAATTCAGGCAACGCCGCCACGCCCGGGGTAATTGGTGGAGGCAATCAGGCGAGCGCGCCGCAAGCCGGCGCCTCGCCGGCTCCGGTCGCGTCATCCGGCCCGGAGGCGGCCCAATCGCTCAAGGGCGCCTTGGCGGCCCTCGATCGGAGGGACTATTCGACGGCCCGGCGGCTTTTCGAGGCGCTCGGCCGGAAGGACGCCGCCGAGGCGATCGACAGCGCTCTGGCGGCTCTCGACCGCAAGGATTTCGCGGCGGCCCAGGGGCTGTTCGAGGCGCTCGCGTTGCCCAAGCTCGCGCCCGGGATGGAGGATCTCGCGGCGCCCGAGGCCCCGGGCGAAGCCCGAGAGAAGCCGGCGGCGCCGCCGCTTGAGTCGGCTCCCTTCGTGGATCCGGAGGACCGCCCGCGCGCGCCGCGAGCGGAAAGGCCAGGAAAGCGAAGCCTGAGACCTCATTTGCTGGGAGTCTCGCTGGCGCTGCTGGCGATCTTCGGGGTGGCGGCCGTTTATGTCTCACAGAGGGCCGAACCGCTCGCGGCGGCCTATGGTCATGTGGCCGAAGCTCCCGCCCAGGTCGTCGATCTCGTAAAGGCGCTCGTGAAATCGGTCACGGGCTCGGGCCGGGGTGAGACGGAGCGCTCCGAGATGAGCGATATTCGCGCCGCCCTCGCACAGGCGACGACCCGGCTCGACAAGCTCGAACGCGAGTATGGAGCGCGCCTCGACAAGCTCGGCGAAGAAGTCGATGCGAATTCCGCGACCAGGCTTGCAGAGATTACGGCGCGACTCGACGCGCTTGATAAGAAAGCTGCCGCGCCGGCCGCCGAAAGCCCCGACCTCGCGGCGAGGCTCGACAAACTGGAGAAGCAAGCCGCCTTGGCGCCCGCGTCGGAAATCGCGGACCTCAAAACACGGCTCGACAGGCTGGAGAAGCAAGCCGCCGTCGCGGCCGCAAGTCCGTCCAAGCCCGTCGCGCGCGCCGCCCCGAAGCCTTCCGCGCTGACGGCGAGGGCGCAGCCTTCCGCCAAATTCGATCCGCCCGTCGCCCCCGGCCGCGTCCTGCAAGACTACGCCGTCGAGGATGTGCGGGGCGGGGTGGCGGTCGTCGACGGCCGCTATGGGACGCTCGAAGTGGCGCCCGGCGATTTCATTCCGGGGGCGGGACGCGTCCTGCGCATCGAGAGACGCGGAGGCGACTGGGTCGTTCTGACAAGCGGCGGCGTGATCGCGAGCGGCGCGCCATATTAGCGCGGTTCCCAGTTGCCGCGCTGCGGCCGCGGTCGCGGAGCCGCGCCGGACATGATCCTGCTCACTTCCCGCGCTAGCCCCCCGCATAACGGCTGTGCTTGCAGCCCGATCCCGCGCCGCCCATATCGTCGGCGCACTCATCTCCGGAGGATGGTTTGATTCGTTTGGCGCTCGTCGTGATTCTCGCGCTCGTCTCTGGCGCGGCTTTCGCCGACACGACGGAAAGAGTCCTTCCGGACAGCCGAGTCCAGGTCCACCTGTCGCTCGCGCCGGTCGTGAAGAAGGCGCAGCCTGCGGTCGTCAATGTCTATGTGTCGCGCGTGCAGACGATGCCGCGCAATCCGCTCTTCGACGATCCGATCTTCCGCCGCTTCTTTGGCGGCGAGGGCGCGGAGAGCAAGCGGGTGCAGCGGGCGCTTGGCTCGGGCGTCATCATCGACAAGTCCGGGCTGGTCGTCACCAACAACCACGTCGTCGAAGGTATGACGGACGTCCGGGTCGCCCTTAACGACAAGCGCGAATACGAGGCCAGCGTCGTGCTGGCCGATCCGCGCACCGACCTCGCGGTCCTGAAGATGAAGGGCGCCGACGGCGACTTTCCCGTGCTCGAACTCGGCGACTCCGACAAGCTCGAGGTCGGCGATTTCGTCATCGCCATCGGCGATCCGTTCGGCGTCGGGCAGACCGTCACGCAGGGGATCGTCTCGGCGCTGGCGCGCACCCAGATCGGCGCGAGCGACTACGGCTTCTTCATCCAGACGGATGCGGCGATCAATCCCGGCAATTCGGGCGGCGCGCTGGTCGATATGGACGGCAAGCTCGTCGGCATCAATTCGATGATCTATTCCCGCTCCGGCGGCAACATGGGTCTCGGCTTCGCGATCCCCGTCAATATGGTGAAGGGCGTGATCGTCGCCGCCCGCGAAGGCGGCAAGACCGTCAAACGGCCGTGGCTCGGCGCGACGCTGCAGAATGTCTCGAACGACATCGCCGAGAATTTGGGCCTCGCGCGGCCGGCCGGCGCGCTGGTGGTGGACGTCGACAAGGAAGGCCCCGCCGCGGCGGCGGGCCTCAAGCGCGGCGACGTGATCGCCGCAATCGACGGACAGACGATCGAGGACCCCCAGAGCGTCGGCTTCCGCCTCGGCGTGAAGCCGGTCGGCGGCGCGGCGAAGCTCGCGGTGCTGCGCGACGGCAAGACGCTCGACCTCGCGCTGAATCTGATGGCCGCCCCCGAAATCCCGCCGCGCGACGCGCTGACGATCCGGGGCGCCTCGCCCTTCGAGGGGGCGGAGGTGATGAATCTGTCGCCCGCGGTTATCGAGGAGCTGTCGCTCGATGCGCCGCCGAAGGGCGTCGTGGTCGCTTCGGTCAGAGACAACTCGACGGCGGCCGCGGTCGGCGTCCAGAAGGGCGACGTCGTCCTTGGGGTCAACGGGCGAGAGATCGCCACCACCCGCGACCTCGAGAAGGCGTGCGCGGAGCGCGCCCGCTGGTGGGATCTCGACCATCCGCAGGGGCGGCCAGACCATCCGCACGCAGATCGGCGGCTGACCTCGAAAAAATGGCAGGGCGTCCGGGCGGACGTCCTGCCGAGGATAGGCGCGAGTGGGGAGGAGGGCCTCGCGCCGAAAAACCTTATGCCGCCTTGCGCGCCGCCGTCCGGGGCCTTGCGCGCTGAAGCCGCCGCCGGATCGAGAGCCAGAGGCTTCGCATTTCCTCCGCCGCCGCGCCGCCGGGGTTCAATTCGCTCACGCCCCAGCCGAGCCGGGCCGCTTCCTGATAATCGACGCGGGACAGGACGAGCGGCGAGATCAGCGCGCCCATCTCTTCCAAAGTCTCGACGCCGTCCCTGACCCGCGCCGTCTGCTGGGCCGGCGGGCACTGGTTCAGGAGAAAGACGAACTCGGCGCCGACCTCCCTGAGGGCCTCGCGGGTCCTGGCGCTCGCCCACAGGTCGAACATCGAGGGGCGCGAGGGAATGATGTTGAGGTCGGCGACCACCATCGCCGCCGCTGACGCCGGACCTTCGGCGCCGGGCGTGTCGATGATGGCGAGGGTGACGCCGCCAGCCTTGAGCCGGGCGAGGGTCGCAGGCAGGCGGGCCGCTCCGGAGGCTACCACGGCGATGTCGGATGCGGCCCGCGTCTTCGCCCAGTGCATGAGCGATCCCTGCGGGTCCATGTCGATGACGCAGACTTTCTCTTTCGCCTCATGGGCCGCCACCGCCAGGGACGAGGCGAGCGTGCTCTTTCCCGAGCCGCCCTTCTGGGTGACAAACGCAATGGTCCGCATTCCGGTTCCGTCTCGCCTCAGGCTTCCTGCGCGGAGTCGCGCAGGCGTTAAAGAACCCTTGCGAGTTGAGACGGATTTTCTTAACAGGCGGTTACGATTGGCCGGCCGGTCGGCGTCTGTCGCAAATTGACACAATGCTTCGCGACGACCCTGTCAGACCCCTGGACTTCCCGCTTTGAACTCGGGGTCGTTGGCGAGCAGAATTGGCGAGCCGTGCGGAGTCGCCCGGATCGCGCGATCCCAGGCCGCCTCGCGCAGGACGACGGCCTCGCGGGTCATGAGGCCCTTCTCGATCGCAAGCCTTTCGAGCGCCGCGATCCAGCAGCGATAATAGGCGTCTTTCGCGCCGTGCGCGCCGGTCGCCCGGTCGGCGGCGATTTCGCGCGCCAAAGCGTCCGCCCATTCCTTTTCGGTGAAGCGCTTCGCGTCCTGCAGCGCGACGACCATCGCGAAAGCCTGCGCCTGCCAGGGCTCGTCAAAAAGCAGGCCGTCGTCGCGCGGGAGGGGGTCGGCCGCGCCTACAGAGCCGTCGTGGGGATCACGCGGCGCGGTCATGCGACGTCCGGCTCGAGATAGCTTTCCCATGCGTCGAGCGCGACCTCGACGGCGCCGTCGCTGTTCTCGCCCCAGAGCTCGGCGCCCGAGAAACGCACCGAATAGAGCCACTCCGGACTTGGCCCCCGCCCCGAGGCGTTGGCGTCGGGCAACACGAACACGCCATGCACGCGTGCGATCGCGCCGCGCCTGCCATGGGCGTAGCGCGGCAGGCGATTATGTCCGGTCGTATTGATATTGCGCGTCCTCACCGCGTCGCCGACCGCGAAGCGCGCCGGAGCGTTCGACGCGCGGTCATAGGGCGATCCCCTGGCGAGCATGGACGCGACCGCGTCGGAACTGATCGGCGGCTGCGTCTTCTTCGAAGGGTGAAGCGAGCGTCCGGAGGCGATTTCCTCCGCCGTCGCCAGGCCGCGCGCCACGAGCAGCTTTTCGAGCGCCTTGAACCAGACTTCATAATAGCTGGAGGACAGATATTCGACCGGGTGCAGCGTCTCGCGCGCGTGCCGCATCATGTCCAGGTTCCATTCGCCAAGCGCTCCGGCGCCGATCACGAGGGCAAGGGCGCGCCTTTCCCAGTCCGTGTGGAAGTAAGGGGCTCCTTCCGGCTCGGGGACGATCGGGCCGAAACCCATCATGCCGCCGAGGTCCTGACCGCCGTTCATTCGCCCGCCTCCGCGGCGACCGCCGCCGGATCGAGCGGAAGCCCGGCGCCGATCATCGAGTTGCGCGTCACAAGGGCGGCGAGGCGGTCCTCGGTCCATCCCTCCGTTCCCTCGGGCCGCATCGGCACGACGAGGTAACGGATCTCCGCCGTTGAATCCCAGACCTTGATCCGGGTTTCCGGCGGCAAGGACACGCCGAACTCCTCAAGAACGCCGCGCGGGTCGATCACCGCCCGCGACCGATAGGGCGCGGACTTGTACCAGACGGGAGGCAGCCCGAGGACCGGCCAGGGATAGCACGAGCACAACGTGCACACGGTCAGATTGTGGACGTCGGGAGTGTTCCAGACCGCCACCATATGTTCGCCCTGCCGCCCGCCGAAGCCCAGCGATCCAATCGCCGCTGTCGCATCCTCGCGCAGCCAGTCGCGAAAAGCCGGATCGACCCAGCTTTTCGCCACGACGCGGGCGCCATTGCGCGGGCCGACTTTGGTCTCATAAATCTCGACGATCGTGTCGAGCGCGGCGGCGTCGACATAGCCCTTGTCGATGAGCAGCGATTCGAGCGCCCGCACCCGCAGCGCGGCGTCGGAGGTCGAATCGTCGTCGTCATGGTCGTGACGATGGGCGTGAATTGCGCCGCCGATCGGCTCCGGCCTTGCGACCATGCCCCTCTTCCTCCCGCACGAAGCGACAGCGTCCCCTCAAGGCCTTGAGGGGACGCTGACGTCTCAAGCATACCCGCGGCGGCTCACCGCCGAAGGCTCGCCTTATTGCACGAGCCGCGGGCCGCCGGCGCGGGGCGTCTCGGACTCCTGCATGACGCCGAGCCGACGGGCGACCTCCGTATAGGCCTCGATCATGCCGCCGAGATCCTTGCGGAACCGGTCCTTGTCGAGCTTGTCGTTGGTCTTGACGTCCCAGAGGCGACACGAATCGGGGCTGATCTCGTCGGCCAGCACGATCCGCATGTTCTCGCCTTCCCAGAGGCGGCCGCATTCGATCTTGAAGTCGACGAGCCGGATGCCGACCCCAAGAAAGAGGCCGGTCAGGAAATCGTTCACACGGATCGCCAGCGCCATGATGTCGTCGATCTCGGGCGGCGAGGCCCAGCCGAAAGCCGTGATGTGCTCTTCCGAAACCAGCGGGTCGTTGAGCTGGTCGTTCTTGTAATAGAACTCGATGATCGAACGCGGCAGTTGCGTCCCTTCCTCGAGACCCAGGCGGGTCGCGAGCGAACCCGCCGCCACATTGCGGACCACGACTTCAAGCGGAATGATCTCAACCTCGCGAATCAGCTGCTCGCGCATGTTGAGGCGACGGATGAAATGGGTCGGAACCCCGATCTCGTTCAGGCGCTGGAAGATATATTCGGAGATGCGGTTGTTGAGGACGCCCTTGCCCTCGATCACCTCGTGCTTCTTGGCGTTGAAAGCGGTCGCGTCGTCCTTGAAATGCTAAATCAGCGTGCCCGGCTCCGGGCCCTCGTAGAGAACCTTCGCTTTTCCTTCGTAAATTCGGCGGCGGCGATTCATGCGGTGCGACCGTGGCTTGAGAAAATCCATGCACGTGGCCTTTTCTGGTGACATCCCGTCTGGGCCCGTAGGCGCTCTAACGGAATATGGGGATTCGGGCCGCCAAAGCCAACCATTGGTCTCGTCCGGACCGGGGGCCAACCCCCGCGGCCAACTTAGCCGATCGGGCTGGCTTTCACAAACATTCCGGGACTGGATTGAGGTCGAAGGCCACAACGCCTTCAGAACTTCGACGGGAGCGGAAGAGGTCAGCCCGCCAGCCTCGCCATCCGCGCGGCCTCCGTTCAAGGGCGGCTCGTGAAAGGGAGGCTTGGACGGCGGAATTTAGCGTTTCGATTTGAGTGTTTTCAATGCTTTAAGTCCGATTTTAGCGTCGTCTCGTCGCCTCTCGCTCCGCAAACGGCCTGCCTTCGGCAATCGTCAGCTCCGCGAAGGGAGGAGTCTTTGGGTCCTTCCGGCAGCGTTCAGCCCCTGTCCCCGGCCGTCCCCACAGAGGCGGCGTCGCTGCTGGCGCCGTCCTCATTCGGCCGGCTCGCCTCCGACATGGAAATAATTATGCAGCCATCCGGCCATTCCGGCAAGAAAATGTCAATTCCCTGTCGGTAGCACAGGATATGTCCGGATTAGAGAGCCACGGGTCGGCGTCCCGCGTTCAGCCGCACATGCCGGGGATACTTGCCCGGAAGCGCCCCTCAGAGGGCGCGCAGGAAGTCGAAGTCGCAGCCTTCGGTCGCCGGGAGCACCGATCGCGCATAGAGAAGATCGTATCCCCGGCCGGAAGGAGGGGGAGGGGGCGGCAGCGCCGCGCGGCGGCGCTCCAATTCCGCTTCGTCGACCAGCAGGTCGATCGTCCGCCGCGACGCCGAGAGCGCAATGCGGTCGCCTGTGCGCACCAGCGCGAGCGGGCCGCCGAGCGCCGCTTCCGGCGCGACGTGGAGAACGACAGTGCCGAATGCGGTGCCGCTCATGCGGGCGTCCGAGATCCGCACCATGTCTTTCACGCCGGCCGCAGCCAGCTTTTTCGGGATGGGCAGGTAGCCGGCCTCGGGCATGCCCGACGGGCTCGTAGGACCGGCGTTCTGGAGAACCAGGACGTCGTCTTTGGTTACGTCCAGCGCCGGATCGTCGATGCGGGCGGCGAGATCCTCGAGCGACGAAAAAACGACCGCGCGTCCGGTGTGCTCCATCAGAGCAGGCGTCGCCGCCGCACGCTTGAGGAGAGCGCCCTGAGGCGCGAGCGTGCCCGAGAGGCCGATCAGGCCGCCCTCAGGCGAAAGCGGCGCGGCGCGCTCCCGTATGACTTCGCGATTCACGTATCGGCCGGCCGACCTTGCGAGGCGCTCGCCCAGCGTCTGGCCGGTGACCGTCGGCGTATCGAGATGGAGAAGCGGCGCCAGCTCGGCCAGCACCGCGCCCATTCCGCCGCCGGCATGCAGGTCCTCCATGTAGTTGTCGCCGGTCGGCTTGAGGTCGACCAGGGTCGGCGTGTCGGCGGAGAGCCGGTTGAGATCGTCGAGCGTCACGTCGATCCCTGCGCGCCCCGCAATCGCGGTGAGGTGGATGACGGCATTGGTCGAGCCGGACAGGGCGAGCAGCACCCGAAGCGCGTTCTCGATCGACTTTCGCGTCACAAGCTCGCGCGGCGTCACCGGTTGCGCGATGAGCCGCGCGGCGGTCCGGCCGGACTCCTCGGCGATCCGCAAGCGGTCGGAGTGGACCGCGGGCGCGGTTGCAGAGTCCGGAAGCGCTATTCCCAACGCTTCGGCGATGCAGGCCATCGTGCTGGCGGTGCCCATGACGGCGCAGGTCCCCGCGGTCACGGCCAGATTGCCCTCGACCTCGGCGATCTCCTCGGCCGACACGGCGCCGCCGCGATAGGCAGCCCAGAATCGGCGGCAGTCCGTGCAGGCGCCGAGCCGCTCCCCGCGGTAGCGGCCGGTCATCATGGGCCCGGCAACCAGCATGACCGCCGGGATGTTGGCCGACACGGCGCCCATGAGTTCGGCCGGGACCGTCTTGTCGCAGCCGCCCATCAGCACCACGGCGTCCATGGGCTGGGCGCGGATCATCTCTTCGACGTCCATCGCCATCAGGTTGCGGTACTTCAGGCTTGTCGGGCTGAGGAACACTTCGCCGAGCGATATGACCGGGAAGGGCAGCGGCAGCGCGCCTTCCGCCAGCACGCCGCGCTTGACCGCCTCGAGCATCTCCGGGAAATGCCGGTGGCAATTGTTGAAGCCGGACGGCGTGTAGCAGATGCCGACGATGGGCCGGCCCAGCATTTCGTCGGAATAGCCCATCGACTTCGCGAAGGACTTGCGAAGGTATTCGGCAAAGGCCCGATCGCCGTAGTTCGTGAGCCCGCGCGTGAGGCCGCGCCGCGAAGAGTTCTCCAGTCATATCGGTCCTCAAGCCGTCTTCAGGAGCCGATGGCGGATGTACTTCGGCTCCAGATATTCGAGGATGCCGAGCGCTCCCCCCTCGCGTCCGAATCCGCTCTCCTTGACGCCGCCGAACGGCGCTTCGGCCGTGGCGAGCAGCACCTCGTTGACGCCGACCATGCCGCTTTCCAGTCCTTCCGCCGTCCGGTTTGCCCGCTCGGCATCGTTGGTGAAGACATAGGCGGCGAGCCCAAAGGGCAGCGCGTTGGCGCGCGCGAGCACTTCGTCCTCGTCGCGGAAGACGCTGATCGGCGCGACCGGGGCGAACGGCTCCTCACGCATGATCCGCGCGTCGTCCGGCACGTCGCCGAGCACCGTCGGCTCGATGAAATGGCCCTTGTTGAGATGGACCGGCCGGCGACCGCCGTGGAGCAGCCGCGCCCCCTTGCCGACGGCGTCCTCGATCAGCGCGAGCGCGGATTCCGCGCCCGCTTTCCGGATCATCGGCCCCATGTCGACGCCGTCCTTGAGGCCGTCGCCGACGACGATGGCGCGGGCCGTCTCGACGAACGCCTGTTCGAACGCGTGTTGCAAGCTCTCGTGGACATAGAACCGCGACGGCGAAATGCAGACCTGGCCGGCGTTGCGGAACTTCGCCAGGGCGAGGGCGCGGGCGCTGCCCGCAGGATCGGCGTCGCGGTGCACGATGGCCGGCGCGTGGCCTCCCAGCTCCATGGACGCGCGCTTCATGCCCTCGGCGCATTGCGCGAGGACCTTCTTGCCCACAGGGACCGAGCCCGTGAGCGAGACCTTGCGCACGACGGGCGAGGCGATGAAATGTCCGACCAGCTCCGACGGGGGGCCGGTGATGATCGTGATCGCCCCGGGAGGGGCGCCCGCATCGATGAGCGCCTGACCGATCTCGAAACAGGCGCCCGGCTGCTTCCGAGGCCGGCCGCGCGATGACCGAGCAGCCGGCGGCAAGCGCCGCCGCGATCTTGCGCGCGGGAAGAAGCGCGGGAAAATTCCACGCGGACAGCGCCAGGGATACGCCGACGGGCTGGTAGATCACCGATACGCGCTGCCCGGGAGATCGGCCGGGGATCGTATGCCCGTAGACCCGCCTCGCCTCCTCGCCGCACCATTCGAACTGGTCGGCCGCGGCCGTCGTCTCGCCCCTCGCCTCGGCGAGCGGCTTGCCTGTCTCGGTGCTTATGAGATGCGCGATCGCCTCGTTGCGCTCGCGCAGCAACTCGCTTGCCCGCCGCAGCACCTTCGCCCGCTCCCACGCCGCGATTTCGCGCCACGCAGCGAACCCGCGCTGAGCGCTCGCGAGCACCGCGTCGGCGTCTGCGATGCCGCCATCGGGGATGACGCCGACGACCTCCTCGCTGACGGGCGAGATCACGGGAAGCGTTCGGCGGGAGGCCGCTGGCCGCCACGCGTTGTCGACGAGAATCCCAAAGCGCTCGTACATGAGGTCCTGCTCTAGATCGTTGTGCGAAGGTATCGGTCTTCGACGTCGTCGACCCAACTGCCGACGTTCCACGAACCGTAGACGCCAAGGCCGCCGACAGGGTCGTCGCCCGCGTAGACGGGGACGTGGACGACCGCCAGGCCGTCGTGGGCGCGCGCCGTCGCGAGCGCCTGGCGCAGCGTTTCGGGCGTATCGCCGCCCGACAGCGCCAGGACTCCGGGGAAGGCGCTCGCAATGCGCAGATAGTCGACCGCCACGCTGTCGTTCGTTCGGAATTCCGCGCCGTACTGTGCGTTCTGCAGGCCAGAGATCGCCGCCATGCGGCGATTGTCGAAGATGATGAGCGTGCCGCGCAGATGGTGCTCGGCTCCATCGAGAAGCACCTGCGGATTCATCATGAAAGAGCCGTCGCCCGAGAACGCGATCGGATATTGCGGCTGATCGGCGATCGCCGAGGCCATCAGCGCCGCGGTCGCAAAGCCCATGTAGGACGCGCCGGTTTCGGTGAAGGTCTCGAACGGCTGGTCGTCCTCGACGATCTGAAATCCGTTGGCCTGAACGTCGCCCGCGTCGAACAACTTCACGGCTCCGACCTCACCCGGCGAAATCGGCGGCGACCTTCACGGCCTGGGGCTGGGTCATCACGCGCCGCTGATAGACATCGTCGATGGGAGCCAGGGCCTCGAAGCGGGATTGCTTGAACTGCATCCACTCCGCCTTCTTCGCTGCACAGGCGGCGAGCCACGCCTTCTTCTCCGGTGAGAGCGCAGCGGTTTCGGCGAGGCTGGCGTTCAGGCGATCGAGGTTCGCGCCGATATCGCCGGGAATCGCGAGCGTGTTGTTGTAGTGGCTCAGATCATCGAGGTCGCCGTTCAGGTTGATGACGGCGCGCGCGTTCGGATAGCCGACGCCGGAACAATCCGATTGGCAGACGGCGCGCGTGCCGACAGCGATCAGCAGCGTTGCGTTCTCCATCGCGAAGTTACCGCTGATCGAGCCTTTCGAACCGCCGACGTGCATGTTCTGAGCGTGGGCGTTCGGAAGCACGCCGACCGATCCGGGCGACAACACCACGGCGGCTCCGGCGCTCTCGGCAAGCCGCCGGATGCCGTCTCCGAAGCGACGGCCGCCGCCGCCGACCTTGATGACGATCCGACTGTGCTGGCCGATGAGCGCGGCCGCCTTGCGGAAGGTCTCGGGATCCGCGGCCGCCACGCGCGGCGTCTCGTGAGCCGCGGGAAGCGCGGCAAGATTCACGGACACCATCGCGGGCTGCGTATTGATGGGGAGCGCGAGATAGAACGGGCCCGCCCTGAACGGATGATTGACGGTCGCGAGTCCGCGGCGCAGCGCTTCGCGCAAGGCCTGCGGCGTGTGCAGGACGTAGCTGCGGCCCATCACCGCCGTAAGCCGGCCGAACGCTCCCTGTTCCGGCTTCGGGACCTGCTGCATGTTGTAGCCTTCGCCATGCGTCGTCTCGTCGCCGTAGATGTGATAGACGCCGACTCCGTTCGACGCGGCCGCGAGCGAACCGGCGAACGCCTGCAGCGCGCCGGGGCCGATGGACGCGACGACGGCGGCAATCTCCCCATATTGCCAGGAGAGCTGAGTCGCAGCGTGCGCCATGGCGACTTCGTTGCGAAACTGCCAGGTGTGCGTCACGCCGGCTTCCTCGTAAATTCGGAGCGTCTCGGCGAGCGCCGTGTTGCCGTGGCCGAAGATCGCGAGATACTTGCGCACGCCCTGCTTCAAGAGACCCAGCACCAGCGCCTCGACGAGCGGCACGGTGACGATCTCCGGGAGCGCGCCGGAGGCGAGCGCCGCCTCGACGCTCCCGGCCTGTGCGACGGCGGCCGCGCGTCGCCTGGCCTCCGCTTCGGCGGTCGCCTGGTCCAGCCGCGGGCTCATGACGGCCTCCCGTCATTGGGCGGACGACCCACTTCGTCGACGCGCACCGCGCGGCCCAACGTGTCCGAGAGCTGCCCGGCCAGCGTGAAGCGCAGCACTTCGCGCCCCTGCTGGGCCGTGAGCGCCGGCGAATCGCCGCTCCTCAGCGCATTGATGAAGTGCCGGACGGAATGGACGAAGCTCGCCTGCCACCCGATCTCGGCGTCGGGGAAGCCGAAGCTCTCCGTTCTTCCATCTGCGTAAAGCGTGAGGGGCGGGCCGTCGATCGTGCGGCCGTGACCACGGTTCACCCAGATGACGCCGCGCGTGCCGGTGATCTCGACCCGGTCGTCCTGAGCGTAGTGCTCGGTGATGATCTCAAGGTCCGGCGAATATGCGATCTCCAGGACGCCGAAGCGCTGTTTGGCGAACTTCCATGAGATCAGGGCCGGCGCGTCGAGCGACGACCCGTCGCGCGCGGTGCTGGAGCCGATCCATGCATGCACTTCCTCGGGTTGCCCCATGAAGTGCATGCCGATCGCGAACTTGTGGTGTCCGTCGTCGAAAGCGATCGGCCCGCCGCCGTTGGCGTCCTTGTCCTGCCGCCACGCCCAGGCTGCCGGCGGCACGCTCCAGGCGGTGCGGCTCTTGCCGGGGTTGCTCTTGATGCGGATGGTTACGGGATCACCGATCGCGCCGCCGTCGACCAGCTCCTTCGCTTTCATGATCGGCGGGTAGAAAATGAAATTCTCGAACACCTTGAAAGCGAGGTCGGGCGAGGCCTCCGCCCGCGCGACCACCCTGTCCGCCTCCTCGATCGTGCGCGTCATCACCTTCTGCAGCGATACGTGCTTGCCCGCATCGAGGGCGGCGATCGCGGCCTCGGCGTGCAGGTGGTGCGGCAGAAGGATCTCGACAGTGTTGACGCGCGGGTCATCGAGCAGCGACGCGATAGTCCGAATGGATTCGCGCGTCCGGACATCCCCATGCCCTCGCGCGGGCCGAGGCCTGCTCTGTGTCGACGTCGGCGATGGCGACGATCTCGGCGTCCGGATTCGCCTGATATTCAAGCGCGTGCAGGTCCGAGATGCGTCCGGCGCCGATGAATCCGACGCGTACGCGGTCCAGCGATTTTCTCACTCCCTGTTCTCCTCGTTGGGAATGACCGCCCTGCACCGATCGCGCAGCAGTCGGCCGAGTTCATTGAGCCTCCTGGCGTCGACGCGCACGGAGGGGCCCGACAGGCCCACGGCCGCCACGGCCGAGCCGTCGGTTCGCCGGATCGGCGCGGCGACGCAGCGCACCCCGGGGCTGAATTCCTCGTCGTCGCTGGCGAAGCCGTCGCGCCGCGCCGCACGGAGATCGGCTTCGACCGCTGCGGCGTCGGTCAGGGTGCGACTGGTGAACCGCTCCATCTCGCGGGGCAGCGGCTGTTGCCCGAACGCCAGGAAGACCTTGCCGAGCGCCGTGCAATGAAGCGGCGCCAGCGCGCCTACGGGATGGTCGACGCGCAGCACCTGGGGCGAAGCCACTTTGTCGAGGTACCAGACCTTCTCGCCGACGCAGACCGCCATGTGCGCGCACTCGCCCGAAATCTCGACCAGGCTCTCGAGCAGCGAATGCGTTTGCTCGCGAAGCGCAAGCAGGCTTTCGAGCGACTTGCTGTCGCCCGCCCTGAATTTGGAGCCGAGGACGTAACGTCTGTCGTCCCTCCGCCGGATCCATCCGGATTCATGCAGGGTGGTGAGAAGGCGCGACGCATTCGCCTTGTCGAAGGCGAAGCGCTCGGCGACGTCGGTGGCGCGCACCGGCTCAAGCGACTGCGCCATGTAATCGAGAACGGCCAACCCGCGCTGCAGGGTCTGGACGACACGCATGCTGTCCCTCCTCTCCGGTTCGGTCTCGCCCCATGGGTTGCCGAATCGGCAACCTTTCAGTCGTTTGTTGCGATATAGGCAACAAAAGCTGGTCAGGATCCTATTGACCAACAATGTTGTTGACACAAATGAGCACATGGCGGAAAAAGACGCAAGATGATCGAAAGCAAATTGCCATAATGGCAACTTGATCGTCTCTTTGGTCAGGGAGGAAGCGCATGAGAATGTTCGAAGCCATTGGCGCCGCTCTGAGCGTGGCGATGCTCGCCGCGCCTCTCCAGCTTGCGTCAGGGCCTGCGGCCGCGGCGGACAGCGAAATGACCGTCTCGCACTATTTCACCGGCAACATCGGACTGGCGGGCATCCAGGCCTTCTTCACCGAGTTCAAGAAGGAGACGGGCACGACCGTCGTCGACAGCCCGATCGGCCATGAGGATTTCAAGACCGGCATCATGGTGCGCGCCGCCGGCGACAAGCTGCCCGATGTCTTCAGCTACTGGGCAGGCGCCCGCACCCAGTTCATGGTGAACGCGGGCAAGCTCGCGTCCCTCGACGACATGTGGGCGAAGGACAACCTCGGCTCGGTCGTGGCGAAGCCCATCGCGGCCGCCGCCACCACCTATGACGGGAAACGCTACCTCATCCCGATCGGCTATCATTACGCCGGCCTCTTCTACAATCCGAAAGTCATGAAGAACGCGGGCATCTCCGAGATGCCGAAGACGTGGGACGAGCTTATCGGCGCCTGCAAGACGCTCAAGTCGAAGGGCGTCGATCCGATCGTGATCGGCGCGAAAAACCGCTGGCCGGCGCAGTTCTGGTTCGACTACCTCGTGCTCGGCACGGCCGGCGCGCAATATCGGGCGGACCTGATGGCGGGGAAGGCGTCCTACACCGACCCGCAGGTCAAGAAGGCGATGGCGCTCTGGAAGAGCCTCATCGATGCGGGTTGCTTTGCGCCGAACTCGAACGCGAACGACTGGACGGACGCCGCCGACCAGGTGAGCCGCGGCGACGCCGCCATGACGCTGATGGGCACCTGGATCACCGCCTACTGGAACAACGCCGGACTGAAGCCGGTTCAGGACTATGACGTCTTCCCGTTCCCGACCATCGATCCGAAAGTCCCAACCGCGGTCGTGGGCCCGGTCGACGGCTTCGTCATGGCGAAGAACGCCGCCCATCCGGACGCCGCCCAAGCCTTCCTCAAGCTGATCATCACCAACGAACCGCTCCAGGCCAACTGGGCCAAGGCGCAGGGCGCGCTTTCGCCGAACGTGAACGTCGGTCAGGCGTCCTATACGCCGGTTCAGCAGAAGGCGCTTGGATATGTGACGGCGGCCGCGACCTACGCGTTCAACTATGATCTTGCGACGCCTCCCCCGGTCGCCGAGGTCGGGCTGAACATGTTCGCGAAGTTCCTGTCCGACTCCTCGAACATCGACGGCCTGCTGACGGAGACTCAGGCGGCCGCCGCCGACGCCTTCAAGAAAGAGTAGGCTCAAGGCTGAGCCGCGGGCGGACGGGCAGTCGAATGCCGGTCCGTCCGCGGATCGCTTGTTTGCGGCGCAGCCGAGAGCCGCGTTTTCGCCGCTTGATCCCCGAGAGCCGGAACCGTGACAAATCGGCATCGCAACATCTTCTGGCGCGTCGTCCTGCTGGCGCCCACGCTGCTTGTGTTTACGGTCTTCGTCGTCTGGCCTTTGCTGGACTCGTTCCGCTACAGCGTCACCGACTGGAACGGGCTGACTTCGGAGCCAAAATTCGTCGGCCTCGCAAATTTCGCGAAGGTTCTCACGGATCCCGAGTTCTTCCGCGCCATCGCGAATTCAGCGATCTGGATCGTCGCCGCGCTCATTTTTCCCACGCTTCTCGGGCTCGTCCTCGCGCTTCTCCTCAATGTCGGCCTTCGCGGCTCGAAGATATTCAAGTCGATCTTCTATCTTCCGATCTGTCTTTCGGCGATCGTCGTCGGACAGATCTGGATCTGGATTTACCAACCCGGATGGGGGCTCCTCGATACGGGGATCGCGCATGTCCTTGGCGTCCGCCGCTTCAATTTCGCGTGGCTTGCGGAGCCCTCCACGGCGCTCGGCTCGGTGATCGTCGCCTGGTCGTGGCAGCAGACGGGACTCGCGATGGTGATCTTCCTCGCCGGCCTTACGTCCATTCCTCGCGACCTGATCGAAGCGGCCGAAGTCGATGGCGTGAGCCGCTGGAAGCAAACCGTGCACATCGTGCTTCCGATGCTGCGCCCCGCCACCGTGGTCGTCGTCGCGCTCTCGATGATCAGCGCGCTCAAGGGCTTCGACATTCTCTATGTCATGACCGGCGGCGGGCCGTTCCACTCGTCGGCGACCCTCGCCTTCCTCATGTACGAGGAGTCCTTCAGGAAATATCGCATGGGCTACGGAAGCGCGATCTCCGTCGTCCTGTTCCTGATCGCCCTCTCCATCATCTTTGTCTACTTCCGCCAGCTCAAGAAAGTGGACGAAATCTATGACTGACGCTGTTCTCGGCGGGGATCGGGGAGGCTTCCGCCCTGGGCGCGCGGCTCTCTTCGCATGCCTGATCGTCCTCGCGGCGCTTTTTCTCACGCCGACCCTGGGCGTGATTCTGTCCGCCTTCAAGACCAACCGCGAGATCTCTCTCGGGCAATTCTGGTCGATCCCGACGAACCTCTACCTCGGGAACTTCGTCGAGGTTCTGACCAATCCCGCCGTCGGAGTCTATTTGCTGAACACGCTGCTCGTGGCGGCGCCCGCCGCGGCGGCGTCCATCACGCTCGGCGTCCTGGCCGGATGGGTCTTCGCGAAGCTCCGCTTCCGGGGCAGCGAGCTGCTGTTCCTGGCGATTGTGTCGGGCATGTTCTTTCCGCCGCAGATCGTGCTGATCCCGCTCTTCCGGCTGTTCGACGCGCTGCACCTTCTCGACACGCTCTGGGCGTTGATCATCACGCATACGGCGATGGGAATTCCGATCTGCACCTTGCTGATGCGCAACTTCTTCTCGACGGTGCCGAACGCATTGCGCGAGTGCGCCCTCGTCGACGGCGTCAGCGAATGGCAGACGCTCACGCGCATCGCGCTGCCGATCAGCCTGCCGGCGATCGCCGTCCTCGCGACGCTTCAATTCACGTGGATCTGGAACGATTTCCTGTGGCCGCTGATCTTCACCCAAAGCGACGACAAGCGGACGATCATGGTCGGCATTGTCTTTCTGCGGGGTCAGTACTCGGTCGCCTGGGGCATTCAGGGAGCGCTTTCGCTCATCGCCAGCCTCCCCACGCTGATCGTGTTCCTGTTTTTCCAGCGCTACTTCATTCGCGGCATGACCATGGGGGCGGTGAAGGGATGAGCTTCGTCGAGTTGCAGGGCGTAAGGAAAACCTTCGGCCCGATCGAAGTGGTCAAGGGCGTCGACCTGGAGATCGAATCGGGCGAGTTCGTGGTGTTCGTCGGGCCCTCCGGCTGCGGGAAATCGACGCTGCTGCGCATCGTCTCCGGCCTCGAGGAGATCAGCGGCGGGCGCATCGCGATCGATGGGCGCGACGTGACCGACCTGCCGCCGGGCGATCGTCGGGTCGCGATGGTCTTCCAGTCCTACGCGCTTTACCCGCACATGACCGTTCACGAGAACATGGCGTTCGCGTTGCGCATGGGCGGAACGCCGCGGGCGGAAGTGGAGAAGCGCGTCGCGGAGGCCGCGCGCATCCTGCAGATCGAGGCGCTTCTCGAGCGCAAGCCCAAGCAGCTTTCCGGCGGCCAGCGCCAGCGCGTCGCCATTGGACGGGCCATTGTCCGCAAGCCGAAGGTCTTCCTGTTCGACGAGCCGCTGTCGAACCTCGACGCCGCATTGAGGGCTCAGATGCGTGTCGAGATCGCACGGCTGCACGCCGAGATCGGCGCCACCATGATCTATGTCACCCATGATCAGGTGGAGGCTATGACTCTGGCGGATCGCATCGTGGTCCTGAATCAGGGGCGCGTTGAGCAGATCGGCTCGCCGCTCGATCTCTACGAAAGGCCCGCCAACCGCTTCGTCGCGGAATTCCTCGGCCAACCCAGGATGAACTTTGTCGATGTGTCGGCCGCCAGCGCGGCCGGCAGGCTCGCGCTCTCGTTGCCGCGGGGAGGCACGATCGAGCTGCCGGGGGTTGCGCCGGGCAGCGCTCGGCGAGAAGCTCGTCCTCGGGTTCCGCCCGGACGCGGCCACGATTGCGGAATCGGCGGACGGCCATCTCGCCGGTAGGGTCGCGGTCGTCGAACATCTGGGGTCGGAGAGCCTCGTCCATGTCGCCGTCGATGGCGTGCCGGATCTCCTGATCGTGGTCGCGCCGGGCAAGTCGCCGCTGATGCGCGGCGCCGACGTTGGCCTCCGCCTCGACGCCGCCGCGTGCCATCTCTTTGGCGCGAGCGGCGAGGCTATACGTTGAGGGCCTCTCGTCGTTTCGCCTTGTCCAGGATCAAGGCGAGGAGCGGCCGGAATGGGTTCGATCTTTCGCGCGCCGAGGGCCATCGGCGGCAATACAAGGGGAGGAGACCGTGAAGGTCCTTGTCACGGGCGGGACAGGAGAAGTCGGCGAGACAATTGTCGAGCATCTCCGTCAAAAGCACAGCGTGCGGGTTGCCGACATACGGGTCCCGGAGCCGAAGGATCGCTCCGGCGATGTCGAGTGGATTGCGTGCGACCTCACCGATCAGGATGCGGCCGACGCCGTCGTGCGAGGGCAGGATGCCGTCATTCATCTCGCCGCCATTCCGAATTCCTTCGTCGAGAAAGGCCCTGAGATTCTGCGCACCAACGTGCTGAGCTGCTACACGGTCGCCGAGGCGAGCCGCAAGGCGGGCGTGCGGAAAGTCATCTACGCCGGCTCGGACTCCGGGCTGGGTTTCGGCATTCGGCGGGTCAAACACAAGCCGCAGTATCTGCCGATCGACGGGAACCATCCGTGCTGGCCGCACGAGAGCTACAGCCTGTCGAAATATTTCGGCGAGCGCCTGTTCGAGGAATATGCGCGCGCGTTCCGCATTCCGACGCTCTCGATCCGCCTCCTGTACGTGCTGCTCGAAAAGCGATGCAAGGACGAGTTCCTGGTCGCGCTTTCCAATCGCGGCGTCGAGTCGACGGCCGACTGGATGGGCGGTTATGTGATGCCGCAGGACGTCGCGGGGATCATGGAAAGCGCGCTCTCCTACGATGTCGCAGCGGCCGCCCCCGACTTTCCCTATGCCGTGTTCTTCGCCCATGCCCCGGACACTCTGAACGCCCTGTACACAAAGCGCACGACGCTTGAGCAGGCCGCGGCGATCTGGGGATCGGCGCCGCCTGTCGCGAGACCCGGCTACTACGAGAAGAATCCATACGCGCCGTTTTTCGATATCGTATCCGTGAAGGAGAAGCTCGGATATGAGCCGCGCTTCACCTATCGCGACTATCGCTATTTTTCGGAGTGACGAGCCGTGAAGCTCGAGTACATGGCCAATCTCGGCTATCAGTCGATGGCGCCGGAGGCCGTCTGCGAAAGTCTTGCGCGCATCGGATATGGCGCCGTCGGCTGGACCCTCTCGCATTTCGACGTTGCGGCCAAGCCACGCAGGGAACTCATCGGGCTCATCGGGCTGCCCCAGCGATTTGGGATGCGCACGGGCGAACTGGTGATCCAGCAGGACCTGGTGACCACGGACGACGCTCTGTTCGAGCGCCGCGTCGATATCGTGATCGCAGCCATCGAAACTGCGAGCGAGGTCGAGTCCCCGCCGCCTCTCAATCTGTTCACGGGCCCGGCGCGCTGGAATCCGAAGGCGCCGGTCGTCGGCAAGGACATCTCTTACTCCGCAGCCTGGGACCGCATCCTCAAAGGCTACGAGACGTTCGTGACGCGGGCCGAGGCGCTTGGCGTCGACCTTGCTGTCGAGGGCGTGTGGGGAATGGTGTGCCACAACTTCTTCACGACGAACTACCTCATCGAAACCTTCGACAGTCCCCGCCTTGGCGTGAATTACGATCCATCACACGACGTGCTGGTCGGCATCGAAGACGTCGGCTGGGTCATTCGCCAGTGGGCTTCGAAGAAGCGCATCAAGCACGTCCATCTGAAGGATGCCGTGGGGACCGCCGAGGGCGAGCGTTTCCTGTTCCCTCTGCTGGGAGAAGGCCGCGTCGACTGGAGGGCGTTCTTCGCCACGCTCCATGAGACGGGCTACGACGGTGACATGAGCGTCGAGTTCGAGTCGTTCCATTACTACGACACCGTGCTCGGCAGCGATCCGGAGCGCGCCGCGAGCTCTTTCGATGGAGCAGATTCGCTGTCTCTCCGATCCAGCGGTCGCGCGGGAGAGCGGCGCCGCGGCGGGTCACGCAATCTCGCGCGACTGAGGGCAAACCGTCGCGGGGATAAAGTCGCTCGGACCGGCAGGCGGCGCGAAAGACAGGACGCCGTTAACGCCTGTTTTCAAAACCGCGCTTCCAGTGCGCGCGCATAGTCCGCGACCTGCGTCTCGGGCAGGGCGGCGATCACAAGGTAGCCTTTGCCGTTCCTCGACCAGAAGGCGAGCGAGAATCCGTCCCGCCTTTCCGACTTCAGGGCGGCGTCAGCCGCACGGTTTGCGATGACGCAGAAGAGAACCGGGGCGCCCTTCGGGTCCGTCTGCACGACCTCGGCGAGCGGCGTGCCCTCATAGGCGAGAAGGAAGGCGGTCTTGAGGGCAAGTCCCGGCAGGGCGACGAACTCGGGCGTCAGTTTGGCGCCGACCCTCGTTCCGACCCAACCGAGTTCTTGCGCGCGAACATCGTGGTCGACCGGAATTTGCGCGAAGGTCTCGTCGGTGTAGAGCGCCATGTAGTCGACCACGGCGGAGCGCCAGTCGTCCTCCGCGCCGCCCCGAGATATGAGGAACATGGTCGCCGCAGCGAGCACGAAGCCGATCATCAGACCGGCGGCGAGTTCGCGCAGCGCCAGACCCGCGAAACGCCGCGCCGGGCGTGGCGGCGCTTCGGGCGGAATGAACGCCTTCAGCCGCGCGATCGGCGCTTGAGGGAGGAGCGAGTCGAGCGCAGCGCCGATCGCCGCGCGTTGGTCACGCAGGATCTCGTACCGCTGACGCAGAGACGCGTCCGCGGCGATGCGGTCTCGAAGCGCGCGTTCGCGGGTCTCGTCGAGTTCGCCATCGATCAGCGCAATGAGGTCGGCGTCGGCGTCGTTCATGTCCCCGTTAATCCCGCTTGAGCCCGGCGAGCGTCGCCCGCGCGGCGGCCAGGCGGCTCATGATGGTCCCGATAGGGACGCTGAGGGCGCTCGCCGCCTCGGCGTAAGAATATCCTTCCGCATAAACCATCAGCACCGTCTCGCGCTGGACCTCCGGCAATCGACCTATAGCCTCCAACACTTCCTGGGCGAAAATATTCGTCTCGATCTGCTGCGCCCCGTCGAAGGCGAGCACATCCTCCGCCGCCACGAAGCCGCCGCCCTCGCGGATGCGACGGGCGCGGATCTCGTTGAGCCAGATCGAGCGGAGGATCGCGAAGAGCCAACGGTCGAGCCTTGTTCCGGGCACGAACTGATGCGCGCGCTCAATCGCCCGAACGCACGTCGCCTGAACGAGATCGTCGGCGACGTCGCTCGCCCGCGCCAGCACCAGCGCGTAGCGCCACAGGCGCGGCAACAGGCGCTCCAGCCCCTCCCGCACTTCGCTGGGACCTGTCTCTGCCATGCCGCCATTATAGACCACGTTTGAAGGGCGGGAGCGAAGGGGGAGCGAATAAAATCCGCGGGAGGGTGTTCACGGGGCGCGTCAAGGCTTCGAACGAGAAAGGTTTTGCCCATGGCCGCATCCACTCGCAAACCAGGCTCCACGCTTCTCTCCGGACTCTTCATCATTGGCCTCGCGCTCGCCGCCCCCGCCGCGCTCGCGGCCGGAGGGGGCGGCGGCGGTGGCGGCGGCGGCGGTGGCGGCGGCGGAGCAGGAGCAGGAGCAGGAGCAGGAGCAGGAGCAGGAGCAGGAGCAGGAGCAGGAGCAGGAGCAGGAGCAGGAGCAGGAGCAGGAGCAGGAGGGGGTGGTGGAGGAGCAGGAGGAGGCGGCGGCGCCGCGCATCGTCCCGCTGGTCAGACCGACCTCACGACCTGCGAACCCGGCAAGGTGTGGGACGCGCGCCATCACAAGTGCCTGATGAAGCGCAGCGGCGTGCTGCCTGACCCGGAGCTCACCGAATATGCTTTCGCGCTTGCCAAGGCCGAGCGCTATCAGGAAGCGCTGGACGTGCTCGACATGCTGCATAATCCCGAGACGCCGAGGGCCCTCAATTATCGCGGCTATGCGACACGCAAACTCGGCCGAACGGACGAAGGAATCTCCTATTACCTCAAATCCGTGCAGCTCGATCCGAATTACCCGCAGGTGCGCGAATATCTCGGCGAGGCCTATGTGATTCAAGGCGAGTACGACCGCGCCAGGCAGCAACTCGCGACGATCGAGAAGCTCTGCGGCTCGAAAGACTGCGAATATTACGAAGACCTCGCCGAAGCGCTGGAGAAGGCTCATGCGCTCTAGCTCTCCCAAATCGCTGCGCGGCGGGGCCTCCACGGCGCCGCCGCTTGGCGGCGCAGGCTGGGACAGGGATCTCGCTTTCCTTGGGCGCTGGTCCGCGCCGCTTCTCGTCGTGGCGCGCGCAATGCTGGCCTATATCTTCATTGTCGAAGGCGTCGAGAAGATCGGCGGCTATGCGGGCGTCGCGGACTATATGCGCACGCATGGCGTTTCCTCCGCCTTGTTGCCGCTCGTCATCCTGACCGAGCTGGGCGGCGGACTGCTCGTCCTGCTGGGGCTGACGACCCGGTGGGCCGCGATCGCGCTCTGCGGCTTCTGTTTGCTCACAGCGCTCATCTTCCACATGGACGCCGATCAGGCGATCCAGTTTCAGAAGAACATCGCGATAGCAGGGGGCTTCCTGGCGCTCGCCGTCGCCGGCCCCGGCGCCTGGTCGCTCGACGGTTTCCGTACGGTCAAAGCCAAGTGAGCATCGCGACGATCTCGATGGCATATGAGGCGAGGAAAAGGCGCACGACGGTTGCTGCACGAGTATATCGCGTGAAGCAGACGCTTCCGTGCTGCAGGGTTCGAAAAACCTGTCGAGCCGTTTCCAATAATCGTTCGTCACAAGACTTCTGAGAGCAGAGGGGCCGTGGTTCTTCCACGGCCCCGATTTTCTTGGCTACGACTTGTGGGGCGCCTGCGCCTTCCAGGTCTTCAACAGTTCGTCATAGTCGACGGTCTGGCCCGGCGGCTTTTCATTGGCGAGCTTGCGTTGTGGCGCAAGCTGGCCGTTCTTTTCGGCCAAAGCGTACCAGTATTCAGGGTCTTTTTGCTCGTTGAGCTTCGGGCCCAGCTTGCCCTGCACGCCTGATTTCTCGAGGCGGGCCATGATCGCGTCCTGATCGCGGGCGAGCCCGTCCATGGCTTGCTGAGGCGTAACTTCGCCGGAGATCGCCTTCGAGACGTTCTGCCACCACACCTGCGCGAGCTTCCCGTATTCCGGGACGTTCACGCCGGTCGGGGTCCACAGCTTGCGGGCCGGGCTGCGATAGAACTCGACCAGGCCGCCAACTTTCGGCGCGAGCGCCGTCATCGCGTCGTGCCAGATATCGCTCTCGCGGATCAGATGCAGCGACAATAGCGATTTCTTTAGCGTGACGGTCTTGGACACGCAGAACTGGGAGTAGAGCCAGCCGCATTTGATGCGATTGGGCTCCGCGTATTTCAGCAGCGTCCAGCAGCCAACATCCTGGTAGCCGAGCTTCATGCCGTCCTTCCAGTACGCGCCGTGCGGGCTCGGCGCCATGCGCCACTTCGGCGTGCCATCCTTGTTCATGACCGGCAAATCTGGCTGCGACAGCGCGTGCGTGAAGGCGCTGTACCAGAAGATCTGTTGGGCGATGTGACCTTGGCCCGGGACCGCGCCAGCTTCCAGGAAGTCCATGCCGGCGGCTTCCGGCGGAGCGTATTTCTTCAGCCACTCGATGAACTTCGTCAGCGCATAGACGGACGCGGGGCCATTCGCGTCGCCGCCGCGGCTGATGGAGGAGCCGCGTGGGATGCCATCCTCGGCGCGGATGCCCCATTCGTCCACAGGCTTGCCGTTCGGCAGACCACGATCGCCATTGCCCGCCATCGAGAGCCAGGCGTCGGTGAAGCGCCAGCCGAGCGACGGGTCCTTCTTGCCGTAATCCATGTGGCCATAGACGCGCTGGCCGTCGATCTGCTTCACCGTGTTGGTGAAATACTCGGCGATGTCTTCATAGGCCGACCAGTTGACCGGCACCCCGAGGTCATAACCGAACTGCTTCTTGAAGCCTTCCTTGATCTCCGGCCGCTGGAACCAGTCGTAGCGGAACCAGTAGAGGTTCGCGAACTGCTGGTCGGGCAGCTGATAGAGCTTTCCGTCCGTGAACGTGCCGAAAGAGAGGCCGATGAAATCGTTCAAATCAAGGTTCGGGTTGGTGATTTCCTTGGCTTCGCCCGCCATGTAGTCGGTCAGCGACCCGCCGACGATGTCGTTGTAGCGGGGATGCGTACCGATGAAGTCCGAGTCGTTCATCCAGAAATCGTAGATGGGCTTGCCCGACTGGATCTCGACCTCGATCTTGTCGACGAGCAGGCCCTCGTCCATCATTTCGTGATTGACCTGGATGCCGGTAATATCGGCGAATGCCTTGGTCAGGGTCTTCGACTCGTATTCGTGAATGCTGAGAATTTCGGAGACGGTGCTGACCTTCATGCCCTTGAAGGGCTGGGAGGCCTTCACGAACCATTCCATCTCCGCCATCTGCTGATCTTTGGTCAGCGTCGACGGCTGAAACTCGCCATCCACCCACTTCTTGGCCGCGTCGAGCTGCTGGGCGTAGCTGGGCGTGGGCGTCAGCAAGGCGGGCGTGGCCACTGCGGCGGCTGCGGCGGTCGCGGCGGCTCCCTTTAGAACATCACGACGTTTGACATCCATGGTTTCCCTCCACTGATTTTCCGCGCGCGGTGCGAGCGGTTCTTGAGAGCTCGTCAGGCCAATCGGAACATCGCGATGCCGAAGAGGACGGACAGGCCGAGTGGATACCAAAGAGCGCCGCCGCCAAACCGGATCCAGAAAATATGGATGAACGCCGCGCCGAGGAGCGACACGAAGAAGCGGTCGCCGCGCGTCGTCGGAAAGCCGAGAATTCCCTTGCGCGGCGTCTCGGGACGATAGACCGCGAGCAGCGTCAGGGTGATGAGCGCGAGGCCGATCAGCGCGAAAAAAATCGCCGTCGGCCACGTCCACGCCATCCACGCGAATTTTGCGCTGAAGTTAGCCCAGAAGCCCGAAGCCTCCTGCATGGGTCGCTCCTCAAACGCGGCCCAGGGCGAAGCCCCGGGCTATGTGATTGCGAACGAACCAGATGACGATGGCGCCGGGGATCATGGTGAGAACGCCAGCGGCGGAGAGCAGGGCCCAGTCCATGCCTGACGCGGAATAGCTCCGGGTCATGACGGCGGCGAAGGGCAGCGCGTTGGTCGCGGTCAGCGTTGTCGCGAGCAACTGCTCGACCCAGGAGAACATGAAGCAGAAGAAGGCCGTGACGCCGATTCCGCCCGCAATCATTGGCATGAAAATACGGATGAAGAAGTGCGGGAAGGAATAGCCGTCGATCGCGGCCATCTCGTCGATCTCGCGCGGGACGCCGCCGATGAAACCCTCGAGAATCCAGACCGCGAGCGGCACGTTGAACAGGCAATGCGCGAGCGCCACGGCCCAGACCGTGTCGAACAGACCCAGCGCATAATAGAGATTGAAGAACGGCATCGCATAGACCGACGCCGGCGCCATCAGGTTGGTCAGCAGCCAGAAGAACAGATGCTTGTCGCCGATGAAGCGATAGCGATTGAAGGCGTAGGCCGCCGGCAGCGCAACCGTCAGCGAGATGATCGTGTTGATGATCACATACGAGAGCGACACGCCGAAGGCGTGCACCCAGGTCGGGTCATTGAAGATCGCGGCATATTTCTGGAAGGTCGGATGCGCGGGCCAGAACCTGAGACCCGACATGATGTCTTCATTGGTGCGAAGACTCATGTTGATGAGCCAGTAGATCGGCAGCAGCAGCAGCGCGAGGTAGAAGGCGAGAGCCGCCTTGGGGAGGGCGCCCTGATGCATCAGGCGTCCTTCCGGCGGTCAAGCTGGGTCATGATCGTATAGAACATCCAGCAGAGCGTGATCGTGATCAGGTTGTAGACAAGCGACATCGCGGCCGCGTTGCCGAGATCGACCTGGCCGAGCGCGATCTTGACGAGATCGATCGAGAGGAACGTCGTGGCGTTGCCCGGTCCTCCGCCCGTCACGACGAACGGCTCGGTGTAGATCATGAAGGTCTGCATGAACCGCAGCAGGATGGCGATCACGAGCACTTTGCGCAGCTTCGGCAGCTCGATGTTGATGAAAACCGCCCACCGGCTGGCGCCGTCGATCCGGGCTGCCTGATAGAACGGGTCCGGGATCGCGCGCAGCCCCGCGTAGCTCAGGAGAACGACCAGCGGCGTCCAGTGCCAGACGTCGATGACGAGAATCGTGGCCCAGGCGGAAACGGGATCCTGCGTGTCGTTGTAATGGAGCCCGAGCCCCGTCAGCGCGGCCCCGAACAGTCCGATGTCGGCGCGCGCGAAGATCTGCCACATGACGCCGACGACATTCCAGGGAATGAGCATCGGCAGAGCCAGAATGACGAGACACGGGCCGACGATCCACCCTCGGCGCGGGATGCACAGCGCGATCGATATTCCCAGAGGCACCTCGATAAGCAGCGCGGCGAAAGAGAAGCTGAGGTTGCGGAACAACGCCCCGGAAAATCGCGCTCCGGCTTCCGTCGAAGAATCGAGCAGGCTGCGGAACCAGGCGTCGCCGTTCCAGAAGAAATTGTTCTGTCCCATCGAGTCCTGGACGGAATAGTTCACCACCGTCATCATCGGCAGGAGCGCTGAAAACAGGACGAAGCCGAGCACCGGCAGGACCAGGAGCCAGGCGCGATTGTTGAGCGGCTTGTCCATCACCGCGCCCGCCCCTGCACGCGCTCGTCATTCACGTAGACGAACAGCCGCTCGGGATTGATCTCGAGATAGGCCTCATCGCCCGCGATCGACAGGTCGCGCGGGACCGACGCGAAGACGTCGTGCGCGCCCAGCTTGACCCGCGCCAGGCGCCTGCGGCCGAGATCCTCGACTTTTTGCACCGATACCCTCAGGCCCCCGGCGTTCGTAAGCGTCGCAAAATCGGGGCGGAACCCCAGCTTCACGTCACTCCCGGGGGCCGGAGCCGCATAGGTCCGGTTCAGCGCGATCGTCTGGCCTGCGACGCGCGCCTCGGCGCCGGCGACCTCCGCCTCGATCAGGTTCATGCCCGGCGAACCGATAAAATAGCCGACAAATGTGTGCTCCGGCTGCTCGAACAATTCTGCGGGGGTCGCCATCTGGAGAACGCGGCCGTCCTTCATCACCACGACTTCGTCGGCGAAGGTCAGCGCCTCGATCTGGTCGTGGGTGACATAGATCATCAGCACATCGAGGGCGCGATGCACCGCCTTGAGTTTCGACCGCAGCTCCCATTTAAGCGCCGGGTCGATCACGGTTAGCGGCTCGTCGAACAGCACCGCGGCCACGTCGGAGCGGACGAGGCCCCGGCCGAGCGAAATCTTCTGTTTGACGTCGGCCGTGAGGCCGCGCGCGGGGCGACCGAGATCCTGAGTGAGATCAAGAAGCTTCGCGATCTCGCCGACCCTGGCCCTGATGGCCGCGCGGTCGAGGCCACGGTTCTTCAGCGGGAAGGCCAGATTCTGCGCGACCGTCATCGTGTCGTAGATCACAGGGAACTGGAAGACCTGCGCGATGTTGCGCTGCTCTGTGGGCAACCGGGTCACGTCCTTGTCGTCAAACAGGAGCCTACCCTGCGACGGGATCACGAGACCCGAGATGATATTGAGCAGGGTGGTCTTGCCGCAGCCCGAGGGGCCGAGCAACGCATAGGCGCGGCCGTCTCGCCACACGTGATCGATTGGCTTCAGCGCGTACTCGACCGGCACGGAATCCGGCTGATAGCTATGGGCGACGCCGTCGAGGGTGATACGCGCCATCGCCGTCCCCTCTCACCCATCGGCGCCGATCGCGACCAGCGCGCCGGCCGGATCGAAGACGAAAACGCGCGATACGTCGACGCGCACGTCCACCGCCTGACCGGGTTGGCGGGCGCTCACGCCGCGTTCGACGCAGACCATCGTGCCATAGGCAGTCTCGATGTGAACGAAGCTCTCCGAGCCGCTGATCTCCGCAACCGCGATATTGCCTTCGAAACTCAGCGAAGCGGGCGGCGCATCGTCGAGGCTGATCGCCTCAGACCGGAAGGCGAGCGTGTATCGGCCGTCCGCAAGCCGCCTCAGCATTCCGACGGCGGGGACCCTGTGAAACTCGCCGAAATGAAGGATGTCGTTCTCCTTGGCGATCTGCATTTCGTTAAGCGGCGGATCGGAGAACACGCGGGCCGATTCGATATTGTCGGGCCGATGATAGACGCGTTCCGTCGGGCCGAACTGCATGACGCGCCCCTGCGAAAGCGTCGCCGTATGGCCACCGAGCAGCAACGCCTCGAGCGGCTCGGTGGTGGCGTAGACCAGCGTCGCGCCGGATTCCCTGAAGATGCGGGGGAGCTCCTCCCGCAATTCTTCACGCAGCTTGTAGTCGAGATTGGCGAGCGGCTCGTCCAGGAGGACGAGATCGACATCCTTCACGATCGCGCGGGCGATCGCCGTCCGCTGCTGCTGGCCGCCCGACAATTGCGAGGGCAGCCGCTCGAGAAAAGCCTCGAGTTCGAGCACCCTCGCCGCCCGGCGCACGCGCTTGTCGACCTCGACGGCCGGAAAGCGGGCGACCCGCAGGGGCGAGGCGATGTTCTCGTAGACCGTCAGAGACGGATAGTTGATGAACTGCTGGTACACCATGGCGACCGAGCGGCGCTGCACCGGAACGCCGGTGACGTCCTTGTCGCCTGCGAAGATGCGCCCGCTGCTCGGCTTGTCGAGGCCCGCCATGAGCCGCATCAGTGTCGTCTTGCCCGAGAGGGTCGGGCCGAGCAGAATGTTCATGCCCCCGCGTTCCAGCGCCAGCGAGACGCTGTCGATGATGGCGTCGTCGCCAGCGGTGACGGTGATGCTTTCGAGGCGTACGCTCATGCTTCGACGGACCCCTGGGCGCCGCGCGCGGCGAAGGCAGCCCGGTGTTTGTGGCCGAGCCCGTCGATTTGTGAAAGAGCCCCGGGAAGCGGATTTTGCTGAGGGCCTGACGATTGGATCGACCGGCGCAACGGAGCGAGGCGCTGGCTCCCATTGTGACGATGGTCGAGGCCCACCCACGCGTCCCCCTCTTTTTGTCTTTTCGCTTTCCATGGCATATACGAACCAAACGCAACATGCAAGCAACCAAAACGAACATGAGTTGATAAATGGCCCTTCGAAGGGAGGAATTGACCCAGACCGGCGCGACGCTGAGCGACCGGCAGAACGAGATCATCCAGCTGGCGCGGGCGATCGGCCGGGTGACCGTCGAGGATCTGGCGGCGCGCTTCGACGTGACGCCCCAGACGATCCGCCGGGACCTCAACGAATTGTGCGATCGCCGCGTGCTCTCGAGAACCCACGGCGGCGCTATCATTTCGTCGTCTGTCGAGAACGTGTCCTACGAGGCGCGGCGCTTCATCGCCGCCGACGCCAAGCGCGCGATCGGGATCGCCGCCGCTGCGCTGATTCCCAACAAATCGTCGCTGTTCATCAATGTCGGAACGACGACGGAGGAAGTCGCCTCCGCGCTGACCGGACATGAACAGCTGCTCGTCATCACCAACAATCTCAACGTCGCAATGAGCCTGTACCGCCAGCCCTCGATAGACGTGATCGTGGCGGGAGGCCCGGTCCGGCGGTCGGACGGCGCCGTTATCGGCAGCGCCGCGGTAGGCCTGATCGGCCAGTTCAAGGTCGACACCGCCGTCATCGGGGCCTCGGCCCTCGACGAGGACGGCACGCTGCTCGACTACGACGCGCTTGAGGTCAACGTCTCCCGCGCGATCATCGAGAATGCCCGGAGGGTGCTGCTCGTCTGCGACCGGATGAAACTGCAGCGCGCGGCGCCCGTCCGCATCGCCCACATTTCGCAGATCGACGTCTTCGTCACCGACCGGCTCGATTCCCCGGCCTTGCGCCAGGTGTGCGCGGCCCACCACGTCCAGGTCGTGGAAGCGCTGTCCCAAGCGCCCGACGACGAGGACGAGGGCTGAGGCGCCTCCGCGTCGGGACAGGGGACGCTTCACGCCGGAAGAAGCCCTTGCGCATCCGAATGGGGTTCGTTTGCTTCACTTGGGAGCCCATTGAGGCTAGTTGCGCATCGCTATTTTTTCTCTTAAGTTCGTCCGAACGCCAAAAACGAACACAAACGCAAAACGAACTGCGGCCGGGAGGGGACGTTTGGACCGGGCTTTCGACCTCGCGATCGTCGGAGGCGGGATCAACGGGTGCGGGATCGCGCGCGATGCGGCCGGCCGCGGCCTCGCCGTCTTCCTGTGCGAGCAGGATGACCTCGCGAGCGGCACGTCTTCCGCCGCCACCAAGCTGATCCACGGCGGCCTGCGCTACCTGGAATATTACGAGTTTCGCCTGGTGCGCGAGGCGCTGATGGAGCGCGAGGCGCTGTGGCGCATCGCGCCGCACATCATTTGGCCCCTGCGCTTCGTCCTGCCCTATCACAAGGGGCTCAGGCCGCCGTGGATGCTGCGGCTCGGCCTCTTCCTCTACGACCATCTCGGCGGCCGCGAGCTTCTGCCGCCGACCCGAACCCTCGACCTGACCCAAGATCCGGCCGGGCGGCCCCTGAAGGCCGGAGAATTCCGGCGCGGCTTCGAATATTCGGACTGCTGGGCGGATGACGCCCGCCTCGTCGTCCTCAACGCCCGCGACGCCGCGGACCGCGGCGCCGTGATCCGCACCCGCGCCAAAGCCGTCTCCGCGGAACGCGGCGCGTCCGAATGGACGCTGTCCGTGCAGAACCGGCGCACCGGCGCCGTCGAGACGGTAAGGTCCAAAGTCCTCGTCAACGCTGGGGGCCCGTGGGTCGCCGACGTTCTGGCCCTCGCCCGCCCCGGCCGGACCGGCGCGGGCGTGCGGCTCGTGCAGGGGTCGCATATCGTCGTGCGCAGACTCTACGAGCACGATCGCTGCTACATCTTCCAGAACAGCGACAACCGGATCATCTTCGCGATTCCCTACGAGCAGGACTTCACCCTCATCGGCACGACCGACCGCGACTATGTCGGCGACCCCGCCCGCGTGACGGCCTCGCAGGAGGAGATCGACTATCTCTGCAAGTCGGCGAGCGAGTATTTTGCCGCGCCGGTCGAGCCTTCGGATGTCGTATGGACCTATTCCGGAGTCCGGCCGCTCTACGACGACGGCGCGAGCGAAGCGCAGGCCGCGACCCGCGACTATGTGATCGAGCTCGACGACCGCGACGGCGCGCCGATCCTGTCGATCTTCGGCGGCAAGATCACGACCTACCGCCGGCTCGCTCAACATGCGCTCGAAAAGCTCGACGCCTGGCTCACGCCCGAAGCCCGCGCAAAACGCGACTGGACCGCCGAAGCCCCTCTGCCCGGCGGCGACTTTCCTGTCCAGGGCTTCGAGGCCCTGGTCGCCGATCTCGCGCGCGACTATCGCTGGCTGGACGCCAGGCTCTGCCGGCGGCTTGCGCGCGCCTATGGAACACGCGCGCGGCGCATCCTCGGCGACGCAACGAGCCTTGCGGCGCTCGGACGCAACTTCGGCGCCGGGCTTACCGAGGCCGAGGCCCTCTATCTCATGCGCGAGGAATGGGCGGAGGAAGCCGCCGACGTCCTCTGGCGGCGCTCGAAGCTCGGCTTGCGCCTCTCGGGCGGTGAGACGGCGGCGCTCGCGGACTTCATGACCGCCCGCCGCGAGCAGGACGCAGACACGTTGAGTTCGCCGCGATGAGTTGCTAGTCCGGATTCAAAAGAACAGCGGGAAGCCCAGGATGGCGGCAGGCGAAGTCCAGGTGAGAGGCTTGTTCGCGACGCCGGTCGCGGCGCTCATGCTGCCCGACGCCGAGGCGCGCAATGCCGAGCTCGAGCGGATTATCCTCAAGCGCCGCGAGGAGCGCGTAACGCTCGGCGCCTCCAATATCGGCGGCTGGCACTCGAGCCGGGACTTCCCATCTTGGGGCGGCAAGCGCGGCGAAGAGGTGCTGGCGGTCGCCCGCTCGGTCGTCACGCAGCTCACCTCCGACCGCGACGGCAAGCCGGTCAAGCCGGACTGGACCATGGAGGCCTGGGCCAATGTCAACGGGCCCGGCGATTCCAATTCCTGCCACTACCATCCCGGCTCGTTCTGGTCAGGGAGCTATTACGTCAGCGACGGCGGCTGCGCGGACAATTCCACGCTCGGCGGAGAGTTCGAGATGTTCGACCCGCGCGGCCCCTCGCCGATGATGCACGCTCCCTCGCTCAAATTCGCGGGCGAGGACGGCCTCTCGGCCGGAAGCGCCGAAACCATCCGCCCACGCGCCGGTCTCATGTTCATCTTTCCGTCCTTCCTCCTGCATGCTGTCCGTCCGTACCGCGGGAACGGCCTGCGCATTTCGATCGCTTTCAACTTCGGGCTCTACCGGCCGCTGCAGGAGACGGGCGGCGAGGAGGCTCGCCCATGAACCGCTATCGCGGCTGGCGCGAGGACTGTCGCGCGGACCCTCGCCAGGCCTGTGGCATAGCCCATGCGCGTCACGTTCCGCTGCGACCCCGCGCTCATCGACCGCATCCCGCGTCCCATCCCCGCGCGGCGCGCGCTGCCGGACTGGCTGCGCGACATGCCGGCCGAGGCTTTCTCTGAAACGCATGGCATGGACGTTCGCACCGTCAAGCAATGCCCGCCCTTCGTCGACGCCATGTCGCATGGCTTCATCATGCCGCTCGCCTGCGACGTCGAGGTGAAGGGCGGCAAATTCTCGTGGCGCTGGGACCTGCCGCCTTTATCGGTCGAAACCCATCCGCGCTCGCCGATGAGCTTCCACGTTCCCGCGCAGGCCGCCGGCGCGCCCTTCCATGATCCGAGGCGGGCGATCGTCAAGTTCAACAGCTTCTGGACCATAGAGTTGGAGCCCGGATATTCGCTGTTCGCCATGCATCCTGCGAACCGCGAGGATCTGCCGTTTCGGCTGCTCGCCGGGCTGGTCGATTCCGACCGCTTCGCGGATGTCGGGATCCTCTTTCCGGCCATCTGGACCGATGCCGATTTCTCCGGCGTGCTGCCGGCCGGGACGCCGATCGCACAATGCTTTCCGGTCGCGCGGGAGACGCTGGATCTCGCCTTCGAGCCGTTCTCGTCTGAACGAAGCAAGTCATACGACGCAACGGCGCGTGCGCTGCTCAACGAGCATGGCGTCTACCGACGTCGTTATCGCGCCCGTCGCCGCGCTCAAGCCTCAAGCGACTGACGTAAGGCGCCAAGGTCGAGCCACACCTCTCCCGTTGGGGCGGCGGCGAGCGCCTGGGCAATTCGCCCGAATGTGCCCGGCCGAGCGCGCATCGCTTGCCGGTAGGCCTGGCGCGCGCCCGCAAGATCGCCGGTCTCCTGCAGCGCGGCTCCAAGATTGACCGCTGCCTCCGCAAGCTCGGGCTCGGTCTCAAGCGCTCTGCGATAGGCGGCGATCGCGGCCGGCCAATCGCACATGTCCTCCGCAACGAGGCCGAGGGCGAACCAGGCCTTACCCGAGCGTGGATCTTTTGCGACCGCTCTTTCGAGCGCGCTGCGGGCTGACGGGCTGTCGCCCAGATCCCTCAAGGCGCGACCCAGTTGGAACGCAATCTCGAAGCTGGGCTCCAAAGTCTCCGCGACGCGGAGCGCCTCGACCAATTCCCGGCTTCTGCCAAGGCCCTGGAGGATGGCGGCGCAGCGCTGATAGAGCTGAGCGGCAGGCGCTGCTCGCGCAGCTTTTGTCAGCGCAGCGAGCGCCGCCTCGAGCTTCCCGGCCGTCTGGAGGGCAAGTCCCAATCTCGTCCAACCTGACGCATCGTCGGGGAAGCTCTTGAGGCAATGATCGAGGATCGCCTGAGCGGCAGGGTCGCCCTGCTCCAACAACGCGAGGCAGGCCATGAAGGCCGGTTCGGCTCGTTCGGGCGCAAGCGCCATCGCACGGCGGAAAAATGTCGCGGCGCTCGCGCCGTCTCCCGACGCTCGGGCCGCGTGGCCCGCTACGATGAGGGCGCCCACATGTTCTGGCTGCAGCTCCAGCGCCAATTCCGCCCAACGCCGGGCCGCTGTTGCGTCGCCCTTCCTCAAGGCGATCGTCGCGGCGAGCCGATGAAGCGCAGGATCGCGGGGTTGGGCGTCGAGCAGCCCCCGGCACAGGTCTTCCGCGCCCAGCAAGTTTCCCTCCTGCAGCCGCGACAAAACTCCGTCCAAACCCGTGACGCTCATGCCGCGAGAAGCTCCTGGCTCGGCGGGCTACCTATTTCTATCGGTTTCCCTGGCGCAAGAAAGGGCGTTATCACGCTCGGATGGCGGGAAGCGCCTCCGTTCGTGCCGGCCGACGGCCTCTTCGCCTTCGCCAGAGACAGCCACGCCAAGCCGGTCCGTCGCCGGACATCGCGCGACAATCAAGAGGGCATGGTCCTCATCACAGACTGAGATGGTCGAGAACCCGAGCCCGCGTATCGGAGTCGCACGGCCCTTCGTCGTCGATCTCTCCCATCTTGAGGACCGCCCAGCGATCGGCGACGCGCAGCGCGAAATCCAGATTCTGCTCAATGATAAGCATGGCGGTTCCGTCCCGCGAACGCTCGTCGCTCAGAACGCCGGCGATGCGATCGATCACCGAAGGTTGCAGGCCCTCTGAAATCTCATCGATGAGGAGGAGCCGAGGCCGAAGCATGAGGGCGCGAGCGAGAACCAGCATCTTTTGCTCGCCGCCCGACAACGTGCCGGCCCGCTGCCTGAGTCGGTCCTTGAGAAACGGAAAATAGTTGAAGACATGCGCGAGCGCGGGATCGAGCTGCGCATCCGTCCGCACGGCGAGCCGCAGGTTGTCCCGGATCGAGAGGTCCTGGAAGAGCGGCTGCTCCTGCGGCGCGTAGCCGAGGCCCCACGCGATCAGCCGCGCGGGCGTCAGGGTTGCGCGGTCCACGCCCCCGACATGAATGACGCCGCTCCGCAATGGCACAAGACCGAGAATGGTCTTGAGCAGGGTGGTTTTGCCCATGCCGTTCTTGCCGAGCACGGTCACGATCTCGCCCGTCCCCACGGACAGGCTTACCGACTTCACAACCGAGATTGCGCCATAGCCGCTCGACACGTCGCGCAGGCGAAGCATCTCGGCGGCGCCGCTCGCGCCTGCGTCAGACATGTCCGCCGCCCGAATAAATGGTGCGCACAGTCTCCGAGTTGACGACTTCGTCAACGGTGCCGTCGAGCACCAGCCGCCCCTGGTGAAGCACGACGATGCGCGACGAAATTTCGCGCACAAAATCGAGATCATGCTCGACGAGGACGACCGCGAACCCGGCCTCGCCCGTGAGACGGCGCAGGACGGCGCCGATGGTCGTTCGCTCCGTCTTGGTCAGACCCGCGGTGGGCTCGTCCAGCAGGATCAGCCGGGGCTCCAGCGCCAGCACCATGGCGAGTTCGAGCGCCTGCTTCATGCCGTGCGACAAGAGGCGGGCCGGCGAGGTCATCAGCTCGACAAGACCTGTCAGTCGCAGGATCTCGACGCTGGCGGGCGGCAGCGAGAGAATGGGCGCAGCGCCAAACGGGTTCGGCGTCTCGGAGGCGGCGCGGGCCAGCCTCAGGCAGTCGGCGACGGTCAGGCTCTCGAAGATGCTTGCGACCTGGAACTTGCGGCCGACGCCAAGCGCAACGACGCGATCCGGCGTCAGGCCGACGATGGAATTGCCCGCGATGTCAACCGAGCCTGTGAAGGGCTCCGTACCGTCGCTAAGGCAGCGCATAAGCGTCGTCTTGCCTGCGCCGTTCGGGCCAACGATGCTGACGAGCTCGCCGGGGCGGATCTGCAGGTTGATGTTCTCGAGCACCGAGAGACTGCCAAAGGAGCGGGCAAGACCGGACACCTGGAGAAGCGGGGCCCCCGATTGGGCGAAATGACGCGCCGCGGTCGCGGCCGTCACTTCTGGACTTCTGGCCGGCCACCGAGCGCCCAGGATCGCCGCCCACGCCGCGCGCACGAGCCCTGCCAGACCGTTCGGCAGAAGAATGATGATGACCACAAACGCAGCCCCCAGCACGAGCTGCCACAGGAACGGAAGGTCGCCCGAGAGGCTCGCGCTGAGGTAGTCGATCGAGAGCGTCCCGAACACGGGCCCGAGCAACGATCCCCGGCCGCCGAGCGCGACCCACATGACGAGTTCCGTGCCAAACAGAAAGCCGGTGTTCTCGGGCGCGACGACCCCGGAGGCGTGGGCGAACACGAAGCCCGCAAGTCCGGCGACGCCCGCGAGCGCGACCGTCAGGAGGATCTGGATGCGCTTGGGATTGACGCCGAGGTAGGCGCAGCGAATGTCGTTGTCGCGGACGGCCACGAGCAGCTTGCCTGCGTCCGAGCGAACGAAGATCCAGGCCGCTACGGTGACGACGACGAGCAGCAGACCGGCCAATCGGAAAAAGCCCTCCAGGTCGAGCGGCAGCGTGTCATATCCCACCAGCCCGCTGCTCGACCCCGTCCAGGCGCCGCCCGAATAGACCAGCTGCGTAATCACAATGGGGAAGACCAGCGAGATCACCGAGGCGTAGAGCGGCGTCGATCCGTGGTAGAACGACAGCCATCCGACAATGAGTCCCAAGAATCATCGGCAGGACGATGGCCAGCGCCAGCGCGCCCGCCATCCAGGCGGGCGTCGAGCCGAGGCTCGTCATCGTCATCGCGGTCGCATAGGCGCCGACGCCGAAAAACGCGGCCTGGCCGAACGTCAAGATTCCGGTAAACCCCCACAGCAGATCGACCGTGACCGCGAGGACAGCGTAGATCATCGAGCGGGTGAGGACGTTCACGGCGAACGTGTCCAGAAGCAGGGGCGTGATCCAGACGATCAGCGCGCCCGCCAGCGCCGCGGCGGCGGGCGCGAGCCATTCCGGCGCGCCGGCGCGCGCACGGCGGCTTCTGACGACGGCTGCGTCTTCAGGCACGGGCGAAACCCCGCGGACTGATCCTCAGCACGAGGGCGACCAGCACCGCGACGGAGATGCTGCCGAGAACCGGATTCACGAAGGTGCTGATCAGCACCTGCACGCCCCCGAAGATCAGGCACGCGATCGCCAGCGCGATGTAGGAGGTGTCCGCAACCATGACCAGCATGAAGGCGCCGATGAGCCAGGCCACGCCCATATTCGGATCGACGCTCGTCAGAGGCGTCAGCAGCACGCCGGCCAGCGATGCGAAGCCTGCGCCGATCATGAAGGTCGCAAGGCGGACGCGCGCCGTGTCGATGCCGAGGCCGCGCGCGAGCGTTTCGTTCATGATGACCGCGCGCGCCGAGAGCCCGAGACGGGTGCCCTCGATGGCAAACGCGAATATCGCGCCGATGATGAAGGCCGCGAGCAGAGCGAAGAGGCGGTAGACGGAGTAATCGACGGAAAATACCCGGACCGTGCCCGACAGGAGATTCGGCGTGAGCTGAACGTCGCGACCGAAGATGAGGGTGATGAGCTGGCCGATGACGATCCCAAGCCCCCACGTGGCGAGTATCGCGTCAAGCGGACGGCGATAGAGAGGGCGAATGATGAGCAGTTCCGCGATCCCCCCGAGAAGCGCGCCGAATGCAAAGGCGATGGGGAGGGCGGCCCACGGGTTCAGGCCGAGCTTCGCTGCGACGACCGCACAATAGGCGCCGACCGTCAGCCACGCGCCATGGGCGAAATTGATGATCTTGAGGACGCCGAAGATGGCCAGCAGGCCCACGGCGACGATGAAGAGGATCGCCGCCGTGGTTATGATGTCGAGAAAAAGCAGCATGGCCGGCTACCGGTTGGGGGACGGCGGCAGGCCGCGCTCCTCCGCCCTCACTTAAGGTTGGGGCACTGCTCGCCCGGATCGACGTCCTTGAACGTTGCCGCGACCTTGACCGAGCCGTCGCTCTGCACCTGTCCGAGATACATGGTGAGCGGCGCGTGGTGCTGCTTGTTCATCTGGATCGTCCCGCGTGGCCCGGTGAAGGAGACGGTCGGCAGGGCTTCGATCACCTTGGCGGGATCGGTCGAGCCAGCCTTCTCGACCGCAAGCTTGTACAGATAGACCGCTTCGTATTCAGGCACGGAGAGATCGTTGGGCGTCTTCAGGTCGGACCCGAACTTCTTGGCCGCCGCCTCCAGAAATTTCTTGTTCTCAGGCGAGTCGATGCCAGTCACGTAGGACGCCGACAGGTAGATTCCCGTCGCGTCGGCGCCCATGCTCTTGGCCGTGCCCTCGTCGACCGCGAGATTTGCGTAAGGGATGTTGATGCCTGCCGCGCGCATCTGCTTCGTCAGCGTGACGTTCGGCGCTCCGCCCGCCGTGGAGGTAATCACGGCGTCAGGCTTCGCCTCCTTCAGCTTGGACAGGACCGCAGTCCAGTCCGTGCCGTCCATCGGAAGATATTCCTCGCCGACGACCTTGCCTCCGGACTTTTCGACATAGCTGCGCGTGAAGCCAAGCATGCCGCGGCCGAATGCATAATCGCTTCCGATCAGAAAATAGGTCTTGGCCCCTTTCTCCTTGATGAAGTTGTCGACGATCGGGGGGACCTGCTGCTCTGGAACCCAGGCGTCGACGTAGAGGTACTTGTTGCAGGAATGTCCTTCGTAGAAAGACGTGTAGATATACGGGACCTTGCCCTTGCTGACGGCGGGCAGGCCGGCGTTGCGCGCGGCGCTGGTCTCCATCGAGATCAGCGCGTCGACCTTCTTCTGGTAAATCAGAGAATCGAACGCCTTTTGAGCGCCGGCCGCCCCCGAGGCGTCGTCGGCCACTTCGAGGGCCAGCTTGCGTCCGAGAACGCCGCCGGCCGCGTTGATCTCGTCGACGGCCAGTTGCGCCTCCTGGACGACCGAGGGAGCGACAACGCTGTTGGCGCCGGAGAGGCCGACAGGCACCCCGATCGTGATCGGACCCTTATCGTCAGCCCGGGCGGACGTGGCGAGGAGCAACGCGGCGGCTGTAACCAGAAGCTGTCGTTTCATTGGAAGTCTCTCCCTGTCGAATTATGAGCGGCTGAGAACCGGAGGCTTGCGGTGGCGGGTCGCCTGCTCATACGCAAAGGCTATGCCGAGCAATTCAGCTTCGCTCCACATCGGCCCCACCGCAATCAGGTTGAACGGCGAGCCGGAGCGATAGTAACCGGCCGGAACCGTGACGCCGGGCAACCCGGCGATGTTGATTTCGCTCACCGTCGTCTCGTGGATGATGTCCTGGGCTTCGCGGGCGGCGAGTTCCTCGCGCATCTGCGGAAGCACCATCGCGTCGAGCCGATGCCTGGCGAAAACCGCGTTGAAGATGGAAAGGTGCTTCTCCCGCAGCGCGATGAAGTCCGACATGTCCGGCGGCCGCGTCGGGTCTGCGAGACAGGCCTGAAACCCGGGCAATCGGGGCATGTAGGAAAGCACGCCGCCTGGGGCGAAAGGATCCTCCGCTTTGGTCGCGGCCGCGAAGTCGGCGAAAGTCCTGATCGCCGCGCTCGGGCCAAGCCGCTCGAGATAGCGCCCCAGGTCGTAAGGCAGCGACTCGAGACCGCGCGCGTCATATTCTTCGCCGGGCACGGTTGGCGTCCGCAAATCCGCAAATCCCGAACCTGCGAACGGATCCTCCACCAGAATTGCGCCCTGCGCCTCGATCTCGCCCAGCGCTCGGCGGTAGAGCGCCGTCGCCTCCTCGGACAGCGGAAGATTGCGCCATCCCGGCCCGTACGCGCCGATCCGCTTGCCGCGAAGCGCGTCCGGCCTGAGGTCCGCGGCATAGCCGCCGGCCGGACGCTTTCCGACCCCGGCGACGGTCTTGGGATCAGCCATGGTGAAGCCCGCGAGCACGTCGAGCGTTAGCGCCGCGTCGCGCACGCAACGCGCGATCGGACCGACGACGTCGCGCAGGCTCGACAGGGGCAACACTCCGACGTTCGGCACGAGCGCGAAAGTCGGCTTGACGCCAACCAGCCCCTGCGCGGAGGCGGGGTTCTGGATCGATCCTCCGGTCTCCTCGGCGAGGCCGAGCACCGCGAGGCTCGCCGCGACCGACGTGGCCGTGCCCGCGCTCGACCCGCCCGGCAGGAACTGCCGGCCAGCGGCGTTGTAGGTCGGTCCGGCCCAGCTGTCGTTGGCATGGCTTCCCGTCGCGCTCAGGACGGGGATGTTGGTCTTGCCGAGGATCACCGCGCCGGCCGCCCGCATTCGGGCGACGACAGGCGCGTCCGTTTCCGGGAACATGTCGACGCCGCCCGTCTTGCTGTGCAACAGCCTCCATCCTCCGGTGGTCGGAAAGCCGGCCATGTCCATGGCGTCCTTGACAACCACCGGAACGCCATCGAGCGGACCAAGACTCTTGCCGGCGGCGCGCCGCGCGTCGCTCGCCCGGGCGTCATCCATGGCGCCGGGATTCATGAAGACGATCGCGTTGTAATGGGCGTTGTAGATCCCGATGCGGTCCAGAAAGGCCTGAGTCAGGCTTTCGCTCGTGAAGGCGCCGCTGGTGAAGCCGGCCTGCGCGCCCTCGACCGTCATCTCGACAATGTCGATGGCGGAACCTGCCGGTTCTTTGGACGCGCTCATGAGCGGTGCGCCGCGACAATGGACTTCGCGATCGAAGCCCCGAGCGTATATTTCGGATCGACCATATTGCCGAGCCGCATCTTGCCGCACATCGTGAGCAGCATATAGGCGTCGGTCTCGTCGAAGCCGAATTCGGCTTCCATCCAGCGGATGAGCTCGCGATAGGCGATACGGGAGGCGTCCTCCATCGGCCGCGCGGACCCGATGGTCATGTAGACGTCCGCCGTTTCCAGTCGCGGCCAGGCGATGGTCCAACCCTTGATGAGGTCGACCTGCACGGTCGTCACGGTCGGATGCTCGAGCGCCACGCCGCAGAGTTCGCCGTCTCCCTGGATGGCGTGACAATCGCCGAGATAGAGCAGGGCCCCAGGCGCGTTGACAGGCAGGTAGATCACCGAATCGGGGCCGACATCCGGCAGGTCCATATTGCCGCCGTAGTAGTCCGGCACCAGCGACGAGATCGCCTCGATCTCGGGCGAGGTGCCGATCGTGCCGATGAACGGGTCATAGGGCAGCGTGATCTTGTCGCTCCACTTGACGCCGCCTTCGACCGTGACCTCGATCTTCTTCACATGCTCGGACAACGGCCTGTTGAGCAGCGCGGTCGCGCCCGTGCCGACGAGGCCGCCGAACTCCGGAATGAGGCAGGTCGTACCGACCGGCTGCGGACCGCGCGGAACGATGGACTTGATATAGACCGCAAGGCAATCGCCCTTCTCGGCGCCATTGACGTAGATCGGACCGTTCTGCGGATTGAGGAACGGGAAGTTCAGCTTCTCGCTGGGCTTGTCCGTGGGGAGCTTGATCTTCCCTTCAAAGGCGTCGTGCGTCTCGCAGGCGATCACCGCCCCGGGATCCACGGTGAGAGCCGGCTTGGCGAAGGGGCCATAGGTATAGTGATACTTGCCCTGTTCGGCTTCGGTGATCGTGTGCTGCGCGCCGGGCTTGCCCTTGGCGACGCCCTTGCTGGCCATAATGGATTGTTCGAACCAAGACATGATAGTTCCTCCGTTTTCGCTACACGGCGAGATGGCGGCGGACGACCTCGGCGTCGTCCAGCATGGCCGGCGTCAGCTCGGCGACGGTCCGGCCTTTGTCCATGACGTAGCAGCGCTGGGCCATAGCGCGGATCATGTCGATGTTCTGCTCGACGAGAACCACGGTGAGGCCGGTCGTCCGGTTCAACTCGACGACAATGCGCGCGATCTCTTGCACGATGGAAGGCTGAATGCCTTCGGAGGGCTCATCGAGCAGCAGCAGAGTGGGCTTTGCCACGAGCACCCGGCCAATGGCGAGTTGCTGCTGCTGTCCGCCCGAGAGCGTCCCTGCGGCCTGGCGTCGCCGCTCCTTGAGGATAGGGAAATATTGATAGACCGGCTCGAAGTCGGCCCGGCGCTCGCCGCTGATGCTGAGGCCGACCTGGAGGTTTTCCTCGACCGTCATACGCGGAAACACATCGCGCCCCTGCGGCACGTAGCCGATGCCCATCCGGGCTCTTTCATGCGGCGTTTCGCCCTCGATCTGCCGGCCGTTGAATCGCACCGTCCCGGAAGTCGCGGGAATAAGTCCGATCACCGTCTTCATCAGCGTCGATTTGCCCACGCCGTTGCGGCCGATGACCGCCGTGATCTCGCGATCGCGCACCGCAAGATCGACGCCCTGCAGAACCGGCTTGCCGCCGTATCCGCTGCGCAGTCCCTCGATGGACAGCAGCGCCGTCGAGGAATCAGGCATGGTGCGGCGCTCCGTGGCCTTGCCCCAGATAGATCTCCGCGACCCGATCATCGGCCATGATCTCGTCGATCGAGCCCTGCGCGAAGATCCGGCCGAAGTGGAGGACGGTGACCCGCGTCGCGATCTGCCGGACGAAAGCCATGTCGTGCTCCACCGCGAGCACCGTCATGCCCTCGGCCTGCAGAGCCTGCACCATCTCGCCGGTCGCATGCGTCTCCTCCGGCGACATGCCGGCTGTGGGCTCGTCGAGCAGCAGCAGCTTGGGCTTGAGACTCGTCGCCATTCCGATCTCCAGCCACTGCTTCTGCCCGTGGCTGAGGTTGCCGGCGGCCTGCCAGGCGTCAGCCGTAAGATTGAGAAAGTCGAGCTGCCGCCGAATTTCTCCGCGCAGGCTGTGCCCTTCCAGGTGATGCTGCAGGGCGATCTCCAGATTCTGCGAGACGCTGAGCGCCTTGAATATGCCGGGGACCTGGAACTTCACGCTGATGCCGCGGCGGATCCTGTCGTGCGGCTGGAGCCGGGTGATGTCGCGCCCATCGTAAAGGACCTGGCCGCTGGTCGGCGCATATTCGCCAAGGATGAGGCGGAAGAACGTGCTTTTTCCTGCGCCGTTCGGGCCAATCAGACAGTGCAGTTCGCCCGGTTCGAGGGTGAAATCCACGTCGACGGTCACCTGCAGGCCGCCGAAGCGCTTGTTGAGCTTACGGGTCTCAAGCAGCGGCATCACGCGGTCTCCCGGGCGCGCCGTCGGAGCAGGCGCTGCGGCAGCGACGCCAGGGCCATGACGAGGCCCTGCGGCGCGAGCAGCACGGTCACGACCAGCAGGGCGCCCATGGCGACGAGCGCGTATTGGCTGCCGTAGATCGTGAGCGCCTGAAAGCCGCCGATCAGAATCAGCGTTCCGATCAGCGTCGTGGACAGGTCGCTCCGCCCGCCCACGGCGACCCATATGATTGGGAGCGATGCGGCCGTGAGTCCCATGCTCGACGGCGTGATGTACTGGCCCCACGTCGTGTAGAGCACGCCGCTCAGGCCTGCGAGCGAACTGCCGATCGCGAAAGCGACGAGCTGATATTTGCGCACGTCGTAGCCGAGCATCGTCGCGCGCTCGGGATTCTCGCGGATCGCCACCAGCACGTTGCCAAAGGAGGAGTTCACGAGGATCCGAAGCGCGAGATAGACGATGACCAGGAGTCCCAGCACGACGTAATAGAGCGACAGGTCCGGCGAGAGCACGATCGGATCCTCGCTTCCCGGCCAGGGCACGGTCAGCGGAGGCATGCCGCTCATGCCGTTGAATCCGTTCAGCCGCGCCGTGCCGACGTGCCATTCGGGCCCCGCCGTCTGCGCCATGAAACGCTCGAGCACGAGCGTCACCGCCAGCGTCACAATGCCGAGAAAGACGCCGCTGATGCGGCCGAAAAACAGGAAATAGCCGAGCACGGCCGCCGCGAGCGCCGCGACAGCGACGGCGGCGAGCATTGCCCCGATCGTCAGGCCGTGATCCGAGCCGTAGTTGAGCGTGATGATTCCGTAGGTGTAGCCCGCGATTCCGAAGAAGGCCGTCTGGCCGAAGCTCAGCACGCCGCCATAGCCCCAGATGAGGCAGAGACCGAGCGCCATGAACACCCAGTTGAAGAAATAGACCGTGTTGCCGACCGTGTAGGAATCCGTCACCAACGGATAGCCGATCGCCATGGCGAGAACGATCGCGGCGGCGATCCAGAAGCCGGGCCCGCGCCCAAGGGTTTGTGGCCCCTCGAGGCGGGATGTCAGCCGAATGAGCAAAGGTCGTCTCGCCATGTCGGCCTCAGGTCCTTTCGCGCAGGATCAGGCCGGAGATGCCGCGAGGCAGCACCCGAATGACGATGATCACGGCGACCAGCAGGCCGATCTGGCCGGCGAGTTGCCCTTCCCAGGTCGTCATCGCGGCCCGAATGAAACCCAGGATCACAGCGGCCGGCGCAGTGCCCACGAAGACGTCGCCGCCGCCTGTCACGACGGTAACGAATGCCTCGGTGATGAACTGGCTGCCCATGGTCGGCACGAGCGTCATGGTCGGCGCATAAAGTCCCCCCGTCGCGCCCGCGAGCGCGGCGCCGATGCCGAACGTCAGGCTGTAGATGAGCCGCGTGTTGACGCCGAGCGCCTCGGCCATATGGGGGACCTGAATGGTTGCGCGCGCCAGCACGCCGAACCGCGTGTAAGTGAAGAGAAGATAGAGGCCCGCGAGGATCGCAGCGGCCGTCGCCATGAGCACGAAGCGGTAGGTCGAATAGGACAGAGATCCGATTTCCACGCTTCCGAGCGGCGTCGAGATGTCAGCGAGACTGGGTCCCAGGAGGATGAGCGTGCCTTGCGAGGCGATCAGGCTGATGCCCCAGGTCGCCACGATCGTATCGAGCGGCCGCCCGTAGAGATGGCGGATGACGAGGCGCTCGAGAAGAATGCCAATGAAGCCGGCGAACAGCGCTCCGCATACGATCGCCAGCGGCAAGGGAACGCCTGCCTTGGCGACAGTCACGGTCGTATAGGCTCCGGCCATGATGAACTCGCCATGCGCGAGGTTGATGACGCCCATCATGCCGAAAATGATCGCGAGGCCGCTGGCGCAGAGCACCAGGAACGCGGTCGCGTCTCCGAACTGATAGAGAAAGCCAACAACGGCGTCGTACATATCGTGACCTGCGGGGGCGCGCGTTGGTTGGGGCGCCGGCAGGCGCGTTCGTCCCGCCGGCGTCCTGGGATTGCACAGGATGGGACCTCGTCCCGTCCTTCAGCAGCCGACCGTCAGCCCTTCGGCGGAGGATTGCTCGGCGTGTACTGGGCGTTGGGGTTCTTCTTCGTCAGGTCGCAACCCGCCTCGCCGAGCCAATAGGGCTTGATGTCCTCCCAGACCTTCGGGAAGGAGATCGAATGGTCTTCGTTGACCTTCGCCAGATAGATCGTGTGCGACATGTGCTGGCTCTTCGGATCGATGCAGACCTTGCCCTCCGGAGCGTCGAAGCATACGTCGCCCTGCGCGATGATCTTGCGCAGGTCGTCGCGCTTGGTCGATCCCTTCGCCCGCTCCACCATCTCCTTGTAGAGGTAGACGGCCAGGTAGGAGTTCTCGGCTTCCTGATTGATGTAGGGTTCGTTCGGGAACATCTTGTGCCACTTCGCCACGAACTCCTTGCTCTTCGGCGTGTCGACCTCCTCGATCCAGTTCGTGGTCACATACATGTTGGCGAGGCTCGGCGGCTTGAAGCGCTTGTGCTCGTAAGCCTGGCCGACATTGACCGAACTGCCCATCGGAACGTGCAGATTGGCTGCGTTCGCCTGTTCGTAATAGGACGACTGCGCGGTGCCGACGAGCAAGGTCATCAGGATGTCGGGCTTGGCCTTCTGGATGTTCTGGATGGTCGAAGCGAACTGGGACACCCCGAGCGGGATGAATTCCTCCCCGACCATTTCGCCGCCGTGCTCCTTGACGATATTGCGCACCCATTCGGCCGAGATCTGGCCGAAGTTGTAGTCCGCGGCGATCGTGTAAACCCGCTTGCCGAATTTCTCCATCATCCACGGGATCAGCGTCGAGAACTGCTGTTCGGGAACGGCGCCGGTCACGATCATGTGGGCGTCGCAGACGCCGCCTTCATACTGATTGTTGTAGAAGACGAATCCATTCAGCTGATCGACGATCGGCCGGTAAGCTTCACGCGAGGCGCTCGAAAAGCCGGCGAACACCACATCGGCCTTGTCTCGTTGCAGGACGCGCCTCATGAACTCCTGGAAGCGGGTGTTGTCGGACTGCGTGTCATAGATCACGAGCTCGAGCGGACGTCCCGCAATGCCGCCAGCCTTGTTGATCTCGTCCGTGGCGAGCTGGATACCGTGGACCTTGCCGATCGTCGCGAGCGCGAAATCGCCCGACTGGTCCTCAAGCACGCCGAGCTTGATCGGCTCGGCGGCTCGAGTGGCAATCGGCGTCATCAAGGTCGCTATTGCGGCGCCTAGCATCAGAATCTTGCGCATAGGTGTGCTCTCCTTGGTTATGCGGGGGGGTTAACGGCGCTGGGAGGGCCGGCCACGCGGCCGGGAACGTGCTGTCCGGCTGGAACAGGGTCTCGCAGAACTCTTCGAGGTCGAGCCTCCGCCGCATGCTTTCGCGACGGAGTTCCGCATAGGCGTAGTCATCGCTGAGGCCGCGCGCCTGGACGAGCGCGACAACGGCCTTGATGAGAAAGCGGCGGCCGCGGCGCTTCCGGTCGCCGATGGCGAGGCGCGCCTCCGCCGACTGCAGCCGACGATAGTTGTTCACGCCGAGGAAAAGCGCGGAATAGACCGTGGCGCCCTGGACAGGCTTGCGCAGAAACGCCGTCGCGCCCGCCTCCGCCAGAAGCCTCAGTCGGCTCGGCGCTTCGACGCCGACGATGCCGATGACAGGCGCTGCGGACAGGCTCGCGCCGGATTGCAGCAGAGGAGCGGGATTGATCGCCTGGTCTGCGTCGAGAAACACGATGTCGCGATCGGGATCGAGGTCCGATCCCTGGATATGGTCGACGCGGCTCAGCGACACCCCGAGCCGGAGCAGTGTGCGCTCAAGCGCCTCGGCGTTGAAATCGGCGCCGGCCCAGAGCAGCCCTTGAGTTCCGCGAAAATTCTGGATGAGGCGTTGCGTCGTCATGATGCGACTCTGAGGACTGGCCGGATGGCGACCGAGCCGAAGCGCGATGAGCTGCGGATGAGGTAGGGATCCGCGACCACAGGCTGCGTCGCCTCACGCAGGATGGTGAACCCGTTCTCTTTGTTTGAGCGCGCGATGCGGGGCGTCAGGCTCGCGTGCATCGTCTCCGGGTCGATCCAGACGTCGCCTTGCGGAGCTTTTACCGGTCGGCGTGCGACGGCCCGCTTGACGGCGGAAGCGTCTGTCGCGCCCGCCTCGCTCACCGCGAGCGCAAGCAGGCGGACCGCAAGATAAGTCGCTTCGGCATCGGCGGACGCCGCGGGGCCATCGGGAAATCGCGCGCGATACGCGGTCACGAAGCGGGAATTCTCGCGCGTGTCCAGCGAGGAGAAATAGACGCTCGACGTGATGTGGCCGTCGGCGGCCTCGGGCCCGATCGCTGCGAGCTCGGGCTCGGAAAGCGTGCAGCTCGCGACCGGAATCTCAGTGGCTTGATCGATGCCGCGGCGCGCGCAGGCCGCGCGCAGGTCGCGAAGGAACTGGTAGGAGGACTCGCCAATCAGCGTGTTGAAGACGAACGAAGGCCGCGCAGCCAGGATCGCCTCGATGACCTGGTCGAATTCGGTACAACCGACCGGGAAGTAGCGCTCCGCCAGCACCCTGCCGCCATTGGGACCGATTGCGTCGCGAAGGATGCGGTTATTTTCCCACGCCCAGATATAGTTCGAACCGACGCAGAATGCCTGGGATCCGACATGGGTCAGAAGATATTCCACCAGAGGAATTAGGTGTTGATTGGCGACAGCGCCCGTGTAGACCACATTGTTTGAGCTTTCGAAGCCCTCATAATGTGAAGGATACCATAAAAGCGCGTCAGCCTTTTCGAATAGCGGGATGATCTCCTTGCGGCTCGAAGACGTATAACATCCGACGACGTGCTTGACGCCGCTCGACAACATCTCCGCGGCCATCGCCGAATAGCGCGCGAGTTCACCCGCAGGATTGGCGACGATCGGCTCGAGCGCGACCCCGCAGTCTTCAGCCTCGACTTCGTCGATGCCGAGAAGCGCGCCACACAGCATGCTTCCGGACACCACGCTATACGGGCCGTCCGATGAAATGAGTATTCCGACGGGTACGCGAATTTTTGCCACGAGCCGCGCCAATCCATGACGAAGTGGGACGACCCGTCCCACTGCTGAAGGCGCCGTTGCCGTGGTCTATGACGTTCTATCGGCAGGCGCGTTTCGGGCTGCATTGCCCCGCGCCAACCAAACCATAACTCTGAGTGAAGCGCCAAGCAACTCCCAGACGTCAGGGAAAGTCTTGCAAGCGCTGTGCCACCGCGCCGGTTCATCCCGAAGGGGATATTGCAACTTAAGCGAACTGGAGCGCGAAAGGGCGATAGAGTGCGGGCTTTGGGGAAAGAATCTTGCTGTCTTCTGGTTCAGGACTGTGAGACGCCGTCAACAACATGGAAATACCGCGATACAGACTGTGCGCTTTGCGTAAGCAATCTGCCCACAACCCAAGCGGCGTGCTCACCCTCGCGCGCCAGTTTCCGGGCGGCATGACTCCCAGCGACGGACTTGCCGGCTTAGCGCCGCGAGTTGGCCGGTGCGGCCTGACCCGCGCTCCGATCGACCAGCCCTGTCTTTCCCCGTACCTGTCGGCCGCCCCAGAACGCCTTGCGGTGGGGTTTTTGTAGCGCGACGCGTGGCCGGTCCCCGATATGGAGGGGCAGGGCCGCTGTTGGGTCAAACGAGTGTCGGCCGGCAATCGTGCGTGAATCCGCGAAGGCGCCACACGACGCGACGCCCCGATCGGAATCCCCTTCGCCCAGGGCGCGTTAGAAGGCGTACCGCAGGGTTCCGGCGCCGGCGTAGGTGGTCGAATTGCCGCCGAGTTCGGTCTCGAATTTCGCCTGCAGAGATATGCCCTTCGCCAGTTGAAGCTCGAGCCCGGCGGAGATCAGCGCGAGATCTCTCGAGGGGGTCGCGCCGGCCACCACGAAGCTCGCGCCGGGAACGTCCAGGAAGGTCGCCGACAGCGCCGGGTTGCTGAACCAGTCATGCGCCCAGGCGACCTTGCCCCGGAAGGCGAGCGTCATGTCGCCGTTGACCAGCGTCTGCGCGTCGTAGCGCAGGCCGAGTTCGCTGCGCTCGTCGGCGTCCGAGGTCGATCCATAGCCGAGAGCGAAGCTGTTGATGTAGTAGCCCTGCTCGGCGTAGCTCGGCGCGTTGAAGCTCTGCGCCTGTCCCGCGACGTAAGGCGAGATCGCGCCATAGGCGGTCGCCACCCGGTAGCCTGTCTCGACCCTCGCGCCGTAGCTCTGGGCGTTGAAGTTCGAAGTCAGGTTTTCGCCCAACACGTTGCGGTCGGTCGACGCCCAGTGGTTGGTGAACGACAGCGCGCCGCCCACATACATCGGCCCCCAGTGCGAGGCGCCATAGACGCCAACCTGGAACGCTTCGCTGTTTCCGCCGCCCAAGCCGTCGCCGAGCTGCCAGTTGGTCCCGCCGCCGGCCAGCGCCAGTCCGAACACTGTGTTCGGATTGGCGTGATAGTCGAGGCCGGCGACCACGCCGCCCGCCCTGTCCGTGAGGCTATGGCTGCCGACGCCCCACGGATCGCCGCCCGTATAGCCCGCGCCGCCGTAGGCCGCGGCCCAGGCGGTCCATGGCGACACGGTGGCGGGGCTCATCTTGTGCGTCGGAAGGGAGGCGGCGTTTCCGGGCGCGCCTGACGGCGACGCCGAGTCTGGAAAGAAGCCCCCGAACGGCGAGGCGCTCAGCCCGGCCACGCCGCTGCGCCCATCGACGAACGGATCAAGCATCAACGACAGGAACTGATTCGTCATCTGCACCGCGGACCACCTGAGGCCGGTCGCCGCTTCGCCGGACGCCTGATTCAGCACGGCGCCGAGGTTGGAGCCGTTCAGCGCATAGATATTGGCGAAGTTCGACGGCAGAACGCCGGTCGCGTTGTAGATCGTGTCGAGCGGGCCGGTGAGCGCCTGCTGGTTCACGCTAAGCGGATCGCCGTAGCCCAAGGCCGCCGTCAGCTTCAGGTACACATCGTTCGCCGTGTTGTAGGCGTAGGGGATGAAGTTCGGCGGGAGATTCTCGGTCGCGAGCGCATCGATGCTTCCCTGCACGCCCTGCGAGGTCGTCACCAGCGTGTAGGTGGTGGGTGAATAAAGCCCCGGCTCGAAAATCGCGTTGAGCGTGCCGACGCCGAACGTCAGCACCCCCTTCGGTCCAGTGAGGATGATCTTGTCGCTCTTGCCGCCCGGCGCGATCTCCATATCGAGCCTGCCTTGGTCGATTGTCAGGCTGCCATTGAAGATGAGCGTGCCGATCGAGTTTCCGGGGGCGACCCGGCCCCCATTTATCGTCTTGACGTTGCCATCGATGTCGCCGTTGCCTCCGAGAATCGAAGTGGGGCCGTCGACGAGAATTTGCGGGCTGGTCAGCGAGCCATTCACTGAGAGCGTTCCGCCTTGAACATAGGATCCTCCGCCCGCCGCGATGGCGCCGGTCGTCAGGAGCTTCCCGGAACCGATCTTGGTGAACGTGCCAGAGCCGCTCACATTGCCGGCATAAGTTCCATTGGAGCCTTGATTGAAGACGAGCGCAGCTTGGTTGGCGATGTTCCCCGGCAGGCTTGCCGAATTGCCCTGCAACGTCCCGGCCTGAACGGTCGTGCCGCCGGTGTAGGTGTTGGCTCCAGTCAGGTCTAGCGCGCCCTTGCCTGTCTTGAGGAGGCTGCCTCGGCCAGTGATGGCCCCGCCGAAGGTTCCGTCCGTGAATTGGTTGAAGGTGACCGAAACCGGGTCGCTCGCGATGCCGCCGAAGGTGACATTGCCGCGAATGGTCGCAGCGCTGCCCGCCACCGTTCCCTGGTTGATCAAGGTATTGCCGGCATAGGTGTTGGCGCCGTCCAGCTGCAGCGTTCCGCCGCCGATCTTGGTGAGATTGTAGCCGCTGACAATTCCGTTCACGTCGAGCAGTTTCGAAGGATCGACGATGATCAGCGAGCCGGTCCCGAGGCTGAAATTCCGGTTCGTCTGAAACGACCCGTTGGCCTGGAACGCGGCGCTGTTGGCGATCGACACTGCCGTTCCGGACTGTCCAAGCGCGGAGTCATTCCCGACGATCAGAGTGCCGCTCCCGATCAGCGTACCGCCGGTATAGGTGTTGAGGCCGGTCAGTTGGAGTGGGCCGGCGCCGCTCTTCACGAACTGTCCGCTCCCGGAAATGCCGCCGGCCCAGATGAGCGGCTGCGTACCTGCGCTGACGCCGCCGTTCCCCGCGAGCACGAGGCTGCGCGTCTCCGTCATATTGGGGGCGGCCGCATTTGTGGTTCCAACAGCCCCGCCACCGCTGACGGTGATCGCGCTCCCGGCCTTGCCGAGGTTGTCGTCTGTGGTGAACAGCAGCGTTCCGCCGAGGACGTTCACACTGTCGAAGGTGTTGATTGCATTGAGCGTCGCCGTCCCGGCGCCCGTCTTCGTCAATTGCCCTCCGCTCACCACCCCGCTCACCAGCAAGCTGCTGCCCGCGGTTCCCGCGACGTAGAAGCCGCTCGGATTGGTCGAGCCGAGTTTAACGGCGTTGCCGAGGTTGACATTCGACCCGTCGACCCCGATCGCGCCGCCGTTGATCGTGACAGCGCCGCCCGTGGGAAGGCTGGTTGAGGAGCCAAGCAGAAGCGTGCCTCCGCCGTAGACGGTCGTGAGCCCGGTATAGGTGTTGTCGCCCGTAAATTTGACGCTGCCGGCGCCGCTCACCTGGACGTTTCCGCTGCCGGAAATGACTCCGGAATAGGAGCCGGCGACGCCTTGCGCGAAGGCGACGAGGGCGTTGTCGACGATGGCGCCCTGCAGGCTCTGTGTCGTGCCGACAAGCCCGCCGCCGCTAACCGTCGTGCCGCCGGAATATGTGTTCGCGCCGCTCAGCGTGAGCTGGCCCGCGCCGGTCTTGAGCAGGCTGCCGCCGCCGGTGATCGCGCCGCCAAAAAGGGCGTCGCTCGCCTGATCGAATGTCACGGAGGTCGAACCGCCGAGAGCGACATTGCCGCGGATGCTCGTCGCGTTGCCGATGACGGCGCCGCCGTTGATGATGGTGTTGCCGTAAGTGTTGGCTCCAGTCAGCGCCAACGTTCCCGAATTTCCTTTTGTCAGAGCGCCGCCGCTGACGATCCCATTGAGGGTCAGGGTCTGGGAAGGGTCGACGCTGATCGTGCCGCCGCCAGCGCCCAACGTGAAGCCTCGCGCGGTCGCGAAAGTTGCGGACGATCGCAGAGCGCCGCCGTTGGCGAGGGTCACGCCTCCCGTCGTCGCTCCAAGCGCCGCGTCGGCGGCCACCCACAGCGTTCCGCCGTTGACCAGAGTGCCGCCGGAATAGGTGTTGTTTGCGGTCAGCTGGAGTTGTCCGGTTCCGCTCTTGATGAACTGGCCGGTTCCCGAGATCACGCCGCTCCAGGTTACTGGGTTCAAAGCGACGTCGACGCCGCCATTGCCCGCCAGCGTCAGGTTATGGCTGAAATTCGCGTTAGAGACGGTGTTGGTCGTGGTCCCGACGCTGCCGCCGTTCAGGACGATCGATGCGCCCGCCTTACCGAAACTGGCGTCTGTCGGCGCGCGCAGGACGCCGCCCGTGACCGATGCTCCGTCGAAGGTGTTGACGCCGGTGAGCGTCACCGTGCCGGCCCCCCCCTTTGTGAGTTGGCCCCCGCTGATCACGCCGCTCGCCGTTACCGAACCGCCACTTCCAGCGTACAGTCCACTGCCGACAGCGCCGACACTGATATTTTTAGCGAGCGTGAAACTGGCGCCGTCGGCGGCGCCGATCTGTCCTCCGTTCAGGAGGATGCTTCCGCCGCCGGGAAGACCGGACGTCAGCGCAAGGACGCCGCCATTGACGGTGGTGGCGCCTGTCTGGGTTGCGGCGCCCTTCATCGTCAGGATGCCGGCGCCGCTCTTGGTGAGGCTGCCGGAACCGGATATGGCGTTGGCAAAAGTTCCATCCGCCGCCTGGTCAAAGACAAGCGAGGCGTTGTCGACGACATTGCCTAACAGGCTCGAGGTATCGCCCTGCAGCACCCCGCTATTGACGGTGATGCCCCCGGTATACTGATTCTTGCCGGTGAGGACGGTCGTGCCGCCGCCGTTCTTGACGATCGCCCAGCTGCCGCCGCTGCCTGCCGCACCGGTCTGGTCGGCGATAACGTCCGAGACCGTTTGAGTCTGGCCGGCGCCGGGGGCGAACGTGAAAGAGCCGTTCCCCTGCAAGAAGAGACCGGAACCGGCGCTCAATCCTGGCGCGGTCGCGCCGCCGTTCGATCCGCCGGTCGTGGTATTCGAGGCGACCGTGAGGGGCCCGCCAAAGGTCAGCGTTCCGCCCTGCTGCACAAAGATTGCGCCGCCCAGCCCTGCGCCGTTTCCGGCCGTATAGGCGTTGCCGTTGCTGCCGCCCCATCCGCCATTCGCGGCGGGAAGCTGCTGTGTACAGCCCCCGCATCCGGTGGGGTTGAAATTGCCCGAACCGCCCCCGCCGCCTCCGAATCCGCCTGGCTGTCCCTTCCCATTATATTCGCCGCCGCCGCCGCCCCCTCCGAACCCCCCCGCAGTGGCGCTCGTTGGCCCCGACGAGAAATAGGTGCCGCCGTTTCCTCCTCCGCCGGGCCCGCCATTCCCACCATATCCCGAGGTGCTATTGGCCGAGCTTCCATCGCCGAGGCGTCCGCCGCCGCCGCCGCCCCCCGGAGTGATGACGTTGAAGCCCGATGTGGTGCCGCCCGCTCCCCCGATAGCCTGGTCCTTCGTAAAACTGACGTTTGTGACGGTCACGGATGCCGAACTACCAACGAAAAGTCCGCCGCCAAGGCCGGCTCCGCCCCCGCCCCCGCCGCCCCATAACTTCCAAAAAACTCCTCCCCAAGTTTGTGAGTTGCCTCCCCCGCCGCCTTTTGCGACGGTGTTGGCAATGGTCAGGTTGTTGATCGCGACGGCGCCGCTCGTCACCGAGAATGCGCGATATTGCGAGTTTCCGTCGAGCGCAAACCCTCCTCCGTTGATCGTGACGTTCTTGCTGATCTGCGGCAGGTTTGTGTTGAGCGTGATCTTGGACGTGAAGGTGATCGTGTCGCCCGCCGCCGCATTGTTGATCGCGTTCACAAGATCCGAACTGGAGGCAACATTGATATTGGCCGCATAGGCCGGAAGGGGCGCGACGAGCGCCGCCGCGCTAAGCGTGATCAGCGCAATCCGAGAGGTCGTCAGCGGCCAGCGCAAGTCCCAGACCTTGCGGCATGCCCAATCGGAGCCGCGGCGGCCGCCAAAGCCCAGCGAATTTTCGTCACCCATGCTTATCCCCAGCCCTTATCGTTTTTATCTAGCGACTGGGGTTGTCTGCCCCCGTTGACGCCAGCCCCGCAGCTACAATGTTCACTATTCCGGTCCGGATAGTCAAATGACTCAATTTGCTTTGGACCCATCGGGGCTGGGGCATGTCGGCGCCCCTGTCCGATAATTCACACAACAATTGGTGAACACGATCTATGAGGCCGCGTTTTGTCCGGAATTTACCAACGATTTTGTTGGACGCAAACGAACCCCTAAGGACGCTTTTGGACGTCCGGAAGGCTCTATACCATTGATTTTTTGAAGTTTTCGGATGAATTCAGACGTCCGCAAACGTCAAAATGGTGCCCAGGAAAGGACTCGAACCTTCACGGCTTGCACCGCTGGTACCTGAAACCAGTGCGTCTACCAATTCCGCCACCTGGGCACGGGCCGCTTCATAGGTTGAGGGCCGCCCGGCTGTCAATTGCCGCGGGAGCCCTCCGGAAACGCGAAAGCGCGCGGAGGGCGTCCGCGCGCTTTCACCAGTCCCGACCGAGCCCCGACGTCAGTTGTCGAGGAAGCTCCGGAGCTTCCGCGAGCGGCTCGGGTGCTTGAGCTTGCGCAGCGCCTTCGCCTCGATCTGGCGGATGCGCTCGCGCGTCACCGAGAACTGCTGGCCGACCTCCTCCAGCGTGTGGTCGGTGTTCATGCCGATGCCGAAGCGCATGCGCAGCACGCGCTCCTCGCGCGGGGTGAGCGAGGCCAGAACACGCGTCGTCGTCTCGCGCAGGTTCGACTGGATCGCCGCGTCGATCGGCAGGATGGCGTTCTTGTCCTCGATGAAATCGCCGAGGTGGCTGTCCTCCTCGTCGCCGATCGGCGTTTCGAGGCTGATCGGCTCCTTGGCGATCTTGAGCACCTTCCGCACCTTTTCGAGCGGCATGGCGAGCTTCTCGGCGAGTTCCTCCGGCGTCGGCTCGCGGCCGATCTCGTGCAGCATCTGGCGCGAGGTGCGCACGATCTTGTTGATCGTCTCGATCATGTGCACCGGGATGCGGATCGTTCTTGCCTGATCGGCAATGCTGCGCGTGATCGCCTGGCGAATCCACCAGGTGGCGTAGGTCGAGAACTTGTAGCCGCGGCGATACTCGAACTTGTCGACCGCCTTCATCAGCCCGATGTTGCCCTCCTGGATGAGGTCCAGGAACTGCAAGCCGCGGTTCGTGTATTTCTTGGCGATCGAGATGACGAGGCGGAGATTCGCCTCCACCATTTCCTTCTTCGCCTGCCGCGCCTCGCGCTCGCCCTTCTGCACCATCTGGACGAGCTTGCGGAACTCCTGGATCTCGAGCCCCGTCTCGGTCGCAAGCGACTGGATCTCGCCGCGGATCTCCTTGATCGGGTTCTTGTCCTCGGCGATGAATTCCTTCCAGCCGCGCGTGGTGAGCTTGCTCACGCGAAGCAGCCACTTCGGATCGAGCTCCGAATTCTGGTAGTTCCTGAGGAAGTCCTCGCGGCTCACGCGATGCGTCTCCGCCATGCGCATGAGACGCACGTCGAGGCCGATGAGACGCTTGTTGATGTCGTAGAGCTGCTCGACCAGCGCATCGATGCGGTTCTGGTTCAGCGACAGCGACTTGACGTCGGCGACGATGTCCTTCTTCAGCGCCTTGTACTTGCGCTCCTGCGCGGGCGAGAGCGACTCGTTGCGCAGCTTCCCCTCGACATTCTGGTCCTGCAGCCGGCGCAGCTTCTTGTAGGCGTCGGCGATGCGGTCGAAGGTTTCGAGCACGCGCGGCTTGAGGTCCGCCTCCATGGCCGAGAGCGAGACGGCGTTTTCCAGATCGTCCTCGTCGTCGAAGCTCTCGGACGGCGCGCCTCCCTCCCCGTCGAACCCGTCCGGCGGCGCGGCAGGCGAGGTCGGCGGCGCCATCCGGTCGCGAACCGGATTGGGCGCGGGCGGGGCCCCGGGCGCGGTGTAATCCGTCTTCGGCGGCCTCTTGCCGTCGGGCCCGGTGTAGGAGGCTTCAAGGTCGATGATGTCGCGGAGAAGAATCTTCGCTTCGTTCAGTTCGTCGCGCCAGATGATGATGGCCTGGAAGGTCAGCGGGCTCTCGCAGAGGCCCGCGATCATCGCCTCGCGACCAGCCTCGATGCGCTTGGCGATGGCGATCTCGCCCTCGCGCGACAGAAGCTCGACCGAGCCCATCTCGCGCAGATACATGCGCACCGGGTCGTCGGTGCGCTCCGAAGGTTCCGAGCTGCGGGTCGCGACGGCCGTCGACCGGCTGGCCTCGACGACCTCGCCGCCCTCGGCCTCTTCCTCGTCGTCCGCGCCTTCTTTCTCGGCCTCTTCCGCGTCCTCGTTGTCGACGACATTGATGCCCATCTCGCTGAGCATGGCGTTCATGTCTTCGATCTGGTCTGAGGAAATCTCCTCGGACGGGAGCACGGCGTTCAACTCGTCCTGCGTCACCCAGCCGCGCTTCTTGGCGACCTTGAGCATCCGCTTGACGGCGGCGTCGGTCAGATCGAGAAGCGGGCTGTCGACGGTCTCGACGGCTACCGCTTCGCCTTCTTTCGCCTCGTCCTTCTTCGCCATCACGCCTCTCCTCGCCCCCGCGGGCCGCCATGCGGGGCTCTCAACCTGAATCTTATGCACCCTGCGCGCCAGACGCGGGCCATTCCGAATTTACCGCTCCGCCGGTCCTGCTGACAAAGGGCCGACGCCGATCTCAAGGACGCTGGTCTCTCGCAAGGCGTCGTTAACCCTGATCAAATTGCGGACGAAGTCCTGCCGGAAAGCTCGCCGAAACCGTCAATCGCCGCCTCGGCATGGGCGAGGTCGGCGAGATGGGTTTTGATATCCAGCAAGCGGGCGAAATTCTGCTCGTTCGGCTCGGCCGCGAGCGACCGTTCCGCAAGTTTCAGCTCCCTATTTAACGCGCCCGTCCGTCGATGCAAGGCCACGCTCTGCCTGAGAACATGCTCGGCGTCCGAGGCCGAGGCCTCGGGACGCACGCACCACCAGATGGGCATTCTCGCGGCGATCGCGAAGATGCGGTCCGTCTCGGCGCCATGGCCGGCGGCGGCCAGCGCCTCCCGGAGCGCCTCGGCCGACGCGAGCGCCTCGGGGGGCGCGTCCATGACGGCGTTGCGGAAGGCGCCGAGGCGGCGCCCCTCGAATTCGAGGGCGGCCACCTCCTCCCAGTGCGCCTCGAGCAGGGCCGGGTGGTTGAGAAGCATGGCGAGAATAAGGATTTCGCGCGCCGGCTCCTGCGTCCTGCGGGCGAGCCGCTCCTGGGGCGCAAGCGGGGTTTCCGCCAACCCGAGCCGTGGCCCCTGCGGCGGAAAGGGCCGACGCGGGCCGCCGCGGGACGGCGCGCGAAAAGCGCGCGCGCCTGCGGCTCGATCCTCGCCAAACAGCGCCCCGAGGCGCCGCCGCATGTCGGCCTGGTAATGACGGCGCAGCGTCTCGTCCGCGATGATGGCGACCGCGGCCGAGAGCCGCCTTTCGAGATCCGCCCGCTGCTCGGGCGTGTCGAGGCTCTGCCCATCGGCCTCGCGCTGGAAAAGCATATCCGCGAGAGGCTTCGCGCTCGCGAGCGCCGCCTCGACGACGGCCGGACCCTCGGCGCGGATGAGATCGTCCGGGTCCTGACCTTCCGGCAGGAGGGCGAAGCGCAGGCTTTTCCCGGGCCCGATAAGCGGCAGAGCCGTCTCGACCGCGCGGAAGGCGGCCTTGCGGCCAGCGTTGTCGCCGTCGAAGCAGAGGATCGGCTCCTCCGCCATGCCCCATAGCAGCGCGCACTGGTCGGGGGTCAGCGCCGTGCCGAGGGGCGCGACCACACCGGGAAAGCCCGCCTCGCTCATGGCGATGGCGTCGACATAGCCCTCGACGACCACGATCCGGCCGGTCTCGTGCGCCGGCTTCCGGGCGCGGTGATGATTGAAGAGCAGCGCGCCCTTGTGGAAGAGCGGAGTTTCCGGCGAGTTGAGGTATTTCGCCTTGGCGCCGGGCTCCATGGCGCGTCCGCCGAAAGCGATGACCTTCCCCGAGCGGTCGTGGATCGGGAACATCACCCGGTCGCGGAAACGGTCGTACGGGACGACGATGTCGTCGCCGTGCACCAGCAGCCCGGCCTCGATCATCTGGTCGACGCCGACCCCCTGCGCGGCCAGCGCGTCGCGAAGCGCGAATTTCTCGCCGGGCGCGTAGCCGAGCGCGAAGCGCTTCTGGACCGGCGCGCCCAGACCGCGATCGGACAGATAGCCGCGCGCCTTGGCGCCGACCGGCCGTTGCAGGTTCGCCTCGAAGAAGCGGGCGGCCATGGCGAGGACGTCGAGGAGGCCGGCGCGCTTCTTCTCCTGCTCGAACTCCCGCGGGCTGCGCTGCGGCATCGGCACGCCCGCCATTCCCGCGAGCCGCTCCACCGTGTCGGGGAAGCTCAGTCCCTCCGTCTCCATCATGAAGTCGAAGATGTCGCCGTGTTTCCCCGAGGAAAAGTCGTGATAAAAGCCCTTCTGGTCGTTGACGAAGAAGGACGGCGTCTTCTCCGCATTGAACGGGGAGAGGCCCGCCCATTCGCGGCCCTGCTTGCGCAGTTTCACGCGCCCGCGAACGACATCCGACACCGGAAGCCGCGCTCGGATCTCGTCGAGAAATTCGGGCGGAAATTTCATGGGATTGAGATTGGCTCTGGGCCGCCGTTTGGCAAGCGGCTAGGGAGGTTGTCCACCCCCGTCCACAAGGCCGCCGCCGGGATCAGGCCGGCACGGCGCCCATGAGCTTGCGGGCGGCCGAGGCGCTCATCGGCTGACCGAAAGCCGCGCCCTGCGCGAACTGGCAACCGATCTGGGCGAGTTCGACGGCGTCCAACTCGGTCTCCGCCCCCTCCGACATCACGTCCATGCCCATCTCCTGCGCCATGGCGACGATCGAGCGCAGGATCGGCGAGCGCTGGCCGACCGCGTTCGGGCGCACGAGCGAGGCGTCGATCCGCATGGCGTCGAAGCGATATTGGGGCAGGTGGCCGAGCGAGGTGTATCCGGCTCCGAACCGGTCGAGCATCAGCGCCGCGCCGGCTTCGCGCACCCGCTGGAGGAGGATCGCGGTATATTCCGGATTTTCCATCACGAGATTTTCCGGGACGGCGATCTTGAGCGAGCCGCGCTGCACGAGATGGCGGGAAAGCGCCGCGCGCGTCTCGGCGAGGAGATCGTGGCTCACCATCTGCTCCGTGCCGATCGTGACGGTCGCAAAGATCGGCGGGGTGACTTCGAGCGCCTTCTGCCACGCGGCGAGCTCCCGCGCCGCCGCCTCGATCAGGAAGGCGCCGATGTCGGCCATCGCCCCGCTCAATTCGGCGACGGCGGCGAATTCCTCCTCATCGAGGACGCCGAGCTTCGGATGGCGCCATCGGGGCAGCGCCTGGAAGCCGGCGACCGTCCGGTCCTCCAGCCTGACGATCGGCCGGAACAGCGCCACGATCTCGTTGCGGGCCAGCGCATGGCGCATGTCGTTTTCGAGCGTCTGCCGGTTGGTGCGCTGCGAGCGCATGACGGACGAGAAAATCTCGAAACGGTCGCCCCCGGCCTTCTTCGCGTTGGCGAGCGCAAGCTGGGCGTCGGCGAGCAGATCGCCGCCCTTGATATGCAGGGCAGGGTCATAGACGGCGGCGCCGATCGAGACCGTCACCGTCACCTCGCGCTCGCCGAAGCTGATCGGCGCGGCGAGCGTCGCGCGCAGGGCGTCCATCTTTTGCGCGATGTCCTGCGGCGATTGCTCGCCGAGAATGATCGCGCCGAACTGGTCGCCCCAGAGGCGCGCCAGCGTGTCGCCGGGCTTGAGATCGCGCGAAAGGCGGCGGGCGACGGCAAGCAGCGTCGAATCGCCCATCGAGAGACCGTGAGAATCGTTGATCGACTTGAACTGGTCGATATCGATGACGAGGATGACCGGCGCCGGGCCCTCCGGCTTCTGGGCAAGATAGAGCGCGGTGTTGAGCCGGTCGTAGAACAGCTCCCGGTTCGGCAGCCCGGTCAGATTGTCGTGGATGGCGTCGTGGAGCATCCGCTCCTCGGCCGACTTGATCTCCGTCACGTCGGAGAGCGAGCCGATGACCCGGACGACCTCGCCGTCGGGACCGACGACGGGCCGCGCTTTCAGCACGTACCAGAAGTAATGACCATCCGCGCCCCGCAGCCTCAGGTCGTGGTTGATCCGCCCCGACCTCTGATGCAGGAGCCCGTCGAGGGCGAGCGTGTAGCGGTCGCGGTCGAGCGGGTGGAGCACGTCGAGCCAGGCGGCGGCCGGGCCTTCGAGCGAACCCGGCTTGAGGCCGAGCTGGCTTTCGATCGCCTCGCTCCCCGTCACGTCGTCATTGAGCACGTTCCAGTCGAAGATCGCCTCGCCCGAGCCGGTCATGGCGAGCGAGCGGCGCTGGGCGTCGGACCCGGCGTCGCCGCCTTCGCCGCCGCCTGCGAAGGCGAATTGCATCACGGTGAAGCCGATCAGCATCACGATCAGCACGAGGCCGCCGACCAGACCCGGCGCGGCGAGATCGTTGGTGAGATAGCCGAGCACGGCGGCGCCCGCCGCGACGACCCAGACCGCGAGCAGATACCAGGTCGGAATCAGCATCACCGCCCGGTCGGAGCCACGCGCGGCGAGGCTGAGGATGAGCAGGAGGCCGACGCCCGCGACCGTCGCAATGGAAATGCGCGCGACCCCCGCCGCGACGGGCGCATTGAAGACGGAAAGCCCGACGACGGCGGCCATCAGCAGGAGCCACGCCAACGCGAAATGCGTGTAGCGCATGTGCCATCGGCGCAGGTTCAGATAGGCGAAGAGGAAGACGATCAGCGTCGCGGCGATGGTCGCCTCGACGCCCGCGCGCCAGATACGCTCGGCAACGTCCTCGAGGTTGAACAGCTTTCGCCAGAAGCCGAAGTCGATGCAGACATAGACGAAGACAGCCCAGGCCAGCGCCGCCGCGGCGGGGAAGATCAACGCGCCGCGCACGACGAAAACGATCGTGAGAAAGAGCGCGAGCAGCCCGGCGATGCCGATCAGGATGCCCTCGTAGAGGGTGAGGCTGGTCGACTTGTCCTTGAAGGCGTCCGGCTCCCACAAATAAAGCTGCGGCAGGTTCGGGGTCTTTAGCTCCGCGACATAGGTGACGGTCGTGCCGGGATCGAGCGTCAGCCGGAAGACGTCGGCCTGAGGATTGTCCTCGCGCTCCGGCGCCATGCCCTGGCTCGCGGTGATGGTCGTGATGCGCGACGAACCGAGGTCCGGCCAGATGACGCCGGACCCGACGAGCCGGAAATGCGGCGCCACAATGAGGCGTGTCAGCTGCTCGTCGGAATCATTGGTGAGCGCGAAGACGATCCACGACGGCTGCGCCCCGGCTTCGAGCGCGCTGACCTCGATACGCCGCACGATGCCGTCCGCTCCGGGCGCGGTCGAGACCTGAATGCGGTCCCCTTGCGCGCTGTAATGCTCGACGGCGTGGGTGAGGTCGACCGCGTCGGAATCGGCCGACACGCGGACAGACTGGACCGCGAACGCCGGGGCCGCGAAGGAGAGGACGAGACAAAGCAGCAGGACGAGCCGCGCCAGCGGCCTCGCGCGCCAGAGCGGGCGGCGGAGCGTCCCCTCCGGTTGCAGCGGCGAAAACTCAGACACGTTTGGCGGCCGCGAAACTCGGGCGCGGATCGTCCTCGACCAGCGCGAACAGAATGTGGTCCCGCCAGGCCCCGTCGATCTTGAGGTAGCTGCGGGCAAGGCCCTCGCGACGGAAACCATTATGCTCGAGAAGCGCGATCGAAGGGGCGTTGGTGGGAATGCAGGCCGCCTCGACCCGATGCAGCCGGAGCTTGCCGAAAGCGAAATCGGCCGTCGCCGAAACGGCGCGCGTCATGCGGCCCTTGCCGGCGTGAGCGGCGCCCATCCAGTAGCCCAGCGTGCCGGTCTGCGAGACGCCCCGGCGGATGCCGCCGAGGGTCAGCCCGCCGAGCAGCTCGTCCGACGTCTGGTCGAAGATGAGGAAGGCGTAGGCCTCGTCGCGGGCGATGTCTTCCTCCTGGCGGCGGAGGCGCCGGCGGAAGGCGGCCTGCGTCAGGTCGTCCTCCGGCCAGGTCGGCTCCCAGGGCTCAAGATAGGAGCGGCTCGCGGCGCGCAGCCGCGCCCAGGCGTGAAAGTCCGCCGCCGCCGCAGGCCGGAGATAGAGCCCTTCGCCGCGCACCACCGGCTCGGGCGTGAATGTCCGGGTGAGGCCGAAAAGCGCCATCACACGCCCCTCAGCGCCTCGGCGACGCGGGCTTGGCCGGGGACCTTGCTCGCGGCGCCGATGGCGGCGACCGTCGGCGCCGATTTCAGCATGTTCACGCCGGCGGCGCGCACGTCTTCGACCGTGATGCGGTCGACCCGCGCCGTGATTTCATCGATCCCGAGCGGCCGGCCATAGATCTGCATCTGCCGGCCAAGCTGATGCGCGCGCGCGCCGGGCGAACTCGAGCGCCGCCGCAAGCGAGACCTTCATCTGCGCCTTGACGCGCCGCACTTCGGCTTCGCTCACCCCGTGGGCGGCTTCGGCGAGGCAGTCGAGCGCGGCGCGCACGACCTCGGCGGCGTCCTTGTCGGCGGAGGCTGCGTAGAAGCCGAAGAGGCCGGTGTCCGAATAGGCCCAGTGGAAGGCGTGGATCGCATAGGCGAGGCCGCGCTTCTCACGCACCTCCTGGAAGAGGCGCGAGGACATGCCGCCGCCCGCGACGGCGGCGAAGAGCTGCGCGGCGTCATGCTCGGCCGCGCCGACGGCGCGGCCCTCGAACCCGACGACGATATGCGTCTGTTCGAGGCGCTTCTTGAGCTTGTTCTCGCCGCCCCGGTATTGGGCGGGCGTCTGCGGCGGCGCGGGCTCGCAGGTCACGGCCTTGAGCTTCTCCGCCGCCAGCGCGGCGATCTCGTCATGATCGACGGCTCCCGCCGCGGTCACGACCATCGCGGGCGCGGAATAGTGGCTGCGGAGATACCGGTCGATCGCCTCGCGGTCAAAGGATCCGACGCCCTCGCGCGTGCCGAGGATCGGCCGGCCGATCGCCTGATCCGGCCATGCGGCCGCCGTGAGCAGGTCGAACACGAAATCGTCGGGCGTGTCCTCGACCGCGCCGATCTCCTGCACGACGACGTTCTTCTCCCGCTCGAGTTCGGTCGGGTCGAACTGGCTCTCGGTGAGGATGTCGCCGAGAATGTCGAGCGCGAGCGGCGCGTCCGTCCCCATCACGCGGGCGAAATAGCCGGTGCCCTCGACGCCCGTCTCGGCGTTGAGATCGCCGCCGACATTCTCGATCGCCTCGGCGATGTCGCGGGCGCTGCGGCGGCGCGTGCCCTTGAAGGCCATATGCTCGAGCAGGTGCGAAAGCCCGTGCTCGCCGACCAACTCGTGGCGTGAGCCGACATGGACGAACACGCCGAGCGACGCGGTCTTGAGATGCGGCGCGTCGTCGGTGACGACGGCGAGGCCGGACGGGAGGGTCGTGACTTTGACGCTCACGCCGCGGCTCTCGCATTCTGGCGGAGGAAGCCGGCGACCGCGCCCGCGCTGTTCGGCAGGACCACGATCTTTTCCGGCCGCTCCATGAGGTCCGCAAGATGGGCGGGGAGCGCCGGCCGCACGCCGGTCGCCCGTTCGACCGCATCCGGAAACTTCGCCGGATGGGCGGTGCCGAGCGCGATCACCGGCGTCGAGGGGCTGCGCGCCAGCGCGCGCCGCGCCGCGGCGACCCCGACGGCGCTGTGCGGGTCGATCACGACGCCGCTCTCGTTCCAGACCCTCGCCATCTCCGCGGCGCATTCGGTTTCGTCCACGCGCTCCGCGTCGAAGTCCGTGCGAATGCGCTTGAGCGTGTCGGGCGGAATGGCGAACGACCCCTCGCGGGCGAAATCATCCATGAGGCCGCGGATCGCGGCGGCGTCGCGGTCGAAAGCCTCGAAAAGGAGGCGCTCGAAATTGGACGATACCTGGATGTCCATCGACGGCGACTGGGTCGCCTTGACCCCGCGCGGCTCGTAGCGGCCGCCCGCCAGGGCCCGGGCCAGGATGTCGTTCTCGTTGGTGGCGACGATCAGGCGCTCGATCGGCAGGCCCATGCGCTTGGCGTAATAGCCGGCGAGCACGTCGCCGAAATTGCCGGTCGGCACCGCGAAGGACACCGGGCGCTCCGGCGCGCCGAGCGCCAGCGCCGCCCAGAAATAATAGACGATCTGCGCCTGAATCCGCGCCCAGTTGATGGAATTGACGCCGGAGAGGTTCATCTCGTCGCGGAAGGAGAGGTCGCCGAACAGCTCCTTCACGATGCGCTGGCAATCGTCGAACGTGCCCTCGACCGCGAGCGCGTGGACGTTCGGCCTCGCGACCGTCGTCATCTGGCGGCGCTGCACATCCGACACGCGGCCATGCGGATAGAGGATGTAAATATCCGTATGGTCCTGGCCGGCGAAGGCTTCGATCGCCGCGGCGCCCGTGTCGCCCGAGGTCGCGCCGAGGATGGTCGCCCGCGCGTTGCGCTCGGTGAGCGCGCGGTTCATCGCGCGCCCGAGCCATTGCATGGCGAAATCCTTGAAGGCGAGCGTCGGCCCATGGAACAGTTCGAGCGCGAAGAGATTGACGTCGAGCTGAACGAGCGGAGCCGTCGCGGCGTGACGGAAGCCCGCGTAGGCGTCGGCCGTCATCGCCTTGAGCGAAGCCGCGTCGAAGGCGTCCGCCACGAAGGGCGTCATGATGCGGAAGGCGGCCTTCCAATACGGGAGGCCGCGAAGCTCGCGAATCGCGGCCGGCCGCCACGCGGGGAGCGAAGCCGGCGCGTAGAGGCCGCCGTCGCGGGCAAGACCCGTGAGCAAGGCGTCCGAAAAGCCGAGCGCCGGCGCCGCGCCGCGCGTCGAAACGTATTGCAAAACTGGAGGTCCCTGGCCTGTGACTCGTCGTCTAACGCAAATAGCGGAAAAGGAAAATGGCGGCCGGACAACGGCCTAGGAATGGGGCCAAACAAAGACCGGTCAACCGCTCGCGCGAACGTGAACTTGAATTTAGGCGCCGGTTTCCCATAACGTAACGTTTTCCGGTGCATCCGTGCGGTCGCGAGCGGCCGGCGCGGAGGGTGTCATCAAATCGGGCGGGAGCGTTCGAGTGAACATTGCGGCGCTTTTGGGAAAACTGGTCCACAAGGGCAACGTCGAACTGGAGACTGCCGATGGCATAAAGCACAGGTTCGGCGACGGGTCCGGGCCGCTGCTCGGCGTCAGGCTGACCGACAGGGCCGCCGAGCGCGACCTTCTCCTGAATCCCGCGCTCACCTTCGGCGAGCTCTTCATGGACGGCCGGATGGTCGTGACGCAGGGAACGCTTTACGACCTCATCGCCTGCGGGGCGGCCAATCTGGCCGAGGCGAACGACCTCGCCTGGATCAAGGCGGTCGACAAGGTGCGGATTGCGTTCCGCGGCGTTCATCAGCGGAACGACCGCCGCCGCGCGAGAAAGCACATCTCGCACCACTACGACCTCGACGCGAACTTCTACCGCCTGTTCCTCGACGCGGACATGCAATATTCCTGCGCCTATTTCGAGCACGAAGGCGCGACGCTGGAGGAGGCGCAACGCGCCAAGAAGCGGCACATCGCCGCCAAGATGCTGATCGGGGACGGCGAGAGCGTGCTCGACATCGGCTGCGGCTTCGGCGGCATGGCGCTCTACCTGGCCGGAGTCGCGGGCGCGAGGGCGACGGGCGTCACGCTCTCCGAGGAGCAATTTCAGGTCGCGACGCGGCGCGCGCAGGCCTCAGGCTTCGCCGACCGGCTCGACTTCCGGCTGCAGGACTATCGGGACGTCAAGGAGACCTTCGACCGCATCGTTTCGGTCGGCATGTTCGAGCATGTCGGCGTCACGCGCTACGACGAATATTTCCAGCACGTCAGGCGGCTCCTGAAGGACGACGGCGTCATGCTGCTGCATGCGATCGGCCGCAACTCGATGCCCGGCGCCACCAATCCCTGGATCCGGAAATACATCTTCCCGGGCGGCTATATTCCGTCCCTTTCGGAAGTGCTGCCGGCGATCGAGCGCGCCGGCCTCTTTGTCACCGACATCGAGATCCTGCGCCTCCACTACGCCGACACTTTGCGCGAGTGGCGCCGGCGCTTCCTGGAGAACCGCGACGAGGTGAAGAAGATCTACGACGAGCGCTTCTGCCGGATGTGGGAATTTTATCTGGCCGGTTCGGAGTTCGGCCTTCCGCGTCGACGGCCACATGGTGTTCCAGATCCAGCTCGCGAGGCGGCAGGAATCCGTGCCGCTGACCCGCGAATATATCCAGGAACGCGAGGCGGAACTCAGACGGCGCGAGGAGGAGAGGGCGCCGCTGCAGCAAGCGGCGGAGTGAGGGCCTCGTCCCTGAGGCCCTATTCCAGACAGCCGCGCCTCAGGCCGCGACCGCAAACCTGACGGCGATCCCGCTCACCGTCACGCGCTGGAGCGCAACGCCCTCGATGTCGTAGCCCTTCACGTCGTCGGCCTCGAACCGGACGTCGATCACCGCGTCCGCGCCGTATTCGGCGGCTTCCCGCATCAGCGCCTCGATCGCCGTCTTTCGCTCGAACTCCGTTCCCGTGCCCCCGGCGGCGCGCCAGCGGGAGGTGGCCTTCACCGGGCCGATAACCGTCTTGGCGCGGTCATCGTCCAGGTCGCTCGTAAAGCTCACTTGCATGATGTCCATCCCCGTTCGACAGGCCCTCGATCTTAGCGCGCCAGCCTTGCCGGACCGTTAAGAGGAGGTTACAAAAATCGTTATATAAAAAAGGGTTAACAAAGAAAAAGCGGCGCCCGAGAGCGCCGCTTTTCGCTATGCAACGCTCTTGCGGCTATTCTGCGGCGGGCGCCTGCTCCTGCGCCTGGGCCTTTTCGAGGTCGGCGCCGGTCTGCTGGTCGACGACCTTCATCGACAGCTTCACCTTGCCGCGATCGTCGTAGCCCAGCACCTTGACCTTGACCTTGTCGCCTTCCTTGACGACGTCGGTCGTCTTGGCGACCCGGTTCTTGGCGAGCTGCGAGATGTGGACGAGGCCGTCCTTCGACCCGAAGAAATTGACGAAGGCGCCGAACTCGACCGTCTTGACGACCGTGCCGTCATAGATCGCGCCAATCTCCGCCTCGGAGGCGATCGACTTGATCCAGTCGATCGCGGCCTTGATCTTGGCGCCGTCGCTGGAGGCGATCTTCACCGTGCCGTCGTCCTCGATGTTGATCTTGGCGCCGGTCTTCTCGACGATCTCGCGGATCACCTTGCCGCCCGAACCGATCACCTCGCGGATCTTGTCGGTCGGGATCTTCATGGTCTCGATGCGCGGCGCGAACTCGCCGAGCTCGGCCCGCGCGCCCGTCAGCGCCTTGGACATCTCGCCGAGGATATGCAGGCGGCCGTCACGCGCCTGGGCGAGCGCGACGCGCATGATCTCCTCGGTGATCCCGGCGATCTTGATGTCCATCTGCAGCGAGGTGACGCCCTCGCTCGTGCCGGCCACCTTGAAGTCCATGTCGCCGAGATGATCCTCGTCGCCAAGGATGTCGGAGAGCACCGCGTAGCGCGCGTCTTCGAGGATGAGGCCCATCGCGATGCCGGCCGTCGGGCGCTTCAGCGGCACGCCCGCGTCCATGAGCGCGAGCGACGAGCCGCAGACCGTCGCCATCGAGGACGAGCCGTTCGAACTCGGTGATCTCGGACACGACGCGGATCGTATAGGGGAACTCCGCCACGCTCGGCAGCATCGGACGGATCGCGCGCCAGGCGAGCTTGCCGTGGCCGATCTCGCGCCGGCCGGGCGTGCCCATGCGGCCCGTCTCGCCCACCGAATAGGGAGGGAAGTTGTAGTGGAGCAGGAAGCGCTCCTTGTAGGTGCCGTCGAGCGAGTCGACATATTGCTCGTCCTCGCCGGTGCCGAGCGTCGCCACCACCAGCGCCTGCGTCTCGCCGCGGGTGAAGAGCGCCGAGCCGTGGGTGCGCGGCAGGATGCCGACCTGCGCCAGGATCGGGCGGACGGTCGTGAGATCGCGTCCGTCGATGCGCCGCTTGTCGTCGAGAATGTTCCAGCGCACGACCTTGGCCTGCGCGTTGTGGAAGGCTTCCCCGATCTCGGAGGCCGGATAGACCGGCTCGCCGCCCTCGGGCACGAGCGCGCTCATGACCTTGGCCTTGGCCGCGTCGAGCGCGGCGTAGCGCCCCTGCTTCTCCTTGATCGCGTAAGCCGCGCGGAGATCGCCTTCGGCGATCTTGAGGACCGCCTCCTCGACCGCCTTCATGTCGCTCGGCGGCAGGTCGCGCGGCTCCTTGGCGGCCTTTTCGGCGAGGCGGATGATCGCCTGGATGACCGGCTGGAAGGCCGCGTGGCCCGCCATGACGGCTTTCAGCATCGTCTCTTCGGAAAGCTCCTGCGCCTCGGACTCGACCATCAGCACGGCGTCGGCGGTGCCGGCGACGACGAGTTCGAGCGTCGAGTTCTTCATCTCCTCGACGGTCGCATTGACCTTGATCTCGCCGTCGATGATGCCGACATGCGCCGCGCCGATCGGGCCCATGAAGGGGACGCCCGAAAGCGTGAGCGCGGCGGACGAGGCGATCATCGCCAGCACGTCGGAATCGTTCTCGAGGTCGTAGGAGAACACGGTCGCGATGATCTGCGTGTCGCAGCGGAACTCATCGGGGAAGAGCGGCCGGATCGGCCGGTCGATCAGGCGGGAGACCAGCGTCTCGCGCTCGGAGGGGCGCCCTTCGCGCTTGAGATAGCCGCCGGGAATGCGGCCGGCCGCGAAAGTCTTCTCCTGATAATGGACGGTGAGCGGGAAGAAATCCTGCCCGGGCTTGGGCTCCTTGGCCGCGACGACGGTCGCGAGCACGGTGGTCTCGCCCCAGGTGGCGAGCACGGCGCCGTCGGCCTGACGGGCGATGCGGCCGGTCTCCAGCACGAGCTTGCGCCCGCACCAGTCGAGTTCTTCGCGTTGAATGTCGAACATGTCTTTCTCATCCTTCGGTATCAAGGATGCGAAAGCCTCTTGGACCATGCCGCCCGTTTCGTTCGGGCTCGTCATCGGCAAGACGGCGAGGGGCTGGGAAATTGTCGCCAGCCCCTGGCTATCCTGCCATGACGCGAGGCTCTCGCATGTCTCGTGAGGCGTCGGGCGGGATTGCCCGACGCCCGATAGTCAAAAGGGCGCCCCCGCGAGGAAGCGCCCTGTCTCCATGGGCGTCAGCGGCGGATGCCGAGACGCTCGATCAGCGTCTTGTAGCGCGCTTCGTCCTGCTTCTTGACGTAGTCGAGAAGCGTCCGGCGCTGCGAGACCATCTTGAGCAGGCCGCGCCGGGAATGGTTGTCCTTCACATGGGTCTTGAAGTGGCTGGTCAGATTGGTGATCCGCTCGGTGAGGATCGCGACCTGAACCTCGGGCGAACCCGTGTCGCCGACCTTGTGGCCATATTGATTGATGAGCGCGGTCTTGCGCTCTGCGGTGATCGACATCGAAACTGTCCTTGACGCTACGCGGGCCCCGAAAGGGCCGGCTCAATGGAAAAGCGGCCGAGCCGGGATGTCGTCCAGGTCGGTCGCGGTGAAACCCGCCCTTTGGGGCATGGGATCGCGCGCTTATACAGATTTCGGGCGGGAGCGCCAGACCTTTTTGGGAGGGCTGCGGCATTGCACCCGCGTTTCGCCTCGACGACAAGGGCGCTTCCGTCAAATGCGAGAATTTCCGTTAAATGCGTGGCACGACGCTTCAGCCGGCGCGCCAAAGCGTATTGAGTGGACCGCCTATCGCCCATCCGCGTGTATCCGGAACGGGCAGCAGGGTTAGAGAGCGGCGTTGATGGGAAGTCGCTTGACTTTGTAGCTGCGATAGATGTCTGCCCGTTGAAATGCATAGAACCCCTCAAGGTCAATCGGGCCTATCGGACCTTGCAATATTTTCTTCGGCTGATCGCGGACGATGGTGCGACCGTGGCTACCATGTCTGGTAACTTGCGTTCACTGTATGAAATCTGGCTCCGGTAGAGTTTCCTAACGCGGGAGCAAAGTAGTGGGCAAGCGTGGATTTGTTGTCTATTGTAACAACGCTCTGTTGATATAGAATTATTGCGCGATAGGATCACCGGGTCCGAGGCCGGAACGGGCAGCGCCGCCATTCGGGCGAGCATCGCCGCGGTCGGCGACCTCCCGGCAGAGGTCGAAGCTCTGGCGCCGGGGGAAGGCGCGCACACGAGGACGGGCTTCACTCCAGCCGGCAATGGCCCGTCCCCGGGCGTCCCCGGCGGACGGTGACTCGCGCCCTTCGGTCCGCCAGGACGCGTACGAGCCGCGGGCGAAGCCGAGCGTTCGCCCAAGGGATAATAGTTTTCAGCAAGTGGAACGGACACGATATTCCAACGTCCGGCAGCCTTTATATTGGAAGGAGGCCTTGTTCGTATATTTCTAACTATATGCTCAACATCGCGTCTCAGATCAGTCCAATCAGAGGATAGCGGAAATCCGGCAGGGACGCGCGAAGTTCAGCGCCGCTCAAAGAGCTGGAGGCAAGCCATCGCCGATAGTGAAAATCGAGAGAAAGGCACTCTTCATTGAAAGATCTTTCATGCGTCGAAATGCCGTGATTCTTAATAGAAATAATAGCTTCGCTTCCATTCGTCAATACAAGTCTGCCATCGTAGCCAGGATTATCTTCTTTGGCCGGGAATACGCGGTGCCCCGCAGATCGGTACATGTTAAGCGCAATTAGCTCGAATATCGCACCTGATCGATTACCCTCATCGTTTTCCTTAATTGCCGCGACTTCTAGACGCTTGACCCAGCCGCTATCGACTTTTTCTAGCGCCAGTATTGCGTCACCAAGTGATAGAAGCTCATTTGTCGCCATGAAATCTGGTCTCGCCCAAAGGATCTGGACCGGATTTGAGCCAAGACGGTTGAGCGAGTTACCTCCGAAATGGCGGGCTATAGCTCCGAGCATTTCGTTCAATCGCGTCGGGTCTTCTTCGGTAATCGCGTTTTGTCGGTGGGCAAGATAGTTTTGCGAGGCGAATGCGTGTTCCTTACGAGGGTCCAGAGAACCGACGCGAGCCATACTTCACGCGCCATAACGCAGCGGAGGCCCGAATTGGGATCGCGCTCCACGAAAGGGTACTGGCTTCTCACGATGATTGAGGCGAAGCAAGACGAAAATCTAAGTGTACTTCTCAATGCGGCGACGTCGCTCGTGAACGATGGAAGATTTACAGTTGAAGATATGCGTCGGTTAACAGAAGTAATACAAGAGTTGCGCGATGAAGTAAATTACTCAATGGTCCGAATAGACACTAGGCGCGCGGTTTCTATTTGACTTGTTCGTCAGCAAGCGGTGGCCCTTGCGAAGGTACTTAAAGAGAAATCTTCAGATGACGGAATTTTGGAGGACTGGCTCGAAGAAGCTCGGTCGGAGGCGCTTCCAGAGGTCCGATTTTCAGCGATGGGAGCGTAATTAGGTTCGGAACGGGTCGCTCTTGGCGCACTTCTTCGGTAGCGGGACCGCGCGGGCACGTCCGCTTCGGGTCCAATTCAGGCTCTGATCGCCCCAGCCTTACAGACGCGTGGCGTCGGATGTCTGCGGCGGCGCGCCCCTTTGTGGGCATCCAGCCGTTGGGGCCGAGCAGCAGCGGTTCGATGTCAGGCATGGGACTTCTTTAAGCCGGCGATTCGGCTTCTTGTAAGGACGTCCGCCTCTGTTATATCTGGATATAATTTGTGGAGTCTCACATGCACACGACAAGCCTGCGCAAGGTTGGCGGGTCCGTCATGCTCGCCGTGCCGCCGGCGCTCCTCGAAAGGCTGCGCCTTTCGGCGGGCTCGAAAGTTAGCGTCGCGGTCGACGACGGCCGCCTCGTCGTAGAACCGAATCCGAGGCCGCGCTACACGCTCGCGGAGCTTCTGAAGGCTTCGGACTACGGCGAGCCCGAGGCGGCGGCCGACCGGGAATGGATCGACGCCCCTGCCGCAGGCCGTGAGCCGCTGTGAATCGCGGCGACGTCTATCTTGTGTCGCTGGACCCCACGGCTGGCCACGAACAGAGCGGCAGCCGTCCCGTGCTGATCGTCACTCCGGCCGAATTCAATGCCGCGACGGGTCTTCCGGTCGTCCTGCCGATCACGAACGGCGGCGGTTTCGCGCGCCGGCTCGGCTTCGCCGTCCCGATCGCAGGCGCAAAGACGACGGGAGTCGTCCGCTGCGATCAGCCCCGCGTCCTCGATATCGCCGCGCGGCGCGGGCGCAAGATCGACGCCTTGCCGGCGTCGGTCATGGAAGACGTGCTGGCGCGGCTCGTCACGCTTTTCGAATAGGGCGCCCGGCGCCGCCTGATAGGGCCGCGCCGCCGGGGGAAGCGCCGGCCTCAGGCGGCCTTGGCCGCCATCGCGTTCCTGAGGTTCTCGTCGACCTTGTCGAGGAAGCCGGTCGTCGAGAGCCACTTCTGGTCCGGGCCGACGAGGAGCGCGAGGTCCTTGGTCATATAGCCCGCCTCGACCGTCTCGACGCAGACCCTCTCCAGCGTCGCGGCGAATTTGGCGAGTTCCGCGTTGCCGTCGAGCTTGGCGCGGTGCGAGAGGCCGCGCGTCCAGGCGAAGATCGAGGCGATCGAGTTCGTCGAGGTGTCGCGGCCCTTCTGGTGCTCGCGATAGTGGCGGGTCACCGTGCCGTGGGCGGCCTCGGCCTCGACCGTCTGCCCGTCCGGCGTCATCAGCACGGAGGTCATGAGGCCGAGCGAGCCGTAGCCTTGCGCCACCGTGTCGGACTGCACGTCGCCGTCGTAGTTCTTGCAGGCCCAGACATAGCCGCCCGACCACTTGAGCGCCGAAGCCACCATGTCGTCGATCAGGCGGTGCTCGTAGGTGATGCCGAGGCTCGCGAACTTCGACTTGAACTCGCTGTCGAAGATCTCCTGGAACAGGTCCTTGAAGCGTCCGTCATAGGCCTTGAGGATCGTGTTCTTGGTCGAGAGATAGACCGGATACTTGCGCATGAGCCCGTAGTTCAGCGAGGCGCGGGCGAAGTCGCGGATCGAATCGTCGAGGTTGTACATCGCCATCGCGACGCCGGCGCCGGGGAACTTGAACACTTCCTTCTCGATCACCGCGCCGTCGTCGCCCTCGAACTTGATCGTGAGCCGCCCCTTGCCGGGGACCTTGAAGTCGGTCGCGCGATACTGGTCGCCATAGGCGTGGCGGCCGACGACGATCGGCTGGGTCCAGCCGGGGACGAGGCGCGGCACGTTCTTGCAGATGATCGGCTCGCGGAAGATGACGCCGCCGAGGATGTTGCGGATCGTGCCGTTCGGGCTTTTCCACATCTCCTTGAGATTGAATTCCTTCACGCGCCCTTCGTCGGGGGTGATGGTGGCGCATTTGACGCCGACGCCCGCGGCCTTGATCGCGTGGGCCGCGTCGATCGTGATCTGGTCGTTGGTTTCGTCGCGCTTCTCGACGGAAAGGTCGTAATACTGAAGCTCGATGTCGAGATAGGGATGGATCAGTTTCTCGCGAATGAGCTGCCAGATGATGCGGGTCATCTCGTCGCCGTCGAGTTCGACAACCGGATTCGCGACCTTGATCTTGGACATGGAGGAACGGTTCCTGAGGGGAGTGTTGACGGCGAGCGCTGGAAAACCGGGCCCCTATAGCACCGGGCGCCCGGCCCTCAAAGCCGTGCTTTTGGGCAATGCGAGGCGGCGCGAGCGGCCGCGACGCACAGCCGGATGGCTTCGACGCGCGGCCCGGACGCTGCTCGCGGCGGCGCTCATTTTCTCCGGCGCGCCCGCCGCAGGCCGAGCCGCATGTGACCGCGAAAGACGAAGACTTGCCCGTCGCGACCGACAACGCGCTCGTGACGCTCTGCGGCATCGTCGAGACTTCGGCGAAGACGGAAGGTCTGCCGGTCCAGTTCTTCACCCGGCTCATCTGGCAGGAGAGCGCCTTCCGGCCGCACGCCGTAAGCCCGGCGGGCGCCATGGGCGTCGCCCAGTTCATGCCGGGCACGGCGAGCGAGCGAGGCCTCGCCGATCCCGTTCGACCCGGCCGCGGCGATCCCCGCTTCGGCGAGGCTTCTGGCCGACCTTCAGCAGCGCTTCGGCAATCTCGGGCTTGCGGCGGCGGCCTATAACGCCGGGCCCAACGCGCTCGCGAGCTGGCTTGCCGGCAGCCGCCCCTTCCTGCCGATCGAGACGCAGGATTACGTGCTCGCCATCACCGGCCACGATGTCGACGAGTGGCGGGGCGAGAAGCCGCCCGCTTCCGCGGCGCCCAAACCCGACGAGCCCTGCCTCGCCTCGATCGCCAAGCTCCGGGTCGCGCGCGGAACGAGCGGCGGGGGTTCGCCGATCGTGTCCGGGCTCTTCGCGCCGTGGGGCGTGCAGGTGTCGGGCAGTTTCTCGAAGGGGGCGGCGATCGCCGCGTTCCGGCGCGCCGAAAGCCGCTATGCGAGCATCCTTGGCGGCATGGAGCCCTTCGTTCTGGGCTCGGCGCTGCGCAGCCGGGGCTTCCGCCCGTTCTACCGCGTCCGGCTGCCCGCCCAGACGCGGCCGGAGGCCAACGCCCTCTGCGCGAAGCTTCGGAAGGCGGGCGGCGCCTGCGTGGTGTTGCGGAGCTGACCGGCGGCGGAAACTGTCTGTTCCTTACCTCGCCCGCCGGCCGAGGCGGTCGAGCGCGGAGAATTCGTCGTCCGACAGCTTGATCCCCGCCGCGCCGACGTTCTCCTCGAGATGCGCCGCCTTGCCGGTGCCGGGGATCGGCAGCATGACGGGGCTGCGCTTGAGGAGCCACGCGAGCGCGATCTGACCCGGCGTCGCCTTGTGCTTGCGGGCGATGGCGTCCAGCGGCGAGCCCTCGCGCGAGAGTTCGCCGGCATTGAGCGGATACCACGGAATGAAGCCGATCCCGTGCTCCTGGCAATGGTCGAGCACGGCCTCGCTCTCCCGGTCGCCAAGGTTGTAGCGGTTCTGCACGGTCGCGACGGGAAAATATTTCTGCGCGGCCTCGATGTCGGGCACGGAGACTTCGGACAGGCCCGCGCAGCGGATCACACCGTCGCTGATGAGCGTCCTGATCGCGTCGAACTGCTCTCCCGCCGGCACTTTCGGATCGATGCGGTGAAGCTGCCACAGCGAGATCTGCTCGACGCCGAGCCGCCAGCGGCTCTTGTAGGCCTGCTGGATCAGATATTCGGGACGCCCCAGAGGAACCCAGACGTTCGGACCCGTGCGCGCGAGGCCGCCCTTGGTCGCGACATGGATCTCGCCATAGGGGTGAAGCGCTTCCTGGATCAGCGCTTCGGAGAAATCCGGCCCGTAGGAATCGGCGGTGTCGATGAAGTCGACGCCGAGTTCGGGCAGGCGCTTGAGGGTCCGCAAGGCTTCCGCGCGGTCTTCCGGCGGTCCCCAGATGCCCCGCCCGACAATGCGCATCGCGCCGAAGCCCAGCCGATTGACCGCGAAGGCGCCTCCGATTTGAAAGCGACCGGATTGAGCTGCGTTCGTCATGGCGTCTTCCTCGATTGTCCCAGGGGTCGGGCTCAGGGCCAGCGCGCTGTCGGCGGCATGGACGACAGGATCGAGGAGACATTGCCCCCCGTCCGGAGCCCGAAAATGGTGCCGCGATCGTACAGCAGGTTGAACTCCACGTAACGGCCTCGCCGCACAAGCTGTTCCTCGCGTTCGGCCTCGCTCCAGCTCTTCGCCGCGTTTTGCCGCACGATGTCCGAATAGACGGCGGGAAAACTCTCGCCGACATCGCGCACGAAGGCGAAGTCCGCGTCGAAGGCGGAATTGGCGGCGTCGCCTGCGCTGTTGAGCCCGTCGAAGAAAATCCCGCCGATCCCGCGCGGCTCGTTGCGGTGCTTCAGGAAGAAATATTCGTCGCACCATTCGCGAAAGCGCTTCGCGTCCGCGACGCCCGGATGGCGCTCGCAAGCCTCGCGCATCGCGGCGTGGAAGGCGATCGCGTCCGGGTCGTCCGGCCTGCGCCGGGCGTCGAGCATGGGGGTGAGGTCCGCCCCGCCGCCGAACCATGTCTTCGTCGTGCGCACGAGCCGCACGTTCATGTGAACCGTCGGGACATGCGGACTCCAGGGATGGGCGATCACCGAGACGCCCGCCGCCCAGAAGCGCGGGTCGCTCTCCGCGCCGGGAATCTGCTTCGCGAACTCGGCCGGGAACGCGCCATGCACGGTGGAAAAGTGTACGCCCATCTTCTCGAAGAGCCGGCCGCGCAGCATCGCCATGCGCCCGCCGCCGCCGGGCGCGCCGCTCGCGTCCGTGCGCGCCCAGGGCTCGAAGACGAACCGGCCCGGCTCGCGCGATTCGTCGACGCCCGCGAAGTCGCGCTCCAGCGTCTCCATCGCCGCGACGATCTTGGTCTGCAGGCCCCCAAACCAGGCGCTCGCTTCGGCCAGACGCGGGTCCGCCAGGGAGGGATCGCCGGCGCTCATGCCCCGCGCACCCGCTTCACGAGGCGCTCGACATGGGCGATGGGCGTCTCGGGCAGGATGCCGTGGCCGAGATTGAAGATATGCGGCCGGCCCGCGAAGCCTTCGAGCACGCGGTCGATCCCCTCCTCAAGCGCCGCTCCGCCCGCGACAAGCGCCAGCGGGTCGAGATTGCCCTGCAGGGCGGGCGTGTCCGGCAGGGCTGCAAGCGCCGCTTTCGGCTCCTGCGCCGTGTCGAGGCCGACGCAGGCGACGCCTTGCATCCGCCGCGAATTTCGCGAGCTGCGAGCCCGCGCCGCGCGGAAAGGCGATGATCGGCGTCTGCGGCGCATGGGCGCTCACTTTGGCGACGATCGCCGCCATCGGCGCGACGCACCAGCGCTCGAACTCGGCCGGCGGCAGGACGCCCGCCCAGGAATCGAAAATCTGCACCGCCTCCGCGCCCGCTTCGATCTGGCGCAGGAGATAGGCCGCCGAAGCCTCGACGAGCCGGGAGATCAGCGCCGCAAACAGCTTCGGCTCGCGATAGGCGAAGAGCCGGGCCGGCGCCTGATCGGGGGTTCCGCGTCCGGCGATCATATAGCTCGCGACCGTCCAGGGCGCGCCGCAGAAGCCGATCAGCGCGACCTCGGCGGGAAGCGCCGTTTTCAGCCGGTCGAGGGTCTCGAAGACGGGGCTCAGCTTCTCCCAGTCGGGCTCTTCGCGGAGCCGGGCGAAGCCCGCGGCGTCGCCGATCGGGTCGAGACGCGGACCTTCGCCCGTCTCGAAGGCGACCGTCTGGCCGAGCGCGTCGGGCAGGACGAGGATGTCGGAAAAGAGGATGGCCGCGTCGAAACCGAAGCGCCGAATCGGCTGAAGGGTCGCCTCGAACGCGCGCGCAGGCGTGTAGCAGAAATCGAGGAAGCTCGCCGCCTTCCCGCGAATCTCGCGATATTCAGGCAGATAGCGTCCCGCCTGACGCATGAGCCAGATCGGCGGAACGGGCCGGCGCTGGCCCGCGAGGGCGGCGAGCAGGGGCTTTTGCGGAGGGGTCACGGTTTGGGGTCTGCACGGAGAGTTGGGGCGAACAGGCGACCCGCCGCAGGGTCACCCCCGCGAAATCGGAGGCCCGGACGCCGGAGCCGATGGAAACGTCCTGCCGCTCGGGACCGCTGGAGGCCCGGGTTCGACGCGGGTCCATGCGACAAAGGCTTTCCGATTTCTGATATTCCGGCTATGATCGTCAAATCGTCGTCAAAGCCGAAAAGCGCGCCGCATGTCCGAAGGTCTCGAAACCGCCCCCGTCCCGCGCCGTCGCGCCCCCAACGACCGCTACCTCGTCCTGAGGAGCGGCGCCGAAGGCGGCGCGTCTCGAAGGACGCTTCAGGGCGCACGATCGGCGCTGCCTGCCGGATCCTTCTTCGAGACGCGAGGCTATGCGCCTCGTTCCTCAGAATGAGGTCGGTTGGTTGCGGCGCCAAACGAGGCGCCTTTGGAGTGACCGGCGGAAGGAAATGGCGCCGCAAGTCCTTGAAGATCCTCGATTCGCGGAAAGAAATGGCGTGTTCCGAGGCTGTTTTTCCGCTGCGAATCGTCGGCAAAACGTCTCTTTTCGCAGGCAAAGCGTAGGCAAATTGTCCGCAAAGCGTCTCGAAAGCGCCGGCAAACGTCAGCCATGAGACAGGGAGCGTCCGAAAGACGGGAGTGGGGGGTCGCGCGACGCGTTCCATCCCCGGCTTGATAAGGCAGCGCGCTGGGTCTGCCCAGCCCCGTCGAGGACGGAACGCTACTCCGCCGCGCGCTTCATCTCCGGATAGGTGCAGGCCGCGTCCTCGCGGGCCGAGCTGCGGAAGAGCGGGATCACCCTGGCCTCGGTGAAGGGGAGGTCGAGCGCCTTCCAGACGTCGACGACCGCCTCGACGAGTTCGGCGACCATGGCCTCGTTGTGGGCGGGCGTCGGCGTGATCCGCAGCCGCTCCGTGCCCTTGGCGACGGTCGGATAGTTGATCGGCTGGATGTAGATGCTGTGCCGCTCCAGCAGCATCGCGCTCGCGGCGCGGCATTTCTTCGCGTCGCCGACGAAGACCGGGACGATGTGCGACGGGTTCTCCATCACAGGGATGCCGGCGGCGGTCAGGGCGTGCTTGGTGAGCTTCGCCATATTCTGATGGCGCTCGCGCTCGGCGTTCGACGCCTTGAGGCGCCTCACCGCCGCGGCGGCGCTGGCGGCCACGCTCGGCGGCAGGGTGGAGGTGAAGATGAAGGAGGGCGCGTAGGAGCGCACCGCGTCGACGATGGCCTCGCTCGCGGCGATATAGCCGCCCAGCGAGCCAAAGCCCTTGGCGAGCGTGCCCTCGATCACGTCGATGCGATGGGCGATCCCGTCGCGCTCGCTGACGCCGCCGCCGCGCGGACCATAGAGGCCGACCGCATGGACCTCGTCGATATAGGTCATGGCGTTGTAGCGCTCGGCGAGCTCCACGATCTTCCCGATCGGGGCGATGTCGCCGTCCATCGAGTAGAGGCTCTCGAACACGACCAGCTTGCAACGGTCGAGCGGCTCGGCCTTCAGCAGCTCCTCGAGATGGGCCACATCGTTATGGCGCCAGACCTTCTTCTCGCATCCCGAGCGGCGGACGCCCTCGATCATCGAATTGTGGTTGAGCGCGTCCGACAGAATGAGGCAGTTCGGCAGCAGGGTCGCGATCGTCGAAATGCCGGCGAGGTTCGAAACCCAGCCGGAGGTGAAGGCGAGCGCCGCGGGCTTGCCGTGGAGGTCGGCAAGCTCGGCCTCGAGCTGGACGATCGGGTGATGGGTGCCGGAAATGTTGCGCGTGCCGCCTGCGCCCGCGCCATGCGCTCTCGCCGCGCGGACCGAGGCTTCGATCACGTCGGGGTGCAGGCCCATGGCGAGGTAGTCGTTGGAGCACCAGACGGTGACTTCGCGGGGCCGGTCCGCCTCGCCCGGCGGTCGCCAGAGCGCGATCGGGAAGCGGCTCGCGTCGCGTTCGAGGTCGGCGAAGGTCCGATAGCGCTCTTCCGCCTTCAGGCGGTCGATGGCTTCCTGAAACCGCCGCTGGTAATCCATCACGCGTCCATCGTTGATTGGCTTCAAGGAGCCGCACCGGCTCCTTAGAGCGCTTCCACTTGATAGTCTTTCTAAATCGGTAGCCTGCTCAGCGCGCGCTGTCCAGCGACTGTTGGTCGCAGGGCTTGCGCGGGAGGGCCGCTCAGGCCTTGTGCATTTCGCGTCGTCGTCCCGGCTGATTCCCTCTTTTCAGAGGGTTAGCGTAAAGCCGAACCTTTGAAAATCCACGAATCGAAACGCTGAACGCTTCGTCAGCTCTCGTCCCCGGCGAGCCTGTGGCCCGCCGACGTCTTGACCTCCGCGAGTTGCGCGAGAGTCGCGTTGATGGTCGCCTCGTCGACGTCGGCCATGAGCTCGCGGATCCAGCCCTCATGCGCCTTGGCCATCATCGCGAAATGCTCGTGGCCGCGTTTCGTGAGTTTGGCGACGGTCACGCGCCGGTCGCCGTCGAGGGTCTCGCGCAGGATGAGACCCTCGGCCTCGAGCCGATCGGCGAGGCCGGTGATGTTGCCGTTGGTCACCATGGTCCGGCGCGAAAGCTCGCCGAGCCGCAGGCCCTCCGGCTCGCGGTAAAGCTGGGCGAGCAGGTCGAACTGCGGCAGCGTCGTGTCGAACTCGGCGCGCAGCCGCCGCCGGACTTCCTGCGAGACCATCTTGGTGATCGAGAGCATCCTGAGCCAGAGACGCAGCTGCGGCTTCTGCCCCCTGCGAGCCCCGTGGACGAGGATCTCGAGATCGGCGGGAGGTTCGGGCGTTTCCGGTTGTTCGCTCAAGGCGCGCAACTCGGCGGGATGACGACTTGGCTTCCCGATTAACCGCGTCGGGCCCAAAAGGTCAAAGGGGCGCGGCCTTAGCCTGCCAGCATTTTGGCGAGCAGGAAGCCGGAGCCGGCGCCCGTGCCCGCGCCCGGCCAGGTCGACGCGCCGCAGAGATAGAGATTGCGCACAGGCGTCCGGTAGCGCGACCAGCCCGCGACGGGGCGGAAGAAGAAGTTCTGGTCGAGGTGGTGGCTGCCGGAAAGGTTGTCGCCGCCGATCAGGTTCGGGTTCTCGCGTTCGAGGTCGAGCGGCGAGAACACGGCCCGGCCGAGCACCCGGCCCTTGAGGCCGGGCGCGTAGGAGTCGAGGATGTCCATAACGCGGTCCGCGTAAGCGCTCGCGCGCCTCGTCCCAGGTCTGGGCCGCGATGCGGCCGGCCGCGTCGCCCCGGATCTGGGCCGGGAGGACGCGCACCTGCACCCAGAGCACATGTTTGCCGGGCGGCGCGCGGGAGGGGTCGATCGCCGTCGGCTGGCCGACCACCAGCGCGGGCTCGGAAGGCAGGAGGCCCGCGGAGGCTTCGGCATAGACCTTCGCCATCATTTCGAGGTCCGGGGCGACATGGACATAGGCGAAGTCGCGTAAGCCCGCGCCGGCGCGCCAGTCCGGCAGGTCGTCGAGCGCGAGATGGATCATCATCGTGCCGGGGCCGGCGCGGAATTTGGCGAGGCCCGCGGCATAGTCGGCCGGCGCGGCGCCGCCGGGCACGAGCTTGCCGAACACGATCTTCGGGTGGGCGTTGGCGATGACGGCCTTCGCTTCGAGCCTGCGTCCGCTCTCGAGCGTCACGCCGGTCGCCGCGCCTCCGCTGACCTCGACCCGGGCGACCCCATCGCCGAGGATGAGCTCGCCGCCCTTCGCCTTCAGCGCTCCGACCATCGCCTTGATGATCGTGTCCGCGCCGCCCTGGCCGATCACCATGCCGAAGCTCTGGTTGGTCATGCATTCGAGATAGGGGAAGAGCGCCCCGCCCGCGACATCGGGCGCGAAATCGAGATGGAGCCCCCAGGCCGCCATCATCGCCTTGACCTTGGGATGTTCGAAGCGGGCGTCGAGAAAGTCGCGCGGCGTCGCGAGCAGGAGCTTCATCGTCTCGAAGAGCCAGCCCGTTCCCATGGAGCGCCACGCCTTCCAGGCGACCTTCGCGGCCTGCAGGGAAGGCATGGGCGATCCGAGCAGCCCGAAGATGTGGGGCGCGTCGGCGCCGAAGCGTCCGAGCAGGTCCTGCCAGGCCTTTGCGTCCGCCTGCGAAAGGGCGGAGACGCCGGCGAGCGTCTTGTCGAGCGTGCGGCTCACGCCGAGAGACGTCCCGTCACGGAAGACGGTCGCGAAGCAATTCTCGGCCGGGGCGAAGGCGAGGCCCTGCGCGAGCAGCGCGTCCTTGTGAGCCTGAAAGAAGGGCGAGCCCGCGAACATCGACAGGTTCATGGCGCAGAGGTCGTGCCGGAAGCCGGGGAGGGTGAGTTCGCGCGTCTTCACCGCGCCGCCCGGCTCGCTCCTGGCTTCGACGACCGCGACGCTCTTCCCCTTCTCGGCGAGGTGCACGGCCGCGGCCAGGCCATTGTGCCCCGCGCCGATGACGACCGCGTCATACGCCATCTCTGCACGCCCCCATTCCATGCATATCCAAGCAATTCGCTCCCGGCGCGGGGCGCACGCCGCCCCACGCGCGTCGATGCGCGCGTAAACCCGCGTTGGTCCGAACTTGCCTCAAACTTCAGCGCTTCACAACCAACGAACGGCTCTGGCGCTGCGCGCGGGCCGCCCGGCGGAGATCAGGGTCTCGGCGCACGGATGATTGCAAACTCATATTTCCATGCCTTAAGCTTGGCGGGTCGCGCTACGGGCAGGGCACATGTCCGTCGAAGGCGGCGCGACGAGGAGGACGCTTATGAGTTCAGACAAGACGCTGGCCGGCCTCGCGTCGGCGCTGCTTACCGGCTCTGTGCGGGTCGTGGACCTTTCCGCCCCGCTCGGCCCCGACACGCCGATCCTTTATCTGCCTCCGAACATCGGCAAGAACACGCCGCCGGTGAAGGTCCATTCCATCTCGAAATACGACGCGGACGGGCCGTTCTGGGCCTGGAACTGGCTCGAGCTCGGGGAGCACACCGGCACCCATTTCGATGCGCCGCGTCACTGGATCAGCGGCAAGGACTATCCGGACGGGACGACGGACAAGATCCCGGTCAAGAATTTCGTGGCGCCGGTCAACGTCATCGACCGCTCGAAGGAATCGGCGGCGAACCCGGACTATCTGCTCACGCCCGAGAGCATTCAGGAGTGGGAGAAGGAGCACGGCGCGATCGAGCCCGGCACATGGGTTCTGCTTCGCACGGATTGGTACAAGCGCAACGGCAGCAGCGACACGTTCCTCAACGCCGACGCCAATGGTCCGCATTCGCCGGGTCCGACGGCTGAGGCGATTACCTATCTCATCTCGAAGGGTGTGATCGGCTGGGGGCAGGAGACGGTCGGCACGGACGCTGGCTCCGCGGGCGGCATGGATCCGCCGTTCCCCGCCCATACGCTCATGCACAAGGCCAATCGCTATGGCCTCGCGAGCCTCTGCCAGCTCGACCAGCTTCCGCCGAAGGGCGCGGTGCTGATCGCGGCGCCCCTGAAATTCGTGGACGGAACGGGCTCGCCGGTGCGGGCGCTCGCTCTTGTGCCTGCCTGAGCGAAGCCGATGGGGGGCGCGGACTATGTGATCGTCGGCGGCGGGATCAACGGACTCGTCGCCGCCGCGATGCTCGGCAAGAAGGGCCGAAAGGTCCTTCTGCTCGAGCGCAACGAGCGCGTCGGCGGCTGCCTGCGCACCGAAGAGATCACAGCGCCGGGCTTCGTCCATGACGTGATGGCGACGACGCTTGTCCTGTTCCTCACCTCTCCGGCCTATGGCGCGATCGGCAAGGATCTGGAGGCGCGCGGCTTCAGCGTCGCCCATTCCGACCTGCCGACCGGCGTCATCCGGCCGGACGGTTCGCACGTGCTCTTTTCGCGCGATCGGGCGCGGAACGTCGCGACCTTCGAGGCCTGCGGCAAGGGCGATGGCGCGGTCTTCGCTCGGGAGATGGACCGGATGGGCGCGGACGCGCCCTTCCTGTTCTCGCTGCTCGGGGGCCAGCTCTGGTCGCGGCAGATGGCGATCACCTTGGCGCGCGAGGCCTGGAAGCGGGGGCCGCGCGCGCTTGCCGCCTGGTTCGGCGAGGCGCTGCGTCCGGCGCGGCACTATCTGGAATCGACCTATGCGTCCGATGCGATTCATGCGCTCTGGGCGCCCTGGGGCCTGCATTGCGGCCTCAATCCGGAGAGCGCCTATTCCGCGCAGATGATCAAGGTGATCGCCTTTGCGGTGGAAATGGCCGGCTGCCCGATCGCCGTCGGCGGAGCAAAGACGCTGCTCTCCGCCTTCGAGCGGCTGATCGCCGATCAGGGCGGGCGCATTCAATGCGGGGCCGATGTCGAACGGATCGAGACCGGCGCCGATGGCCGCGCCCGCGCAGTCGTGCTGGCCTCGGGCGAGCGCATCGAGGCGGCGCAGGGCATCGTTTGCTCCATGACGCCGACGCAGCTCTACGGGCGGCTCCTGCGTGGGCATCCCGCGTCGGCCGAGGCCGCGGACTCGCTCCAGCGCTACCGGTACGGCAAGGGCGACATGCAGATCCATTACGCGCTCGACGCTCCGCCGAAGTGGAAGGGCGGCGACGATCTCGGCAAGGTGGCGCTCCTGCATGTGACGCCGGGTCTCGATGGCGTCTCGCGCGCCGCCAACGAATGCGAGCGCGGCCTGCTTCCGGCCGAGCCTACGATCTGCATAGGCCAGCCGACGGCGCTCGATCCGTCGCGCGCCCCGGAGGGCAAGGCCATCCTGTGGCTCCAGTTGCCGGAGGCGCCCCGCGTCCTCAAGGGCGACGCCAAAGGCGAGATCGCGACGCCTGCGGACGGGCGATGGACCCCGGAGGTCCGGGAGGCCTACGCCGACCGGATCGAGGCGCTTTTCTCCCGGCATATCGAGGACTTCCGCGGCCAGGTCATTGCCCGCAAGGCCTATTCGCCCGCCGACCTCGAAGCCATGAACGTCAATCTCGTGGGCGGCGACCCCTATGGCGGCTATTGCGGGCTCGACCAGTTCTTCCTCTGGCGTCCCTTCGCAAGCTCGACGAACCACAAGACCCCGGTTCCCGGCCTCTATCTGATCGGCGCCTCGACCCACCCGGGGCCGGGCCTCGGCGGCGGCTCCGGGTTCCTCCTTGCCAACGCGCTGAAATGAGCGATCAGACCTCCGTCACAACGTCCGTGTTCGAGGACCATGTCTGGCTGCGCGGCGCGAGCCCCGGCGCGCGGCCATCGCTCGGCCAGATCGGGCTGCAGCACTTCGCGCCCTATCTCATCAACAGCATCTCGTTGAGCTGGACGACCCATCTCGCGTCCGCGCTCAAGGCGCACGACATGACGACGACCAAGATGCGCGCGCTCGCGGTCCTCAGCATCTCCTCGCCCGTGACGATCAACGAGCTCTCGCAATATGCGCTCACCGAGCAGTCGACGATGAGCCGCACGCTCGACACGCTCGAGGAGCAGGGCTTCATCGTCCGCAAGCCGCGCCCCGAGGACCTTCGGGTTCGCGACGTCGCGATCACTCAGGCGGGACGCGACGCCTTCACCAAGGTGTGGCCGACGATGTACGACGCGCTTCTCAAGATGTTTGAAGGCATCGACAACGAGGAATACAAGGCCTTCACCGCCACGATGCACAAGATGATGGCGAACATCCGCCGGCACGGGATCTGATAGGCGTTCAGGCCCGCGGTGTCATGGCCGGCCTTGAGCCGGCCATCCACGCGAACACAGCCGTCTAACGGTAAGGGATTGACAGAACAGAATGAACCGTCGCGAACGACGACATGGATGCGTGGATGGTCGAGCCCTTCATGGCGGAGGAGGCGCCACCTTTGGGTTGTCCATTTTCAACGCTAACCCACCGCTAACGCTATGGCAGCCGGAAAAATGATTTCGGAAATACAAAATCTGTGGTACCGTAAATTTCCTGTTTTTGAGATTGCCGATGCCCGAACCGGAGATTGCAAATTTTTCCTCCCGCCAGCGTGCGACCTGCCGGGAGGCGGCATTTCACAAGAGAATTAAAAAAATCGCGGCCGGCGCTGCGCCGTCGTCCTGCGAGACGACGCAGACGACGAGACGACGCTAAAATGGAGGTTAAGTCCCTGAGATCATGGAATCGCAAACGCTAAAATAAGGCAGAACCCATCCAGATGCAGCGACCCGGGGATCAGTGCGAGGCCTGCGGCCCCGTCCGCTAAAACTGTAAGCCCATTTGTCTGAAGCCCGTCGCGTCGATAGCGGAACAAGCGCGGGCCGCTTTTCCGGCCCCCGCCCTACAGCGTCGCGATCGTCTTCAGCACGCCGTCGAGCGCCGCGCCGTTCTCATCGGCAAGGGCGGCGCGCTTGAGCCGGTCGAGCCACGCTGGACCATCTTCCCGCGCCGCGAGTTTCGGCACAGCGCTCATCACGCGATCAAATTTCGACAGCCCGCGTGCGTGCGTATCGGAATAGCCCTTGACGAGCCGCCGGCATCCGAGCGCTTCGACGCCGAGCTCGTAGCGCGCCTTGAAGGCCTCCTCTGCGACCTTCAGCCAGGCCTCGCGATGGGCGGTCTCGCGCGCATAGCGCAAGGTATTGCGTCGGCGGGGTGCGAGCCGTGCGACTGTCGCAAGCATCAGATAGCCGGTGATCGTGTTCGTACGGATTCTCCGGCCGCGGTCGATCCCTTTTCTCAAGGCAGCCACAAGACGCGGCCTCGCCTCGATCCATTCGCCCCAGCCTTTTGGCAGGGAGCCGCAAAACTCGTCGACCCGGGGGTGGAAGATACTCGGTCGTCGTCACGATCGCGTCGGGCGCCGCGCCGACCTCGCGCCGCACGCGCTCCTGCCGGGACGCGCGGATCTTGAGATCCGCGACGCGCGGCACGTCGTCATAGGCCATCGCGGCGGCGATATATTTGGCCGCCGTGGTCGTGAAGGCGAAACCTTTGGCTTCCCCGCCATGCGCGCGGTCGAGATCCGCGAGGGGACTGAGACGATCGAGATACTCTGTCACGTAGGCCGGATCGAGATAGTCCAGGAGCTTGCGGGCGCCCGCCGCGATCATCGGCTGGGCCTCGGCGGGGAACGCGCGGATGCGCTCGCCGATCCGGTCGAGTTCGGCGTCTCCCGCTTTCTCCGGCCAACCGACAAACCGCTTCTCGGGGAAACGACGAATTGGCTCTATGGGATTCGTGTTCGTCTGGTCGAAGGCCGCGCCGAACGCCCGAAGACTCGCTTCGACGCCGGTCCCTCCGGCGCGGATCGCGTCTTCGAAAGCGGCGCGCGGAAACGGCAGGGCGCCGGCGGCGGCGAGCGCTCCGAACAGGGTCGCGGAGACCACGCTGCCTTTGGCCTTGGCCATCGCCTCCATATCGAAGGCGATGACGCGTTTGGCTGCGAATTCCGTCGCGATCGACACCACCGCAGGGTCGGCCACGCCATCTCCCGGCGTCTGCTTCTCGACCACCGCCAGCGCGCGGTGGGTCGAAGCGATGAGCGTGGTTCGGTCAGGCGTCACGATGCCGCGAAGCACCGAGCGTCCTGCTTCCATCAGCTCAGCAGCCATGACGACGTCGACGTCGCCCGGCGTCGGCATGAGCGCGAAGACCGGCTGTGCATCGCCTTTCGGCAGCGCAGCCTCGATATAATAGATCGTGGCGCCGGTGCGCTGCGCGACGCCGGGCACGGAGGTGGACTGCGCCGCCCACCCTTGCGATTCCGCGAGCGAGACGATCCAGTCGGCGAGCACGCCGCCGCCCTGACCGCCCATCGCCAGAATGGCGATGGAGACGCGCTCGGGCGACCTTCCCGGCGAACGGCTTCCCGCCGGCTCGTTCACGCGGCCTCTCCTGCGAGCCGCACGCGGCCCCTGTTGCGGCGCTCCTCGAACCAGCCGATCACCCTGGCGCGGAGCGCTGCGATCCGGCGGTCGAAGCGGGTCGGATTATGGACGATCTCGGCGCGATAGAAGGAGGGGCAGAGCGCGGCCGCTTCGGCGACCTCGCCGCAATTGCCGCAGCCGACGCAGTTCTCGTCGATGGCGGCGATCGGGTCGTCCTTCAGCGGATCGTCGGTCTGCTTGACCGAGAGCGACGGGCAACCGGAGAGTCGGATGCAGGCATGGTCGCCCGTGCAGACATCCTCGTCGACTCCGAATTTTTCCCGCACGATGCGCTGGCCCGCCTTGATCGCCTTGTTCATCAGCGGCCGAACGCGCCGCTGCTTGTTCAGCATGCATTCGGACGAAGCGACGATGATCTTCGGGCCTTCGGCCTTGGTCGTGAGCGCTTCGCGCAGCGTGTCGCGGAGCTTGGCGACGTCGTAGGTGTGGTCGATCTGGCGCACCCATTTGGCGCCAACCCCGCGCACCGCGTTCACGATGCTGTTGTTCGTCTTGCGCCGCGGATTGTGGGCGCGCGAGGAAAGAATGTCCTGTCCGCCCGTCGCCGCGGAATAGTAATTGTCGACGATCAGCGTCACGCCGTCGTGCTTGTTGAAGACGGCGTTGCCGATCGAGGAAGCAAGACCGTTGTGCCAGAAGCCGCCGTCGCCGAGCACCGAGATCGAGCGCTTGCCCGACGGCACATTGAAGGCGGACGCGGACGCCGGGCCGAGGCCATAGCCCATCGTCGTCGCGCCGATGTTGAAGGGCGGCAGGATCGAGAACAGATGGCAGCCGATGTCGGCCGAGACGTGATGTTGGCCAAGCTCCTCCTCGACGAGCTTCATCGCCGCGAAGATCGGCCGCTCCGGGCACCCGATGCAGAACCCCGGCGGGCCGCGGCGGAACGACTTCCGCGAGTTTCTTGATCCGCGGATCGCCGAGAACCGGCGAGGGATCGGGCAGGGGCGGCTCGTTGCCGAGCAATTCGCGCGCATAGAGCGACAGGAACTTGCGCAAGCCCTCCGTCAGCACGGGCGCCGTATATTCGCCGCCCATCGGCAGCACGTCCTTGCCGGAGACTTTGGTCTGGATGTCGCGGCGGCGCAGGATCGTGTTGAGGTCGCGCTCGATGTACTCGGGCGCGCCTTCCTCGACGACGAGCACAGCCTTTTTATCGCGGCAGAACTCGACAAGCTCGTCCTCGATGAGAGGATAGGCGACGTTGAGCACGTAAAGAGGCACGGAGCTTTCGCCGTGCGAACCGGCGAGGCCGAGATATTCGAGCGCCCGCATCGTGGTGTTCCACATCCCGCCGAGCATCACGACGCCGATGTCGCCCTGGGCAGGGCCGAAGGTCTCGTTGAGCTTTCTCGATTTTACGAACTCGACCGCGGCCGGCATGCGCCGCTCGTGCTTTTCTTTCTCGTGCAGGAAGGAGGCTGGCGGCAGCACGATCCGGTTCACGTCGCGGACAGGATTCTCCAGCGCCTCGCGCAGCGTATGGCGCGGCTTCTGGTTGTCCTTGCAGACGAAAGCCCCATGCATGTGGCAGGTGCGAATGCGGATCTCGAGCATCACCGGCGTATTGGAGGCCTCGGACAGCTCGAAGCCTTCCTCGACCATGCGCACGATGGTCGGCAGGTTCGGTCGCGGATCGAGGAGCCAGAGCTGCGACTTCAGCGCATAGGCGTGGCTGCGCTCCTGCATGATCGAGGAGCCCTCGCCATAATCCTCGCCGAGGATGATCATCGCGCCGCCCTTAACGCCGCTCGACGCGAGGTTGGAGAGCGCGTCCGCCGCGACATTCGTGCCCGCGGTCGATTTCCAGGTGACGGCCCCGCGCACCGGATACATGACGGAAGCCGAAAGGGTCGCGGCGGCGGTCGCTTCCGAAGCGGAGGTCTCGAAATGAACGCCAAGCTCGTCGAGCACGTCCTTCGCGTCCGCGAGCACATCCATCAGGTGAGAGATCGGCGCGCCCTGATAGCCGCCGACGTAAGAGACGCCGGACTGAAGAAGGGCCTTGGTGATCGCGAGGATGCCCTCCCCGCGGAATATATCTCCCGCGCCGAGCTTGAGGTCCTGGACTTCGCGAGCGAATGAACGTTCCGCCACGGCGCGCCTCCATCGAGATCAAAAAGGGCCGAACAGGAGGGAGCTCCGCGTTGCGGCCCATTCCTCTGCATAAGCATATTTTTTTAGAGAATCGATTGTCAATGGGAAGACCGGGCGTGCAATTGGGTAGGGCGCCGAGACCTGCTCAAGAAATAGGGGCGTTCTGCCCAAAATTCAGCACGCCTGCCCGGTTGCGGGGGACTTGACACCTGCGCCGCGGCGGAGAAACTATATATGAATTCGCATGTATCGGTGGTTCTGAAGGGTTCGACGGCTGCGCCTTCCCTGCGCCATCGGAATGCGGCACAAAGGGCGGGGATACGCCGCTTGGATGGCTTTGACGCGCGTCGCTTTTGTTCGGCCCGATCCCGGGCGCAGCGCACGCGGGTTCAAAGAGTGGGAGGCCTGAATGGTGAATGTGAATCGACGCCAGGCGCTGGCATTGGGCGGCGCGGGATTTCTTTCGGAGTTGCTATTTGCTGGCGCTCCGGCCTTTGCGCAGACGACCGACAAGCTGACAATCGCCTATAACGTCAACCTGCCTTCGTTCGATCCGACTGTCGGTCCGTCCGCGGTCAATCCGACGATCCAGGCGATCTATCGTGCGATCTTCGATCAGCCGGTCGGCCAGAACACCGACCTTTCGTTCACGCCGGGCCTGCTCACCGGATGGGGCTGGAACGACGACAAGACCAAGGTCTGGATGGACGTTCGCGAAGGCGTCGTCTGGCACGACGGCACGCCTTTCACGCCCGAAGACATCGTGTGGTCGTTCGAGCGCGCGGCCGACCCGAAGGGCGGCAGTCCGGTCGCCTTCGTCTGGGCTTCTCTGGACAATTACAAGATCGACGGTCATCGCATCACCGCCGACTGCAAGAGCTTCTCGCCGACCATCTTCAAGTGGATGGCGTTCCTTACCGGCTATGTCCTGCCGAAGGCCTATTACACCAAGGTCGGGGCGGAGGGCTTCGAGAAGAAGCCGGTCGGCGCCGGCCCCTACATGGTCGACGAATATCAGGGCAACGCCTTCCTGCGTCTCAAGCGCAACGACAAATACTGGGGCCCCAAGCCGGCCTTCGAGACGGTCATCTTCAAGTTCGTGCCTGACGCCACCAGCCGCGTCGCGGAAATCGAGAGCGGCTCGTCGGACGTGACGCTGGAGATTCCCTACGAGGAATTTGATCGCCTGAAGGCCAAGCCCGGCCTCGCCGGCGTCTGCGAGCCGATCTCCGACATCGGGATGATCTTCATCAGCAACAATAACAAGATGATGGAGGACGAGAACGTCCGCCTCGCGGCCATTCACGCTGTCGACAAGGACGTGATCGCCAAGCGCCTGCTGCGCGGCTACGCGACGCCGATCGCGACGCTCGAGGCGCCGACCTACATCGCCTTCAATCCCGAGATCAAGGATCACTACGATCCGGAGCTGGCGAAGAAACTGCTCGCCAAGAGCGGCTATTCGACGAAGAACCCCGTCAAGTTCAAGATCCAGACGACGCGCGGCTTCAAGCCGAAGGACTATGAGACCGTGCAGGCGATCGTCGGCATGTGGCGCAAGGTCGGCATCGACGCCGATATCGAGGTCTACGAGATCGCCAAGCACTACGAACTGCGCGCGGCTCACAAGCTTGCGCCGATGGCCTTCTACAACTGGGGCAACGCCATCGCCGATCCGGAGACCTCGACCGGTCACGCGATGTTCTCGAAGTCCCCGCATTCGGCCTGGCGGGCGCAGGATCTCGACGAAAGGATCGGTCCGCTATGGGTCGAGAAGAACGAGGAGAAGCGCATCGCCGGCTGGAAGGACGTCGACAAATACATCCATGAGCGCGGCTACGTGTTGCCGCTCGTCCAGTATTATCAGCCGATCGTGTTCAAGTCGTCTCTCAAGGTTAAGCCGAACGGCACCGGCGCGCTGGAGCCGCGGCTCGTTTCGAAGGCCTGAGCGGGAAGGGCGGCGCGGAAATCCCCGATCGGGCCTCGCGCCGCCCGTTTGCTGGCATGACCTCAGGCTTGCTCCATCGTCTCGCCATGGCTGCGGTTACGCTCATTGGCGTCGCCGTCATCGTTTTTGTGCTCTTGCGCATCGTCCCCGGCGATCCCATCGCCATGATGATCTCGCCCGGCGCCTCGCCCGCGGACATCGCGGCGCTGCGCGCCCATTACGGCCTCGATTCAAGCCTCCCGGTGCAGTTTGCCGTCTGGGCGCACAATCTCCTCAGGGGCGATTTAGGCACGTCGATCTCCCTGCATCGCGACGTGCTCTCCCTTCTCGCCGAGCGCCTGCCGGCGACGCTGGAACTGGCGGGCGCGGCCTTCGTCTTCGCCGTCATCCTGGGGGGCGCCATCGCCGTCTTTGCCGTGCTGATGAGCGACTGGCCGATCTCTCCCCTGATCGACGCGGTGAACGGGCTCTTTCTCGCGGTCCCGGACTTCATCTGGGCGTTCGTGCTTGTACTGATCTTTGGAGTGTTCGCGCCCGTCCTGCCGCTCTCGGGCCGCATCGATCCGAGCATCGATGCGAATTTCGTAACGCCCTTCTATCTCATCGAGAGCCTTGTGACGCTGCGCTTCGGGATCTTCCTTGACGTCGCACGGCATATGATCATGCCGACGCTCGCGCTCGGCATTCCGCTCGCCGCCGTCATCACGCGCGTGCTGAAGGAATCGCTGCGGGAAGCCATGGTGCAGGATTACGTGCTGCTCGCACGGCTCAAGGGCATGTCGAAGCTCAGGCTTGTCCTTCAGGAGGCGCTTCGCAACGCCGTCGCGCCCACGCTCGCCCTGACCGGCGTGCAGCTCACTTTCCTGATCGGCGGAACGGTGATCGTCGAGCGGATCTTCGCCTATCCGGGCATCGGAAACATGGCGATCGACGCCGTCATCAACCGCGATCTCCCTCTGATCCAGGGCCTGACGCTTGTCTTTGGCGCCATCTTCATCATCGTGAACATGGTCGTGGATCTGCTCGTCGTGAAGACCAATCCGAGATTGCGGCATGGCTGACGCCGCGATCGTCGAGGTTGCCGTCCCGGCCCGCCATGGCCGCTTGAGCGCCTTGCGCGCGTGTCTCTCGGAACCCGCCGTGGTGATCGGCGGCGGCTTCATCCTCTTCCTCCTCGTCCTCGCGCTGGGCGCGCCGTGGATCGCGCCGAAGGACCCGCTGGAGCAGGACGTCATCCTTGGCGCGACACCGCCGTTCTGGCTCCCCGGCGCGGAGCCGGGACATTGGCTCGGCACCGACGATCTGGGGCGCGACGCGCTCTCGCGCGTCATCTATGGCGCGCGTGTCGCGCTCACCGTCGCCTTCGTCGCCGCGACTCTCGCGGCCGCGCTTGGCGCTTTTCTTGGGCTCCTGGCCGGCTGGCGACGCGGCTGGATCGACACGGCGATCTCGCGCGCCGTCGAAATCTGGATGGCCTTTCCTCCGGTGCTGCTGTCGATCCTGCTCGTCGCCGTCGTCGGCGCCGGCGTCGGCTCCGTTATCGCCGCGATCGCAATCATCGACTGGACGCGCTTCTGCCGGGTCGTGAGGGCCGAGACGATCAATCAGGCGAGCAGCGATTACGTGACCGCCGCGAGGGCGGTCGGCTTCTCGCGCACGCGGATCCTGGTGCGCGAGATTTTCCCGAATGTCCTGCCGGTGCTGATCGCGCTTGTCAGCCTCGAAATGGGCATTGCGGTCATCGTCGAGGCGATCCTGTCTTTCGTCGGTCTGTCGGTCTCGTCCGACACGCCGACCTGGGGCGGCATGATCGCGCAGGGACGCCAGCTTATGCATCAGGGCTGGTGGATCCTCGCCGCCCCGCTCGTGATGCTGTTTCTGACCGTGCTCGCCTTCAACCTGCTGGGCGAGGGGCTCCGCCGCGCGCTGGATCCGGTGCTCAGGCGATGAGCGAGCCCGTCCTCTCGGTCCATGGCCTCAGCGCCGTCTCCGACCGCGACCGCACGCCGATCCTTCACGACGTCTCGCTCACCGTCGGGCGGGGCGAGACGCGCGGCCTCGTCGGCGAGAGCGGCGCGGGTAAATCGACGATCGGCAAGGCCATTCTCGGCATTCTGCCGCGCACCGTGCGGGTCACCTCCGGCAAGATCCGTTTCGAGGATCAGGATCTCCTCACGATGCCGGCCGCGGCCCTGCGGCGCCTGATCGGCGAGCGCGTCGCCCTCATCCCGCAGGATCCGATGACGGGTCTCAATCCGGGGCGGCGGATCGAGGGCCAGCTTACCGACGGCCTGCGCCTGTGGCGCGGGCTCGATTTTCGCGCGGCGCGCCGGATCGCGCTGGGGCTCCTCGAAGAAGTCCGCATCCGCGATCCCGAGCGCGTGCTGAGGAGCTATCCGCATGAGCTGTCGGGGGGCATGCGCCAGCGCGTGCTGATTGCGGCGGCCTTTGCGCTGGAGCCGAAGCTGATCGTCGCGGACGAGCCGACGACCGCTCTGGACGTGACGGTGCAGAAGCAGATCCTCCGCCTCATCCGGAACCTGCAACGCGCGCACGGAACGGCGGTGATCTTCGTCACTCACGACCTTGGCGTCGTTGCGCAGATTTGCGACGACGTGACGTTGCTGTTCGGGGGCAGGGTCGTCGAGGAGGGGCGCACCGCGGACATGTTCGAGCGTCCGCGGCAGCCTTATACGCGGGCGCTTCTCGAAGCCTGTCCGCGTTACGACCGGCCGAAGGCGGCTTTGCGTCCTGTTCCGGCCGAGGTGATCGCGCGGCTTCGCGCGGAAGCGGCCTCGGCATGAGCGGGGATCTCGTCGTCGCCCGCGATGTCGAGGTGACGTTCGGCGGCGAAAGGCGCCTTTTCGGACGCGCAAGGCCGAGGGTCGAGGTGCTCAAGGGCGTAAGCGTCCGGATCGCGCGCGGCGAGACGGTCGGCATTGTCGGAGAGAGCGGATCGGGCAAGACGACGCTGGGACGCGTGCTCCTGCGCCTCGTGGATGCGACGGGGGGACGCATCGAATTCGACGGACAGGACATCACCCGGCTGCCGGAAACCGGGATGCGCCCGCTGCGCCGGCGGATGCAGCCGATCTTTCAGGATCCGCTGGCCTGCCTCAATCCGCGCCACACGATCCGGCGCATCGTGACCGAGCCCATGCTGTTTCACGGCGTCGCCGCCGATCGGCGCGACGCGGACGCGCGGGCGCGCGGGATCTTCGAGAAGTTCAGCCTGCCCCTCGCCTGTCTCGACCGCTATCCGCACGAACTGTCGGGCGGTCAGCGTCAGCGCGTCGGCATCGCGCGGGCGGCGCTGCTCGCGCCCGACTTCGTCCTGGCCGACGAGATCGTTTCCGGTCTCGATGTTTCGACGCAGGCGCAGGCGCTCAATCTGCTGGGCTCGCTGTCGCGTGAACTCGGGCTCGCCATGGCGTTCATCAGCCATGACCTGTCGGTGATCCGCGCCGTGTGCGACCGCGTCTATGTCCTGCGACTGGGCGAGATCGTCGAGGAAGGTCCGTGCGACCGGGTCTTCGCCGATCCCCGCCACGAATATACGCGCACGCTCATCGACGCGATTCCTCTTCCGACCGTAAATCCGGACTGGCTTCGACCCACCACGGCCGCGGAAGCCGCGGCGTGACAAGGCGGCGCGAAGGGCGCCGCGAAATGGAGGAGGACGATGAAAACAGTTCTTTGCTGTGCGGCGATGGCGCTCGCCCTGACAATGAGCGTCGGGTCCGCTGTTGCGGACGGGTTGCCCGGAATGCGGGGGCACGACCACACCGGGATCACCGTGCCCGACATGAATCAGGCGGTGAACTTCTTCGTGGACGTTCTGGGGTGCAAGAAGGCGATGTCCTTCGGTCCCTTCTCGGACTCGAAGGGCACCTTCATGAAGGACGCGCTCGACGTGAATCCCCGCGCGGTCATCACGCAGATCACGATGATCCGCTGCGGCTACGGCTCGAACATCGAGCTCTTCAGCTACCAGTCGCCGGACCAGAAGGTCGTGACGCCGAAGAACAGCGACATCGGCGGCTATCACATCGCCTTCTACGTGGACGACATCAAGGCGGCCGATTCCTATCTTCGCTCGAAGGGGGTCTGGACGCTGTTCGGTCCGGTTCCCGTGACCCAGGGTCCCGCGGCGGGGCAGGCGATCGTCTATTTCAAGGCGCCCTGGGGCCTCCAGTTGGAAGCCATCTCCTATCCGAAGGGGATGGCCTACGAAAAGGACGCGGAGACGATCCTCTGGAGTCCGAAAGACCCCGCGAAATAGGCTCTCCGGCGGGGCCGGCCTTGTTGAGGCCGGCCTCGCCCGGTCGGCGCGGCGGCTCCTTCCGCCCGGCGGCGAAGCGCTCGTCGTCCTGCGAAGCTCGTTGGCCGCGAGGTTGGCGACTCGACCGATCGGAATGGGGAGATGACGAAAATCCGAGCGCGCCGCCCTGCATATTTTCTGAAAAACGTGATGGAACGGCGCTCTGGCGGGCTGGCCTTCGGGGTAAATCTGCGTTAATCAAACCTCAATATCTCATCCATAATTTGATTTACCAAAGTGAGGCGTAACGTACGGGCGACGTATGCAGGGGATTGACACAACATTCGACGAGGTCGCGTTCGACGGGGAACGGGACCCGCAAAAACTCCTCTCCCAACTCGTCCTGATCGCGGCTGCGGTTGCCTCTGTTTGCTGCGTTTCAGTCTTCGCGCTTCGCGCTTATCTCGCCGCCGAGCCTAAGGCTCCGCAATTCGTTGCGCCGCCGCTGACGCCTATCGTCTCGCCGTCTGTTCGCCAGCCGACTCCGCCGAAGCAGATGACGGCCGCCGATTTCGGCCCGATGATCATCGAGCCGGGCTGGCTGCCTGCGAAGACGCCAGCGCCCGCGCCATCGGCCGCCAGCCTCGAAGTCGCGCCTCCCACGAACAACGCGCAGGGCGCGGATACGGTTCCGCCGACGGTGGCCGCCCGCCTGCCGGACGTTGTTCCGCTTCCTCCCATGCGCGACGTGCCGGACGTCGCGGACACTTTCCCGATGCCGCCTCCGCGGCCGCCGGGAATCGATGCGTCCGTGGCGACGGCCCCCGAGCGCCAGGCTCCTCCGTCCGTCGTCGCGAGCGCGCCGGCCCCTGCCGGCGGCGGCAATGTGTTCCAGAGGCTTATCGGGGCGTTGAGCCGGCCTCAGGAGTCCGTCGCTCCTGGCGCGCCCCAGGCGACCCGCGTGACAGCGCCTCCGCCGCCGGCTGCGCCCGCGATCGCGTCTGCTCCCGCCGAGCCGCGGTCCGGCAATGGCCGGCCCGGCCCCTCGCTGTTCGGCTTCTTCAGCCAGAGGCCGGGGTCTTTCGGTCCGCCAGCCGGATATGACCGATACACCGCTGTCTACGACATATCCGCCCGCACCGTTTATCTGCCGGACGGCACCCGGCTCGAGGCCCATTCGGGCCTCGGCAATCGGCTGGACGATCCGCGCTACGTCAGCGAACGGGCGAAGGGCGCGACGCCGCCGCATCTCTACGAATTGACGATGCGGGAGTCGTTGTTCCACGGCGTGCAGGCCCTGCGCCTCAATCCCGTTGGCGACGGCGGCGTCTATGGGCGTGCGGGTTTTCTGGCGCATCCCTATATGCTGGGCCCGAACGGAGACTCGAACGGCTGCGTCTCCGTGAAGGACTATGAGGCCTTCCTGCGGGCCTATCAGAGCGGCGTGATCAAGCGTCTCGCGGTCGTCGCGCAAGCTCTGAGCGTTGGCCGGGGCGCGCTCCGGCCGGCGCGCCCTTCTCAAACGGCTCTTCCTCAGTCGGTTCCCCTTCGAAACCCCGCTTGCGGAAGAGCGCGCCGGGCGAAGGCGCGCGGCCGCGGAAGCTGCGGTAGGCTTCGTCGTAGTCCCGGCTGCCGCCGGCGGAATAGACGAAATCGTGCAGGCGGCGGGCGATCTCCGGGTGGAAGATGTCGCCGCTCTCCTCGAAAGCCTCGAAGCCGTCGGCGTCGAGCGTCTCGGACCAGAGATAGCTGTAATAGGCGGCGGAATAGCCGCCCGAGAACACATGCTGGAAATGCGGCGTGCGATGGCGCATCGCGATTCCTTCCGGCATGCCGATCCGGGCAAGTTCGCTCCGCTCGAAGGCGACGACGTCGATCGCGCTCCGGCGCCGGATCGAGGTGCAGCTTGAGATCGACGAGCGCCGAGGCCGTATATTCGACCGTCGCGAACCCCTGATTGAACCGGCGCGCGCTGAGCAGGCGCTCGAGCAGCGCGTCGGGCATCGGCTCGCCCGTTTTGTAGTGACGGGCGAACCGCCGCAGCATCTCGGGCTGTTCCAGCCAATGCTCGTAGAGCTGCGAGGGAAACTCCACGAAATCCCCCGCGACATGCGTGCCGGACAGGATCGGATAGGTCACGTTCGACAGCATGCCGTGCAGAGCGTGGCCGAATTCGTGGAAGAGCGTGCGCGCGTCGTCGAAACTGAGCAGGCTCGGCTCGCCGGCGCCGCCCCTGGCGAAGTTCATCACATTGACGACGATCGGCTTCTGCCCGCCGTCGAGCTTGTGCTGGCCGCGGTAATTGCTCATCCAGGCGCCGCTGCGCTTCGAGGCCCGCGCGAAATAATCGCCAAGGAAGAGCGCGATCGGCCGGCCATCGCGCCCCGCGACTTCCCAGGCGCGGACGTCGGGATGGTAAAGCGGGAGATCGAACCGCTCCTTGAACGTCAGGCCGAACAGGCGCTCCGCCGCGTAGAAGGCCGCTTCGATCATGCGGTCGAGTTGCAGATAGGGCTTGATCGCGCCCTCGTCGAAATCGAACTCCGCCTTGCGCCGCTTCTCGGCGAGATAGCGCCAGTCCCAGGGCGCGACTTTGAAATTGCCGCCCTCGCTTGAGACGATCGCCTGCAAGGCCTCCTGCTCCCTGAGGGCGCTGGCCGCGCCCGGCGCCCAGACCGATTCCAGAAGATCGAGCGCGCTCTCCGGCGTCTTCGCCATCGTGTCGGCGAGCCGATAGTGTGCGTAAGATCCGTAGCCGAGCAGGCGCGCGCGCTCGGCGCGCAGGCGCACCATTTCCGCGGCGATTGCCCGGTTGTCCGTCGCGCCGCCTTTCTCGCCGCGCGCGGTCCATGCGCGGAAGGCGGTCTCGCGCAGATCGCGCCGCGCCGAAAATTGCAGGAAGGGCTCGACGCTCGAACGCGAAAGCGTCACCGCATAGCGGCCGGGATGTCCGCGCTCGACGGCGGCGGCCGCGGCGCTGGCGATGAAGAACTCGGGGAGCCCGTCGAGGTCCTGCCTGTCAAGCAGCATCAGCCAGTCCTTTTCGTCGGCCAGCACGTTCTGGCCAAACTGGGCGGAAAGGCTCGCAAGCCGCTCCGCGATGGCGGCGAGCCTCGCCTTGGCCTCGGGCAACGCGCCCGCGCCGGCGCGCACGAAATCGAGGTGATATCGGCGAAGCGCGCGCGCCTGCTCCGGCGAAAGCCCGGGCGCGGCTTCGTTCGTCTTCAGGGCGTCGATGCGGCGGAACAGCGCGTCGTTGAGGTGCATTTCGCTTCGGAATCGCGAAAGCACGGGCGCGATCTCGCGCTCGATCGCCTGCAGTTCGTCATTCGTCTCCGCCCCGGCGAGGTTGAAGAAGACGCTCGCGACGCGCTCGAGCGTCCGTCCGCTGCGCTCCAGCGCCTCGATCGTATTGGCGAAGGTCGGAGGTTCGGGATTTGCCGCCACGGCGTCGATCTCGCGCCGCGCCTCCTTGAGGCCTGCGTCGAATGCGGGGCGGAAATGCCAGGGCTCGACCTTTGTGAAGGGAGGCGCTTCGAACGGGCCAGTCCAGGGGGCGAGAAGGGGATTCTCGCCGACATTCGTATCGCTCATCGCTTTCCTTCAGGTTCGTCGCTTGTCTGGGCGCCCGGGCCGTGTGGCTCAGGTCCGGTCCGGCGCCGGTCTCGTGAATGGCGATATAGGGCGGGCGGCGCCAAAGCGCACCCCGACGCCCGCGCCTCTTCGCGCGCGCGCGACGGCTTGCGCTTCGCCGCGGAAAATCCGACCCTTGCGCCCGGAAGCGCGAACGCCATGCAAGCGATCATGATCGGAATCGATGTCGGGACGGGGAGCGCCCGCGCCGGCGTTTTCGATCGCGCTGGACGCCTTCTTGCAACGGCAAAGCGTGACATCGCGCTCTGGCGCGGCCCCGCAGGCGTCGTCGAGCAATCGACCGCGGATATCTGGAGCGCGGTCACGGGGGCCGTCCGCGACGCGATGCGGGACGCGTTCGTTCCGCCCGACGCGGTCGCCGGGCTGGGCTTCGCCGCCACCTGCTCGCTGGTGGCGCTCGACCGCGATCTTCAGCCCCTGTCCTTCAGCCCGACCGGCGCCAGCGAACGCGACGTGATCGCCTGGATGGATCACCGGGCCGCGGAGGACGCCGCGCGCATCACGGCAAGCGGCGATCCTGTCCTGCGTTATTTCGGCGGCTCGATGTCGCCCGAGATGCAGCCGCCGAAGCTGGCCTGGGCGCAACGCGAGAGGCCCGAAGCATTCGTCCGCGCCGAACATTTCCTTGGCCTCACGGATTGGCTCACCTTCCGCGCGACCGGCTCGCTCACGCGCTCGCTATGCTCGACCGCCTGCAAGTTCGGCTATCTCGCGCACGAAAATCGTTGGCCCGCGGAGTTTTTCGAGCGGATCGGGCTCGGCGCGCTCGTCCGGGACGGCTTCGCGCGCCTTGGCGCCGAGATCGCCCCGCCGGGGACTCCGCTGGGCTCCGGCCTCACGGCCGAGGCCGCCGCCGCCATGGGCCTCGCACCGGGAACGCCGGTCGGCGCGGGCCTGATCGACGCCCACGCCGGCGCCCTTGGCACGCTTGGCGCGCGCGACGGCGAAGCGCCGCCCGATCCCACGCGCCGGCTGGCTCTGATCCTCGGCACCTCCTCGAGCTGCATGGCGCTTTCCAGCGCGCCGCGCTTCGTCGACGGCGTGTGGGGGCCGCACTTTTCGGCGCTCACGCCCGGCCATTGGCTGATCGACGGCGGCCAGTCCGCTTTCGGCGCCGCCATCGACCATGTCGTCCGCTTGCATCCGGCCTTCCGCATCGGGGCCGCCGACAGTCTCGCCAGGCTTGAAGCGGGCATCGTCGCCCGAGCGGGCGGATTTTCACAGGCGGCGCGGCTCGCAAGGCGGATCCATGTCCTCCCGAGCTTTCTCGGGACGCGGGGCCCGGTCGCCGATCCCGAAGCGCTCGGGGCGATCGCCGGCCTCGATCTCGGCGAGGACGAAGCCAGCCTCCAGGCGCTCTACGTCGCCTGCCTCTGCGGCCTTGCTTACGGGATCGAAGAGATCATCGCCGCGCTGAAAGCTCGAAGGCTATGATTTCGAGTCGATCGTCGCGAGCGGCGGCGCCGCGCGCAGCCGCCTCGTGCGGCAGATCATCGCCGACGCCTGCGCCATGCCGGTCGCCGAGCCCGTCACGCCCGAGCCTGTGCTGCTCGGCTCCGCAATGATCGGCGCCGCGGCGGCCGGGCTTGGCTCGCTGGAATCCTTGATGGTCTCGATGTCCCAAATCGCCGATCGCGTCGTGCCTCAGGCCGGCGCCGTAGCCGCCTTCCACGCGAAGAAGCGCCGCGCCTACCGGGCGCTTGAAGCCGCCGAGCGCGCAAGCCGCGCGGCGATGGCGTCCCGCTGGCCGCGGCTCATCATCTTCGACTGCGACGGGGTGCTGGTGGACAGCGAGCCGATCGCGCTTGCGGTCACGCGACGCATGCTGGCGTCCGCCGGGATCGCTTTGACCGACGAAGAGACGCGAAAGCGGTTCCTCGGGCAGAGGCAGGATTCCGTCCTTGAACGGCTCGCGGCAGAGAGAGCCGTGTCCCTTCCCGACGACTTCTCCGAAGGCCTCACGCGCGAGCTGCTCGCGGCCTTCGACCGCGAGCTCAAGGGGGTGAAAGGCGTAAGCGAGGCGCTCGCGGAACTTTCCGCCCGCGTCTGCGTCGCCTCGTCGAGCGCGCCCGAGCGGCTCCGCTTCACGCTGAAGACCGCGGGCTACGAGTTGCACTTCGGCCCGAATGTCTTTTCCGCGACGCAGGTCGCGCATGGCAAGCCGAGCCCCGACCTCTTCCTGTTCGCCGCGCGCGGAATGGATGTCGATCCCGGCGATTGTCTGGTCATCGAGGACAGCGTCTCGGGCGTCGCCGCGGCGCGGGCCGCCGGCATGACGGTCTTCGGCTTCGTCGGCGGCGGACACTTCGCATCGCCGGATGAAGCGGCCGAATTGACGGCGGCGGGCGCCGACCTCATTTTCGACGATATGACGCTTCTGCCTGCTCTCGTGGCGAGAGCGGCGGACGATATGGCCTGAAAGAGAGAAGGAATGGCGCGCAAGTCCGACCAGGACGGTCTGAGGATGGACGAGGCCGCGCGCGCGGGCTGGCTCTATTATGTCGCAGGCAACACGCAGGACGAGATCGCGCGCAAGCTCGGCATTTCGCGCCAGGCCGCGCAGCGCCTGGTGTCGCTCGCCATCAGCGAGCGTCTCATCAAGGTGAGGCTCGATCACCCGATCGCGCGCTGCATGGAGCTCGCGGCGGCCCTCAAGATGCGCTACGACCTGCGCTTCTGCGACATCGCGCCGACCGACCCGGATTCGACCTCCTCGACGCTGGGCATCGCCCAGACGGCGGCGGCCGAGTTCGAGCGCTGGCTGCGCCGGCCGGAGCCCGCGATCATCGGCATCGGCACGGGGCGCACCATGCGCGCGGTCGCCGACCAGCTCCCGCGGATGGAATGTCCGCAGCACAAGCTGGTTGCGCTGGTCGGCACCACCAAGACGGACGGCTCCGCCTCCTTCTACGACGTCATCATCCGCGTCTCCGACTCGGTGCGCGCGCCGCACTATCCGATGCCTCTGCCGGTTGTCGCGCGTTCGGTCGAGGAGCGTGAGCTGCTGACCAGCCTCGCCTCGGTGCGCAGCCTGTTCGATCTCGTCGAGCGGACGGACGTCTGTTTCGTCGGCGTCGGCACGGTCGGCGATTCCGCGCCGCTCGTTCAGGACGGCATCATCACCCGTCAGGAAGCGGAGGCGCTGCGCCATCTGGGCGCTGTCGGCGAGATCACCGGCTGGGCCTTTGACGCGAATGGCCGCGTGCTGACCGAGGGCGTCAACGAGCGCGTCGCCGGCGCGCCCTTGCGCAAGGCGGGGAACCGGCTGGTCATCGGCGTCGCGATGGGCCCGACGCGCCGCGCGGCCTTGCGCGCGGCGTTGATCGGCGGCCTGCTGTCGGGGCTTGTGACGGACGAGGCGACGGCGGAGTACCTGCTGCAACGGTGATTTGTGGAATTGCTGCGGCGCAGCGACGAATTGCCATTGACTCTGCGTAAACGATGAGGCGAATATTCGCCCGTTACGATAGCAATTGCCCGCACAGCGGCTCTTGCTCAGCGGAGGATACGCTTATGAAGGTTCTCGTGAAGGGCCTGCTCGGGGCCGTCGCGGTCGCGGGCTTCTCGCTTCCCGCCTTTGCCGAAACCACTCTGACAATCGCCACTGTGAACAACGGCGACATGATCCGGATGCAGGGGCTGACGGAAGATTTCACCAAGGCCAATCCCGACATCAAGCTCAACTGGGTCACGCTCGAGGAAAACGTGCTCCGCCAGAAGGTGACGACCGACATCGCCACCAAGGGCGGGCAGTTCGACGTCCTCACCATCGGCACTTACGAAGTTCCGATCTGGAGCAAGAAGAAGTGGCTCGTCGAGCTCGACAAGCTCGGCGCCGATTATGACGTCAACGACCTCCTGCCGGCGATCCGCGCCGGCCTTTCCTACGACAGCAAGCTCTTCGCCGCTCCATTCTACGGCGAGAGCTCCTTCGTGATGTACCGGACCGACCTCATGGAGAAGGCCGGCCTCAAGATGCCCGAGAAGCCGACCTGGGACTTCATCAAGCAGGCGGCCGACAAGATGACCGACAAGTCAGCGGGCGTCTACGGCATCTGTTTGCGCGGCAAGCCCGGCTGGGGCGAGAACATGGCCTTCCTGACCGCCATGTCCAATTCGTTCGGCGCGCGCTGGTTCGACGAGAAATGGCAGCCGCAGTTCAATACGCCCGAGTGGAAGAAGACGATGGACTTCTACGTGGCGCTCATGAAGGCGGACGGGCCTCCCGGCGCCTCATCGAACGGCTTCAACGAGAACCTCGCCCTCTTCAATGACGGCAAGTGCGGCATGTGGATCGACGCGACGGTCGCGGCCGGCTTCGTGACCGATCCGAAACAGTCGAAGGTCGCCGACAAGGTCGGCTTCGCCCTCGCGCCGAACGCCGGCCTCGGCAAGAACGCCAACTGGCTGTGGTCATGGGCGCTCGCCGTGCCGGCAGGCTCGAAGAAGATCGATGCGGCGGAGAAGTTCGTCTCCTGGGCGACCAGCAAGCACTATACCGAGCTTGTCGCCGCGAAGGACGGATGGGCCCGCGTTCCGCCGGGCACCCGCACGTCGCTTTACAAGAACCCGGACTATCTGAAGGCGGCGTCATGGGCGCAGCTCACGCTCGAATCGATCGAATCGGCTGATCCGGACCATCCGACCGTGAAGCCCGTGCCCTATACCGGCGTGCAGTTCGTGGCGATCCCGCAGTTCCAGGGCATCGCCACCGACGCCGGGCAGGACTTCTCGGCGGCGCTCGCCGGATCGATGACCGTCGACGCCGCGCTCGCGAAGGCTCAGGCCAGCACCGAAACGGCGATGAAGAAGGCGGGTTACATCAAGTAAGCCTTAGGCTCGGCTGTCCCGCGTTCGTCCGCCGCGGGGCAGTCCGAGAGGGACGTTCCTCCCCGTCCCGCCCCTCCCCGCGCTCGCGGGGAGGGGTTCCGGGGAGCCGCGAAACGGACGGCAAGCGGGTTCGGCGCCGGCCGGCGCGCTTCAAGAATTGCATATCCGGAATTCGTCATCGGCGTCCGCCGCGCAACCGCGAACGATTGGCGGCCTGAGGGAGGATAGGAGCATGGCGACTCAAGAAACCGCCGCCGCGGGCCGCGTTCTCGTCGCGCCATCGGTCATCCTGCTCTTTCTCTGGATGATCGTCCCGCTGGTGATGACGCTCTATTTCTCGACGCTGCGTTACAGCCTGCTCGATCCGGACAGCACCGGCTTCATCGGGCTTCAGAATTACACGGCGTTCCTCAGCGATCCGAATTTCCTGACGGCTCTCTGGAATACGCTGGTGCTCGTCGTCGCGGTGCTCGTCATCAGCGTCTGCGGCGGAATCCTGGTCGCGCTGCTGATGGACCAGCCGGTCTTCGGGCAAAACATCATCCGACTCATGGTGATCGCGCCTTTCTTCGTCATGCCGACGGTGAGCGCGCTCGTCTGGAAGAACCTCCTGATGAACCCCAATTCCGGCCTCTTCGCCTGGATCGCGAAGTCGCTCGGCTTTCAGCCGATCGTCTGGTTCACCAACTGGCCGATGCTGTCGGTGATCCTGATCGTCTCGTGGGAGTGGCTGCCCTTCGCCGCGCTCATCCTGCTCACCGCGCTGCAGTCGCTCGACGAAGAGCAGAAGGAAGCCGCTTCTCTCGACGGCGCCGGCGCCTTCTCCTTCTTCTTCTATATCGTCCTGCCGCACATCGCGCGCGCGATCACGGTCGTCATCCTGATCGAGACGATCTTCCTGCTGAGCATTTTCGCGGAGATCTACGTCACGACCTCCGGCGGGCCGGGCGTCGCGACGACCAACATTCCCTTCCTCGTCTACAAGCAGGCGCTGCTGAACTTCGACGTCGGCGGGGCGTCGGCAGGCGGCATTGTCGCGGTCGTTCTCGCCAATATCGTCGCCATCTTCCTGATGCGCATGGTCGGCAAGAACCTGGAGGGCTGATCCCATGGCTATGCAAAAGTCGGTCGGCAGCCGCATCGGCGTCACGATCCTGGCGTGGGTCGTCGCCTTCCTGATCTTCTTCCCGATCCTCTGGACCGTCATTACGAGCTTCAAGAGCGAGCTCGACGCCATCGCGATGCCGCCGAAGTTCTTGTCCTTCCACTGGACGCTCGAAAACTACGCCGAGGTGCAGGAACGCTCGAACTACCTCAAGTTCGCGATGAACTCGATCATCCTCTCGGTCGGCGCCAATGTCGTCGGTCTCATCATCTCGGTTCCGGCGGCGTGGGCGATGGCTTTCGCGCCCGGCAAACGCACCAAAGACCTTCTCATGTGGATGCTCTCGACCAAGATGATGCCGGCGGTCGGCGTGCTGGTGCCGATCTATCTCATCTTCAGGGACCTCGGGCTGCTCGACAGTCTGTGGGGCATCGGCTTCGTGCTGATGATGCTGAACCTGCCGATCCTCATCTGGATGCTCTACACCTACTTCAAGGAGATCCCGGTCGATATCCTCGAGGCCGCGCGCATGGACGGCGCCTCCCTCCTCAACGAGATCATCTATGTGCTGACGCCGATGGCGGTGCCCGGCATCGCCTCCACCATGCTGCTCGCAATCATCCTGTCGTGGAACGAAGCCTTCTGGACGCTCAATCTCGCGACCTCGAACGCCGCGCCGCTCACCGCCTTCATCGCCTCCTATTCGGCGCCTGAAGGCTTCTTCTGGGCGAAGCTTTCGGCGGCCTCCACGCTCGCGATCGCGCCGATCCTCGTCCTTGGCTGGTTCTCGCAGAAGCAGCTCGTCCGCGGCCTGACGTTCGGCGCCGTGAAATAAGGCCAAAGGGAGAAACCCCCATGGGCAGCATTCAGCTGAAGCAGGTCAGAAAGACCTTCGGCGCCGTCAATGTCATCAACGGCGTCGATCTCGACATCAAGGACGGCGAGTTCGCCGTCTTCGTCGGTCCCTCGGGCTGCGGCAAGTCCACGCTTCTGCGTCTCATCGCGGGACTGGAGGATGTGACCTCGGGCCAGGTGCTCATCGACGGCAAGGACGTGACGCAGGTCGGCCCGTCGAAGCGGGGGCTGGCGATGGTGTTCCAGTCCTATGCGCTCTATCCGCATATGAGCGTGCGCAACAACATCGCCTTCGCGCTCAAGATGGCCGGACAGAGCGCCGACGTCATCGAGCAGAAAGTGAAGAAGGCCGCGGGGATCCTCAACCTCACCGACTATCTCGAACGCAAGCCCCGTCAGCTCTCGGGCGGTCAGCGCCAGCGCGTCGCGATCGGCCGCGCCATCGTGCGCGAGCCGGCGGCCTTCCTGTTCGACGAACCGCTCTCCAACCTCGACGCGGCGCTGCGCGTGCAGATGCGCGTCGAGATCGGCGAACTCCACAACGCGCTCAAAACGACCATGATCTACGTGACGCACGATCAGGTCGAGGCCATGACCATGGCGGACAAGATCGTCGTGCTCGACAAGGGCTCGGTCGCGCAGATCGGCTCGCCGCTCGAACTCTACAATCGTCCGAACGGGCTCTTCGTGGCCGGTTTCATAGGCTCGCCGACAATGAATTTCATCCGGGGCGCGCCGGCCGAGAAGCGCGGCGCCGCCACGATCGGAATCCGCCCCGAACATTGTCGGGGTTTCGACGACCGAAGGCGAATGGCCGGCGACCGTTCATCTCGCCGAGCACCTCGGCTCCGACACCTTCATTCACGCCGAGGCGGACGGCATCGGACATATGACGCTTCGTCTCGGAGGAGAGGCGCCGCTGCAGCCCGGCCAGCGCATCTTCATCACGCCCCGCGAAGCGAACATCCATCGCTTCGACAAGGACGGCCGCCGGATCGGCTGAGGCAGGCCGGGGGGCGCAACGCGATCAATGGGCAGACCGATGAGCGTGAAACTCAATCTTGCGAATCTGAAGTTCCTGCCGAAGGGGGTCGCAGCGCCGAAATATCAGCGCTCCGATCTCCGCCCGGGCATCTTCCATATCGGCGTTGGAAACTTTCACCGCGCGCATCAGGCGGTCTATCTCGACGACCTCTTCAACGCGGGCCGCGATCACGATTGGGCGCTGATCGGGGCGGGCGTTCGCGAGCCCGACATCGCGATGCGCGAGAAGCTCGACCAGCAGGACTGGCTGACCACCGTCGTCGAACAGGAGGCCGGCCAGAGCGCGGCGCATGTGACGGGCGCGATGATCGGCTTCGTGAAGCCCTTCGACGTCGCCGCCAATCTCGCCGCGCTGACGGACCCGAAAATTCGCATCGTCTCGCTGACCGTCACCGAGGGCGGCTATTACGTTTCGCCCGCGACGCAACATTTCGATCCCGAGCATCCCGACATCGTCGCCGACGCGAGAAATCCGGACGCGCCGAAGACCGCCTTCGGCCTGATCGTCGCCGGCCTGAAAAAGCGCCGCGCTGCGGGGCTCGCGCCCTATACGGTGATGTCCTGCGACAACCTCCCCGGCAACGGCCATGTGACCGAGAACGCGGTCGCGGGCCTCGCCGAGCTTTCCGACCCCGAGCTTGCGCGCTGGATTCGCGCCAATGTCGCGTTTCCGAACGCGATGGTCGACCGCATCACGCCGGCGACGACCGACCGCGAGCGTTCGATCCTCAAGGATGAGTGGGGCGTCGAGGACGCTTGGCCGGTCTTCTGCGAAGAGTTCCGCCAATGGGTGGTGGAGGATCATTTTCCCGCCGGCCGTCCCGCGCTCGATGAGGTCGGCGTCACGTTCACCACTGACGTCGCGCCCTACGAATTGATGAAGATCCGCATCCTCAATGGCGGACATGCCGCGATCGCCTATCCGGCGGGCTTGCTCGACATCCATTTCGTGCACGAAGGGATGGAGGATCGTCAGATCGCGGAATTCCTCGAGACGCTGACCAGGCGTGAGATCATCCCGGTCGTGCCGCCGCCGCCCAAGGTCGATCTCGAGGCCTATCGCAAGAAGGTGGCCGAGCGCTTCGCCAATCCGAAGATCGGCGACACGATCGCGCGGCTCTGTCTCGACGGATCAAACCGCCAGCCGAAATTCGTCCTGCCGACCGCGCGCGACCGCCTGAAGGCGGGCGCGAGCGTCAGGGGCCTCGCCCTCGTCTCGGCGATGTGGTGTCGCTATTGCTACGGCGAGTCGGAAAGCGGCAAGCCCATTCCGCCGAACGACCCGAACTGGGACCGCCTGCAGGCCGCGGCGAGGCCAGCGCGCCACGACCCCAGGGCCTGGCTCGCCATGACCGACATCTTCGGAGACCTCTCGTCCAATCCGGGCTATGTCGAGGCGTTCTCCTCCGCGCTCGCGTCGCTCTGGTCAAAGGGCGTCCGCACGACGCTCGCCGATTATCTCGGCGCCAAAGGCTAAGCCGAGCGCAGCGAGGGCGGAAAGAATGCGCCGCGGCAAGCGGCGCGGGGCAAGCGGACGGAAGACAAATCGCGATGTATCTCGAACGGTTCAACTTGAAAGGCCGCGTGGCGGTCGTCACGGGCGGCGCGCGGGGAATCGGCTTCGCCTGTGTGGAAGCGCTCGCCGAAGCGGGCGCCCATGTCTATATCGCCGACATGGACATGAAGGTCGCGGGCGAGGCCCGCGACGCGATAAAGGCCAAGGGCCATTCCGCCGACATCATCGAGATGGACGTGACGAAATCGGCCGAGGTGGACGCCTGCGCCGAGCGGATCATGGCGGAGAAGGGCCGCGTCGACGTGCTGGTCTGCAACGCCGGCATCGCGCGCTCCGAAGTTCCGGCGGAGGACGTGACGGACGAGCGCTGGCTCAACGTGCTCGACGTCAATCTCAACGGCGCCTTCTGGTGCTGCCGCGCTTTCGGCCGGCCGATGCTGGCCGCGGGTCGCGGCTCGATCGTAACCATTGGCTCAATGTCGGGCTTCATCGTCAACAAGCCGCAGGCGCAGGCCTATTACAACGCCTCGAAGGCCGGGCGTGCATCACCTGACGAAGTCGCTGGCGGCCGAATGGGGCGCGCGCGGCGTGCGCGTCAATTCCGTCGCGCCGACCTACATCAACACGCCAATGACCGCCTTCGCGAAGAGCAACAAGGCGATGTTCGACACCTGGATGGAGATGACGCCGATGGGGCGGCTCGGCGAGCCGGACGAGATCGCTTCCGTCGTTCTCTTCCTTGCCTCCGACGCTTCGAGCCTGCTGACGGGCTCGATCGTGGTCGCGGACGGCGGCTATACGTGCTGGTGACGGAGCGAGGAGTTCAGCGTGGATCTCGGATTGAAGGGTAAGGTCGCCGTCATCACCGGCGGCAGCGTCGGCATCGGGCTCGCGATTGCGGAAGGGCTCGCCGCCGAGGGCGTCGATGTCGTGCTCGCCGCGCGCGGCGCGGAGCGCGTCACGCAGGAGGCCGAGCGCGTCGCGAAGGCTCATGGCGTTCGCGCGCTGGGCGTCGCCTGCGACGTCGGGACGGCCGAAGGCGCCGACGCCCTGATCGCCGCGACGAAGGATTTTGGCGGCGCCGACATCCTCATCAACAACGCCGGCACCGGCTCCAACGAGACGGTGATGGAGGCGCCGGACGCGAAGTGGCAGTCCTACTGGGACCTGCATGTGATGGCCGCGGTCCGTCTGGCGCGCGGTCTCGCGCCGCTGATGAAAGCGCGCGGCGGCGGCGTCATCCTGCACAACGCCTCGATCTGCGCGACCCAGCCACTGTGGTACGAGCCGATCTACAACGTCACCAAGGCCGCGCTGATGATGTTCTCGAAGTGCCTCGCGACCGAACTCATCGGGGACAACATCCGCGTCAATTGCGTGAACCCGGGCCTCATCCTCACGCCGGACTGGATCAAGACCGCAAAGCAGCTCACTGCCGACAAAGGCGGCGACTGGCAGGGCTATCTCGACGGCGTTGCGCGCGAATTCGCGCCGATCAAGCGCTTCGGGAGCCCGGAGGAACTCGCGAATTTCTTCGTGTTCCTCTGCTCGGAGCGCGCGACCTATTCGGTCGGCTCGACCTATTTCGTCGATGGCGGCATGCTGCGGACGGTTTGACGCGACGCGCGTACCGTCGCCGCGCCGGTCCTGCGGGCTTCGCTTACTGCGACGCGAGCGCTGCGAGGCGCTCGCGGGCGCCGCCAACGCCGGCCGAGAGCGCGCGAGAATAGTAGTTGCGGGCGGTGGCCTCGTCGCCCTTTGATGCCGACCGAGCCGAGGCGGACCAGCGTCGTCGGATCGTAGGTGTCGCCGAGCGCCATCAAGGCCCGCGCGTCGCCCGATTCCGCCGCTCTCTGGAGATAGGCGCGGGCGGTCGCGATGTCGCCTTCCGCCAGGGCGATCAACCCTTCGGCGCAGAGGCGCTTCGCGTCCTTGATCGGAATCGAGAGCGACAGGATCGGGGCGGTCTCCTGCGACGGGCCACGGAGCGCGGTGGCCAGCTTGTTGAGCGCCTCTTTCGCGATCGGCCGGGCCGCGATGGTCTGCGGCTTCTGGACAGGCGGGGGCGCGGCGACGAAGACGGGTTGCTCGACCGCTGCTTTCGCTATCGTCGCAGAGGGCTCGATATGCGGCCAGAAGGCGATGACCAGGATCGCCGCGCAAAGCGCAGCGGCGAATCCTGCGACGGCTTTCCAAAGGAAGGGCAGGGCGGGATCCTCCTTACTGAACCTGGCCGCGCCAGCGCGTGAGGTCGTCATAGAGCCGGTCCGAATCTTCGGCCCTTGGTCCTCCCGCCACTGCCGCCGCCGTCTTGGCCGTCGCCCGGAAGGTGTCGAGGGAGGCGTCGGCGGTCGTCTTGCGTTCGTCCAGCCAACCTTGAACGGCTGCGATCCGCGGCCAGGCGTTATCGAGAAGGGAGGCTTCGGCCGCCAGATTGACATCGCGCCAATGCGGGTTGCGATTGTCGGTGAGAAACGCGTCGTAATTCGTCACGAAGGTCTGCGCCACGCGGCCGATCGCCTCGGCGCGCGGAGAGCCGGGCGCCGCGTCGACAGCGATGAGCGCCATCGGTTCGGCCACTGTTTCGACGGTGTTGTTGGCGGGCACGAGGTTCGGCCGCTCGTTCGCGGCCACGCGCGCGGGCGCGTAGACCTGGTCGAGAACGTTCGACCAGGGGATGGGGACGACGTGGAACCGTCCGTCGGTTCCGAAATCGTCCAGCGCGCGGGCCTCCTTTGCGCCCAATACGACGATCGCGCCTCGCTTGCCGGCGGCCAGTTGCTCAAGTCCTTCCGTCAGCGGCTCGTAAGCCGGGCTCACCTTCACGCCGAGGCGCGAGAAGAGCAGGCGGGCGCTGTTCGCGGTGGCGCCGTCAGGGTCGCCGAAGCTGACCGACTGTCCGTCGAGATCCGACAGGGACTTCACGCTCGCGGGCGCGATGACTTCCAGCGTCTCGAGCGCCAGGAGAGCGACGATCGGATCGCGCGCAACCCAGTTCTTGTCGTCTTTGGCGGCCACGATCGCGGTGTCGAGCGGAACGATGGCGAAGTCCGCCATACCGGTCCTCAGGACCTTGGCGACGCCATTGGGGGAGGTGGAGCCGACGATGGCGCGGCCCGGCGAACCCTTTTCCGCGAGAACCGAGGCGAAGTCCCGGGCCATGCTGCTGGCGATCAGGTCGCCGGGATCGGCAAGGATTGCGAAGCTCTTGAGCGGCTGGGATTGTGGCGCAGGGTTGGCGGCGGCAAGGGGGGATTGCGGCGCGGGTTTCTGAGGCGCAACCGGCTTTGCACGCGCGGTGGCGACTCGGGACCGCGACGACCCTCCGCGACACCCGCCATGCCAGAGCACACGTTTGCCGTTCTTGTAGACAGGATGGTTGTAACGGACCATGCCGCAAGATGCAGCGTCCGCGCCATCCGTCTGCATCGCATAGAATATTCCGGTCGTCAGCGCAGTTGCTACGCAGGCGCGCAGCAACTGTCCGCCTTTCCGCCGTATGCGTTTCAATCCATCACACTCGTACTTTGGGCGCCCGCCCCAGCCGTTCCCTGATCATCGCAACCCGGAAAGTGCCTTTTAAATGCGACCTCTTCATGGCGAGAAACATTAGGTTAACCATAATAACCTAGTTTAATTGCGTGAATTCCGTCACAAATCGGGGGGCGCAGGCGTGACATCTTCGAGCGCGGCGGCGAGTTCCGCGTCCGAAAGCGACCGGACGAAGGGGCCGTCCAGATAGACCAGCGCCGCCTGGATCGGTCTCTCGGGCAGGACCCCGGAAAGCGCCGTGCGGTAGAGCGCGAGTTGCGCGACATGAGCCGGCGAGGGCCTCTGTGGCTCCGCGCCGAGCTTGAAGTCGACGATGCAGGCCGCCTCGTCGGTCACGACCATCCGGTCGAGGCGACCCGCGTAGGGCAAATCCGGGCGTCCGGGCCGCCGCAGCACGCCAGCGAGCGGGACTTCCGCGCGCGAGCCCGGCCCGAACAGCGTCTTGAGCTGCGGGGCTTCCAGAGTGCGAAGGATCTTCGCGAGCAGGGCCTCGCGCTCCTCCTTGTCGAAGCCGGCGCCCTCGAGGGCGAGCCAGGCTTCGCCCGCCGCGCGCCGCCGCGCCGGCTCGATCTCCGGCAGCGCCTGCAGGAGAGCATGAGCGAGGCGCCCGGCGCGGACCCTTTTCGGGTCGCCGGCCCGCGGGGCCGGGCCGGAGGGTTTGATTCGGGCGGTCGGCCCATCCTCCGGCGCGGCCGCAGTCAGCCAGTCCGGAATCGGCTCGGCTGCGGCGGCCTGCGACGACTCGCCGGCCCCACCGCCGATGAGCCCCTGCCCAAGCCGAAGGATCGTCTCGCCGCCCCATGACGCGGGCGCCTTGGTCATCCTGTCGGCGAGCGCCCCGCTGACGAGATTGTGCCAGCAGTCCTTCGCCCGGCCTTTCTGGGTCTCGTAGCCGGCGATGACGAGCCGCTCGGAGGCCCGGGTCATCGCGACGTAGAGGAGCCTTCGATGCTCGCCCGCATCCGCCTCGCGTCTCTGGCGGCGCACTTCGGCCAGAATCTCGCAGTCGTCCGCCGATTTGCGGCTCCAGGCGAAGAGCGGCGGCGCACCCGGACGGGCGGGCGGCAATGGGAAAAGCTGCGGGTCGTTCTGGCCGTTCGGCGCGCCGCAAGTGTCTGGCAGGAAGACGATCGGCGCTTCGAGCCCCTTGCTCGCATGGACGGTCAGGACCCTGACGCCCGCCGCTTCGTTCTCCATGTCCCGCTTGATCGGCTCGTCGTTCGCTTCGACCTCGGCGAGGAAGCGGACGAGCGAGGGCGCTTCGCCCCGCTCGTGCGTGAGGGCAAGGGCGAGGAACTCGTCGATCGGATCGGCCGCGTCGGGGCCAAGCCGCCCGAGAAGCGCCCGCCGTCCCCCATCCTGCCCGAGGAGCCGCGCGTAGAAATCGTAAGGCGCAAGGCTTCGCGCCCGCTCCCGCCAGAGCGCAAGCCGCGCCGCCGCGGCGCAGGCGGCGGGATCGGCCGATTCGCGCAGCGCTCGCCAGAGCGAGCCGGTCCGAGGGGCGGCGAGCGCGAAGAGCGCGTCTTCGTCGAGGCCGATCAGCGGCGACTTCAGCACGCAGGCGAGCGCGAGGTCGTCGTCCGGGGTGAGCGCCGCCCGAGCGGCGGCGATCAGATCCATGACCGCGATATGTTCCTTGAGCTGAAGCCGGTCGGCGCCGGCGGCCTCGACGCCGCGGTCCTTCAGCGCCTTGATCATCGCGTCGAAAAAGGCGTTGCGCTGGCGCACGAGGATCATCACGTCGCCGGGCCGGATCCGACGCGGCGCCCCGTCCTTCCCGACGACGCGCTCGCCGGAATCGGGCGCAAGCCAGCGCTTGAGCGTATCGGCGATTCGCCCGGCGAGCAGCGCGGCCGGATCGTTGCGCGCGAGAACGTCGAGCGGCATGCGCCAGTCGTCCGGGTCCGCCGCTTTGGCCGCCGGGATCGGGAGGCCAGAGTTCCACCATCCCCTCAAGCTCGCCGCGCACCGCCTGATGGCTCGGCGGCGGCTCGCCCGGCGCAGCGACGCCGGCCCAGACGACGGGCGAAGCAAAGACGCAGTCCACCGCGTCGAGAATCACCTGCGCCGAGCGGAACGAGAAATGGAGTTCGACCGGCCGGAAGGCGAGTTCCGCCTCGCGGTGGCGCTGCTCGAAGAAGCGTCGCATTTCCGCGAATTTCTGCGGCGCCGCGCCCTGGAACGAGAAAATCGACTGCTTCTCGTCGCCGACCGCGAAGACGGTCCGGATTCCCCGCCGCGCGCTCGCTCCGGAGAAAAGCTCGGCCGTGAGAGCCGTCACGATGGCCCATTGCTCGGGCGAAGTGTCCTGCGCTTCGTCGATGAGCAGGTGGTCGAGCGCGTAATCGAGCTTGTGCATGATCCAGGCGGCGCTCGAACGCGTGACGAGTTTCAGCGCGCGCGCTGTCTGGTCGGCGAAATCGAGGACGCCGCGCTCGGCCTTGGCCTCGGCGAAAGCGGCGAGCGCTCGCCGCGCGATCCCAAACAGCGCCTCGCTGCGCTCGAGCGTGCGGGCGGCGCGCCACTTGTCGCGCAGCGTTTCGAGGCGCGCCTGCTCGCGCTGGAGGTCGGATTCGAGATCAGGGCGCCTTTCGAGTTGCTTCGTCGTGATGCGGCCGCTTCTACCGCGCGGCTCGCCGACGCCCGGTGCTCCGTTCTTCTGCTTGAAGAACGCATCGAGCAGCGCTTCGATGCGCGTCTCGGTATCGCTCGTTGCATCGACGGCTCGCAACCGGTCTGCGAAATCCCTATCCGTGCTGCTTCCTTCGTCGAGCCCCTGCGCCCAGGTCTGCCGGCGCTTTCGCCCGATGTCGCCGCCGAGCATTTCGGCTTCGATCCGCGCGGTCGTGTCGTCCGGCGCGAGGCCGAGGGCGTCCCTCAGGGCCGCGCCGTAAGCGCCCGCGTCCCGGAACGCCTCGAACGTCTCGGCGAAACCCTGCGCTTCGGCGAGCACCGTCGGAAAGCGGAAGGCGCCCGCCTCGCGCGCCGCCAGTTCGAGCGCGCGCGCCTGCGGCGTTTGAAGCGGAACGCCATCGACGGCGCGTGTCCGCGCCTCCGCCATGAGCGCCTTCGTCTCGCGCTCGTCGATCACCTTGAAATGCGCGGGAACGTTGGCCTCGAAGGGGAAGAGCTGCAGGAGCCGTTCGCAGAAGGCGTGCAGCGTCTGCATGCGCAAGCCCCCCGGCGATTCGATCGTGCGGGCGAAGAGCCGCCTCGCATATTGAAGGGCCTGCGCATCGGGCGCGTCCGCGCCGGCTTCCTTGATCGCAGCGGCGAGCGCCTCGTCGTCGAGCGTCGTCCATTCGGCGAGCGTCCCGAATATGCGGGTCGCCATATTGGCGGCGGCGGCCTTGGTGAAGGTGAGGCCGAGGATGCGCGATGGGGGCGTCCCGGCAAGCAGCAGCCGCAGCACGCGCTGGGTGAGCACATAGGTCTTGCCGCTGCCGGCGTTGGCCGACACCCAGGCGGAGGCGCCGGGCGCGGAGGCCGTCGCCTGCGCCTCGCGCAGCTTCTCGGGAATGGCCAGAGGGCGATTCATGCCGTCTCGCCCTCGATGTCCAGCCCCGAATTCGACCATTCCTTCACCCGCGCGAGATGGTCGTAATCGCCGAAGCGGCTCGCGAACTGCGGCATCGGCCGCGAGAGATAGGGCGTCGTCTCGTCGGCGAATTGCTCCAGCAGCGCCGCAAGATCCGCGAGATGCTTCTCCGCGATCTCGGCGACGGGCTTGTCTCCCGTCGCGCGGATTTCCCGTCCGCCGTCGGCGCCGCCGATCTTGAGATAGAGCGCTTCCTCGGCGGTCATCGCCTCCACGTCTCCGAAGCCGCCGCGCGCGAGGATCGCGGCTTCGAGCGTCAGCTGCGGCGAAAGGCCGAGCAGCACCTGCTTCTGGCTGGGCGGCGTTCCGGTCTTGTAGTCGAGCACCGCGCCGCGCCCCGAGCGCAGCGCGTCGATGCGGTCCGCCCGCGCGGTAAGCCGGAAGACGCCGCCGTCCCGAAGCGGGATGGCGATCTCCCCGCTCCGCTCGGTCCAGGTTCGCACGATGTCGGCGCGGCGCCGTCCCTCGACATCGAGAACGAAGTCGATCGCCTTCTCGACATTGGGCCATGTGACGCGCGCGAAACCCGGATCTTCGAGCATGGCGATGAAGCGCCGGCGGGCGAGGCGCGCGAGCGTCGCCTGCGCGTCGGCGGGCAGGGGACCGAGCGGATGAAGCTCGAAGAAATCCTGCAGCGCATTGTGCCAGGCGTTGCCGACGTCGCGCGCGTCGAGGACGCGCCCGACGGGATCGAGCTTCGTGAGTTTCAGGATTCGCTCGGCGTAGATCGCGTAAGGATCGCGGCGAAGGGTCTCGATGCGCGTGACGCTGAGCGAGCTTGGGCGCAGGCTCCTCGGCGGACGCGGCTCCGGCCGCTTGACGGGCGCAACCGTCTCGGGCTCGTCGAGCGCCCGCGCAAGGCGAAGATAGCGTTCCCCGCGCCGCTCCGCCGCTGCGAGCGCCCCGGATTTTGCGCCGGCGGCCGCAGACATCCTTTGCAGGAAACGCGAGGCGACGGTCGGCGCGCCGTCGCGTTTCTTCGCGCGGCTGAGAATGGCCTCGCGCGCCCCGAGCGCGCTCACGAAATCATGCGCCGTCTGGCCGATGCGCCGCTCCGGCGAGGAGAGGCCGAGCGCTGCGCGCATCGGCCGGTTGAGGAAGGCGTCGGTCTCGACGGCCGGCGGCCAGACCGTCTCGTCGAGTCCGGCGAGCAGAATCCGGTCGAAGGTGAGGAGACGCGCTTCGAGAAGCCCCAGGATTTGCAGCCGCGGATGGCCGCGATGGAAGGCCGGCGCCCGGAGACGTCCAAGGGCGTCGGAAAAGAGCTCGGCATATTCGGCGAGGCTCAAGGGAAACCCCTCGTCCGCCGCCGCGCCGATCCATTCGTCCATGAGGTCGGTCAGCGCCTCGAACCCGTGCGGGAGCGCAACGTCTCCCTCGGGAGCGGCGAGGATAGCGGCGAGGGTTTCGCGGTGCGTCGCAAGCCGGCCCTTCAGCGAATTCGACCGAACGGTCGCTCATCGGCTTCAGCGTGTCGCGGAGAGACGAAAGAAGCCGCTCGGCCGTTTCGCGCGCGTCCTCGCGGATGGCCCGCGTCGCCCGATGCGCGTTGCGGCCGACCGCCGCCTCGCGCGCCTCGGCGAAGGCTTTGTCGAGGTCGTTGAGCGAGGCGATCGGCGCGGCGCGAAAAACGCCGAGTTCGAGCGCCTGCCGCGCGCGGTCGAATTCGGCCCGGGTCAGACCAAGCCGCACCGAGGCATGCGAGAGCAGCGCCTGCGCTGTGAGAGGCGCAAAGCCGATCGCCGCGTCCAGAACGAGCCGCGCCAGCGCGCCCGCTTCGCTTTCCTTCAGCGTGCGCCCGGCCGAGCTCTCGACCTGGACGTTCCACCGGGCAAGCTCCGTCGCGACGCGCCGCGCGATGGCGGGACTCGGCGTCACGAGCGCCGCTGTCTTTCCCGGCGTTTCCAGCGTCTCTCGCATCGCGATGGCGAGGGCGAGCGCTTCCTCCCTTTCGCTTTCGGCGACGAGGATCGCGACCCCGCCGAGCCCCGCCTCGACCGAGGCAGCCGACAGGGAAGCCTCGCGGACGCGCCACAGGTCGGTGGAATCGGCGGGCCGCAGGGCCTCGCTCAGGAAGGCGCCGCGCGCCGCGAGCGCCGGGGGCGGCGCGCCAAGCGTCTTCACCTCGTCGCGCCGTGCGCCGATGATTCCCATCAGCCGGCGCAGGAGCGCCTGCGGATGGCCCGGCGCGCCGCTCGCCGCATCCGTTGCGCCGATCATGTCCCAGGCGCGCGCGTCGAGCGTGAGGTCGAGGCCCGGCAGCACCACGGCGCCCCGAGGGCTCTTGGCGACGGCTGCGATGAGGGTTGCGGTCGCGCGGTTGGCGCCGGTCGAGCCGGCGACGATCGTCGGGCCGCGCGCGCCTGTCGCGAGGGCTTCGACTTCCCTTTCGATCATGATCGCGACGCGCCGGGCGCGGTCGACGAGGCGGTGTTCCGCGAGCCATTCCGGCCAGCGCGCGAAGGCGATCCTGAGGAAGTTCAGCGTGACGCCCCAATAGGGATCGTGGTCTTCGGGGGCGAGCTTTTCGAGCGCGCGCCAGTCGATCCCCTCGATGATCATGTCGTCGATGAGCGCGGCGAGGTCGGCGGCCAGCGCATAGGCCTGAGCCGGCGTCGAGGCGACGAGCGCCGATTCGCCATCGTCGAAGACGAGGCTTCCATCCGCCGCGACATTGACGATCGCTCCCTTGAGCGCCTTGCCCCAGGCGCGCGTCCATTGCGCAAGCGTATGACGGCGGGTGAGCTCGCCGACCGCCTCGGGCGGACCGGGACGAAAGGCGTCGCCGTCGTCGGCCTCGATCAGGGAGGCCGCGTCATCCGGCGCGAAGGCGCCGAGCGGCGCGATCCGCGGCAGCATCACGCTGTCCGCGCCGCTCGCCTCGACCAGCGCCGCCGCAAGCGCCGCCGCGGCGCGCTGCGTCGGCACGTAGACCGTCGCTTCGGCAAGGGCGAGCGCGCCGCGCGGGCCGGGAAAACCCTCGATCAGAGCGCCGTCCAGGAGGGCGCGCGCCAGCGTTGGCAGGAAGGGCGCGCCGATCGGGATGGTGAAGAGGTTCTGGCCGCGAATCGCCATGAAACGTTGTCATGCCGGAGTCGGGCAGAAGCAAGCCTAAGGCTGTGGATGAGCGCGGGGCGGTCAGAGCCGCGCCAGCACGAGCCCCAGCCCCGCAAGGGCGACGCCGACAAGCTGCCGGACGTTCGGCGGCTTCGCTTCCGTCCCGAGGAGTCCGAAGCTGTCGATGAGGGTCGAGGCGACGGCGATGGCGAAGAAATAGAGGATGAAGGTCTGGGTCGGGCCGAGCCGCGGCGCGACGAAAGCAAGGCCTGCGACGATCACCGCGCCCATCAGCCCGCCGAACACGGTCTTCAGGCCATGCGCGGCGAGAAGCCCGCTGTCGGGCAGGGGCAGCCGGTACACGATCAGCGCCATGACCAGGAGGGTGATCGTCGAGACAGTCGCGGACATGGCGCCGGTCCAGATGGCCCCGAAGCCCGCGCGGGCCGCCGAGCCGTTCGCCATGGCCTGGAGCGCCTGCGCCAGCCCGCAGACGATCGCCATCACCCAGAATTGCATGTTCGCCGCCCCTCGTTGGGTTCGATCCCGTTCGCTTCTGCCGGGCTGGTCGGCCTAATACGAAATCGCAACGCCCGGGATCACAACGTCGCGATCAGGCGGCGACCAACGGCTTCTCATAGACGCGGAAGGTGCGCGTGTGTCGCGCGGGGAGGCGGCGCACGCCGTTGATCGCAGCCTCGTTCGTCTCCAGCATCCAGCTGTATTCGATCTCCTCGACGCCGGCCTTGCGCGCGTCGAGAATCGAGCGCGCGACGAGACCGCTCACCGCATGGGACGCGACCCTGGTGTTGCGCCACTTCCTTGCGATCCCGGTCATCGGCGCGCGCGACCGCTTCACCCCCGCCCCATGGATGCGCCAGAGGAGTTTCGGCAGGCCGAACGGCCAGAGCTTGCCGTCGAGGCCCTGAAGCGCCTCGTTGGCGTCGGGGATATGGGCGGCGACCGCGACGTCCTCGCCCTGGTAAGTGGCGATGCGGATCCAGCCCGGATGGCAGACCGGCAGGGTCAGCCAGCTGATGAGCTTCGCCTCCTCGTCGCCGACCGGCGTCGCCCAGGCGTTGTCGGACCAGGCGTCGTTGAAGAGCGCCAGCACGCGCTTGAAGTCGCGCCGCCATGTGAGGAGCGAAAGGGTGTGGAAGTCGAGGCGCGGCGCGCCGGAGGCGGCCTCCGCGCGGGCGACGCGCTCGGGCAGCCTCGCTTCGGCGACGCGGCAGACATAGGCGACGAGGTCCATCGCCTTGCGATAGCCGAGCGCCTCGACATGCCGGGCGTAATGGGGCGGCGCGTGATTGGTGCGCACGAAATGCGGCTCGTCGAACCCTTCGACGAGCAGGCCGCTCTCGTGGTTGATCGTCAGGCTGAAAGGCCCGCGCGCGATCCGCATGCCGCGCTCTTTCAGAAATTGTTCGGCTGCGCCGAACAGGCCCGCGAAGACGGCGTGCGTCGTCTATCCCCTCGAGGAAACCGAAAAAGCCGCAGGCGTCGTCGAACTTCGCGACATGCCGGTTGTCGATGGTCGCGACGATGCGCCCGACCGGCTCGCCGTCGCGGAAAGCCACGAAAGGCTGGATCACGTTCTCCCGCATGAACGGCGTCCGACGGGGGTCGAAGGTCATGCGGATCTCGTCCCGGACGGGCTCGACCCAGCGCGGATTGACGGCTTCGGCGCGGCGCGCGGCGGCGATGAAGGCTTCAATCCCGCGACGGTCGGAGACGGGCCGGATCTCGACGCCGCTCATTTCGCGCCGACGGTCGTGGGGGCGGGCGGCGCGGCTTTCGGCAGTTCCTCGGCGGTGAGGCGCACGGCCTCGTCGATCTGCTCTTCCGTGTGCTCGGAACTCAGGAAGAACCTCAGCCGCGCCAGCCGCTCCGGGATGGCGGGATGGATGATCGGCTGAACATTGACGCCGCGTTCGAACAGCCGCTGGCTCAATACGACCGCCCGCAGCGAACTTCCGGTCATGACGGGGACGACGGCGTGGCCTTCGCTCGCGCCGAGGTCGAGCCCGGCGGCGCGGGCGGCGGCCGAGAACCGCCGCGCGTTCGCCTGCAGGCGCGCGACGCGTTCAGGCTCTGCGTGGAGCGTCTCGAGCGCGGTCAGCGCCGCGGCGGCGATGGCCGGGGGCATGGCGACGCTATAGACGAAGCCGCCCGCCGTGTTCCGCAGATAATCGACGAGCGCCTCCGCGCCGACGATATAGCCGCCGCAGGCCGCGAGCGTCTTCGACAGGGTCCCCATCCAGATGTCGACCCGGCCCGGCTCGACGCCGAAATGCTCGAAGGCGCCGAACCCACGCGCGCCGATCACGCCGAGCCCATGCGCGTCGTCGACCATCAGCCAGGCGCGATGGCGCTCCTTGAGGGCGATCAGCGCAGGCAGATCGCAGAGGTCGCCATCCATGCTGTAAAGGCCCTCGACGACGATGAGCGCGCGCTCGTAATGGTCGCGAAGCGACCCGAGCAGCGCGTCGAGCGCGGCCATGTCGTTGTGCGGAAAGGCGCGCCGCTCGCAGCGGGCGAGCACCGCGCCCATCACGATGCTGTTGTGGGCGAGCGAATCGTGGACGACGAGGTCGCGGGGTCCGAGCAGCGCGCCGATCGTCGAGACATTGGCCGCGTGGCCGCTGACATAGCTGAGGCAGGCGGGGAGGCCGTAGTGGCGCGCGAGCGCGCTCTCGAGCGCGGCGTGGACCGGACGCTCGCCCGCCACGAGCCGGCTCGCCGAAGCCGAGACGCCGTAGCAGTCGATCGCCGCATGGGCGGCGGTCCGCACCGCCTCGCTCTGATTGAGGCCGAGATAATCGTAGGACGAGAAATTGGAGAGGCGCCGTCCGCCAATCGCCGTGACGGCCCCGGCGTCGCCCTCGTGCTCAAGAAAATACGGGTTTCGCAGCCCCATCGCAGAGGCCGCCGCGCGCAGGAGCCGCTGCTCCGCATAACCGGGGAGAGATTCGAATTCGACTGCGCGCCGAGGCTGTTCCGCCGGATCGTCCGGCGCGGGCGTCGAAGGCTCGCTCCGGTCGCCGCGACGCCCGACGGCGCGCGCCAGCAATTCCCGATCGGCTTCCGTCAAACGCCGCACGTGTTCGCTTCCGCTTTGGCCTTAAGGTGCGTCGAAACCCTAGCCGAAATGAACGTGATCGCGAACCTTTTCGAACCTCGGCACGTAAATGAAGAGAAGGATCAGGGCGAAAGCCAGCGGATAGGCAATTGTGTAATGCGTCTGCACGGTCTCGCCGAAGACCCCCGCCCGAACCATCTCATAGCAGTGGACGGTCGGCATCCACCAAGCGAGCTTCTGGGTGTCGTCGGGCAGCCAGTCGACCATGAAGAAGAACCCGCAGATCGGCAGCATCAGGTACTGGATCGGCTGAAGGAAGTGCTCGAACCATTCATGTTGTTCGGTCAGCACCGAGATCGCGGCGCCGGCGCCGATCCCGATCGCCGCCATAAGGCACCATCCGCCAGCCAGCAGGCCGACGTCCGCGATCGGATCGACCAGTCCCATGAACAGCAGCGCCGTATAATTGACCACGAAGGCCAGGGTGCAACCGATGAATTCGAGGATCATCGTCGTGAGAAACAGATCGAGGACCGTGACGTCATTGTGGTACAATAATCCGGTGCTGCGCCGTACGAGAAACGAGCTGGCGGAGCTCAGGTGCCGCCAAAGGGTCAGCGGCATGTAGCCGGAGAGCAGAAACGGCACCAGCGAGAGCCCGTGCTCCTGATGGGCCTGAAGGAACCAGCGCAGGGCGATGACGCCCGCACACAGGATCATCGGGTGCAGGATCAGCCACAGAAATCCGATGTTGTTGCGTCCATAATGGACCATCATATGCCGGATCATCAGCGCCCGGATGACCCGGATCTGCTTCGCCATGCCGCGCAGGAAACTGCCGCGGCGCGAGGATTCGACGAGGGCGGTGGAGGTCATGGGGCGCTCGGGGCTGTTTCAGGCCGGGTCGGTCATAGCGTCGCGTAGATCGACGCCGCCAGTTCGAGGTCGTCGAAGACCCGTCCCCGCCCGTCCTTGAGAACGAGGACTTTCTTGCAATAGGCCTTGACGACTTCCATGTCGTGAATGGCGATGATCATCGCGCAGTTCTTGCGGCTGATGAAAAGCTCGTCGTGGCATTTCTGCTGGAACCGCCTGTCGCCCACCACGAGGGCCTCGTCGATCAGGATGCATTCGAACCGGATCGCGAGCGACAGGGCGAAAGCGAGCCTCATCCTCATGCCGCTGGAGTAATATTTGACCTGGAGATTGAGCTGCCGCCCGAGCTCGCTGAAGTCGGCGACATACTCGAAGGTTTCGCGCATCGGCGCGTCGTAAATTCGGGCGATGAAACGGATATTGTCCGCGCCCGTGAGATCCCCTTCGAAGCCGCCCGCGAAACCGAGCGGCCAGGACAAGCTCAGCCCGCGGCGGATCTCGCCGCGGGTCGGCCGCTGCACGCCGGACAGAACCTGGACCAGCGTCGTCTTTCCCGCGCCGTTGCGGCCGAGAATCGCGATGCGTTCGCCCGCCCCGACGCTGAAGGAGATGCCGTCGAGCACGCGCCGCCGGCCTCCGGTCTCCAGTTCGAATTCCTTGACGAGGTCGATGACGTCGATGGAGCGCTGCGGAATCAGCCGCGATACGAGTTCGGCTTCGGGCGGAATGATGTCCTGCGGGGGACCGCTGAGGGCGTCGAGGCTCGTCATGGTTTGCCCCTGCCATGAGCCAGCACGTCCTCGAGGACGGTCCGTGTGACCCGCCAGATCATCAGGGACACCACGAAACAGCCGAGCGTCCAGGCCGCCTTGTATGGGTAGGCGGGATAGTCCGGCAGGCTCGCGGTGGTGACGGGCTCCACGAAGACCCGCTGACGCACGGCGTCCACGCGCGCGGTCTCAAGCGCGGTCAGCGCCGCGAGAAACGCTTGCTCCGCAAAGCTCTGGTTGAGGATAAGCCGCTCATACTCTTCGACCTGCGGGGCGAGCGAATCGGCGCCGCCCGCGAGCTTCTTGCGCTCCACCGCGATCTGACCCTGGAGGGCGGCGATCCGTCGTTTGAGCGCGTCCACCTGCGGGCCGCTTGGCGTTTCCTTCTCGATATCGGTGAGCGCGGCGTTGGTTTCCGCGGTGGTGAGCGAAAGCGACGCGATCGTATTGAAAGCCGCAAGGGAAACTTGCGACGGGTCGATCATACGCGCGCGGTCGCGGAATTCCGTGATCGCGTCGAGCGCCTGATACGCCCGGTCTTCGACGCTCTTCACTTCCGCTGCGGCGGAGGCGATCGCGTCCGCGCCCGATCGCTCGCTCAGGCTGTTGATCAACGCTTCGGATTTCTGGATCAGCGCGCTCGCGAGTCTTTCGGCGTCCTCTGCCCGGAAAGCCTGGACCGTCAGCGTCGCAACGCCCGTGCTCTGGTCGTAATCCACATTAACAAAACGCTGATAGTGGTCGTAGAGCCGCTCATGCGTCGCCCGGCGGAAGATCGGCGGGAAACGCCACAGGAAATCCGCCTCCGGGCGCCTGAGGGCCTCCATCAGGCCGGCGTTGTCGATGAGGTAGTCCATCGCGTCGCGCGACTCGATGAAGCTCTTCACGATATAGGCGTCGTCGGAGGAGCGGACGATCGAGGACCCCTGCACCGCGCTGCTGATCTGATTCGAGAGGCTCGTGGCGGGACTGCGGACGACGAATTTGACCTCGGACTCGTACCGGTCGGCCGCGATCAGATAGAAATAGCCGGCGCAGAGGACAGTCGGAACCACGACCAACGCGACGAACAACGCAATCCGGCGCCAATTCCGGACGAGCTTGTCGAGGCGGCCAAGCGGCTCCCGCCCGGCCACCTTCCCGTCGTCTCCAAGGCGGACAAGCTCGACCCGCTGCGCCGTGATGATGCGCTGATCCTGTCCCAGTTCCGAATACTCCACCCCTGATCCGCTCCGCTGTTTTTTAGCAGAAGAGATCCCCTTGCGAAAGCCAAAGGGCGCGCCCCTTCGGGATGCCGGCGCGGCGGGGACTATGGCGGAGCTTCGTCAGCGATGGTACACAGACCGCATGCTGAACACTGAAGACAAGCCCGGGCTGCGGATCGAGGACCTTCAGGCGCCGAGGCCGCGCGGCTTCCTGACAGTCTTTCGCCGCCGGGCCGTTGCTCCGGGTACAGCGCCCAGACATGACGAATTGAGGCTGCAGAAGGCATCGCGCCTCAGCGCCTATGCCTTCCTGCTTCTGGGCTTCCTGCCAACGATCGCCACCGCGGGCTATCTCGCGATCTTCTCGACGAACCGTTATGTTTCGGTCGCGGAATTCGTGGTGCGGACCGCCAGCAAGCCCGCCGGGACGGCGGGCCTGGGCGCGCTCCTGCAGATGGTCGGCTTCGCGCGCTCGGACGATGACGTCTATTCGGTGCAGGATTTCCTGAAGTCGCGGGACGCGATCGCCCAGCTTGATCAGAAGCTTCCCCTCCGGGAGTATGTCTCCCATTCGGGCCGCGACTACATCATGTCCTACCCGACGCTGATCTATGGCGATACGGCCGAGGAATTCTACAAATACATGCAGAATTTCATCGACGTGACCTATGACACCACGACGGGAATAACCACGCTGACCCTGCAAGCCTTCCGGCCGCAGGACGCCTACGCGATGGCCTCGACGCTGCTCGATCTCGCGGAGCAGAAGGTCAACGAGCTCAATCAGCGCATCCGCGGCGACGCGATCCGGGTCGCCGCAGGACGAAGTGCATCGGTCCGAGGCGCGGCTTGCCGACGCTCTCGTCAAGGTCACGACGTTTCGCAATCGCGAGTTGATGCTGGACCCCGAGAAGAACTCGGTCCTCCTGGCCGACCTCATCGGCCAGCTCGGAACGGATCTCGCGCAGACGCAGTCTCGCGCCACGGAAAAAGAGAACATTTCGCCGAACGACCCGGGCCTGGCGCCGCTTCGCGAGCGCGCGGCGGCGCTCCAGAATCAAATTCAGGCTGAGCGGGGCAAGATCTCGAACAATTCCACCGGACTCGCGGACAAGCTCGCCGCCTACGAGCGACTCAAGACCGAGCAGGACTTCGCAAAGACCGCGCTGTCCCACGCGCTCGACTCGCTCGACGCCGCCCGGACCGAAGCGCGCCGCCAGCAGTTGTTCCTGGAACGGATCGTCAATCCTCACGCGGCGGATTATCCGAACATGCCCGAGAGCCTCTGGACCCTGTTCACCGTCTTCTCCGTCAACGCGGTCGGGCTCATGATCTTCTGGATGCTTCGCTCGGGCCTCAGGGAGCACGCCCAGGTCAGCGACAACTGAGCGCGTCCCGGCGTTTCCCTTCGGCGGCGGGGGGCCGATGAGCGCGAGCGTCCTGATCGACGGGCACAACCTGACGCTGAAGAATGCGACGGGAATCGGGACCTATGCCGCGAATCTCGCCGCGACGGCCGCTTCTCTGGGCTTCCGGCCGGAGCTTCTGCTCGGCGGCAATTCCTCCGTGGACAGGAAGGAGCCTGAGCTCAGCGAAATCTTCCTCTTCGACGCGCTGACGCAACTGAAGCCGTCGCCGAAGATTCAGGTCCAACGCCTGCTGGCGGAGCTCACCGGCAAGCCTTTCGGCATCCGGGCGGGGGAGTTTTCGAGGGTGGGCGCGGTGGAGGACGCCTCCGCCGCCACCTTGCGCGGCTTCCACAAGATCCATGTCGCGACGAGCCTTTTCGAATTCGCGCTCTCGCATTTCAAACGCTACGGTTCTCTCGCCGACGTGAAGCTCGCGTCCCCGCCCGGGCTCTTTCATCTCACCTTTCCGGCCGCGCTCAAGACAAGAGGCTGCCCGAATATCTATACGATCCACGACATCGTGCCCCTGCGGCTGCCGCAGACCACGCTCGACAACAAGAAGGTCTTTCTCAAGCTCGTCCGCCATCTCTGCCGGCACGCGGACCATATCGTCACGGTGTCGGAGTTCTCGAAGCAGGACATCGTGCGCTTTTTCGGCCTGCCCGAGTCGCGGATCACCAACACCTACCAGAGCGTCGAGATTCCGGCCTTCATTGCGGAAAAGACAGACGATCAGGTGGCCGACGAGGTCTCGAAGTCCTTCGGTCTCGATTTTCGCGGCTATTACATGTTCTACGGCGCGATCGAGCCGAAGAAGAATGTCGCGCGCCTGATCGACGCTTACGCCGCCTCGGGCAGCCGCTTCCCGCTCATCGTCGTGGGCGCGCTCGGCTGGCAATATGAGGCCGAGGTCGAGAAGCTGAAGGACGAACGGTTTCTCTTCTACCGCCGCGAGGCCGACCGGATCCTCCCGAGCCGCCGCGTCCAGCGCATCCCCTACCTGCCTTTTTCGCAGCTGATGACGCTGGTCAAGGGCGCGCGGGGCGTGCTTTTTCCTTCGCTCTACGAAGGGTTCGGCCTGCCCGTTCTGGAGGCGATGAGCCTCGGCACGCCCGTCGTCGCCTCCAATGTCGCGGCCCTGCCGGAGATCAGCGGCGACGCCGCGCTGCTCGTCACGCCCACCGACGTCGACTCGATCACCAGGGCGATCCAGGCCTTCGATCACGACGACGGGTTGAGGCAGGAGCTCACGCTCCGCGGGGTAAAGCGGGCGGCCTTTTTCTCTCCGGAGGCTTACCGGACCCGCCTCGCGAGCCTATACGCGGGGCTCGGGGTCCATCCCCAGCAAGCGCGTTGATGGGTCCGTCGTCCGGCGTCCCCGGGCCGCGAAGGCCGATCCTGTTCGACCTCACGCATCTTGTGTCGCGCCTTCCGCGACGGCCCTCTTCCGGCATCGACCGCATCGACCTTGCTTACGCGCAGCACTTCGCGAGCGGCCCCATGACGGCGGCGCTCCACTACGGGCTGCGTCGCCCGCATCTCATCCCGAACGACGAGGCGAAACGGCTCGTCGCGCTTTCCGCCTCGCTCTGGCGGGCCGAAAGAAGCGTCGCCTTTGCGTCCTTTCTGGACGCGCTTGCGACGCCGCCGGGACGAACGGTCTTGCGCCCGCAAACCCGGACCCGGCCCTCGCGGCAGGCGTTGTTGAGCTGGCGTCAGCTGCGGGGCAGGCTCACGCATGACCGTTCGCTGAGCATCCCCGACCGGGCCATCTATCTCAATGTCGCCCAGCATGTCTTCGAGCATGCCTTCTTCTTCGACTGGCTCGACCGCGGGATGACCTTTGCACGGTCTTCATGGTCCACGACCTCCTGCCAATCGACTATCCGGAATATTTCTCGGCCTCGAATTTGAATATTTTCCGCCGGCGTCTCGCGACCGCGTTGCGCCATGCGGACGTCTTCCTCGTTTCGACCGAGGCGGTCAAAGCGCGACTCGAGAAGGAGCTTCGCGACCGGGGCGCGCCGCCGCGCCCGATCCATGTGCAGCCTTTTCCGTCGCCGCTCGAGGGCGAAGGCCTCGGCTCCTCCGAATCAGGCCGGCGCGGCCATCCCTATTTCGTGACGCTCGGGACCATCGAATCCCGGAAGAACCATCTGCTTCTGCTGCATGTGTGGCGCCGGCTCGTCGCGGAGAACCCGAACGCGCCGCGCCTCGTCATCGTCGGGGCGCGCGGCTGGGAGAACGAGCAGGTCGCCGATATCCTCGACCGCGGAGAGGCGCTCAAGGCGCATGTCGTGGAGCTTAGCCGTCTGCCCTCGGCCGATCTGGTCGAGCTGCTCGCGGGGGCTCGCGCTTTGCTCGCGCCCTCGTTCGGCGAAGGCTATGGGCTGCCGGTGGTCGAGGCGCTCGGTCTCGGCACGCCGGTCGTGGCGTCCGACATTCCGGTCTTTCGCGAAGTCTCGCAGGGGCGCGCGCGATTTCTCAGCCCGATCGACGGGCTCGCATGGCTCGCCGAGATCCGTCAATTGTCCGAGGATGACGCTTACCTGGACGCGAGGCGCGCCGAGGCGCGGGCCTTTTCCGCGCCGACCTGGTCCGGCTATTTCGCCGGGCTCATGGACTTTCTGGCCTCCCTGTGAGGCGCGCGCTCAAGCCGGAATCCGGCCGATCAGCGCCTCGGTCAGCGCTTCGTAGCCGCGCGGGCTGAAGTGGATCGCGTCGTCCTGATAGCAGACGAAAGCGCCGTCCTGCTTCACGCGCAGCAAATCGTCGACCGCAACGAATTCCGTCGGATGGCGGTCGCGGATCAGCGCGTTCGCCCGCCGGCGCTCCCGGTCGCGGAAGTCGAGCTTCTCGCCGCAGGGCGGAATGGCGAGCACATGGAGCCTTGCGTCGGGCGCGATGCGGCGAATGTCGCCGATGATGTCGTGGAAGCCCGCCGCGATCCCGGCGGACGTGTCGTCGGCGCCGAGATTGTTCACGCCCACGATGAGAACGACGTCACGCGCCTTCACGGCCCCGTCCGGGAGCGCAGCGAGGCGCCAGAGGACGTGCTGCGTCTTGTCGGCCGCGACGCCGAAATTGTAGAGGCTCCGCCCTTCCCACACCGCTTCCGGCCAGTATTGCGCATGCGAGTCGCCGACAATCATGAGGTCGACCGGCGTCTTCGGCGCGTCGCGAATGAGATCGACGTGACGGAGCCAGGAATGGACGAAAGGCGGCGGCGACGGAGTGGTCGTGGTGAGGACGTCGACCGGCGACGGGCTCCCGAGTCCGCCGCCGCCGAACGCGACGGCGCCGTCGCGCATGCGCTGATAGAGGGCGCCAAGCGGTCCGCTGATCCCTTTGCGCGCGACGTGACGCACGGTGGAGAGGACGGTTGCGATCCGATGCCGGGTCGTCACATACGCTAGCCTCTGCTCATAGACGCCGGCGTCCGGGTGCGCTTCCGCGAGGCGGCGCATCACGTCGAGCGCGGCTTTGAAATCGCCGCGCCATTCGTGCATCTCGCTGATGTTCATGAGCAGAACCGGGTTGTCGGGATGCTCGCGGAGGACCTCCTCGAACAGCGGCCCGGCCTTCTCGAAATCCTCGCTGCGAGCCAGCGCCCGCGCGTAGCGGATCTTGTAGCCCATGTCGCCCGGCGCGAGCGCGAGCGCGCGCGCCGCGAGCTCCACACGGTCCACAGGGTCGTCGGTTCGCTCGGACAGCACGGCCCAATATTGCGGCGTCGCCTCCCGGGAGGCCTCGGCGCGCGCCAGAATCGACGGGATGTCGACCCTCTCGCCGAGGACGCTGAGAACGAATTCGCTGAGCAGTCCCGCTTCCGCCAGGAATCCCGTGACCGGATGGCCGGCGCCGGGAATCGGCGCTTCGATCAGCGAGGTCCTGCGACGGAAGAGCTCGATGTGGCGGCTGTCGAGGTCCTGGGGATCGTAGGAGACATAGGCGCGCCGCACGAGAGGGATGTCCCCCCGGCGCTCGATGGCGAAATCGATTCGGCGCGCTTCGCCCTCCCAGCGAAATTCGAAGGGCGCGCTCTTCTTGTCGATGGAATATTGCGGCGAAAGGGCGATCGCGGCGCCCGCGCCGGCAAGTCCGCCGAACCGGATCGCCGCATAGCCGCCCATGCTCGATCCGTAGGAATAGACGCGCTCATAGGACGCCGTGGCGGCGGCGATCGTTTCGCAGATTCTCAGGATGTCTCCGTGCTGGTACCAGTCGTTCGAGCGGGCGACGACATGGATCGCGTCGATGCGCCTCTCGCGGAAAAAGGCCTCGCCGAAGCCCGGCCTGTCCAGCGTGCGGATGTCGGAATAGGAGTTGAAGGTGACGACGCAGACCGTCGGCTCGAAGCCCCTGATCGCGCGGACGACGAAATCCTCGTTGCGGAAGAGCTCGGCCGCCCGAATCGGCTCGGGCGCGACCGCCGGAACGCGGCTTTCGACGACGGGGTCCCCAGGCGGCGGGCCGACCGTTCCTTCCGCCGTCGCCATGGGCGTCGCCGTCACCCGGCCGCCGCCCGCGAGGCGGCGGGCGCGGTCTGCTCGCGCGTGAATTCGACGCGGCCGAGCGCGATGCGGCCCTCGATCGCGCCCCGGTCGGTCCGCAGCCGGACTTCGACGGGCGTCTCGACGAGGTCATGAGCGAAGCGGAACGTCGCGTGATAGACGCCCTTGGATTCCGGAATCATGGTCGCAATCGCGAGCAGTCGCTCGCCTGCATAGACCTCGGCCGAGAAAGGCATGCTTCGCGCTCCGGCCGAGAAACCGACCATCATCCGCACCTTCCAGACGCCTCCGGGGAGATAGAAGTAAGGCCCGTAATATAAAATTCGCGCGCCCCCGGTCAAATCCGCGACCATCGCGGCGGGCGTGTTCGGGCGGTCGCCGGAGAAGAACGCTTCGATCGGCCAGAGGACGGGACCGGCGCTGTCCCGGAAGCACATCTGCAGGAGCGGCGCCAGCACCTCGCCCGCCATCGCCACCTGCTTCGCATCGAGCGCGGTCTGCGGTTCGCCGAGCGGCGCGTAGCCGTCGACGCAGGCTTTCAACGCGGTTTCGAGGCCGGCGTCTTCGTCGTCCGTGCGCGTCATCCGGCGATGGAGCGCGCGCCGCTGGTCGGGCGCGAGATCCAGCTCCAGATGATCGAGGATCGCGTCGATGACCGCTGCCGCCGGCGATTGCGTGAAGCGATGCAGGATCATGAGACGCGGATGGCCGCGCAGTTCCGCAAAGCTCGAGGCCGCCGCCGTTTCCATGCGGAGCGCATCGACGACCGAGCCCTGCGCGGCCTGCTTGAGGAAACGGACGCTGTCGATCGGATCGTCGAGGCAGAGAAAGATGGGCGCGGTTCCAGTCGCCCATTGGGCGCGAAGCGCGGCGCCCGGGAACTGCGAAAGATAGACGACCGGTTCGCGGTCCGGGTTCTCGTCGATCTTGTCCTCACGATCCATGCTCCTCGGCGTCGCGCGCTCCGGCCGAAGCTCGCAGAAGGCGCGCAGAAGGTCGAAGACCCATGCGCAGAGGACGCTGGGGTGACCGAGGGCGATTGCGTCACGGGGAGCGCCGGCGGGCATGGTTTCCGTCGAAGGCAAAATCTTCGACCAGAATGTCCCGCCGCGCCCCTCAGCGCAACTTCGGCCCCGGCCCTTGCCGTCAGGTTTGCGGCTGAGGCTCGAGACCGCCGGCGTCCGGCCCGATCGGCCGGGTCTTGCCGGTCGAGGGCACGGCGGCGCGCGGCGCCGGAGGCGGCTCGCGATCGGACGGCGATTCGCGCACCGGGCGCACGCCCTGGAGGAGACCGACGATCTCGTCGCCGGTCAGGGTCTCGAACTCCATGAGGCCGCCCGCGAGCGTCTCGAGGTCGTCGCGCCGCTCGGTGAGGATGCGGGTCGCGGTGTCGTGGGCCTCCTGCACGAGACGGCGCACTTCCTGGTCGATCGTCTCGGCGGTCGCCTCGGAGATATTCTGCTGGCGGCCGAGCGAATAGCCGAGGAACACCTCGTCCTGGTTCTCGCCATACATGACGGTGCCGAGCTTGTCGGAGAAGCCGAGCCTCGTCACCATCGCGCGGGCGATCTTGGTCACCTGCTGGATGTCGCCCGCGGCGCCGGAGGTCACCTTCTCCCGGCCGAAGACGAGCTCTTCCGCCACGCGCCCGCCCATCGCCATGGCGAGCATGGCGATCAACTGCTCGTAGCTCTGCGAGATCTGGTCGCGCTCGGGCAGCGACTGCACCATGCCGAGCGCGCGGCCGCGCGGGATGATGGTCGCCTTGTGGATCGGGGTCGAAGCCGGCATCGTCACGGAGACGAGCGCATGGCCCGCCTCGTGATAGGCGGTGAGGCGCTTTTCCTCTTCCGTCATGATGAGGGTGCGGCGCTCCGCGCCCATCATGATCTTGTCGCGCGAATCCTCGAACTCCTGCCGGGTCACGACGCGCTTGCCGCGCCGCGCCGCCAGCAGCGCCGCCTCGTTCACGAGATTCATGAGGTCCGCGCCCGAGAAGCCCGGCGTGCCGCGCGCGACGACCTTGAGGTCGACGTCGGGCGCCAGCGGAACCTTGCGGACATGGACGCGCAGGATCTTCTCCCGGCCGATGAAGTCCGGGTTCGAGATGACGATCTGGCGGTCGAAGCGGCCGGGGCGCAGCAGCGCCGGATCGAGCACGTCGGGGCGGTTGGTCGCCGCGATGATGATGATGCCTTCGTTCTGCTCGAAGCCGTCCATCTCGACGAGGAGCTGGTTCAGCGTCTGCTCGCGCTCGTCATTGCCGCCGCCGAGGCCCGCGCCGCGATGGCGGCCGACCGCGTCGATCTCGTCGATGAAGATGATGCAGGGCGCGTTCTTCTTGGCCTGCTCGAACATGTCGCGCACGCGGCTCGCGCCGACGCCCACGAACATCTCGACGAAGTCGGAGCCCGAGATCGTGAAGAAGGGGACGTTCGCCTCGCCCGCGACGGCGCGGGCGGTGAGCGTCTTGCCGGTGCCCGGAGGGCCGACCAGCAGCACGCCGCGCGGAATCCGGCCGCCGAGCTTCTGGAATTTCTGCGGATCACGCAGGAACTCGACGATCTCCTGCAGGTCTTCCTTGGCCTCGTCGATGCCCGCGACGTCCTCGAAGGTCACGCGGCCCTGCGCCTCGGTGAGAAGCTTCGCCTTCGACTTGCCGAAACCCATGGCCTTGCCGGCCCCGCCCTGCATCTGGCGGGTCATATAGATCCACAGGCCCAGGAACAGGAGAACGGGCAGGACGCTGGAGACGATGGTGAGCAGCCAGTTGTTGCCGTCGGACGGCGGCTTGGCCGTGATCGTCACGTCCTTCTTGTAGAGCGTCTGGACGAGCGACGGGTCGTTCGGCGCGTAGGTCTGGAACGCCCGGCCGTCCTTCATATGGCCGCTGATTTCCTGGCCCGCGATGGTCACGTCGCGGACATTGCCCGCGTCGGCGTCGGTCAGAAGCTGGCTGAAGGTGATCTCGCTCGACGGGCTCTTCTGGCCCGGGCTCTGGAAGAGCGTCACCAGCGCCAGAACGAGCAGGAAAATGATGACCCAGAGAGCAAAATTTCGGTAATTTGCGTTCATCGTCTTTCCGTGACCGAACGCCGGAGAAATCTCCAGCCCCTGTCGGTCCTGCCTCTTTCGATCATTTAAGCGCGCCCGCGCCGATTGCCAAGAGAACCGGCCGGAATCGAAAAGGTTCTCTCAAATGGAAGTGAAGCGGCGAATTGCAGCCTTTTGGGGGCGCAATCGCCGAGCCGGCCGGGACGCCAGAGCGAATTCAGGCCGTCTTCTCCTCTTTCAGCGCCAATTCTTCCATCATCGTCTTCCGCATCAGGTATTTTTGCGCCTTTCCGGTGACCGTCATCGGGAAGGACTCGACGAAGCGGACGTAGCGCGGCGCCTTGTAATGGGCGATGGAGGCGCGGCAGAAAGCGACGACCTCCTGCTCGTTGAGCGCCGTCCCCTCGCGCCTGCGGATCCAGACGCAGAGTTCCTCCCCGTAGCGCGGGTCCGGCACGCCGAACGCCTGCACATCCGCGATCGCCGGGTGGGTATAGAGAAATTCCTCAATCTCGCGCGGGTAAATGTTCTCGCCGCCCCGGATGATCATGTCCTTCAGGCGTCCGACGATGTTGCAATAGCCCTCCGCGTCGATGGTCGCGAGGTCGCCCGTATGCATGAACCGCGCCTCGTCGATCGCCGCGGCGGTCGCGGCGGGATCGTCCCAGTAGCCGCGCATGACGCTGTAGCCGCGGGTCAGCAGTTCGCCCGGCATTCCGGGCGGCGTGACGCGGCCCTGGCTGTCGACGATCTTGACCTCGAGATGCGGCTGGATGCGCCCGACCGTCGAGACGCGCTTAGCCAGCGGATCGTCGCAGGCGCTCTGGAAGCTGACCGGGCTCGTTTCCGTCATTCCGTAGGCGATGGTCACCTCGCTCATATGCATGCGGTCCACCACCCGGCGCATGACCTCGATCGGGCAGGGCGAGCCCGCCATGATGCCGGTGCGGAGGGCTTTGAGGTCGAATTTATCGAAATCGGGATGATCGAGCATGGCGATGAACATGGTCGGCACGCCGTGAAGCGCGGTGCAGCGCTCGGCCTCGACCGCCTGCAGCGTCGCCAGCGGGTCGAACCCTTCCGAGGGGCTCACCATGCAGGCGCCGTGGGTGACGCAGGCGAGATTGCCGAGCACCATGCCGAAGCAATGGTAATAGGGGACGGGGATGCAGAGGCGGTCGGCGGGGGTCAGCCGCATCGCCTGGCCGGTGAAATAGCCATTGTTGACGATGTTGTGGTGGCTCAGCGTCGCCCCCTTGGGCGCGCCGGTCGTGCCGGAGGTGAACTGGATGTTGATGGCGTCGTCGAACTGAAGGTCGGCTTCGAAATCCCGAAGCGCCTTCCGCTCGTCTTCGCTCGCGGGCGCGGCGACGGCGTCGAAATTGAGCATGCCCGGCGTCGGCTCCGAGCCGAGGCGGATCACCGCTTCGAGTTTCGGCAGGCCCTGCGAGACGAGCTTGCCGGGCTCGGCCGTGTCGATCTCGGGGGCGCTCGCGCGCAGCGAGGCGAAATAATCGTTATTCTTGTGGCCCGGGCTGAGGATGAGCGCCCGGCAGCCCGATTTCTTGATGGCGTAGTCGAATTCGTGGCTCCGATAGGCCGGATTGATGTTGACGAGGATGAGGCCCGCCATCGCCGTCCCGAACTGGGCGAGCACCCATTCGCTGCAATTGGCCGCCCAGATGCCGATCCGGTCGCCCTTTTCGAGGCCGAGCTTTCTGAGGCCGATCGCCAGATCCTCGGAGCGGCGCAGAAGGTCGGCGTAGGTCCAGCGCACGTTCTGGTGACGGGTGACGAGGGCCAGCCGCTCGGGCCCGGCCGCGGTCGTCCGCCGCAGGAGCGCGCCGACGGTTTCGCCAAGCAGCGGCGTCGCGCTCGCGCCATGCACATAGGACTGGGTGAGCGGCGGCATTGTTCTTGTCCTCCCTTGTCGCCCGTCCCCGGATCGGCCAAGCAGTAATCGGGCCAAGACGACCCTATCACAATTCCTTGAGAAACGCGGCGGGCTTTTGGCTGAGGCTCCGCCACGCGCCGATCATGCCGAGCCCGATGGTCACGGCGAGGCCGCCGAGGGCGGCGGCGAGGGCGGCCGTCCCGTCGAAGGAAAAGCCGGCCTGCATTATGCCCGTCACCGTGAGCCACGCCGCCAGAGTTCCCGCGCCGACCCCGAAGGCCGCCGTGGCCGCGCCGAGAATCGCATATTCCATCAGGAACATGGCGCTGAGCCTCGCCCGCGTCGCGCCGAGGACTTTGAGGATCGTCGCGTCGCCGAGCCGGGTCCGGCGGCTGGCGGCGAGGGCGCTCGCGAGCACCAGAACCGAGGTCGTCAGCGCGACGCCGGTCGCGGCGCGGATCGCCAGCGCCAGCTTCGCGACGAAGGATTCGATCGTCTCCAGCGCCTCGCGCACCCGGACGCTCGCCACGTCCGGCCAGGCCTTCGCGACCTCGCGCAGGAGGGCGACCTCCTTTTCGGGCCCATCGGTCCCCGGCAGGGCGGCGGTCACGAGCTCGCTGAACGGCGCGCCGCGGAACAGGTTCGGCGGATAGACCAGCACGAAATTGATCGTGTAGCTGCGCCAGTTGACCTTGCGGAAATTCGCGATCTTCGCCGCGATGTCCCGCCCGAGCACATTGACGACGACCGTGTCGCCGAGCTTGAGACCCAGCCCCTCCGCGACCCCCTTCTCCATCGAGACGAGGGGCGGCCCGGAATAATCGGCCGGCCACCACGAACCCGCGACGACGTCCGAGCCCTTCGGGGGCTTTTCGGCGAAGGTGACGCCCCGGTCGCCCTCGAGCGCCCAGGCGACGTCGTCGCGCGCCTTGACCTTGTCGGCCGGAACGCCGGCGAGCTCAACGAACCGCCCGCGCATCATCGGCACTTCGCTGATCTTCGCTTCCGGCGCTTCGCGCTTGACGAAGTCGACGAAGGCCGCGGCGTCCTTTCCGCGCACGTCGAGGAAGAAGAAGCTCGGCGTCACGCCCGGCTCGAAATGGCGCAATTGGGCGCGCATGTTGAAGTCGATGAGGCTCAGCGCCACGAGGGCCGCGAGTCCGAGCCCGAGCGACAGGACGACGGAGGGGGTGAGCGCGCCCGGCCGGTGCAGCGCCGCGAGCGCCATGCGCAGCGCGACCGAACGCGGGGCCGGCGCCCGCCTGGCGCCGAAGGCGATGGCGAGCGCCACGAGGCGCAGCGCCACGAAGGAGCCGAGCGTCGCCGCGACGACCGCCATCGCGATCCTCGGCTGCGGGCTCGTCGCGACGGCGAGCCCGGCCAGCGCCAGCGCCGCGAGGCCGGCGAGCACGACATAGCGGGCGCGCGGCCAGCCGCGACGCTCCTCCGCGAGGTCGCGGATCAGGGTCGCGACCGGCAGGTCATGCGCGCGCCCCAGCGGAATGAGCGAAAAGACGAGCGCCGTGAGCAGCCCGTAGGCGAGGCCGAGCAGCAGGATCGCAGGGCTCACCGTCGGCGCGAGCGGGACGGGGATGAGGTCGGCAAAGCCCCACGCGACGACGAAGGGGATCGCCGCGCCGAGGCCCATGCCGATGAGCGCGCCGGCGAAGGCCACCAGCAGGAATTCGAGAAGCGCCAGCGCGACGACGCGCGAACCCGTCGCGCCGATCGCCTTCATGATGGCGAGCGAGGCGCGCTTCCGCTCGACGAAGCCCTGCGCCGCATTGGCGACGCCGACCCCGCCGACGACCAGCGAAAGCAGTCCCGCGAGCGTCAGGAATTCGGCGAAACGGTCGAGGTCGCGGCTGAAGCCCGGCGCGACGGCGAGGCGCGAGCGCGCCTCCCATCCCGCGTGCGGAAATTGCTTCTTCGCGTCGGCGAGGAACGCCTTCACCGCCGCGTCGTCCGCGGCGCCGTCCGGGCCGCCCATCGCGACGCGCGTCGTCCAGCGCACGAGCGAGCCCGGCTGGACGAGGCCCGTCGCGTCGAGCGCAGCCTGCGAGATCAGCACCCGCGGCCCGAGGCCGACGCCGACCGCGAGCCGGTCCGGCTCGCTTTCAAGCGCCGTGCGGGCGACGAAGGTCGCCTGTCCGATCCGGAACCGGTCGCCCACCTTCAGGCCGAGGCGCGCGAGCAGCGCCTCCTCGACCGCCGCGCCATAGGCGCCGTCTTTCTCGCCGAGCGCCTCCGCCGTCGTCATGGGCGGCGCGAAGCGCGCCTGTCCCGAGCGAGGGCCAGGAGGGCGCGACCGCCTTGATCTCGATGAGCGCCGCGTCGCCCTCCGTCCGCGCCATCGCGCGCAGCGTGGCGATGGTCGAGAGCGTCCCGCGGCTTTCGAGGAAGGCGCGCTCTTCGGGCGAGAGCTGGCGGTGGATGAGGGAAAAGGACGCATCGCCCCCGAGGATCGTCCGGCCCTCCCGCCCAAGGCCGTCGTTGAGCGCCTCGGCAAGGCTCCCGACGCCGACGATCGCCATGACGCCGAGCGCGATGCAGACGAGCGCGATGCGCAATCCCGCAATCCCGCCGCGCAGGTCGCGCCAGACGAAACGGGGGGTCGCGAAGCGCGCCAACGGCGGCCGGCGGCCTTCGGGCGCGATCTTCGCCGCCACGTTCACGGGCTGGCCGTCGCCGGAACGGAGGCGTCCTCGATGCGCCCCGAGCGCATCCGGATGATGCGGTCGCAGCGCGAGGCGAGCGCCGCGTCATGCGTCACGAGCACGAGCGTCGCGCCCCTTCGGCGCGGCAGGTCGAACATGAGCTCCATGATCGCCCGCCCCGTCATCTCGTCGAGATTGCCGGTCGGCTCGTCGGCGATGAGCAGCGAGGGCCGCGCCACGAGCGCCCGGGCGAGCGCCACCCGCTGCTGCTCGCCGCCCGAAAGCTGCGCCGGATAATGCCCGGCGCGCTCCGACAGGCCCACCTGCATCAGCTCCGCCTTCGCGCGCGAAAGGGCGTCGGCGGCGCCTGCGAGTTCGAGCGGCGCCGCGATATTCTCCAGCGCCGTCATGGTGGGAATGAGGTGGAAGGACTGGAACACGACGCCGATCCGCGCGCCGCGGAACCTGGCGAGCGCATCCTCGCCGAGCCCGCCGAAGGAAACGCCGTCGATCTCGATTTCGCCCTGATCCGGGCGCTCAAGTCCGGCCATGATCATGAGCAGCGTGGACTTTCCCGAGCCCGACGCGCCGACGATGCCGACGGCTTCGCCCCGCTCGATGGTCAGGCTGAGGCCGCGCAGGATATGGACGCGCGCGGCGCCCCGGCCGAGGCTCAGATCGACGCCGCGCAACGCGACTGCGGGGGTTAGCATCGTGAGGGGATTCCTGAAGGCGGCGAAGCTCTCATATGGGCGCCGCCGCGCGATCGTCCAGTTGGCGGCCTTGTTTGCCGTTCTCGCGCTGGCCTTCGGGGCGCAGGCGCAGGCGCGAACGATCCATCTCGTCGCGTTCGGCGACAGCCTGACCGCGGGCTTGGGCGTGGCGGCGGGCAAGGCCTTCCCCGACCAGCTTCAGGCGGCGCTCAGGGCGAAGGGCTACGACGTCGCGGTCGCGAACGCGGGCGTTTCGGGCGAGACGGCGGCCGACGGCCTCGCGCGCTTCGACTGGTCCGTGCCCGAAGGCGCGGACGCGCTCATCGTCGAACTCGGCGCGAACGACATGCTGCGCGGTCTCAGGCCGGAGGCGACGAAGAAGGCGCTCGCCGAAATTCTCGACAGGGCGAAGGCCCGCGACATTCCCGTGCTCCTGACCGGCATGCGCGCCGCGCCCAATCTCGGAGCGGACTATGCGCGCGCCTTCGACGCGATCTTTCCCGATCTTGCGAAGGAATATGGCGCGATCCTCTATCCGTTCTTTCTCGACGGCGTCGCGGCGGACCCGAAGCTCAACCAGCCGGACGGCGAGCATCCGACGGCGGACGGCGTGGCGGTGATCGTGCGGAAGATCGAGCCTTCGGTCGAGGAACTCATGAAGCGCGTGAAGCCGTAAGCGCCGGACCTCAGGGCTGTCGCAGCTGCGCGCAGGGCGCGGCGGCGAACACGCATTGGCGGCCCGAGAACAGGCCGCGTCCGCCCGGCATGCCGTAGCTGACCTGGCTCACCTGGCCGTTCGTCATCACGACCCGCACCTCGCAGGGCTCGCTGCCGCGCAGCGTCGCGAAGTCGAGCCCGGCGGCCCAGGGCGGCGTGTCCGTCGCCGTGACGCCCGGATAGGTCCAGATCTCCGTCGCCTGCCCGGCGCCGCGGCGGCTTGCGGGCTCGCCCATGCAGGCCCGAACGTGCTTGCCGGAAAGGCCGATCATCGTGGCCTGGGCGAGCTGACCCGGCTCGGGCGCCGTCGCGCAGGACGACAGCGCGAGCGAAGCGAGCGCCGCGCCGACGATCGTGAAGGCAGGACGCTGGCCCATGGCGCCCGCCGCCTAGCGCTTCGCCGAGGACTTCTTCGCAGGCGCCTTGGCCGCGGGCTTCTTGGCCGCAGTCTTCTTCGCCGCCGCGCGAGGCGCGGCCGCTTTCGCCGCGGGCTTCGGCGCGGCCTTGGCGGGCGCCTTCTTGGCCGGCGCGCTCTTCCCCGCCGCCCTGGCGCCCTTCCGCGCGGCCGAGGGCTTGCCCTCGCGCTCGGCGATGAGGTCGAGCGCTTCGCTCAGCGAAATCGAATCGGGCGCGGTCGACTTCGGGATGTTGGCGTTGACCTTGCCCCAGTTCACGTAAGGCCCGAAGCGGCCGTCGCGCACCGTGACCGGCCCGCCGTCCGGATGGTCGCCGAGCACGCGCCCGCCCGCGCCGCCGCCCGCCGCTTTCGCCGCCAGCAGCGCCACCGCGTCTTGCAGCGTGAGGCTCGCGGGATCGGTCCCGCGCGTGATCGTGGCGTTGACCTTGCCCCAGTTCACGTAAGCGCCGAACCGGCCCTGCTTGACGCTGACCACGCCGCCGCCTTCGGGATGCTCGCCAAGCTCGCGCGCCGGAGCCGCCGCCGAAGCGCGAGCCCGTTCCGCTCTCCTTGGCGACGATGAGGTCGATCGCGCGGTTGCCGCCGATCTCCAGCACGTCGTCGTCGCGGCCGAGATTGGCGTAGGTCTTGCCATGCTGGACATAAGAGCCGTAGCGGCCGATCCCGGCGAGGATCGGATCGCCGCTCGTGGGATGCTTCGCCACTTCGCGCGGCAGCGAGAGCAGCGCCAGCGCCTTCTCCAGCGTCACGTCCTCGGGCTTCAGCCCGCGCGGCAGCGAGGAGCGGCGCGGCTTCTCGTCCGAGCCCTTCTCGGCTTCGCCCTCCTGCACATAGTCGCCGAAGCGCCCGCTGCGCAGCGTGATCTCCTTGCCGTTCTCCGGATTCTCGCCGAGCACCCGCACGCCCGGCCGGTCGCCCTCCGCGCTCTCCGCCCCCGTCGGCGAAAGCACGCGCGTGTAAGAGCATTCGGGATAGTTCGAGCAGCCGATGAAGGCGCCGAACTTGCCGAGCTTCAGCGAAAGCTGGCCCTTGCCGCAGACCGGGCAGAGGCGCGGATCGGTCCCGTCGCCCTTGTCCGGGAAAATATGCGGGCCGAGCAGGCCGTTGAGCGCGTCGAGCACCTGAACTCGTGCGCAGATCCTTGATGTCGGCGACCGCGCCGGAAAAATCCGTCCAGAACTCGCGGAGCAAAGCCTTCCAGTCGATCTCGCTGTTCGAGACGAGGTCGAGCTTTTCTTCGAGATCCGCGGTGAAGTCGTAGCCGACGTATTTGGTGAAAAAGGCTTCGAGGAAGGAGGTGACGAGCCGGCCCTTGTCCTGCGGGATGAGCCGCTTCTTCTCGATCCGCACGTAGTCGCGGTCGCGCAGGACCGCGAGCGTCGAAGCGTAGGTCGAGGGGCGGCCGATGCCGAGCTCCTCCATGCGCTTGACCAGCGTCGCCTCGGTGTAGCGCGGCGGCGGCTCGGTGAAATGCTGCGTGGCGTCGATGCGCTCCTTCGCGAGCTTCTCGCCCTGGCGCATGGCCGGAAGACGGGCGGACTCCTCGTCCTCCTCGTCGTCCTTCCCCTCCTGATAGAGCGCGAGGAATCCCGGAAAGCGGATCACCTGTCCGCTCGCCCGGAAGTCGAGTTTTCGCGCGCCGGCTTCGGCGAGGATATCGACCGTGGTGCGCTCAAGCTCGGCGCTTTCCATCTGGCAGGCGATGGTGCGCGTCCAGATGAGCTCATAGAGCTTGGCCTGCTCGGGTTCGAGATGCCGGGCGACGTCGCGCGGGCGGCGCGTCATGTCGGTCGGGCGAATCGCCTCATGCGCTTCCTGGGCGTTCTTGGCCTTGACCGTATAGCGCCGGGGCGCCTGCGGCACGTATTTGTCGCCGAAATCCTTGGCGATGACGCGGCGCGCCGATGTCACGGCTTCGGGCGCGAGATCGACGCCGTCGGTGCGCATATAAGTAATGAGGCCGACCGCTCCGTCGCCGACGTCAACCCCTTCATAGAGGCGCTGGGCGATCTGCATGGTGCGGGCGGGCGCGAGGCCGAGCTTGCGCGAGGCCTCCTGCTGGAGCGTCGAGGTCGTGAAGGGCGGCCAGGGGTGGCGCTTGACCGGCTTCGATTCGACGCCCGCGACCGAGAATTTGGCGGTCTCGAGCGCGGCCTTGAAAGCCTCGGCTTCCGCGCCCGAGCCGATGTCGAGCCGGTTGATCTTCTTGCCGTCGGCGCCGACGAGCCGCGCCGTGAAGGGCGCCTTCGCTTCGGTCAGGAGATGCGCGACGATCGACCAGTATTCGCGGGCGACAAAGCGCTCGATCTCAAGCTCGCGGTCGCAGACGATGCGCAGCGCCACCGACTGCACGCGGCCCGCGGAGCGCGCGCCCGGCAGCTTGCGCCAGAGCACGGGCGAAAGCGTGAAGCCGACGAGATAATCGAGCGCGCGGCGCGCCTTGTAGGCGTCGACCAGCCCCTCGTCGATTTCGCGCGGATTGCGCATCGCCTCCAGGATCGCGTCCTTGGTGACGGCGTTGAACACGACGCGGTCGACGCGCTTGTCCTTGAGCAGCTTCTTGTTGGAGAGGATCTCGTGGACATGCCACGAGATCGCCTCGCCCTCGCGGTCCGGGTCGGTGGCGAGGATCACGCGTTCGGCGTGTTTGACGGCGGCGCCGATGTCGTTCAGCCGTTTGGCGGCCTTGGGATCGACCTCCCAGCGCATCGCGAAATCGTGATCGGGATCGACCGAGCCGTCCTTGGCTTCGAGATCGCGCACGTGGCCGAACGACGCGTAGACGTCGTAGTCCTTGCCGAGATATTTGTTGATGGTCTTGGCCTTCGCAGGCGACTCGACGATCACAACCTTCATGCGGAATTCTGTCCCTGGGGCGGCTTTTGGCTGAGCCGGACGGCGCGGGATATGGAGACGCAAGGGGCGGCTGTCAAATTTGGGCCGGCAATTCGGGCCTGACGCGACGATCGGCCGCGCGGGGATCAGCGGGATTTCGCCTCCGTTTTGCGAGCGCCGCCGCCCTGGCCGGCGTCGGACGCCCTCTGGGAATTGACATTTTCTTGCCCAAACGGTGATTTGTCCAGATACTGAAAAACCGCCGCCGGACGACGCGGGTCGCAAGGGACGGCGGGCCGGAGAGCTCGGGGGTGCCTGCCTGCGGCTCGCCGGCCGGCAGGGTTCCGACCGGCGCCTGAAGGTGAGACGCTTTATGGAGCGCGGGGTGAACGGACTGGAAGGGAAGGCGAGGCTACATCATCTGTAATATATTGATATTATTAATGTTTTTTGGAAGCCTTGATGACCGGGCCGCTGCCTGATTCTTCCATGTGACGCTAAAATCGACCCTAAGTCTCTGGAATCGCACGAATCGGAACGCTAAGGGTCCCGGGATAGCTCGCTTTTCGGCCGGGACACTTTTGGCCGGACGTTGCGCGGGCCGCCCGCCCGTGCGAAGAATAAGGCCTTCTCCTCATCCATCGTCAGCAAACGGAGTCGCCCGTGGCGGATTCGTCCAAACCTGTCTGGTTCATCACCGGCTGCTCGACCGGCTTCGGCCGGGAGCTTTCCAAAATCCTGCTCGGCCGCGGCTATCGCGTGGTCGTCACCGCGCGCGACGCCGCCAAGGTCGCCGACATCGTCGCGGGCCATCCCGAGACCGGGCTTGCCCTCAAGCTCGACGTGGAACAGCAGGCCGACATCGACGCCGCCGTGAAGGCGGCGAAGGAGCGGTTCGGCCGGATCGACGTCCTCGTCAACAATGCGGGCTATGGCTATCTCTCCGCCATCGAGGAAGGCGAGGACGCCGAAATCCGGGCGATGTTCGACACGAATGTCTTCGGCCTCGCGGCGCTGACCCGGGCGGTTCTGCCCATTATGCGGGCGCAGAAGTCGGGCGCGATCGTCAATATCTCCTCGCAGGGCGGCTTCATCGGCTTCCCCGGCTCCGGCTATTACGCCGCGACCAAGTTCGCGGTCGAAGGTCTCTCCGAGGCGCTCGCGAAGGAAGTCGCGGCTTTCGGGATCAGGGTCCTCATCGTCGAGCCCGGACCCTTCCGCACCGATTGGGCGGGCCGGTCGCTGAAAGCGCCGAAGCATCCGAACGAAGCCTATGCCGAGACCGCCGTCGCCCGCCGCCGCCAGATCCAGGGCTACAGCGGCCAGCAGCCCGGCGACCCGGTGCGCGGGTCCGAGGCGATCATCGCGACGGTCGAGCAGCCCAATCCGCCGCTCCGGCTCGTGCTCGGCTCCATCGCCTATGATCTGATGAAGGCCGAGATCGACGCGGTGAAGAAGGAACTCGACGCGATCGAGTCCGTTGCGCGCGGGGCCGATTATCCCAAGGGCGCCTGAGGATACGGATGTCCGACCCGTTCGGCCTTCAGCGCTTCGTCGACGCGCAGGCGCCCGTCTACGAGGCCGTGCGGGCGGAGCTGAAGGCCGGGCGCAAGCAGAGCCACTGGATGTGGTTCGTCTTTCCGCAGATCGCGGGGCTCGGAACGAGCCCGACCGCGGTCCGCTACGCCCTGTCCTCGCTCGACGAGGCGAGGGCCTATCTGGCGCATCCCGTGCTGGGCGAACGGCTCAGGGAATGCGCGGGGCTGGTCCTCGGGGTTGAAGGGCGGAGCGCGCTTCAGATTTTCGGCTCGATCGACGCGACGAAGTTCCGCTCCTGCCTGACGCTGTTCGAGGCCGCGGCGCCGGACGAGCCGCTGTTCGGGGATTGTCTTCGGAAATATTTCGATGGGGAGCGCGATCCTGCGACGCTTGCAAAGCTCTAAAGCTGGCCCCATCGGTGGGACATCGCGCCGGAACGCCTGCCCATGACGCCTGTCTTCGCCCAGCGCCATCTGCTCGGGATCGAGCACCTGAATCGCCTCGAAATCGAGGCGCTGCTCGATCTCGCGGACGAGGCGGTCGCCATTTCGCGGCAGGTCGAGAAGAAGCGCTCGACGCTTGCGGGGCCGAACGCAGATCAACCTGTTCTTCGAGGCCTCGACCCGCACCCAATCCTCCTTCGAGCTTGCCGGAAAGCGGCTCGGCGCGGACGTCATGAACATGGCGGTCGGCGCCTCCAGCGTGAAGAAGGGCGAGACGCTCATCGACACCGCGATGACCCTGAACGCCATGCGGCCCGACATTCTCGTCGTGCGGCACAGTCAGGCGGGCGCGGTGCATCTGCTCGCCCGCAAGGTCGACTGCTCGGTCATCAACGCCGGCGACGGGGCGCATGAGCATCCGACCCAGGCGCTGCTCGACGCGCTGACCATCCGCCGCAACCTCGGCCGGATCGAGGGCCTCACGGTCGCGATCTGCGGCGACATCCTGCATTCGCGGGTCGCGCGCTCGAACATCCTGCTGCTCGGCAAGCTCGGCGCCTATGTGCGGGTCGTCGGCCCCTCGACGCTGATGCCCGCCGGCGTCGAGCAGATGGGCGTCGAGGTCTGCCGGGACATGCGCTCGGGGCTGAGGGACGCCGATATCGTCATGATGCTGCAGGCTTCAGCGCGAGCGGATGGCGGGCGCCTTCGTCCCCAGCACGAAGGAGTACTTCCGCTATTTCGGCCTCGATCAGGAGAAGCTCGCTTACGCCAAGCCCGGCGCGCTCGTGATGCATCCCGGACCCATGAACCGCGGCGTCGAGATCGACACGCTCATCGCCGACGGCGCGCAGTCGCTGATCCGCGAGCAGGTCGAGATGGGCGTTGCGGTCAGGATGGCGGCGCTGGAGGCGCTTGCCCGCAACCTGCCGAACGGGTGACCGGTTGGCGGCGCCTCACTTGCCGCTCATCTGGAAAAGACGGGACAGCGCCCCCACCAGCCCGGATGACTGCTGAGGGGCCTCCGCAGCGTCGCCCGGATCGCCCGATGCGACGGATTTGGAGGCCGCAGCCGCCGCGCGCTCGGACGCGATAATTGCGGGAGCCGAGGAGAACCGGTCGAGCGCGGAAGGCGCGGTCTGGAGGGCCGGGGCCGCGTCGGCCGGGGCGCCCGGAACGGCGACGCCGTCCCCCGCGGCCGTGTTCGCCGAAGCGGTTGGCGGCCCCGAAGGGCTGAGCGAGAGCGTTCCCGCCCAGGCGACAGACGAAACGGCCACCATGCCCGAAGCCGTGAGGGCGGCAAGCAGAGATACGGTTCGAGACGTCATAACTGCATCCTTTCCGCGGGCAATTCGGCGAGCGATGAAGCTGCAACGATCGATTGTGAATGATTGTTGAAAGCAATGCCCAGAGCGTCGACGCGAAAACGAGGCAATGTCTCGCCAGTATACTTATTTTCTCGCGCCTGCGAAATAACATTATACGCTGGCTGTTGCGCCGCAAAAGAGCGCTCTCTATCCGACCGCGCCCGACGGCGGGTCCTCGGGATTGACGCCGGAAGTGAGGCGCGCAAAGGGGAGGGCGGGAGGGCCCGCCCATGATCGATTTTCCAATCATCGATTCGCACATCCACCTGCTCGACCAGGCGCGGCTTCGTTATTCCTGGGCCGAAGGCGCGCCGGCCCTGAAGCGGGACTGGACGGCCGACGATCTCGCCGCCCGCGCGAAGCCCTACGAAATCGAGGGGTTTGTCTTCGTCGAGGTCGACGTGGACATGCCGCAATATCTCGACGAGGCCGATTGGGTGGAGGGCTTATCGAAACGCGACCGCCGGGTCCTCGGCTCGGTCGTCTCGCTTCCGATGGAGCGGGGCGGCGCCATCGAGCCGGAGATGGCGCGCGTGGCCAGGCTGAAATCGGTCCGCGGCGTCCGCCGGCTCATCCAGAGCCAGCCCGACCCGGATTATGTGCTGAAGCCGGCCTTCCTCGAGGCGATGCGCCTGCTCCCGAAATACGGCCTCTCCTTCGACATCTGCATCTATCACCCGCAGTTCGCGAACACGTTGACGATGGTGAGGCAGCTTCCCGAGGTCAGCTTCGTCCTCGACCATATCGGCAAGCCCGGGATCAAGGCCGGGCTCCTCGATCCGTGGCGCGGTCACATTCGCGAACTGGCTGCGTTGCCGAATGTCGTCTGCAAGCTCTCCGGCGTGACGACCGAGGCCGACCACGCGACCTGGACGCGCGAGCAACTGCGGCCCTACATCGACCATGTCGTCGAGGCCTTCGGGCCGGATCGCATCCTCTACGGCGGCGACTGGCCGGTCTGCGAGCTCGCGGGCCATTATCTGCAATGGCTTGCGACGCTCGACTGGGCGACGTCGCATTTCTCGCCCGCCGAGAAGCGCAAGCTCTTCCGCGACAACGCGATCCGGGCCTATCGGCTTTCGGTCTGATCCGGACCGGCTTTACGAGCCGCGCGGCGCCTTCAGGAAAGCGGCGAAGGCGTCCTTCCAGTCGGGATGCCAGCGGGAAAGCGGCGGGCGGTTCTCGATGATGTCCTGGGCGGCCCAGAGGATGCGCCGCTCGTCCATGTCGCGGGTCACGTCGTTGTCGGGACAGAGGATGTAGAAGTCCCCCTTGCCGAGGCCGTCCAGAAGGAAGTCCGCGACCTGATCGGCCGTCCAGGCGCCCGGCGGCTTGGGCTTCCCGAGGTCCGCCGTGATGCCGGTGAAGGTGAAGCCCGGGATCAGAAGATGCGCGGTGACCTTGCACCCCTCGATATTGCGCAGCTCATGCGCCAGCGCCTCGGTCGAAACCTTCACGCCGGCCTTCGACACATTGTAGGCGGCGTCGCCCGGCGGACAGGTGATGCCCTGCTTCGATCCGGTGTTGACGATCGCGCCCGGCCCGCCCTGCTGGATCATCGCGGGCGCGAAGGCCTGCATGCCGTTGACGACGCCCCAGAGATTGACGCCGAGCACGCGCCGCCATCGGTCCGGATCGCCGAGCACCGGTCCACCGCCGCCGATTCCCGCGTTGTTCATCAGAAACGCGACCTCGCCGAAGGCGGCGTAAGCCTCGTCGCGCAGCCGCTCGACGTCGGCCTGTTGGCCGACGTCGACAACGGAGACCCGCACATCGTCCGGCCGGTTCGTCGCCTCCGCGACGCGGGCGCGGGCTGCGGCGAGGCCTTCGGCGTTCGTGTCCGCCAGCATCACCTTCATGCCGAGCCGGGCGAGCTTGAGCGCTGTCGCAAGCCCGATGCCCCCGGCGCCGCCCGTGATGACGGCCGCGCGGCCCGCTTCGATGGCCGGATGATTCGCCATGACGGTCGCCTCAGGAGGCCTTCGGAGCGTCTTCGGCGGCCGGGGGAGGCGGCGCGGCGGCGAGCGCGGCCTTGAGGGCCTCGTCCTTGGCGTGATCGAAGGAGGTGCGGATCACCGTGCCGCCGATGCCGCGCAGATCCTCCAGCACCTTGTCGGTGGTCATCTTCTTGATCAGCAGGAAGAGACCGGCCTTGCCGGGAGCGAGGGCGGCCTGCGCGTCGCTGCGCATCTGGTCGTCGCTGATGCCATAATCCGTAAGGGCGCCGCCCAAAGCGCCGCCGGCCGCGCCGAGCGCCGCGCCGACGACGGGCATGAGGAAGATCCAACCGATCAGCATGCCCCACAACGCGCCGCCGAGGGCGCCGGTGGCGGTCGTGTTGGAGAGCTGGTGAAGATTGATCTTGCCGTTCGCGTCGCGGGTGGCGATCACCGCGTCCTCGACCTCGATGAGATATTCCTTCTGCATATCGAGGATCTTCTTCCGCACTTCCTCGGCCTTCGCTTCGGTGTCGAATGCAATGAAAACAAGATCGCTCATTGGCGTTCCTCCTTGAGCCGTCGGTCGCGGCGCGCGCTATACAGAATTTGTGACAGCCGCGCTACGCGGGCGCAGGCGGCCAAGGGTTTTCTCAGAACAGGCGGTCGACCCAGCCGTGCGGATCGGGGGCGCGTCCAAACTGGATGTCGGTCAGCGCCGCCTTGAGACGCGTGGTGACCGGGCCGGTTCCGCCGTCGCCGACGGTAAAGCCATGCCTTCGCCCCTTCACCTTGCCGATCGGCGTCACGACCGCCGCGGTGCCGCAGGCGAAAGCCTCGCGCAGGCGCCCGCTCCTCGCGTCCGCCTCCCATTGATCCATGGCGTAGGGCTCCTCGCGCACCTGGAAGCCCAGGTCTCTCCCCAGGGTGAGGAGCGAATCGCGGGTGACGCCCGGCAGGATCGTTCCGGTGAGGGGCGGCGTCTGGAGCGAGCCGTCGTCGAAGACGAAGAAGACGTTCATGCCGCCGAGCTCTTCCACCCACTTGCGCTCGACCGCGTCGAGGAAGACGACCTGATCGCAGCCCTCGCGCTGCCCTTCCGTCTGCGCCGCGAAGCTCGCGGCGTAATTGCCGCCGCATTTCGCGGCTCCCGTGCCCCCCGGCGCCGCCCGGGTGAAATTGTCCGACACCCACAGAGTGACGGCCGCCGCGCCTCCCTTGAAATAGGAGCCGACGGGCGAGGCGATCACGCAATAGAGGAATTCGGACGAAGGCTTCGCGCCGAGGCCGATGTCCGTGCCGATCATGAAGGGGCGCAGATAGAGAGACCCGTCGACGTTAATCGGCATCCACTCCCGATCGGCCCGAACGAGGCTGCGCACCGAACTCGACGAACAACGACTCGGGCAGGGGCGCCATGGCCATCCGGACGGCGGAACTATAGAAGCGGCGGGCATTCGCGTCAGGCCGAAACAGCGCGCCGCCCCCGTCGGGCAGCCGGTAGGCCTTCAGTCCCTCGAAGATTTCCGACGCGTAGTGGAAGACCATGATCGCCGGATCGGCGGGGAAGTCCCGCCGGGCGCAAACCTTTCCGTCGTGCCATCCGCGGTCGGGCGAATAGCGGATCGTCACCATGTGGTCGGTGAAGACCCGGCCGAAGCCGGGATCCCCGAGCAACGCCGCGCGTTCGTCCGGCGCGACGGGGTTGGCGTGCCTCTCGAACGGGAGCACATGGGTCTGGATGGTGTTCAAGTCGCCCTCCCGTGGGCTTTTGACGGGGCGCGGCCTGGAGCCGGACCCCGGGAGTTTGCACGGTCATAGACCCATCGTTCGATGGGGCGCAACGGTGGACAGACGGCCGGGCATACTTGCCTTTGTCCAAATCTTCTATTAGCAAACTAGACTAATAGGAGGCCGACGCCGATGCCGAGCTTCGTCCACATGATCAACCCGCTCTACACGCTGTCCGGCCTGGTCGTCGGCGCGCTGGTCGGGTTCACCGGGGTCGGCGGCGGTTCGCTGATGACGCCGCTTCTGGTCCTCCTGTTCGGCATCCACCCGGCGACCGCGGTCGGCACCGATCTCCTCTATGCGGGCGTCACCAAGATCAGCGGCTCTTTCGTTCACGGCCTCAACGGCGCCATCGACTGGAAAGTCACGCGCCGGCTTGCGCTGGGCAGCGTCCCGGCCGCCGCGCTGACCCTTCTGACGCTCGCGCATTTCGGCGTCGATTCGAAGGGGACAACGGTCGCCATCTCGACCACCCTGGGCTTCGCCCTCCTGCTCACGGCCGTCACGCTCGTCTTCCGCAAGCAGCTGCTTGCGGCGGCGACGGGCTTCTTCGATCGGCGGACGGACGGGGAGATCCGCCTCCTGACGACGGCGCTGGGCGTGGCGCTCGGCGTTCTGGTGTCCATCTCGTCGGTCGGCGCCGGCGCGATCGGCGTCACCGTTCTGCTGATGCTTTATCCGAAGCTGCCGACCGTGCGCATCGTGGGCTCGGACATCGCCCATGCCGTGCCGCTCACCCTCGTCGCGGGCGTCGGCCACTGGTGGCTGCTCGGCTCCGTCGACTGGCCGCTGCTTCTCTCGCTTCTCCTGGGCTCGATCCCCGGCATTGCGATCGGCAGCCATTTCGCCTCGCGCGTGCCGGATCGGGTGCTGCGGCCGCTGATGGCGGGGACGCTCGCGCTGGTCGGCGGCCGTCTGGTGTTTTAGTTCCGCACGGCGACCACGAACAGTCGCGGATAGGCGAGCAGCACCTTGCCGTCCGATTGCGCGGGATAGGCGACCGCGAGACCTTCGCGGTAGCGAGCCAGGAAGGCGCATCGCTCGTCGTCGGTCAAGCCTTTCAAGGAATGGCTGGAGCGCGGATCCCGCGAACCATTCGGCGATGCTGTCCGGTCCCGGCAGGACGTGAATATAGGTCGTCGTCCAGATGTCGATCCGGTCGGCGAACGGCCTCAGCCACTCGTAATAATCCTCGAAGCCGGCGATCAGCGGCCGCGTCTTGGCGACCGGGACGAGGCGGCGAGACCACGGACCCTCCGCCGCGACCATCCGCATCAGCGCATGCGAGGATTCGCTCGCCACCGAAGGCATTTGCGCCGCGAGCACGCCGCCGGGCGCGAGCATCCGCGCAAGACGCGGGAAGAGCTTGTGATGCTCGGGCAGGAAGTGCAGCGTCGCATTGGCGAAGATGAGGTCCGGCGGAGTTTCCGGCGACCAGTCGGCGATGTCCTGCCGGATGAATTGGGCCCGGGGAGCGCGCGCTCGCGCATGCGCCAGCATCAACTCCGAGGTGTCGATCCCGGTGATCTGCGCCTCGGGGAACCGCCGGCCCAGAAGCTCGACGGTGTTGCCGGGCCCGCAGCCCAGATCGTAGACGACATGAGCCTTGTCGAGCGGGACGCGGGCGAGCAGGTCGCGGGCCGCGAGCGTCCGCTCGTCCTCGAACTTCATATAGAGGCTCGGATTCCAGTCGTTTTGCGGCTGGAGGGTCTTGGCGGGGCTCATGGCGCCAAAGGCTACGCGGCTCTATTCAGTTAGTCTACAAAATCAGTCGATAAATGCGGATGGCGGTGTGACCGGTCGGCGTGACCGGTCTGTGATCTTCGTCACGGCGCCGGGGCGGCGCGCATGGTTAATGCCAGGGAAGGGGACGTCGGTCCTGGCGCGCGAGGGGGGACTTCGGGGGTCGGTTATGGAGACCGTGATGAGCGGAATCGAGAAGGACGCGGGTTACTACCGCGGATATCTGACCGACGAGCGCAGCCTTGGCCCATTGGCTGCCGTGCTCGCGACGCTGGTCGCGGTCGCGCTCCTCTTCCATTTGATCGGCGTCATCGGACCGGCTCCGTCTCATGATCCGCTGGCGGCCGCGCAAGCGGTGCATGGCGGGATTGCGTCCTCTCCGTCCGACCACGCGACGACGCCGGTCGCCGGGCTCAGCGGTGCGACAATCTTCCGGTCCGGTCGAGCGCGGTGATCGAGAGGAACCCCCCGATCCAGGAGCCAAGCGCGGCGAACAGCACATAGGCCCAGTTGCTCGTATAGCTGATCACGGCGAAGGCCGAGAGCAGATACCAGGCGCTGCTCCATGATGCGGCCGCGACCCGTCGTCGCGACGACACGGCCGCGTTGAAGAAAACATAGACGGCGTCGGTGAGGCCGGTCGTCACGACGACGCCCGCCGCGATCAAGGGATCGATGGCCGGTAGGATCATTGGCAAGCCCCCTCTGGCTCCTCAGCCCCGCTCGATCAGTTTTCTGGCGTCGTCGCGGAGGGCTCGTCGCGAATCGTCGCGGCTGTAGAACATGTGCCCGCCGGGGTAGACGTTGAGCGTCGTGCGCCCGGGCGGGTCGAAATCCGGAATCTGATCGAGTTCGAGCGCCGTGCCGAAATAAGGGGTGGTCACGTCGGTGAGGCCGTGGGCCGTCAGCGTGCGGAACTTCGGGTCGAGGGCGAGCATCTGCCGCAAGGCCGTGATCGATTCGGCCGGCGTAGGCTTCGAGCCCCAGTTCCAGTTTCTGTTGACCTCCTCGTTGAGGAGCTCGTAGCGCTGCTCGAGCTTCCAGTCGAATTTCCTCTCGTAGAGATCGACCATCGCGCTCGTGAAGGCGGGCTCGAAACCGGGGAGCACCGGGTCGAGCGTGCGGCGGGAGAAGTCGGTGGGGAAGGGGTCGAGCGCCTCGATGGTTACGTCGTAGAAAGCGCGCACCTTGCCTTGCGGACGGGCGGATTCGTGGAGGTAGTCCTCCTCGCCCACGACGCCGCCGAGCCGCGCGACGAGGGCAGGGTCCAGTCCGGTGAGCGCCGCGACCTTCTGCTCCATTCGCGCCACGGCGGCGCGGTCGCGCGGACCCTTCAGCCAGTCGCTGAGATATTCGCCGGCCGCATAGGCCTCGACATCGGCGAGGTCGGCGCGGGTCACGGGGCCTTTCTTTTCGCGATAGGCCGCCGCGTAGGAGGGCAGGCGCGTCAGCGAAGGGAAGGGTCCGTTGTCGCCCCCGAAGAAACGGCCGAAGTCGAGGACCGGCGAGATCAGGACGAGGCCCGAAACGCCGACGCCGCTATCGGTCGCGAGGGTCTTGGCGAGGCGGGGGCCCCGAAAGCCGCCATAGCTCTCGCCGACGATGAGCTTCGGCGAGGCGAGGCGCTGATTGGCGATGAGCCAGCGGCGGATGGCGCCGGCGAGCCCGTCGATGTCGCCGCTGACGGAAAGCAGCGAGCGCTTTGCCTCCTCGCCGCCGAGGATGCGGCTGTAGCCGGTGTCCGGCGGGTCGATGAAGACGAGGTCGGTGAAGGGGAGCCAGGTTTCCGCATTGTCCACGAGGGCGGGCTTCGACGAAGGCGCGAGACCTCCCATCGGCAGGCGCCAGGGGCCGAGCGCGCCGAGATGCAGCCAGGCGGAGCTGGCGCCCGGGCCGCCGTTGATCGCGAAGGTGACAGGGCGCGTCGCCGGATCGGCGCCGTCGAGGACGTAAGCTACGGTGGAGAGTTCGGCGAGCAGCGTTCCGCTCGCGTTCGCGAGCTTGATGGAGCCGGCGGTCGCCCTGATGGGCAGCATGCGGCCGTCCGCCTTCAGGGCGAAGCCGATCGTCGAATCGGGCGGGAGCCTGCCCGCGCTCAGCGCCGTGGAGGGCGCCTCCTTCTTCGTCTCCCCGCTTTCATGCGGGTTTGGGCGCTCGCCCTCGGCGAAGGCGAGCGGGGCGCCGAGGGCCGCGACGCCAAGGAGGCTCGCAATCCGGAGGGAGGAACGCCGCGTGACCTGCATGAGATTTCCGCTCCAAAGCCGGACTAAACGCCCCATCGACCACGCGAGCGCGGCGCGACTGAGGCGAGGCCGCCCGCGGAAGCGCGTCGTCCCGCGTGGCGGCGCTCACCCCGCCTCGGCCTGCCCCGAAAGTTCGAGCCATGCTTCTTCGGCCGAGACGAGCGCCCGCTCCAGTTCGCCGCGCTGGCCGGCGAGTTCCGCCATTTTCCTCGTGTCGCCGCCTCCGGCGCCCGCCTGCGCCAGCGCCGCGTCAATACGGTGGATGAGGTCCTGGAAGCGGCTCATGCGACCCTCCAGCGCCGCGAGCTCCTTCTCGACCTGGCCTGGCCGCCTGCGCGGGCTCGGCGGCGTCGGAGGCGGCGCGTCGCGCTTCGCCCCGCGAGGCGGCGCCTTGGCGGTCGCCTGTCCGCCGCTCTGGCCGAGCACGAAGCGGGTGTAATCGGCGATGTCGCCCTCGAACGGCGTCACCGTACCGTTCGCAACCAGCCACAGGCGGTCGACGCAGGCCTCCAGGAGCCGCCGGTCGTGCGAGACGAGGATGCAGGCGCCTTCGTAATCGTTGATCGCCTCGATCAGTTCGCCGCGGCTGTCGATATCGAGATGGTTCGTCGGCTCGTCGAGGATGAGCAACTGCGGTCCGTCGAAAGTGGCGAGGCCCATCAGGAGGCGCGCCTTCTCGCCGCCGGACAGATGCTCGACCTTCGTGTCCGCCCGCGCGCCGGAAAAGCCGATCATCGCCGCGCGGCCGCGGATCTTCGATTCCGGCTGGCCGCGCATCCGCTCCGCGACATGGCTGTAAGGCGTCCCGCCCGGTTCGAGGTCGTCGATCTGATGCTGGGCGAAGAAGCCGACGTCCAGCTTGTTGGCGCGGACCATCTTGCCGGACATCGGCGCAAGCCGTCCGCCGATGAGCTTGGCGAAGGTCGATTTGCCGTTGCCGTTGGCGCCGAGGAGGCCGACGCGGTCGTCGTTCGACAGCGTGAGGTCGAGGCGGGAGAGCACCGTGCGCCCGTCATAGCCGGCGCTGACCTTCTCCATCGTGACGATCGGCGGGCTCAGGGGCCTCGCGACCGGCGGCCATTTGAAGGGCATGACGTTTTCGTCGACGATGGCCGAGACCGGCTCCATCTTCGCCAGCATCTTCAGGCGCGACTGCGCCTGCGTCGCCTTGCTCGCCTTGGCGCGGAAGCGGTCGACGAAAGCCTGAAGGTGAGCGCGCTTCTCCTCCTGCTTTTTCGCCGCCTTGCCCTGCAGAATCTGCTGCTCGCGGCGCTGGCGCTCGAAACTCGTGTAACCGCCCGTCCAGAGGGTCAGCCGGCCGCGGTCGAGATGCAGGATGTGGTCGGCGACGTCGTCCAGAAGGTCGCGGTCGTGGCTGATGACGACAAGCGTCGAGGGCTGGCGTTTGAGATAGTCGGTCAGCCAGAGCACGCCTTCGAGGTCGAGATAGTTCGTCGGCTCGTCGAGGAGCAGGATGTCGGGCGCCGAGAACAGCACCGCCGCGAGCGCCACGCGCATCCGCCAGCCGCCGGAGAATTCGGACAGGGGGCGGTTCTGCGCCTCCTCGTCGAAGCCGAGGCCGGAGAGGATGCGCGCCGCGCGCGCCGGCGCGGAATGGGCGTCGATGTCGGCGAGCCGGGTCTGAATTTCCGCGATGCGCTGCGGGTCGCTCGCCGTCTCGGCTTCGGCGAGAAGCGAGGCGCGCTCGACGTCGGCTTCGAGCACGAAGTCGATCAGCGCCTGCGCGCCGCCCGGCGCCTCCTGTTCGACGCTGCCGAGCCGCGCGTCCTTCGGGGTCTGGATCGAGCCGGCCTCGGGCGCAAGCTCGCCGCGGATGAGACGGAACAGGGTCGATTTTCCCGCGCCGTTCCGCCCGACGAGGCCGACGCGCGCGCCCGTCGGCACGGCCACCGTCGCATTGTCGATGAGGAGCCGCTCGCCGAGCCGGTAGGCGAGCCCGTTCATATGGAGCATGGGGCGGGCTTTTGGCGCGGCGGGGAGCGGATGGCAAGAGCGGGCGGAGCGTGCGTCGCCACACGCGCTTGTGCGTTGTGCGGCCGGCGAAGGGGCGCTTAAACGTGTCGAGTCAAAGCGCGCGTTGCGCACGACCCTTCCCCCCGCAAGTCCGGACAAGGGGTGAAGCGTCGCAAGATCTTGTGAGCGCGGGAGGGACGAGATGGCCGACACAGGCTTCGACAGGGCCAAGACGGTCCTGCGCGTCACGAGCGGCAATTTCCTCGAGATGTACGACTTCTTCCTGTTCGGCATCTACGCCCAGCAGATCTCGCAGGCCTTCTTTCCGAGCCACGATCCCTACGCCTCGCTGATGGCCGCCTTCATGAGCTTCGCCGCCGGCTTCGCGATGCGGCCGATCGGCGCGCTCGTGCTCGGCCCCTATGTGGACCGGATGGGACGGCGGAAGGGCCTCATCCTCACGCTGACGATCATGGCCTTCGGCACGATCCTGATCGCGTTCGTGCCCTCCTACGCGACGATCGGCATGCTGGCGCCGCTGCTCGTCGTGCTTGGGGCGGCTGTTGCAGGGCTTTTCCGCCGGCGTCGAACTCGGCGGCGTGTCGGTCTATCTCTCCGAAATGGCGACGCCCGGAAACAAGGGCTTTTACGTGAGCTGGCAGTCGGCGAGCCAGCAGATCGCCGTGATGTTCGCGGCCCTTCTCGGCTTCGGCATTGCGAACCTCATGCCGCACGAGGCGGCTGACGCCTGGGGCTGGCGCATCCCGTTCTTCATCGGCTGCGCCATCGTGCCCTTCCTCTACTGGATCCGCCGGTCGCTGGAAGAGACGAAGGCTTTCGCGGCGCGCAAGGTCCATCCGACCTTCGCGGAGATCTACGAGACGCTCGCCGCCAACTGGGCGATCGTGCTCGGCGGCGTGGCGATGGTCGTCATGACGACCGTCTCGTTCTATCTCATCACCGTCTACACGCCGACCTTCGGACGCACGCGTGATCGGGCTTTCGCAATCGCAGTCGCTGCTCGTCACCATGGCGATCGCGCTCTCCAACTTCATCTGGCTGCCGATCTCGGGCACGGTCTCCGACAGGATCGGCCGGAAGCCGATCCTGATCGCCTTCGCCGCGCTCGCCATCCTCACCGCCTATCCGGCGCTCGCGTGGCTCATACGCGAGCCGAGTTTCGGCCGGATGCTGACGGTCGAACTCTGGCTCTCGGCCATCTACGGCTGGTACAACGGCGCGATGGTCGTGGCGCTGACCGAGGTCGTCCCGGCCTCCGTCCGCACGGCCGGTTTTTCCCTCGCCTACAGCCTCGCTACGACGCTCGGCGGCTCCTCGCTCGCCATCTCCACCTGGCTCATCCGCCACACGGGCGACAAGGCCGCGCCGGGCTACTGGATGGCCTTCGCGGGCGTCTGCGGTCTGACCGCGACGCTGGCGCTCTATCGCAAGGGCTCCCCGGGGCGATCCTCTCGCTCGCTTGCGGGAGAGGATGGGCGCGCCAAAAGAGTGGCTGGCTGAGGGGACGGCGGCTTCGCCTTCTCGGCTTCGACGCGCCCTTGCAACCCCGTCGCCGATGGTGAGAATGCGCCGCTTTCGCGACGCAGGGGGTCCGCCATGGACCAGATCAGGGAATCCGCCCTCGAAGGCCACAACCGGCCGCGCAATCCGGGCGCGCCGCTCGATCCGGGCTGGTTCGAGGCGGTTGGGGTCAATGCGAGCGCGGTCGAGCGCCGCGCTGCGACGCTGACGACGCGCCGCTCGGTGAAGAAGGAATACCAGGCCGCCTGGCTTGTGAGGGCGATGACCTGCATCGACCTGACGACGCTCTCCGGCGACGACACGCCCGAGCGCGTGCGCCGCCTCTGCGCCAAGGCGAAACGCCCGTTGAGCGACGATCTTCTCGCCGCGCTCGGCCTTGGCGAGGATCCGCCGACGGTCGCGGCGGTCTGCGTCTATCCGACGATGGTCCCGCCGGCGGTCGCCGCGCTCGAAGGGTCGGGGATCCCGGTGGCTTCGGTCGCGACCGGCTTTCCGGCGGGCCTGACGCCGCTGAAGCAGCGGCTCGAAGAGATCCGCTATGCGGTGGGCGAGGGCGCGCGCGAGATCGACATCGTCATCACCCGCGCGCATGTGCTCGCGCGCGACTGGAACGCCCTCTACGACGAGGTGTCGGCGATGCGCGAAGCCTGCGGGCATGCGCATCTCAAGACGATCCTCGGCACGGGCGACCTCAAGACTTTGCGCAATGTCTATGCCGCGAGCATGGTCGCGATGCAGGCGGGCGCCGACTTCATCAAGACTTCGACCGGCAAGGAGGACGTCAACGCCACGCTGCCGGTGAGCCTCGTGATGGTGCGGGCGCTGCGCGACTATCGCGAGCGCGCCGGCGTCGACATCGGCTTCAAGCCGGCGGGGGGATTGCGCGCCGCCAAGGACGCGCTGGCGTGGCAGATCCTCATGAAGGAGGAACTCGGGCTGCCGTGGATGCAGCCCGATCTCTTCCGCATCGGCGCGAGCGGATTGCTCACCGACATCGAGCGGCAGCTCGAACATTACGCCACCGGCCGTTACTCGGCCGCTTACCGCCACGCGATGGCCTGAGGCGAAGATGACGCTGATCAAGGACATATTGCGCACGATGGATTACGGTCCCGCGCCCGAGAGCGCCGAGCATGTTCTTCTGTGGCTCAAGGCGCACGAAGGCGGCTTCGGCCATTTCATCGGCGGCCGGTTCACGAAGCCTGCGGCGCTGTTCGAGGTGAATAACCCCGCGACGGCCGAGCGCATCGCCCGCGTCTCGCAGGGTTCGGCCGCCGACATCGATGCGGCGGTCGCGGCGGCGCGCAAGGCGCAGGGCAAATGGGCGGCGCTCTCCGGCTACGAGCGCGCCAAACATCTCTATGCGCTGGCGCGGCATGTGCAGAAGCGCGAGCGGTTCCTCTCGGTGCTGGAGTCGATGGACAACGGCAAGCCGATCCGCGAATCGCGCGATATCGACGTGCCGCTTGTCGCCCGCCACTTCTATCACCACGCGGGCTGGGCCTCGCTCGTCGAGAGCGAGTTTCCGGGCACGAACGCCGGTCGGCGTCTGCGGGCAGATCATCCCGTGGAACTTTCCGCTGCTGATGCTGGCCTGGAAGATCGCGCCGGCGCTCGCGGCCGGAAACACGGTGGTTCTGAAGCCCGCGGAATATACGCCGCTGACGGCGCTGGCCTTCGCCGAGATCTGCGTCGAGGCCGGCCTGCCGCCGGGCGTCGTCAATATCGTGACGGGCGACGGCGAGACGGGCGCGGCGCTCGTTTCCCATGCCGGCGTCGACAAGATCGCCTTCACGGGCTCGACCGAGGTCGGCCGGGCGATCCGCAAGGCGACGGCGGGAACGGGCAAGAAGCTTAGCCTTGAGCTTGGCGGCAAATCGCCGTTCATCGTCTTCGACGACGCCGACCTCGACAGCGCGGTCGAGGGCGTGGTCGACGCGATCTGGCTCAATCAGGGGCAGGTCTGCTGCGCGGGCTCGCGTCTGCTCGCGGCGGAAGGAATAGCCGAAGCGCTCTACGCCAAGCTTCGCGCGCGCATGGCGAAGCTGCGCGTCGGCGATCCGCTCGACAAGTCGACCGACGTCGGCGCCATCGTCGCGCCCGTGCAATTGCAGCGCATCGAACGGCTGATGGCGGAAGGCGCGGCGGAGGGCCTGACGTTCTGGCGGGCCGACGATTCTGTGCCGCAGCGCGGCTGCTTCTATCCGCCGACGCTGGTCACCGGCGTCGAGCCGGCGTCCGTCCTGATGCGCGAGGAGATTTTCGGGCCGGTGCTCGTGGCGACGACCTTCCGCACGCCGGAGGAGGCGGTCGCGCTCGCCAACAACACGCGCTATGGCCTTGCGGCTTCGGTCTGGACGGAGAACGTCAACCGCGCGCTGGAAGTCGCGGCGCGCATCCGGGCGGGCGTGGTCTGGATCAATTCCACGAATCTGTTCGACGCCGCCTCGGGCTTCGGCGGCTATCGCGAGAGCGGCTTCGGGCGCGAGGGCGGACGCGAAGGCCTGTGGGAATACCGCGTCGCGGACGAAGCGAAGGGCAAGGCCTATGCGAAGGCGGCGCCGCTGAACGCCATGCCCGGCCTTACGCCCTCGGACGGGATCAGCGCCCTCGACCGCACGGCAAAGCTCTATGTCGGCGGCAAGCAGGCGCGGCCCGACTCGGGCTACAGCTACGCCGTGCTCGACCCTAAAGGCCGCGAGGCCGGGCTTGCGGGCCTCGGTAACCGCAAGGACATCCGCAACGCGGTCGAGGCGGCCGCCAAGGCGTCCGGCTGGGGCGCGGCGACGGCGCATAATCGCGCGCAGGTGCTCTATTACGTCGCCGAAAACCTGAGCGCGCGCGCTGAGGAATTCGCGCAGCGCCTTCGCGTCCTGACCGGCGCCTCTGCCCGCGCGGCGGAGGCGGAAGTGGAGGCGTCGATCCGCCGCGCATTCTTCTATGCCGGCTTTGCCGACAAGTTCGACGGCGCGGTGCATGCGACGCGCACGCGCTTCGTGACGATCGCGATGAACGAGCCCTGGGGCGTGATGGGAATCGTCTGCCCGGACGAGGCGCCGCTGCTCGCTTTCGTGTCGCTGGTCATGCCGGCGATCGCGATGGGCAATTGCGTCGTCGCCGTTCCTTCGGCCGCGCATGCGCTGATCGCGACCGACTTCTATTCCGTGCTCGACACGTCGGACGTGCCGGGCGGCGTCGTCAATATCGTGACGGGCGACGCCAATGCGCTCAGCGTCACGCTCGCCGAGCACGAGGGCGTCGACGCGCTCTGGTATGTCGGCGACGCCGCGGGCGCGGCGAAGGTCGAGGCTCAGTCCGCGGGCAATCTCAAGGCGACATGGACGGCCTCGAACGCGATCGACTGGACGCGCGCGGAAGGCCGCGAATTCCTGCGCCGCGCAACGCAGGTGAAAAACGTCTGGACGCCCTACGGGGAGTGAGCGCTCACCATTCCTTCGTCACGGTGTAGCCGGCTTCGCGGAGGCGGGCGATGAGTCCCTCCTTGCCGGGAAGATGCAGCGCCCCGACGGCGATGAAGGCGCCCTCGTCGCAAGAGCGGCTCGGCGCGCTCCACCATGGTCGCGTTGCGGCGCACGAGCAAGTCGCGGGTGAAGACGTCCTGCGCCTTGCGCTCCTCGTCGCTCATGTCGCCGACGACATCGCCAACGGGCAGGATGTCGGCCGGACGCTCTTCCGCGTAGAGCTTCAGCAGCGTTGCATAGACGTCGTCGTTCAGCGTGTCGTTGCGCGCTGTGGCGGCGAGCACGAGGCCCGCGACCTTCGGATCGACCGACGCAATCGCGTCGATCTGCTCCTGAGGCGACTCGAGGCCGACGACGCGGACTCCGGCGTCCTTCGCCTGCCCCATCAGAAATTCGTCCATCTCGGGGAGGCCCGCCTGCTCGCGCTTCGTCTCGCAGGCGGGCATCGAGGTGAGGATGGCGAGAAACCAAAGCTTCAGGTGATGGGCGAACGCGGCCGGGTAGCCGATCTCCGTCACCATCTGCTCGATGGCGGCGCGATCCTTTTCGGGCGCGGCGTCGAACGTGTCGTGATCGCGGTCGAGCGCGCGCGCGAGCAGCGCCGAGGAAAGATTGGCCTTCTCGGTCGCATCCATGGCGCCAAGCTCGGTCCCGACGACCTTGACCGACGGGATTGTCTCCGCTGCCCGGCGCGCAATCGCGAGCACGTCGGCGTCGGTCGAATGGATCGTGCCGAACAGCCAGGAGACAGGCTCGCCCGCCTTCTCGATTCGCCAGAAGAGGCCCTCGCCGTTGACGAGGTCGTCGGCGCGTTTGGCTCTCGCCTCCGCAAACCCCGCGACATTGCCGAGGTCCTTGCCTTTGCAGGCCGGAGCGTCCTCGGCGAAAGCGGGCGCAACGAACAGAAGCGCAAGCGCGACCAGAAAGCCGCGCAAGCTCGCGGCGAAGCGGGCCTGCGCTCACAATTTCCTCAGCGCGACTTCCTCGATCCGGTGGCTCGCGCCCTTGGTGAGCAGGAGGTCGGCGCGCGGCCTTGTCGGCAGGATGTTCTCGTGCAGGTTGACGAGATTGATGCGCCGCCAGATCGAGCGGGCGGTGGCCTCGGCTTCCGCGTCGTCGAGGTCGGCGTAGTTCTTGAAGTAGCTTCGCGGATCGCGGAACGCGGTCATCCTCAGGTCCATGAAGCGCTTGATGTACCATTGCTCCAGCAGCTCGTCGTCGGCGTCGAGGAAGATCGCGAAGTCGAAGAAGTCGGAGACGAAGGGAATCTCCTTGCCGTCGCGCGGCAGCCGGTTCGGCAGGAGCACATTGATCCCCTCGACGATGAGAATGTCCGGCCGGTCGACCGTGATCGCCTCGCCCGGCACGATGTCATAGGTGATGTGCGAATAGACGGGCGCCGCGACATTGTGGCGTCCGGCCTTGACCGCCGAGAGGAAGCGGATGAGCGCCGTGCCGTCGTAGCTCTCGGGGAATCCCTTGCGGTCCATGATGCCCTGACGGATCAGCTCCGCGTTCGGATGCAGAAAGCCATCGGTGGTGATGAGCTGAACCTTCGGCGTGTTCGGCCAGCGCGTGAGCAGAGCCTGAAGCACGCGCGCGGTCGTCGATTTGCCGACCGCGACCGACCCGGCGACGCCGATGATGTAGGGCACCTTGCCGTCGGTCGCGCCGAGGAAGCGCTGCGTCGCCTTGAACAGCCCCTGGGTCGCCGCGACATAGAGCGCGAGCAGGCGGGACAGCGGCAGATAGATCGCGACCACTTCGTCGAGCGAGATCGGGTCGTGGGTCGATTGCAGCTTGCGCAGATCGTCGATCGTCAGCGTCAGCTGCGTATCGGCGCGCAACTGCGCCCATTCGTCGCGCGTGAAGCGGCGGAACGGCGATTCGAGCTTCGCTTGGGGAACGATAGCATCCATGGGAGCGAGCCTCGTTGGGATCCGTTTCGCGGATCAGCTCTTGCGCGACGCCTTTTCCTGATGGCCGCTCTGCCGCGTACGGCCTTCGAGTTCGGCCACGACGGAGGCGAAGGGCACGTTGCGGGCCTTCAGAAGCACGAGCAGGTGATAGAGCACGTCGGCGGCCTCGGACCGCACGGCGTTCTCGTCCTCGGCCGCGCCGGCGATCGTGAGCTCGATCGCCTCCTCCCCGAACTTGCGGGCGCAATGCGCCGCGCCCCTGTCGAGCAGGCTCTTCGTATAGGACTGATCCGCCGTCGCTTCCGCGCGCCGGGCGATCGTCTCCGCGAGATCGTCGAGCGAGAACATCGGCCTTGCCCTATCGCGCTTTTTGGCTGGAGGATAGGGGGCTGCGCGGCTCCTCGCGATGACGGCTCACGCGACCGGCGCCCGGTAGCCCACAACCGCCTTCAGCTCCAGATAGTCGTCGATGCCGAACTTGCCATATTCGCGGCCGTTGCCGGACTGTTTGAAGCCGCCGAAGGGCGCGCGGACGTCCCAGGCGGGATAGTTGAGGTTGACCGTCCCGGCCCTGAGCCGCGCGGCGACCTTCCGGGCGTGATCGAGGTCGGTCGAGGACACATAGGCCGCGAGGCCATAGGGCGTGTCGTTGGCGATCCGGACCGCCTCGTCCTCGTCCCGATAGCGCATGATCGCAAGCACGGGCCCGAAGATTTCCTCGCGTTCGATGGTCATGCCGGGCGTGACCTCGCCGAAGACGGTCGGGCGCACGTAATAGCCGCGGTTGAGGCCCGGCGGGCGGCCCGGCCCGCCGGCGGCCAGCCGCGCCCCGTCGGCGATCCCCGCCTCGATCAGGAGCTCGATCTTGTCGAAATGGACCTGGCTCACGACCGGCCCGAGGTCGATCCCTTCCGCGCGCGGGTCGCCGACCTTCATGCGCTCCGCGACGCCAGCCGCGATCGCGACCGCCTCGTCGTGGCGGTTCGCGGGCACGAGCATCCGGGTCGGCGCGTCGCAGGACTGGCCGCTGTTCGAGAAGCAGGCTTCCGTCCCGGCCCGGACGGCGGCCTCGAAATCGGCGTCCGGCAGAATGATGTTCGGCGACTTGCCGCCAAGCTCCTGCGCGACGCGCTTCACCGTGTCGGCCGCGGTCTTGGCGACGATGATTCCCGCTCGCGTCGAGCCGGTGAAGGACACCATGTCCACGTCGGGATGGCCGGCCATGACCTGCCCGACGTCGGGCCCCGTCCCGTTCACGAGATTGAAGACGCCGGGCGGCGCGCCCGCCGCCTCCATGATCTCGGCGAAGAGAATGCCGCTCACCGGCGCGATCTCGCTGGGCTTCAACACGCACGGGCAGCCGGCGGCGAGCGCGGGGGCGACCTTGCAGACGATCTGGTTCAGCGGCCAGTTCCAGGGCGTGATGAGCGCCGCGACCCCGACCGGCTCCCTGACGATGAGGCTCGTCCCCTGGAGGCGGCTGAATTCGTAATCCTCCAGCGCGTCGATGGTGGATTCGAGATGGACCCGCCCCGCCCAGACCTGCGCGTCGCGCGAGAAGGCGAGCGGCGCGCCCATCTCCAGCGAGACGGCTTTGACGAGATCCTCCGCGCGGGCGTTGTAGGCGTCGAGAATGCGGCGGAGCAGCGCGAGGCGCTCTTCGCGCGAGGTGAGCGCATAGCCGGGGAAGGCCCGTTTCGCGGCGGCGACCGCCCGGTCCACGTCGGCTCTCGCGCCGGCCGCGATCCGGGTGAAGGGCTGCTCGGTCGCCGGGTCGATCACCTCGATGAACGCGGGCGTCGCCGGGTCGACCCAGCGTCCGTCGATGAAGAATTGCGCGTCATGGTTCATGGGCAGCCTCCGGGGAGCGCCCATCTACCCTTGGGGCGCGGATTTGGGCAACGGCGGGGCGCGAAGGGCGGGGCGGAGGCTTTTGTCGCGGCGCGCGACCGCTCGCCCCCCGGATTCGAACTCCGGGGTGAGGATCGCCGATCATGGGGGGCAGTTCCGAGCGACGCGAAGGGAATCTCATGTCGCGCTGGTTATGGGCTTTGCTCGGGGGCGTCGTCGTCGTCGCGATCGCGGCGGTCCTCTGGATCTCCAGCAACCCGACGAATGTCGCACCCCCCGTTTCGTCAGGTCCGGCGCCTGTCACTCCCGCGCCCACTACGCCCGCGCCTGCTCCTGCGCCAGTCGTCCAGAAGCCTGCGCCGTCGTCGGCTCCCGCCCCGACTGCGCAGGAAACCGCGCCCTCGCCTCCGCCCTCGCCTGCGCCCCCACCTGCGCCCTCACCTGCGCCCCCGGCCGCGCAGGAGGCGACAGCCCCAACCGGTCCCGCTCCGACCGCTCCGACGCCGGCTCCCAGTGCGGGACAGCAAGCCGCCTCGCCACCTGCTGCAGCGCCTTCCGTGACGCCCTCGGCTCCGCCCGTCATCGCGCAGGAGCCCCCACCTCCGCCTGCTCCCGGCCCGCTCGCCGAAGCGCCTCTGCCGCCGCCCGCGCCCGAACGGGAGACGCCGGAACCTCAAGGCCAATATGCGCCCAAGAGCCTCGCGCAACTGGTCGGGGCATGGGCCTATTCCGCGGAGGATTGCGACAAGCTTTTCGAGCGGCGCGGCGGCGGCTGGGCCTTCCGGCAGCCGGTGGACAAGTTCGCCCAGGCCGCGATTGTCGAGTCGCCGAAGAAGATCCTTCTGCCTTCCGCCACATGCAAGATCGAGCGCACTTCTGTAGTGGAAGGCGCGCTCAAGGTGAGCGCTGAATGCGCGGACTCGATCAGCTACACGTCCCGTAGCACGGTCATCACGCTCCGCTCCGCCACCGAACTCCTCTACAGCGCTACCGGCGATCCGGTGCTCGCCACAATACTGAAGAAATGCGCGCCGTAAGGGGACGCGGTCAGTGAATTCGTCCTCCGCGCCCTCTCGTTGATCTACCAGGCTTGCTGGCAAATCGACAGGTTTGGCCTGCGGAGCATCGGCGTTGCAGCGTGACGGCGTTAACGCAAAGAGTTGTCCTCTACCGATGGCGTAGCGCAGCTACCGATGGCTGGCCCCCGGCGCCGCCGCCGCCTCGACGGCCTTCAACACATGGACGAGCGGCGCGGGGCTGACCACGAAGACCCCCGAAAAGGGATTGATCAAATCGGCGATGATGTAGATCGCCGACGCAATCCCCAATGCGCCGACAACGAGCACCACATACGACATCGGATGAAGTCTCGACAAAAGGCCGTAGCCGCAGAAGAGGAACGCCGCCCACCCCACCACGATGCTGATGAGGGAATACGAGATGGGATCGACAAGAGCGAGCGTCATTTGCGAGAGCAACTGGTCTATCGTGATCGCAGCTTGCATCGCCTCCGTCTTCGCCGCTGTTTGTTGGTCCGATGCAGGCTTAAGCGTGCTGAGAAAGGCGGTTCTGGCTTTCAGATTGGCTCGCGCATAGCCGAATTTGTGGATCACGGCCTCCTCGTCGTGGCTGCCTCCCCAAATTTCGGTGATCGTGTTCTTGATCCCTTCTCTGACAATTTTATGGCCCTCAGCTGCCTCCGGCCCGTAGTCCTGAAAAGCTTCGTCGAGCTTCAGATCGGTGATGGCAAGCGTCTGAACAGAGCCCCTCTGGCTCGAATACACGCCGTACGCCGTCCAGATCAACAAGCCGAGCACGAGCGCGACAAGAAGGGTCATCAGTCCAACGACAGCGCCGGTCATGTCTCTTGGGCCGCCCGTCGTAAAGCTTTCCGGCAACCTACGCTGCAATTCCAGCCCGATCGCCCCGCCGACGAAGACGACCGCGAATACGATGGCGGCTAAAGTCAAGGATCCCATTGCCGCTCCCGATGTCTCGCGTGCGCCGCAGTTCCGCGCGAAAGGCCGAAGGCTACTCTAATTCGACATTGGTGCGCGACGTCATGGGCCGCGATCCACAATGTCCGTTTCACGTCGGGACCGGACGTCGGGACCGTTGGGCCTCATCCGCTCTCCGCCCTTTCCGGACCTCGGTTTGGACGTTGGGCTAAGAGGCGGATGATTCTGTAAATCAGAATAAATATTGACAATTTCTATAATTCAGACGAAACTGTCTCTCGGCGGCGAACCTTCGCGGCTTGTCGGAGGGCTTTCGCGATAGGGGCGTCGCGACCCTCCCGGAACCGGCGGCGAAAACGCAAAAAAAGCGGTGCGGCGAGGAACCGGCCCGCAAGCCTTTGAAAACTGGGAATCCCGCGCGACGAAACGGCGGTTGGGCTCAGCGAGCCCGCCTGCAGACCATGGCGGGGCGCTGAACTCGGGACGCGCATCGCGAGACCGCGAAACAAAACGGGCCGCAAGGTCTTGAAACAATGGAATCGGGCGAAACACGAGCGGCGAACGCGCGGCCCTTCCCGGAGGGCGCGCGGCAAAAGGCCGCGACGGCGCGCAGGCGCGAACCGGCGGACGAGCGTGTAGACTTCATCCATGTCTTCCCGGCTCTCTCTGTCCGCAGCCGAAAAGGCCGACGCCGCAAGGCTGGTCGCCCGCCACGACGGGCGCGTGCCGCGCTATACGAGCTATCCGACCGCGCCGCATTTTGCGCCGTCGATTGGCGCAAGCGTTTACGCCCGCTGGCTCGCCGAACTGCCGCCCGACACGCCGCTCTCGCTCTATCTCCACGTGCCCTTCTGCGACCGGCTCTGCCTCTATTGCGGCTGCAACACGCAGGTGGTCCGGCTCGAATCCGCCCATCGCGCCTATACGGACTGGCTGCTCGGCGAGATCGACCGCGTCGCGGACATCATCGGGCGCCGCGCGCCCGTCTCGCACGTGCATTGGGGCGGCGGCACGCCGACCGCTCTGCCGGGCGATTGTCTGGTCGCGGCGATGGACCGGCTGAGGGCGCGCTTCGCCTTCCGGGACGATGCGGAGATCGCCATCGAGATCGATCCGACCTCGCTGCCCGACGACCGGCGCGAGGCGCTGAAGCCGATGGGCGTGACCCGCATGAGTCTGGGCGTGCAGGATCTGGAGCCGGCGGTCCAGAAGGCCATCGGACGCGAACAGTCCTACGAGCAGACGGCCGCCTGCGCCGATGCCGCGCGGGCGCTCGGCGTCGGCTCGCTGAACCTCGATCTCATCTATGGCCTGCCGCTTCAGACGGAGGAGAGCGTCGCCCGCACGGCTCGGCGCGCCCTCGACCTCGGGGCCGACCGCGTCGCCGTCTTCGGCTATGCGCATGTGCCGTGGATGAAGCGCCATCAGGCGCTGATGCCCGAGGAGTCCCTGCCCGGTCCGGTCGAGCGCTACGCGCAACTCATGGTCATCCACCGGGTGCTCGTGGACGAGGGCGGCTATGTTCCCGTCGGCCTCGACCATTATGCGAAGCCCGACAATTCCATGGCGAAGGCGGCGCGCGGCGGCAGCGTCAAGCGCAGCTTCCAGGGCTATACGACGGATGCGGCGCCGGCGCTGATCGGCTTCGGCGCGAGCGCCATCGGCTCGCTGCCGCAGGGCTATGTGCAGAACGCGCCGAGCGCGGCGGCCTATGGCCGGGAGGCCGGCGAGGGTCGGCTCGCGACCGTGCGCGGCGTCGCGCTGACCGCGGACGACCGACTGCGCCGCGACCTGATCGAGCGCCTGATGTGCGATCTCTCGGTCGACATCGAGGCGATCGCCGCCGCGCATGACGCCGATCCCGCGCCGCTCAGGGCGGAGGCGAACCGCGGCATGGCGCCCTTCGTCGAGGACGGGCTTGCCTTCTGGGACGGCGGGCTGATCGCCGTCACCGAGCGCGGCCGGCCCTTCGTGCGCTCGATCGCCGCGCTGTTCGACGTCTATCTCGCGCAGCCGAGCGAGAAGCCGCGCCACGCCCGGGCGGTCTAGTCACGCCTCGATGACGAGCGCCTCGGGCAAGTCGGCCCACTCTTCGTCCGTGGCGGTTCCGTCGACGAACAGGAGGATCGCGAACCGCGCCGTGCGCTCGAGCGGCGCCAGCGGATGGTGCCAGGTGTCGGCGCGATAGTTGATCCCGGTGTCGCCGGGCACGCGGAAGGCGCGGATCCTGCCCATGTCCGGCCTGTCGCCTTCGCCATGCGGCGCGACCAGCACGAGGTAGCTCGCGCAGTCGAGCGGGACGAAAGCCTGCGACGAATGGACATGGCGCTCCAGCTTCGTGACGGTGAGGGGGAGCGATTTCGCTTCGACCGTCGCGATCGAGAGACGCGGCCGCGCCGAGGCGCGGGCGTTCTGCAATTCCTCGACGAGTTCCTGCCGGCCCTGGCCGGGCGGCCGGGGCGGCAGAAGCTGGCCGAACGGCGCGAAGGCTTCGGCGGTCACGGGTTCGATCTTGACGCGCATCATGCGGGACCTCGGGCTGCGGCGGATTCAGCCTTTTGTGAGAACGGACATCGCGGCGTCGACGCCGCCGCCGCCCGTGGGAACGCCGGCGAGCTTCAGCCCCATCTCGACGCCGGAGAGGGCGCCGAGCAGCGTAAGGTCGTTGATATCGCCAAGATGGCCGATGCGGAAGACGCGGTCCTTGAGAATGCCGAGGCCGTTGCCGAGGCTCATGTTGAAGCGCCTCAGGATCAGCGCCCGCAGCGCGTCGGCGCTGTGGCCCTCCGCGAGGCGCACGGCGGTCAGCGACGACGAATAATCCGCCGGCGCCTGGCATTGAAGCTCGACCGCGCCGGCCTCGCCCCAGGCCAGCACCGCCGCGCGGGCGGCCGCGGCGTGGCGGTCGTGGCGGGCGAAGACATTGGGAAGGCCCTCTTCCTCCAGCATGGCGAGCGCTTCCTGAAGGCCGCGCAGGAGATTGGTCGCCGGCGTATAGGGGAAATAGAAGCCGGCGTTGGCGTCCAGCATCGGGCGCCAGTCCCAGTAGCTGCGCGCGAGCCTGGCCGTCTTCGACGCTTCGAGCGCGCGGTCGCTGACCGCGTTGAACGACAGGCCCGGCGGCAGCATCAGGCCTTTCTGGCTGCCCGACACGGTTACGTCGACGCCCCAGTCCTTGTGGCGATAGTCGATGGAGGCGAGCGAAGAGATCGTATCGACGAGCAGCAGCGCCGGATGGCCCACCGAATCGATCGCCTTGCGCACGGCGGGGATCGGGCTCGTGCAGCCGGTCGACGTCTCGTTGTGCACGACGCAGACGGCGCGGATGCGCTGGCCCTTATCGTCGCGCAGCGCCGCCTCGATCGCGGCGGGATCGGCGCCGCGCCGCCAGTCCGTATCGATGAAGATGGGCTCGAGCCCGAGGCGTTTCGCCATCTCGCTCCAGAGCGAGGCGAACCAGCCGGTGCGCGGCATCACCACCGCGTCGCCGGGCGAGAGCGTGTTGACGAGCGCAGCCTCCCACGCGCCGGTGCCCGAGGCGGGAAAGACCAGCACCGGGTCGCTCGTCTGGAAGACGCGCTTGAGGCCTGTGAGGACGGAACGGCCAAGCTCCGCGAATTCCGGACCGCGATGGTCGGTCGTGGGCTCGGATATCGCGCGCAGGACGCGCCCCGGCACGTCGGTCGGTCCGGGGATCTGCAGGAAGTGACGGCCGGGCGATCGAGCGTTCATGGATTCGCCTCCAGATTGGGCAAGGGCGGCGGGGGGACAAAGCGCGAGACCTCGCGCGCGAAGGCGAGAAGCGAATCGTCGGCGCCGAAATCGGCGACGAGATGCGCGCCGATCGGCAACCCGGATTGGGAGAGGCCGATCGGCAGGTTGAGCGCGGGCGCGCCCGCAATGTTCACCCAACCGGTGAAGATCGCGTGATCGCGCGGGCCCGCGGGCTGGCCGTCGATCCGGTCCGGATAGGGCGATTCGGCCGGCCACGGCAGCGCCGCGGCGGTCGGCGTCAGAATCAGGTCGAACGGCTCGAAAAGCTCGGCGGTCAACCGGCGCAGCGCGGAGACATCCTCCAGCGCGCCGATATAGTCCGCGCCGGTCACCTTGCGTCCGTCTTCGGCTATCGCGCGGGCGGATGCGCCCGCGAGCTTTTCGTAAGACGGGTTCTCGCGCATGAGCCACGCGACGCCTGCGCGCGAGACGGCATGCCAGATGCGCGCGGCGACATCGAGATCGAAGAACACTTTCCCCTCGCGAACCGCGTGCCCCATTTCGGCCAGACGGCGGGCGAAATCCTCGACCTGAGTCGCAACCTCCGGATCGACCGGGGACGAGCCGAAGCGCGGGATGTACAAGATCCGCGCCGCGTTGCCGGACCACGACGCCGCGGGCGCATAGAGCGAGCGACGGTCGCGGCGGTCGGCGCCCTTGAGGACCGCGTCGATGAGGAGCGTGTCTCCGACCGTGCGGACAAGAGATCCGACCGTCTCGAAGTCGGTGAGGATCGAAGGAAATCCGTCCACGCGCGGCCAGCGTCCGGCCGAAGGCTTGTAGCCGACAAGGCCCGTGTGACAGGCCGGGCGCCGGATCGACCCGCCTCCATCCGTCCCGATCGCAGCCGGCACGAGGCCAGCGGCGACGCTTGCCGCGGCGCCGCCGCTCGACCCGCCCGGGGTGAGCTTATTGTTCCATGGATTGCGGGTGACGCCGAACAGGTCGTTGCGCGTATAGCCTTCGAGCGTGAATTCCGGCACGTTCGTCTTGCCGACGACGATCATGCCTGCCCCGCGCAGGCGCGCCACAGGCAGTTCGTCCAGCGCCGGCCGAAAATCCTTGAGCGCCCGGCTTCCCCAGGTCGAGGGCAAGCCGGCGACATGGATGTTGTCCTTGACCGAGATCGGAATTCCATCGAGCGGCGATTGCGCTTGCCCGCGCTCGCGGCGCGCGTCGCTTTCCTTCGCCGCCGCGTGCGCGCCGGACGGATCGAGGGCGACGAAGCTGTTGAGCCGCGAATCGAGCGCCTCGATGCGCTGGAATGCGCGTTCGACGAGTTGAACAGAAGATGTCCGGCCGTCCTGGAGGTCGGCCGCCAGGTCCTCAAGCGTTTCCGCCAACTTGCACCTCATTTATTCCCACGGAAGGGGTTGTCCGATCGCGGCGGGCATGCGGGACGAGCGCCCGAAGCCTGCGAGAACGGCGAGCGCGATCAGATAGGGCGCCATCTGCACCACATAGGAGCTGACCGGAACACCGAAGGCCTGCAGCCGCAGCTCAAAGGCTTCCGCAGCGCCGAAGGCGATGCAGGCGAGCGCGGCGCCGAGCGGATTCCAACGCGCGACGATGAGCGACGCAAGCGCCAGATAGCCGCGCCCGCCTGTCATGCCGTCGGTGAAGGTGCCCACCTGCTGCAGGGACAGCACCGCGCCGCCTATTCCGGCGATAGCGCCGCAGGCGACCACGGCGATCACACGGACCCGGAACGGCTCGACGCCCGAGGCGAAGACCGTTTCCGGGCTCTCGCCTGTCGCGCGCAAGACGAGGCCGGGCTGGGTCCGCATGAGGAAGAAGGCAAGGCCGAAACAGCCGAGGATCGCGAGATAGGTCAACGGCGGCAGCGAGAAGATAAGCGGCCCCACGAATGGAATATCGGAGAGGCCGGGAATGGGCCAGGGCGCAAGCGGCGTCAGATGGATGGCGATCGGCCGGCCGCCGCCCGAAAGGACGCGCATGAGATAGCTGGTGAGGCCCGCGGCGAGGATATTGGCGGTGAGGCCCGTGACCATGTTGTCGGCGCGATAACGGACCGTGACGATCGCGACGACGAGTCCGATCGCCGCTCCGCAGAGCATCGCGAGGCCGACGCCGGCGAGGGCGCTGCCCGTAGCCCAGGCGCCGATCGCGCCGCCGAATGCGCCCATGAGCATCATGCCTTCGAGCCCGACCGCAAAAACGCCCGCGCGTTCGGACAGGATGCCGCCGAGCGCCGCGAAGACGAGCGGCGTCGCGATGCGGATCGCGGCTTCGAGGAAGTCGATCATGTCCGCCTCACGGTCGCGGCGAGGACGAACAGCATGGTCAGGCCTTCGATGACCACGACCAGCGCGGAAGGGACGCCGATCTGCCGTTGCATCGACAGCGATCCGGCTTCGAGCAGGCCGACGAAGAGCGCGGCCGGCGCGACCGCGAGGGGCTCTATGGCGCCGAGCAGCGCAACGGTCACCGCCTTGAATCCGAAGCCGAGAGAGAAGCCTTCGATCAGCCTGTGTTGAACGCCGAGGACTTCCACGCCTCCGGCCAGCCCCGCGAGCGCTCCCGAAAGCAGCATCGCCGCCCAGGTGAGGCGCGCCATCGAAAATCCTGCGTAAGCCCCGGCCCGGCGGGATCGGCCCATGACGCGGATCGCGAAACCGAAGGGCGTGCGCCACAGGGCGACGGACAGAGCCACCGCTGCGGCGAGCGCGATGAGGAAGCCGATATGCGCGTCGAGTCGCGGCAGTTTCCACAGCCACGCGGCGGCGGGCATGATCGGGGACTGCAGGAAGCCCGCGCCGACCTGCCCGAGCGGCCCCGCCAGCGCCTGCTGAACGAGCAGCAGCGCCACGAAATTGAGCAGCAGAGTGACCAGCACTTCATGGACGCGGCGCCCGAGGTGGATGGCGGTCGCAATTCCCGCCCATAGCGCGCCGAAGGCGGCGCCGCCGATGAGCGAGCCGGGGACGATGAGCCATGAGGCGAAGTCCGGCCAGTGAAGCGCGACCGCTGCGGCGCCGAGTCCGCCGACCGCGATCTGTCCCTCGGCGCCGATATTGATGACGCCGGCGCGAAAGCAGAACGCGACTCCGGTTCCGGCGAGCAGATAGGGCGTCGCGCGGTTGAGCGCGACGCCAATCTGATGGGGCGATCCCGCCGCGCCCATCGCCATCGCGGCGAAGGCGGCGAGCGGATCGTGTCCGGAGAGCGCGACCAGCAGGGCCGCGCAGACCAGCGAAAGGGCGACCGCAACGAGGATGCGCAGCGCGAGTCCCTCTGCCCGGATGAGCCCGAGGGAAGCGACGCGCGGCGCCGGGGCCTGCGCTTTTGGCGGGGCGGCGTCGGTCATGCCGCGCGACCGGACATCCAGAGCCCGATTTCGCGGAGATCGGCCTCCCCGCGAGCCACGACGCCGGCGAACCGGCCGTCCGCCATGACGGCGATACGGTCGGAGACATCGAGGATTTCCTCAAGTTCGGAGGAGAGATAGAGGATGGCTGCGCCTGCTTCACGCAACGCGAGCACCCGCTCGATCACAAAGCGCGTCGCGCCGGGATCGAGTCCCCAGGTCGCTTGATGAGCGATCAGCACTGCGGGTTTGCGGTCAATCTCGCGGGCGACGACGATCTTCTGCTGATTGCCGCCGGAGAGTTCTGGCGGCCAATGTGTCCGGCGCCGGCGCGCGAATGTCGTAGTCGCGCATGAGTTCCCGAGCCTTCCGCTCCACGCCCGCGGGCGAGAGGAAGGCGCGAGAGGCATAGGGAGAATGGCCGCTGTCGCGCAGCATCAGGTTCTCGCCGACCGACATGGATTTGACGAGCGCCGTGGAGCCTCGGTCGGCAGGCATATAGGCGAGGCCGGCGTCGATCCGTTCGGCGACGGAGGCGCGAAGGATGTCGCGCCCGTCGAGCCGGATCGAACCGGCGCTCGCGTTCCTCAGGCCCGCGAGCGTATCCACGAGCTCGAGCTGCCCGTTTCCGTCGACGCCGGCCACTCCGAGAACTTCGCCGGCATGCACTTCGAAAGACAGCGGGCCAAGACCCCTGCCGGCGAGCCCGGCGACCGCGAGGCGAACCGCGCCCCTTCTTCTGACGCGCGGCGCATGCGGCGACGTGACGTCGCGGCCGACCATCAGGACCGCCAGCTCGGCCCTGGTGACGTCGCCAACGCGCGCTGCTCCGGACACCCGGCCGGCGCGCAGCACGACGACGCGATCGCAGACTTCCAGCACTTCCGGAAGCTTGTGGGTGATGAAGACGATTCCGACTCCCTGCCCACGCAGCCGGCGAAGAATCGACAGAAGCTCGGAGACCTCGCTCGGCGCGAGATTCGAGGTCGGCTCGTCGAGGATGAGCAGTCGCGCGTTGCGCAGGACGGCTTTCAGAATCTCGACCCTCTGCCGCCGTCCGAGCGGCAGGTCGGCGATGAGCGCATCCGGGTCAAGCCCCAGTCCATAGCGTGCGCTCTCCTCGCGAACACGCTGCGCCATGTCGCTCCGCCGCAGAATGCGCCCCGCTTCCGGCCAGCCCAGCATCACGTTCTCGACGACCGTCATCGCCTCCACCAGCATGAAATGCTGGTGGATCATGGCGATGCCGCGCGCAATCGAGTCCGCGGGCCGGTGATGCGCAAGAGGCTGACCGCGAAAGAGGATCGTCCCCGCGTCCGGCGAGACCATGCCGAACAGCACTTTCATCAGGGTGCTCTTGCCGGATCCATTCTCGCCGAGAAGGCCGAGGATTTCCCCGGCGCTGACGTCGAGATCGATGCCGTCGTTCGCGCGCACCGGGCCGAAGCTCCGGACGATTCCGCGCATTTCGAGGAGTGCGGTCATTGATCTGTGCGAACGGCGGAATGTTGGGCTGCACGAGCTTCGCCGGCGTAAGGCGAGGAACGCCGGCGAAGACCCACGCGGCCAGCGTCAGCTTCCGCTGCGCGCGTCCTTTTCTGTCGGCGTGATCTTCAGGTCGCCGCTCTTGAACTGAGCCGCCATATCGTCGAGTTCCTTGACGACCGGCGCGGGAACGATGGGATTGAACGCCTTCCCCGGCTCGTATTGCAGCGTGGCGCCGGTCACGGGCGCGGTGTCATAGCCATATTGGACGAAAGTCCCGAACAGCTTGCCCGCCTTCACCTGATCGGCGGTGCTGCCGAACATCCCCGGCCAATCCTCGACGATATTCGTGAGCACGCGATCGGGCGCGATCTTGGTTTGGTCGGGGCCGCGTCCGGTCGCATAGACGTTCTTCTCCTTGGCGGCCTGAACGAGGCCGGCCTCCGCGGCGTTCAGCTTGCCCGTGATGACGTCGGCGCCCTGCGCGATCAACGATAGCGCGGCTTCCTTGGCCTCGGCGGCGTCTTCCATGTCCTTGATATAGAGGATGGAGACTTTCGCCCCGGCCTTCTCGGCGCAGATGCGGAATCCGCCCGCTTGCGCGGTGATGTTCGGGACGCCCTGCAAACCATAAACGCCGCCGACCTTGTGCGTCTTGCTCATGCGCGCAGCGAGGAGGCCGATCTGGCAACCGAACTGCGCATTGTTCCAGTCGATCGACATCACGTTCGGCGGCTTTCCTTCATTGCCGCTGACCGCGATGAACTGCGTCTTGGGGAACTCGGGCGCCACCTGCTCCATCGCCGAGACGAAGCGGCCGGAATGGCCCATGACGACCAGATAGCCCTGGTTCGCGTAGTCGCGCAGCGCCTCTGCCTCGTCGGCGTCCGAGACATTCTCCGAAAAGGCCGTCTTGAAGCCATGCGGCTCAAGACTCTTGAGAATCGAATAGCCGAGCGCGTTCCAGCTTTGATCATTCGCGCTTCCGGGCAAGAGGATGGCGGCCTTGTCCTCCGCTCTGGCGGCGGATGTCGCGGCGAACATCGCTGCGAGCGACGCTGCGACTAGGGAAAGGGACAGCCGACTGAGCGACGATGAAGTTTCCATGGAACGATCCTCTTATGAGCGCGGTCTCCTCGGGCGCATCGCGCTTCGAGACCGCATGGTCCTGCAAGATGTCTCCATGCAATAGCGGCGCCGGTTCAAGGCCATCAGACGCGAACGATCGCCGCCAGCGGCGCTTCTCCCGGCTTGCACTGGTGTTCGGTTCCCCCCGACACGAAGATCGCGGCGTCGCCCGTCACCGATGTGATCACGGCGCCAAGCGCGGCTCGCGCATGACGCTCGTAGTTGATGTCCGCATCCGAGAGCATGGTGGTGCGCCGTCCGCGCAGCATGCCGTTCGGCGGCGCCTCCGCCTTGGCGAAGATCGCGACGATCCGATCCGGTTCGACCGCCGCTGATGAGTCCCCGATGGCGTTTCGCGCCGCCGCGCGCACCGCCTCGGCGTCGACGACATCGGCAAGGACGGCATGGCCGATCCGCAAGTCGCCGCCCGCCTGCTCCGAATTGCCGAAGAGCAGGACTTCGCAATTCTTCAGTTCGCCGCCCGCCGAAGTGTTCGCCACGGAGGAGAAGAGGTCCATGCGCTGGGCGATGATGGCGTCGCTCAATTCCGACTCCTTCACCTCTCCCAGCGCCAGCGCGACGCCAAGCGCAGTCGCGCCGCGCGCGAAGGCTTTCGATCCGTTGGGATCGCGCGTGACGAGCTTTGCGCCGCGGCGGTCCGCGTCGGCGACCGCGGCGGGGGTGAGAAGGGGGCCTTTCACCTGGACGTAATGCACGTCCCTCGCATCGGAAATGCCGGCCTCGGCCTGCGCCCGTTTCACCGCCGCGGCGACTTCCCGCACCTCGGCCATGGTCCCCACTTCTTCCGGCGCGAAGTCGCGTGTGACAGCGACGCCGAAGGCGAGGCGCTTCCCGCCCGCAGGCTCGGCGGACGAGCGGGTGAAGAGGGTGGCGTGGGGGCTGAGAACGCCCTCCGTGCCGCCCGACCAGACGAAGGCGACGCGCTTCATGACCTCGTCCGTGGAGAGGCCGAGGCGCTTCGCAAGCGCCAGCGCATAGGAGAGCGTCGCAAAGCCGCGTGTAAAATCGTTCGCCCCGCCGTTGCCTTCCGTCTTGCCGATCAGGGCGACGATCTCAGCGGGCTTGACCTCGCCGGAGTCGATGAGGCGCTCCAGCGCGGAAACGTCGTTGGGGCTGTTCATAGGGAGTTTGTGAACACCGACCCGCAAGGAAACCTCCAGTTCGCACGGCGAATGATGATCCCGCCGCAGGCTTGACGCAACGTGTTTGGAATGATTTTCACGATGTGGAAAACCTTGAGGGCTCCGAAAATGGCGCGAGCTGCGGGAGACATCGGGCGCGCCGCGCATGGCGCGACGGGCGGATCGAGCGAGGGTCGCGGCGGGGTGCAGTCGATCACCCGCGCGCTCGTCATTCTGGACGCGCTCGCGGGACACGACGACGGCCTTTCTCTGACCGCGCTGTCGCGGAGCGTCGGACTGCCGCCTTCGAGCGCCCATCGCCTTTTGACGACCTTGCAGCGGAGCCGTTTCGTCCGTTTCGAGCCGGCCAGCATGAGCTGGCGGGTCGGGGTGCAGGCGTTCATCGTCGGCGCTGCTTTCGCACGTTCGCGAGAGGTCACGCCGATCGCCATGCCTTTCATGCGTCAGCTCATGGAGAAGACCGGCGAGACTGTGAATCTCTACGTTCCGAACAACGGGCAGGCGGTGTGCATCGCGCAGGTTCAGAGCCGGCAGGCGATCAGCGCCATTTCACGTCCGGGCGGCGCGTTGCCCCTCTATCGCTCGGCGGCCGGCAAGGCGATGCTCGCGACTCTCGCCAAGGGCGAGGTCGAGGAGGCGCTCGCCAAATATGCTTCGCGCGGCGAGAGAAGCGAACCTCCGGAGAGCTGCGCAAGCTCCATTCCGAACTTGGAAGGGTGCGGTCGCGCCGCTACGCGGTCGACGATGAGGAGGTCGCCGCTGGGCTCAGGTGCATCGCCGCCTCGATCCTGGACGAGAATGGCGCGGCGCATGCGGCGGTATCGATTGCGGGTCCGACGATCCGGCTCACCGACCACCGCCTGCCGCGGCTTGCCGAACTGGTCATCGCGGCGAGCAACGCGGTCACCAGAGCTTTCGGCGGCCAGGATCGGATAGTCGCCGCCAGGACGAAGCGCGCCGCGGGGAAGCGGGATTCCGGCTGACGGCGATCGCCCAACGGGTCAGCTTCCGATGTCCTCCCTCTCGGGCGCGCCCTGAGCGGCGCGGTCTCGGGCGCCCGGTCGGGGCGCCCGCGGGGGACGCGGCGGCGAAACATGGCTCGATCTTGCGGAGTCCTGAAGCGGATCCGGGTCGGAGGCCGCAGCAAAGCCGAGTTCGGCGGACAGCGCGGAGGCGAACGCAATCAGCCTGTGGACCTGGGGGCTGTCGGGACGAATGTCGACGAGCCGCCCCGGGCCGATGAGCGTGATCGCGAGCTGGATCTGGCCCGTGTGATCGAAGACCGGCGCGCAAAGGGCGTTGACGCCGGGAATGGGCGAACCCACCGCGGTGGCGTAGCCGCGCTGGCGCGTCCTCTCGACCTCGGCGAGCAGTTCGTCCGTCGTTTCGCCGTTGGCGGGTTCGAGCAGCCCGGCGATCTTCTCTCCGATCCTGAGATTCGCCTCGACCACGTCCTTCGGCAGAAAGGCGGCAAAAACCCGCCCCGTCGCTGTGTGGAGCAGCGAATAGACTGTGCCGGCCCGCAGATTGACATGGACCTGATCGCCAGCCTCGTTCACCTGCACGACGGTCGCGCCGAGCGAGCCCCAGACGGTGACCGTCACCATCAGCCCCAGCTCCGCCGCAAGCCCGGGCGCGGCGCTGCTGGCGAGGCGCAAGGCATCGACGCTGCGCATGCGCGCCAGGCCTAACTGCAATGCGAAAGGTCCGAGCTGATAGAGGCCGGATTCGTTGACCTGTTCGACAAGGCCGATCTTGCGGAAGCTCACGAGATAAGCATGCGCCTGCGCGGGCGTCAGATCGGCGCCGGCGGCGATGTCGCGCAGCATGAGCGGTCGCCCGGCCGAGGCCATGGCGGCAAGCAGACGGCCGCCAATGACGATCGACTGAATGCCGCGTCCGCCGACTTCCATGTCCTGTCCTCCGGATGCCGCTTTCACGGTGCGGGCCGGGCGCTGACGATGACGGCCCTGCATTCGCCGAAACCGATGGAAACATGGCCTTCCCGCCGCGCGCGGGCGCGGAACAGGACCTCGTCGCCATCTTCGAGGAATTTGCGCCTCTCGCCGGAGGGCAGTTCGATTGGCGTCCTCCCGCCTTCGGTCAGCTCCAGCAGCGAGCCGTAGCCGTCGCGCGTCGGCGAGGAGATCGTCCCGGATCCCAACAGGTCGCCGGGGCTGAGATTGCAGCCGTTCGAGGCGTGGTGCGCGAGGAGCTGGGCCGCCGTCCAGTACAAGTTGAGCGACGAGCCGAGCGAGAGGCGATGGGGCTCGAGGCCTTTCTCGCGCATGGCGCGGGTCAGCAGCAGCGCTTCGAGTTCGAGATCGAGCGCGCCTTCCCTTTGATCCTGCTCGTCCCAGAGATAGGGCAAAGGCCGCGGGTCGCCATCCGGTCGCGGCGGCTGCGCCGCGCGAAAGGGCGCGAGCGCCTCGGGCGTGACGATCCAGGGCGAGATCGTCGTGTGGAAATTCTTGGCGAGGAAAGGACCGAGCGGCTGATATTCCCAGGCCTGGAGATCGCGCGCCGACCAGTCGTTGAGGAGGCAGAAGCCCGCGATGTGCTCGCCGGCGTCGCGGATCGGGATCGGCGCGCCGAGGTCGTTGCCGGGCCCGACCCAGATTCCGAGTTCGAGCTCGTAGTCGAGCCGCTCGCAGGGGCCGAAGCTCGGCGCGGCTTCGTCGGGCCGTTTGCGCTGACCGTTCGGGCGGCGCACCGGCGCTCCGGAGACCCGCAGGGAAGAAGCCCGGCCATGATAGCCGATCGGAACCCATTTGTAGTTCGGCGTCAGCGGATTGTCGGGGCGGAACAGCCTGCCGACATTCGTCGCGTGATGGATGCCGGCATAGAAGTCCGTGTAGTCGCCGACCTGCGCCGGCATATGCATCGCGCAGCGGGCCGCGTGATGCAGAAGCTCGGGCCGCGCGGGCGCGCTCGCCGAGAGCAGCGCGCTGAGCGCGCGCCGCAGGGCGCGGCGTTGCGCGGAGGGCAGGGCGAGGAAGGCGTTGAGCGTTCGCCCCGCAGCGGCCTCGCAGGCCGCCTGCGCCTCGCCTTGCAACAGGCTGGCCTTGCTCAGCGCTGCGAGGTCGAGGATTTCGTCGCCGATCGCGACGCCGCCCCTCGGCCCGCCGCCGTCCGCGCTGAACACGCCGAGCGGCAGGTTCTGGATCGGAAAGTCGGCGTGACTCTCCGCGGAGGCGACCCAGCTTCGCAGCGCGGGCGCATGGGTCTCGTCGAGGGATGGCACCGTGTCTCTTCGTCCTGTTGATGGAAACAAGCGCGCGGCTGCCGGATTCGGGGCGGCCGCGCTATCCGGTCACGGTTTCGCGGGGTCGAAATAGCGCTTCAGCGCATGGCCGTAATCGCCGTAAGCCTGCTGCAGCGACGGCGTTCCCGCCGCGAATTTCGTCACCCGTTGCGGGAACCGCGTCTCGAACATGAAGGCGAGCGTGCCCTCCAGCCTGTGAGGCTTGAGCTCGACATTGCTCGCCGTCTCGAAGGCGCTCACATCCGGTCCGTGCGGCAGCATCGTGTTGTGCAGCGACATGCCGCCGGGCACGAATCCGCCGCCGGTCTTGGCGTCGTAGACGCCGTAGACGAGGCCCATGAATTCGCTCATCACGTTCATGTGGTACCAGGGCGGCCGGAACGTGTTCTCCGCGACAAGCCAGCGGTCGCTGAAGATCACGAAGTCGATGTTCGCCGTGCCGGGCGTCTCGGAGGGCGACGTCAGCACGGTGAAGATGCTCGGGTCCGCGTGATCGAACAGAATGGGGCCGACCGGCGAATAGCGGCGCAGGTCGTATTTGTAAGGCGCATAGTTGCCGTGCCAGGCGACGACATCGAGCGGCGAGCGGGCGATGTCGGCGACCCAGAGCGAGCCGCCCCATTTCACATACATCTGGCCCCGCGCCTCGTGGTCCTCGTAGGCCGCGACGGGCGTGAGGAAGTCGCGCGGGTTGGCGAGGCAATTGGCGCCGATCGGCCCGCGCTCGGGCAGCGAGAAGGCGCCGCCGTAATTCTCGCAGATATATCCGCGCGCCGGACCGCCGCGAAGCTCGACGCGGATTTTCACGCCGCGCGGGATCATCGCAATCTCGCCGGGCTCGATGTCGAGGATTCCGAACTCGGTCCAGAGGCGAAGCTCGCCCTGCTGCGGCACGATGAGCATCTCGCCATCGGCGTTGTAGAAGTATTCGTCCTGCATCGAGCGGGTGACGACATAGACATGCGCGCCCATGCCCGCCGAGGTCGCGGCGTCGCCCGCGGTCGTCATCGTGTGCACGCCCTCGACGAAGGAGAGGCGTTCCTTCGGAATCGGGATCGGGTCCCAGCGCAGGGGCGCGATCGGGATCTCGGCCTCGGGCGCGGGGGCGGTCCGCCAGAAGCCGATATCGGCCTTGCGGAACTTGCCCCAGTGGGCGACGGTCGGCTGGATGCGATAGAGCCAGCTGCGCTCGTTCGTCGTGCGCGGCGCCGTGAAGGGCGAGCCGCTGAGCTGCTCCGCATAGAGGCCGTAGGGGCATTTCTGCGGAGAATTGCACCCGACGGGCAGCGCTCCGGGCAGAGCCTCGGTCTCGAACTGGTTGCCGAAGCCGGTCAGATACGGCGGCGATCCTGCGCGCGCGGTCGCCGTCATCGCCAGATTGGGTCGGGTGACTTCGTTCATGACAAATCTCCCATCCGCTAATGCGCTTCGGCCGACGGCGCCTGTCTGTCGCCTTCGAGGGCGCGCCACATCGCGAGGTCGCGCTCGGCGGTCCAGATCTGCGGCCAGTCGAGCCCCTTCGCCTCGTCGTAGGCGCGGGCGACGTCGAAGGGCATGCAATGCTCGAAGATGACCCAGTGGCCGTATTTCGGGCGCATCTGGGCCATCGCCTCGCGATACGTGCGGCCGAGGTCCCATCCCGACGCGACGGCGCGCTTCGCGATGGCGAAGAGGTCGGAGGTGAAGGCGGCGGTGCCGCTGAGGCCCTCCTCGACTTCCTTCGCGTTCACCAGCGAGCGGCCGCGCCCCGGAACGAGCTTTTCCGGTTTCAGCGCGCGGATCGCGTCGAGCGTGCCCGGCCAGTCCTTGAAATGGGCGTCGCCGCAATAGGGGGTGGCGCCGAATTCGACCGTGTCGCCGGCGAACAGAACGCGCTCCTTCGGCAGCCAGACCACCGTGTCGCCCGCCGTATGCGAGCGGCCGACATGGATGATCTGCACCTCGCGCCTGCCCATCCAGAGCGTCATGCGCTTGTGGAACGTGATGTGCGGCCAGGTGAGGCCGGGGATGCTCTCCTTGCCGCGAAACAGGCGCGGAAAGCGTCCGATCTCGCTGTCCATGTCCTGCTGTCCGCGCTCGACGATCATGTCGCGCGTCACGTCGGAAGCGATGATCTCCGCCCCCGCGTAGCCCGAGGCGCCGAGCACGCGGACCGCGTGATAATGCGTCAGCGCCACATGCTTCACCGGCTTGTCGGTAATCGTGCGGATACGCGCGATCACGTCCTTCGCCATCGCGGGCGTGGCCTGCGCATCGACCACGAGAACGGAATCGTCGCCGACGACGACGCCGGAGTTCGGATCGCCCTCGGCGGTGTAGCCGTAGAGTCCCGGACCGAGTTCCTCGAAGGAGATGGTCTTGTCGGCGAGATCCTTGGTGCTGGCAAATCCGGACATGGACATTCCTTTTCGTGAACGAGTCTATTCCGCGTCGGGCTGGCGTTCGGGCGCGGCCTCCGCGAAAGCGGCCAGGGCCTGACAGGCCGCCTCCGCCTCCAGCAGCCGGCCGAAGCTCTGGAGATCAACGCCGAAGCGCCGCGCGTTGTAGAGTTGCGGAACAAGGCAGACATCCGCGAGCGTCGGACTCCCGTCGAAGCAGAACGGGCCTCCCGAACGCGCAATGAGCGTCTCGCAGGCGTCGAGCCCCTCGGAGATCGCGCGGCGCGCCCAGCCGGTTACCTCGTCTTCGGGGACGTGCATCGCCCGCAGACGCGAGAGCGCCTTGAGGTTCTGCACGGGATGGATGTCGCAGGCGATCGCAAGGGCGAAGGCGCGGATATGCGCGCGCCGCACGGCGTCCCCCGGCAACAGCGGCGGATTCGGGCGCGTCTCCTCCAGCCATTCGCAGATGGCGAGGGACTGGGTGAGCACCGTCCCGTCGTCCAGCTCCAGCGCCGGCACGAGGCCCTGCGGGTTGAGGCGCAGATAGTCCGCCGCACGCTGCTCGCCATGCCGCAGATGGTGAGCCTCGTGCCCGGCGCTCACGCCCTTCAGGTTGAGGGCGATCCGCACCCGCCATGCGGCGGAGGATCGCCAATATCCGTGCAGTCGCATGACAGTCCTCTACGCGACAGCTTTGAGGGTGGAGTCCTCGCCGGCCGGCTCGATGCCTTCGCGCGCCTTTCCGATCGCGGCGCGCAAGACGTCGAGATCGCCGACCTGATTGGCGAGCAGCAGAATGAGCTTGGCGTTGAGCATCGCGCTCTGTTCGACACTGAGGCCGCGATGCGCTTCGATCAGCGCTTCGTAGAAATCATCCGGGCGCTTGAGGTTGGGTTCGAGGATCAGCATGGGGTTTCCTCTCACGCTCTGGCCGTGGCGCGGTCGAGCGCGGCCTGAATCTTGACGGGGTCGAAGGCGCGCCAGCGCGCCGAGACATGCTGGTCGGGGCGCAGGAGGTAGGTCGCGCCCTCACCCGCGTCGAACCGCTCGAAAGCGAGGCCGTCGTCCTCGACGACAACGAAGCCTTCCGTCTCGCGCGGCGCCTGGCCGCGATGGGCCACGACCACCGTCCTCACGGGGATCTCGCCTTGCGCAAGGCTTCGGAAGCCATCGGCGAGCTCCGGGCCGATCTCGCCGTGGGGATGGAAATGGAGCAGCGTAAAGTCCTCGCCGACCTGGTCGATGAGCCACGCTTGCGCGCCGTCGCGCAGCACGGGAGCGTCCGTGCAGGCGGCGCCGGGCGTCATGGCGCCGGAGAAGCTGTCCTCGTCCGGCGTGTTCAGCGGCGAAGAACTGAGCGTCGCAGGCCGGGAGAGCCGGCCGCTGTTCACGAGCTGGCGCGCGAAGGGGCAATCCCGCGCAAGTTCGAGCGTCGCGTTTCGGAACGTGCGGCTCACCTCGCTTTTGGGCGTGATGAAATCCGTGCTCCGGGTCGAATTGAGGATATTCTCGTCGGCCGCGAATTCGCGCTCAGAGCCGTAGGTGTCGAGCAGCCGGTCGGGCGCTTTGCCTTCGAGCACAAGGCGTAGCTTCCACGCGAGATTCTCGGCGTCCTGCACGCCCGAATTCGCGCCGCGCGCGCCGAAGGGCGAGACGCCATGCGCGCTGTCGCCGGCGAAGAACACGCGTCCGTCGCGGAAGGAAGCCATGCGCAGGCATGAGAAAGTGTAGACGCTCGCCCATTCGAGCTCGAACCGGGCGTCCTTGCCGAGCAGGGCCTGCACGCGCGGCAGCACGCGCTCGGGCTCACGCTCCGCGACCGGATCGGCGTCCCAGCCGAGCTGGAAGTCGATGCGCCATACGTTGTCTGCCTGCCGGTGCAGGAGGACGGACTGGTTCGGGTGGAAAGGCGGATCGAACCAGAACCAGCGCTCGGCCGGAAAATCCGCCTCCATCCGCACGTCGGCGATCAGGAATCGGTCGCGAAAGGTCTGCCCCTTGCTCTCGTGGCCCAGCGCCTTGCGGATGAAGCTGCGCGACCCGTCGGCGGCGATGAGATAGTCCGCGCGGAGCGCATACGCGCCGTCCGGCGTCTCGACCTGAAGCGTGACCTCGTCGCGGCTCTGCGCCGCGCCGGCGACCCGGTTCTTCCAGCGGATCTCGAGATTAGGCAGGTCCTGCGCCCGTTCGAGAAGATAGCCTTCGACGTAATATTGCTGGAGGTTGATGAAGGCCGGGCGATGATGGCCCTCTTCGGGAAGCAGGTCGAAGCTGTAGAGCGGGTCCTCACGAAAGAACACGCGGCCCTTGTTCCAGCCGACGCCCTTGCGGACCATCGGCTCGCCGCAGCCGAGCCTGTCGAAAATTTCGAGCGTGCGCTTGGCGAAGCAGATGGCGCGCGATCCCGTGGACAGCCGGTCATCGTCGTCAAGGAGCAGGACGTCGGTCCCGGACTGAGCAAGGTCGATCGCAGCGGCGAGTCCGACCGGGCCGGCCCCGACCACCACGACAGGGCGGCGCGCGGGACTTTCCGCGTCGAGGTCCGGGACGCGCGCGTAGGGAAGTACGAGAGCCTGATAGTCGATCGGCGCAGGCGTCGCCATGTCGCTTCCTCCCGTCACTCGGCTTCGACGAGTTGGCGCGCTTCTAGCAGCCGCGCGGCGGGCCGGCAAATAAAATTCAACAGTAGCGAATGGCATCGATATAAACGAAATTATCATAAAATATATGTTTGACAAGGCGCGCTCCGGCGCCTTTAAGCCCGGACCAACCCCTATCTATAAGAAGCCCGTGATTTTTGAAAATGACGAATATAAAGACAATATCTTCTAATTTTCTGACGATTGGGGTATGATGTAAACTGGTGTCAAGCCGGAAACGCCCTTGCGTGAAATCGAACAACTCTCGGTCATCGCCCGCCAGCCGATCGGCCATGTTTTGGCCATCTTTCGGCCATCCCGAGGCCGCTGGTCGCGCCCTCGCCGGAAGGAAATGTCAGCGCAAACCCTTGAAAGGGCTCAATTCCCGGAAGCAAATGGCGCGGTTTTGGCTGGTTTTTCCGCTGCGAATCGCGCGAAAACGACCCCCTTTCGTAGGGAAAACGATGAAAATGGGTGCGGAATCGCGTCGAAAACGCCCAAAATTGCGCGCCACTTCGACGGCGTTGCCGATCGAGCTCGACTCGCCTCGTCCGATCACCGCGGCGCGAGGTCGGCGATGAGGCCGTTCACGAGCTTCGCCATTTCCAGCCCGGCTCCGACATTGAAGGCGTTGATCGCCGCGACGACGCCGATGTTCCGGGCCGGCGAGAAAGCGACATAGGAGAAGACGCCTTGCAGGCCGCCCGCCTTCTGCAGGATCAGCGGCCGGGTTCCTTCCGGCTCCATGATGATCCAGCCGAGGCCCATCGCGTCCATGTGGCCGGATTCGTCCATGCCCGAGACGGCGGTCAGACCGTCGCGCTGCAGCCAGGCCGCGTGGTCGATGAGGCGCGTCGCGGCGCCGTCGCTCGCGAAGCGGTCGAGATGCCACTGCAGCCAGCGGAGAAGGTCGCCCGCGCTTGAATAGAGCCCGCCCGCGCCGACGATCACGTCCCCGGTCGGAACGAAAGGCATGGGCGAGCCGTCGATCCAGTGGCCCTGCATGAGGCGCTGGTTCTGCGCGTCGACCGGCGCGAAGGTCGTGTCCTTGAGGCCGAGCGGCTTCAGGACGCGCTCGGCGAGAAGCTCGGGATAGGGCTTGCCGGCCGCGAGGGACAGCGCCGCCGCGAGCACGTCGAAGCCGAAGTTCGAATAGAGCACCGCCGATCCCGGCGGGAAGAGCAGGGGATTGCTCTTCATCCATTCCGAATAGGCCTTCAGCGTCACATGGACGAAGGGATCGTCCGGAGGCCCGTCCTCGCGCGGGACTTCACGCGGAAGGCCGGAGGAATGGGTGGCGAGGTCGATGAGGCGGATCGGCCGGTCCTTCGACATCGCGGCGTCGAAAGCGGGCGCATATTTCGTGACCGGGTCGGTGAGCTTGACGATCCCATCCGCCGCGAGGCTCGCGAGAACCTGCCCGGTGAAGGCCTTGGTGATCGAGCCGATGCGGAAGAGCGTGTCGGCCTTGGGCTCGTCGGGCGCATTCTGGCCGCGCTTGCCGAAGCCGAACACCGCGGTCTCGCCGTCGCGCACGACGCCGAGGACGAAGGCCGGCGGCTTCTGGCCGATGAAGAAGATCTGACCGGCGAAGCCTGCGGATTCCTCAAGGAGAGGCGGCGGCGCGGCCATGGCGCGCAGCGGGCGGGAAAGCGCCGCGCCGGCAAGAAGACCCAGAGCCTCGCGTCGGCGCATGAATGATCCCCCTACATGCCGCCGAGATAGTCCGCGACGGCGAAGATATCCTTGTCGCCCCGGCCGCTCAGGTTCACCACCATCAGGTGATCCTTCGGGCGCTTCGGCGCAAGCTCGACCACCTTGGCGAGCGCGTGAGCCGGCTCGAGCGCGGGGATGATGCCTTCGAGCTTCGAGCAAAGCTGGAAGGCGTCGAGCGCCTCCTTGTCGGTGGCGGAGAGATAGGTGACGCGGCCGACGTCGTGCAGCCAGGCGTGCTCCGGCCCGACGCCCGGATAGTCGAGGCCGGCGGATATCGAATGGCCCTCGAGGATCTGCCCGTCGGGGTCCTGCAGGAGATAGGTGCGGTTGCCATGCAGCACGCCGGGCTTGCCGCCCGATATCGAGGCCGCGTGGCCGTTCTCGACGGACAGCCCGTGGCCCGCCGCCTCGACGCCGAACATCTCCACGCCCTCGTCGTCGAGGAAGGGATGGAACAGGCCGATCGCGTTCGAGCCGCCGCCGATCGCGGCGACGAGGCTGTCGGGCAGGCGCCCTTCCGCCTCCAATATTTGCGTGCGCGTCTCGTTGCCGATCACGCACTGGAAGTCGCGCACCATCGCCGGATAGGGATGCGGGCCGGCCGCGGTGCCGATGCAATAGAAGGTGTCCGCGACATTGGTCACCCAGTCGCGCAGGGCCTCGTTCATCGCGTCTTTCAGCGTGCGCGCGCCAGCCTGCACCGGCCGCACTTCCGCGCCCAGCATCTTCATGCGGAAGACGTTCGGCTTCTGCCGCTCGACGTCGACCGCGCCCATATAGACGACGCATTCGAGGCCGAAGCGCGCGCAGGCGGTCGCGGTCGCGACGCCATGCTGACCGGCGCCCGTTTCCGCGATGATCCGCTTCTTCCCCATGCGGCGGGCGAGCAGGATCTGGCCGAGCACGTTGTTGATCTTGTGGGAGCCCGTGTGATTGAGCTCCTCACGCTTGAAATAGACCTTCGCGCCGCCGAGTTCTTCGGTCATGCGCTCGGCGAAATAGAGCGGGCTCGGCCGGCCGCCGTAGTGCTTGAGGAAGGAGGCGAGCTCCGCCTGGTAGGCTGGGTCGGCCTTCGCCTCGGCATAGGCCTTTTCGAGCGCGAGGATGAGCGGCATCAGCGTCTCGGCGACGAACCGGCCGCCGTAGATGCCGAAACGTCCCCGCTCGCTGGGGCCGTTGCGGAAGGAATTGGGCCTGTCGATCTTCGCCATATCGCTTAACTCACCTGCTCGGTGGCGCGCTGAAAGGCGCGCCGGGCCGCCGCGACGAATGCCCCGATCCGCGCAGGATCCTTCACGCCCGGCGCCGTCTCCACGCCCGAGGAGACATCGACCCCGAGCGCGTTCGACTGCGCGATCGCGCGCTCGACGTTTTCGGGATCGAGTCCGCCGGAGAGCAGCCAGGGCAGGGCGGGGGAGAAGCCGCGCGCGAGCCGCCAGTCGAAGGCGACGCCATTCCCGCCCGGCAGGACGGCCGTCTTCGGCGGTTTGGCGTCAATGAGGAGATAATCCGCCGCGTCCGTATAGCGTTCGGCGGCGGCGAAATCGTCAACTGCGGCTACGCCGACCGCCTTCATCGTTGGCCTTGCGTAGCGGCGGCGGATCGCCGCGACTTCATCCGGTGTCTCTCGTCCATGAAGCTGGAGGAGGTCCGGGCCGAGCGCTTCGAAAATGGAGTCGAGGCTCTGCTCGTCGGCGTCGACCGTCAGCGCGACGATCCGGGCGCGGCCCCGGGCGCGTTCTCCAAGCGCCCGCGCGGTTTCCAGCGAGACGTGGCGCGGACTCTTCGGGTAGAAGACGAAGCCGACCATGTCCGCGCCCGCCGCAAGCGCGGCTTCCAGCGTTGCGGCGTCGGAAAGACCGCAGATTTTGACCGTGGGCGTCATCCGCGCCTCTTTCGGTCAAACCGCCGGCTCTGTCAAAGGTCCGGTTGCGGGGCGGTCCTTTGGCGACAAAAGGAGTTCGATCGCGCCGATCTCCTCCGCGGCGGCGGTGCGCATCTTCGCTTCCGCGCTTCGATAGAGCATGACGACGCGGCGGCCTGCGTCCGTGAGGCTCGCGCCTCCGCCCTGAGCGCCGCCGTGATGGGCCGCAACCAGCGGCTCGATGAAGAGCTGATTCAACTCGTCGATCAGCAGCCATGCGCGCCGGTACGACATGCCGTGCGCCCGGCCGGCCGCCGAGATCGAGCCTTCCTTGTTGATGGCCTCCAGCAGCGCCACCTTGCCCGCGCCGAGCCGCCGAACTTCGTCGAAATCGAGCCTGATCGTCAAACGGGTGGACATGAGCCTTCCTCTTTCGTCCGCCCCATCGGACGAACGCTCATTATCGCTCATACGCGCGAGGATTCCCATGGCTTGTTGGCTGCCGAGGATGGTTGACGCCGCCTCAACGCCTCATGCGGTCTCTTCGGCCTGCTCGCCCGCAGCGAGATCGTCGAGGATCGGACAATCGGGGCGGTCGTCGCCGTGACACTGGCGCGTCAGGCGGCGCAGTGTTTCGGCCATCGCCTCCATCTCGGCGATCCGCGATTCGAGGTCGGAAATATGCGCCTCAGCGATGCGCCGGACCTCCCGGCTCGGGCGCTCGCGGTCGCGCCAGAGAGCCAGCAAGGCCGCGATCTCCGCGGTCGAGAAGCCAAGGCGGCGCCCCCGCCCTATGAAGCGCAATTCGTGGATGTCGCGCACGCCATAGTCGCGGTAGGCGTTCTCCCGCCTGGGGGCGGGACGCAGAAGCCCGATCGACTCGTAGTGGCGGATCATCTTGGCGGTCACGCCGCTGGCGGCCGCCGCTTCCCCGATGTTCACGCGCGAAACCTCCTTGACCTTCCCATGATGGGAGGGTTTATGCAGCCCGCCGGCCTTTTTCAAGGCGTTCGGCAGGAGTTCAGGCCCATGATCGCGACCGACGCGGCGACGAGGGAGAAGGATCCCGTCTGCGGGATGTTCGTCGACCCAGCGACGGCCAAATGGCGCCATACGCACGACGACCGGACCTATTATTTCTGCAGCGCCGGCTGCCACGTCAAATTCGCCGCGCACCCGGAGACCTATCTCGGCCCGAACCGCGCCGCGCCCGAGCCCATGCCGGAAGGCACGATCTACACCTGCCCGATGCATCCGGAAGTGCGGCAGGAGGGGCCGGGCTCCTGCCCGATCTGCGGCATGGCGCTGGAGCCGGAACAGCCGTCGCTGGAGGCGGGGCCGAACGAAGAGCTCGTCGACATGAAGCGGCGGCTCTGGATCGGGATCGCGCTGACGATCCCGGTCGTCATCCTCGACATGGGCGCGCACCTCTTCCCGCATGGACTTATCTCACCGCAGCTCTCGAACTGGATCCAGCTTCTCTTCGCGACGCCAGTCGCGCTCGGTGCGGGCTGGCCCTTCTTTCAGCGAGCCTGGGCGTCGATCCGCTCGCGGAACTTCAACATGTTCACCCTCATCGGGCTTGGCGTGGGCGTTGCCTGGCTCGCAAGCGTCGTTGCGACGATCGCGCCCCATGTTTTCCCGCCCGCGTTCCGCACGCATGACGGCGCGCCGCCCGTCTATTTCGAGGCGGCGGCGGTAATCACTGTGCTTGTGCTGGTGGGGCAGGTGCTGGAACTCATCGCCCGCGAGAAGACCGGCGACGCGATCCGGGCGCTGCTCGACCTTGCGCCGAAGACCGCGCTGCGCATCGACGGAGAGGGCCACGATCATGAGGTCGCTGTCTCCGACATCGCCGTCGGCGACCTACTGCGGATTCGGCCGGGCGAGAAGGCGCCGGTCGACGGCGTCGTCGTCGAGGGGGCGAGCGCCGTCGACGAGTCGCTGATGACCGGCGAATCGATGCCGGCGATGAAGGCCGCCGGCGCGAAAATCATCGGCGGCTCGATCAACGGTTCGGGTGGCCTCGTCATGCGGGCCGAGCGCGTCGGCCGCGACACGGCGCTTGCGCACATGGTCGATCTGGTCGCCAAGGCGCAACGCAGCCGGGCGCCGGTGCAGAGGCTCGCAGACCGGGTCGCGGGCTGGTTCGTGCCGCTCGTCGTGGCGGTCGCGGTCCTGGCCTTTCTGGCCTGGGCGAGCTTTGGACCCGAGCCGAGGCTTGCTTATGGCCTCGTTGCGGCCGTGTCGGTTCTCATCATCGCATGCCCCTGCGCGCTTGGTCTCGCAACGCCGATGTCGATCATGGTCGGCGTCGGCGTCGGGGCGCGCTCCGGCGTGCTGGTGCGCGACGCGGAGGCGCTGGAGCGGTTCGAGACGGTCGACACGCTCGCGGTCGACAAGACCGGCACGCTGACCGAAGGCAAGCCGCGGCTCACCGCCGTCGAAGCGGCGGAGGGTTTTTCGCCCGACGACGCGCTCGGCTTCGCCGCCAGTCTCGAACGGTCGAGCGAGCATCCGATCGCCGCCGCCATCGTCTCGGCGGCCAGGCGCAAGCGCCTGCGCATGGTCTCCGCCGCCGACTTCAAAGCTTTCACAGGCGGCGGCGTGACGGGAACGGTCGAGGGCCGCGCGGTCGCGGTCGGCTCGGACGCCTTCCTGCGGGAGCGCGGCGCCGATCCTTCCGCGCTGGCGGACAAGGCGGAGGCTTTGCGGCGCGAGGCCGCGACGGTGGTGTTCGTCGCGCTGGACGGCAAGGCGGCCGCGCTGATCGCCGTTGCGGATCCGATCAAGGCCGGCGCGGCCGAGGCGCTCAGGGAATTGCGGGCGCAGGGCCTCAGGGTCGTGATGCTGACGGGCGACAACCGCATCACCGCTGAAGCGGTAGCCAGGACGCTCGGACTCGATTCCTTCGAAGCCGAGGTGAAGCCGGAGGACAAGGCCGAGGCCGTCCTGCGCCTCAAGCGCGAGGGTCGCGGGGTCGCCATGGCGGGCGACGGCGTCAACGACGCTCCGGCGCTGGCGGCGGCGGACGTGGGAATCGCCATGGGAACAGGCGCGGACGCGGCCATCGAAAGCGCGGGGCTCACTCTGCTCAAGGGCGACCTCGCGGGCCTTGTGAAAGCGCGCAAGCTCTCGGCTGCGACCCTGCGCAACGTCCGGCAGAACCTGGCCTTCGCCTTCCTTTACAATGCGGCTGGAGTGCCGATCGCGGCGGGCGTCCTCTATCCGGTCTTCGGCATCCTGCTGTCGCCGATTGTGGCGGCGGCGGCGATGTCGCTTTCATCGGTCAGCGTCATCGCCAATGCGCTGCGCCTGAGGGGGCTGAAGCTCTGATCCGCTACCCCGCAAGCGGGGATGAGGAGCCTGCCTACCCCTTTCCTGCCGCCTGCCGCCGGTCCTCAAGCACCGACTTCAGATAGGCGCCATAGGCCGCCTTGCCGAAGCGTTCGACGATCTTCTCAAGCTGCGCCTCGTCAATGAAGCCGAGATCGAAGGCGATTTCCTCCGGACAGCAGATCTTGACGCCCTGCCGCGCTTCGAGCGTGCGCACGAAGCTCGCGGCGTCCACCAGCGAATCCGGCGTGCCCGTGTCGAGCCAGGCGTAGCCGCGCCCCATGCGCTCGACGTTGAGCGCGCCTGCTTCGAGATAGATGCGGTTGACGTCGGTGATTTCATATTCGCCGCGCGGCGAGGGTTTCAGCGCCTTGGCGATCTCGACGACCTTCCGGTCGTAGAAGTAGAGGCCGGTGACGGCCCAGTGCGACCTCGGCTTCTGGGGCTTCTCTTCGATGGAGATGGCGCGCCCCGAAGGGTCGAACTCGACGACGCCGTATCGCTCCGGATCCGGCACATGATAGGCGAAAACGGTCGCGCCGTTCTCGCGCTTGGCTGCGCGCCGCAACTGCTCGCTCAAGCCCGCGCCATAGAAGATGTTGTCGCCGAGGACGAGCATGGCCTTGTCGTCGCCGACGAACCTCTCGCCGATCACGAAGGCTTGCGCGAGGCCGTTCGGCGTCGGCTGTTCGGCATAGTCGATGCGGATGCCCCATTCCGATCCGTCGCCGAGCAGGCGGCGGAACTGCGGCAGGTCATGAGGCGTCGAGATGATGAGCACGTCGCGAATGCCGGCGAGCATGACGACCGACAGCGGATAATAGATCATCGGCTTGTCGTAGACCGGCATGAGCTGCTTCGAGACGCCGAGCGTGATCGGATGCAGACGCGTACCCGCGCCGCCCGCCAGAATGATGCCCTTCATGTGTCAGCCCCCGACCGCCGCTTTCGGCTGTGTTTCTTCGGACAGCACGCCAAGGCGCTCGCCCGCATAGACCTTTTCGCGCAGCGGCCGCCACCACCACTCGTTGTCGAGATACCAGCGCACCGTTTTCTCGATGCCGGTGTCGAAGTTTTCCTCAGCCTTCCAGCCGAGTTCCGTCTCGAGCCTGGTGGCGTCGATCGCATAGCGCATGTCGTGGCCGGGGCGGTCGGTGACGAAGGCGATCAGGGACTCGTAGGGCTTTGCCATCGGCCGCAACTTGTCGAGGATCGCGCATATCCGCCTCACCACGTCGATATTGCGCCGCTCGTTGCGCCCCCCGACATTGTATTTCTCGCCGATCCGTCCCCTGCTCACGATGAGGTCGAGGGCGCGCGCGTGATCCTCGACATAGAGCCAGTCGCGGATGTTGGCGCCTGCGCCATAGACCGGCAGCGGCTTCCCGTGGATCGCGTTGAGGATGATGAGCGGGATCAGCTTCTCGGGGAAGTGATAGGGCCCGTAATTGTTCGAACAGTTCGAGATGACGGCCGGGAATTTGTAGGTTCGCGCCCAGGCGGAGACGAGATGATCCGACGCCGCCTTCGAGGCGGAATAGGGCGAGCTTGGATCGTACGGCGTCGTCTCCTCGAAGAAGCCGCTTTCGCCGAGCGACCCGTAAACCTCGTCGGTCGAGACATGCAGGAAGCGGAAGCCATCGCGCTTCTCCGGCGAGAGCTTGAGCCAATGCGCGCGCGCCGCCTCCAGCATCGTGAAGGTGCCGACGATATTCGTCTGGATGAAAGCGTCGCTGCCGGTGATCGAGCGGTCGACATGGCTCTCGGCCGCGAGGTGGATCACATGATCGGGCTCAAAGCTCTCGAAAGCCTCGGAGACCGCGCGCCGGTCGCAGATATCGACCTTCGCGAAGCGATAGTTCGGCGCGTTGTCGATGGTCGAGAGCGAGGCGAGATTGCCCGCATAGGTCAGCGCATCGAGGTTCAGCACATCCGCGCCGGCGCCGACGAGATGGCGGCAGACCGCAGAGCCGATGAAGCCTGCGCCGCCTGTCACGAGCACTTTACGCATCAAATGTCTCCGTCACGGAACAAGCCGCGCCACGACTTCGGCGAGCGACTTTCGCCAGTCCGGCAGGGCGAGACCATAGGCCTCATGAAGCTTCGTGTTGTCGAGCCGCGAATTGGCGGGCCGGCGCGCGGGCGTCGGATAGTCGGCGGTCGCGATCCGCTTGACGCGGGTGAGACGCCGGCCGCGCGCATGCGCGTCCTCGAACACGGCTTCCGCGAAATCCGCCCAGGTCGCCTCGCCCGAGCCCGTCATATGAAAGACGCCCCTGAGGCCGGGCGAAGGGTCCGCGTGGATGCGCCTTGCGATGGCGAGCAGGGCGTCGGCGATGTCGAGCGCCGAGGTCGGATTGCCGCGCTGGTCGGCGACCACGCCGACCTCGTCGCGCGTCTCGTTGAGGCGCAGCATCGTGCGGACGAAATTCGCGCCGAACGGACTATAGACCCAGGCCGTGCGCAGGATGGCGCTGTTCGGCTGCCGCTCGGCGACGCGCTGCTCGCCGACGAGCTTCGTCCGCCCATAAGCCCCGGTCGGGCCGGTCGGGTCGTCCTCGCGATATGGCCGGTCGAGCGTCCCGTCGAACACGTAATCGGTGGAAAGATGCAGGAGCGGCGCGCCGATCCTCGCGGCGGCCTCCGCGACATGGCCCGCGCCCTCGCCGTTGACGCTGAGCGCCAGAGCCTCCTCGGATTCGGCCTTGTCGACTGCCGTGTAGGCGGCGGCGTTGACGACGATATCCGGTTTCGCGGCTTCGATCCCCGCGAGCACCGAGGCGCGGTCCTCGAGCGAAAAGCCCGGCCGCGCCAGCGCGACGATTTCGAAGTTCCCGCCCGCCCGCTCGGCGAGCGAGGTCGCGACCTGTCCTTTCGAGCCGGTGACCGCGATGCGCATCATGGGAAGAGATCCGGCGCGTCCTTGAGGCGCGGCCAGCGCCTGTCCTTGTCGGAGAGCACAGGTCCGCCCGGCGGCAGGGGCCACTCGATCCCGATGTCGGGATCGTCCCAGGCTATCCCGCGATCGTGCGCCGGCGAATAGGGCGCGGTCGTCTTGTACAGGACCTCGACATCCGGGCGTGAGCGTCACGAAGGCGTGGGCGAAACCGGCCGGGACGAGAAGCTGGCGCCAGTTGTCGGCCGAAAGTTCCACCCCGACCCATTGACCGAAGGTCGGCGAGGCGCGGCGGATATCCACTGCGAGGTCGAGAATGCGGCCGCGCGCGCACCGCACGAGCTTGTCCTGGGCGAAGGGGGGCAATTGGAAATGCAACCCGCGTAACGTGCCGATTGTGGCCGAGAAGGAATGGTTGTCCTGAACGAAAGCGAAATCGAGACCGGCCTTGTCCCACTCGACCTTGCTATAGACCTCGGAAAAAAAACCGCGCGCGTCTCCGTGTTTCTTGGGCGTTACGATCTTGACGGCCGGAATCGCCGTGGCCTCGACTTGCATCGCCTGATCCTTGCGCTCGAACCTTTTGGGAGCGGCGCCTCTTTGCCAGAAGTCGGCTTGCGCCGCCATCGGGAATTTGCGTGCCGGCTTGCCTTCGAGCAACCGGCTTCGCGGGGCTCCTCCGATCAGGCCAGCGCCCGCTCTCGCCGGCGCAGGCGGGGTTTGAGGCGCCATTGTGGCGAAGACGGCTGTCAAAAACGCGCGGAAATCGTCCGGTTTCCAGCCAAAATCGTCTGTTTTTCGGGTATTTTGGGCGAAACCTGCGCCAAAACGCCCTGAAAAAGAGCCTCGAAACCTGCCATTTCCTTCCGCGAATCGAGCCTTTTCAGGGGCTTGCGCTGACATTTCCTTCCGGCGCCCTCCGCTTCGTGGCGGAAATGCGGCAAATGGGCCCTGTCTCCTTCCTCTCTCGCTTCCCGTCGGGGCCCGGCGCGCCGGATTTTTGGCCAATGTTTCCACCCTACCACAAATTTCTGCTTTACAGAAGAAATTTCCGCGGCGACCGGCCTTTGGAGCCATGGCGCCTGATCCTCAGCCCCATCGCATCGCCGGAATCGGCCATCTTGACGGTCCCGTCTCGCTTCACTAAAGTCGCGCGACTTGCGAAGAGGCGATAGGTCTATGGCGATCCTTATTGTACGTGGTGCGCTGGAGGACGGGCAGGCATAGACCCTGCTTCGTTTGCTGGCGCATGAACAGGCCCCTCGCGGGCCTTTTTTATTGCCTCGAATTTGCTGGAAACACGACGAGCGGACGAAAGGGAGATGAGCACAATGGCCAGGCACATGACCGGCGCGGAGATGGTGGTCGAGGCGCTGAAGGATCAGGGCGTCGAGCACATTTTCGGCTACCCCGGCGGCGCGGTGCTGCCGATCTACGACGCGCTCTTCCATCAGGACAAGGTCCGCCACGTGCTCGTCCGTCACGAGCAGGGCGCGGCCCACGCCGCGGAAGGCTACGCGCGTTCGACCGGCAAGGTCGGCGTGCTGCTCGTCACCTCCGGGCCGGGCGCGACCAACGCCATCACCGGGCTCACCGACGCCCTGATGGACTCGATCCCGCTCGTCTGCATCACCGGCCAGGTGCCGACCCATCTCATCGGCTCCGACGCCTTCCAGGAATGCGACACGACCGGCATCACCCGCAATTGCACGAAGCACAACTATCTCGTCCGCCGCATCGAGGACCTGCCGCGCATCCTGCACGAGGCCTTCTACATCGCCTCGCACGGCCGGCCGGGCCCCGTCGTCGTCGATATCCCGAAGGATATCCAGTTCGCGAGCGGCGCCTATGCGTTCCAGAAGAACATCCAGCACAAGACTTACCAGCCGCGGATCAAGGGCGATATGGAGGCCATCCGTCACGCGGTCGAGATGATGGCCGCAGCCAAGCGGCCCATTTTCTACACGGGCGGCGGCGTCATCAATTCCGGGCCGCACGCTTCGACGCTCCTGCGCGAACTGGTCCGGGCGACCGGCTTCCCGATCACCTCGACGCTGATGGGGCTCGGCGCCTATCCGGCCTCCGACAGGCAATGGCTCGGCATGCTCGGCATGCACGGCTCGTTCGAGGCCAACAATGCGATGCATGACTGCGACCTGATGATCTGCGTCGGCGCGCGCTTCGACGACCGCATCACCGGGCGCCTCGACGCCTTCGCGCCGAAGTCGCGGAAGATCCACATCGACATCGATCCGTCGTCGATCAACAAGAACGTCAAGGTCGACCTGCCGATCATTGGCGATTGCGCGCATGTGCTCGAGGATATGGTCCGCGTCTGGCGGACGGGCTCGCATGCCGCCGATCCGGCGGCGCTCGCCAAATGGTGGAGCGTCATCGACGGCTGGCGGGCGCGGAAATCCTTCGGATTCCGCAATTCGGACCGCATCATCAAGCCGCAGCACGCGATCAAGCGCCTTTATGAGCTGACGAAGGGCCGCGACGTCTACGTGACGACCGAGGTCGGCCAGCACCAGATGTGGGCCGCTCAGCATTTCGCCTTCGAGGAGCCGAACCGCTGGATGACCTCGGGCGGCCTCGGCACGATGGGCTACGGCCTGCCCGCGGCGATCGGCGCGCAGATGGCGCATCCGAATTCGCTCGTGGTCGACATCGCGGGCGAAGCCTCGATTCTCATGAACATCCAGGAGATGTCGACGGCGATCCAGTACCGGCTGCCGGTGAAGATCTTCATCCTCAACAACCAGTACATGGGGATGGTGCGGCAGTGGCAGGAATTGCTCCACGGCGGCCGCTATTCGGAGAGCTACACCGACTCGCTGCCCGATTTCGTGAAGCTCGCGGAAGCCTATGGCGCCCATGGAATCCGCTGCTCGGATCCGGCGAACCTCGATGCGGCGATCATGGAGATGATCGACACGCCGAAGCCGGTCATCTTCGACTGCCTGGTCGATCAGAAGGAGAACTGCTTCCCGATGATCCCCTCGGGCAAGGCGCATAACGAGATGATCATGGCCGAACTCGAGGACGACGCCGGCATCGAGCTTGGCAATGTCATCGACGAGAAGGGCAAGATGCTCGTCTGACGAGGAACGCCGGGAGCCCGGGGCATGTTCATCCCTCTCGAAGAGGCGCGTGCGGCGCATGAGATCGTCCTGCGGACGCTCCGTCCGACGCCCGCGTTCTCATGGCCGCTGCTCGCCTCCCGGCTCGGCGCGGATGTGATCGTCAAGCACGAGAACTGCCAGCCGACCGGGGCCTTCAAGGTGCGCGGCGGCCTGACCTATGTCGAGGCGCTGAAACGGCGTGCGCCCGGGGCGACGGGAATCATCTCGGCGACGCGCGGCAATCATGGCCAGAGCCTCGCCTTCGCGGGGAGGCGCGCGGGATTGCCGGTGACCATCGTGGTCCCGCATGGCAATTCCCGCGAGAAGAACGCGGCCATGCGCGCGCTTGGCGCGGAGCTGGTCGAACACGGCTCCGACTTTCAGGCCGCGCGGGAGGAAGCCGGGCGGCTTGCCGCGGCGCGGGGGCTGCACATGGTTCCCTCCTTCCACCGCGATCTCGCGCTCGGCGTCTCGACCTATGCGCTCGAGCTTTTTGGCGATCATCCCGATCTCGACGTCCTCTACGTTCCGGTCGGGCAGGGGTCGGGACTCTGCGGCTGCATCGCGGCGCGCGACGCGCTCGGCCTCAAGACCGCGATCGTCGGCGTCCAGTCGACCGCGGCGCCGGCTTACGCGCTTTCGTTCGAGGCGGGGAAGCCGGTCTCGACCGAGAGCGCCGACACATTCGCCGACGGCATGGCGACGCGCGTCCCGGACGAGGAGGCGCTCGCGGTGATTCTCGCCGGGGCCGAGCGCATCACGCTGGTCAGCGATGAAGACATTGCCCAGGCGATCCGCGCCTACTGGACGGACACGCACCATCTCGCCGAGGGCGCCGGGGCGGCGGCGCTCGCAGCGGCGACGAAGGAGCGCGCGCGATTGAAGGGCAGGAAGGTCGGCCTCGTGCTCTCGGGCGGCAACATCGACTTCGATCTTTTCCAACGCTGGGTCGCGGCGACGCCGAACGCCGCCGCGGCCTGATTTTCCTATTGCATCTCGGACAAGGGCTCACATGAACATGATCAGGACTCCGACCCAGCCGCCGTCCCCCTATTCGGCGGCGACGGTCAAATCGCATATCGAGCGGCATACGCTGTCGGTGCTCGTCGACAACGAGCCGGGCGTTCTCGCCCGGGTGGTTGGCCTGTTCTCGGGCCGCGGCTACAACATCGAAAGCCTGACCGTCGCCGAGGTCGCGCATGAGACGCATCTCTCGCGCATCACCATCGTCACCTCGGGCACGCCCGAGATCGTCGAACAGATCCGCCACCAGCTCGAGCGGCTCGTGCCGGTCCATTCGGTGAAGGACCTCACGCTCACCGTGCGCGCCGTCGAACGCGAACTGGCGATGATCAAGGTGCGCGGGAAGGGCGAGAATCGGGTCGAGGCGATGAATCTCGCCGAAGCCTTCCGCGCGAAGGTCATCGACGCGACCGTCGAGAGTTTCATCTTCGAATTGACCGGCGCGCCGCAGAAGATCGACGATTTCGTGTCGCTGATGCTGCCGCTCGGCCTCGTCGAAGTGTCGCGCACCGGCGTCGCCGCCATCTCGCGCGGGCCCGAGCCGATCTGACCAAATTTCAGTCGGCCTCAGCGAAAACGAGCGCTTGCGGCGCCGCCTTCGGCGCCGCACATCGACGCCGTGGACGATGAAAGTGCCAGAACGCGCGCCCGGGTCGATGGACGAGGAATACGACTACATTATCGTCGGCGCGGGCTCGGCGGGCTGCGTCCTCGCGGATCGGCTGACCGAGGACGGCAAGAACCGCGTTCTCTTGCTGGAATATGGCGGCTCGGATCGAGCTCTGGTGATCCAGATGCCGGCCGCGCTCTCCATTCCGATGAATTCGCGCACCTATAACTGGGGTTTTCTCACCGAGCCCGAGCCCAATCTTGGCGGCCGTCGCCTGATTTGCCCGCGCGGAAAAGTGCTCGGCGGCTCTTCCTCCATCAATGGCCTCGTCTATGTGCGGGGCAATCCGCTCGATTTCGAGCATTGGCGCGAGATGGGCGCGACGGGGTGGGGTTATGCCGACGTGCTCCCTTATTTTCGGCGCGCGGAGAGCTTTCGCGGCGGGGAGGACTCCTGGCGCGGCGGCGACGGCCCGCTCACGACTGCGCAGGGCGCTCGCCGCAATCCGCTTTACGACGCCTTCGTCGAAGCGGGGCGGCAGGCCGGCTATCCCGTCAGCGCCGACCTCAACGGCGAGCAGCAGGAGGGCTTTGGCGCGCTCGACATGACGGTGAAGAAGGGCGTGCGCTCGTCGACCGCCAACGCCTATCTGCGGCCCGCCATGAAACGGCAGAACCTCAAGGTCGTCACCGAGGCGCTCACGACCCGGATCGCGTTTGAAGGTCGCCGGGCGGTCGGCGTCCGCTACCGCCGCAACGGCGACGTCGCCTTCGCCCGCGCGAGGCGGGAGGTGATTCTCGCCGCTGGCGCGATCAATTCGCCGCAGCTCCTGAAGCTCTCGGGCGTGGGGCCGGCCGCCGAGCTGCGCGCTTTCGACATCGACGTCGATCGCGGACCGGCCGGGCGTCGGCGAGAACCTGCAGGACCATCTGGAGTTTTATTTCCAGGTCGCCTCCAGGCAGCCGATCACCCTTTACGGTCACGTCGGCCTTTTCGCGCGCGGGCTTGTCGGGCTGCAATGGCTCTTGCGGGGGCAGGGGCTCGGCGCATCCAACCATTTCGAGGCGGGCGGCTTCATCCGCTCGCGCGCGGGAATTCGCTATCCCGACATCCAGTTCCATTTCCTGCCGATGGCGGTGGCTTATGACGGCTCCTCGCTCGCCAGGGAGCACGGCTTTCAGGCCCATGTCGGGCCGATGCGCTCGAAGAGCCGCGGCTGGATCCGGCTGAGGTCTCCCGAGGCGGCCGATGCGCCAAAAATCCAGTTCAACTACATGAACCACCCCGACGACTGGACGGAAATGCGCGCCTGCGTGCGGCTGACGCGCGAGATCTTCGCGCAAGCCGCCTTCGATCCCTACCGTGGCCGCGAGATCCAGCCCGGCGCCGATTGCGTTACGGACGATCAGATCGACGCCTTCGTGCGCGCTCATGTCGAGAGCGCCTATCATCCGTGCGGCGCCTGCCGGATGGGCGCATCCGGCGATCCGCTCGCGGTCGTCGATCCGGAAACGCGGGTGATCGGGGTCGAGGGCCTGCGGGTGGTCGATTCCTCGATCATGCCCGCGATCACCAACGGCAACCTCAACGCGCCGACCATCATGATCGGCGAGAAGGCGGCGGACATGATTCTGGGTCGCGCGCCGCTGGCGGCCTCCAACGCCCCGTACTATGTCGCGCCGGACTGGACGACGCGGCAGAGGTAGATCTGGCTCGACGCCAAATGATGCGTGCGCCTCAATTTTGAGGTTCAAAAGGTCGCCGCCCTGTCGCAAAGTCCGAACCCGAACAACACCGCCCGAGGCCTCAAAGCATGACCGAACCGGCGCCGGCCCCCACTCGCGAAGCGCGCCGCGGCCGCGAGGCGCGCCGCTCCGCGCGGGCGCAGCGGTCGCATGTCTCGGTCCCCTACATCACGCGCAAGATTCCCCTGACGGAGATCCTGAGCGAGGAGGGGCTCGCGCTCATCGAGCACAATGCGGACACGCTGCTCGAGGAGATCGGCATCGAGTTCCGGGAGTTCCCGCGCGCCCTCGATCTTTTGCGAAAAGCGGGTTGCGACATCAAGGGCGAGCGTGTCCGGTTTCCACGAGGGCTCGCGCGGCAGCTTTGCGCGACCACGCCTTCGCGCTACGTGCAACACGCGCGCAACCCGGACCGGAACGTGTTGATCGGCGGCGACGCGATGGTCTTCGCGCCGAACTACGGCTCGCCCTTCGTGCACGACCTCGACCGCGGCCGCCGTTACGGCACGATCGAGGACTTCCAGAACTTCGTGAAGCTCGGCTACCTCAGCCCCTATATCCATCATTCCGGCGGCACGCTCTGCGAGCCGGTCGATCTGCCGGTCAACAAGCGGCATTTCGAGATGGTCTACGCCCATCTCAAATATTCCGACAAACCTTTCATGGGCTCGGTCACGAAGCCCGAGCGCGCCGAGGACAGCGTGCGCATCTGCGAGCTGCTGTTCGGCGAGGATTTCATCCAGCAGAACACGGTGCTGACGAGTCTCATCAACGCCAATTCGCCGCTCGTCTGGGATTCGACCATGCTCGGCGCGGCGGAGGTCTATGCGCGAAACAATCAGGCCTGCATCATCACGCCCTTCATCCTGTCGGGCGCGATGAGCCCCGTCACGGTCGCGGGAACCCTAACGCAGGTGCTCGCCGAAGTGATGGCCGGAACCGCCTTCTGCCAGCTCACGCGCCCCGGCGCGCCGGTGATCTTCGGAACTTTCGTCTCGACGCTCTCGATGCAGTCGGGCGCGCCGACCTTTGGCACGCCCGAGGCCTCCCTCTGCATCTATGGCGCAGCGCAGCTCGCGCGGCGGATGAACATGCCGTTCCGCACCGGCGGCTCGCTCTGCGCCTCGAAAATCCCGGATGCGCAGGCCGCCTATGAAAGCGCCCAGACGCTCGTGCCGACGGTGCTCGCGGGGACGAATTTCGTGCTGCACGCCGCGGGCTGGCTCGAGGGCGGTCTCGCGGCGTCTTACGAAAAATTCGTGATGGACTTCGACCAGCTCGGCGCGATGCATGTGCTCGCCAAAGGCATCGACCTCAGCGAGAACGGGCAGGGGATGGAGGCCTTCCATCAGGTCGAGCCCGGAGGTCACTTCCTCGGCTGCGCCCACACGCAGGCCAATTTCGAGACGGCTTTCTATCGCTCCAACATTGCCGACAACAATTCGGTCGAGCAATGGCAGGAGGAAGGCTCGAAGGACGCGGCCCAGCGCGCCAACGCGCTCTGGAAGTCCATGCTCGCCGAATACGAGGCGCCGCCGCTCGATCCGGCGAAGGACGAGGCGATCCGCGAATTCATCGACCGCAAGAAGGCGTCGATGCCGGACGCGAACTATTGAGGGACGAGCCTCATCCGGCGCTTCGCGTCCCCTCTCCCGCTTGCCGGAGAGGGCCAGGGTGAGGGCATCCGCGGAATTGACTGAGGGGCAGAAATGAGAACGCATGCGCGCGCGGTGGTGATCGGCGGAGGAGTGGTGGGCGTTTCGACGCTCTACCATCTTGCGAAGAAGGGCTGGTCGGACAGTGTGCTCGTCGAGCGCAAGGAGCTGACCTCCGGCTCGACCTGGCATGCGGCGGGACTGCTGCCGCTCTTCAACCTGAGCTACTCCGTCGGCCAGATCCACAAATATTCGGTCGCGCTCTACAAGACGCTGGAGAAGGAGACGGGGCTCAACGTGGGCTTCAGCCAGGTCTCCAACATCCGCCTTGCGCGCACCCGCGACCGCATGGACGAATACCGCTATTACGCGGGCGTCGCGTCGACGATCGGCGGGATCGAAGTCAAGTTCCTGACGCCGGATCAGGTCAAGGAAATCTGGCCGCTCTGCAAGACCGAGGGCATCGTCGGCGCGATTCAGCACCCGCAGGACGGCTACATCCAGCCGGCGGATCTGACGCAGGCCCTCGCCCGCGCCGCCCGCGATCTCGGCGCGGAGATCAACCGGCAGACAACTGTCACCGCCATCGACCGCCTGCCGAGCGGCGAGTGGAAGGTCGTCACCGACAAGGGCGAGATCGTCTGTGAGCACGTCGTGTCGGCATCGGGCAGCTTCGCCCGCAAGACCGGCCGAATGGTCGGGATCAGCGTGCCGGTTGTTCCGGTCGAACACCAGTACATCGTAACCGAGGCGCATCCCGACATCCTCGCCCGCAAGGCGAAGGGCTTGCCCGAGATGGGCGTGCTGCGCGAATCCGATTCCTCCTGGTACATGCGCGAGGAGGCAGGCGGCCTGCTGCTCGGACCTTATGAAGTCGGCGCGCCGGCCTGCTATGTCGATGGACCTTCGGACGACAGCGAATACGAGCTTTTCGCCGAGGACCTCGACCGGATTGCGGCGCATATCGAGACGGCGATCGAGCGCGTGCCCGCCTTCGGCGAGGTCGGCGTGAAGAAGGTCTACAACGGCGCGATCGCCTACACGCCGGACGGCTCGCCGATCGTCGGGCCGGCGCCGGGCGTGAGGAACTTCTGGCTCAACGAGGGCCATTCGTTTGGCGTCACGGCGGCGGGCGGCGCCGGCTGGCAGCTCGCGGAATGGATCGTCGAAGGCGAGCCTTCGGTCGACATGCTCGGCGTCGATCCGCGCCGCTTCGGCCCTTACGCGCAGACGGGCTATCTTATCGAGAAGAACGAGGAGGCCTACGCCAAGGTCTTCACCATCCACTATCCGGACGAGGAGCGGCCCGCGGCGCGGCCCTTGCGCCAGACGCCCTGCTACTCGCGGATGAAGGCGCTCGGCGCCGTGTTCGGCTCGGTCTATGGCTGGGAGCGGCCGAACTTTTTCGCGCCTCCCGGCTACGGCCTCGCCGAGGCGGACCTGGCCAAGCCCGACGTCCTGCTCAACGAGAACCATCCGCCCGTCAGGGAAGGGGAGCGCCCGCGCGAAAAGTGGAGCTTCCGGCGCTCGAACTATTTCCCCTTCGTCGGCGCCGAATGCCGCAACATGCACGAAAACGTCGGCCTGCAGGATATGTCGGCCTTCGCCAAATGCGAGGTGTCCGGTCCGGGCGCCGAGGCGTGGCTCAATTCCATCCTGACCAACCGCCTGCCCAAGACGCCGGGCCGCGTCACGCTGACCTATTTGCTGACGAGCCGCGGCGGGGTGCGCGCCGAGTTCACGCTGACGCGTCTCGGGCCGCAGCGTTTCTACCTCATCTCGGCTGGCGCGCTCGAAGCGCACGACTTCGATACGCTGGAAAAGCTTCTGCCGGAGGACGGCAGCGTCCGGCTCGACAAGGTGACGACGCAGCGGGGCGTGCTGGTGCTCGCGGGGCCCCGCTCACGCGAGGTGCTGGCGAAGGTCGTCCGCGGCGCCGACATCTCGAACAAGGCTTTTCCCTGGCTCACCGCGCGGCATCTCTCGGTGCGCGCGGCGGGGCTTCTGGCGATGCGCGTGAATTTTGTCGGGGAGCTCGGCTACGAGCTCCATCATCCCATCGAGATGCAGAACTATATTTTCGACGCGCTGATGGAGGCCGGCGAGCCCTTCGGCATCAAGCCTTTCGGCATCCGCGCCATGGACTCGCTGCGGCTCGAAAAGTCCTACAAGCTCGTGGGCCGTGAGCTCTCGATCGAATATGCGGCGCTGGAATCGGGGCTGGAGCGCTTCATCGACTTCGGGAAGGGCGATTTCCTCGGCCGCGACGCGCTGCTCGCCTGGCGCGACAAGGGCTTCGCCAACAAGCTCGTGACCCTCGAAGTGCAGGGCGTGACGGACGCCGACGCGCGCGGCTCGGAGCCGGTGACGAAGGACGGCGCGCCGGTGGGGCGCACGACGTCAGGCGGCTACGGTTGGCGAACGGCCAAGTCGCTGGCGCTCGCGATGGTGAAGCCGGAGCTTGCGGCGCCGGGAACCGAACTCGACGTTGCAATCCTCGGCGAGCCGCATCGCGCCGTCGTGATCGAGGACAGCCCTTACGATCCGACGAACGCCGCGCTGCGGGCCTGACCGGCGATGGCGAAGCTCGAAGGATTCGGAATGTCGCGAATGTTGTAGGGCGTCGACTCGTAAACCGTCTTCACCCAGTTCGTGTAGATATGGGCCGTGTGCCGCCAGAGGTTCGGCGCCGGTCGGGCGGGATCGTCGCCCGGGAAATAGTGGCGTGGCAGCGGATAGTTCGAGTCCAGGGCGGCGTCGCGATGATATTCCGCGCCGAGCGTGTCCGTCTCGTATTCGGGGTGGTTCAGGATATAGACCCGACGCGGGAACAAGACGCCCTTGTTGCCGAGCGGCTCGGACTCGACGAGCATGTTCGGCCCCGCCTCTTCGGAGTCCGCCACGATTTCCAACTCCGGCGCCCTGCGGATGTCCTCGCGCTTCGGGCTCTTCCAGCGCGACACCGGCACGGGAAAGATGTCGGGGAAGCCGAACATGAGGCCTGTCTTGTCGGAGAGCAGGCGATGCTCGAACAGGCCGAACAGCTTACGCTCGGCCTTGTGGCTGTCGATGTCGTGGAAGAACTTCAGCGCCGCCTTCGCCCCCCAGCACAGGAAGAGGCAGGAAAAGGCGTGCGTCGTGGTCCACTGGAGAATGTCGGCGACCTCGGGCCAGAAGGTCTCCTGCTCGACGCGCGGCTTCAGCGCGTTGACGCCGGTCACGATGAAGCCATCGAACTTCTTGGGCTTGATCTCGCTGAATGGGCTGTAGAATTTCCGGATGTGGTCGGCGGGCGTGTTCCGGGTGTGGCGCCCGGCCGCGACGCCGCGCACATAAGAGTTGGTCGCCACGAAGGTGAGGTTCACCTGCAGCATGGTGTTGCCCAGCCAGAGGGCAAGCTGCCGTTCGGTCGAAATCTTGTCCGCCATCAGATTGATGATGGCGATCTCCAGCGGACGGATGTCCTGCTGCTCGGCGCGGCTCCTGTCGATCGCCAGCGGGCTGCCGAGCGAGGGCAGAAAGGGGTGGATTTCCTGGCTATTGATGATGACGGGCATTGCGAAGGCTCACTCCGAACGCGGTCTCTGTGGCGCCGAAGCGCTTTGAAGACAATATCCTGTTCGTTTTCCCAAACATAGCGTCCGTTTCGCGAAACGCCACCCCCCTGGACAGCCCGACAAGCGGCCCGCCGTCATTCCGACGAATTCGTGCGCGTCCCGCCCTCGCGGGGGACCGTCATGCAGCCTCAGCCGCCCGCCGCTGCTGGAGGAGCGCCCGATAAATCTCGTCGTCGCCGCACAGTCCCGCCATTCGGCCCAACTCATCCACGAGCACGATCGGGTTGCCCGAGAGGCTGCGGAGCGCGATCGCCGAGCGCATCTTGAGGTCGATTGGCGCGACCACGATGTCCACGTCGGCGGATCGGAGGCTGCGATCTCGCCGGTCGTGCGATCCGCGATCGCGAGGATTCCGGCCGCGCCGTCCAGGGTGACTCCAACCGGGCGGCCGTCGGGATCGAGCCGGAGCCGTATCCGGCCGCCGCGGTCGAGGATCATCTCGTCGTCGGCGCGTTCGAGCGCCGCGGCCGGCGTCATCAGCGAGCCGCCGCGCAGCACGTTCAGCGGATTCATGTGTTTGACGAATTCCGCCACATAGGCGTCCGCGGGCCTGAGGAGAATGTCTTCCGCCGCGCCGCACTGGACGATACGGCCGCCTTCGAGAATCGCGATCTTGTTGCCGATCTTGAGCGCCTCGTCGAGGTCGTGGCTCACGAAGATAATCGTCTTCTTCAGTTCCGACTGCAGTCCGAGAAGCTCGTCCTGCAACTTGTCGCGGATCAGCGGATCGAGCGCCGAGAACGGCTCGTCCATGAGCAGGATGTCGGCGTCGGTGGCGAAGGCGCGGGCCAGGCCGACACGTTGCTGCATTCCGCCGGAGAGCTCGTGCGCGTATTTTCCCGCCCACTGCGTGAGCCCCACCATCGCGAGCTTTTCGGCCACGACCTTGTCGATCTCGGCTTTCGGCAGGCGGCGAAGCTCGAGGCCAAAGGCGACATTCTCCGCGACGGTTCGCCACGGAAGCAGGGCGAATTGCTGGAACACCATCGCCACACGGCTCGTGCGCAGCATCCTGAGCTGGTCGGCGGTGCAATGCGCCACGTCGATGACCTCGTCGCCGTGGCGGACGAGCACCCGGCCGCGGGCGACCTTGTTCAGCCCGTTCACGGCGCGCAGGATCGTAGACTTTCCGGAGCCCGAAAGGCCCATCAGCACGCAGATCTCGCCGGGCTCGACGGGCAGATTGACGCCCGCCGCGCCGAGGACGACGCCGGTCTCCCTGAGGATCTCGTCGCGGGTGGCGCCGCGATCGACAAGGGCAAGAGCTTCGGTCTGCTTGTCCCCGAAGAGGATGTCGACGTTCTCGAAGACGACGGCCGACATGAGATCAGGCTCCGCTTCTGCGTTCGGGGTTGCGGAAGACGCGGTCGAGCACGATCGCGAGAAGCACGATCGCGAGTCCCGCTTCGATACCCATCGGGATGTTCACCGTGCCGAGCGCGCGCACGACCGGAACGCCGAGGCCCGAGGCGCCGACCAGCGCCGCGATCACCACCATCGAGAGGCTCAGCATGATGCATTGCGTGACGCCCGCCATGATGGTCGGCAGCGCGTAGGGGAGCTCCACCTTCCAGAGCAGCTGTCGTTTCGTAGCCCCGAAAGCTTCCCCCGCTTCCTTGAGCGAAGCCGGCACGGAGACGATGCCGAGATGCGTCAGCCGGATCGGCGCCGCGATCGCGAAGATCACCGTTGAAATAAGTCCCGGCGCCGAGCCCAGATGGAACAGCACCAGAGTCGGGATCAGATAAACGAAGGTCGGCAGCGTCTGCATGAGGTCCAGCAGCGGCCGCATGAAGGCATAGAGCCAGGGCCGGTGCGCCGAGGCGACCCCGAGCGGCACGCCGATGATCACGCTCGTCAGCGTCGCGAACCCGACCAGCGAGATCGTCTCCACAGTCGCCTCCCAATAGCCGAGATTGGCGATGAGGAGGAAAGCGAGGACGACGAAGACCGCGAGTTTCCACGATCGATGCAGCCAGTAGGCGAGCGCGGCGATGGCGAAGACGACGATCAGGAAAGGGATATGGAGAATGACGACCGTAAAGCCGTCCACCATGAAATTGATGAAGGCGGTGACGGCGTCGAAAAAGCCGGTCGCGTTATCCTGAAGCCAGTTGATGCCGATCTTGACCCATCGCCCGATGGGGATCTTGGGTTCGGTGAACCACTCTTCCAACGCCGCCGCTCCGTTCCGGCCCCAAACACCGCGGTTTCCGGCGCTCCCGATGGAGCGCCGGGGACCGTGTGCGGACTAGGGAAGCCCGAAGGTCTTCTTGACCGCCGGCAGGCCAGGCTGGCCGTCGAAGGTCGTGACGCCGTCGAGCCAGCCGGTCAGTTCCTTCGGATTGGTCTTGAGCCATTCCTTCGCGGCTGTCGGGCCGTCCTTGCCGTCGGTGAGAATCTTGTTCATCACCGCGTTCTCGAGGTCGACGTTGAAGACGAGGTTTTTGACGAGCTTCGCGGCGTTCGGGCACTCCGCGGCCCAGCCCGCGCGCTCGTTGGTGTAGACGACCGCGCCGCCGAAATTCGGCCCGAAGCTGTCGTCGCCCCCGGTCAGGTACTGGATCTTGAAATTGACGTTCATCGGATGGGGCGCCCAGCCGAGGAAGACGACATCCTCTTTATGGCCGGTGGCGCGCTGGACCTCGGACAACATGCCCTGCTCGCTCGATTCCACGAGCTGGAAGTCCTTCAGGTCGAATTTGTTGCCCTTGATGAGGTCGAGGACAAGCCGGTTGCCGTCGTTGCCGGGCTCGATGCCGAAAATCTTGCCGTGCAGCGAATCCTTGAACTTGGCGATGTCCTTGAAGTCCTTCAGGCCCTTGTCATAAGTGTACTGCGGCACGGCGAGCGTATATTTCGCGCCTTCAGGAAGGTTCGCGCCGACGACGACGACCGACTTGTCCGCGACATAGGGCTTGCGGTCGTTTTCCATCGAAGGCTGCCAGTTGCCGAGGAAAACGTCGATGTCCTTGTTCTTCATCGAGGCGTAGGTCACGGGCACCGACAGCACCGTCACTTTGGGCGTGTAGCCAAGCCCCTTGAGGATTTCCGAGGCGACCGCTGTCGTCGAGGTGATGTCCGTCCAGCCTACGTCCGAAAACCTGACCGTCTTGCAGCTTTCGGGGTCCCCCGCGAACGCGGCGCTCGATACGCCCAATACCACCGTCGCGGCGAGCGCGACGCCAATTAGCCTCTTCATTCGATTCCTCCTCCCGCCCCGGGACCTCAAGCCTCCGGGAGACGCGAAGGTCACTATCCGTCGGGATGATGGACGGGTCAAATGCGCGTTGCGGGGGAAGCCGATGAAAAGGAACGCAGAATATGGATTGGCCCATCGCTTTGTTGGGGGACGGAGCACGATTGCGGCTTTCGGCGGCAGGGGCGCCCGCAAAGAGCGCAACCACGCCTCCTTCGTTTTCCGTTTGCAGAGCTTGACGCACAGAACCAAAATGGCTGAGCATTTTCGGATTGATTGGGCATTTTGCAGTAAATGACGCAGGGAACACAGGAAGCACGCGATGTTCGCGTCCCCCCGATCGGGCTTCCGGGAACGCTCGATGTTCCCGAAGGGGCCCGTGCGCTTGTGGTTTTCGCCCACGGAAGCGGCTCGAGCCGGCTGAGCCCGCGAAACAGGGCGGTCGCCAGAGCCTTGAACCGTCGGCGCATCGCGACGCTGCTGTTCGATCTCCTGACGCCCGCCGAAGAAGCCGACAGAAGCAATGTGTTCAACATTCCATTGCTGGCGGCCCGGCTCGTCGACGCCGTCAATTGGCTGGACGGGCAACCCGATGTCGCGAGGCTTCCGCTCGGGTTGTTCGGCGCCAGCACGGGAGCGGCGGCTGCGCTCGTTGCGGCCGCGGATCTCCCGCATCGTGTAGGCGCGGTCGTTTCGCGCGGGGGGCGCCCGGATCTCGCCGGAGACTCCCTCGGCCGAGTTCGAGCGCCGACCCTTCTCATTGTTGGCGGCGCAGATACCGTAGTCATAGATCTCAATGAACAGGCGCTGGCCCGGCTGCCCGGGCGAAAGGCATTGGCGATCGTCCCGAACGCGAGCCATCTTTTTCCGGAACCCGGGGCGCTGGAGGCCGTGATCGAACACGCCGCGCGATGGTTCGAACAAGGCCTGGAGCGCGGCGCCGCGGGACCGGCCTCCGAGGCGAGCCGAGAGAAGCCCAGGAAGTCATAGTCTTCCGCCGAAGCCCCGGATCGCTCACTCCGGGCGCGCGCACTCGGAGAGCGCCGCGTAAGTGAGGTCGCGGAAGGGATCGAGCGCCGTTCCCGCGCCGGTGAAGACCCGGACCAGATGCTCCGGGGCGAGCGGCGATGTCTGCACGAGATAGATCATCACCATGTTCTGCGCGGGATCGACACGAAACCACGTGCCGAACGAGCCCGGCCAGCCATAGGCCCCGTTCGTCGTCGGGCCGAACGGCGCGCGCTTTTCCGCGTCAATGTCGATCCCGACGCCGAGCCCAAAGCCCTGGCCGTCCCAATGCGCCTCCTCGGCGGCGAGAGCCGCCCGCTGTCCGGCCGAGAGCCGGTCGCTGGTCATCAAAGCGATCGTCTCCTCTTTCAGGAGCCTTACGCCGTCGACCTCTCCGCCGCCCAACAGCATTCGGGCGAATCTCAGGAAGTCGTCGGCGGTCGAGACCAATCCGCCGCCGCCGCTGCAGAGCTGCGGGATCGCGTCGTCCGGCAAGGTCACACGCACCGGCGCCCGGCTTCCGCCGTCGAAGAAATAGAGGCTCGCCGCGCGGTCGCGCTTCCCGGCCGGGATGAAAAAATCCGTGTCGGCCATGCCGAGCGGACCGAACAGCTTCTCGCGCATGACCTCGCGGAGCGACCTCGAATTCGATGCGTTCGACGATCACGCCCAAAAGATCGGTCGAGTGGCTGTAGCGCCAGCGTTCGCCGGGCGCATCGATCAGCGGCAGCGCGGCAAGCGTCTGCACGAAGTCGTCCGGCGTCTTCGGAATGAACATCAGATTTCCGAACGCCCGCTGGTAAGCGTCCGAAATCGGCCCTTTCGCCGAGAAGGAATAGCCGAGGCCGGAGCGGTGGGTGAGCAAGTCCGCGATCGTGATGTCGCGCGGCGCCGGATACGTGTCTTCGAGCGGTCCGTCGGCATTCTTCAGGACGCGCGTCCGCGGCAAATTCCGGCGCCCATCGGACGATCGGATCGTCGAGGCGAAGCTTGCCTTCCTCCATCAGCATGAGGACGAGCGCCGATGTGACCGGCTTGGTCATCGAGCGGATGCGGAACAGCGTGTCTCTTTGCATCGGCAGATTGCGCCGGATGTCTCGCTTTCCAAGCGCCGCGCAATGGGCGACCTCGCCGTTCCTCCAGACGAGCGTCACCGCGCCCGGAGGATTGCCCGCGGCGATCGCGCTTTCGATCGCGGGCGCAATCCGCGCGAGCGCCGCTGGCGAGAGGGAGGCGGCGCCGCTCATCGCGACTGGCGCGCCATAAACGGCGCGGGCTGGCGCCGGCCCGGCCCGGAAAGCCTCGCTGCGCTGGCGCCCAGCCGGGCGCGAAAAGACATGGGTCTCAGAAGGATGGCTCTCGTTGCGAGTGTCAACCTGAACTCTTGCCTATCGCCCCGTGTTATTGCAAGATCACCCAAGAAAAGCCGCCGGGCGGGGGACATCAGCCGAGGCGGAGTTTGGGGATATTGAATTCGCAGATTTGATCGAAGCCTTTTTCAGGACCAGCGGGTGGACGCAAATTATCCATGCAAATTCTGGTCGACCTCAACCGATGTCAGCTCTATGCTCAATGCTGCTTTCTGGCGCCGGACGTATTCAGGCTGGAGAGTGAAGAGGTCCTTGTCTACCAGCCGTCCCCGGACGACGCCCTCCGCGAGCGGGTTCTTGGCGCGGCGGCGGCCTGCCCGATGAAGGCGATCGTCGTCGAGCCGGAAGGGTTGGAGCCGCCTCCATGAACCGGCCGGCGAACGTCGTCATCGTCGGCGCTGCGCTCGCAGGATTGCGCGCGGCGGAGGCCCTGCGCGACGGGGGATTCGAGGGGCGGCTGACGCTCATCGGGAAAGAGGCCCACCCGCCTTACGACCGCCCGCCGCTCTCCAAGCAGGCGCTGACGGGCTTGGCGTCGCCCGCGCACACGACGCTTCCCCGCCTTCGGTCGATCGACGCGGAGTGGCGCCTCGGCGTCGCCGCCGTCCATCTCGACAGAGTCCGCCGCGAGGTCGAGACTGCGGACGGCGATCGGGTTCCCTATGACCGCCTGGTGATCGCCACGGGCTCTCGTTCTCGCCCGTGGCCCAATCGCGCCGAGGCGGCGCTTCGGGGCGTGCATACGCTTCGCACCCTCGATGACGCCGTCGCTTTGCGCGCAGACCTCGAGGCTGGCCCAACGCGCGTGCTCGTAGTCGGCGCGGGCTTCACCGGCTCCGAAGTCGCCTCCGCCTGTGTTGCGCGCGGGCTGGCGGTGACGGTCGTGGAGGCGGCCGCGGCGCCGCTCGTCAACGCGGTGGGCAGGTCCGTTGGAGGCTGGATCGCGGGCAGGCAGCGAGCCGCGGGAGTCGATCTGAGGTGCGGATTGGCCGTCGCTCATCTCGAATCCGACGGCGCGGACCGCGTTGTCGGCGCCCGGCTTTCCGACGGGAGCGAGGTCGAGGCCGACGTTGTCGTCGTGGCGCTCGGGGCCGTGCGGAACTGCGAATGGCTGGAAGGCTCGGGCCTGGACGCCGGACCGGCGGGCTGCCTCTGCGACTCCGGCTGCCGCGCCCTCGACCTCTCGGGACAGCCCGCGCAGGATGTGTTCGTCTGCGGCGAAGCCGCGCGCTTTCGTCATGCGCTCGTCGACGGCGCGCCGGTATCCCTGGAGCACTGGAGCGGGGCTGTGGATCACGCAGGGGTTGTCGCTTCGAGCATGCTGGGCGCAGGCTCCCGCTCGCTCGAACTCGACGCTGCCGCAATTCTGGTCGAGCCAGTTTGGAGTCAGCATCAAGGCATCCGGGTTCCCGTCGCGCGCCGATGAGGTGATGATCGCGCAGGGAACGCGGGAGAGCGGCCGGTTCATCGCCCTCTATGGTCGAAACGGACGGACGATCGGCGCCGTGGCGATCAACCAGGCGAAGTGGCTCCCGTTCTACGAGGAGTGGATCGCGTCGCGGAGCCCGTTCCCGTTCGATTGCAGAATTGTCGACCAGCCGCGGGACAACAGGCCCGAACCGGCCGGCTTCGCTTCCTCCCTTCCACGGTCCGCGGCGATCCTCCAGGGCTCTGCCGCCAGCTGAAAGACGAAGCTCGCCATGCTTCAGACCTCGTCTCCCGCCTGGCTCGACGACGATGCGAGCGCCGAGTTGATGAGCGCGATCGCCGATCCTTCGAGCCGGCCCGATCCCTATCCGCTCTACCGCAAATTGCGCGAGCGGCCCGTCTGGCGGAATGAGGGCGGCGCCTATGTTTTCGGCCGCTACAAGGATGTCGCCAACCTCATCGGCGATCCCCGGCTGAGCTCGGATCCGGCCAATTCCTCCCAGGGCGGGGCGGCGCTGAGCTTCCTCAACATGGATCCGCCGGAACACGACGTCGTGCGCGGATTCGCGATGCGCCATTTCGGTCCCCCGCATCACGCCGATCGTCTCGAGCGGATGACGCCCTCGCTGAGAGCGATGCTTTCGAGCCTGATCGACCGATTGACCGGCCGGTCCGAAGCCGATGTCGTCGCCGAGATCTCCTACCCTTTCCCGGGACGGGTCATCGCGGACCTGCTGGGAGTTCCGCACGAAGACGAGGAAAAGTTCTGCGCCTGGGCGGAAGCGATCGCGCAGGCGACCGATCGGGATTCGGGATATCGCTCGGAACAGGCGGAGCGAACCTTCCATGAGCTTGCGGGCTATGTCTTCGGCCTCTTGAACAGGAAGCGAGGCTCCGACAGCGGCGATCTCCTGTCGTGCCTGGTCAACGCCAATGGCAAGGACGGACCGAAACTCAAGCTCGACGAAATGATTCGCGTCTCGGTGCTGTTGTTGCTGGCTGGCCACGAAACGACGGTGAATCTCATCAGCAATGGCGTTCTGACCCTCCTGCGGTTGCCCCATGTGCTTGAGCGGCTGCGCAGAGAGCCCGCGATCGCGCCCGTTGTGGTCGAGGAGCTCCTGCGCTACGAACCGCCGGTGCACGTGGTCTTCCGCGGAACGCTGTGCGACATCGAAGTCGAAGGCGTACGCATCCCGAAGGGCTCGGCCGTGCAATTGGTGCTCGGGTCCGCCAATCGCGATCCGCGCCGCTTTGAGGATCCCGAGGTCTTTGATCCGGACCGGCGCGACAATCAGCATTTCGGGTTCGGGAGCGGGGTCCATTCCTGCTTCGGCGCCCCTTTGGCGCGGCTCGAAGGCCGCATTGCGCTGAGCGAACTGGCGCGCCGCCTCGTGTCGCCTCGCCTGGTCGAAGACCCGCCGCCCTATCGATTCAATTCGACGCTGCGTGGGCCTCGCGAATTGCGCATCGCCTTCGATGGGGTCCTTCCGTAGCGCACTCATGACCGAGACTGTCGACACCGAATACTCAAAAGAGCGGCCGGATGAAAGCCCGGCTGCGGCTGCGCAAATGACCGCGGCCGAAACATTCGCGCTCATCAAGGCCGACGTCCGGCGGCGACTGACGCTTGAAGGGCGCAGGATCAATCTCGCCAACGCGATCGCCGTGGCGTTCAAGCCCGGCGTCGTGGCTGTCGTCGCCTATCGCGTCATCAACCATTTGCATCTCACGAAACATCGGGTCCTCGCGCGGATCCTCGACGATCTGCAGCAGCTTTACACCGGTATGGAGATCCACGCCGGTTCCGTGATCGGACCTGGGCTGGTGCTGGGCGACCGTCCGGGAGGCGGCATCTCCGAGCACGTGACCATGGGAAAGAACTGCACGGTGCTCGGCGGCTCGACCATGACGCTCAATGCCGACGGAATCGATCTCTCGAAGGGTCGCGTCGTGCTCGGAGATCACTGCATCATCGGAATGCGGGCGCGCATCATCGGTTCGGTGACGCTCGGCGAAGGCACGCAAATCAAGCCGAACGCCGTCGTTCTCCAGTCCTCGCCGGAGCCCGGCGGCGTGCTGGAAGGCATTCCGGCGCGCAGAAAGGCCAGCGTTCCGGTCGAAGCGGTGAGACGCTGGAACCCTCTCAAATCCGCGTTTCTCGGCGAGCTTGCGCACGAAGACGACGCCGCTTCCCCGCGGAGCGACGATTGACTCCTCCTCCTGCAAGCGGCGTTGACGGGACCAAGCGGCGATCGGTTCGGGACTCGTTTTCCGAGACCGTACGCCTCATTCGCAGCGACATCGCGTTCCGATGCGCTTACGAGGGCAAGCCTGCGACCTTGAAGACCGGACTGCGCATGCTCAGGCATCCCGGCGTCGCCTGCGTCGTGCGCTATCGTCTGCAATGTTTCTTCTATGCGAACGGCCTCGCGCCTCTCGGATGGCTGATGAAATCCACGAACCTCGTTCTTTACGGGGTTCAGATCCATGAGCGCGCGCGGATCGGTTCGGGCCTGTACATGGGGCACGCCGCCACGATTCTCATCACCGAGAACGTTTCCATCGGAGAGCGATGCGTGCTCTATCACCAGAACACCATCGGCCTCTCGCCCTTCGCAGGCTATGATCAGTCCTCCGGCGTCGTCAAAGTCGGGGACGATGTCGCATTCGGGGGCGGGGCTTGCGCGTACGGAGACATCGTGATCGGAGATCGCTGCCGAAATCGGCGTCAACGCGGTCGTCGACCGCTCCTTCCCCGCCAACTCGTCGCTCTTCGGCGCGCCTGCCCAGGTGGTCGGCAGGCGTCCGGGCCGATGAGGACGGGCACGACGGATCTGCGATGCGCATCGGCATAGACGGCCACGTTCTTGGCAAGAACGTCGGCGGCGTAGAGCGCTACGTTGAAAAGGTCGTGGAGCTGGTTCCCGATCTTTGCCCTGGCCATCAGTTTGTGGTCTTCGTCAATCGGCGCGCGAAGGCGCGATTCGAAGCGGATCGTCGGCCGAACGTCGAGTTCGTCACCCTCCCTGCCTCCGATCCGATCGTGCAGCGTTCGGTCGTCCTCCCCTGGCTTATTCGACGGCACAGGCTCGACGTCATGCATGTCCAGCGCATCGCGCCCTGGGCGAGCGGCCGCTGCCGGATCATGCTGACCGTCCACGATCTCATCCCGATCAAATATCCGGAAGCCTATCCGGGGCTGCGATCCCAACTGATCCGATGGCTGTCGCCCGGCAGCATCGCGAGGGCGGACTTCATCGTCTGCCCGAGCCAGTTCGTCTGCGACGATATCGAGCGCCGTTATCCGCGCGCGCCCGCGCCGAAGCGGCCCTTCTATAACGGAGTCGACAAGGAGCGCTTCGCCCGCCGGACGTCTCGCGACGGCCGCGAGACATTGCGGCGCCTGGGCATCGAGGAGCCCTTCGTCTTCTCCCCGGGCGCGATCGAAGGGCGGAAGAACATCGAGACGATCCTCTCGGCGCTCGCGCGTCTCGACAGCCCGTCCCGTCCGCTCCTGATCCTCAGCGGCAGCATTCGCGACAAGGGCTATTTCGATCGCATGAAGGACCTTGCGCGCGGGCTCGCCGTGGAAGACCGGATCCGTCACCTCGGCTTCGTGTCCGACGACGACCTGATCGACCTCTACGGGCAGGCGGCCGTCTGCATCGCCGCCTCGCGCGACGAGGGGTTCAACCTTCTGCCGCTGGAGGCCATGGCCTGCGGAGCGCCCGTCCTGTGCTCGGACATTCCCGTCCACCGGGAGCTCTATGACGGGGCGGCGTTCTTCTTTCCGCCGGACAGCTCCGAGTCCCTGGCGCGCGCGCTGGAGATCGCGCGCTCGACCGCAGGCGACCGCCGCGCGATCGCCGCGGCGGCGGACGCGATCGTCAACCGCTTTTCCTGGGACGCAATGGCCCACCGGATGGCCGCCTATTTCGAGGAACTCGGTTCCGGAAGGCGGGAATCGCTGACGTCCCAAATTCAGCAGGTTGTCCATTCGGTCTGAGCCGTGAACGCCGAAGTCGCCAAATCTCAGGGGTTCGCGGAGAACCGAATGGACACCCGCTGATCGCCCCAGGGGCCAGCGGGTCCTTCCAGCCCCCCTCCGCGGGTCGAGCAACGGCAGCGGAGTGCGAGCGGCGATCCGGCGCGTCGTTTTTGACGGGCCCGCCTCTCGATATTTAAGGTAGGGTCGTCGACCGCTCTGCGCGGCGATGGAGGACGACATGGCAAAGGGACAGATGAAGGGAAACAAGGAGGCCAAGAAACCCAAGGCCGACAAGCCGAAAGGTTCAGCCTCGGCTTACAAGCTGGCCCAGGGCAAAGGCGGCCAGGCGTTAAGCCCCCAGTCGACGAAAAAGGGATAACGCGCAGCGCGAGACAGCAGCGGCGCGACGAACCGACGGATTTTTCTCCGCTGCTGCCTCCGCCGCGAGCGCGTCGACGAGGTCCGCGGGTCGCGGGCGGCGATGGGCGCGACTTCATCCCGTGACGCATGCGGCGTGGCGGCGACGTTCTGTCGCGCGATCGGCCTGCTTAACGCTTCGTTAACCGGCGCGTCTCACGCTGTCGGGCGCAAGTCTCACGGGCAAGTCGCACGGGCAAGTCGCTTGGGAAGGACGCCATGATGGCTTTAAGCCTCCAGGAGGCGGCGGATCAGGCTGGAACGAGCAAGGTCGACATCTGGCGCGCCATTCAGGCGGGCAGCCTTCCGGCGCATAAAAACGGCGACGGCGGCTTCGCGATCGATCCGGCCGAATTGTTTCGCGTCTTCGAGCGGCCGGCCCCCTCCTCCCGGAGCCGCAGGCGGCAGAAGCGCCGGAAACCGTGGGGCGATCCGAAGCGGGCGCCTCGCCGGAAACGCCCGCAGCGGACGACATAGCCGCCGCATTCGCGACCCTCGCGGCCGAGCTCAAGGGGCTTCTCGGCGCAGCCCCTCGCGGCGAATAAGCCTCTGCCTTTATAGCTCATGCCGGAAGCGCCGAACATTTTCTTCTGTTTTTCAGACGATGGCGGTATGATGCTCATCGTCGTCAACCCGAAGGAGCCGATGCGCGAAATCGCCGAAGCCGCCGCCCCGGCCGCGAGGAGCGGACGGCCATCATTCCGCCATCTTGTCGCCACGTAGAAGCCATCGACCGCGCCTGAGCCGGAAGGAAATGCCAGCGCAAGCCCTTGATAAGTCCCGATTCGCGGAAGGAAATGGCCAGTTTTCCGGCTGGTTTTTCACCGAAAATAGGCTCGAATACCCTCGCTTTTGCATGAAAGACGCCGGAAACAGCCGTCGTTCCCGTCAAAAACGCGCAAAATTGCTCGCCCGATAATGGCGTAAATCGGGCGCCGGCGCCGGGTTAGCCCGCGCCTTGCCCGACCGGCTGGCCTCGGGCGCGGGCGAGGGCCTGTTTCCATGCGCGCCGTTCGCTCGCGCGCAAGGCGGGGTCGAGGCGGGGCGTGAACCGCTCGGCGCCCCGGTCGAGCCGGCTGAGACTTTCGAGCGTGAAGAGGCCGGCGCTCACGCCCGCGAGATGGGCGACCCCCATGGCCGACAATTCGGCGACCGCGGTCCGCTCCACCGGAACGTCGACCATGTCGGCTTCGAACTGCATGAGCCGGTCGTTGCGCGTCGGGCCGCCGTCGACGAGCAGCCGGTCGACCGGGGCGCCGGCGGCGCGCAGGGCGTCGAGCACGTCGGCGATCTGGTGCGCGATGGAATCGAGCGCGGCCCGCGCGAAAGGCGCGCGCGTCGCGCCGAAGGACAGGCCCGTGACGGTCGCCACGGCCGAAGCGTCCCACCAGGGCGCGCCGAGCCCGCCGAAGGCCGGAACGAAGGCCATGCCGCGCGCGTCGGGCGCCTGCGCCGCAAGGTCGGCGAGTTCGCTGGTCGAGACCCCGAGCAGTTCGGCCGCCCAGACCAGCGTCGAGCCGGCGCTGCGGATGTTGCCCTCATAGGCCAGCATCGGGGACTCAAGGTGCCACGCGAGCGTGAGGCAGACTCCCGGCGCGCCGGCGTCTCCGTCGCGGACCGCCGCCCGGTCCACAAGCCCCATCACCGAGGAGCCGGTGCCCTGCGTCGCCTTGACCGGGCCGGGCGCGAAGGCGCCATGCGCGAAGAGGGCCGAATGCGAATCGGCGAGAACCGCGCCGACCGGGACGCCGTCGGGCAGGGGGGCGAGGCCGCGCGCCTTCGGAAACGGTCCCGTCGAGGCGACGACCCGCGGCAGCGCCGCCAGCGGCACGTCGAAGATCGAGAGCAGCTCCTCGTCCCAGCGCGCGCCCACGACGTCGAAGAGCTGGGTGCGCGAGGCGTTGCCAGCCTCGATGACCGCTTCGCCCCGAAGCGCGACAGAAGGAAGGCGTCGATCGTGCCGATGCAGATGTCGCCCGCCTTCGCCCGCGCCTGGCCCTGCGGCAGCCGGTCGATGAGCCAGCGCGCCTTCGCCGCCGAGAACATCGGGTCGAGCGGCAGGCCGCTCTTGCGCCGGATCCGCTCGCCATGGCCCGCCGCGCGCAGGGAGGCGCAGATCGCCTCCGTCCGCTGGTCCTGCCAGGAGAGGACGGGGGTCAGCGCCTCGCCCGTGCGGCGGTCCCAGATCACGCAGGATTCGCGCTGCGTGCTCAGGCCCACCGAGACGACGCGCTTCGCGGTGTCCGGATCGAGCGCTTCGGCCGCCGCGCGCCGGACGCTCGCCCAGATCTCCCCGGCGTCCTGCTCGACCCAGCCGGGCTCAGGCGTCGCGAGCGATACGGGCGCCTGGGCGCGGCCGACGACCGCGCTCCGCGCATCGACCACGAGCGCCTTGGTCGAGCTCGTGCCCTGATCGATGGCGAGAAGGAGCGGGCCGCCCATGTCACCGGGTCTTGAGTTCGAGCGCCGCCGCGACGATGCCGTCGCGATTGAGGCCGAAATGATCGAACAGGAATTCGGCCGTTCCGGTCGGCGCAAAGCCGGTGACGCCGAGTATCCGCATGGGAACCGGCGCGTGGCGCACCACGACTTCCGCGACCGCCGCGCCAAGGCCGCCTTCCACCGCCGCTTCTTCGACCGTCACGATCGCGCCCGTCTCGCGGGCCGCCGCGACGATCGCTGCTTCGTCGAGCGGCTTGATCGTCGAGACGTTGAGGACGCGCGCCTGAAGCCCCCGCTCCGCAAGCGCTTCGGCCGCGGCGAGCGCGCGCGACACCATCGCGCCGGTCGCGACGATGGAGAGGTCGTCGCCCTTCCGCAGGATGTCGGCGCGCCCGAAGGCGAAAGCCTCCGATCCGTCGGGCGTGACCGACGGAACCTTCGTGCGGCCGATGCGCAGATAGGCCGGCGTTCCGGACTTTGCCGCCCAGCGCACGGCGGCGCTGGTCTGGGCCGGGTCCGCCGGCACGACGACCGCGAGCCCGTCGATGGCGCGCAGCCAGCTCAGGTCCTCGATCGAGTGATGGGTCGGTCCGAGTTCGCCATAGGCCATGCCGGGGCTCATGCCGCAGAGCACGACCGGAAAGCCGTTGTAGGCGACGTCGACCTTGATCTGCTCGAGCGCCCGGCCGGTCAGGAACGGCCCCGCGCCGCAGACGAAGGGAAGGAAGCCGCCATTGGCCAGCCCCGCCCCGACGCCGACCATGTTCTGTTCGGCGATGCCGACGTTGATGAGTCGCTCGGGAAAGAGCTTCTGGAAGCCGACAAGGTTGCTGGAGCCGACGCTGTCGTTGCAGACGGCGACGATGCGCTCGTCGGCCCTGGCGAGCTCGATCAGCGTCTCGGCGAAGGGGACGCGGCAGTCGAAGGTCGCCGCCGGAGGCTGGACCGGGGCGTTCATCAGGCGAGTTCCTTCAGCGCGAGTTCGACCTGCTCCGGCGAGGGGACCTTGTGATGCCATTCGACGCGGTCCTCGATGAACGACACGCCCTTGCCCTTGATGGTGTCGGCGATCACGCAGCGCGGACGGCCCTCGTGCGGCGCCGTGAACGCCTCGTAGAGCGCGGCATGATCGTGGCCGTCGCAGGTCACGACCTCCCAGCCGAAAGCGCGCCAGCGGTCGGCGAGCGGTTCGAGCCGGTTGGTGTCCTCGGTGTGCGCGCCCTGCTGGAGGCGGTTCCGGTCGACGATCGCGACAAGGTTGTCGAGGCCGCGGTGGCCGGCGCACATCGCCGCCTCCCAGTTCGAGCCTTCCTGCAACTCGCCGTCTCCGAGCACGACGAACGTGCGCCAGGGCGCCTTCGCCAGCTTCGCCGCGATGGCGGCGCCGACGCCGATCGGCAGGCCGTGGCCGAGCGGCCCGGTGTTCGCCTCGACGCCCGGAACCTTGCGGCGGTTCGGATGTCCGTTGAGCGCCGACAGGGGCTGCGCGAAAGTCTCGAGGGTCTCCACGGGAAAGAAGCCGCGCAAGGCCAGGGTGGAATAGAGCGCCGCGGCGCAATGGCCCTTGCTGAGGATGAACCGGTCGCGCTGCGGCGCTTGTCGGATTGCGCCGGGTCAACGCGCAAGACGCCGAAAAACAGCGTCGCCAGAATGTCCGTCACGGAAAAGTCGCCGCCGATATGGCCAAGCCGCGCCCGGCCGATCGTCTCGACGACCCTGCGGCGGATCTCGGTCGATTGGGCTTTGAGACGGGCGGCGCGCTCGGTCGCATCCATCGTCGCCGGGAGGGGCGGCTCCAATCCCGCTTTCTGATCGATCGCCGATGAGAAGGCCAAAGCGTCCTCCGAATGAAGAGTTGCGTTACGAGAAAGGTCGGGAGGCGTGTCGCGAAAACGGATCGCGCCCCTCACTGGCGACGCGGCAGATTGGTTGCGTCGCAATGACCGAGCGGCCCCTAACCCGCATCGCCATCGCTTCGACCCCTCCCTTTCCGCTCGATCGGGCACTTTCGATACATCCCAATTGTTGCGGAATGTTGCGCATTTTTTCGTATTGCTGTCAATCCCTGCTGACGAGCGGTTCTTCGCCGTTGGGGCGCGTCAGGGGATCCCACCGCAGAGCGACTTTCGCGCAATCCCGCCAATTCCTTGGGGCAAAGGGAAATCGAAAGAGGGGCTCCAGCGTTGCTCCGCCGCTTCGCGGCTCCGTTCCTGGGACAGCGCCTGCCTTCCCGTCGAAACCGGACCTTGCGAATATCTTCGTTTGACGGGGCGCCAATCCGAGCGGTCGACGCCCAAGCTGGACCGTCGACCGGCCGCGTCAGCTTGCGATGATCACTTTAATCCCTCGACTCTCAAAAGCGCGCACGTCCTCGTCGCGAATTCCGTCGTCCGTGATGAAGGAATCGATGACGTCGAGGGTTCCGAGACGGGTGAAGGAGGAGCGGTTGATCTTTGTCGAGTCGGCGACGAGGTACACGTGAGAGGCGGCTTTGATCATCGCCTGCTTCAACTGCAGGTCGGCAAAACTGGGGTAGGTCAGGCCGGAGTCGAGGGCGACTCCGGCCGTCGCAAGGAAGAGCTTGCCGGCCAGCACATCCTGGAAATAGTCGGCCGCCTTGTCGCCGCTGAGCGAGAGCGTCGGCGCCTTGAATTGGCCTCCCGGCATGTGCACCGCGTATCCCGGCACGGCGCCAAGCATGAGGGCGATATTGAGCGCAGTGGTGATGACCGTGAGAGAGGAGCGCCCAATCAGATTGTGCGCGATCTCAGTCGTGGTCGAGCCTGCGTCGAGGATGATCGTTTCCCCGTCTCCGACGAGGCTGGCCGCCTTGGCCCCGATCTTCCGCTTCTTCTCGATATTTTCCATATGCTGAAGCGAAAGGGTCTCGACCTGCTTGGGCATCGTGCGAAGAAAGGCGCCACCGTGCTGCCGGTTGATATGACCCTCGACTTCCAGCTTCTCGAGATCCTGTCGGATCGTTGCTTCGGATACGCCGAAGGCCGCGCTGAGGTCCCGGACTCGCGCGCTCCCTTCTTCCTGAAGCCAGTCCAGAATCTTCATGCGCCGCGGCTCGGCCAGAAGGCCGTTGAAGTCGGCGTGGGGCTCCATGGCCGACACGCCCCGCGCGGGCCCGCCCGAACGTGAAGCGTGCGGCGCTCTAGGCGTCGTTTTGCCCGCACTTGCGACCGGATTACGGGTTCTGGGCATTCTTCAAGGTCCGATGGTCAAGAGTTAGTTCGATTTATCTCACGCTCCGTGATATTCGAAAAGACTTTACACAGAGTTATCTGGCGAGGACTTAAGCAAGCTGGGCCATTTGTTGAAGAGCGACCCTCTGCTGCAGCTTGCGCTGCGCCTGATCGACGACGACCGCGGCGATGATGACGATCCCCTTGATGACCATCTGCCAGAACGAGCTCACGCCCATCATCACGAGCCCATCCGACAGAATGCCGATCACGAAAGCGCCGATGATCGTCCCGCCAACCGTCCCGCGGCCGCCCGACATCGATGTGCCTCCGAGAACCGCAGCGGCGATGGCGTTCAGTTCGAAGGTCTCGCCTGTCGCCGGATGCGCCGCCATCAGCTCCGAGGAGATGATGAGCCCGACGATCGCCGCGCAGAAGCCTGAGAACATATAGACGAAAAGCTTCACCCGGTTCACGCGGATGCCGGAAAGCGCCGCGGCTCGCTCGTTGCCTCCGACCGCGAAGATGTGCCGGCCGAGCGGTGTCCACCGGGCGACATAGGCCGCGGCCAGGGCCAGCGCGATCAGGATCCAGATGGATACAGGCAGGTACAGGAATTTGCCCGCGCCGAGAATGGCGAAGCCCGTCGTTCCGAATGCGGGATTGCCTTCGAGATTGGGAAAGGTGCCGCCGTCCGACAGCAGAAGCGCTGCGCCCCTCGCGACATAGAGCGTACCGAGCGTCGCGATGAAGGGCGCGACATTGAGGCGAGTGATGAGGACGCCGTTGACCGCCCCGATGGCGACGCCGATCACGAGCGTGATCAGGATGATTTCCGGGACGTTGAAAAACAGCGTGTAACCGACATGCAGGTCGATCCCGTAGAGGATAAGGCCGCCGGCCACCATGCCACAAAGTCCGACGATCGAACCGACCGACAGGTCAATGCCTCCGGTGACGATGACAAAGGTCATGCCGATTGCGAGAAACGCATTGAGCGCGACGTGCTTCGACATCAGGACGAGATTCTCGGCGGAGAGAAAATTCGGCGCCGCGAAGGAGAAAAAGATCAGCACCGCGAACAGCGCGATGAACGTGCGCAGCCGCATCAGGCTGAGCGTGAGCGAGCCCCCGGCGGCCCGGACGGTCCTCTGTTCCGCAGCGGCGGTCATTGCAGGGTTTCCCTTTTTTCTGGCGCGGCGTTCCGCCCATGGCCGACCGAGGAGGCGGCGACGACTTTTGCTTCCGTAGCGTCAGCCCTGTCGAACAGGGCGGTCAGCTTGCCCTGACTCATGACCGCGATCCGGTCGGACAGCGCCAGCGCCTCGTCGAGATCGGACGTGACGAAAATGATCCCCAGCCCCTCGGCCGCGAGCCCCCGCATCACGCGGAAAACGTCCGCCTTGGCGCCAATGTCGATCCCGCGGCTTGGCTCGTCCATGAGCAGGACCTTCGGCGATGTCAGCAGCGCCTTGCCGATCACGACCTTCTGCTGGTTTCCACCGGAAAGGGAGGAGACGGGCAGACCCGGGTCGGGGACCTTGATCGAAAGGGCCTTGATTTCCCGCCGGACGACTTCCGTCTCAGCCTTGGTCTGAATGTGGAAAAACTTCGTCAGCTTGCCGAGGCTCGCCATCGTCAGGTTTTCTGCGACCGAGAGGATCGGCACGAGGCCGTCGCGCTGACGATCTTCGGGAATGAGCGCGAGACCCCGGGCGATGCGTCCGCCGACGTCCTTCTCCCGAACCAGCTGGCCCTCCACGAAGAGGCGGCCGGAAGCAAGCCGATGCCGGCCCATCACGCATTCCAGAAATTCGCTGCGTCCGGCGCCCATGAGCCCGTAAACCCCGAGGATCTCGCCGGCGCGGACGGACAGCGAAACATGATCGACGACGTAACCGCCGACTGCGCTGGGCAGAGAGATGTTCTCGGCTCGCAGAACTTCAGGCCCGAACGCGTGATCGTCCGGCGTTGAAAAATCCTTGGCGTCGGAGCCGATCATCTGCCGCACAATCCAGGGAACGTCCACGTCCTTCATCGGGCGATGTCCGGTCACGCGACCGTCGCGCAGGACCGTGATGAAGTCGCCGATACGGGTAAGTTCCTCCAGCCGATGCGAAATATAGACGATCGCGACGCCCTTAGCCTTGAGATCCGCGATCACGCGAAAAAGGATCTCGACCTCCGTCGCGCTGAGCGCCGAAGTTGGCTCGTCCATGATCAGGATGCGGACGTTTTGCGCCACGGCCTTGGCGATCTCAACGAGCTGCTGCTGGCCGATCATCAGGTCCTCCACCCGAGCCTTCGGGTCGATCGGCGCCTGCAGCCGCTTCATGAGCGCGCCGGTCTCGCGTTCCTGTGCGGCGTGGTCGATACGGCCGTTGCGCATGATTTCGCGGTTGGCGAATACGTTCTCGGCGACCGAGAGATTGCCGAACAGGTTGAGCTCCTGGAACACCATGCCGATGCCATGGGCCATCGCATCCGCGGGCTCGTCGAAGACGACCGCCTCGCCATCGAGCACAATTCGTCCCACGGTTGGACGTTCGACGCCCGCGATGATTTTCATCAGCGTCGACTTGCCCGCGCCGTTCTCGCCGACGAGCACGTTGACAGCGCCGCGGCGCACTTCGAAATCCGCCTGCTTCACCGCGATCGTGCCGGAATAGACCTTCGACACGCCCTCAAGGCGTAGCACGACGTCTGGTGTCGCTCGTCACGGCTTCGGCCCTATGGAGATTTCGATTGGCGTCACCAGCGGCGTGTCGGACGGCGACTGGAGCGAATAGGCGCCGAGCACGGTCACCTTGCGGCCGACGAGCGAGTCGCGCGGCAATTTCTCAAGCGTCGTGCGGTTCACATAGATGTTGAACGCCTTTCCGAACCGCGCGTAATCGATCTGGTTGGTGAAATCGTTGAAGGACACGAAGCTCAGCGCGTCGCGGATCGCGGTGCCGCGCATGGCCGGTCCGATCTGCACGATCGCGTCCGTCTTGCCGCGCCCCGTCGCGTCGACGCTGATCGTTGCGGCACGCGATTCGGTGTCCGCCGCGACGATGACGCCGTCCAGCCTGACCACGAAGGTCCAGGGAACGTCTCCGGATTTCGGGCGATAGCCGAACTTCGCGCCGGCTTCGTCGGGCGACTTGGCTGCGAGGTCCCGGATTTCCGGGAAGGGCCCGGCCTTCTTCTCGAAATAAGGAATGACTTTGGAAGACCAGATCTGCTCGACCATCTGGTCGGGATCGATGGAGGCGCGCCCATCCGCTTCCTTGTGGGCGAGCGCCTGAACTTCCGAGGTCGGGATGAAGCGACAGGAAGACAGGAGGACGCCTGCGGTCACCGCGATTGCGCACGCCATCCAACGCATCAGCGCCTGCTCCTTCCGTCAAGAACAAAGGCGCGCAGGCGATGAAGCCTGCGCGCGGTTCGCCAGGTTACGGCTTGAGCTGGAAGTTATCGAGCTTGGCGGCGTTGGAGGCGTCGATCAGCACGCAATCCATGAGCTGCTTCTCGGTCTTGGGCGCCGTCTTGGTCTTGATGTAGGCGTCCGCCTGTTCAACGGCCACTTGCGCTCCGCGATAGGCGGGCTGGAGCACAGTGGCCTTGATGCCGCCTTTCAGGATGGAGTCGCGAACGTCGTTGGAGCCATCGAAACCGACGACGATCACGTCCGAGCGGCCGGCGGCCTTGAGCGCGGCTTCCGCGCCCATCGCCATCGTGTCGTTGCCCGAGATGACGCCCTTGATGTCGGGATGCGCTTGCAGGATGGTCTCCATCTTCGAATAGGCCTCCGGCTGACTCCAGTTGGCGGATTGGCGCTCCACCATCTTCAGGTCCGGATAATCGTCGATGACGTCGTGATAGCCCTTCGAGCGGATGCCGGCGTTGGTGTCGGACTCCTTGCCGACCAGTTCCACGAATTTGCCTTTCTCGCCCATCAGCTTCACGAACTTCTGGCCGCCGAGCTGCGCGCCCTGATAGTTGTTCGAGACGATCTGGGCGAGCGCGACGCCCGAGGCGTTGATTTCGCGGTCGATGAGGAAGGAAGGCACGCCAGCCGCCTTGGCCTTCTTGACGGCCGCAACCGTGGCGTCGGCGCCGGCATTGTCGAGAACGATCGCCTTGGCGCCGCGCGCGATCGCGGTGTCGATCAGTTCGGACTGCTTGTTGGCGTCGTCGTCGTGCACCAGCGAGATCACATCGTAGCCGAGCGCCTTGGCCTTGGCTTCCGCGGCGTCCGCCTCCGCCTTGAAGAAGGGATTGTCGTGCGACGGCGTGATGACGGCGATCAGGCCGGCCGCTTGCGCCGAGCCCGCCAGAAGAGCCGCGCTCGCGAAGAGCGCGCCGGCCAGAGCGTGTTTGATGTTCACTGTTACCTCCCTTTTGCGTGTCTGGGCATCGGATATGGGCTTCCTCGGAGCAGGGCTCGTCGGGACGCGTTCCGTTGGATGCCGGCAAGGAACGCCGAATGAGGATTTGGAGAATTCGCGGTGAGCCAGAAGCCTGACTCTTGTTGGCGGCCCGCGCCGACCGCCATCCCGGGGGACGCCTCCTCGACTTTCGACTGATGACGTTTATTATCGATATATGTGATTTATTTCCTGTGCGAGCTGTCAAGAGGAATCGCGAGAGGCAACGCAAGCCCATCAGAAGGGCGTCAATTCGCCGGATTTGACCCAACCGGCATCTTTACAGCGGTCGTGGAATGATTTAAGTGAGAGAAATCAGAGGCATTCGTAATAATTCGATGCCGGGGAAACGCGCGGGACCGGGCGCGGCGCGCCGGGTAGCCCGCTAGACGCGAGGGCAGGCCGGCTGTGAGCAAACGCAATCTTCGTCCAGTCAGGCTGGGTCTCGTCGTCGGCAGCCGGGCGTTTTTCAACGCCGCGCCTGCGTTGGAGACGCGGAAAGAACTGATCGCCCAACTCGGTCGCCTCAACATCGGCTACAGCATCCTGCCCGTCGACGCGACGGAGAATGGGGCCGTGCAGTCTCGCGCAGGACGCCCGCCTTTACGCGGCGCATTTCCGCGAACAGCGGGACTCGATCGATGGTCTGGTGATTTGCCTGCCGAACTTCGGCGACGAGATCGCCATTTCGGAACTGGTGAACGAGGCGCGGCTCAACGTGCCGATTTTGCTCCAGGCGAGCAACGACGAAATCGACAAGGTCGACGTTCACAGCCGCCGGGACGCCTTCTGCGGCAAGTTCTCGGTCACCAACAATTTTTATCAGTATGGCGTTCCGTTCACCGATACGACCAGTCACACAAGCGACGTGAGCGGAGAGGAATTCGGCCGCGACCTCGACCGATTTGCGCGAATATGCCGGGTGGTTCGCGGCCTCCGCCATGCGCGGATCGGCTCGATCGGCGCGAGGACCGGCGCCTTTCAGACGATGCGATTCAGCGAGAAGCTCTTGCAGGCCTCGGGGATGACCGTCGTGACGGTCGACCTGTCGGAGATCATTTTCAGCGCGAACGCGCTCGCTGACGACGCCCCCGAGGTCAAGGCGAAGCTCGAAGAGATCGCGGCCTACGGACGCATCCCCGCCTACATCAAGCGCGAGAAGATCGTCCGTCAGGCCAAGTGGACCATCGCCGTCGATCGCTGGATCGAAGAGAACGAATGCGACGCAAGCGCCATCCAGTGTTGGCGGAGCCTCCAGGATAATTTCGGCTGCGCCACCTGCGTGACGATGAGCATGATGGGCGAGAAGCTCATGCCGAGCGCCTGCGAGGTCGACGTGATGGGCGCCATCTCGATGTATGCGCTCGCGCTCGCCGCCGAGGCGCCTTCGGCGATCCTCGACTGGAACAACAATTACGGCCGCGAGCCGGACAAGTGCGTCTGCACGCATTGCGGCAACTATCCCGAGAGCTTCATCGGAGAAAAGCCGGAGATCAGCGAACTCGACGTGCTTGGCACCGTGCTTGGCAAGGAGAACTGCTTCGGCGCCGTGAAGGGCAAGGTCAAGGCCGGTCCGATGACTTTCTTCCGCGCCTCCACGGACGATCGGCTTGGGACGATCAAGGCCTATGTCGGCGAGGGCGCGTTCACCGACGATCCCTTCGCGATGGACGGCGGAATCGCTGTCACAAGGTCGATCGCCTGCGGCCATTGCTCGGCTTCATCGCGCGCAACGGCTTCGAGCACCATGTCGCAATGGTGCGCGGTCATCACGCGGAGGCCGTGCAGGAGGCCGTCACGCGCTATCTGCAATGGCCCATCTACCGGCACGAAGCCGAACCCTCCCGCAATTCGTTCGAGTCTCCGGTTTTCCGGTTGTGACGGCTTCCCCGTCGGGGACCGGGTAACGGAGGCGCGAGGCTGGATCTTGCGGCAGGCGGTCGCGCGCCTCCATAGCCGCTTTCGCGCCTGGGATCGTGCGTGCGTCCCTCCGCGGCGCCGACGGCTCGCTTCGGAAATGGCATCGGCTGGGCCTGAGAATGCGGCTATAAGTCCGACATCTGCTTAGCCGGGGGGCGCTCCAAGATCATGCCGAATTCGTCCACGAAAGCTGCCGTGACCCCGCGTCGCGGCGATCTCGGTCTGACGTCCATCGCCAACGGCGCGGGCTTCTCGATCAGCCTGCTGCCCACCGGCGCCATATTCGCGATGGAGCACGCGGAGCGCGATCGGCGGATCATGGTCAATCAGACGCTCGCCTCGCCGGTCGCGAACGGCATGGCGCGCCTCTTCCTGCGCATCGGCGGCGCCGAGCCGTCCGTCTCGCCCATCATGGGAGCGGAAGCCGGACTCAAAATTGGCGTCGGCGAGGATCGGGCCATTTGGGAAGGGGAACGGCACGGCGTCGGCCACAAGGTCACGCTCTGGCTGCACCCGAAATCGAATGTCTGGCTTTGGCGGGTCGAGATCGCCAACCGGAGTGATCGCGTCCTGCCTTGTGACGCGGTCCTCATTCAGGACCTTGGCCTCGGCGACCAGGGCTTTCTGATGGGCAACGAAGCTTACGCCTGCCAGTATATGGATCATCACGTCGCGATCGATCCCCGCCTCGGCCCCGTGCTGATGAGCCGGCAGAACCTGTCGCAAGGCGGCGCGTTTCCCTGGGCGGCGCACGGCTGTCTTGAAGGCGCGGCAGGCTTCGCCACGGACTTTCGCCAGCTCATGGGGCCCGAGAGCCGGGACGCCGACAGCTTGCGACTCCCGTTCGGCCGGGACCTCCCGTCACAGCGCCTGCAGTACGAAACGGCCTGCGCGGCGCTGCAATCCCCGGCGGTGACTCTGGCGCCCGGGGACGCGGCAAGCTGGACGTTTTTCGGCCTCTACGAGCCGGATCATCCCGCTGCGTCGTCGGACTCCGACCTCGTCGCGGTCGACGCGGCCGAGCGCGCCGCTCGCGACTTCGCCCCGCGTCCGCTCCCGCTGGCAAATCCGGCGCGAAGCGTCCTGCACGGCGCCCGCGCCGCTGTCGCCGACAATCTGGAAGCGAAGGCGGTCTCCGCACTCTATCGGCGGCGCAAGCACGCCGAGCATCGGGACGGCGAACTCCTGTCGTTCTTCACCCCCGGGCGGACGCACAGCCGTCATGTCGTCATGGGCGGCAAGGAGCGCCGGGTCGCGCGCCGACACGGAGCGTTGCTGCGCAGCGGCGACGCGATGATGCCGGGCGACGATCTCCTTTGCGCGACATGCTGGATGCACGGCGTGTTCGGGGCCCAGCTCACCATTGGCAATACGTCGTTTCACAAGCTCTTTTCCGTCTCCCGCGATCCCTACAACATCACGCGCGCCAGCGGCCTGCGGATCCTTGTGGAGATGGAGAGCGAATGGCGGCTGCTGACCGTTCCTTCGGCTTTCGAGATGGGCCTGAGCGACTGTCGCTGGGTCTATCGGTTCGGCGAGCGGACGGTCGCCGTCGCGGCGGTCGTCTCTGGCGAAGAGCCCGCGATGCAATGGCGCGTGACGGTGGAAGGCAAGCCATGCCGCCTCCTCATCTTCGGCCAGCTCGTTCTCGGCGAACGCGAGTTCGATTCTGCGGGTCGCATGGAGATTGATGCGCGCCGCAAGCGATTCGCCTTCCGTCCTGATCCGAACGATCGATGGGGCCGGCAATATCCCGACGCCGTCTACTATCTCGTGACCAGCGCACCAAGGCGCGTCGAGGAGATCGGCGGCGACGCGTTGCTCTATCTCGATGGGGAAAGCCGGGGCGGGGGCTATGCCGCAATCCGGACGAAGCCGGTAACGGAGTTTGCCTTCGCTGTCGTCGGATCGATGACCGATCCCGCCAGGGCAAGGGCGCTCGCCGCAAAATACGCGAGGCCCGTTGAGGACGCGGCCATGCTCGCGCCGGCGAACCGCTTCTGGCGCAAGCTGACCCGTGGCGTGCGGATCACAAGCCGGAAGGAAGATGCGGACGCGGAGGCTCTCGACACGATCGTTCCCTGGTTCGCGCATGACGCGATGATCCACCTGACGGTCCCGCACGGCCTCGAGCAATATACCGGGGCCGCGTGGGGCACGCGGGACGTATGCCAGGGGCCGTTGGAATTTCTCCTCACGCTCGAGCATGACGAGGCCGCAAAGGCGATTCTGCGCATCCTGTTCGCCCAGCAATACGAGAAGCGGGGCGACTGGCCGCAATGGTTCATGCTTGAGCCCTATTCGGACGTACAGGATCGCGAGGCGCATGGCGACGTCGTGGTCTGGCCGCTGAAGGCGCTTTGCGATTACATCGAGGCGACCGGGGACCTCGCCTTTCTCGACGAAGCGATTGCGTGGCGACGCGACGACGACTTCAAGAGAACGGAGCGCGCCGACACGATCGCGGCGCATGTCGACAAGCTCTTTGCAACCGTCGAAGAGCGTTTCGTCTCCGGCACGCATCTCATCCGCTACGGCAATGGCGACTGGAACGATTCGCTTCAGCCGGTCGATCCGACAAAGCGCGACTGGATGGTCAGCAGCTGGACCGTCGCGCTGCTCTACGAGCAGCTTCGCCGTTATGCGGAAATCCTTCGGCGCGCCGGGAGCCCGAAGCGGGCCAAAGCCTATGACGCGGCCGCCCTGGCGATGCGCAAGGACTTCAACCGTCTGCTGGTGCGCGACGGCGTCGTGGCTGGCTATGGCGTGTTCCGGCCGGAAGGCGGAGCGCCCGCCTTGTTGCTTCATCCGAGCGACACAGAGACGGGTCTTTGCTTCTCCCTGCTTCCGATGACGCAGGGAATCATCGGCGGAATTCTGACCAAGACCGAGCAACGCCGTTGCCTCGGTCTTATCCGCAAGCATCTCCTGTTCCCGGACGGCGCGCGTCTCATGGAGAAGCCGATCGCCTATCATGGCGGTCTGGAGAGAGATCTTTCGGCGAGCGGAATCGGCGGCGTTCTTCGGACGAGAGATCGGCCTCATGTATACGCATTCGCATCTGCGTTACGCGGAGGCGATGGGCGACCTCGGCGAAGCGGAGGCCCTGTGGGAGGGGCTCATGCTGGCCAATCCCATCGCGGTCACGGATCGGCTCGGTCACGCCTCATTGAGACAGCGCAACGCCTACTTCAGCAGCAGCGACGCCGCCTTTCGGGACCGATATCAGGCGAGCGCGGAATGGGCGCGCGTCAAGGCCGGGGAGATCGAGGTCGACGGCGGATGGCGCATCTATTCGAGCGGTCCGGGCCTCTATATGAACATGCTCATACGCCACGTGTTCGGCGTTCGCCGAGACTTTGGGAAGCGCCTTGCCGAGCCCTGCCTGGCGCCGTCCCATAAGGGCGCGAAGCTCGAATGGCCGCGCAAGCCTTCCGCCGGCTCGCGGCGGCGGTGATGAAGGCGGCGTAGCTCCAGGTCAGGCGCTTCGCGGAGGTTTGCGCGCCGGTCGTCCTGTCGAACTGTTCGGAGAGTTCGCCGCTCTCAGGCGTGAAGGCGCGCACGGTGCGCATGAAGGCGTCGCCGCGCGCAAGGGCGGCCGCGGCCATCGCGGCGTTCGGCGGCGCCGTCGTCGAGGGGAAGGCGGCTTCGGAAGCGTGCGTTCTCGCTTGTCGACGCCACGTCGGCGCCTGAGAGAAGCTTCGTCGAGAGTTTGAAGTAGAACTCCGCCGCGGCCAGCGTCGAGACATACCAGGCGCCGCCGCTATAGTAGACATCGCCGGGATAGCGGCCCATCGCGGGCCCGCGATCTTCCGCTTGGCCCTGATTGAGGGCGTATTCGGCGTCGAACAGGTCCTCCAGCGTCGCGAGGGTCGCTTGCGCTTTGGGGTCGAGGACGCTGTGCGTTCCCGTCTCGCGTCCGGCATGAAGGATCGCGAGCACGACAGCGATGTCGCGCGCCTTCCGCGGGTCGCCCTTTGCGACGCCGGTTCGCGAACGGTAGCAGCCGAGCTCAGCATCCCACATCGCGTCGAGGCGGGGCGCAATGTCGGGAACCGCCGTGCGGCAGGCTCGCGCGATTGCGCCTTCTCCGAATTCTTCAAGCCATTTTGCGCCGCGTCCGAAGCGCTTCCGCCTGGACGAGCGCAGTGAAGTAATGAAAGCCGCTTTCCTCCTCCCAGATGTCGAAACTCGGCTCGTTTGCGCGCGCGAGCGTGGACGTCAGATAGGAAGCGATCAACTCACGAACGCCCGCGCGAAGCTCCTCGTCCAGATGGCGCTCGGCCTCCCACCGCATCAAGGCAAGCGCGAGAAGCGCGGCGCCGTCGGTCTGCGGACGGGACCAGCGGGTGAAATCGAGCGTCCCATCCGGATTGACGCGGACGTCCGCCAGAACGGCGTCGTCGCGCACCGCCGCGATTTCCGCGTCGGAGCGCAGGTATTGGAGGAAGGAGGGCTGGACCCGCGCGCGAAAATCGCCTTGCGCCAGAAACATCCGACCGTCGAGCCGGCTCACCGATTGGCTGAAGCGCACGAATTCGCGAAACCGCTCGACGGCCTCCGTTCCGAGCCATCCCTCCACAAAGGCCACGCGCAGCGCGTCGATGACGATGGCGGCGTCGCGGAACCAGTGAAAGAAATAGTCAGGGTCGGGATCGTAAGCCGCCGGGACTGGCGAGGCCAGCACGGAGCCCGGCCGCGGGACGACGCGCTGCCCGAAGCCGGGACGCTCCTTGACGATCCCGGTCGCGGAGATCGCGCGCATGATCTCCTGCGCGGAGAATCGCGCTTCCTCGTCGATCCAGACCTCCAGTCCGGTCACGCGACAGTCGCTTGAAAGTGGGGGCTCTTGAAGCCCAGCCTCTTCATGCCGGCCTGGATCTCCGGGATCCCCATGAACAGGTTCCAGATGAGCCCGCTGCGGTAGTTCTCGATCATGACGACGATCGGCCCCTGGCTGATCGAGAGATAACTGTCCGCGCGCCAGTCGAATTGCTCGCTGAAACCGTCGACAAAGCCGTAGCGTCCCCAGATCCAGTCGCCGAGGTCCTCATAGAAATGGCGCAGCGCCGCCATCGCCGCGTCAGGCGTATAGGGAAAGCTCGACAGGGCCGCGCTCGGCGTGATGACCCCAGCGTCGTGATCCGGAGCATGGCCGACGTAGCCGCGGACCGAATCGCCGGCGGTCAGGCCCCAGCAGTTGGGGCCATATCCCTTGTAGCCGTGGGGATTGCGGAGACAATAAGCGTAGTTGATCCGCGTATGGGCGACATTCTGCGCCCAGTAGTCGGCGTAATCGTCGCTCAGGCCGCGCGGATCGAGGGCGCAGAAGGAATAATGCGTGAAGAACAGCGGCCCTCCCCAATCGGGTCCGAGAGGCAGTTCGACGCCCTCGAAAGTTCGCCGGTTGACGAAGGCGCGTCCCTGCGCCCAGCCCTCATGGTAAACCTCCGGGGGAATGGAATAGCGCGGCGCCGAAGCCGCCAGAATGTAGGCGATCAGGCATTCGTTCCAGCCGCGAACCGGATGATTGAGAGCGAAGCCGTTGGTGGGGCTCCAGTGCCACGTCAGGGCGATGCGACCGCCCTGGGTGAACCAGTCCCATTCGGCTTCCGACCATAGATAGCCGATACGGTCCCGGAGGCGCTTCTCCTCCGGCGCATCGCCGCGAAAGTAGGCTCGCGCGCACAAGAGCCCCTGAAACAGGAAAGCGGTCTCGACAAGGTCGGCGCCGTCGTCCTTGCGGCTGAACGGCAGGGTCGCTCCCGTGTCTCCATGCATGAAGTGAGGGTAAAGACCATGATAGCACGTCGCCCTCTCCAGACGATCGAGCATCAGCGAGAGGCGATCGATGGCTTGCTCCCGCGTGACCCATCGGCGCTCGCAAGCCACGATCAAGGCCATGACGCCGAAACCGGAGCCGCCGATCGCCACGGCGTCGTCGGTTGGGTCGTTCAGCCGCCCGACGCGGTCTCGCGCCAGCCCGCTGCCCGGATGGGAGCCTTCCCAGAAATATTGAAATGTCTGACGCTGCACGAGGTCGAGGAGCGCGTCGTCGGAGAGGCGCTCGCCGCGCTTCGAGGACTGGCGAGGGGCTTTGACTTTGGCAGAGGAAGGCATCGTCATCCATCATTTGGCGGATAGGGTTTCAGGCGAAGGCTCGGGGGCGTCGGGAATGTGAGGGTCGCCGCTCCCCAGGGTCGGGCCGTGCGGATCGATGATGAGACGCAAGGTCCGGGAGAAGAAGCCCGGGTCGATCCGCTCACGGCCGATGTTGATCACCCCGACGTCGCTCAGTTCGCCCGCCAGCATGGCCGCGACCTCGCGGCGCCATTCCGGCTCGAGACGATCCAGCGCGTCGTTGACGACGACCCATCGCGGCCTGTGCAGAATGACGCGCGCGAAAGTCAGACGTTGCTTCTGCTCGTCGGTCAGCCAATGGTCCCATCGCTCGGGTCCTTCCGACGGCGGGGTAAGATGCCCCAGCCCGACAGCGGCGATGGCCTTGTCGATCGCCTCGTCGTCGAACGTGTCGCGCGACTGCGGGTACGCGACGGCGTCGCGCAGCGTTCCGGGCGGGACATAGGCTCGCATCGGAATGAACATGATGAGCCGACGGGCCGGATGCGTGATCCTGCCGCTGCCCCATGGCCACAGCCCGCCAAGCGCCCGAAAGAACAAGGCTCTGCTCTCGCCGGTGTCGCCTGCGACCAGCACCCGCTCACCGGATTTGAGTTCCGTGCTCGGCTCGCCCAGCTTGATGCAGGCGTCCGGCGACGCGACGCGCACCTTGTCGAGGTGAATCGACTCGCCTTCCCCCTCCTTGAACTGGATGCGGCTCGTCGCGCTCCCCAGGTCGTCCATCGCGAGCATGGCTTTTCGAAAGCTCGCGACGCGCAACAGCGTCGCCCGCCAGTCGGCGATGCTGGAAAAATTGTCGACGAACCAGCGAAGCGCCTGCTGCACCTGATTGAACGCGCCGACGATCATCATCAGCGCGCCGAAGCTCATCTTGCTGTGGAAGTACGCGGGCGCGGCCACCAGAATCGGCGCTGCGATCGTGAACCAGCCGTAGCCGGCCGTCACCCAGGTCAGCCGGGTCACCGCCCAGACGATGCGCCGCGAGATGTCGAGGACCGAATTGAAGGTTGCGCCGAGCCGGCGCCTTTCATCGGGCTCGCCTCCATAGAGCGTTATGCCGTCGATCGACTCGCTCACCCGCACGATGGCGACGCGGAAATCCGCTTCGCGCGCATAATGCTCGGCGTTGAGATCGATCAGCGGCCGGCCGACCCACCAGCTGACGAGCGAGGCGGCGCCCGCATAGAGGAGCGCGCACCAGACCATGTAACCGGGCGCCTCGAAAGTCCGGTCGCCGAAGGTCAGGACCATGCTGTCGGACAGGATCCAGAGCACGCCGATGAAGCTCAAAAGAAGAAGGCTCGACTGCAGGAGACCAATGCCGAGATCCGTCGTGAGGTCCGTCAGATGTCCGGCGTCCTGCTGGATGCGCTGGTCCGGATTGGCGCCGATGTCGCCCGCGTTCGAGAGCCGGAACGCGCGGCTCGGCGCCATCCACTGCGTCATGAGATCGTTGACCAGGCCCTGACGCAGGATGACCTTCGTCATCTGGTTGAGCCACATCTGCACGACGTTCAGGACAAGCAGGACCCCCGCCAGCACGACGAACACGCCCAGCTGGTGAATGAATTCGGACATGTCCTTTCGCGAAAGCGCGTCGTAGAAAGGCTGGTTCCAGGCATTGAGGCGAACCTGGGCGTAGGCTGTCCCGCCGACAATCGCGACCAGGGCGCCTCCGAGCGCAAAGATCTTGTTGCGTTCCCGCGACGTCCAGAGAGCCGCGAGCATTCCCGTGACCTGCCCATAGACCCCGTCAATGATCTTCTCGGGGTCGAGCCCGCCTTTGAGTTCGTTGGTTTGCTCCGCCATCGAATGCGTTTCCGTCCCCCGCGCTGCCGCAGAGCCTATTTCTGATCTAAGACGAATGGCAATCCGGGCGTTTCCCGAACGAGGCTGAAAGCATGGAACGCATCGACGCGCTGATCGCCGAGATGACAGTCGCGGAAAAGATCGGCCAGCTCAACATGGTCGCATCGACGGGCGCCATGACCGGACCGGGCGGATCGCGCGCAACGCACGACGGAATCCGGACTGGAGCGATCGGCGGGTTGCTCAATCTGTGGGGCGCGGAGGAGGTTCGGGCCGTCCAGCGAATCGCTGTCGAAGAATCGCGACTCGGTATCCCGTTGCTCATCGGCCTCGACGTCATTCACGGGCACCGGACGATTTTTCCTGTCCCGCTCGCGGAGACGTGCGCGTTTGACACCGATCTCTGGGAGCGGACCGCGCGGGCGGCCGCGGAAGAAGCAGCCGCTGAGGGCGTCGCCTTGACTTTCGCGCCGATGATCGATGTCGCCCGCGATCCGCGCTGGGGACGGATCGTCGAGAGCCCCGGAGAAGACCCATGGGTCGCTTCAGAGTTGGCGGCGGCCAAGACCCGCGGCTTTCAGGGGAGCGATCTCGGCGCCGCCGACAGCGTCGCGGCGACCGCCAAGCACTTCTGCGCCTATGGCGCCGTGACGGCGGGGCGCGAGTATGCCTCGACCGACGTCTCCGAAAGGACGTTGCGCGAAATCTATCTTCCTCCGTTCTCGGCGGCGATTGCCGCGGGAGCGGCGGCGGTCATGCCGGCGTTCACCGACCTCGCCGGCGTTCCGATGACCGCTAATGCGGCGCTCATGAGAGGATGGCTTCGGGAGCGCGCCGGCTTCGACGGCGTCATCATCAGCGACTACAACGCCGTCGCGGAGCTCATCAATCACGGCGTGGCCCGCGATCTCGTCGAAGCCGCCGCGCTCGCGCTCAATGCCGGCGTCGACATCGACATGACGAGCGGCGCCTATGTGCAGGGTCTTCCGGAAGCTCTGAGCGAGGGCCGCGTCAGGATGGCGGATATCGACGCGAGCGTTCGGCGGGTGCTCAGGCTCAAGGAACGTCTCGGCCTCTTCGATGACCCGTATCGGCGCGGATCGCGCGAGGCCGGAAGCGGCGAGGCCCGGCGGTCGCTGGCGCGGGAGGCCGCGCGGCGCGCGATCGTTCTGTTGACGCATCGCCGTCCCGTCCTGCCTCTTCCCGCCAGCGGCGGCCCGATCGCCGTCGTCGGGCCATTGGCCTCGGCGCAGGCGGAAATGCTCGGATCCTGGGCGTCGGCGGGCCGCCCGGATGACGTGACGTCCATTCTCGAAGGGCTCAAGGCCGCGGTGCCCGGCCGCCGGGTCGATTTCGCGCCGGGGGTCGACATCGAAGGGGAGGACGAGGGGGGAATCGCCCCTGCCGTTGCGCTTTGCAGGCGCGCCGAGATCGTCGTCCTTTGCCTCGGCGAAGCGGCTGCAATGAGCGGCGAAGCGGCGAGCCGCACCCATCTCGGCCTGCCGGGACGCCAGCGGGCGCTCGCCGAGGCCGTCCTCGGCGTCGGCAAGCCGGTGATCGTTCTTTTGTCCTCCGGGCGGCCGCTCGCCTTGCCATGGCTTTTCGACCGGGCCGACGCGGTGCTCGCGACATGGTTCCTCGGCGTGGCGGCGGGCCATGCGATCGCGGACGTCCTGACGGGCAAGTTCAATCCCTCGGGCAGGCTCCCGGTAAGCTGGCCGCGCTCCGTCGGCCAACTGCCGATATATTATAGTCAGCGGGCGACCGGCCGGCCGACGGCGCCCGGGGTGCACTATACGAGTTCGTACCTCGACTCCCCCGCGACGCCGCAATTCCCGTTCGGGCATGGCCTCTCGTACAGCCGCTTCATGCTGTCCGACCTGCGTTGCGATCCGGCCGTCGCGAGGATGGACGAGACAATTCATGTCTCGGTCGAGGTTCGGAATGTCAGCGAGACGCCCGGCGAGGCGACGCTGTTTCTGTTCGTCCGCGATCCCGTCGCGAGCGTGGCGCGCCCGGTTCTCGAACTCAAGGGCGTGCGCAAGATCAGTCTCGCGGCGCATGCGGCTCTGCGCGCCGAGTGGCGCCTGCCGGTCGCGGCGCTTGCCTTCGTCGGACAGAACCTCGAGCCGTCCTCGAACCGGGGCGGTTCGAGATCCATGTCGGCCAAAGCGCCGACGCTGACGGGCTGCTGACATCGTCGATCGAAGTGCGGTGTTGAAACGCGCAATGGACGGCGGCGATCGATTCCGGAGCGCGCCTCTGTAACTTATGAAAAAGAGAAAATATGAACAATTTCTTCTGATTTTATGAATTGTCCGGTATGATGCTTCATCGCCGTCAAATCGGAAGCCGCACATGCGTGAAATCGCGAAGCCTGCCGCCGATGCCCTGCGTGGGGCGGCAATATCAAGAGCGTCGACCGGATCGTGGCAGGCCGTCGTACGCGACGGGTGCGAAAGTGCGAAGGTGCGAAGGTGCGAAACAAAACAGCCGCCAAGGCCTTGAAGAGATGGAGTCCCGCGAAATCTGTTCATAGTCCGTGTGACGCGTGAGGAGTGACCGCCGGAAGGAAATGTCAGCGCAAGTCCTTGGAAAGTCCCGATTCGCGGAAGAAAATGGCATTGTTTTCGGCCGATTTTCCGCCGAAAATTCTCTCGAAATGCTCTCTTTCAAGCCGAAAACGCCGCAAACAAGCGTCGAATCGCTGCGAAAACGCACGAAATTGCTGGCAGCTACCAGGACAGGACGCTGCCGACGCCGAGCCTCGATTGACTGCGGAGCGGACTCGCGGTCAGATGAAGCCATTATTTGAGACGGAGGGGGCGCATTTCGGGGAGGCGGCAGTGGTGAAGAAGCGATTCGGGATGGGCGTCGCAGTGGCGACCTTGTTGGTTGGTCTGGCGATTGCGCCGGCTGGCTTGCGGGACATTGGCGTTCACGGCGCCGATGGCGATCTTTTCGTCCTGGCGAGCGCGGCTGCCAAAAGCGTTCCCTCCCAGCCGGCGCCTCAGGAAAAATCGGCGCAGGAGCCGCCGCAGGACCTGTCTCCTTTCACAGTCACCTCTCTCGTCGACATTTCACCCCTGGGCGCGCTGGCCGCGAACCGGGACAATTGCTCGGGGCTCCGGACATCGGTGGCCACAACCGGCGCTCGGAAGGAGAAGACGGCGCGGGTCGCCGCGCTCCCGGCGCGGGCTGCGCCGCAAACGCCAGCCTCGCCGCGGAAGCCGGCGCGCCGCCTGGCGTCGGCGCCGGGTCAGACGGGATGCGTGCGTTGTCTCGACACCGTCGCCAGTCGAACTTTGTCGGGGCGGGGCAAGACGCCGCTCGTCGCATTTCTTTCGAAGACCCTGCTGCATAAGGGTTCGCCAGGGCGCGCGGGACACAATGCCGCCCGGGAGCCCCGCGGCGCGACCCAGGTGCTCGTCGCCTCGTCCTTTCCGCCTCTATGGTTCAAAGAGAAGCTTTGATGGGATGTCTGTCCTCAGTCGAGCTTGATGAAGATGCGCCCGCTCTCGATCTTCACCGGGTAGGTCGCGAGATTGACGCAGGCCGGCGCGCCCTTCGCTTCGCCCGTCGTGAAGTCGAACCGGCCATTGTGCATCGGGCATTCGATGATCGTGCCTGAAACGAAGCCGTCGGCGAGTTCGACCTGTTCGTGCGTACAAAGTCCGTCGGTCGCGAAGTAGCGGTCATCCACAGTGCGGTAGAGTGCGTATTGCCGGCCGCCATGCTCGAAGGGCGCCACGTCCTCCGGCCCCACGCGGTCCGCGGCGCCCGCGTCGATCCAGCCGTCGCTCATCTCGAATCTCCTCTAGTCTCGCGTGTGTCTCACGCCTTGGCTGCGGCTGCGGCTGGCGCCTGCGGCAGCGGTGTCGCCGTCGGCGGCAGCTCGCGCTTCACGAAATAGGTGGGGTCCTTGAGTTGCCGCGCCAGCGTCGGGAGGATCTCGCGATAAGCGGCGATCGTGCTCGGATAGGGCTCGGGGCATTGCGCCTTGATCTTCTCGTGCAGCCTGGGAAGCGCGTGATAGGGGATCAGCGGGAAGATGTGGTGCTCGACGTGGTAGTTCATGTTCCAGTAGAGGAACCTGAACACCGGGTTCATGTAGACCGTGCGCGAGTTGAGCCTGTGGTCGAGCACGTCCTCGGCGAGGCCGAGATGTTGCGTGCAGCCGAAGTAGAGTTGCAGCCATGAGCCGTAGAGCGAGGGCAGTCCCACATACATCGCGGGCAGGACCGAGCCGGACGCAATGCAGGCGACGATGACCAGCGCATAGATTCCGAGATAGATGCGCGCCGTGCGATAGACCTTCGGCCGCTCGGTTTCGGGAACGAAGGTCTTCTCCTCCTCCGTCATCCGGCCGCTCGCATGGACGGCGAGCCCACGCAGGAACAGGACCGCCGTCTTCAGCGCGAAGATGTTCAGAAGCAGAGAGACGACGTCCGGCGGACGCGGCGTGATGATCTCCGGGTCTCGGCCCACAATGACCGTGTCCGTATGGTGGCGGGTATGGCTCCAGCGCCAGATCTCGGGCTCGCGCAGGATCATGAAACAGGCGAGCTGATAGACCGCGTCGTTCATCCACTGGGTCTTGAAGGCGGTGCGGTGCCCGCATTCGTGCCAGCGGCTGTCGGAGGCCGAGCCATAGAGGACGCCATAGACGATGAAGAAGGGGACCGCCGCCCAGCTGCCCCAGAACCACCATCCGAGCGCGCCGGAGACGATCATCGCGCCGATCCAGATGGTCGTGTCGCGGATCGCCGGCCCATCCTCGCGCTTCATGAGCTCCTTGAGCTCGGCGCGTGAGATGTTGGGCGCATACCATTTGGCCGAGACGAGGCCGGCGACCGCCGCCTTCTCCGCCTCGGGCCCGATGAGACTGTAATCACGGGCGACGAATGCGCTCGACATGCCGTTTCCTCCTCGCGGCTCGTCAAACCGCCGCGGCGCCAGCGAATCTAAGGCAGGTTGGCCGCAACTCAATGTCAGTTCAGCCGCCAGATCGCGAAATTGAGGATCGTGGCAAAACCGACCCAGAAGGCAAGCGGCAGCAGGGCGAGGCCAGCAGGCGCGTCGAGCCGCCAGAACGCGAGCATCGTCACGACAATCAGCGCAAGCTGCGGGACAATGTCGAGAAGCCCCGCGAGTGGGCTGTGCGCGCCGAAAAACAGGAAGGACCAGAGCGCGTTGAGCGCGAGCTGGGCGAGGAATAACCTGATCGCCGTCGACCGCCCGGAGGTCGAGGGAGACAGGTTGAGAACGCGCCAGAAGGCGAAGGCCATCAGAAGATAGAGGACGGTCCAGACCGGTCCGAAGACGGCGTTCGGCGGGTTGAACCACGGCTTCCGCAGGCCGGCGTGCCAAGCCAGATTCGGCTCGGTGGCGAGCCAGCCAAGGAATCCAGCAGTCGCGACGAGCGCCAGCGCGATCCCCGCGTGGAGGATGTTGGGTCGCGCGCGCCCCTCGGGGACCGCTGAAGGCATGTGGCTCATTCCAGGTCCGCTTTGTGTACGCCGCTCGCGTCCTTTTCGCGTCAACGAAATTCTGCCGGCTCGCGTTCCTTTGTCCTCAGTCCGACGCGGGAAGGGACGAGCCTATGAGACGCGTCCCGCCCGGAAAGCCTCGACCGTCTGGATCACGCCGCGCAACTCCGCCAGGCCCTTGAGGCGGCCGATGAAGGAATAGCCGGGGTTCACGCGCTTCGCGCCGTCGTCGCCCAAGAGATGCCCGTGGTCGGGCCGCATGGGGATCTCGGCGTCGGCGCGGCCTTCCGCGCGGCGGCGGTCTTCTTCCGCCATGATCGCGGCCGCCAGCGCGACCATGTCCGTTTCCCCGGCGAGGTGGTCGGCCTCGTGGAACGAGCCGTCCGGCTCCCGCTTCACGTTGCGCAAGTGCGCGAAATGCACCCGCGGCCCGAACTCGCGCGCCATCGCCACAAGGTCGTTCGCCGGATTGGAGCCGAACGAGCCCGCGCAGAGCGTCAGCCCGCAGGCGCGGGAAGGCACGGCGGCGAAGAGCTTTCGCACGTCGTCGGCGGTCGACAGCACGCGCGGCAGGCCGAAGATCGGAAAGGCCGGATCGTCGGGATGGATGGCGAGCCGCACGCCCTCCTCGTCGGCGACTTCCGTGATCTCGCGGACGAAGGCGATGAGGTTGGCCCGCATGTCCTCGACGCCGACGTCGGCGTAGCGCTTGAGGGCGCGGCGAAAGCTCTCGCGGTCGTAGGTGAAGTCGCGCGCCGGCAGCCAGTCGATCAGCGTGCGCTCGAGCGCCTCGGCCTGCGCCGGGGTCATGGCCGAAAACCGCGTCTTCGCGGCGGCTATCCGCTCGGGCGGATGGTCCGCCTCCGCGCCCTCGCGCTTCAGGATCAGGAGATCGTAGGCGGCGAAATCGACCGCGTCGAAGCGGAGCGCCGTTCCCCCGTTCGGCAGGGGCCAGTTGAGGTCCGTGCGGGTCCAGTCGGTGATCGCCATGAAGTTGTAGCAGAAGACTTGCACGCCCGCCCGCGCGGCGTTGCGGAGCGACTGCTTGTAGTTGGCGATCTTCTCGCGGAAGGCGCCCGTGCGCGTCTTGATCTCCTCGCCGACGCCGATGCTCTCGACGACCGGCCAGACGAGGCCCGCGCCCTCGATCTCGGCCCGCCGCTTCGCGATGTCCTCGACCGGCCAGACCTCGCCCTGGTTGCGATGATGGAGCGCGGTGACGACTCCCCGCGCGCCCGCCTGCGCGACATTCGCAAGGCTCACCGGATCGTCCGGGCCGAACCAGCGCCAGGTCTGCAGCATGGGCCTCCCCCTCCGGTCTTCGCGCCGGGCCTTTCCTAGATCTTCCGCCCCATCGCGAGGAACTTCTCCGCCCGCGCGTTGCGGAGTTCGTCCGGGCTCATGCCCGCGAGCGACCGGAGCGCCTCGCCGATCGCGCGGCCGGTCGCCGCGAGGGCGGCGGCCGGGTCGCGATGGGCTCCGCCGACCGGCTCGGCAATGATCCCGTCGATGATGCCGAATTTGATGAGGTCCTGCGCGGTGATCTTCATGCTCGTCGCCGCGTCCTGGGCGCGCGAGGAATCCCGCCACAGGATCGAGGCCGAGGCCTCGGGCGAGGCGACGGTATAGATCGCATGTTCGAGCATCAGCACCTTGTTCGCGGTCGCGATGGCGACCGCGCCGCCCGAGCCGCCTTCGCCGATGATGACCGCGACATTCGGAACGCCGAGCGAGAGGCAGGCGTCGGTCGAGCGGGCGATCGCTTCGGCCTGCCCGCGCTCCTCGGCGTCCACCCCGGGAAAGGCGCCGGCCGTATCGACCAGCGCGATGACCGGCAGTTCGAACCGGTCCGCGAGCCCCATCAGGCGCACGGCCTTTCGGTAGCCTTCGGGGCGCGCCATGCCGAAATTGTGCTGAAGCCGGCTCTCGGTGCTGTGGCCCTTCTCCTGGCCGATCACGCAGACCGACCGGCCCTCGAACCAGCCGAATCCGCCGATGATCGCCTCGTCCTCGCCGAATTGACGGTCGCCGGCGAGCGGCGTGAAGTCCTCGATCAGCGCGCCGACATAATCCACGAAATGCGGCCGGTCCTGGGTGCGCGCGACCTGGGTCTTCTGCCAGGGCGTGAGGCTGGCGTAGAGGTCGGCGAGCGCCTTCTCGGACTTGGCCTCCAGCTTGGCGATTTCGTCGGCGAGGGCGGACAACTCGCCGTTGGCCGCGACCGCGCGCAATTCGTCGATGCGCGCATCGATATCGGCGACGGAAGTTTCAAAACTGAGGTAGCTGCGCATTCCGGCCTTTGGGGCAAACCGCCGGGAGCGCGGCGGCGCGGGAAACTGGCGGGCGGAGGCGGCGAAGTCAAGGCGCGGAGGTCCGGGAATCGAGCTTCGGGAAAGCGCCGCTGGAGCGCCGGATTGTGGCGGGAGCGCCACATTTTAGCGTTCCGTTTCGTGGGATATCAGGAGCTTGAGTTCGATTTTAGCGTCGTGTGGAACTCCTGAACCGGGCGCCGCGCCATGGTCTCTGTAGGGCGGGCTCGCTGAGCCCGCCCAGGCGCGGTCATCGACCGCGCCCTACAACCCGCGGTTGAGCCGGGGCCGGAATGGGATCGATTCCCGTGCGGGCATGGGCGTGACGCATCGCCTCGCCCTCCTTTCTGAGTCGCGCCGGGCGTCGCGCGCTCCTGTTCGGCCCGCGCCCGAAAACGGCTTCGCAGGAGCTTCCCCCACTATCGGGGCGAAGGCCCCGTTCGGCAAGAAAATGTCGAACTCTCGGTATTATTCAATTATGAAATGTTATAAATTCCCCTCAAGCCGCGCGCAAATGGTCCCTGCGCCTGAGAAGTTTTTCGCTCTCGCGCCTGACAATTCTCGCCTGCACAATATCCGAAATCGTCAACCTTCCATGACGGGCAAGCCACCGTGCGACATCGACCCAATCCCAAAGGGGCGTGTCGGTCGTAGCTCTGACAATCGGGAGAGGAAAGCTTTTCCCACGAATGCCTTTCGCATAGTTGGAGACGGCCGCCCGAGTGATCCCGGCTCTGACCGCGATGTCCGACAGACTGACAAGATGATCTGGCCCGATATGCAACACTTCCGCCCCGGCCCGCCGCACATCTGCCATGGCGGACTTTAGGGCATGGTAGAAATTTTTTGCCTCTCGATCAAACTCGATAATCGCAACGCCTTTCTGCAATGAAACGATCGCGTCGTCGCACCCGGCCTCAAACAGTTTTTCGGAAAGCGACGCGATATCGGCGTCCGGGCAACTAGAGACGACAGTGAATTCATAGGTTTTCATCACTATCCTCCTCTCGTTTATGACCACAACGCTCGACTACGCGCCGCACGGCCTTCGCATGATTTTGGCAATTGCGCGGAGTTGACCAGACGGAGACAATACACCCGTCTCGTGTGTGGTGTGGGCAAAGCAGACGCCCCCATGCATGACCCTGTGATATCTCGACCGTCCAGCCCAGGCTTTCGGCATGAGCGACCGCTTCCTCAATTTCCTTGTTGGGGTGGCGCGGCCTAGCCATCCATCCCCCCAATGATGGAGGGAGTGTTTACGTTTGTCAACAGATTGCTCCTCCCGCCGCCATCGCAGGCGTGACCCGCAGCGTCTTGTGGACATCAAGTCAATTGTTATCAACCGTACCAAACCGCATGGATCGCGAGCGCGGTTCTCGATTTCCATGAGAACGCATCGGGCAGCCGCGTGAACCGGCGATTGCGCGCGAAGGCGCCTCGCCTTTCCCGCGCCGGGGCATAGTGTCGCAGTAATCAATCAAACGATTGATTGAGGCTGCGCCTCGCCCTATCCTCGGGGCCATGTCCGCGCCTGAAATCCCCGCGCCCGAACCGCCTGCGCCCGAAAGCCTCGCGCCCTCGCGCTCCGACGCCACCCGCGCCGCCCTCGTTTCGGCGGCGCTCGACCTTTTCGGCGCAAAGGGTTTCGAGGCCGCCTCGACCCGCGAGATCGCGGCGGCGGCCGGCGCCAATATCGCGGCCATCGCCTATCATTTCGGCGGGAAGGAGGGCCTGCGCCTCGCCTGCGCCGACCTCGTCGCCGAGACGATCCAGCGGATCGCCGCGAATGCGAGCGCCGCCGCGGGCGAGCCCGAGGGCCTTACGCCTCCGCAAGCCCGCGCCGCGCTGGAGCGGCTCGCCGGCGCGATGGTCGAGGCCATTGTCGTGCAGGGCCAGGGGCGCACGCTCGCCCGTTTCGTGATGCGCGAGATGTTCGAGCCCTCCGAGGCCTTCGAGCGGCTCTATGGCGCCTTCGGCCCCCTTCATGCCCGCGCCTGCGCGGTCTGGGCGCGGGCGACGGGGGCGGAGGCCGGGAGCGAAGCGACGCGGCTCGCCGTCTTCGCGATGCTGGCCCAGATCGTCTATTTCCGCATCGCGCGGCCGGCCGTCCTCAGGCGCATGGAATGGAAGGACATCGGCGCGCGCGAGGGCGAGGCGATCCGCCGCGCCGTCGTCGGCAACCTCGCCGCCGCGCTCGACCGGGCGGGGAGGGCGGGCCCGTGATCCTCGAAATGATCTGCGGCGTGACGCTGCTCGCGAAGATCCTGCCCTTCTGCGCGCCGCCGGCCAACATTGCGGTCGGCTATATCGAGGGCGAATATGTGGACATCGCGCCGATCGACGTCGCCCGCATCACCACCGAATATGTGCGGCGCGGCGACGTCCTGAAGATGGGCGATCGGGTCGCCACGCTCGAAACGACCGACGCGGACATCGCCGTGCACAACGCCGAGGCGGCGCTCAGCCAGGCGCATGCGGAGCTCGCCAATATCCTCTACGGCAAGCGGCCCGAGGAGATCGCCGCCATCGCCGCCGACCTCGCGGCCGCCGAGGTGCAGCAGCAGGACGCAGGCCGCACGCTCGCGCGCCGGAAGGAGCTGAACGCGCGCGGCTTCGCCGCCCAGGCCGAGCTCGACGCCGCCCAGACGGCCTATGACGTCGCCGTCTCGCGGGCGCTCCAGCTCACCGCCAATCTCGCGGTGGCGAAGCTTCCCGCGCGCGACGACGAAATTCGCGCCGCCCGCGACAAGGTGGATCAGGCCTCGGCCGCGCTCGACAACGCCCGCTGGCGGCTCGGCCAGCGCCAGCTCGTGGCGCCGGCGGACGGTTATGTGTCGGACATCATCCGGCGCGTCGGCGATGTGGCCGGGCCTTCCGCGCCGGTCGTGTCGTTCCTTCCCCGTCATGCGGTGAAGGTGAAGGTCTATGTGCCGGAGGCGGAGCTGTCCTCGCTCTCGCTCGGCCAGGTTCTCAACCTCCGCTGCGACGGTTGCGAGCCGGGGCTGACGGCGGGCATCACCTATATCGCGCGCGAAGCGGAATTCACGCCGCCCGTCATCTATTCGCGCGAGAACCGGCAGACGCTCGTCTATCTCGTCGAAGCGCGCGCGGCCGCCGACAAGCCGCTGCGCCTGCAGCCGGGGCAGATCGTCGACGTCGATCTGCCGGGCCCACGCTCATGAACGTCATCGACGTCAGAAATCTCACGAAGCGCTTCGGCGACGCGACGGCCGTCGATCATATCTCGCTCGCCGTGGGCGCCGGCGAAATCGTGGGCTTCCTCGGGCCGAACGGGTCCGGCAAGACGACGACCATCCGCATGATCTGCGGCCTTCTGACGCCGAGCGACGGCGAGGGGACCGTGCTCGGCTACGACGTCATCCGCGAGAGCCGCAGCATCAAGGCCGAGGTCGGCTACATGACGCAGCGGTTCTCGTTCTACGAGGACCTGACGATCGAGGAAAATCTGCTCTTCGTCGCGCGGCTCTACGATCTCAGGCCCCGCCGCGCGATCGTCGACGAAACGCTGGCCGATCTGGGGCTGACCGCCCGGCGCCATCAGCTGGCGGGGACGCTCTCGGGCGGCTGGAAGCAGCGGCTGGCGCTCGCCGCCTGCATCATGCACCGGCCGAAGCTGCTGCTGCTCGACGAGCCGACCGCGGGCGTCGATCCGAAGGCGCGGCGCGAGTTCTGGGACGAGATCCACCGCCGCGCCGCCGAAGGGCTCACCGTGCTCGTTTCGACCCATTACATGGACGAAGCCGAGCGGTGCCATCGCATCAGCTACATCTCCTACGGGCGGATGCTCGCGACCGGAACGGTCGAGGAGGTGGTGCGCCAGTCCGGCCTTCACACTTTCGTCGTGCGTGGCCACGGCGGCGAATCGGTGAAGAACGATCTGCTCGCCCTCGACGCGGTGAGCCAGGTCGCGCCCTTCGGCGCGACGCTGCATGTCGTGGGCCTCGATCAGGCGAAGCTCGCGAGCGAGCTTGGCGAATACGCCGCCGCGCATGGGCTCGCAATCGCGCCGGACCAGACGAGCCTCGAGGACGTCTTCATCCACTTCATGAGCGCCGAAGCGAATGCGCATGGCGCGCCCTCCGCGAGGGGCCCGTGATCCGCCTGTTCTTCGTTCGCCTCGAAGCGATCCTGGCGAAGGAATTCGTGCAGATGCGGCGCGACCGCGTCACCTTCGCGATGATGCTGGGCATCCCGATCATGCAGCTGATCCTCTTCGGCTACGCGATCAACACGGACCCGAAGCGGCTCGACGCCGCGCTGCTGGCGCTCGGACAGGACCATTATTCGCGCGCCATCGTCTCGGCGCTGGAGGTCAGCAACTATTATCGCTTCGTCGCGCGCCCGAAGACCGGCGCCGAGGCGGAGGCGCTGATCCAGAAGGGCGACGTGTCCTTCCTCGTCATCATCCCGAGCGATTTCGGGGTGCGCGTCGATCGCGGCGACAAGCCGCAGATTCTCGTCGAGGCCGACGCCACCGATCCCGCCGCCGCGAGCAACGCCATAGGGGCGCTCGGCGAACTGGCCCAGCGCGCGCTCGTGCGCGAGCAGGGCCGCGAGCTGGAGACGGCGGAAACGCAGGACCAGCAGCTCAACATCGTCATCCACAAGCGCTACAATCCCGAAGGCGTCTCGCAATTCTTCATCGTCCCGGGCCTGCTCGGCGTCATCCTGCAGATGACCATGACGATCATGACCTCGGTCGCGCTGACGCGCGAGATCGAGCGCGGCACGATGGAGAACCTGCTCGCGATGCCGGCCAACGGCTCCGAGATCATGCTCGGCAAGGTGCTGCCCTTCTTCTTCGTCGGCGCCGTGCAGGTGGCGGTGATTCTGGCGGCGGCGAGGCTCCTCTTCGGCGTGCCGTTCGTGGGCTCGCTCACGATGCTGCTGACCGGCGTGCTCGTGTTCGTGCTCGCGATGGTGCTGATCGGCTACGCGTTCTCGACCTTCGCCCGCTCGCAGATGCAGGCGATGCAGCTCACCTTCTTCTTTCTGCTGCCCTCGATCCTGCTCTCGGGCTTCATGTTCCCGTTCGACGGGATGCCGCTGTGGGCGCAGGGTCTCGGCAACCTTCTGCCGATGACGCATTTCCTGCGCGTCGTGCGCGCGATCATGCTGAAGGGCGCGAACTGGAGCGAGATCGGCTTCGAGTTCACGATGCTCTGCCTCTTCGTGCCGGCGTTCATGATCGTGGCGCTGCTGCGGTTCCGGCGGACGCTGGATTGAGGCGCGCCGTGACTGCCGACGGCGCTTCTGGCAAAGAGCCGGCGATGCCTGACCGACTCTCCCGCCTCCGCGTCCGCGCCGCGCCCATGAACCGCGCGCAAGGCTGGCTCACGGCCGGGCCGTTCCGCATCCGCTGCGCGCTCGGGCCCGCGGGGATCGTGCGGGCGAAGCGCGAGGGCGACGGCGGCACGCCGGCCGGGCGCTACCCGATCCTCTGGGGCTATTTCCGCCCGGACCGGAAGCGGCCGCAGGCCGGCGGCGTTCCGCTGAAGTCGATGCGGCGCGATCAGGGCTGGTGCGAGGACCCGAAGAGCCCGCGCTACAACCGTCCCGTGCGCCTGCCCGCCGCCGATTGCACCGACCGCATGTGGCGCGACGACGGCCTCTACGATCTGACCTTCGTGCTCGACCAGAATTTCTCGCGCCGCGCGAAGGGCAGGGGCAGCGCCATCTTCTTCCATCTCGCGCGCCCGGGCCTGACGCCGACCGCCGGCTGCGTCGCCATTTCGGCAGCCGACATGCGAAAGCTCGCGCCGCGCCTCGCGCGCGGGGCCGTGATGGAGATCGGGTGAGCCTCGGCGCGCACGCTCCTCCTCAGGCTGCTATGTTCATGCCTTACCCAACCCGAGACCGGTCCGCCTTGAAAATTCTCCGCGTCCTCTTCGCCCTTATTGCCTTCTTTCCCGTCGCCGCGCTCGGCGATCCGCTGCCGCCCGTCTCGCCCTACGCCACGGCGCTGCCGGTCGTGGCGAAGCATGGCATGGTCGTCACGCAGAACGCGACGGCCTCGCGGGTCGGGCTCGAAGTGCTGCGGCTCGGCGGCAACGCGGTGGACGCCGCGGTCGCGGTCGGCTTCGCGCTCGCGGTGACGCTGCCGCGCGCCGGAAACATCGGCGGCGGCGGGTTCATGCTCGTTCATCGCGCAAGCGACGGCAAAACCACCGCGATCGACTATCGCGAAACCGCGCCGGCGGCGACGACGAAGGACGTGTTCCTCGACGCCAATGGCGAGGCCGATCCGTTCAAGTCGCGCTTCTCCGGCCTCGCGGTCGGCGTGCCGGGGACGGTGGCGGGCCTGGAGCTCGCGTGGCGCAAATATGGCTCGGGCCGGTTCACCTTCGGCGAACTCGTCGCGCCCGCGATCGCGCTCGCCCGGCAAGGGCTGACGGTCGATCAGGACCTCGCCGATTCGCTGCAATGGGCGCAGCCCATGCTCGCCCGGCATCCGTCGTCGGCGCATATCTTTCTGAAGCCGGACGGCTCCGTTCCCGAGGTCGGCGCCCATATCGCGCTCGACGATCTGGCGGCGACGCTCGCAACCATCGCGCGGGAGGGCGCGGCGGGCTTCTACGAAGGCCCCGTCGCGCGGAAGATCGCCGACGCGGTGCAGGCGGCCGGCGGGCGGATGACGACGGCCGATCTTGCGAATTATCGCGCCGTCGAGCGGGCGCCGGTCGGCGGGACCTATCGCGGCCACACGATCGTCTCGATGCCGCCGCCATCCTCGGGCGGCGCGCATGTCGTGGAGATCCTCAACATCCTCGAAGGCTATCCGCTCGCGGAATGGGGCCTGAACTCGGCCGCCACGATCCACGCCATGGCGGAGGCGGAAAAGCTTGCCTACGCCGATCGCGAGGCCTGGCTCGGCGATCCGGATTTCGTGAAGGTTCCGCTCAAGGGCCTCGTCTCGAAGCCTTACGCCAATTCGCTGCGCGCGAAGATTTCGCCGGACAAGGCCCGTCCCGCGGCCGACATTCGCCCCGGCGAGCCGCAGCGCTACGAGAGCGACCAGACGACGCATTTTTCGATCGTCGACGGCGATGGGAACGCGGTGTCGAACACCTATACGCTGAACTTCTCCTATGGATCGGGCCTCGTGGCCGACGGCGCCGGCGTGCTGCTCAACAACGAGCTGGACGATTTCGCCGCCAAGCCGGGAGCGGCGAACGCCTATGGCCTCATGGGCGGCGACGCCAATGCGCCGGGCCCCTCGAAGCGGCCGCTCTCCTCGATGAGCCCGACCCTCGTGCTCGACGGGCAGGGCCATGTGGAGCTCGTCACCGGAAGCCCGGGCGGCTCGCGCATCATCACGACCGTCGTTCAGATCGTGTCGAACGTCATCGACCACGGCCTCAATGTCGCCGAGGCCGAGAACGCGCCGCGCGTCCACGACCAGCTCTGGCCCGACGAAGTGCGCATCGAGCGCGGAATCTCGCCCGACACGGTGAAGCTCCTCGAAGCGATGGGCCACAAGGTGGTCCTGCGCGAAGCGATGGGCTCGGCCAATACGATCGCCCGCGCGCCGGACGGGACGCTCACCGGCGCCTCCGACCTCAGGCAGCGCGGAACGCTGGCGGCGGGATATTGAGCGAACGCGCCGGGCGGAGTCGCAACTTCGACGAAGGCTCAGCGAACGACGATTTCGATCTCGGCCGAATCGGACAGCGGCGGGGTGGAACTGTCCGTGACCACGACGACGAACTTGCTCGTGGCCGCGGCGCCTGGCGTCCCGCTGATTGTTCCCGTGCCCGGGTCCAGGCTCAGGCCGGCGGGCAGGCCATGGCTCGCCCAGCGCAGGGGCGCCGTTCCCCCGCTCGCCTGGATTGCGACCGGGCTATAGGCGGCTCCGTGGTCGCCGGGGGGCATTTTCATCGACGAAATCCTCGGACCGCTGGCGCCGGTGAGCAATGCGAGCGTCTGTCGAAGCGCGAAGGTCAGATAGAGCCGCGTGACCAGATAGATGCCAAGGAATCCCAGCGCCGAATAATAGACGACGATGAGGGGCGTCAGCGTCGCGATCGTGACATCGCCGCTGAACGTGGTTCCGAGAGAACCGACCCAGTCGACGACCTTCCCGGCCTGAACGAGCGTCGCTCCGATCAGGAGCGTCGTGAGCCAGTCCGAAACGCGCTCGAGATTGGTGTTTGCGGCGAGCGCGGCCTGAGAGCTGGCGGCGGGTCCGCCTTCCGCCGCGGCGTTCGCCACCGCGACGCGGCTCGCCGGGTCGAGGGTCCTCGGTATGCCGAAAAGGAAGCCGAGCAGGGCGCCGGCCGCGGCGGATGCGAGTCCGATCAGCACCATGAGTCCGAAGGTTCGCCACGGCCCGGGAGCCCCTGCGGCGCCGGTCTGCCCGAAGCTCCACGCGAGGATCGCGGCCACGCCGACGAGCGCGAAGATGATGACCCAGGTTCCGATGATCAGCGTCGACGCGCCGACATTGGCCGCCTCCGCGTCGGCGTCCGATCCGTTCGCGCCTGCGCCCGGCCGGACATTGGCGATCAGCTTGCGAAAGTTCAGGAAGAGATAGGCCGCGGCGCCCGCGACAATGACAATGAGAACCGTCAGAAACGTCCAGCTCATGGGAACCCGCCCTCCCGACGCTACGCTTCAAAACATTTTGATCGGAGGACGGGAACGGCCCCCGAGCCTGCAAACCGTCTGAAGGAAAAACGCTCTCTCAAAAGTCCTCCGGCAAACCGCGCCGGCAGGATGGGCGCGAATAGTGGCGCCCTTTGATCCGGGCCTCAAGTCGCCCGGCAGGTTCGTCGCTGATCCCGGAGCGCGGCGCCTTCGCCGAGGGCGCGATTCAGCCTATACCGGCGAGGGGCCGTCCAGCAGGCTATAGAGCGTCTGCGCCTCGGGCGCGGGGCCGCGCCGCTCGCCCAATCCCTCGACGCGCACCGCGAGGAAGCGCTGCCCTTGCGCGAAGGTCAGCACGTCGCCGGGACGCACAGGCCGGCTCGGCTTGTCGAGGGGCGCGCGCGACGGACCGCGCGCGATCCGGACGCCCCCTTCCTCGATCACCCTTGCGGCGAGGCTGCGCGTTTTGAAGAAACGGGCGCGCCAGAGCCAGACGTCGATTCGGCAAGCGTCAGCGGATTCGTTCAATGAGGAGCTCCGTTGGGGGGTGGGGCGGCGCTTCCGGCGCGCTTGCGCCATCTGCGTCGCGGGGATTTCTGCGGCTGGCGGCGCGGCTCGGGCTGCGTTGCGCCCTTCGGCGCGGCGGGACGCGCCGGCGGAGACGACGGCCAGCGCGCTCGCTGCGTCCTTCGCGGGCGCCGGCTGGCCGAGCGGGCGGGTCGCGATGATCCGTCGGCGCCATTGGCTCGGGCGCGTCTCATCCGCCTTGCGCGTGCGCACGAAGCCGAGCGCCCGCAGGATGTCCTCGGCCTGCCCGCGCGTCCAGCCGAGCGCCGCCGTCAGTTCCGGCGTAAGCTCCACAAGGCCGTGCAAAGCGGGATTGGCGCGCGACAGCGCGTCGAGCTGCTCCAGCGCCAGCACCGGGACGACAAGGCCGCCAACCACGGCGAGGCCCCTGAGCCCCAGCGCCTCGGGCGGCGGGAGGGGACGGGGGGCTGCGCCGAGCGCGTCCGGCGAAGGGCGCCAGCGCGGGGCGGCCAGCGCCGCGAAGACCTCGCCGATCACGCGCGCCTCCGGCGCGAACAGGCCCGGCAGATAGAGCGAGAAAGCGCCGAAGCGCACGCCGAGCCCCTTGAGCGCGCGCCGTTCGTTCTTGCTCAGCGCGCTGATGTGCTCATGGGCGCGGCGGCGGTCGAGCACGCCGGATTGTTCGACGAGCTGATAGGCGACGCCGCGCGCCAGGCCGCGCAGCCGGCTGGTCGCGATCGCTTCGATGAGCCCCTTGAGGGGCGCGAGGCGGCGGCTCGCCTCGCCCGCGACGAAGGCTTCGAGCCGCCGCGCGGCCCGCTCCCGGGCTGCGTCGGCGCCGAAATCGCCGATGAGCCGCACGCGCGGCTTGAAGGGCGCGCCGCCGACGATCTGGCCGGTCGCAAGCCCGCGCCAGGACACGATTCCATCCGCCTGAAGCGCAAAGACCTCGTCGCTTTCGCTCGCAAGCTCGCCGAGGCGCCGCGCGACTTCGGGCGCGACGGCGCGCTCGACCGCGCCGCGCAAGGCCCGGTCCTCCAGCGCCGAGGCGCCGCGCTCGGGCTCGAAGCAGACGCCCGAAATCCGTCCGACGACATGGCCCTCGACCGTCACGGTCCCGTCGGCGTTGACGCCATGCATGAGCGCGCCGGCCTGATGGCGGAGCGACCGCAGGAGCGTGCTCGTGCGCCGGTCCACGAAGCGCTGCATCAGCGACTGGTGCAGCATGTCCGAAAGCCGGTCCTCCAGGTCCCGCGCCCGCGCCTGCCAGGCGGCCGGATCGGCGAGCCAGTCGGCCCGGTTGGCGACATAGGCCAGCGTTCGGACGCGGGCGAGCCGCATCGACAGCGCGTCGATGTCGCCGTCGAGCCGGTCGAGACCGGCGATCTGGCCCTGCATCCAGTCCTCGGGGACGCGCCGGTCGCCCTGCGTCAGATGCTGGAAAAGCCCGCCGATCAGCCGCGTGTGCTCGTCCTGCGTCGTCTTGCGGAAGTCCGGCGTCTGGCAGGCCTCCCAGAGGCGCATGAGATTGGCGCGGTCGCGCGTGCGGCGGATGACGAGTTCGTCATGGGCGAGCTGGCGCAGCGTCGTCTCGTCCTGCGCCTCGTCCGAGAGCCTGAGGCCGGCCATCGGCGGAGGCGCGGCGAGGGAGCGCGCGAGGCCCGCGAGCGACTGGAAATCGAGCGCGGCGTTGCGCCATTCCGCCGTGGGAACGGCGGGGAACACATGGCCCTCGACCGCCGCGACGACGTCGGGATCGAGGTCCGGGGCGTCGCCCGTCACGCCGAAGGCGCCGTCCTTGCGGAAGCGCCCCGCGCGGCCGGCGATCTGCGCGATCTCCTGCGAATAGAGGCCGCGCGTGCGCCGCCCGTCGAACTTGCGCAGGCCCGCGAAGGCGACATGGTCCACGTCCATGTTGAGGCCCATGCCGATCGCGTCGGTGGCGACCAGAAAATCGACCTCGCCCGACTGGAAGAGCTCGACCTGGGCGTTGCGGGTCCGGGGCGAAAGCGAGCCCATCACGACCGCCGCCCCGCCGCGATGGCGACGGATGAGTTCGGCGATGGCGTAGACCGCGTCGGTCGAGAAGGCGACGACGGCGGAGCGGCGCGGCAGGCGCGTGAGCTTCTTCGGCCCGTCGTAGGCGAGCTGCGACAGGCGCGAGCGGAACTGGATCTCCGCATCCGGGCAGAGGCGGCGGATGAGGTTGGTGACGGTCGCCGCGCCCATCAGCATGGTTTCGGACTGGCCGCGCGCATGGAGCAGCCGATGGGTGAAGACATGCCCGCGCTCGGGGTCGGCGCAGAGCTGGATCTCGTCGATCGCGAGGAACTCGACCTTCCGGTCGAGCGGCATCGCCTCGACCGTGCAGACGAAATACTGGGGATGGGCCGGGACGATCTTCTCTTCGCCGGTGATGAGCGCGACGCGGGCCGCGCCCCTCGCCTTCACGATCCGGTCGTAGACCTCGCGCGCCAGAAGCCGCAGAGGCAGCCCGATCATGCCCGAGGAATGGGCCAGCATGCGCTCGACGGCGAGATGCGTCTTGCCGGTGTTGGTCGGCCCAAGCACCGCGACCAGTCGCGAACGCAGCGGCGAGTTGGTCATGGGTCCAATGTGGCGGATGGAGGCCTCCCCCGCAAGACTCGGCGAACACAACTTTCGTCACGGTAACGCGCGAATATGACGGTCCGTTGCAGGTGCGTAGCAATTTGCGCGCCATCCGGACTGCGGCGGCGCGCGAAACCGGACTTGCAGTCCGCGGCGCGCTGCGCCACTCATGGGGCCAATCAGGGCAGGGAGGATTCCATGTATTTCGGTCAGCTTGAGGGAACGGGGCTCGTCGTTCTCGACCCGAGGTTCCGCGATTGCTTCGTGGGCTATATCCGGGTCGAACGGCTGTGGACCGGGGCGCGCTGGAGCGAGGGCCCGGTCTGGTTTCCAGCCGGCGGCTATCTCGTCTGGTCCGATATCCCCAACAATCGGATGCTGCGCTGGGTCGAATCGTCGGGCGAGGTTTCGGTTTTCCGCAAGCCGTCCAACAATTCCAACGGCAATACGATCGACAATCAGGGCCGGCTCGTGACCTGCGAGCATCTCACGCGGCGGGTCACGCGCACCGAGGTCGACGGCTCGATCACCGTCATCGCCGACCGCTGGAAGGGCAAGCGGCTCAATTCGCCGAATGACGCCGTGGTGAAATCCGACGATTCGATCTGGTTCACCGATCCATCCTACGGGATCGACTCGGACAACGAGGGCGACCGGGCCGAGACGGAGATCGGCGGCTGCTACGTCTATCGCGTCGATCCGTCGAGCGGCGAGGTCGAGAAGGTCATCGACAATATGGTGCGTCCGAACGGCCTCGCTTTCTCGCCGGACGAAAGCCTCCTCTACGTCGCCGACACCGGCGCGACGCATGTGGAGAACGGCCCCCGCCACATCCGGCGCTACACCGTCTCCAAGAACGGCCGGAGCGTGAAGGGGGGAGAAATCTTCGCCGAACTGACCTCGGGCCTCTTCGACGGTTTCCGGGTCGACCGGAGCGGCCGCGTCTGGACGAGCACCGGCGAGGGCGTCAATTGCTACGACCCGGACGGGACGCTGATCGGCAGGATCCTCATCCCCGAGATCGTGGCGAATGTCACGTTCGGCGGGGCGAAGCGCAATCGCCTCTTCATCTGCGGCACGACTTCGCTCTATTCCATCATGCTGACGACCAACGGGTCCAAGCTCGGCTGAGTCTCAAGGGAGCCTTTCATGGGTACGATGATCGCGTTCAAGCGCCCGGACGGCGCGGACGCCGCGGGCTATCTCGCCAATGCCGCCCGGGGCGACGCCCCGGGTCTCGTCGTGATCCAGGAATGGTGGGGCCTGCAGGAGCAGGTGAAGGCGATGTGCGACCGGTTCGCGCTCGCCGGCTTCGACGCGCTCGCGCCCGATCTCTACCGCGGCGTCGTCGTCCCCTATCACGACGCGGAAGCGGCCGGGAAGGAGATGTCGTCGCTGAATTTCATCGACGCGACCGAGCAGACCGTTCGCGGCGCCGCGCAATTTCTCAGGCGCAACGGCGCCAAAGTCGGCCTCACGGGTTTCTGCATGGGCGGGGCGGTCACGATCATCGGAGCGGCGCGGATTCCGGAACTGTCCGCGGCGGTCGCCTTCTACGGGCTCCCGCCCGAGGCGGCCGCGCGGCCCTCGGACGTGAAAGTGCCCCTCCAGGGCCACTTCGCCAACAAGGACGATTACGTGACGCCCGCCGCCGTCGACGCGTTCGAGAAGGGTCTGAAAGCGGCGGGCAAGGAGCACGAGTTCTTCCGCTACGACGCCGACCACGCTTTCGCGAACGAGCAGCGGATGGCGGTGCATGACCGCGAGGCTTCGGAACTCGCCTGGGGCCGCGCAATCGCGTTCTTCAGGAAGCACCTTCAATAGGGCAACGGTTCCGCGCGAGGCGGTTTCGGCGGCCTGTCGCGTCTCGGCAGCCCCGGGGCCAATCGCCGCAGGGGCTCGCGGCCGGAAGCGACTGCGCCCAAATTTGCGTCATGGTCCGGGCGCCTGGAGCCTCGGGTCAGTCCAGATCGGGAGCTGCCGTTGGTCTCGAAAGTCAAGAAGGCGCGCGGGGGCTTGCCGCCTGTCCGCGTTCAGACGACGCCGGCGCCGGTTCCGCCATCGCCCGCCGGCGGAGGGGAGGATCCTCTCGACCGGATGACCCACGCGACCATCGCGGAGATGGCCGGCGGCTTCTCCCCGATGGCGCTCGGGCTTGCGGCCTTCGACTGGGCGGCGCATCTCGCCGTTTCTCCCGGCAAGCAGACGGAACTGTGGAAGAGCGGGCTCGAGAAGCAGGCCGCGCTCTTTGGCTCGCTCGGCGCGTCGCTCCGCGGGGGCGTCGATCCCGCGTCGATCTCGCCCGCCCGCTCGGACGATCGCCGGTTCCGCGCGGAGGAATGGGGGAAGCCGCCCTTTTCCTTCTATGCCGACGCCTGCCTCGCCGCCGAGCGCTGGTGGGACGAGGCGACGTCGAACATCCACGGCGCGAGCCCCCATCATCTGGCCTTGCTCAATTTCGCCGGCCGGCAGGCGCTCGACATGGTCGCGCCCTCGAATTTCCTCTTCACGAACCCGGTGGCGCTCAATCAGACCGTCCGGGAGGGCGGCGCGAATCTCGCGCGGGGCGCGGCCAATTTCGCCGCGGACCTTCGCCGCATCCTGCGGGGCGAGCGCAGCGCGGCCGAGAAGGCGTTCGAGCCCGGCGCGACGGTCGCGCTCACCAAAGGCGCCGTCGTGAAGCGCACCCATCTCGCCGAGATCATCCAGTACGAGCCGACGACGCCGAAAACCCGTCCGGAGCCGGTCGTGATCGTCCCGGCCTGGATCATGAAATATTACATCCTCGACCTGAGCCCCGAGAATTCGCTGATCCGCCATCTCGTCGAGCAGGGCTACACGGTCTTTTGCGTTTCCTGGCGCAACCCGACTGCGGCGGATCGCGACATCGGCTTCGACGACTATCGCCGCGAGGGCGTCATGGCCGCCCTCAGCGCCGCGCTCGCGATCACGGGCGCCGCGAAAGCGCATCTGGTCGGCTATTGCATCGGCGGCACGCTGACGGCGACGGCCGCCGCGGGCATGGCGCGGGAGAACGACGACCGGCTGAAATCGCTGACCCTGCTCGCCGCGCAAACCGACTTCCACGAGGCGGGGGAACTCAGGCTTTTCATCGACGACAGCCAGCTTGCGCTACTGGAAGACGAAATGTGGGCGCATGGCGCGCTCCAGTCGCGTCAGATGGCCGGCACATTCAACCTGCTGCGCTCCAACGACCTCATCTGGTCGCGCGTGATCCATCATTATCTGATGGGCGAGCCGGAGAAGGTCGACGACCTCAGCGCATGGTCGTCGGATGCGACGCGGATGCCCTACCGGATGCACAGCGAATACCTGCGCAACTTTTATCTCAACAACGAGCTTGCCGAGGGACATTTCATCGTCGACGGGCGCCCGGTCGCTTTGCCGGACATCCGGGTCCCCATGTTCGTCGTCGGAACCGAGCGCGACAATGTCGCGCCCTGGCGCTCGGTGTTCAGGATCCACAATCTCGGCGACACGGACATCACCTTCGCTCTCGCGAGCGGCGGGCACAATCGCGGCGTCGTCGCGCCTCCGGGGTCGAGTCTCGCCCGCTACCGGATTGCGACCACCGCCGCGGACGCGCCCCGGCCCGATCCGGACGGCTGGGCCGATTCCGCAACGCCCCATGAGGGATCGTGGTGGCCCGCGTGGTTCGACTGGCTCGGCCATCATTCGGGCGCGCCGGGCGCGCCGCCGCCGCTCGGCCGGCCCGAGGCGGGCTTGCCGGCGCTCGGGCCCGCGCCCGGACGATATGTGTTTGGCTAAACGGAATCGGGGGACGCGATGGATCTTGGGCTCGAAGGCAAGCTTGTTCTGGTGACCGGCGGCTCGAAAGGCATCGGCTTCGCCTGCGCTCAGACCTTCCATGCCGAGGGCGCGCGGGTGGCGATCTGCTCGCGCTCGCAAGGAAACGTGGACGCGGCGGTCGCGCGCCTGCACGGCGCCTTCGGCGTCGCGGCCGACTGCGCCCATGCGGATGCGGCCCTTGCCATGCTGGACCGTGTCGAGGGCGCGCTCGGCCCGATCGACGTGCTCGTGAATTCCGCCGGCGCCGCGCGCCGGACGCCGCCGCCGGATCTGACCCCGGCCGCATGGCGCGGCGCCTTCGACGCGAAATTCTTCTCCTACGTCAACGTCATCGATCCGCTGGTGAAGCGCATGGCGGCGCGGGGCTCGGGCGTGATCGTCAATGTGATCGGCGCGGGCGGAAAGATGGCCTCGTCCACTCATCTGGCGGGCGGCTCGGCCAACGCCGCGCTCATGCTCGCGACCGCCGGTCTCGGCGCCGCTTACGCCGCGAGCGGGGTGCGTGTCGTGGGCGTGAGCCCGGGCCTGACCGAGACCGATCGCGTCGCCGAGGGGCTCGCGGCGGAATCGCGCGCCTCCGGCGTGAGCATGGAGGAGGCTCGGCGCCGCAGCGTCGCGCGCCTGCCGCTCGGGAGAATGGCGACCCCCGAGGAGATCGCGAACGCCGTCGTTTTCCTCGCCTCGGCCAAGGCGAGCTATGTCACCGGCACGACCCTCGCCATGGACGGCGGGCAGTTGCCGGTCGTGATCTGAGAAACGGATCAGGCGGTCGCCGGCGCTGCGGCGTGCGCGTCCGCGGCGTCTTTCCGTCGAGCGTACCGGCGGGCAAGAATCGCGCAGACGAAAAGCTGCGCCTGATGGAACAGCATCAGCGGCAGGACGATCAGCCCGAGCGCGTGCCCGGGGAACAGGATCGCGGCCATCGGGATTCCGCTCGCCATGCTCTTCTTCGAGCCGCAGAACACGATCGCGATCTCGTCCTCGCGCGAGAAGCCCAGCCAGCGGGACACGGAGGTTGTTGCGAGGATCGCGATGGCCAGGATCAGGAGGTCGAGCAACAGGACCGCCGCCAGATTGACGGCTGACAACTGGCCCCAGATTCCGGCGACCATGCCGGCGCTGAAGGCGGCATAGACGACGACCAGAATCGATCCGCGATCGACGACAGTGGTCAGCACCGGATGACGGTGGACCCACGCGCCGACCCAGGGCCGGACCGCCTGGCCGAGCGCGAACGGGATCAGGATCTGGATCGCAATGTCCTCGAAGCCCTTCAGCGAGAATCCCCCGCTTGCAACCGGAAGCAGTTGCGAGACCAGAAGCGGCGTGAGCGCCACGCCGACGAGGTTCGAGACCGATGCGCTGCAGAGCGCCGCGGGCACGTTGCCGCGCGCAATCGAGGTGAAGGCGATCGAGGACTGGACGGTCGAGGGCAACAGGCACAGGAAGAGAAGTCCGGCCGTGATGTCGGCCGGCAAATGGTCCCGGACCAGATAGGCGAGCGCGACGCCGATCAGCGGGAACATCCCATAGGTGCTGGCGAACACCACGCCCTGAAGCCGCCAGTGCGACAGCCCCTTCCAGATCGCCTCGGGGTGCAGCCGCGCGCCATAGAGCAGAAACAGAGCCGCCACGGCGACGTTCACGCCGATCGCGACAAGCCCCGCCGCCTCGCCCCGCGCCGGCAGCAAGGCCGCGAGCCCGATGGTTGCGACGAGCAAGATCAAATAGCGATCGATCGGCAGGCGGGCGACAAGCGACCTTATCGCGGACATGGCAGACGCTCCCCGTGTGAATGCCCGTGCAGCTATGCTTTTGCCGCTTGATGCGCAATCGCGATGACAAAGATAACAGTCATCGTATATTGTGATGACCGTGGATCTCATTCCCGTCGATCTCCTGCAAACCTTCGCGGCTGTCGCGGAAGCGGGCAGCTTCACCGACGCGGGCCGGTTGCTCGGCGTGCGCCAATCGACCGTCAGCCAGCATATCCGGCGGCTGGAGGACCTGACGAATCGCCGTCTCATAGACCGCGACACGCATCGCGTGGCTCTCACCGCTCATGGCGAAGTGGTTCTCGCCCACGCAAGGGCGATTCTCGACAGTCAGGCCAAACTGCAGCGCCATTTGTCGGACACGCCGTTGCGGGGCCGGCTGCGGTTCGGCGCGTCGGAGGATTTCGTCCTCTCCGCTTTGCCCGATGTTCTGGCGGCCTTTGTCCGTCGCCACCCGGAGGTTGACCTCGAACTCAGGGCCGCGCTCAGCGCCCATCTCTACGACGCCTTCGACGCCGGATCGCTCGACGTGATCCTCGTCAAGCGACGCGCGGGCGACAGGCGCGGCGTCCTGGTGTGGGAGGAGCCGATCGTCTGGGGCGCGCATCCCGATTTTCGCGCCGATCCGGAGGCGCCGCTCCCGCTGCTCCTCTATCCCCCGCCGAGCGTCACGCGCGCGCTTGCCCTCGAGACCCTCGAAAAAGCGGGACGAAACTGGCGGGTCGCTTTCACGAGCGGAAGCCTCGCCGGGCTCACCGCCGCGGCGCGGGCGGGAATTGGCGTCATCCCCCATTCCGGCAGGCTCATGCCGCCCGGACTGGCGGCTCTGCCGCCCGACGCGAGCCTACCGGGATTGCCCGACATGCAGTTCGTCGTGATCGGGCCCGGCGGGCACACCCCGGTCGCGGACGCCCTCCAGGCCGCGATCCTCCAGTGGGCGTCGCCCGGACGCCGCCCTTAGCGCGGACGGGGACGCAGCGCCCGCGCGTCCTTTCATTTCGTCGCCTCATATATTATGTACAAATGATTTTATAACAATATTAAATTCTATCCGGCCTTTTCTCCGCGAGCCCGGCCAAAAAAGCGCCGCCGGGCGGCGAGGGGCGGGCATGCGTCGGACTGGCTTAGCGTTTTTGGCGGCGATGGCCTTCGCGGGCCTTGCGCGCGCCGCCGATCTTCAGGCGACGGACAAGCCGAACACGCCTCCGAATTGCTTCGAATCGCTTGCGGCCTGGCTCAACGCCTCGCCCGCCGACTGCCCGCTGACGGCATACGGTCTCACGGTCTACGCGACCATCGACGTCGGCGGCGGCTGGGAGTCGAATGGCGCGCCCTTCAACCGGCATTTCGGCCCGGGCGTCTCCTATCTCATCACCAAGGTGAACAACGGCCCGCGCTGGCTTCTGTCTCCCAACGCGCTCAGCACGTCGGTGATCGGAGTCAAGATGAACGAGAAGCTCGGCGATGGCTTCTCGCTTGTCGGCGTCCTCGAAGCGGGCTTCGACCCCTACACGTTCCAGCCCTCCAACAGCCCGAGATCGCTCTTCGACAACAACGGCCTGCCGCTCGCGCGGCAGAGCGCCAACGGCGATTCGAGCCGCGCCGGCCAGTTCGACAATTCGCAGGGCTTTATCGGCCTCAACCACACGACCTACGGGACGCTGACTTTCGGCCGGGTCAACACGCTCACTCTGGACGCCATCATCCAGTACGACCCGATGCAGGCCGCCAACGCCTTCTCGCCGCTCGGCTGGTCCGGCTCCTTCGCAGGGTTCGGCAACACCGAGGTCGCCCGCGCCACCACGGCGTTCAAATATCGCGTGCAGGCCGGTCCGTTCCGCTTCGGCGCGCTCATGCAGGTTGGCGGCTACGATCAGGGCAACGGTGCGGACGCCGAAAGTCAGGTCGGGGTCGGAGCGGATTTCGGCGCCCTGTCGCTGGACGCCATGGCTGGCTGGGCGCGGGACGCCGTGGCGCTCGCCAATTACACGACCCTCCCCAGGGGCTATTCGCAGGACGACCTGAAGGCGACGCTCTCCGACAACGCCGGCCTGATGCTGGTCGCGAAGTACAGGCTCGGCGCCTTGAGGCTATACGGCGGCTACGAGAATTATCGCCAGTCGAATCCGACCGGCCGCTATCCCTACGGCTTCACGAGCCTCGGCGGCTTCAACGTCCTGCCGGGCGCGATCGGCTATGGGGCCTACGCCATCCCAAGGCGCGTGAATGTTTTCTGGACGGGGGCGCGTTATGCGCTGACCGACCGGATCGACCTCGCGGGGGCGTTCTACTGGAATCAGCAGGGGGATTATTCGCGGAAGCTTTGCGTCGGAACGGGCGTCCACACCAGCAGCGGCGCCTGTCCGGGCGCGCTGGACGCGCTGTCCTTCCTGATCGACTACAAGCCGCTCTCGCGCATGGATCTTTACGCCGGCGTCATGGTGTCGAATGTGTTCGGCGGTCTCGCCAGCGGCTATCAGCAGGCGCAGAACATCGCCCCGACGGCGGGCCTGCGGGTGAAGTTCTGAGCGGGCTTGGGGAGCGGCTCTCAGGCGGGCGTCGAACGCGACGGCAGGGGCGAGAAACAAATCCCGCGGACGCCGAGGTCCGCAAGCTTCGCCTCAGGAGACCTTCCGTCGCGTGATGAACGGAGTCATCCGGCGGATCTGTGCGGCGCTCGCATGTTTCGGCAGCTTTTCGGCGATGCCATAGAGTCGCTCGCGCCGGTCGAGTTCGGCCATCACCTCGGCGGGCGACACGCCGCATTCCGCCCAGATCACGGCAAGGTGGTAGAGCATGTCGGCGCTTTCGAGGACGACCGATTTGCGGTTCATCTGCACCGCGTCGAGCCCGACCTCGATCGACTCCTCGACCAGCTTCTTGGCCATTTTCTGCACGCCGTCGCGGAACAGCTTCGAGGTGCGCGAATCCGAGGGATGCCGTCTGCGCGCCTCGAGCACCGCGGCATAGAGCCGGTCGAGCGAATCAGTCATGAGTTTGCTGTATCATTCATTCAGGAAGGTGTTGCCGGAGAAATATTACCGAAGCATGACGGACGGCGGGCGTGCGTGTTGTGGCGCCGCTCGCGCTCCGGCGAGGCTCTCGAAGAGCGGTCGTCCATCGACGCCGCCGACCAGCGGGTCGATCAGGTTCTCGGGGTGGGGCATGAGGCCGAGCACATTGAACCTGTCGTTGTAGACTCCGGCGATGCCGTTCTCCGAGCCGTTGGGATTGGCGGCTTCGTCGACCGTCCCTTCCGCGTCGCAATAGCGGAAGGCGACCCGGCCCTCGCCTTCAAGCGTGCGGATGGTCTCGTCGTCGGCCTCGTAATTGCCCTCGCCATGGGCGATGGCGAAGCTCACGACCTGCCCGGGCTCATAAAGCCGCGTGAAGGGCGTGTTGGTCCGCTCTACCTTCAGATGCTGCATCTTGCAGAGGAAGCGGCGTCCGGCGTTGCGCATGAGGACGCCGGGCAGAAGCCCCGCCTCGCACAGGATCTGGAAGCCGTTGCAGATGCCCAGAACAAGTCCGCCGCCCTCCGCGTGGGCGGCGACCGCCCGCATGACCGGCGATCGCGCCGCGATCGCGCCGCAGCGCAGATAGTCGCCATAGGAAAAGCCGCCCGGCAGGACGACGAGGTCCGTCCCGGCCGGCAGCTCGGTTTCGCCATGCCAGACGATGGAGGTCTCGGCGCCCGAGACCTCGCGCAGCGCGCGGGCGACGTCGCCCTCGCGGTTGGAGCCGGGAAAGAGGATGACCGCGGCCTTCATCGTCCGGTCAGCCGATCTCGATCGCGTAATTCTCGACGATCGTGTTGGCGAGCAGCCGCTCGCAGGCTTCCCCGAGGGTCTTGCGCGCCGCCTCCGCGCTCGCGGCGTCGATCTCGATGTCGAACACCTTGCCCTGCCGGACGCTGGCGACGCCGTCGATCGAGAGCGAACGCAGCGCGCCTTCGATCGCCTTGCCCTGGGGGTCGAGGACGCCGGACTTCAGGGTGACCGTGACGCGCGCTTTCAAAGAGGAGCTCCTTCAGGCCGCGTTCGAGGTCGGCGCAATGGTCAAGAGGGCGTAGAGGGCGGCCGGATCGCGGGCGGCCCGCAACTGCGCAGCCATGCGCGCCGTTGCGCAAGAGCCGCGCGCCCATCGCGAGCGCCCGCAAGTGATCGGCGCCGGCGGTTTCCGGCGCGATCAGCATGAACATGAGGTCGACGGGCAGGCCGTCGGGCGCCTCGTAGTCGATGGGCCTCTCCAGCCGCGCAAAGACGCCGAAGATTTGCTCGCATTTCGCGAGCTTCCCATGCGGCACCGCCGCGCCGTCGCCGACGCCGGTCGAGCCGAGGCGCTCGCGCTGGAGGACCGCATCGAAGATTTCCCGCGCCGGAAGCCCGGAAACCGCGGCGGCCCGTTCGCTCATTTCCTGAAGGGCCTGCTTCTTCCCGTTGACGCGCAGGGCGGAGAGCACCCCATCGGGCTTGATGATTTCAGATAGCGACATGAAGATCCTGAATTTTCCGTCCCCCGACGCCCCCGTCAGTGCGGGTCAAGCCAGCCAATCGCCCCATCCGCCCGCCGATAGACAACATTCACCCGCCCGCTGCCGGCATGCGCGAACACCACGACCGGCGCCCCCGTCAGGTCGAGTTCGGCGACCGCCGAGGCGACGGACAGCGATTTCAACGGCTCGGTCCCCTCCGCCACGACAACAGGATTGAAGCCTTCGGCAGGCTCTTCTTCCTGATCGGGCTCGCTTGACCATATAGTTGGCGACATTGCCTTTGACATCGCCCGCCGGGCCGGAATGGCCCTTGAGCCGACCCTTGTAGCGCCGGAGCCGTCGCTCGATCTTCGCGGCGGCCTGCTCGAAACAGGGATAAGGCTCGTGCCCCCGTCCCTCGGCGTGGAGCGAGATCCCGGAACTGAGTTGAAGCGTGCAGTCGGAACGGAAGCCGGAACCCTCGCGCGCGATGACGACGTGCCCCGAGACGGATCCGTCGAAATATTGCGCCAACATGGACTGGACCTTGTCGAGCACATGCTGTCGCAAAGACTCCCCGACATCGAGGTTCTTCCCGGAAACTCTCAGGGTCATGGATAATCGGCCCTATCTCTCAGGCGGGGAGACCGCCCCAGTCCGCCGGTCCTCTCCAAAAGCGGCCGCTTCGCGTCAGGGAAGAGCGCGCTCGCCTGTCCCGTTCCGCCTCGTCCTCCGACGACTCCCGAGCGGCCAGTTGCCGGTACGGTTAGGAGTCCGTCAGGCTCCTGTCAATCGCTCCCGGGCCGGGCGGCTCGCAAACCTCTGGAAAACGGCTGGATTCCGCCTGTTCACACAGGCTCGGCGCTGACGGACGCAACACGCAGCGGCGACATCTTGAGCTTCCTCCGCTCGATCGAGGATGGAATGTTGAGACTGTCCCGATATTTGGCGACCGTGCGTCGCGCGACGAGGATATTCGCCTTGCGCAGCCCTGCGACGATCACGTCGTCGGACAGAATGTTATCGGCCGATTCCGCCTCGATCATCTGACGGATGCGCTGGCGGACCGCCTCCGCGGAATGAGATTCGCCGGAGTCCGCCGATGCGATGGCGGCGGTGAAAAAGTATTTCATCTCGAACAGGCCGCGTGGCGTCGCCATGAACTTGTGCGCGGTCGCGCGCGAGACCGTCGACTCGTGCACGCCGATGGCCTCGCCGACCATTTTCAGGTTCAGGGGCTTGAGACCGGAAACGCCCTCGGCGAGAAACGCGTCCTGCCGGCGGACGATTTCGCTCGCCACGTTAAGGATGGTGCGGGCGCGCTGTTCGAGGCTCTTCGTCAGCCAGTTCGCCGACTGAAGCTGGGCGGAGATATACTGCCGGTCCTCGTCCCGCCTTGCGCCCCTGCGGATCGTCGCCGCATAGACTTCGTTGACCAGAACGCGGGGCAGGGCCTGGCTGTTGAGCTCGATCCGCCAGCTCCTGTCCGGCGCGGCCGTCACATAGACATCCGGAATGGCCGGCGCCCCCGGCGGATCGCCGAACGCCCGGCCCGGCTTGGGCTCGAGCCGCCGGATCTCGGCGATCATGTCGGCGAGATCTTCGTCGTCCACGCCGCAGACCTTGCGGAGCAGGCCGAAATCCCGTCGGGCGAGCGCCGGAAGGTTCTCGATCATGGCCTGCATCGCCGGATCGAAGCGGTTCCGCTCCTGCAGTTGTAAGGTGAGGCATTCCGCCAGGGTGCGGGCGAAGACGCCGGTCGGCTCCAGCGTCTGCATCCGCAGGAGCACGTCCTCGACCCGGCCTTCGCCGGACCCAAGCCGCTCGGCGATCTCGGCGAGCGAGCCGACGAAATAGCCGGCCTCGTCCAGTCCGTCGACGAGCGCAGCCCCGATCATGCGATCGGCGGGATCGGCGAGCAGAATGGCGGCCTGGCGATGCAGATGTTCGCTGAGGGACGCGGTCTCCGCCACATAGGCTTCGAGGTCGGGCGCGTCCCCGGCCGGCCCGCCCGCCCAGGCGCCGACCGAGAGGCTGTCGCCGGTCCAGGGCGAGGCGTTCGGCGCGGTGCGATCCGCGTCGAAGGCGTTCTCAACCTCGGTGCCGAGGTTGGCGGCGAGGGCGCCGACGTCGGTTTCGAGTGTCTCGGACGCCCAGTCGCTAGGATCTACGGTCTCTGGTTCGGGCTCGAAGGGCGGCGCCTCGGCGCGTTCCTGAAGGGCCGCTTCGTGGTCGTCGGCCCGTTCAAGGACGGGGTTCGAGGCCAGCTCGTTTTCGATGAACGCGCTCAGCTCGACGTTCGGCATCTGCAGAAGCTTGATCGCCTGCAGCAGTTGCGGGGTCAGGACCATCGTCTGGCCCTGCCGCAACGCGAGTTTCGCCGATAACGCCATCACGCCCCTGAGACAAGGAGCCGTCTGCAATGCGGCTCGTTTCTTGCTTAACGGGGCGGGCTTATAGCAAGGCGGCGTAAGAACCGCCAACTCCAAACCCGTGCGGCCCCTTCCGTGGCCGCGGGTTTGAGCGGAGCGATCAGCATCGCTTCCGGAACGTGAGCGAAAAAGGCTCGTAACCGTATTTTTGCGCTGTGTGAGCAGCGTCACGGCGTCGGCGGCGGCCGTCCGCTAGTAAGGTTGCGAGGCCCGGAAATGGATTCAGGGCCGTGAGGAACCGAAGAAAACCATGTCCGCGAAGGAAAGCCGGCCCGAGGAATTTGGAGACGTCTCCGCCGACCGGGCGTTGAGATTTTGGGCGACATTGCTGGTGGCCACGCTGATCGTCGGCTTGACGGCCTATGTCCTGAGTTTTGCCCTGCTTGCTCCAGGCCAAAGCGCGTCCATGCATCGCGCGGCCTCATCGCTCTTCATCGTCGCATCATAGAGATCGGCCGCGCGGAAAGCGCGGTCGAGGGCCGGGGAGCCCAGGAGCGACGCTGGCGCGTGATACTCGCCCGTATGCTTCGTCAAACGCGCTGCCGGCAGGCGGGGGTCTGCCGCGGGGGTGAGCGCGGGCGCTCGCCGGCGTGGGTCCTTGTGACCACAGCCGGCGAGCGACCATCTCTCGGACGAAGCCGCCAGCGTCGCTCCCTTGCGCGTCAGCACCGTGGTTTTGCGACCCGGTCGTCGTAATGATGTTCGACGCCCTGGGCGTCCCGGATGCGATATCCGCCCCGCTCATCGCGCCGGATCGCCGCCGGACTGACCGGGACCTTCCCGTATCCGCCTGGAATGTCGAGCACATAGGTCGGCATGGCGAGGCCCGAGAGCCGCGCCCGAAGCGCCTGCACGATCGCCTGTCCCTCCGCGATCGGCAGGCGGAAATGCGCGGTGCCCGGCGCGAGGTCCGGATGGTGCAGATAGTAGGGCTTGACGCCTGTCTCGACGAAGGCGCGCATCAGCGCCTCGAGCGTCGCAACATCGTCGTTGACGCCTCTGAGCAGCACGGTCTGGCTTACGAGCATGGCGCCTTGCGCCGCCAGACGCCGGCAGGCGGCGCGCGCCTCCCCCGTCAGCTCGCGGGGATGATTGGCATGGACGGCGATGACGCTCGTCTTGCCCTCCGCGACAAGCGCCCGCGCCATCGCCGTCGTGATCCGCTCCGGCTCGGCGACGGGGAGGCGCGTATGCCATCGGACGACCTTCACATGATCGATGGCGGCGAGCGCCGCGGTCACCTTCGCAAGCCTGCGCGGGGAAAGAGCCAGCGGATCGCCGCCCGTGAGGATGACTTCCCATATCTCCGGGCGGTCGCGGATATAGGCGAGCGCCGCCGCGAACTCCTCGTCCGTCAGCGAAGGCGAGCCCGGCCCGACCTTCTCGCGCCGGAAACAGAAGCGGCAATAGACGGCGCAGACCGCGACGAGCTTGATGAGCACGCGGTCCGGGTAGCGATGAACCAGCCCCTTGACGGGGCTTCTGGCTTCGTCGCCGATCGGGTCGTCCGCCTCGGCGGGATCGCGGACGAGTTCGCGCGCGTCGGGCAGAAACTGGCGGGCGATGGGGTCGTCGGAAGCGCCTCCGTCGATGAGCGCCGCGAGGGCCGGCGTCACGCCGATCGCATAGCGCTCGGCCACCGCCCGCATGTCCGCCAGCCCTTCCGGTCCGGCAAGGCCGGATTCGACAAGCGACTCGGGCGTCGTCAGACGCCGCTCGACGGGAAGCCGGACAGGCTCCGCCGCCTCCAGCCGATTTTCCCGGCGAACGCCATTTTCCTCTTTGGGATGAACGATTTCGGGGGATTGCAGCGAATTGTCCTTCCGGCTGGTGATCGGCGGTCAGGCTTGTGCGACTTCAACCGAAGCCCCGTCAAGATCGCGCCGGCCGGCCTTCCCCTGGCGGCCGTCAGAATCGCCAGCCCATCTTCAGCGTGGCGCTCGCTTCCCATTGATTGTAGCTCGCGCCCGGAACGGTCGACCAGAGCTTGAGGTGCGACCCCTGCAGGTCGATCGCCGGGCGGCCGAGGAGGTTCGCAAAGGAATCGCTGCCGAACAGCGAAGCCGGAATGACATATTCGAGCGTCGCGATCGGCAGCAGCTCCCAGTCCCGGCTCGGTTCGCCGAAGATGTCGTGCTCGTACCAGCGGCCGAGCATCTCGACCGCGAAGCTTGCGTTCCAGGTCTCGGAAATCACCCAGGACACGGACGGGATGAGGAACAGCGCGTCCGATGAAAGCTGCGGCTGGCGCAGCCGGCGCTGCGCGAAGGCCGTCACGCCAAACGACCAGACCGTCTCTGCGGATGTGTCGGGGCCGATCGGCACAGGCTGGAAGGAGCCGTCGAAGTTGAAGCGCTTGTTGAAGCCGAGATTGAAGTCCTGTCGCGCTTCCGTCTGGTCCGAGAAGGTCGGAAGGTAGCTGAAGCGCGGCGTGATGGCGAAATAGGGCGCGAAGGCCTGATCGTTGGTCGGGTCCACATATTGCACGCGTCCCGAGAAGGTCAGCCGGTCGATGTCGACGTTGGAGGCGTCGAAAAAGCGCCTGAACACGGAATTCGCGGTGACCGAGACCCGGAGCGGCAGATCCCCGACCGGGGCCGCCCAGGACAGATTGCCGACCGGAAAGGTTCCCCAGCTCTGCGTTCCCCCCGAACTTGCGCCCCCGGCGTTCGAGTCGAAATTGAGCGGGGCAAGAAAGTTGAAGCGGAACTGCGGCCGCACGACATATTGCTCGGCGCCGGGCGCGGTCGCATAGAGACTGTCGAAGGGCTCGGGCGTCGCGAGATTGAGCGTGCCGAGCAGCGCCTGCGTCCGCGCCTCGTCGGCGTCGAGGCTGGCGTCGCTCCGGTCGCCGGCGGCCTGGGCCAGGGCCAGGGTCGGCAAGGCTGCAAAGGCCGAAGCAAGCGCGAGCGCCGGGACGAAAGGCGCTTTGCGATCTCCGGATGGCTTCGCGGCGCCCTCGATGACGCCGCTGCTCGGTGTCGTCCGCTTCAAAGCGTCAATCATCGTCCCCAGCCCGAAAGCGCGATCTCCCCTTCGTCGCGCGTTCCCCACTCTGTTTGATTCGCCGCCGTCTCAATAGTCCACGGGATCGCGGGTCGCCGGGCGCGTCATGCAGTGGCCGCCGCGGGTGCGCTCAAGGCGTCAGCCGAGATTGGAATCGAGAGCGATCCGCATGAGATCCATTGCGGTGCGCGCGCCGAGTTTCTGACGGAGCTGGGTGCAATTGTTGGCGATCGTCTTGTACGAGACGTTCAGCGTGTCGGCGATCTCGGCCATCGTCTGACCGGATGCGAGCAGGCGGAGGATTTCCAGCTCGCGGGGGCTCAGGTCGCCAACGCGGCTCGCGTTCGGTCCGCCACGCAGGAAAGCGATCTGGCGCGCCATTTCGGGGTGCAGGTAGACGCCCCCTTCGGCGACCTGCCGCACCGCCTCGACGAAGAGCGCCGGGTCGTCGTTCTTCGCGACATAGCCCTTCGCGCCGGCTTCGATGGCGCGTGCGGCGATCACCGGATCGTCGTTCATGCTGAAGATGATAAGCTTCGCGTCGGCGTCGCGCTGCAGAATACGGCGGCAGAGGTCGAGCCCCGAGAGCCCGGGCAGGTTGATATCGAGGACGGCGACGTCGGGCCGTTCCGCGCAATAGGCGGCATAGCCGGCGTTTCCATCCGCGGCGTCGGCGACCGTCATGGCCGGGTCCGCGGCCAGGAGGGCCCTGCAGCCGGACACGACGATCGGGTGATCGTCGACGATGAGAACGCGCAAGCCGGCCCTCCTCCCGCGCACAGGGCCGCCCTTGAGGCCCGGCGCTCAGCGGGACATTGACTGTATCGCCGGCAAAATCAACGTTGCGTCCGTCTGGAGCGGGTCATGTGGCGAAATCTCTCCCTGCGGCATCGGCTGAACCTCATGTTTGCGACGTTGCTGCTCTTGTGGCTGGCGGTCGATGTCGTCCGCATTTTGTCCAGCGCCGGGCCTCGCGTTCAGGCCGAGGAGCGAAGCGTCTCCCGCCTGACGCAGGAGTTCGTGCAGTCTTCGTTGGCCAGCCTGCAGCAATCCGACAATCCGCAGCGCGATCTCGTCGATCTGGTGAACAGCCTTCAGTTCCTGCGTCACGTGCGGGTGGGTTTCGGCCAGAGCGCGTTCGCCGCGGCCATGGCCCCTCCCGTAGAGCCGCCTTCCGCGGCGCCGTCATGGTTCCGGGCCCTCGTGCGGACCCCATCGAACGTCGCGGTTATCCCGGCTGTCGTCAAAGGCCGACGGCTCGGATCGATCGCCATCGTCGCCGATCCGACGGAGGAGATCGACGAGGTCTGGTCGCAGGCGCGCGCCGAAGTCGCCGCGGTCAGCGCGCTTGCGATCGTCGTCCTCATCGCGACGAGCCTGTTTGTCCGGCAGTCGCTGAAGCCGCTCGACGCGGCCGGGGACGCGCTGGCGCGGCTGGAGGCGGGCGACTTCGAGGCGCGCGCCAAAAGCTCGGGCGCGCCCGAATTCGTCGCCCTCTGCGCGCGCATCGACCGGCTTGGCGAAGCGCTCGCCGACCTCAGCGCGGCCAACCGGCGCCTGATCGAACGGGTGATCGACGCGCATGAGGAGGAGCGCAAGGCCATCGCCCGCGAATTGCACGACGAGATCGGTCCGCATCTCTTCGCGCTGAGAGCCAGCGCCGCCGTGCTCGCCAATCGGCTGCGGGACGCCGGAGACGCGGGCGCTCTGGAAGCGACGCAAAGGATCAGCGCGGAGACGGAGGCCTTGCAGCAGCAGAACCGCCGCATCCTTGCCGATCTCAGGCCGGCGGCGCTCGAGGAGCTCGGCCTCGCCGCGGCGCTGCGGGCGCTGGTCGAACGATGGCGGCGGGCCGAGCCGGGCGTCGATGTCGGGCTGGACGTGGAGGCGGGAACGGAGGCGCTGGGGCCTCGGGCCGCGCTCACCGTCTATCGTTTCGTCCAGGAGGCGCTCACCAACGCCTTCCGCCACTCCGGCGCGCGGCGCATCGCGGTTCGCCTCGCCTATGAGGCAGGGCCACGGAACCCGCGCCTCGCCGACCCCGCGCTCGCCGGCCTGCGCCTCAGCGTTCGGGACGACGGCCGGGGCATGCAAGCGCAGAGCGGCGGCGGCATGGGGCTTCTCGGCATGCGCGAACGGGTCAAGGCGCTCGGCGGCGCTTTCGCAATTCGGCCGACGCCCGGCGGCGGCGCGACGGTCGAGGCGAGCTTCGGTCCCGCCCAGCCGGGCCTTCGGGAAAATATCCCGGCCGGAGCGGGAGAGGGCGACGGGAAGATTTCGAATGTTTGAACTGAACGCGCGGACCGCGGCTTGGTAGTCTGTCAAGGCCGCGGTTGGGCGCTGAAGAGATATTGCGCGTCTCTCCTCCCGTTGTGTTCATCCGCGGCCGCCCCCCTCGACAGGATCCCACGCTTTGAAGGCTGCGCCTCGATGCGACGGCGCTTGCCATCGCGTCTCATTGGACTATTGGATCGCGAGAGTCCGCCCTCCGCGGGGCCGAGGCGCATGGGTATTCCCGAGTCGGGAGGAACGCCGGTGAGTGATCAGAAAGAGCGCGTGTACACGCCCGAGGAAATCGAGGAAAAGCTCAGGACGGAGCTCCCCCGCTGGACATACGAGGACGGCTGGATCCGTCGCACCTACAAGACCGCGAGCTGGAAGGGCACGCTGATGGCGATCAACACGGTCGGCCATCTCGCGGAGGCCGCCTGGCACCATCCGGACATCAAGGCGTCTTACGCGTGGCTCGAAGTCAAGCTGAAGACGCATTCCGCCAAGGGCGTGACCGACAAGGACTTCGAGCTCGCCCGCAAGATCGAGGAGGTCGTCGGCTGGCGGCCCGGCAAGGAGGGCGGCGCGCTCGAAGGCACGCCGACCGCCGACATGCGCTTCGCCTATATCAAATACGATGACGACAAGTAGCGCCGCAGCCGGCGCGCGGGACGCGCCGAACGCCGGAAGAGCGCCCATGCCGCGCGCGGAGCGGGAGCGCCGCCGCGACGCCTTCCTCGGCCTCATCGGCGCGAGACCCGTCGTCATGGGCATCCTCAACGTGACGCCGGATTCCTTTTCGGACGGCGGCCGTTTCGAGTCGCGCGACCTTGCGATTGCCCAGGCCCGCAAGCTCGTCGAGGACGGCGCGGACATCGTCGACCTCGGCGCCGAATCGACCCGCCCGGGCCATACGCCCGTGCCTCTCGACGAGGAATGGCGGCGGCTCGAACCGGTGCTCGCTCCGCTGCTTTCGGAAGTCGATGCGCCCTTCTCGATCGACACCTACAAGGCGGAGATCGCGCGGCGCGCGGTCGACCTCGGCGTCGCCGTCGTCAACGACGTCTGGGGCCTGCAGAAGGACCCCGCGATGGCCGACGTCGTGGCGGAGAGCGGGGCGGCGGTGGTCGTCATGCACAATCGCGACGAGGTCGATCCCGACCTCGACATCGAGGCCGACATGCGGCGCTTCTTCGACCGCTCGCTCAGGCTCGCCGAGCGCGCGGGCGTGCCCCGCTCGCGTATCCTCATCGATCCCGGCATCGGCTTCGGCAAGAACAAGGCGCAGAACCTGCGCGCCCTTCAGGCGACCGGACGCCTGCGCGCGGCTTACGGACTGCCGGTCCTGATCGGCGTGTCGCGCAAGCGGATGTTCGGCGATCTTCTGGGCGCAAGCGTCGAGGGCCGGCTCATCGGAACGATCGCCGCCAATCTGACGACGCTCGCGCTCGGCGCCTCGGTCTTTCGCGTTCACGACGCCGCGGAACATGCGGCGGCGTTCAAGGTGTTTCATGCCATCGACAGCGCCTGAACCCGTCGAGGTCGGCCTCGGCTTCGGCAGCAATGTCGGCGACAGGCCGGGCGTCATCCACGCCGCGATCGCGGCCTTGAGCGAGCGCGGGATCGTCGCCTTCACCGCGGTCTCCTCGATCTACCGAACCCCGCCCTGGGGCGTGACCGAGCAGGAGGATTTCGCCAACGCCTGCGCGGTCGGCGTGACCACGCTTGCGCCCCATGCGCTCCTCGATACGGTGAAGCGCCTCGAAGAGGAGCTTGGCCGGGTCCGGACCTTCCGCTGGGGGCCGCGCGTCATCGACATCGACATTCTGTTCTACGGCTCGGACGAAATCGCCGACGAGCGGCTGGTGTTGCCCCACAAGGAACTGTTCCGCCGCGCCTTCGTGCTGGAGCCGCTGGCGGAGATCGCGCCCGACCGGGTGATCGGCGGGCGCCGGGTGATGGAGGCGGCCCGCGCGCTCGGCGGCGAGGGGATCAGCCGGTGGGAGGAATAGGCGCTTCCGGCGCCCGGTCGGCGCCGCCGGCCCGGAAAGCGGCGCGCGTTTTGGCGCGTTTTTGACCCGAATCCGCGCTCGTTTCAGGGTCAAACCCGCGAAAAGAAGCCTGTTCGACGCGATTTTCAGCGAAAAACGGGCCGAAAAATCTGCCATTTTCTTCCGCGAATCGGGACTTATCAGGGACTTGCGCTGACATTTCCTTCCGGCGGAGGCGCGATTGACGGCCTCGGCGTGGCTGAAAGATGGCCAAACGACGGCAGCCCGGCAATCCGGCGGGGGCGGCGGCTTCGGCGGTTTCGGGCATGGCGGCTTCCGGGCTTGACGGCAATCCGGCAGTGTACCCGCTCGGCCTGAAAATCAGAAGAAAATGTTCTGATTTTCAATTTTCACAAAAAATGGACCGGGGCTCTTATGGCGTTGAACGCATCAACCCATCGGCCAAAGCTAGCGCTTGCGCCCGCGGTTCTTTCGGGCGCGGCGCCGCCTATTTCGCGATGGCGACGCCCCAGGGAAACGAGCCCACGGGGATCGACTTGATCACCTTGAGCGCCGCGACGTCGATCACCGAGACGTCGTTGGAGACGCCGTTGGTGCTGACGATGGATTTGCCGTCGGGCGTGAGGCCGAGTTGCCAGACGCGCTGGCCGACCAGCAGATATTTGACGACCTCCTTGGTCGCCGCGTCGATCACCGCCACGCGATTGGCCGGTCCGAGCGCCACGAAGACCAGTTTCCCGTCGGCGCTGAAGCGGATGCCGACCGGCTGAATCTGCTCCTTCGTGAGCCCCGGCACGGCGAAGCGGATCTTCTGCTTCACCTTGAACGTGGCAGGGTCGATCACGCTGACGGTCCCGCCGACCTCCGAACTCACCCACAATTCCGAGCCGTCGTGATTGTATTCGGCATAACGCGGCCGGGGATCGACGAGGATATTGGCGATGATCTTCTTCTTCCGCCAGTCGATCAGGTGAGCCATCGACGTGGTCTCGGAGGTGTTGACGACGATCGAATCATCCGGGCTGACGGCCACGCCTTCCGGTTCGACGCCGACCGGAAACTCGCTGACGACTTTGCGCGTCGTGACGTCGATTGCGGTGAGGAGCGCATTGTCCTCGTTGGCGACGAAGAGCAGCTTTCCGTCATGGCTCAGCCTCAGCTGCTCGGGGTCGGGCCCCGACGGCAGGTCGCCGACCCGCTGCATGGTCTTCGTGTCGAAGATGGCGATGGTGTCGTCGTCGCCGAGGCAGATGAAGAGCTGGCTCTCGTCCTGGCTGAGCGCGATCCCGCGCGGCCGCTGCCCGACCTTGACCGTGCGGAGAGGCTGCATCTTGTCGAGGTCGATGACCGTGACCGAATTGCCCTTCTCGTTCGTGATGTAGGCGGTCGCGGCCTCGGCCGCGCCGGCAAGGCCAAGGGTCAGCGCGAGGCCGCAACCGAGGGCCAGCGTCCTCAGGGCAGTTTGCATTTGGTCTCCGGTCTATCGAACCCCAGCGTGTCGAGTTCGGAGGTCTGGTGCAGGAAGCCCTCCTGAGGCGAGACGGAAACGTCGCCGCGTCCGTCGGTCAGGAGGATCGGCTGCCGCAACTGAAGGTTCCAGGGCCGCACCGTCAGGCCCTGACCCTTGAAGTCCGCGACGGAAAAATCCGGCGACAGCAGATAGGCGCGCACGGTCTTGGGATCGTCGGCGCGCACATGCGCCACCGTGTCGCCGATCATCCGCATCGCCACCCAGGCCTGGTTGTCGCGCGCGGTCATGGGGCGTTTGAAGGCGCGCTCGAAGCGGTTCTGCAACTGGATCGCGCCCCAGAGATCGTGCGAGGGATCCCAGCTCGTCGGCCGCAATCCGCCCGAGCCCGCGACCGGACGCGGCAGCCATGTGCGATAGGGCAGGTAGCCCGCAAAGACTTCGTTCTCGTCGGCGGCGATCAGCACGTCGTAATCGGGCGTGTTCTGGGTGAACATTGGCATCTGCCGCTGCACCTGAACGACCCCGGTGTCGGAGCGCCGGCCGCCGCCGGTGTCCACGAAAGTCCGCTCCGCGACGATCTTGGCGCCGAACTTCTTCGCCGCATGGCGGTAGGCGTCGGCGAGCAGCTTGTCTTCCGGGTGCGAGCCGACGACCAGAAACCAGCGCGGCCATTGCTTCCAGATCAGATATTGCGCGAGGCCGTCGGCGAGCATCGACCGGGTCGGCGCGGTGTGGAACACGTTCGGCCGGCAGTCCTCCTCGCGGAGCCGGTCGTCGGGCGCGGCCGCGTTGAAGACCAGCGCGCCCTTCTCGCGGGCGGCGTCGGCGACGGCGAGAAGCTTGTCCGCCGGCAGGTCGACGATGAGAAAGCGGACGCCCTCGTCCAGCATCTTCTTCGCGGCGGCGACCGCGTCCCCGTCGGGATCGACCTTCGCGTCCACGACCGAATAGGTCTGGTCGATGAAGCGGCCCGTGGTGTTGTTGTCCTCCATCGCCATGCGGACGCCGGCGACGAAATCGTCTTCCGGCGGAACGTCGAGGAGCGAGATCGTCTCGCGGCTGTGCGGCTCGCGGATCACGCCGACCTTGACCGCGAGCGTGTCCGCTTTCGCCGGCGCGCTCGCAAGGCCGAGCGCGGCGACGAGGAGACAAGCGGCGAACAGGCGAACGGCCGCGAGCGCGGCGGAAGCGCGGAACAGCCGGGGGGACTTGAGGGACAGGCGGAAGCGGCGGGCTTGAAACGGGAGCATCGGGGGCGGCAGTCAACCTCAGGGTCGCGGAGCCCAACGCGGGGTCGGGGACGTCTCGGCGCAAGCGGCGGGATTTTGGTCGCAGGTCCGGTCAGCCAGCGCGAGCGGGCGCGTCAAAACCGACCGCTCCAACGGCTCAAGCGTCGGACGCGCCGCGATCAAATCTCTGCGAGCAAAAAAGCGACGCATTGCGCACGTCGCTTCAAGGGCCGAGTGACCGGCCGTTTTTCAGGTCTTGGGTTGAGGCGTTCATCGCGCCGCTCGTTGAAGCGGCGGCGATAGCTAGGCTCAACCCTGAAAGTCCGCCTGACGTGTCCCCCGCTCGTCGGACCGCCCGTTACGGTCCGCTTCAGCGTCGCCGCTCCTCACGGAGACGGCCGGCGACCAAGGCGTCGGCCTTTCCTGATCCGCTCTGACGAGCGGACGAGACCCGCTGTGATGGATTACATCGCCGCCGACAGATAGGCGGTAACTTCCATGCCAGCGCAGACTTCGGTAACGACAGGGGTATGCCAGCTCATGGTGTGCTCCTTTGGTTGCCTCCCAGTGGGGCTTTCGCCCGCAGTCAGGCTAGCACCAAACGGAATGGCCGTCACCTTATCTCTTGCGTGAGGTCGCTGTCCTTTGATGTCGACGGGGTTTCGCTCTCGGGATCGCGCTGCTAATCATGGAGAGGAGCGAGGCCCGATCTCGCCTCGACGATCCGCAATCAAGGAGAGGGATGTGACGCTGCTGAGGGTTTCAATCGCGGCTGGGGTCGCGCTTTTGGCGTCTGTCGGCGTCGCTGCGGCGCAGGACGCCGCGGCCGGCGAGAAGGTGTTCAACAAGTGCAAGGTGTGCCATCATGTCGGAGAGGGCGCCAAGAACTTCGTCGGGCCGGTGCTGGACGGGGTCGTCGGCCGCAAGGCCGGGACTTTCCCCGGCTATAATTACTCCGAGGCGAACAAGAATTCGGGCCTCACCTGGACCGAGGACGAGCTCAAGAAATACCTCAAGGATCCGAAAGGCGTGGTGCCGGGCACGAAGATGGTCTTTCCGGGCCTGACCAACGAGCAGGACATCGACAACGTCATCGCCTACCTCAAGCAGTTCGGGCCGGACGGCAAGAAGATCTGAGGGCAGGAAAAGCCTCAGAGCGCGGCGAGGTCGGCGCGCGTCAACTGTCCATCGTGCAGCGCCGAGGCGACGAGCGCGCCGGCGATCCCCGCGGCCTTGAGGGCGGCGAGGTCGTCGGCGCCGCGCACGCCGCCCGCCGCGTAGATTTCGTGTTCCGGCGCGAGCGCGCGAATCGCCGCGAGCCGTTCGAGGTCCGGGCCCGCGCCCGCGCCGATCCGCGCCAGCGTCATGACGATGACGCGCCGGGGCCAGAGGCCAGGGTCCGCGAGGAGGCCCGGAGGGCCCTGGAAAGTCTCTCCGCGAAAATCCAGCGAAAGCGCGACGCGCTCCGAATCGCGGCAGCGGCCGATCAGGGCTTCGTCCCGCTGCGATTCGGTGCCGAGCACCGGCTCGCAGGCAAGCTCCGGCGCGGCCAGCGCCGCGATGGCGGCCTCGTCCGAGGCGCCGTTATCGACCCAGATGCGCAGGGCCGGGAAGGCGGCGCGAATCCGGCCGAGCGCGGCGCGATTGTCGCCGCGGCCCAGGATCGCGTCGAGATCGGCGACATAGAGGGTCGAGAACGGATAGAGGCCCATGAGGCCGCGGACGACATCGACCGGATCGCTGGTCGCAGCCAGCGGCGTCACGATCGGGCGATAGCTGGCGCGGTCGCCGCGCCGCGCCCGCACGACTTCCCCTTCGAGCAGGTCAACGACCGGAACGATCCGCAATCTTCCCCTCCGCCTCCGCGAAATGCCGCGCCGCCTTTTCCCTGAGCCAGCCCCAGGCTTCAAATTCTGCCGGACCGGCGGTCTTGCCGACCGCAATTTCGAGCCGCGCCAGCTCCTGCTCGATCTCGGCGCGGGGAATCATGTGCAGCCGGCTGACGAGCACCGCGCCTTCGATCACGGCGCTCTGCGCCCGGTTGAAGCCCAGGAAGGGCGCATGCATTTCCCGATGGACGACGCGGCAGACGAAGCGCGGCCTTAGCGCGTCCTCGCGGACCTCGGCGACGGCCAGCTCCAGATGCGCGAGCGTGTCGCGGAGCCGGGGCGCGGCGACCACGCGCGCGGGGCTCAGAGGCCAGTCGCGCCGCCCGGTCAGGCAGCCCGCGAAGATGCGCACGTCGTCGGTGAGATTCGCGGTCGCGAAAGGCGACTGGCGCAGGTTTTCGAGCGTCGTCGAGGGGTGGAAGGGCGCGAGAATCCACGCTTCGCCCTCGGCGATCAGCCCGAGCGGGGCGAGATGCGGCTGGCCTTCCGCGTTGACGGTGGCGACGATCGCCTCGCGGATCATCGGCATGGGTTCAATCCTTCGGCCCGCGGGCGCGCAGCGTGTGCCCGGCGTCGCGAAGCCGCGTCCTGTCCTCGTCCGGCCGGTCGGTCGCGCAGCCCCAGTCGAGCGGCTCGTCCTGGGCGTAGCGTTTGCCGAGACGAAGGGCGATCTCCGCCTTCGCGAGTTCCGCGCCGAGGTAGAAGGCGTGCGCGCCGTCCTTTTCGACGCCGAGCTTGTCGAACAGCGAGAAGGCGTCGCCGGCGACATGCAGCCCGTCGCGATTGTAGACGTGAATGCCGTCCTCGGCGGTCTCGATCCGGAAATTGGCGTCCTTCACCTGCGCGGCCATCTCGGCGATCTCGGCGCTCGAATTGGGGAAGGGCGCGCGGTCATGGACCTGCAGGAGCGCGCGCCCGTAGCCTTTGGGAAGCGCCCCGTCGCTCCGGGCGGCGTACATGATCCGCCGCGCCGCGTCATGCTCCTCGATCGTGCGGCGCGTGTGCGGACTGACCTGAACGGTGAGCACGTTCCCGATGCGCAACTCCGAGCAGACGCCCATGAGCACGGCCGTCACGCCGACGCTGTCGGCGTCCGTCAGTTCGGTGAGGTTGCCGGTTCCCATCAGCATCTCCGCGTCAGGCAGGCGCGCGCGCAGTTCGTGATAGCGCGCAAGCGAAGCCGCGAAGCCGAAATGGATCGGGTCGAGCACCGGGTCGAGCAGCGGCCTGATTCCGCGCCGCTCGGCCTCTTCGGCGGCGCGGACGAGCGAATCGAGGTCGCCATGCGCGGCCGGCACGAGAACCGGCGTCGCGCCGGTCTCCCCGGCGAGGTCGAGGGTGTGCTCGTTCAGGCTGAGCAGGAAATCGGCGCCCGCCGAAGCGCCGCGCCGCAACTCTTCGACTTCGTAGGAATCGACGCTGACCGAAAATCCGTCTCCTTTGAGCGCGCGAACAGCGTCTTCGAGATGCGGAAAGGGCGTATCCGGCAGGCAGCCGACGTCGATCACGTCCGCGCCCGAGGCGCGCAGGGCGCGGGCGCGCGCGCGCAGCGCCTCGATGGTCATCTGCGGCGCGTCGACGATCTCGGCGAAGATCCTGACCGCATGGCGCGAGAGGTCCGGCGGCGCGCCGCGCTTGCCGAAATAGGCGGGCAGGTCTTTCAGTTCTTCGGGGCCGCGCTCGAAGGGAAGGCCGAATTCGCCCGCGAGCCGGTCGAGGTCGGCGCGGCAGCGGCCCGGCAGGATCACGCGGTCGGCGTCGAGCGGCCGGGGCAGGCGGCCCATGAGGATCGGCTCGGTCATCAGCGCCGCGACCTTGACGCCGACGTCGAGCACCCGCCAGTCGAACGGCGTCGGCGCCATGCCCTCAAGCACCTTTTCGAGCCGGGGACGGGCGAGCCGGCCGGTCAGGAAGAGCAGGCGCTCCGTCACGCGAGCTCGCTCTTCCGGCGCTCGATCGCGGCGCGCAGTTCGGCGACCGAATCCGCCGCGCTCGCCCCCTCGAACCGGCCGAGCTTCTCGCGATTTTCGAGGTCGATCGGGCGCGGAAAGACCTTGACCATGCCCTTCGGCGCTTCGGTCAGAAGCTCGGGCGCGGTGTCGCAGGCGAAGACGATCGTCGGCACCCGGCACTTTCCCGCCTGCGCGAAGACATTGCTGACGAGATCGTCGGAAATGCCATAGACGAACTTCGCCACCGCGTTCGAGGTCGCGGGCGCGACGACAAGCGTGTGGTAGATGCCGTAATAGAACTGGCCGACCGGCGGCGAGCTGGCGGTCGTGTCGCGGAAAACGTGGACCGTGCGCGGCAGGTCGAGCTCCTGCTTGTACATGCGCAGGACTTCGGCCGCCGCCCGGCTCACGAAGAGATCGACCTCGTCGAGTTCGCGGATCAGCCCCAGCGTCTCCTTGAGAAAGTGGCCCGAGCCGGTCACGGCCCAGCCCCAGCGGGGCGTCTTGCGTTTCGCCATGGATTCCTAGCGCCTCCCGATGTCCGGCCTGGCGCTCCCGGTCGCCTCCTCCGCCACGATTTCAGGAAACGTCGGGCGCAGCAACTCTCGCCCGAAGCGTTCCGCGTCGTCGGGCGCCGCGAGCCAGGCGCGGGCGCCGCTTTGCGCCAGATAATGCGGAAAGAGCGGATCGACGACCTCCCGCGCCACGAGGTCGCGCGCCGGGAGGCTCGCGCCTTCAAACTGGCCGTGCTTGACCAGCACCAGCGCCTCCGCCCGAAGCTCGCCCGCGAGCCACGCGGCCAGGCTGTCGGAGGTCAGCGCCCAGGTTTCGGGCAGCCTTGCGGCGTTGGCCATCGGCTCCGGCGCCCAGGCGGGGATCATCCCCTCATTCAGCGCGCGGCGGATCGCGGCGCGCGACGAGACGAGCCGGATGGCGGGCTCCAGACTCGCGAGCGCGCGGCCGAACTGGGCCATCGCCATCATCGCCATGGCGTGCGCGGCGCTTTCGTCGAAGCCCATCCCGGCCTGGGCGTCGCGAACCGCATTGGCGAAAGGGCCGCCGCCGGGCACGACCACAATCGATCCGCGCGCCCGCGCGATGGCCGCGAGCCACGCGCGAAGCTCGGGCGCGAACGCCTGGCTGCCGCCGAGCTTGACGACGATCAGGCGCCTGCGCGCCGAGGCCCCGTCTTGCTGGCGGCGCCGTTCGCTCTTACTCTCCCGCGAAGCGAGCCGGCGGGAGGAAATGTGGGCGTCGTCATCGGTTGGGATATCGGCGGAGCGCATCTGAAGGCGGCTCGGGTGCGGGATGGACGGGTGGAGGCGGCGGCGCAGGCGGCCACGCCCCTGTGGCTCGGGCTCGATCATCTAGAGGGCGCGTTTGAAACGCTCAAGTCGCGTCTGGGCGAGGCCCCGAAACACGCCATCACCATGACGGGCGAATTGTGCGACGCCTTCGATTCGCGACGCGAGGGCGTCGCTCGGCCTCGCCGCCATCGCAGCCCGGCATTTGCCCGCCGGCGCCGCGAGCCTCTACGCCGGCCGGGCGGGCTTCTGTCCGCTCGACGCCGCCGCGGCGCATGCGCAGGACATCGCCTCCGCCAACTGGCACGCCAGCGCCGCATGGGTCGGCTTTCGGCTGAGCGACGCGCTGCTCGTCGACATCGGTTCGACCACCGCCGACCTCGTGCCGGTCGTCGGCGGCAAAGTCGCCGCGGTCGGCTACACCGACGCCGAGCGCCTCGTCGCGGGCGAACTGGTCTACACGGGCATGGCGCGCAGCTTCGCCATGGCGCTGGCGGACCGCGCGCCCTTCCGGGGCGTCTGGACGCCGCTCATGAATGAATATTTCGCGACCAGCGCGGATGTGCATCGGATCCTCGGCGATCTTCCGGAGGGCGCGGACAAGATGGCGACCGCCGACGGGCGCGAGAAGACCGTCGAGGCTTCGCGCGCGCGTCTTGCGCGCATGATCGGCCGCGAGTCGAGCGAGGCGGCTCCTCGGGAATGGGAGGCGCTCGCCGCCTGGTTCGCCGAAGCCCAGCTTCGCGCCATCGCCGACGCCGCTTTCCTGCGCCTGTCGCGCGGCGATCTCGCGGCGGACGCGCCTGTCGTCGCCGCGGGCGTCGGGGAGACCATGGCGAAGGAGCTTGCGCGCCGGCTCGGGCGGCCCTGCGTCGCCTTCGCCGATCTTATCGGCGCCGAGGTCGAGGCGTCGCATTGCGCCCCCGCCGCCGCGGTCGCGCTGCTCGCCGAACGAATGGGCGCCCTCGCGCCGGCCGTCCCTTCATGAATCCGTTCAGCCGAAATCAGGAGATCCGATCATGCGCTTGACCGTTCTTGCGCTGTGTATTGCCATCGTCGCCGGCGCCACCGCCGGCCGCGCTGCGACCTCGCCGCACAACGACTATCCGACTACGACGCGCGCCGACTACGTGTTCGCCTGCATGAAGGTGAATGGCGATACGCGCGAGGCGCTCGAGAAATGCTCCTGCTCGATCGACGTGATCGCCTCGCTCCTGCCCTATGACGCCTATGTCTCCGGCGAGACCGTCGCCGCTGTCGAGCAGGGCCCAGGCCGAATTGGCGCCGAATTCCGCGACACGGTGATGGCGCGAGACGAGCTTGCGGCCTTGAGACGCGCCCAGGCGGAAGCGGAAGTGCGCTGCTTCTGACCGCGAGGACGCTTACGCGCCGTCGCGGTCCACCGGCCATGCCGCGGTAAAATGCGTGCCCCGGGTGTCGGAGGCGTCGAGACGAATGATCTTGGCGCCGTTGGAGACATAGCTGAAGCGGAAGTTCGGATCCTCGGAGATCGAGATGCCGCCCTGCATCGAGAAGATGAGGTCGTCGCCCTGATTGACGGTCAGATGGTTGATGAATTGCGCCGGCGTATAGAGATGCGTGACCTGATCCATCTGCAGGCCGGAATTGTTGGGGTGGCGCAGCATGATCTGCGCTTCGCGATGGCCTTCGGGGGCATTGGGAAGCAGGCGGAATTTCGTCTGGCCGAGCGTCGCCACCGCCTCGTCCAGGCTCTTCACCATCGGCGCCGAGCAGCCGCCCGCGGCCTTCACATAGCGGGTCGCGCCATGCAGGCTGCCGTCGCTGAGTTCCGCGACGAGGTGGACGTTCGTATAGGAATTCACCCGCACCCGCGTCGCGATGCTGGTCACCCCGGCCTTTTCGCCGAGCGTGAACGCGGCCGCCAACGGCATGGGATTCTCGTCGATGATCAGGCTCAGCTTGACCACGTGGCGAGAGTCGCCCGGCGGCATATGGACGGAGAGCGTCATCGGCACGAGCGCGGCGTCTTCGGCCCGCACGGGCGCATCGAGCGAAACGATCGCCGGGTCCTCGACGATCGGCTTGTCCTTGAAGAAGGCCGTCTTGAGGTCCGGCCACGGGTCGTCAGGTTGCGCGGACTGAGCCGCGGCCGGTCCGAGGAGCGCTGCAAAGACCAGAGCGGCGAGGGCGCCGCGCTGCAACATGGATGTTCGTGTTCTCACCTCGTCCTCCCTTGTGTCGATCATGCCTTGTGTCGATCCTGCAGGGTCTACGGCTGATCCCATTCGTATTCGGCGAAGGCCGCGGTTGCGTTACGCGGATTGTAGTCATTGAAAAGTTGCCACTGATCGCGCTGCGACTGGCCCGCTTCCTTCGCCGCCTGCGAAACGTCGTCGCCCTTGGCGATGAGCGCTTTCACGTCGCCGCTCAATCGCTCGAAATAGGCCTTCTCCGCATCGAGCGCCTCCGGCCATGGCGCTGTCACCGGCCCATGTCCGGGAACGACGCGGACAGCGGGAATGCGCGCAAGCGCGGGCAAGTCCGCGAGCCATCCCTTCACCGAACCGTCGATGATCGGCAGGTGCTTCAGGAACACCGTGTCGCCTGCGAACAGCGTGCGCGTCGTCGGATCGTAGACGGTCAGGTCCGAGTCGGTGTGGGCGGGGGGCCATGCCTTGAGCGCGATCACGCGTCCGCCGAGATCGAGCTCGCGTTCGTCATCGACGAGCAGGGTCGGCGGCACGATGCGCACCTCCTTCATGAGCTTGTCGCCAATGATATTCCGAAACGACTGAAGGTAAAAGGCGCCGCGCTGCGCGAGTGCGCGCGGCAGGTTGCGGTGCCCGACGAATGTGGCGCCGAGCCCCTCGAATGCTGCGTTGCCGAAAATGTGATCGGGGTGAAAGTGTGTGTTGATGACATAGAGAACCGGCTTGTCGGTGACCGCATGAATCGCGGCGATGAGTTCGCGGCCCTCGACGACGCTGCCGCCGGTATCCACGACCGCGACGCCCTTGTCTCCCACTATGAATCCGATGTTCGCGATATCGCCGATGTTGGCTTCGTCCATCAGCGCGACCGCTCCCGCATGAGCGTAAACGCCGGGCGCGATTTGCTGCACTGCAAAGCGCTCCTCGCAGAGGCCAGGATTTGCAGGCAAGAGCAGGAAGGCGAGCGACGCTGCAAGCCCGAGCGATAGAATGTTTCTCATATGCGATCACTGCTGTCGATCAATGCAACCCGCGTCGCAAACGATTGCGCGACTAGCACAAATTTCACTTGCGCGCGCCTTCATGTTGGAAATATGCTCGCGCAGTTTTCGGCTTCATGAGGCGCGAACGGTCGGGAGCCGCCGCGCATCTTTCGAAGGCAGGCGAGACCTCCGAGACCGGAGGTCGAAGAATCGTCTCGCCATGTCGTGACACGCTGTCGAAGACATTTATCCCACTGCAGTAGTCGCCCTGGGCGGCAGGTAGGCGCGGTTGAATCGTGCAGACTTGGCGTTACGGGCAGGATGACATCTGGGAGGAACCGCAATGCGCAAATATTTGCTTGCAAGCTGCATTGGCGTGACCGCTTTGTTCACGGCTGGCTACGCCAGCGCGAACGACGATCTCGCCGCCATGACGAAGGACCCGAAGCAATGGGTCACCCCGGCCCGCGACTTCGCGGGAACGCGCTTTTCCGAACTCAAGCAGATCAACACGGAAAACGTCCATAAGCTCGCCCCGGCCTGGACGTTCTCGACCGGCGTTCTGCGCGGCCATGAAGGCCAGCCGCTGGTCATCGGCGACGTGATGTATGTGCATGCGCCGTTCCCGAACACCGTTTTCGCGCTCGACCTCAACAACGACGGCAAGATCCTCTGGAAGTACGAGCCGAAGCAGGATCCGAACGTCATTCCCGTCATGTGCTGCGACACGGTGAATCGCGGCCTCGCCTATGGCGACGGCATGATCTTCCTTCATCAGGCCGATACGACCCTCGTCGCGCTCGACGCCAAGACCGGCAAGGTCGCGTGGTCGGTCAAGGACGGCGATCCGTCGAAGGGCGAGACCGGAACCGACGCCCCGTTCGTCTTCAAGGACAAGGTCCTCGTCGGCGTGTCCGGCGGCGAGTTCGGCGTGCGCGGCTGGGTCAGCGCCTACAATGTCAAGGACGGCAAGCTGGTGTGGCGCGGCTTCTCGGAAGGCCCGGATTCGGACCTCATCGTCGATCCGGAGAAGACGACCAGCCTCGGCAAGCCGATCGGCAAGGATTCGAGCCTGAAGACCTGGGAAGGCGATCAGTGGAAGATCGGCGGCGGCGCCACCTGGGGATGGTATTCCTACGATCCGGAGACGAACCTCGTCTATTACGGCTCGGGCAATCCTTCGACCTGGAACCCGAAGCAGCGTCCGGGCGACAACAAGTGGTCCATGACCATTTGGGCGCGCGATCTCGACACCGGCATGACCAAGTGGGTCTATCAGATGACGCCCCACGACGAGTGGGACTATGACGGCGTCAACGAGATGATCCTCACCGACCAGAAGATCGACGGCAAGGATCGCAAGCTCCTCACCCACTTCGATCGCAACGGCTTCGGCTACACGCTTGACCGCGTCACGGGCGACCTGCTGGTGGCGGACAAGTTCGATCCGGCGGTGAACTGGGCCACCGGCATCAACATGGACAAGTCGTCGCCGGATTTCGGCCGTCCAATTCGCGTCAAGAAGTACTCGACCGAGGCGAATGGCGAGGACAACAACACCCAGGGCGTCTGCCCGGCGGCGCTCGGCTCGAAGGACGAGCAGCCTGCATCCTACTCGCCGGAAACCGGACTGTTCTACGTCCCGACGAACCACGTCTGCATGGACTACGAGCCGTTCAAGGTGAGCTACACCGCGGGTCAGCCCTATGTCGGCGCGACTTTGTCCATGTATCCGCCTCCGGGCGAGAAGAACATGGGCAATTTCATTGCCTGGGACAACAAGACCGGCAAGATCGTGTGGTCGGATCCCGAACAGTTCTCGGTCTGGTCGGGCTCGCTCGCGACCGCCGGCGGCGTTGTCTTCTACGGCACGCTTGAAGGCTATCTGAAGGCGGTCGACGCCAAGACGGGCAAGGAACTCTACAAGTTCAAGACCCCGTCGGGCATCATCGGCAACGTGATGACCTACGAGCACAAGGGCCGGCAGTATGTCGCGGTCCTGTCGGGCGTCGGCGGCTGGGCGGGCATCGGTCTTGCGGCCGGCCTGACCGACCCGCATGCGGGCCTCGGCGCCGTCGGCGGCTACGCCGCGCTGTCGAGCTACACGGCGCTCGGCGGAAACCTCACGGTCTTCGCTCTGCCTCAGAACTAGGAACAGAACTGACCTAAAGCGATTGGTAAGGAAATGAAGAGGGCCCGGCGCAAGCGCACATTTGGCGCCGGGCCCTCTGTCTGTTTTAACTGACGCCAAGGAAAAGCATTCGTGACGATCAGCAAATCGACTCTCGCCGCGGCGCTCGCGGTCACCTTCGTGCTCGGTGCGGCGCGCGTCGCATTCGCCGAGCCGCCGGGAGACCCGGCGGCTGTCACGGATGATAACGGCATGTGGAAAGACAAGAACGGCGATCCGACCTACAAGGTCGATCCGGACGGAAAGGTCGACTGGTATACCTACTCCGGCTTCCGCCGTTATCATTCGGAGTGCCACGTCTGCCACGGCCCCGACGGAGAGGGATCAAGCTATGCTCCCGCGCTCGCGAACTCCCTCAAGACGCTCAATTATGCGGAGTTCTACGGCACGGTCGTGAGCGGCAGGAAGAATCTCGCCGGCGGCCAGGAGAAGGTCATGCCGGCCTTCGCCGACGAACAAGAATGTCATGTGCTACCTCAATGACATTTACATCTATCTGCGGGCCCGTTCGCAGGACGCCGTTCCGCGAGGCCGACCCATGGAGCACGCGCCGAAGCCCGCGGCTTTCGAAGATGCGGAGAACAAGTGCATGAGCGGGTCATAATCCATGCGGATTATCCAGCGCGCCCTCGCCGGACTGCTGCTTTGTCTGGGCGCTTGCGTCGGGCGCGAGCGCCCAGCAGGCGCAAGTGGGCGACACGATCGAGCTGGTCGATCCTCATGTCTTCCGCGCCTGCGCGGATCCGCGGGACCTGCCCTTTTCCAATGAAGCCGGCGAGGGATTCGAAAACAAGATCGCCGAGCTTTTCGGCAAGAAGCTCGACAAGTCGGTCGCATATGCGTTCTATCCCGGCGCCACGGGATTCATTCGCAATACGCTGAACGCGCATCGCTGCGACGTGGTGCTGGGCATTCCGCAGGGCGACGATATGGTCCAGCCGACCAATCCCTACTATCGGACCGCCTATGTCGCCGCCTATCGCAAGGGCGGGCCTCTCGACGGACTCGATACGCTCAGCGATCCGCGACTCAAGAACGCGAAGATCGGCATCATCGCCGGCACGCCCCCCGCGACCTACCTCGCGACCCTCGGCCTGCTCGGCCACATCAAATCCTACGCCCTGGTCGTCGATACGCGCTACGATTCGGCGACGGCGCAGATGATGCAGGACCTCGACAAGGGCGATATCGACGTCGCTCTGATCTGGGGCCCGCTCGGCGGCTACTACGCCCTCAAGGCCAAGAACGCGACCGCGGTCGTCCCTCTCGTGAAGGAGCATGGCGGACCGCGCCTTGTGTATCGCATCGCGATGGGCGTGCGCCATTCCGACCAGAACTGGAAGCGGACGCTCAACAAGACGATCTCGGAGAACCAGGCCGACATTGACGCAATCCTGCGCTCCTTCGGCGTTCCGCTGCTCGACGAGAACGATCAGCCTCTCGTCCGCTGAAGCGACATGAAGGCGCGGCTGGCAATCGCCTTCCTTCTCGCGCTGGCGGGGCCGCTCGCCGCCATCGCGGAAGAGAAGCCGGCGGAACCCGCGACCTATCGCACCAGCGAATATCGCGCGCCGACGCCCGCGACGCTCAAGGGCGCGCATGTTCTCTCAACCGATCAGACCTATGCGATCTGGCGCGATCACGGCGCCGCTTTCATCGACGTCCTGCCGGAGCCGCCGCGACCCGCGGGCCTCGGGCCCGATGTCGTATGGCGCGACAAACCGCGGCACGACATTCCCGGGAGCTTATGGCTGCCGGATACGGGCTATGGCGAACTCGCCCCGACGATGGAAGATTATTTCCGGACCGGCCTCGCGAAGGCGACCGGAGGCGACAAAGCAAAGCCGCTCGTGTTCTACTGCCTGCGCGATTGCTGGATGTCGTGGAACGCTGCGAAACGCGCGATCGCCGTCGGCTATCGGGACGTGTCCTGGTATCCGGATGGAACCGACGGCTGGTCGGAGGCCGGTCATCCGCTGGAGAACCGGAAGCCGGAGGCGCGGCCTTGAAGCCGGCTGTCGCATCGCTTGGAAGCGAGCGCGGCCCTTTGTGGGCCCGCGGTCCGTTCGGTCCGCGCGCCCCGCGGCGTTCAGAGCGCCTGCTGGACGGCCCGGGCGATGACGCCGATGCGGTGTTCGATGTCGGACGGCGCTTCGCAGACATAGGAGACCGTCTGCTGTCGATCGCTGAAAACGCGCACGTCCCAATCCAGTTTCTGCTGCAACGCGGCGTCGTCTGCTCCCGGCTGGCCGTGATTGGCGTCGACAGCCTTCCGGAGCGCCTCGTTTTCGGTGCGAATGCGATCGCCCATTTCGCGTTGCCGGCGTCCGAATCGCTCGAGGCCTTCGAGAACCCTGCTGCGTTGTTGCGTCAGATCTCCGAACGCCGCCGCGAAGGCGCGCAGGAGCTTGTCCTTCGCCTCCGGTCCCTCTTTGGCTTTGAACGCGGCGATCGCCAATTCCACTTCCTCGACAGGGACCCTGCGCTGGGACATTTTGGCTGCGAGATCCGCCACGTCGCTCTCGTTCCGCCAGGCCTGCGCGTTGAGATCGAGCTCGGGCCCCGCCCACACCGACGCCAACGGGAAATCCATCACTTTAAGTTGCTGACAGGGCCAGTCGGGATCTTTATTCGGGGGACCGCCTGCGATCGCCGGCGAAATGACGCTTGCAAACGCAATCGCCGCAATGATGCGAAACGCAGGACTCATGGGGGCTTCCTCTTGCGAGTGAAAATAGGTTCCCCGCTCGTTCGAATCAAGCCGATGCGTCTTGCGACGGCGCGCGGCAGGGAACGCTTTTGCGTCAGGGGGACAAGGCCGTGACCCGCATGCTCGCCAGCGTTCTCGACGCGAACGAAGCCGATATCGCATTGAGCCTCGGCGCCGACATCGTCGACCTCAAGGATGCGACGCGCGGTTCGCTCGGCGCGGTGTCGATCGAAACCGCGCAGGAGGCGGTCGCGCTGATCGCGCGGCGTTGCGAAACGAGCGCGACTCTGGGCGATCCGCCTTATGACGAGGCCGAACTCCTCGCGCGCGGGCGGGCTCTGGCGGCCGCCGGCGTCGACACGCTCAAACTCGCTGTGAACGGGGAGACGCTCGACCGGCTTCAGCCGGCGCTCCGCGCGCTCGCGAAGGAGGTCGCTCTGGTCGGGATGCTCTTTGCGGATTCCGAGCCCGATTTCGGTCTTCTTGGCGAGCTCGCATCCTTCGGTTTCAAAGGAGCGATGCTCGACACCTGGGACAAGTCGCGCGGCCGCCTGCTCTCGCATCTCGATCCGGCGCGGCTCGAGGAATTTTGCGGGCTCTGCCGCGAGAACGAACTCATGAGCGGCCTTGCGGGTTCGCTCGAAGCGCCGGATGTGCCCCGCCTTCTCCTCGTTCGGCCGGACGTGCTCGGCTTCCGCACCGCTTTGTGCCGTCGTCACGATCGCGTCGCCGCCATCGATCCGCAGGCCGTGCGTCTCATTCGCGATCTCATTCCGCGCGAGCGGCCGGTTCACGATTCGTCGCCCAAGATCGACTGGCGGCTGATGGCGCGCGGCATCATCGGCGGGCGTGATCGCGACGGCGAGATTGACCGGGTGTTCGTGCGCGACTTCTCGGTCATGGCCGACATCGGCGCCTACGATTACGAGCGGGGCGCGCTCCAGCGCGTCGTCTTCGATGTCGAGGCGGAAGTGCGGCGCGCGGGAACGCATGCCGACGACATGCGCGCGATCTTTTCCTATGACGTGATCATCGACGCCATCCGCCTCGTCGTTGGGCGTGGCCATGTCGATTTCGTCGAGACCCTTGCCGAAGACGTCGCCGCCATCGTGCTTCAGAACAGCCGCGTGCGCAGCATTCGCGTCAACGCGCGCAAGCTCGATGTCATCGACGGCTCGGTCGGCGTCGAGATTCACCGCGAGCGCCCCTCCGGCGCCAGCGACGCGCGCGCCGCCGGTCTTCTCGGCAAGACGCCCGGCAAGGATTGACGGCCGCCGCCTCCTCGCTCAGGCGAGCGTGCGCGCCAGTTCGAACGCCTGCCGGAAGTCGAGCTTCAGCGCCTTCGCGCTTTCCGTCATCTGCTTGAAGAGGCCCGATTCCGTCCGATACTTGACATTGCCGATCGCGAGCGCGCCGACGCCAAGCGCGCCATGCGCGCCGAGCGGCGTTCCGTTCGCCTGCAGATCGACTCCTTCGACCCCAAGCGGAGGCACGGCGTTGACGTCGGCCGCGACGAGGAGCTTCGCGGCGGCCGCGACCTGCGCGGCGTCGAGAACCTGAACGCCCGCCTTGGCCGCGCAGAGCACGACTTCGGCGTTCGCGAGAACGGCGGCCTTCTTTTCGGGCGTGGAGCCGTCGGCGACCGCGATGTCCACTCCGAAGCGCTGTTTCGCCTCAGCGGCTCGCTCCGCCGTGCGGTTGGACGAATCATGTCCGACGAAGGTCACCTGCGCGCCTTCAAGGGCGCCGATCACGCCGGCCGCGGTTCCGACGACGCCGGTTGCGCCGAAAATCGAGATCGCAACGCCCTTGAGGCTTCGGCCCTTCTTCTCGCTGAGCGTCTTCTCCACGACGGCGATCATCGCCGCCGCGGTGGTGAAGGATCCCGCGGGGTCGGCGAACAGCGAAATCTCGAAAGGCTTGAGAAGCGCCTTGCCTGCTTTGTCGAGCATGTCGAGGGCGAGGAAGGCGTCCTTGCCGCCGATGAAGAGGCCGGTGCGAACGGCGTCGCGCGGCGAGCGCGAAAACATGGCGTCCTGCACGAGCGCCGTGATCTCCTCGAGCCCGACATGGGTGTAAGGAACCGTCGCGTCATAGCCTGCGTCTATCGCCATATTGACGTCGAAAGGACTCATATGCGCGAGCGGCGTCACCATGTGCAGGATGTTCTTGGCCATCGTTCCTCCGCTGAAGCGTCAGCGGCCTATTCGGCGCGGATCTCTGCGCCTTTCGCCAACGCTCTACTGATCCTGATCTCGACCGCGTCATCGCATTCGCGCGCGCGCCGCGCAAGATAGTTGGCCTGATCTTCATCCGCTGCGAAGGCGAAGCCGGTCGGTCCCCAGGAACTCTGGCCAATGCCGCGCGCGCCTTCCGACTTGAGGCGTTGCGCCACCCGGCCGACTGCGGCGCTGGTGAATCGTCCGCCGCCCTGCGCGGGCGCGAAATGGTCGCCGAGCAGCTCCTGGATGCGCGTGATTCCGTCGCCGAACGCGGCGAGGTCGCGTTCCGCGACACCCGGCAGAACCTGCATCAGAACGCGACGGCAGATTTCGGCGGCCGAAGCGTCGGGAAAGGGAGGCAGAGTCGCGAAGGCGCGCTTTTCCTCGTCGCCATGCGCGCCCGCCATGCTCGGGTCGAGAAGGAGCAGCACGCGCCATTCCTCGGGGAACGCAAGATGCGAGACGACGGGCGGCAGGTCCGTGTCGCGTCCGCGTCCCGCATCGACGACAAGACCGCCGCTTTGAAAAAGCGCCGAGCCCACGCCGGAGCGCGCGCCGCGATCCAGCAGCCGCGCGTCGCCCAGCGGATCGAGGGGCAGATCGGCGAAACGGCGGAACGCCGTTGCGATCGCGATTGCAAGCTGCGTTCCCGAGCCGAGACCCGCGTGCGCGGGAATGGCCTGCGCAACCGTCAGGGCCTTCGCCGTGTCGAGGCCAAGCCTTTCGGCAAACCGCAGCGCAAGACGTCCGGCGCGCTCGCGCTCGTCGCCAAGCGCCACGAACGCATTCGCCTCGCGCAACTCGACGACGGTGGAGAAGGCGTCGATGGCCAGTCCGACGGAACCGAAGCGGCGGCCAAGACTTCCGTTGAGGTCGAGAAAGCCCAGATGAAGACGCGCGGCCGCCGTGACCCGAACCGACCTCAATGTTCCCCCTCGCGTTTGACGTGTCCTGCTTTCGCGACTGTGCCACACTCCGACCGGCCGCCAAACATGGCGGGGCAGAAAAATCGGCGGGACGCGGGATTCGGGTCGAGCCGGCGGAATGCCAAAGGTTGACTGTGCGTTCGGAAGGGAGAACGATCGAGCGGGCGGGGCCAAAGGAGGAATCGATGATCGAATTGATCCTGACGGTCTGCACGATCGCCGCGCCGAGCCACTGCGACGAGAGGCGTCTGCAATTCGTCAATCAGGGAGAAAGCCTCATGCAATGCGCGATGTGGGCGCCGCCGACCCTTGCGCAATGGTGCGAGGAGCATCCTGGCAATCGCATCGCGCGCTGGCGCTGCGCCTATCCCGGGTCGGAAGGGCAGCGCACCTGACCGGGCAGGACGGGTTGTCCGCCAATACGGGGAGGTTCCCCCGATGCACGCGAATTGTCGCTCGAAATGCGTCCTTGCCTGCCTGATCTTCGGCCTCGCGCTGGCAGGCGCCCGGGGCGCGCCGGCTCAGGAGATGTGGCGCGGGCTCGACATGTCGTCGCCCGACATGACGAAAGCCGAGATGACGCGCGCGGATGTCGAAGCCCTGCTCGCTGCCGCGAGCGGGCGGAAAGCCGATCTCTCCGGCAAGCGTCTTTCGGGCCTCGACCTGTCGGGCCTCAATTTCTCCAACGCTGTCCTGCGCTCGGCGCGGCTCAATCACGCCGATCTCAAGGACGCGAATCTCGATGGGGCCACGCTCGATCAGGCCTGGGCGCTTGACGCTGATCTCTCGGGCGCGAGCCTTGTGAAAGCGAGTCTCTTCGGAACCCAGTTGACGGGCGCGCGGCTCGACGACGCGAATCTCGACGGCGCAAGGATCGCGGCGGACATGACCAACGCGCATCTGGCCGGCGCGAGCTTCGAGGGCGCGGACTGCGGCGCCGATCTCAGAAACCAGTCGATGGGACTTATTCGCGCTTCCTTCAAGTCCGCCGACCTCACCGCCGCGGATTTCGCGCGCGCAAATCTCACGCTCGCCGATCTGCGCTTCGCCAAGCTTGCCGACGCGCAATTCGCCGGAGCCACGCTGCGCGGCGCGGACGCGAGCGGCGCGGACCTTCGCGGCGCCCATTTCAACGGCGCCGACGTGACCGACCTCGATCTCGATTCGGCGCGGATCGACGCTTCGGCGGTTCCGAGCCTCGCGAAGGCGAAGAACCTGGACAAGGCGTTTAAAAACTAGCCGTCGGGCCAGAGGCGCAGGCCGGCCCGCGCGCCCGGCCTCAGTTCTGCGCCAGCAGGATCTCGCCCTTGCCCAGCGCTGCGAGATCGCCCGCCAGCCGCCGCATCGGGCGGCGCATGAGCCGCGCGATCCTCGCGCTGGTCGGCGCGACGAAATTCGCGAGCAGGCGCGTGGCAAGGAGCTCGAAGGCGCCGCAATCGCCGAAGGTCGGCGAGAGCATCGTCGTCCCGCCCCCGAGCACGATCGTGCCCCGGTTCATGAGATAGCCGGGCAGATCGCCAGCCTCGCCGCCGATCGCGAGCGTTCCCGCGATCATGCGGCTCCCGGCATAGGGGCCTGCGCGGCCCTCGATCAGCACGACGCCGCGCCGCAGCCGGTCGCCCGCGCGGGCGCCCGCGGCGCCGCGCACATGCACGACGCCGCCCGTCATCCCGAAGGTCTCGCCGGCGAGGGGTCCGGCCAGCCGCTCTCCGACGTCTCCGGCGACCTCCATCGTCCCGCCCTTCATGCCCGAAGCGGCGAAGGGTCCGGCGCTCCCCCGGATCGTCAGCGTGCCGCCGGACATGGCCCGGCCTGCCTCGACGCCCACGTCGCCCTCGACGAGGAGCGAGCCGGCGTTCAGCCCCATGCCGACGCGGTCGAAGCGCTCGGCGCCCCCTTCGATCACGATGCGCCCGGCATCGCCCATGCGGATGCGGAAAATGTCGCCCGCGGTCACGCGCTCACGCGTGGTCTGCAATTCGATCTGCGCGATCTCGGCGGCGCTCTTTCCCGCGAGGGCTCCGGGCGTGAGGAGCGAAAGATCGAGGCGCTGGCCGGGCGCCGCGCGGGTCACGAAGGTCAGCGGCCTCACGGCAGGAGCTCCTTGAGGTGGTAATGATGCCGCCCGAGCTTGCCGCCGTAATTGCCGGCGCTGATGCGGACGGCGCCGCGCTTCGGCCCGAGCTTCACGATCGCCGCGATCCCGGCGCGCATCGCTTCGGCGACCGCCTCGCTCGTCAGGCCGTCGATCACGATCTCCAGAACCGACGCGATGTCCGGCGTGAGCGCGCTCTCGACGGCGCCCTTCAGCGTCGGGCAGAAGGCGTCGTTCGTGGAGGCGCTCGCGCCCTTGTACTTCGAGCCGACTTTCGACCCGGAGCGGACGATCCCGCCGGGGAAAGGGAGGATCACGCCGTCGACGGCCCGCATCGCTTTGGCCGCGGCTTCGGCGGCGGCGAGCGTGTTGGCGCTGCTCGCGCCGAGAATCAGGAGGTTGCCGCCGCCGACCGCCTTCTTCGTCATGAACGTCGTCGATTCGCAGACGAACTCGCCGTCCATCACCGGCACGCGCCAGTAGCGCCGTCCGCCGAACCGCTTCGAGATCTGCCAGCCGTCGCCGAAGAAGCGGATCGCGGCGCCGAGCTTGAGCCGTTCTTCGCCAGCATCGAGTCCGGCGTAGCAGGCGGAGCCCGGGCTTGTCAGCACGCATTGGCCGACGCGGTTCTGCAACTGGCGCTGAAGCTCGCTGGTCGAGACCGCGAACAGGAGCACGCGCACGCCGGGCCGCCCGTCGGGCGTCTCGCGCGCCGTCAGGATCCTGTCGATCCCTGCCTCGCAGCCGCAGCCGATCACCGACGTCGCGAAGCCGGTCATGGTGGTTGCGGCCTGCAACGCCCACGCCCGCGTCGGCGCGGTGACGACGAGGGCGGTCGCGCGCATGTCGAACGCCTCGGCGAATGTGTCGTCGATGACGACCCCTTTTGCGGTCAGCTTTCGCACGCGACAACCTCGAAGGGGTTCGGACGGCCGATCGCGCCCTCGGGCACGCGCATGAAATCGGAGGGCAATCCGTAACGATCGTCGTAGTAGCGCGCCATGCGGCGCTGCATCTCGCGCTCGACCTCGGGCGCCACATGCACGGCGCGGCCGAAACGGTAGTGCGTCACGGCCCCGTCGCGCACGACGAGGTCGCCGTCCTTGTAGACGCGCGCGGCGGACCGGAACATCTGCGCGACGTCCTTGCCCGGACGATAGACCGCGACATCGGCGCGCGCGCCGGGCGCGAGGTGGCCGCGATCCCGGAGGCCGAGGAGCCGCGACGGCGCGGCGCGGGTCATCGTCGCAATTTCGGGGAGCGTGTATTCGCGGTTGAGCGCGGCGAGCGTCGTCACGGAAGCGACGCCCGCCGGCGTTCGGGAGAGCCATTCGGCGCGAAGGTCCTTGCTCATCAGCAGCGCGAACAGATCGGGATAGGCGGTGAAGGGGGCGCCGTTGGGATGGTCGGTGGTGAAAAAGACGCGCCACGGATCGTCGATCAGCAGGAAGAGCTCGAGCCCGACGGCGAACTGCACGGCGTTGAAAAAGCTCCCCGCGCGATATTCGTAGGGAACGACGCCGCCGCCATTCGAATCGCCGTCGATGATGGCGTATTTTTTCGGACTTGCCTGTCCCCGCGCCATGAACTGCCTGAGCACGTCGGAGGAGACCGTCACCGTCTGGCCGAACATGACCTGCCCGACGTCGATCGTGACATTGGGGGCGGATTTCAACGCCTCGGCCAGACGCGGCGCGGCGGAGGAGAAGCCCTGCGGCCCTTCCTTGCCATAGCCGTAGAACTGAAGATGGGCGAGATGCAGCGGCAGGTCTTCGGCGGCCGCGATGGTGGAGAGCGCCGATTCGAAATTCCCGGGCAGGCCCAGATTGTTGCAATGGACATGCAGCGGATGCGGGACGCCGAGATCGCTCACCGCCTTCTGCAGGGTCTTCACGATCTGCCGGCTCGATACGCCGTAGGAAGGCACGACGTCGTCGAAGGAGAAGCTGCGGACGTTCTCCTTGAAAGCCGCCGCGCCACCGGCGTTGATCACCTTGATCCCGACCGCCTTCGTCGTCTCCAGCGTCCAGGCGACATAGTCGCGGACCGCCGAGAGACCATCGCCGTCGCGGATCAGGCCGAGGGTGAAATCATCGTTGCCGAGTATGCTCAGGATGCCCTTGTCGATGATGGGGATGTCCGCGAGCTCGAGATGGGCGTGCAGCGCATTGTGGGGCGAGACCGCGGGCTCGATCACCGTGGTGAAGCCCATTTCGGCGTAAAGGCAGCCGGTCTGGAAGGTCGACCAGCCGGCGTTCGACAAAGGCGTTGCGGCGGGGCGCCGCGCATGGGCGCGATGGTGCTCGGGCAAGAGCAGGCGCGCCGTGTTCGTATTGGCGCCGGCGATATGCGAGTGAATGTCGATGCCGCCGGCCATGACGACGAGGCCGGAGGCGTCGAAGGTTTCGTCGGCCTCGCCTCCCGGCGGCGGAGCGACGATGCGGCCGTCCTCCATCCAGACGTCGCCGACCGCGTCGCGCCGATTGGCGGGGTCGATGACGCGGCCGCCCCTGATGCAGATCCTCATGACGGCGCCTTCTCGTCCGCGAGGCGGCTGGCGATCAATCCGAGAGCCTGAGCGACGCTTGGCGCGTCCGACGGCTCCGTGGCCGAAACGGCGACGAGCGAGCCCGTATCCGCATTGTGAAGCACGCCGTCATGATCGACGCCGGGCCGCCCCACGACGATTCGCACCTTCGGCGCTTTGGGGAAACGGGACGCCGCATCGGAGATTGCAATGACCGGAAGCTCTCTCCAGTCAGGCGCCGTGGCGCCGAATGCGGAAATCCATACCGCGCAGTCCGTTTCGCCGGAGGCGATGAGGCGCTCCGCATCGAATCGCCAGGGATCGTGGACCGGGCCTGTGACTGGAAAGCCCGTACGCATCGGAAATCCGGTCGTCCAGCCGCAGGCGGCGAGCACGCCCTGGCCATTGTCGGGGGCCGCGAGCGGCAGGGTCGAAAACCGCGTCGTCTCGTTGAGGTCGCGCGCCAGTCCGTTGAGCGCTTCGATCTCCAGCGCGTCGAGCGAAGCCGCGCTCCAGATGGCGACGCCGAAACGGGCGGCGCGAAGGATTTCGGCGACGGCGTCGAGCCGCGCGAGCGGAACGGGCGGCCGCGCGACCGGTCGTCGCCGGACGCGCGCTCTCAAGGCGGCGAGCGCTGCGGCTCTTTTGGCGCCGCGCCCGATGGCAAGCAACTCCAGTTCGCCGTCATATCCCGCGAGGCGCGCCTTCGGCGTCGATGCAAGCCAGACGATCCGGCGCTGAATATCCGCTTCCGCCGGCCGCGCGGGCGAATTGAGAATCCTGGCGCCGAGTTCGGGCCATGCTTCGACAAGTCCATCCCCGACGAGCAGCACCGTGTCGGCCCGCACATGCGCCTCGCCCGGCGCCGTGAGCATGACTCCGGTTTCGCGCATGGAATCGAGGTCGCGCAGCATCGCCGCCGAATGCGTATGGTCGATGACGCCGCCAATTCTTTCGGCGAGCAGGACCGCCGCACGGATTCCCTCGATGTCGGTTCCGAGGCCGGTCAGAAGCGCCTGGCGGCTTCCGCCCAACAGTCGCGCCGCTGCGGAGACTGCAGCGTCGAGGGGAGCAGGCGCGCCATCAATCCAGGCGGATCCCGCGGCGCTCGACGGTCGGTTGCTGGACATCGTCAAAGTCACTCGGGCTCCAGCGTTCGCGAACGGTCGACGGTCGGGCGGCGCACCTTGCGCCCTGGACACTCACGCGCCGACCCCTTCACGCTGCGTCCCTCCCATCCCTTGATCGTCTCTGCGGATCGTTCGCCGCTTACCTTAGACGGACTTCACGCATCAATAAACACCAAGTGCGAATTCGTCAGCCCTCTCGCGACGCGCGCTGGACAGATCGGAGGCAGCGCGCTTCTATCAGCGACGCGCGAAAGGCGCCAACCGCAAGCGCCGCGCGCGGGGAGAAATTCCATCTGGACCTGCCAGAAATTTCCGGTCAAGAAGCAGCTTCATGAGTAAACGGCCGACGCTCATCGTCGTGGCGCATTCCGCGCGCGCCCTTGCTGTTTCCGCGGCTCGCGCGGGCTTCGCGCCGCTCGCGATCGACATGTTCGGCGACTGCGACACACGCGCGGCAAGCGAAGCGACGATCGCTTTCGACGGCGACTTCGCGCAGGGGTTCGCGGAGAGTGCATTGATGCCCGCCGTCGAATCCCTGATTCGCGATTATGATCCGATAGGTCTCGTCTATGGTTCTGGCTTCGAGCATCAACCGAATGTGACCGAGTCGCTTTCGCGACGCATTCGCGTGATCGGCAATGACGCGGCGACTGTTCAGCGGGCAAAGGATCCGCAGACGCTTGCGCAGCTTTGCGAGGCCATTGACGTGCGCTATCCGGAAAGCCTCGCGGCGCCTCCAAAGGCGTTCGACGGATGGCTCGTCAAGCGACAGGGCGGAGCAGGCGGGACGCATGTGCGGCCGGCGGGGAAGGACGAATGCGCCGTCGATGGCCGGTACTTTCAGCGTCGCGTCGAAGGCCGCGCCGTTTCGGCGTTATTCTCGGCGGATGGGAGGGACGCCAATCTCATCGGCTTCAGCGTCCAGTGGACATCGCCGACCGAGGGCGCGCCGTTCCGCTACGGCGGAGCGGCGGGGCCGGTGAAAATCGAGAGCGAGGCGGCGGCGATTATCGTCCGGGCGATTGGCGGCCTGACGGAAAAGCTCGGGCTCCGAGGCCTCAACAGCGCGGACTTCATCGTCTCCGAAAAGGACGTCCATCTCGTGGACCTCAATCCACGTCCGGGGGCCAGCCTCGACGTGTTTGATCGAATCGACGATCCGCTTGTTGCGCGTCACATTGCGGCATGCGAGGGACGGGACGCGGCGCGCGCAGCCACGCCCGTCATTCGCGCAGCGGAAGTCGTCTATGCGCCCGAGGAGATCGTCGTGCGCAAGACGGCGGACTGGCCGGACTGGATCGCGGATCGCGCAACGCCGGGGACACGGATCGCAGCGGGCGATCCGCTCTGCACGGTGCTGGCCGAAGGCGCGGACCTCGAGTCCGCCCGCAGTCTGGTCGCAGGCCGGGCCCGAAAGGCCATCGCATTTCTGGGGGGATCGTCATCATGAACGCCGCCAGCGCCCTGAGCGTCAACCGCCGCGCCGCAGACCTGACGACGGCCCTGCGCCAAGACGCCAACCTTCTCAACATCGCGGTGAAGGACGGTCCGCTCAAGGAAACGCTGATCGACGCAGGGGCGGCGGCGCGCGGCAGCATCGAGGCGGGCCTGAGGATCGCCGAGATCTGCCTCGGCGGTCTCGGCGTCGTGCGATTGGGCGCCGACCATGCGACGCCACGATGGCCCTGGACGATCAGCGTCGCCTCGCCTCAGCCGGTCATCGCCTGTCTCGGCAGTCAATATGCAGGCTGGAGCCTTTCGCATGGCAAGTTCTTCGCGCTGGGCTCTGGTCCCGCGCGGGCGCTCGCTCAGAAGGAGGCGGTGTTCAAGGACATCGGCTATCGCGATGCGGCCGACAGCGCGACTCTGGTGATCGAGAGTTCAAGCCCGCCGCCGCCGGAGGTGATCGAAAAGGTCGCCGGCGATTGCGGCGTCGCGCCGTCGGCGCTGACGGTCATTTACGCGCCGACGCAGAGTCTGGCCGGCAACGCCCAGGTCGTGGCGCGGGTTCTGGAGGTCGCGCTCCACAAGGCGCACGAACTCAAATTTCCGCTGGAGCGAATCATCGACGGCATGGGCGCCGCGCCGCTGAGCCCGCCTCATCCCGACTTCGTCAGCGCGATGGGACGCACCAATGACGCCATCATCTACGGCGGCCGGGTGCAGCTTTTCGTCACCGGCCCGGCGGCCGAGGCGAAGGAATTGGCGGAGGCGCTGCCGAGCCGCGGCTCGCGCGACTACGGAGCGCCGTTCGCCGAAATCTTCAGGCGGTTCAAGGGCGATTTCTATGCGATCGATCCGATGCTGTTCAGTCCGGCGGAGGCGATCGTGACCGCTGTCGAATTGGGTCAAAGCTTTCACGCGGGCGCGCTGGACCACGACCTTCTCGATGCCTCGTTCCGATAAGCCTGCGCCCGCGCGGGTTCTGCTCGTCAGCGATCAGGCCGACTGGCACGCGAGGCAGATGCAGGCCGCCTATGGCGCCCGCGGTCTGGCGGTCACGCGGGTCGATCTTGCCGCCTGCGGCTTTTCGACGGAAAGCCCGACCGGCCTCGACCTTGCGGAGCTCGGTTGGCGCCTGCCCGACGCGGTTCACGTCCGGACGATGTCCGCCGGCTCCTTCGAAGCGATCACCAAGCGGCTGGGCGTCCTGCATGCGCTGCCGCGGCTCGGAGCGCTCGTGTGGAATGACGCACAGGCCATCGAGCGTTGCGTCGACAAATCCACGACGAGCTTTTTGCTGGCCCACGCCGGTCTGCCCACTCCGCCGACCTGGACGCTGGAATTGCAGGCGCAGGCCCGCGCGCTGGTCGAGCGGGAACTGCCGCGCGGTCCCCTCGTCCTCAAGCCGCTGTTCGGCGCGCAGGGCAAGGGCCTGCGGCTCATCCGCAACGCCGATGATCTGCCGCCGCCGGAAGCGGTGGCGGGCGTCTATTACCTGCAGCGGTTCCTTCCTTCGGAAGCCGAGGGATTCCGGGATTTTCGCCTGCTCGTCGTCGGCGGTCGCGTGGTCGCGGCGATGATGCGGACACATTCCAGCTGGATCACCAACATCAAGCAGGGAGGAAGGCCGTCCGCCGTCATTCCGGATGCCGCGATGCAGCGCCTCGCCATCCGGGCGGCGGAAGCGGTCGGCGCGGCGATCGCCGGAGTCGACATTCTCGTCGGGACGGACGGCGCCTTGTCGGTTCTCGAAGTCAACAGCATGCCGGCCTGGAGCGGGCTTCAAAAAGTGACGACCGGCAATATCGCGGGGATGATTGCTGACAGCCTTGTCGACGAGCTCGCGTCGCGCGGCATGAGCCGCACCGCGTCATGAGGGTCTCGCAGGAGGCGGTGGCGGACGCGTTCGTCGCGGCCTGTCTGGCCGAACTCGACGCGCCGAAGCCGGGCAACGTCCATCGCTTCGCGCCGGGGCATGGGATGGACGCCGGCGATTTCATTCGCAGCGCGGAGGTCAGCGCTGCGCCGCTGGCGAGGGCCGGGGCGCGGGTCGGCGCGCGGGTGCAAGGGGCCGTGACCGCGACTCTGGCCGCGGTCGGGCAGAACACCAATCTCGGCATCCTGCTTCTCTGCGCGCCGCTCGCGGCGGCCGCCGAGGCGGAAGAAGGCGCATTGCGCGACGCGCTGGCGGCGGCGCTCGACAGCCTCGACCGGGAAGACGCGGCCGCCGTGTTCGCGGCCATCGTCGCCGCCAACCCCGGCGGTCTGGGCGAGTCCGCCCGTCACGACGTCCATGCCCCCGCAAAAGTCACGCTGCGCGAAGCGATGGCGGAGGCGGCGGACCGGGACCGAATCGCACGGCAATATGTCACCGCCTACGAAGACATCTTTGCGATCGGCCTGCCGGCGCTCTCCGACGCGCGAAGGCGCGGAGCCGATCCGAACTGGGCGACGCTCGCGGTCTATCTCGCCTATCTCCAGACAGCGCCCGACACCCATATCGTCCGCAAATTCGGGCTCGACGCGGCCGAGGCGGTCCGCCGCGAGGCGATCCCCTGGCGCGACGCTCTTGAGGCGACGGCCGATCCGAGCGCGCTGCTCGACGGACTGCTGGAATGGGACGCGTCCCTCAAGAAAAGGGGCCTCAACCCCGGCGCCAGCGCGGATCTCACGGTCGCAACGCTGTTCGCGGAGAATTTGGAGACCCTGCGCGACGACAAACCGCGGGCAGGCATCTTGCCCCGGAGCGCCAACAATGATTGATTGCGCCGCGGGGCTGAACCCCCCGTGACTATCCGGCCAACCGATCCTGCAAGAGGCGGGATGCTGAAAACAAGGATAGAGCGTCGCCTCGCCGCGCTGGCGGGCGAGGCTTCAGTTTGGCTGCATCCCAGGGAGGAGCAAGAATGGCGAAAATCACCAAGCTTATGGTCGGCGAATCGCTTGTTGGCGATGGCAACGAGGTTGCACACATCGACCTCATGATCGGACCGCGCGGCAGCGCGGCGGAGACCGCCTTTGCGACGGCGCTCACCAACAACAAGGACGGCTTCACCGCGCTCCTTGCTGTCATCGCGCCGAATCTGGCGTGCAAACCGAACACCGTCATGTTCAACAAGGTGACCATCAAGGGCGCCAAGCAGGCGGTGCAGATGTTCGGCCCGGCGCAATATGCGGTCGCCAAGGCGGTCGCCGACAGCGTCGCCGACGGCACGATTCCGGAGGCCGAGGCCGACGATCTCTTCATCTGCGTCGGCGTCTTCATTCACTGGGAAGCGGCCGACGACAAGAAGATCCAGGACTTCAACTATCGCGCGACCAAGGAAGCCATCGAGCGCGCCGTGAGCGGCAAGCCGACGGCGGCGGAAGTCGTTGCGCAGCGCAACTCCGCGAAGCATCCGTTCGGCGCCAACTGATCGCCGGCTCGCGTCGCTTGTAACGGACGGCTGCGCTGCACTGGTCAGGTTCGACCAATGCAGCGCAGGCCGTTTGCGTTTCGACGCAGTAAGGAAAATGCCGCTGTCGCGGCGGTCAGACGAATCCGCGATCCATCCCGGTCACGCGCCCCCGCGCATGAAGACGCCGCGCTCCGGGTCGTAGGCGATCACCGCGCCAATCAGAAAGACCGCCGTGCAGCCGGAGACGACGGCGAGCGAGAGCCAGTCGATCTGAAGCCAGAAGGCGAAGCGGATCAACTCCACAGCATATGTGAAGGGATTGAGCGCGCAGACCGTCGCCAGCGCCGGACTGCCCTGCTGCACGCGCCATAGCGGATAAAGCGCGCTCGAGGCGAAGAACATCGGGAAGATCACGAAGTTCATCACGCCGGCGAAATTCTCGAGCTGCTTGATCCCGGACGAGAGCAACATGCCAAGCGCGCCGAGCATCAGCCCCGAGAGCGCAAGCGCCGGCAGGATCGTCACATAACCCCAGAGGCTCGGCGGCTCGATCTCCCAGAACCAGGCGATCAGCAGAAACGCATAGGCCTGAAGGATGGAGACCGCGACGCCGGCGATGAGCTTCGAGATCAAGAGCCACCAGCGCGGGAAGGGACTCGTCAACAGCATGCGCATCGAGCCCATCTCGCGATCGTAGACCATCGAGAGCGACGACTGCATGCCGTTGAAGAGCTGGATCATCGCAACGAGCCCCGGCGTGATGTACACGTCATAGAGCACGTAGGTCTCGTAGGGCGGAATGATCGAGACGCCGAGCGTCTGCCGGAAGCCCGCGGCAAAGATGAAGAGCCATACGAGCGGGCGGACGAGCGCGGAAATGAACCGTTCCCGCTGGTGCAGGAAGCGCAGGCCCTCGCGCCAGACGATCCCGACGAGGCAGGTCCAGTAGGCGCCGAATCCCAGCGACTTTTCCGCGCTTCGGGCGCTCATGCCGCGCGCGCCCCGCCAAGGGCCAACCGCGCGAAGGCGTCGCCGATCGTCGCGGTTCCCGTTTCCTGCATGACGGCGCGGGCAAGACCGAGCGCCCGCACGCGCCCTTCATGCAGCACGATCACCTGATCGTCGTCGCGCAATTCATCGACAAGGTGCGTCGTCCAGAGCGCGCTGACGCGATCCCGCGCGACAAGCTCGCGCACAAGCGCCAGAATGTCGGCGCGGGCCTTCACGTCGAGACCGGCGGTCGGCTCGTCGAGCAGGATGAGCCGCGGCTCGTGGAGCAGCGCGCGCGCGATCTCGACGCGCCGCGCCTGACCGCCGGAGAGAGTGCTGACACGACTATGGATTTCGTTGGCGAGCCCGACGCGGGCGAGGAGATCGCGGGCCCGGGCGCGCGTCTCCTTGCGTCCCAGGCCGTGCAGGGCGCCCTGATAGATCATGTTCTGTTCGACCGAGAGGTAGGGATCGAGCGTCCGGCTCTGGAAGACGACGCCGAGCTCAGCGAGCGCAAGGCGGCTCTCGCGCGCCATGTCATGGCCAAAGATCCGCACGACGCCCGTCCGCGCCGCGTAGAGATGCGTCAGCAGCGCAAAGAGCGTGCTCTTTCCCGCGCCATTGAGCCCGAGCAGGACGGCAAACGTGGCGGGCTGCACGGTAAAGCTCACGTTGTCGAGCGCCTTGCGCGCGCCATAGGAATGCGACACGCCTTCCACCGCGAGGGCGGCCGGGTTGTCGCTCTGCGAAGCAGCGTCGAGCGAACTCATGGCCGCGCGCGATGGTCCTGCGAAGCGCTCTTCAGTCGGACGATCATCCCGCGCCGTTCATTCTGTTCCGGTTTCGCCCTTGCGCGCTTCTGCGGCCGAGCCAGCGTTCACGATGAGGCCCAGGGCGCGGTTTGGCAAGACAATGTCGCTTGGGAATCGGGCGCGTCAGCCGCCGGATCCCGCCGGCGCGGTCGCTTTCTCGGATCGCAGGGCGCGCCAGTCGATTGCCCGCGCGTCCGCTTCCGCTTCCTGCTCGGCGAGCGCGGACACGCGTTCGTGATGCGGCGAAAGCGAGCAGGCCGGATCGGTGTTCGAGGCGTCCCCGGTGAGCGCCATCGCCTGACAGCGGCAGCCGCCCCAGTCGATCTCCTTGCGGTCGCAGGAGCGGCAGGGCTCCGGCATCCAGGACGTTCCGCGAAAGGCGTTGAAGGCCGGATTGTCGCGCCAGATGTCTCCGAGCGGATGATCCCGCACGTTCCAGAATTCGAGGCCGGGGATCGTCTCCGCGGCGTGGCAGGGCAGGGCCTTGCCCGAGGGCGACACATTGATCGCGATGCGGCCCCAGCCGCCCGCGCAGGGCTTCGGGAAGCGTGCGTAATAATCGGGCACAACCATGTCGATGACGAGCTTGCCCGCAAGCTTCGGGCGCGCCTCCTCGACCAGCGCGATGGCGCGCATCACTTCGTCGCGCGGCGGCATCAGCGCGGCGCGATTCTTGAGCGCCCAGCCGTAATATTGCGTGTGCGCGACTTCGAGCCGCCGCGCGCCGAGCTCGATCGCGAGATCGATGAAGGCGCCGACCTGATGGATGTTGCCGCGGCTGATGACCGCGTTGATCGTGAGCGGCAGGCCCGCCTCGGTCACGCGCGCGGCGAAGGCGCGCTTCCTCTGCCATGCGCCCTTGTAATGGCCGAGAAAGTCGTTCGTCGCTTCGTCCGCGCCCTGGAAGGAGAGCTGCGCGTGATCGAGCCCCGCCGCCACGAGGTCGGCCCACAGCTCTTCGCGCACGCCGACGCCCGACGTGATGAGATTGGTGTAAAGGCCGGCCTCCACGGCCGCGCGCGTGATCTCCGCGATGTCGCGCCGCGCGGTCGGCTCGCCGCCCGACAGATGCACATGCAGGACGCCGAGCGCCGCCGCCTCGCGGAACACGCGCTTCCACGTCTCCGTGTCGAGCTCTGCGCCGGGCCGGTCGAGCGCGAGCGGATTGGAGCAATGCGGACAGCCCAGCGGGCAGCGATGCGTCAATTCGGCGAGAAGGCCGATGGGCGCCTGAGGCGGCGGCCGCCGCTCCGGAACATGAACGTTCATGCGTCGAGCACCCGCTTCGATTGGAGGTCCTGCAGCATGGCGACGACGTCCTTCTCGATGAGATCCCTGGGCGCCTTGTAGCGCTCGGCCAGTTCGTCCACGATGGCGGAAAGCTCGCGCTCGCCGTCGCATAACCCGAGCACGGCCGCCGCAACGTCGTCGATCTCGAAGATGCGCTCCGGCGCGAGCAGAGTCCAGCGTCCGCGCGCCTCGTCGCGTCGCATGCGCACGCCGCGCGGCAGGCGCGGCCGGGAATCGAGCGCGACCGTCATGGCGCGGGCCTGAAGGCGCCGGGCGGAATGGCGCCGTGAACATAGGCGTGCCAGAGCGCGTCGAGCTGAGCCCACAGCACGTCGGTCTTGAACTTCAGCGCCGCGATCACGCCTTTCTGCTGTTCGAGCGTGCGGGCGTTGCGCTTCACATATTCGAGAGCGAAGTCGGCGTCCTTCGGCGCCTGGTCGAGCCGGCGGCGGAAATAGGCGATCACCTTCTCGTCGATGAAATCGTAATTCGCGAGCATGCCGTCGATGCGGCGGCGGTGAATCGAGGGCGCGAAAAGTTCGGTCAGGCTGGAGGCGACCGCTTCGACCAGCGGCTTCTCGCGCACGAAATGCACATAGGCCTCGACCGCGAATTTGGTGGCCGGAAGCGCGCCCTCCTTCGAGATCACATAATCGCGATCGAGGCCGAGCCCGTCGGTGAGGATGAGCCAGCGCTCGATGCCGCCCCTGTCCTCGCCGTAGCCGTCATGGTCGGTGACGCGGTGCAGCCATTCGCGACGCAACTCGCGGTCCTCGCAGCGGCCCATGAAGGAGGCGTCCTTGCGCGGGATCGCCGACTGATAGACGTAGCGATTGAGCGCCCAGGCCTGCACCTGTCCCTTGTTGAGCTTGCCCCCATGCAGGAGGTCGTGGAACGGGTGCAGGTCGTGATAGCGCTCGGGGCCGACGGCGCGCAGAGCCGCTTCGAGCCCTTCGGGGCTCAGAACTTCATCGCCGGTCTTGGGCGGGCTGAAAACCTCGGTCACAGGCGGATCTCCATTCCGTCAAAAGCAATCTCCCAGCCTGCCGACTTCACCTTTGCCTCCTCCGGCGATCCTTCGATCAGGATCGGATTCGTGTTGTTGATATGCGTGAAGATGCGGCGTCGCGCCGACATCTCGCGGGAAGGTTTCGAGCGTGCCGCCGGCGCCCGAGACGGGCATGTGGCCCATGCGACGTCCAGTCTTCTCGCCGAGGCCGGCGGCGACCATCTCGTCATCCTCGAACAGCGTGCCGTCGAAGAAGATGACGTCCGCAGTCGCCATCCGGTCGCGCAGGGCGTCCGTCATTACGGCGCAGCCGGGCGCGTAAACGAGCCTGCGGCCAGCGGCCTCGACGCTCACGCCCACGGTTCCCTCCCCGATTTCGTCGGTCCGCACCTGATCGCCTTCGAGCCAGAGCGGAACTTTTCCGGGTGTGGAAAATAGCTCGACAATGAGTCCGCGCAAAGGCTCGAAGGGCTCGTTGAGCCTCACTGGCTTCCGCGGCGCAATGTCGCGCCCGACCGCCTCGAATATGGGGTTTGCTCCGATCATATCGAGGGTCGAGGCCGTGCCGAAGATTGTGAAGGGCTGACGCTCCCGCATCACGAGCAGCCCGCCGGCATGGTCGATGTCCGCGTTGGTGAGCAGGACGGCGGCGATCGGCGAGGAGCGGCCCGCTGCCTTCGGCTGCAGCGCGGGCGTCGCGAGCACCTGCTGCCGCAGGTCGATCGACGCGTTGAGCAGGAGCCACGTCTCGCCGTCCACGCTGACCGCGAGGCTCGCCTGGCTGCGCGGCTTCACGCGCTTGTCCCCGCTCCACACGAGGCGGCAGACGCGGCAGCCGCAGTTCCATTGCGGCACGCCGCCGCCCGCGCCGGCGCCAAGCACAAGCGCCCGGAGTTCGATCGAGCGCGCGTCATCGAGGGGCATAGCGGAAGCTCGTTGTGATCTGAGTCGAGCCGCCGGGCGGCGGCGGAAAATGTGCGCCCTCGACGAGCCTGCGCGCCGCCGCGTCAAGGTCCGGGTCGCCGGATGAGCGCGTGATCCGGAAGGACGACACCGCGCCGGAAGGGCCGATCGTGAAGGCGACGCCGACGATCCCCTTCGCCTCGCGCGCGCGGGCCGCGGCCGGATAGACGAGGCGGCTGTGGATCGCCGCGGCGACGGCCGACCCATAGGCCGCGGGCGACATCGCCGATCCCTCCGAAGCCCGTCGCGACGGGGCCGCCTGACCGCTGGCCGCCCGCTCGGACGCCTTGGGTCGGGTCTCGGCGCGCTCAACGCGCCGGAGAGGTCTCGGTTCGACCTTCGGCTCCGCCTTTGGCGGCGCAACGCGCGGCTTCGGCTCGAGCCGCGGCATTTCCACCTGTGGGCGCGGCGCCGGTTCAGCTCTTGCGGGCGGCGGGGGCGGAGGCGGCGCGGGCTCGGGCGGGGCCGCTTCCTGCACGGGCGGCGGAGGCGGCGGGGGCAGGTCGGGTTGGGCTTCCGCCTGCGGCGGCGGCGTGGGTTCGGGCGGCGCTGCTTCCTGCACGGGGGGCGGAGGCGGCAGGGGCAGGTCGGGCTGTGCCTCCGCCTGCGGTGGAGGCGTGGGCTGTGGCGGCGGCGTCTCCTGCGCGGCCGGGGCCGGAGATTGTTGCGGCGCGCTCGGCGGCGCCTCCGCCGTCGCGGTTTCCGGCACGACGTCGACGATGACCTCCAGCGGCGCCTCGGGCCGCGCCGGCGCGAGAAGCACAATGGCGCCGAGCGCGGCCGCGTGCAGGGCGACGACGATCGCGATGGCCGCGGGCCTCAGCCAGGGCGGCCGGAGATCCGGCCCGGCGAGCGCCGCGGCGTCGATCGCGGCGGCGGTCATGGCTTCGGCGCCGGTTCCGGAGCAGGCGTGGCTCTATGTCCGCCCGAGACGATTGCGATCCGGGTGATGCCGTTCGCCGCCAGTTCGTCCATCACCGAGACGACATCGCCATAGGCCGCGTCACGGTCGCCGCGCAGTTGCACGACGCCGTTCGAGAGGGCGAGCTTCTCCTTGACCGCCGCGATCAGCGCGTCGCGCGGCGTCATGTCCTTGCCGACCGAAACCGCGCCGTCCTTCGTGACGGAGACGATGACCGGGTCCTTCGCTTCGAGCGGCTCGGCGGTGCTGGCGGTTGGCAGGTTGACCTTGATCCCGGTCGCGAGCATCGGCGCCGTGACCATGAAGATGATGAGCAGAACCAGCATCACGTCGACGAGCGGCGTGACATTGATTTCGGCGAGCGGCTGATAAAGACCCTCGCCGATCTTGCGCGGACTGAGGGCCATCAGGGCGCCTCCGCGCGCCGCCTCGGCGCTTCCAGCGAGACTTCGGCCGGGCGGGCGAGCAGCGCGAGCGCGCGCTCCTCGACGAAGGCGCCGATCTGCTGCCCGAGCCGGGCATAGGCGGCGCCGATGCGGTTGTAGCCGATCGAGGCCGGAATGGCCGCGGCGAGTCCATAGGCGGTCGCGGCCAGCGACTCCGCGATGCCCGGAGCGACCGTCGCCAGGCTCGTGTCCTGCGCATGCGAAATCGCGGCGAAGCTCGTCATGATGCCCCAGACCGTGCCGAACAGGCCGACGAACGGAGCGACGGAGGCGATGACGGCGAGATTGGGCAGGCCGCCTTCGGATCGGGTCAGGAGTTCGCGCGCCGCTCGCGCCATCGCGTCCGAGATGCGGGCCCGGACTTCCCCCGCCGTCTCCCCGGGCAGCCGTCGTCTCGATTCGTCCTCGCCGGCCTTCACTACGGGCGCGAGTACGGGCGGCGCGGAGTCTCCCGCTCGCGCGCGCCGCACCGCGCGGCCGAGCCGCGAGACGGAGACGACGCCCTCGACGATGAGCACCCAGCACCAGAGCGATGCGAGGATGAGCGCCGCCATCACGGCCTTGCCGACGAGGCCCGCGCTCAAAAATAGTCCGATCGGAGAAAGATCGATTCCCTGCATGCCGTCCTACGTTCTCTCCCCGCCGCCCTGCGCTTGTTTGCGCCGGTTCTTTACGCCTTACATTTTGTAATTCAACCCGGCATAGGCCGCGAAAGGCATGGCCGGGCCGAAGCTGCGTGGGTCGGTCAGATAGGGCGCGGCGTTGGGCAAGGCGCCCGTGTCGTACAGCGCCCCGTATGTATAGAAGCGGCGATCGAAGAGATTCTGGACCAGTCCGTAGATCTCAAGCTGCTTGCCGACCTGATAGGACGTGCGGGCGTTGAACACGACATAGCCCGGAGCCTGGGGCAGCGCGCCGTTTTCGTTTCCATAGATCGTCTGTCCGGAGGCCGCGACCATCTCGGCGCCGATCTTCCATTCCGGGGTTACATTGAAGGTAAATCCGGCCTTCAATGTGTTCTTCGGGATTCCCGCGAGCGGCATCCCGTTGGTGATCGGGATGAGGCCATTGGCGTCGGCCAGCGGATTGTAGGGCGACGGCTCCATGAAGGTCGTCTGATAGACCGCGTCGATATAGGTGTAGTTCGCATAGGCGGACCAGCGGTCCTTGCTCCATTGCGTCGAAACTTCCGCGCCCTGCCTGAGCGTCGTTCCGACGTTGGCGTAGTAGCCGAAGCCATTCTGCGGGGCTTTGCAGCGGCAGGATGTCGTTCGGCGAGCGTCGTGCGGAAAAGGCCTGCCGACCATTGCAGCGCGCCATATTCGCCGAGCGACTGCTTGCCGCGGAAGCCCGTCTGGAACGTGGTCGCGACGATCTGCTTGAGCGCGGGGTCCGAGACCAGGAAATTGTCGATGATACAGGGGTGCGTCGGGATCCGCGCAGCCGAGTTCGAGCGGAGTGGGCGCGCGGTTGGCCTGCGAGGCGCCCGCGTAGAAGGTGACGATCGGAGCGTGATCTTGTAGGTGAGGCCGATGACCGGGTTGACGCGCGAATAGGTCGAGGAGCCCGTTACGAGTCCTCCCGGTCTGGTCGTTGAGGTTGATCGAGGCGAAGTTGAACCGCGCGCCGCCGGTCAGGGCGAGCGACGGCGACACGTTGAACGTATCGAGCGCGTAGAGCCCGGTATAGAGATTCGTCGCCTGAACAGAGATCGGCGCGAGATAGCTGTCGGGCTGATTGATGAAGTACGGGGACCCGATGACGGGGAAGGAATTGTCGTAGGCGCCGATGACGCCGAGCTGGCTGTTGCCGTTGAAATTCGTCCAGCCGTAGTCGAGCGAGGCTGCCGACCGTGAACGTGTTGTCGTGGCCGAAGAGCTTGTCCTTGTCGACCGCCTGCGCCGATGCCGCCGACCGAGCGCGACTGCGTCCAGCTGCGGTCGATCTCGCCGAGATCGACCGCGCCGTTTTGCGAGATGTCGGGGATGATCTGGCCCAGCGTGTCGTGCACCGGAGCTGCCGTTTAGGCAGGAGTAGGGCGCGCAGGGCGTGACGTTCGTCGTGTTGCCGTCGACATGGGCCTGGTTGAAGGAGCGGAAATAGAGACTGCCCTGGAAGCTCAGCGTGTCCGAATAGGCGTAATTGGCGGTCCCCGAGATCATCGCCATGGAGTTCTGGGTGGTCTGGGGCGTCGTGTAGACGCTGCCCCAGTCGTTTTGCAGCAGTTGGAGCGGGGTGGTCGCCGCGGCCCCGAAGGAATTGTCGGCCGCCGTTATGTTGAGATGGGTTTCGAGCGCGTTCGCCTTGTAGCCGACATCGCCATAGAAGCGGGTGATCTCCGAGCCGCTGTCGACCCGCCAGCCGCCGTCGGAGATCTTTTCGAGCGCCATATAGACGGAATAGTCGCCGACCTGCTTGCCGAACTGGAACGAGCCCATGGCGCGCCCGAAGGAGCCGCCGCGAAGGTCCGCCTCGAATCCCTGCCAGGTGAAGCCGTTCTTCATGGTGACGGTCAGCGCGCCGCCGATCGCGTTCAGGCCGAAGATCGGATCGCCGGACACGATCGCCATCGTGTCGATGGCGTTGGCGGGAATGAGATCCCAGTTGACCGTGTCGCCGAAAGCCTCGTTGATGCGCACGCCGTTCTGATAGACGGCGAGGCCCTGCGGCGTGCCGGAAACGGGCGAGGCGTCGAAGCCGCGATAGCTCACGTCCGGCTGGAAGTCGTTGCCCGAGACATTGTTAACCGTGACTCCCGGCGCCTGGCGCGCCAGCGTCTGCGTGACGCTCGTATCCTTGTAGGTCGAGATGTCGGCGGCGTTCGTCTGCCAGACGGAGGCCGGAACCTGCGAAACGTCGACGCCCCCGCCGTTGAGCGGGGTCGTGTCGATGACGTCGAAAGTCGGCAAGCTGCGATGGTGTCGGCGACGGCCGGACCCGCCGCGCCCGCGACGACCGCAGCGCCCAACGCCCATGCCCGAATTGCTGTGCTCCCACCCATGCTTTTGCCGGATCCCGTCGAGGCGCGAGACGAAGTTTTCTTCTTGTAGCAGGCAAAGTCTAGCCTAGAAAAGCCTTATTTTTGCGCCGGGCAGGATTCAGTGGAGACGCTTTCGCAGGCTTGTGGCGTCGTCAGCCGTCCAATTTTGGAGCAATCCTGGCAGCCCTTGTCTGCCATCGAGGTCGAATTCTCTTGCAGTGTCCCCAAATCGGGAAAAAGTCTTACTTTCGTCGGGACGAATTCTACATCGCAGCCAAGAACAGTATTTTACGGCTCGGGACACGCTCTCGATTCCCTTGGACGCTTCGCTGCAGCGCCCCTTCCGTGCCCGGCGACGATCGGGAACAGGTGCGCTCAACGAGAGGCAGACCGGTTGCGCCGAGAATTGCGTCGTGAGCCAGCCGCCGCTTTTCCCTCCACCCGCGCTACGAGTGGAAGGCGAAGGAGCGGAAGCCGAAGAAGGTCACGACCATCGCCGCGCCGGCGCCGGCTGCGATGAACAGCGGAAGGATCGCGGGCGTGACCGCAAGGCCAAATCGCGGCGCGAGCAGCACGCAGAGCCAATAAACCGCGTAATTCACCGCAAGGCCCAGGGAGGCGACGCCGCAATAGCGAAGGAAGGCGCGAAACAGCGGCGCCTGCGAGTGGCGGAAGGTAATGGCCCGGTTGAGCAGGAAATTGACGATGGTCGCGACGACGAATCCGGGGATCCGCGCGAGCTCCGGCGACAGGCCCAGGTATTTGGCGCCGGCGTAAGTGATCGCGGAATCCACGACATAGCCGATCGCCCCGACGACAGCGAAAGCGGGGGCCTGCACGGCGATGCGCCCGTGGCGGGCGCGGGGAGGATCGGCGAGCATGAGCCCCCTTAAGTCGGCCGCGGCGCCAAGTCCACGCGGCTGCGGCGTTCTCCAAGGCCCGCTCTCAAACGAGCGCCTCGACCGCGTCCCAGGTCAGCTTCACGCCGATGAGAAAGGTGAGCGCGAGGATGATGGCGTAGAAGCGTTCGGTCGAGACGCGGCGGACGAGCCATACGCCACCGAGCGCGGACACAATCGCGACCGGCATCAGATAGAGGGAGAGGGTCAGATTCGCGCGGCTGAACTGGCCGAGGAAGAAATAGGGGGGCGCCTTGATGAGGTTGATCGCCGCGAAGACGATCGTGGAAGTGCCCGCGAAAACCCGCGGCGCGAGCTTCTGCGGCATCACATAGACCTGGAAGGGCGGGGCGCCCGAATGGCTGATGAAGCTCGTGAAGCCTGCGACCGACCCCCAGAGGACGCCCGAGGGCACGCCCGGCTTCTCGACGGTCGCCGCGCCGAGCCGGTCGCGCACAACCATATAGATCACGAACAGGATCGAGATCAGCCCGACCGCGAGCCGCACCGCGTCCTCGCTGACGCGCGCGGCGAGCAGCCAGCCGAGCCCCACGCCGATCACGGAGGAGGGAATGAGGATGGCGATATTCCGCGTCGAAAAGTCGCGGCGGAACGCATAGACGCTCACCCAGTCGCCGACGATGAGCAGAGGCAGCAGGATCGCGGCCGCCCGCACCGGGGAGATGGCCAGCGCCATGATTGGCACCGTCAGCGTGCCAAGCCCCGCAAATCCGCCCTTCGAGAGACCGAGCAGCACGACAGCCGGGATCGCTGCGAGATAGAAGGCCATCGTGCTCGACATCAGCTCTGCGACTCCCGACCGATACGCCTCGTCCGATAGTTCAAGTCCCCGCGCCGTTGCCTTCGGGCGTTCGAGGCGCGAAAATTCCTCATCACCGAGGAAGAGCGATGGGGAGCGGAACGATGGCGAGCGGCTACCGGCGGACCTATGACCAGTGGCGGGCCGATCCGCAAGCCTTTTGGGCGGAGGCCGCGCGCCGGATTTCCTGGACGAAACCGCCGGAGAAAGTCTTCGACCCCGACGCGGGCGTCTATGGCCGCTGGTTTCCCGATGCGCGGCTGAACGCCTGCTACAACGCGCTCGACCGCCATGTGGAAGCCGGCCGGGGCGACCAGCCGGCGCTCTTCTACGACAGCCCGGTCAGCCAGTCGAAGCGGACGATCTCCTATCGCGAGCTTCTGGACGAGACGGCGACGCTCGCGGCCGCTCTCGCCGACCTCGGCGTCTCGGCCGGCGACCGCGTGCTGATCTATATGCCGATGATCCCCGAGGCGATCGCGGCGATGCTCGCCTGCGCCCGCATCGGCGCGGTTCACTCGGTCGTGTTCGGCGGCTTTGCGGCCAAGGAGCTCGCGACCCGCATCGACGACGCGGAGCCCAGGGTCGTGCTGACGGCGAGCTGCGGGATCGAACCCGGCCGGATCGTCGAATACAAGCCGCTGCTCGATCTCGCGATCGGCCTCGCCAGGCACAAGCCCGCCGCCTGCGTCGTCTTCCAGCGGCCGCAGATCGCGGCCCGGATGCAGGAGGGCCGGGACCACGACTGGTCGAGCCTCGTCGCCGCCGCGAAGGCGGCGGGGAAGCGCGCGCCCTGCGCCGATCTCGCCGCGACCGACCCGCTCTATATTCTCTACACGTCCGGCACGACCGGCGTGCCGAAGGGGGTGGTGCGCGACATCGGCGGCTATCTGGTCGCGCTCGACTGGTCGATGGACGCGATCTACGATCTGAGGCCGGGCGACACGTTCTGGACGGCGTCCGACATCGGCTGGGTCGTCGGCCATTCCTACATCGTCTACGCGCCGCTCGTTCACGGCTGCTCCAGCGTGCTCTACGAGGGCAAGCCGGTCGGAACGCCCGACGCGGGGGCGTTCTGGCGGGTGATCCAGGACTACAAGGTCCGCTCGTTCTTCACCGCGCCGACCGCCTTCCGGGCGGTGCGCAAGGAGGACCCGGAAGCAAGGCTGCTCCGGAATTACGACACGTCGTCGCTGCGCGTGCTGTACCTCGCGGGCGAGCGCGCCGACCCGGACACGGTCGCCTGGGCGCACAAGGTTCTCGGCGTGCCGGTGGTCGACCACTGGTGGCAGACGGAGACCGGCTGGCCGATCGCGGCCAATCCCGTCGGCCTCGGCATTCTCCCGATCAAGCCCGGCTCGCCGACCGCGCCGATGCCGGGCTACGACGTGGCGGTCGTGGACGAGGGGTCACACCCCGTGCCGGCCGGAAAGATGGGCTCGATCGTCATCCGGCTGCCCCTGCCGCCCGGCTGCCTGCCCACGCTCTACCGGCAGGACGATCGGATGCGCGACAGCTACCTTCGCGAGTTCCCCGGCTATTACAAGACGTCGGACGCGGGCTACATCGACGAGGACGGCTACCTCTACATCATGGGCCGCACCGACGACATCATCAATGTCGCCGGCCATCGGCTCTCGACCGGCGGCATGGAGGAAGTGATCGCTTCCCACCCCGATGTCGCCGAATGCGCGGTGGTCGGCGTCAAGGACGACATCAAGGGCGAAGCCCCTTTCGGCTTTGTGGTCCTCAAGAGCGGCGTCGAGCGCCCGCATTCCACGATCGAGAAGGAGGTCGTGCAACTCGTGCGCGACAAGATCGGCCCCGTCGCCGCCTTCAAGTCCGCCCTCGTCGTGGCGCGCCTGCCGAAGACCCGATCCGGCAAGATCCTGCGCGGCACGATGAAGAAGATCGCCGACCACGATCCCTGGGCGACGCCGGCGACCATCGAAGATCCGAAGGCGCTCGACGAGATCAGGGAGGCGCTGGAGGCGAGGCCCGCATAGGACGGGCCTCGTCCCGCGCGGAGCCCGCTCATCGTCCGGCGGGCGCCGAAAAGCCGCAAAGCGGCTGACGAAAACGCGCGCTTTGCCGGCGATTGCGCGCGCTTTCGATACGGTTTCCTGCATTTTCCCGACGGTTTCGCTACGGTTTGATGCGGAAAAGAGGCTCGAAACGGCGCCATTTCCTTCCGCGAATCGCGCCTTTTCAAGCCCTTGCGCTGGCTTTTCCTTCCGGCCGCGCCCCGCATTGCGGTGGAAATGTGGCGAAACCGCTCTTCCGGGCATGGAGGGTCTCGACCCTTCCAGGCGTCCCCCGGACGCCTGCTCCTGAAAAGCTGAATTCGTGCTTCGCCATCATTGGCACCATAGCAGAAATTTCAGATTATCAGAAGTGATTTCGCGGCTTTTTGGCCTAGGCAGTGGGTGAAGAGGACCCGCCGCGTCATGGCCGGCCTTGTGCCGGCCATCCACGCCGAGCCAGTACAATTCGGCTGATAGTATAGGTAGACGAATAAAATCAGCACCTTAGATGGGCACGTCGCGAGCAACGGCCGTCGTTACGTGGATGGACGGGCCAAGCCCGTCCATGACGCTCCTGGACGCGCTGTCTCTGCGCAGAATCGTCGGTCGCGTCACTCCCGCGAAAGCGGGAGTCCAAAGCCGCGACAGAGCTCTGAATTCATGACCGACGAACCTGCGGCCGAACGTGTGCCCGCGTTCGCGGGCATGACACGGCCGCTTCGCGATGACGCTTGACGACAGCGGGCTCTATCCCCTGCGCCTCCAAACCCGAACCCCTTCGGCGCGAATCCCCTGCGCCGCCGCCGCCCCGCGCCGAGCGCCCGTCCTCTTTCTTGTTGACAGCGCGTGGGGGAGGGGACAAAATTAAAATTGCGGTTAGTTTTTAAGGCCGCAAACAAAAGATAATTTATAACCATTTATAAAAAGGTGGAACACCCTTTTTGATCGCGATGGCGGAGGAAGGCCTTTTGTTTGCCGGCCCTCGCAGGAAGAGCGTCGAAGTGTCGGCGTAACCTCCACGCCGGCGCCGACGACGATCTTCGAGGCGAATGCCCCCGGCCCGAAACCGGGGGCATTCTTTCGCCTGCCGCCCCGGATCGCCTATTCACTCACGCGGGCTTCATGATCCACGCGTGCGCCGGGTCGTTGTGGAAGCGCCAGATGCGCTTCGGACCGGCCATGACATTGAGATAATAGAGGTCGTAGCCGTGCGGCGCGCCGACCGGGTGATAGCCGCGCGGCACGAGAACGACGTCGCCGTCCGCGACGGTCAGGGTCTCGTCGAGCGAGCGGTCGTCGGTATAGACGCGCTGGAAGGCGAAGCCCTGCGGCGGCGAGAGGCGGTGATAGTAGACTTCCTCGAGGTAGCTTTCGTCCGGCAGCGCGTCGCGGTCGTGCTTGTGGGGCGGATAGCTGGACCAGTTGCCGCTGGGCGTGATGACCTCGACGACGAGCAGGCTTTCGGCGCCCTTGTCGGCGTCGGACAGGATGTTGCGCACATGGCGCGTGTTGCTGCCCGTGCCGCGCGTCAGCGTCTCGACCTCGTTTGGCGCAATGACGCGGGGCTTGAGCCTGCCGGTCGCGGGCGCGGCGCAGAGGGCGGCTTCGCAATCCGAGATCGCCTCGATCGAAGCCTTGCTGTGCGGCGGCAGATAGACGGACCAGGGCAGGCCCTCGAAGACGCTCTTGCGCTCGCCGATGACGCCCGAATCGAATCCGCCCTCCGCCGTCAGGCGCGCCTTGCCGGTGAGGATGACGACGCAGACCTCTTCGTCGCCCGTATCGAAGGCCGCGCGCGCGCCCTCTTTCAGCTTCCTCAGTTCGAAGCCGACATAGGTCCATCCCGCGCTCTTCGGCGTGATCTTGTGGAGGACGCCGTCCGCGCCGTCCGAGGGATGAACGAGCAGTTTCGATTGGGTCATGACGGGAAATCCTTTTTGCTCATGCGTGTCGCGCATGCGCGGGGCGCAAAGCGCGGAAGGATGCGGGCAGGCGGCCGTTCAGCCAGGCGCTGACGCGGGCGCTGCGCCATTCGAGCGCCAGCCCCGCGAGAACGACCGCGATTCCAATGACCGAAAGCGTCAGCGCGAAGGCGATTGTGTTGGGAATGATCGAGAAGGCGAGCGCGCCGAGATAGATCGCGACGCCGATCCCGCCGAACAGCGCATAGATGCGACGGAAGACGAAGACGCCGAAGGCGATCAGCGCGACGTTCAGCGCGCAATAGGCGGGGCTCGCGGGATCGCCCGCGAGCGTCGCCCCGCCCCAGAGCGCCGCCGAGCCGAGAGCGTGCGGCCAGAACCCGAAGTCGCTGCCCGCGACGTTTCTGAGGTCGATGGCCCAGCCGGCGAGGATCATGACGAGGCCGACGGCCTGAGTGACCATGCGGCGCAAATCCCACGCCATGTCCCAATCGGAATCCGGCCCGTGCGCGACCAGCACGGCGACGTCCATGGCCAGCATCCACACGGCGAGGCCGGCGATCAGCAGGATGAAGGAAAAGGCGAACCGCCGCATCGCGAGCGCCGCCGCGACAATGGCCGCCGTCTCCATGGCGATCCGGGTCAGCGCCGGCTGCGCGGGGGCGAAGCCGACCGCAACCAGCACGCCATAAAGGGCGACGGGCGCCGTTGCGACCGCGACCGCGACGCATAAGCCTCCGGGCGCTCGCGTCTCGGGATCGTTCCACAGGAACCGGCCGAGCCAAAGGAAGCCTGCTCCATAGACAAGGGCGATCGCGGTCAGCGCCCAGCCGCCGAACTGCTCGAAGGCCGCGTCGGCCAGGAGGCCCAGCGCGCCGATGACGAGCAGGGCGCCGGCGTAATAGAGCACGTGGACGAGATCGAACCGCGGCGCGGGCGCGGCCGGGGCGGCGGACTCGACGCCCTTCGCCCCGCGGCGCTCGCGCGCGAAAGCCATCGAGCCGGGCGCGTGTCTCACGATCGATGAGGCCCGCCTCGACGGCCGCGTCGAGGTCGTCGTCCTCAAGCATCAGGCGCCTCCGTGGGCCGCCTCGGTCCAGAGGGCGCAGAGGCGCCCGAAAGAAGCCGCCATGCGGTCGACCGCCTCGCGGTCGCCGATGCGGCCGGCGAACCAGTCCGCCGCCGGCTCCGCGAAGATCGTCCGGCCGACCGCGAAGCCTTTGACCAGATCGCAGTGTCGCGCGAGCGCGAAGGCCTGCGCAAGCTCTTCCTCGGGGGCTTCGAGCCCGAGCACCACGATGCCGCGGCAGAACGGATCGCGCGCCCGGATCACGCGCGCGACCTCTTCCCAGGCCTTGCGGCTCGGCTGGCCTTCGAGCTTCCACCAGTCCGGCTTGATGTCGAGCTCATAGAGGCGCTCGATCACGCGGGCGACCGTGTCGTCCCGAACCGGCCCGTGCTTGCTCGCGATGATCTCGATGAGCAGCTCCCGCCCGAGCGTCCGGGCGGCGTCATGCAGGCGCAGAAGCTCGCGCTCCTGCCGCGCTTTCATCTCGGGGGGATCGTCCGGGTGGTAGAAGCAGAGGCATTTGATCGTGTGGGCGACCGGCCATTCCTGGAGTTTCGCGCCCAGGGAGCCGCCGAATTCGAAATCGAGCGGGCGCGAGCCCGGCTCCTCGACCGGCCGGCCGATCCAGAAATGATCGACCGCGCGAAAAAGCGCCTCGCGACCCCATTTCCCGTCGAGCAGCATCCCGTAGCCTTTGCGGCCCGCGGCGACCCTTTCCGCCGCTTCGACGGCGAGCAGCTTGAAGGCGCTGATGCGCTCGCGCGGCTGGCCGGCGTCGTCGGCGATCTTTTCGAGCTGGGCGCGGTGGTCGATGGCGAAAGCCATGATCGTTTCCGGCTCGCGCCTGCGCGTCGTCGCCCAATGGATGTGGTTGAGGTCTTCGTCGCGCCGCAGGGCGCGATGGGGCGAGCCCGCTGTCAGGAAGCGGCTGAGCTCCGTCCAGGTCGGGTATTCGGCGGAGCAGAGCAGGCGGGAGACCGCGAAGGCGCCGTTGGCGTTGGCGTAGGCGCAGCAGGTTTCGAGCGGTTCGCCCCTGAGCCAGCCGCGCAGGAAGCCGGACAGGAAGGCGTCGCCCGCGCCAAGCACGTTATAGACCTCGACCGGGAAGCCCGGGCCGCGCACGCCCTCGTCGAGCGTCGCCGGGATCGGTCCCGGAAAGACGACGCAACCCATGGGTCCCCGTTTGAGAACGAGGGTCGCGGCGCTGATCGCGCGCACGGCCCTGAGGGCGGACAAGGCGTCGTCGGCGCCGCCGGCGATCATCATCTCCTCTTCGGTGCCGACGATCAGGTCGCATTGCGGGAGGATCGCGCTGAGACTGCGCGTCACGTCGCCCGACTTGACATACCGCTCCTCGCCCGCGCCGTGCCCGGCGAGACCCCAGAGGTTCGGCCGGTAGTCGATGTCGAACACGATCCTGCGCCCGGCGGCGCGGGCGATCTTCATCGCCTTGAGCTGCGCGGCGGCGTTATGCGTGCGGGCGAAGTGGGTCCCGCTCACGAGGACGGCGCGCGCGCTTTCGACATAGGCCGGATCGATGTCGCTTTCGTCGAGCGCGCTGTCGGCGCAATTGTCGCGATAGAAGATCAGCGGAAAGGTCTTCTCGTCGCGAATGCCGAGCAGCACGAGCGAGGTCAGGCGCTCCGGATCGGTGCGGACGCCGGTCACGTCCACGCCCTCGCGCGCGCATTGCTCGCGGATGAAGCGGCCCATGTGTTCGTCGCCGACGCGGGTGATCAGTCCGCTTTTGAGGCCGAGCCGCGCCGTGCCGATGGCGATATTGGTCGGGCAGCCGCCGACCGCCTTCGAGAAGCTCGCCATGTCCTCGAGGCGGCCGCCGACCTGCACGCCATAGAGGTCCACCGACGAGCGGCCGATCGTGATGACGTCGAGACGGGGCTCGGACATGGGACCTTGCCTTTCAGGGTTCGATCGGCTGCGTCGCTCGTGCCTACGACCATCTGATCGAAGTCGACGTTCGAGCCGGTCATGAGCCCGGACTCGTCGGAACAGAGATAGGCGCAGGCGCGCGCCACCTCCTTCGGATCGATCAGGCGGCCGAAAGGCCGCGACTTCACGGCCTCTTCAAGCCACCCGTCCTTTGCGCCGTGATAGGTCTTCATGATCCGGTCCTCGCCCGGCGTCGCCATCCAGCCGATGTTGAGGCCGTTGACGCGGATGCGGAACTTGAGCAGCGAATGCGCCACGTTGCGCGTGAGCGTCGCGAGCGCGCCCTTCGAGGCGCAATAGGCCGTGATGAAGGGCTGGCCGCCATGCGCCGACATCGACTGGATGTTGACGATCGCGCCGGCGATCTTCTCGCGGCGCATGATCTTCACCGTCTCCTGGATGAGGAAGAACGGCGCGCGGACGTTGACTTCGAAGATTTCGTTGAACCGCTCTTCCGTCGTGTCGAAGATGGTTCCCCGGTCGGTCAGTCCGGCGGCGTTGACGAGCGCGTCCACCCGCCCGAAGCGCTTGTCGGCCTCCGCGACGACGGCCCGGCAGTCGGCCACCTTCGCGAGGTCGGCCTTGACGAAATAGGTCGGGCAGCCGCTGGCCGTGATTTCCTCCGCCACCTTCTGGCCCTGGGCGGCGTTGCGGCCGCAGATGACCAGGCCCGCCGCGCCGCGCTCGGCAAAAAGGCGCGCGATCGCTTCGCCCAGGCCTTGCGTTCCGCCTGTGACGATGGCGATCTTGCCTGCGAGGCTGCCGGGACCGCGATAGATTTCCTGCGCCGTGGAGGCGGAACTGGCCATGGGTCGTTTCTCCCTAAAAATTCTCTCCAGGATGAAACAAAAATTCTATTCTTAAGTCAAGATGGAATGTATATTCTTTCTTTCGCCAATCCGAATGGCGAGGGTCGCCATGCGAGCAGACCAGGAAAGGGAGGACCGGAATGAAATTCGGGATCATCGGCGCAGGCCGTATCGGCAAGATCCATGCGGCGAATGTCGCCGCGCGGCGCGACAGCGAAGTCGTCTTCGTCGCGGATGCGGACGGCGCGGCCGCCGCGGCGCTCGCGGAGGCGACGGGCGCCAAGGTCGCCTCCGTCGACGACATTCTGGGATCGAAGGAGGTCGAGGCGATCGCCATCTGCTCGCCGACCGACACCCACGCCGACCTGATCGAGCGCGGCGCGCGCGCCGGCAAGGCCATCTTCTGCGAGAAGCCGATCGCGCTGGACGTCCCGCGCATCCAGGCCTGCCTGGAGGTCGTGCGCGAGACCGGCGCGACGCTGATGATCGGCTTCAACCGCCGCTTCGACCCGAATTTCGCCTCGCTGCAGAAGCGCGTGGCCGAGGGCGCGATCGGGACGCTGGAGATCCTTTCGATCACCTCCCGGGACCCGAGCCCGCCGCCCCTCTCCTATATCGCGCGCTCCGGGGGCCTCTTCCGGGACATGATGATCCACGATTTCGACCTCGCCCGCTTCATCCTCGGCGAGGAGCCCATCTCCGTGTCGGCGATGGGCGCGGCTCTGGTCGACAAGGCGATCGGGGAGGCGGGCGACATCGACACGGCGGTCGTCATCATGCAGACGAAGTCGGGGCGCGTGGCCCAGATCAACAATTCCCGCCGCGCGATTTATGGCTACGACCAGCGCGTCGAGGCGCATGGCGACAAGGGCATGGTCAGCGCCTCCAACGTGACCGAAACGACCGTTGAATTCGCGGGCGCTCACGGATTTGCGCGCGACAAGGCGTTGAATTTCTTCCTGGAGCGCTACGAAGCCGCCTATCGGCGCGAGCTCGACGCTTTCATCACCGCGGTCAAGGCCGGCGTCCAGCCCCATCCGAGCGGCGAGGATGGCCTGAGGGCGAACATCCTCGCGGACGCCGCTTATCAGTCCTATTTGACCGGCCAGACGGTCACGGTCGGCTGAGAGCCGACCTCAACCGCCGGCCGCCGCGGCTTGCGTGCGGCCGGCCCAGGGCCTATAGGCGGCGCCGGGCTCTTTTGGACGAGGCATGGCACAAGCCGAAGAGCGACGCCCGGCGTCGGGCTGGGCGCGCAAGATCTCCGCGCGTGTTCCGGACCTGCAGTCGTTATCCGCGCAAATCCTGGAGGCTGTTTCGCGTCGACGTCGCCTGCTGCGGCGGCTTGGCGTGGCGGCGAGCGTTGCGATCATCGCCATTTCGGCGACGATTTTCGTGCGCACGCTCATGCGCATCGACGTCGAGCGCCTCAGGGCGGCTGTCGCGGCCACCGACGGCCACCAGATTGCGCTTGCATTTCTTTTCACCGCGGTAAGCTATCTGGCTCTTACCGGGTACGACGGGCTTGCGCTTCGTCACCTCAGGCTCAGGATCCCCTACAGGCTGACGGCGGCTGCGTCGTTCACGAGCTACGCAGCCTCTTTCACGCTCGGTTTTCCGCTGATTACGGGCGCGGCCATTCGCTACTGGGTCTATGCTCCGGCGGGATTGTCCGCTGGCAACGTCGCCAGTCTGACCGTCGTCGCCGGGATCACCTTCTGGCTCGGCCTCGGGTTGATCGTGGGGGCGGGCTTCGTGATCGCGCCGGTGGCCGTCTCCGAGATCGATCACTTCCATCCGCTCGCCAACGTCCTGATCGGCCTTGGAGTGCTCGGCGCGCTGGCCGCCTATATAGGCTGGGTCGCCTACATGGGCCGCCGCGGCGGGGCGACCATCGCGAATTTCCGGATGCCCGGGCTTGCGACCACCCTGGGGCAAACAACTCTCGGGCTCATCGACATCTGCGGCGCATCCGCGACCCTTTATGTGCTGCTTCCGAAAGGGACGACGATCGGCTTTCCCACCTTCTCCACGGTTTATTCCTTCGGCGCCATGTTCGGAATCGCCAGCAATTCGCCGGGCGGACTGGGCGTGTTCGAGGCGACCATCCTGCAGGCGGTGGGCGGAGACTTCGACGCTCTGCTCGTGTCGCTTCTTCTCTTTCGCGGCATTTACTATCTTGTGCCCTTCATATGCGCGATGGCTCTGCTCGGGAGCCTCGAGGCGGTTCGGCGCTGGCGCGCAATCCGAGAGGCGATCGCCGCGCCGTCGCGCGACTGAAAGGCCTTACGGATGAGCCCCGCACGAAAGGAGCTTCAAAAGCTCATCGCTTCCCCTTTCGCGGCCCAGCTCGTCGAGGCGATGCCCGAGCCCGCCGTGCTGGTTGGTCCCGACGGTCGCGCGGAAGCCGCCAATCGCAGAGCTTTGGCCCTCCTGCCGGGGCTAAAGGTCGGCGAACCGCTTGTTCTCGCGTTGAGGGCGCCGGATGTGATCGACGCGCTGCGGCGCGTCATGGCGAGCGGCGAGACGGAGACCGTGCCGTGGAGCGAGCGGGTTCCGGTCGAACGGGTGTTCGATGTGACCGTCGCCGCCCTCCTCAGCGCGGAGGGCGACGCCGTCGCCACGCTGTTGACGCTGCGCGATCAGACCGAGCTCAGGCGGGTCGAACGGATGCGCGTCGACTTCATCGCGAACGCCAGTCACGAGCTGCGGACGCCTCTCGCGTCGCTGCTCGGTTTCATCGAGACCCTCCAGGGGTCGGCGCGCGACGATTCGAAGGCGCGCGAACGCTTCCTCGTCATCATGCGCGAGCAGGGCCGGCGCATGTCGCGACTGATCGACGACCTCTTGTCGCTGTCGCGCATAGAGCAGAAGCAGCATCTGCGGCCGGACGCCGTTGTCGATCTTGCCCAGACCATACACAGCGTGGTCGATGCGCTCTCGCCGATGGCCCAGGACCTTGGCGTCGAGATCCGTTTTTCCGCTTCCGGGCTAGCTCCAGTCCTGGGAGATCGGGACGAATTGGTGCGGGTCGCCGAAAACCTCATCGAAAATGCGATCAAGTACGGCGTCCGTCCCGACGAGCCGAGGCCCGGCGTGGTTGAAGTCGCGATCGCCAGCACCCCGAAGCACGCTACGCTGACGGTCCGCGACTACGGCCATGGCATACCGCCTGAGCATCTGCCGCGCCTGACCGAGCGCTTCTATCGCGTCGACGCGGGCCAGAGCCGGGCGAAAAACGGGACGGGGCTTGGACTTGCGATCGTCAAGCACATCCTCACCCGCCACCGCGGGCGGCTCTCGATCGCGTCGCGGATCGGACAGGGCTCTTCGTTCACGGCCAGCATTCCGCTCGATGACAGGAAAAAAGACCCATAAAATCAGATATTTGATCTGTCACAAATCTTTCGTTGGACCGTCATATAAGATCGGCGATTGGCGCGTTAAGGGTCCGGTGGGCGGCGCTTACGCCGCCGGCCGTCGGCATGGTTCGCGGCCATGAATATAGCCCGCTGGAGTCCCTTATGTTTCTCAAGTCCCTCATCGGCGCGGCAGCGCTCGCTGCGAGCGTCGTCACGGCCACCGCCGGCGACATCTCAGGCGCAGGCGCTACGTTTCCGTATCCGATCTACGCGAAGTGGGCGGACATGTATAAGAAGGAGACCGGTCTCGGGCTCAACTATCAATCGATCGGCTCGGGTGGCGGAATCAAGCAGATCAAGGCGAAGACGGTCACCTTCGGCGCCTCGGACATGCCGCTTGCGCCCAAGGACCTGACGGCGTCGGGCCTGATTCAATTCCCGACTGTGGTTGGGGGCGACGTTCCGGTCGTCAATCTTGAAGGCCTTGGCCCAAATCAGCTCGTGCTCGATGGTCCGACGCTCGCCAATATCTTCCTTGGCAAGATCACCAAGTGGGACGATCCGGCGATCAAGAAGCTCAACCCGGACGCCAAGCTTCCGTCGAACTCCGATTGTCGTGGTGCATCGCTCCGACGGCTCGGGCACGACGTTCATCTTTACGGACTATCTCTCCAAAGTCAGCCCCGACTGGAAATCGAACGTCGGCGCCAGCACTGCGGTCGAATGGCCGGTCGGCATCGGCGCAAAGGGCAACGAGGGCGTTTCGAACAACGTGGTTCAGACGAAGGGCGCCATCGGTTACGTCGAATACGCCTACGCGCTCCAGAACAAGATGACGACCGTCAAGATGCTCAATCGCGACGGCAAGGCTGTGACGCCGAGCGCGGCTTCATTCCAGGCGGCCGCGGCGGGAGCCGACTGGGCGAAATCGGACAGCTACTATGTCATTCTTACCAACGAGCCGGGCGCAGAGAGCTGGCCGATCGCGGGCGCGACCTTCATCCTGATGTACAAGCAGCCCCAGGACCCCGCCGCCGCCGCATCCGCCCTCAAGTTTTTTGACTGGGCCTATAAGAACGGCGGCAAGGCTGCCGAGGAACTCGACTATGTGCCGTTGCCGGCTGCGGTCATCGCACAGATCGAGAAGACCTGGGCGACCGAGATCAAGGGTTCTGACGGCAAGCCGATTTATACGAAGTAGCAATTTGCGGCGCCCCTCGTGTCCCGGCTGTCTGGCCGGGACACGAGGCAGGAGTTTCACGTATGGCCGAGATGGCGATAACGCAGACGGAGAGAGCGGCGTCCGCGGCGCATATGCGAGGGCGGGCGATCAGGCGTTTCGCGGCCAGCGACCAGTTCTTCCGCTTGCTTACGCTCGGCGCCGCGGTTGCGGTCTTGTTGATTCTCGGCGGCGCGATCGTGTCGCTCATCAAAGGCTCTATCCCGGCATTCCAGACTTTCGGCCTCGGTTTCTTCACGACGGTTGTCTGGAATCCGGTCACTGAGAAGTTCGGCGCCGGAGCGCCCGTCTACGGAACGATCGTCACATCTGCAATTGCGATGGCGATCGCCGTGCCGGTTGGCGTCGGTATCGCGATCTTTCTCACGGAGATATGTCCTCCCTCCTTGCGCCGGCCGATCGGCATCGCGGTCGAGCTATTGGCGGGCATCCCAAGCATCATCTACGGAATATGGGGCCTGTTCGTATTCGCGCCGTTTCTCCAGGCATATGTGCAGCCTGGGCTTATCGCGCTCTTCGCCAACGTTCCCTATAATGTCTTCCCTTTTCGCCGGGCCCCCCTATGGCATCGGGATCCTGACCGCCTCGCTCATTCTGGCGATCATGGTCTTGCCGTTCATCACCTCGATTTCGCGCGACGTGTTCGAAACCGTTCCGCCAATCCTGAAAGAATCGGCATACGGGATCGGTTGCACGACCTGGGAGGTGGTCCGCAACATCGTCATTCCCTTCACGCGTGTCGGCGTCATTGGCGGCGTCATGCTCGGACTCGGGCGCGCGCTGGGCGAAACGATGGCGGTAACTTTTGTGATCGGCAACGCGCACAGAATATCTCCGTCTCTTCTGGCGCCCGGAACGACGATTTCCGCAAGCATCGCCAACGAGTTCACAGAGGCGGTTGGCGATCTCTACACCTCCGCGCTCATCGCTCTTGGCCTGATCCTGTTCATGATCACCTTTGTCGTTCTTGCGATCGCCAGGCTCATGCTGATGCGTCTCGAAGTGAAGGCGGGGCGATAGTCCATGTCCCTTTACCCCGCGAGGCGCCGCCGAAGCGCGATATGGATGGCCCTCAGCGTCGCCGCCGCGGGCTTCGGGCTCACATGGTTGTTCCTGATTCTCGCAGTGCTGTTCTGGAAGGGCTTCGCCGGGCTGTCGCTCGCGGTCTTTACGCAGATGACGCCGCCGCCGGGCAGCGCCGGCGGTCTCCTGAACGCGATTGTGGGCAGCCTGATCATGACCGTGATCGGCGTCGCCGTCGGCACGCCGCTCGGCATGCTGGCGGGCACCTATCTGGCGGAATACGGAAAGCATTCCAAGCTCGCCTTTGTCGTTCGCTTCATAAACGACATCCTGCTCAGCGCCCCGTCGATCGTGATCGGCCTTTTCATCTACGGGATCGTCGTGGCGCCGATGGGTCACTTTTCGGCCATCGCCGGCGCCATCGCCCTCGCGGTGCTTGTGGTTCCGGTCGTTGTTCGCACGACCGAGGACATGTTGAATCTTGTTCCCAACGCATTGCGCGAGGCCGGCTCCGCGCTCGGGATGCCGCGTTCCCTCGTCATCCGGCGCATAAGCTATCGCTCGGTACGGGCGGGTCTGGTGACCGGCGTGCTGCTCGCGATTGCGCGGGTGAGCGGGGAGACCGCGCCGCTCCTGTTTACCGCGCTCAACAATCAGTTCTTCAGTACGGATCTCCTTAAACCGATGTCGAGCCTGCCCGCGGTGATCTTTCAGTTTGCGCTGAGCCCCTACAAGGAGTGGCAGCAGCTGGCCTGGACCGGCGCCCTGATCATTACGCTGGCCGTCCTGGCGCTGAGCATCGCGGCGCGCGTACTCTCCGCGTCGACCAAACAGAACTAGGACCACGAAGGGTCTCGCGCATGAATACCGAAGCACACGCTCAGAAATTCGCGCAAGCCTCCTCCGCGGCGGCGAATAGCAAAATGACTGTCCGAGGCCTCAATTTTTATTACGGAGAAACGCGCGCCCTTAAGGAAGTATCGCTCGATTTGCGCAGGGGTGAGGTCACCGCGTTCATTGGCCCCTCGGGCTGTGGCAAGTCGACGCTTCTGCGCGTGCTGAATCGGATGTACGACCTCTATCCCGGTCAACGGGCGGAAGGGGAGGTTCTGCTCGACGGCGAGAACATTCTCGCCAGGGACGTCGACCTCAACCTTCTGCGTTCGCGCGTCGGCATGGTGTTCCAGAAACCGACGCCGTTTCCGATGACGATCTACGACAACATCGCCTTCGGCATCCGCCTGTACGAGAAATTGTCGCGGGCCGAGATGGACGAACGCGTCGAGTCGGCCTTGCAGCGTTCGGCCATCTGGAACGAGGTGAAGGACAAGCTCAATGCGAGCGGCCTCAGCCTCTCGGGAGGGCAGCAGCAGCGCCTTTGCATTGCACGAACGATCGCGATCAAGCCTGAGGTGATCCTGCTCGACGAGCCCGCCTCGGCGCTCGACCCGATCTCCACCGCCAAAATCGAGGAGCTGATCGACGAACTTTCTGGCGAGTACACGATCGCGATCGTCACCCACAACATGCAGCAGGCCGCTCGCGTCTCGAATTATACGGCCTTCATGTATCTCGGCGAGATGGTCGAGTTCAACGAGACGAACGCCGTTTTCACGACGCCGCGCGACAAGCGCACGCAGGATTACGTCACCGGCCGGTTCGGTTGAGGGAGTGAAGGTCGTGGTGAACCATACCGTCAAGGCCTACGACAAAGAGCTCGACACGATCGAGCGGCACATCGCCGAAATGGGCGGCATTGCCGAGAAGATGGTGATCGACGCGATGGACGCTCTCGCGTTGGGCGACGGCCAGCTTGCGCACCAGGTGGTGACGACCGATCAGAGGCTCGATCTGCTTCAGCGCGCCATCGAGGACCTGGCCGTCATGACGATCGCGAGGCGACAACCCGTCGCGATCGACCTGCGCGAGCTCATCGGCGCCATTCGCATCGCCGGAGACCTCGAGCGCATCGGCGATCTTGCCAAGAACATCGCCAAGCGGTCGATCAAGATCGGATCCGAGGGACGGGTTCCGCGCGCCATCATCGGCATCAAGCACATGAACGAGGTGGCCACCGAGCTCCTGAAGGATGTGCTCGACGCCTATGCCCAGCGGGATGCGGAGCGCGCCCGGGAAGTATGGGAGCGCGACGTCGAGCTCGATGCGCTCGAAGATTCGGTGTTCCGGGACCTCCTCACCCACATGATGGAGGACCCGCGCAACATCTCCTTTTGCGCGCATCTGCTGTTCTGCTCGAAGAACATCGAACGCATCGGAGATCACGCGACGAATATCGCCGAGACCGTCGTCTATCTCGTGACGGGCGAGGCGATGCCCGCCGAACGGCCGCACGGCTTGCAGGACACCGACGTTGAAGGGGGAGGCGCATGAATTCAGATTCGTCGGGAGTCCGTGCGCGGAGGTCCAGCCTCCGCGCCGCGCGTTCTGGTGGTGGAGGATGAATCGGATCTCGCGCTGCTGCTGGCCTATAATCTGGAGGCCGAAGGCTATCTTGCGGAAACGGTCGAGCGCGGCGACGAGGCGGAGCTCAGACTTGCCGAAAACCCGCCGGACCTCGTGATCCTCGACTGGATGCTGCCTGGCGTGTCGGGACTCGAAATCTGCCGGCGCCTGAGGGCGCGCGAGTTCGAGCCGTTCCCTTCCCGTGATCATGGTGACGGCCCGAGGCGAGGAAGCCGAGCGCGTCCGCGGGCTTTCCGTCGGCGCGGACGATTACGTCGTGAAGCCCTTTTCGGTGCCGGAGCTCATGGCGCGCGTCCGCGCTCTGCTCAGGCGCAGCCGGCCGGAGCGCATCGCGGAACGCCTTACGGCCGGCGACCTCGACCTCGACCGCGAGACGCGCCGCGTCAGGCGCGGCGCGCGCGACATCCATCTCGGCCCGACCGAGTTCCGCTTGCTCGAATATCTGCTGGAAAAGCCCGGCCGTGTCTTCTCCCGCGCCCAGTTGCTTGACGGCGTTTGGGGCCAGGCCGCGGAAATCGACGAGCGCACGGTCGACGTGCATGTCGGACGTCTGCGCAAGGCGCTCTCGCGCGGCCGCGAGCGCGACCCGATCCGCACGGTGCGCGGGACCGGCTATTCGTTCGACGAGACGTTCGGGAAGATCTGAGTTTTCCCTGGCCGCAGGGGCGAGCCGTCCGGCCCTACCGGGCCGGCAGGCGGGTGCGCTCCCGTTCGCGCCGGCGATCGTGCGCAGGCTGATAGGCGAGCCGGTTGTGGTGGGCGCAATAGGGGCCGTCCTGCGACGCCGAGCCGCAATAACGGAAGTCGGGGCTCGTCGGATCGCCGAGCGGCCAGCGGCACATGGTCTCGCGCAATTCCACGATCGTCACCCTGAGCGACATCGGCAGCACGACGCTGTCGAGCGCCTCCGCCTCCTCCTCGATCGGGGCGGGAGCGACGGCAAGCGCGGTGGCGCCCTGCACGAGACGCGGCTGGACGGCGGCCGGCCGGACCGCCTGCGGGCGCTGCTGGACGGGAGCCTGACGGGGGCGCGGCGCCGAGGAAACGGGCGATTTGGCGCGGCCGGCGAGGCCGAGTCTGTGGACCTTTCCGATGACCGCGTTGCGGGTCAGGCCATGACCCAGCAGGCTTGCAATCTGGCTTGCGCTCTTGCCCTCGGTCCAGTGTTGCCGGAGCAGCTCAATCCTTTCATCGGTCCATGACATAGCCGCCTCGTTCGTTCTTTTTGCGCTTCGCCCGTCGGCGGCTCTCCACACGGAATCCGGCTCTGTCGCCGGGCGGGACTCCGCCAGCCGCTACGCGTCCAGACACTCGCCTTGAAAGCCGCCGCCACGACATCTCGTGGCTTCCGAGGGAAAAAGTACACTAGTCGTTGAATCGTGCGCAAGAGTTGGGGGGCCCGCGGGATGGGGCTTTTCAACAGCTGGAAGTTTGCGGAGATGCGCGCTGCGACGTTCCGCGAGGAATGCGCGAGTCGCATCAAGGCGTTAGTGCGCGCCTCCCGTTTCGGGGACCATCGAACAATTTTGCTGCGATTGACCGAATCTGGACGATTCCCTATATTCACAGGGCTATCGGCGGCCGTCCCCAGCGGGGCGGCGTTTTTATTTTTGCGCTTCCCGGCCGGACCGGGCAGTCTGACCGTCGCGGGGCGCGGGACCGAACGGAACGCCGGCTTCGCGCGGATCTTGTGGAGAGAGACTGGTGACCACCGCTCAAGGGGATGCCTCAGCGATCATACCGACCTATGCGCGCGCGCCGGTCGCTTTCGAGCGCGGCGAGGGCGCGTGGCTCATCTCCACGACCGGCGAACGCTATCTCGACTTCGGCGGCGGCATCGCCGTGACCTCGGTCGGTCACGCGCATCCTCACCTTGTCGAGACGCTGGCGCGCCAGGGCGGCAAGCTCTGGCACATCTCGAACCTCTACCAGAATCCCGAGGGCGAGCGCCTCGCGCGGCGCCTCGCCGACGCGACCTTCGCCGATCTCGTCTTTTTCGCCAATTCCGGCGCCGAGGCCAATGAAGCCGCGATCAAAATGGCGCGCCGGCGCCAGTATATCGGAGGCCACCCCGAGCGATATCGCATCCTCACCTTCGAGGGCGCTTTTCACGGCCGCACGCTCGCGACGATCGCGGCAGGCGGCCAGAAGAAATATCTCGAAGGGTTCGGACCAAAGGTGGACGGCTTCGACCAGATTCCGGTGACCGATCTCGCCGCGGTCGAAGCGGCCATCGGTCCCGAGACGGCTGCGATCATGATCGAGCCGATTCAGGGTGAAGGCGGGGTCCGGGTCATTCCACCTGCCTTCCTGCGCGGCCTGCGCGAGATTTGCGACGCGCGCGGCCTCCTGTTGATCTTCGACGAGGTGCAGACGGGAGTGGGCCGCACCGGCAAGCTCTACGCCTACGAATGGACGGGCATGCATCCCGACATCCTCACCACCGCCAAGGGCATCGGCGCGGGCTTTCCGATGTCGGCGTGTCTGGCGACCGCCGACGCCGCAAAGGGACTGACGCTTGGCGTGCATGGCACGACCTTCGGCGGCAACCCGATGGCCATGGCGATCGGCAACGCCGTGCTCGACATCGTTCTCGCTCCCGGCTTCATGGAGCATGTCGCGGAGATGGGGCTTCTGCTGCGTCAGCGCCTCGCAGAGCTCAAGGACCGGCATCCGCGCGTGATCGAGGAGATCCGGGGCGAGGGCCTCATGGTCGGCGTCAAGCTCAAGGTCCCGCCGGGCGACTTCGCGGAAGCCACGCTCGCCGAGAAACTGCTTGTCATCCCGGCTGGCGACAATGTTGTCCGCCTGCTTCCGCCGCTTGTCGTGACCGACAGCGAGATTGCCGAGGCGGTCCGGCGGCTCGACGCCGCCGCCGCCGCCGTGGAAAAGCGGCTTCTGGTTACAGCCAAATGAACGTCGTTCAGACTGCTCCACGCCATTTTCTTGGCCTCCTCGACCATTCGACCGGAGACCTGCGTCGCATCCTCGCCCTGGCCGAGACCATGAAGAAGGCGCGGGTGCGCGGCGAGCCGCCGAAGGCGCGGCCGCTCGCGGGCAAGACGCTTGCGATGATCTTCGACCGGCCTTCGACCCGCACGCGCGTTTCCTTCGACGTCGCAATGCGGGAGCTTGGCGGCGAGACCATCATGCTGACCGGCGCCGAGATGCAGCTCGGCCGCGGCGAGACCATCGCCGACACCGCGCGCGTGCTCTCGCGCTTCGTCGAGGCGATCATCATCCGGATCCTCAACGAGGACGATCTGATCGAGATGTCGGCGCACGCCACCGTCCCGGTCATCAACGGGCTCACCAAACAGTCCCATCCCTGTCAGGTGCTCGCCGACCTCATGACCTTCGAGGAAAAGCGTGGGCCGATCAAAGGCCGGAAGATCGCCTGGTCGGGCGACTATAACAACGTGCTCTCGTCCTGGATCGACGCCTCGGCGCGCTTCGACTTCACGCTGGACATCGCCTGTCCGCGCGAATTGCAGCCGAGCCAGCGGCGCCTCGACGCGGCGCGCGCCGCCGGCGCCAGGATCGTGCTGCGCGAAGATCCGGAAGACTCCGCGAAGGACGCCGCCGCCGTCATCTCCGACTGCTGGGTGTCGATGGGCGACGAAGACGAAGGCCGCCGCCACAATTTGCTGCGGCCTTATCAGGTGAACCGGGAGCTCATGAGCCACGCGAAGCCGGATGCGATCTTTCTGCATTGCCTGCCCGCGCATCGCGGCGAAGAAGTCACGGACGAGGTGATCGACGGGCCGCAGTCCGCGGTGTTCGACGAGGCCGAGAACCGTCTGCACGCGCAGAAGGGCGTGCTGGCCTGGTGTTTCGGGATCCAGCCGTGACGATTCTGGAGCGCGCGGCTTCCGCCGAGGCCGTGGACGATATCGTCCTGCCCTTCGCGATCGACTCGCTCAGCACGCGGGGGCGCCTCGTTCGGCTCGGGCACGCCGTCGATACGCTCCTCAAGCGCCACGCCTATCCGGATGTGGTGTCCCGTCTGGTCGGCGAAGCGATCACGCTCGCAGCCCTGCTCGGCTCTACGCTGAAGCTCGAAGGCCGCTTCCAGTTGCAGACGCAAAGCGACGGGCCGGTCCATATGCTGCTCGTCGACTTCGATGCGCCGTCCAACCTGCGTGCGCTCGCGCGTTTCGACGCGGAGCGGATCGAGCGCGCGCCGCCGGGCGAGGATCTGCTCGGGCGCGGCCACATGGCCTTCACCATCGATCCGGGCGGCGACATGACCCGGTATCAGGGCGTGATCCCGCTGGAGGGACAGAGCCTCGAGGCGGCGGCGCACGATTATTTCGAGCGCTCCGAGCAGATCCCGACCCTCGTGCGCCTCGCGGTGGGCGAGACGGTCGCGCCGGAGGGCAGGGCCTGGCGGGCAGGTGGGCTCATCGTCCAGCACCTGCCGCACGCAACGCGGCGCCGCGCCGACTTCCATCCGGGCGATGCGCCCGAAGGCACGGAGCTGCATCGGGTGGATGAGGACGATACATGGGCCGAGGCGCGCTCCCGCGCCGCGACGACCGAGGATCACGAGCTCATCGACCCGACGCTCTCGGCCGAACGGCTGCTGTTCCGTCTCTTCAACGAGCGCGGCGTCAAGGTGTTCGAGCCGACGCCGCTTGTGGCGACCTGCCGCTGTTCGGCCGAAGGCATCGATGCGATGCTGCGCAGCTTCAGCGCCGATGATGTCCAGCAGATGATCGGCGACGACGGCATGATCGGCGTCACCTGCGACTTCTGCTCAACAAAGCGCGTGTTTGATCCCAAGGACTATGGGGTTTAGGCGCGCAGGCGAATCCATGGACGACAGCGCTTTCCAGGCGAGGCTGGCCGCGGCGGCGGCCGCCGTCGAAAGGATGCTCGACGCCGAGCTCGCGCTCGCCCCGCGTCCAGGCGAACCGGCGCGGCCACGGCGTCTCGTCGAGGCGATGCGCTATGCGACCCTGGGGGGCGGAAAAAGGCTGCGTCCCTTTCTGACCATCGAGACCGCGCGAGCGCTCGGCCGCGCCGACCAGGGCCCCGTCCGCGCCGGCGCGGCCATCGAGGCCCTGCATGCCTATTCGCTGGTGCACGACGACCTGCCGGCGATGGACGACGACGATTTGAGGCGCGGGCGGCCGACGGTGCACCGCGCCTATGACGAAGCGACCGCCATCCTGGTCGGCGACGCGCTGCAGGCGCTCGCGTTCCAGATGCTTGCCGATCCGGCGACCGATCCGGACGCCGAGACCCGCGTGAAGCTTTGCGCGGGCCTCGCGCGCGCTTCCGGACTTGCGGGCATGGTCGGCGGCCAGATGCTGGACCTCATGGCGGAAACGTCGGAATCCCTGCCGCTTCGAGAAATCGCAACGCTTCAGGCCATGAAGACCGGCGCATTGCTCAGCTTCAGCGTGGAAGCGGGCGCGCTTCTGGCGGCGGCGCCGGAGCCCGTCGCGAAGGCGCTGCAAACCTATGGCCGCGCGCTCGGCGCGGCCTTCCAGGTTGCGGACGACCTCCTGGACGCCGAGGGCGACGAGGCGGAGCTCGGCAAACGCGCCGGCAAGGACGCGGACCGCGGCAAGGCGACTCTGGTTTCCGCCTTGGGCGTCGAGGGGGCGCGCATGGAGCTGGGACGGCTTGTGACGGAGGCGCGGAGCGCGATCGACGCCGCGGGTCTTGGCGAGCAGGGAGACGGACTGCGAGCGGCGGCGGAGTTCGTGGCGGCGCGGAAAAGCTGACCAGGCTCCTGCTCGCGCTGCGCCCGCGGAGAAGGCGCGCCGCGTGCGCTCAGTTCCCTGCCGGCGCCTGCTCGTCCATGGTCAGGACATATCCGAGGCCGCGGGCCGTCTTGATGATGTCCACGCCGAGCTTCTTGCGTAAGCGCCCGATGAAGACTTCGATCGTGTTCGAGTCCCGGTCGAAGTCCTGCTCGTAGAGGTGTTCGACGATCTCCGAGCGTGAGACAACGCGTCCCGCGTGGTGCATGAGGTAGGAGAGCAGACGGTATTCGTGGCTGGTTAGCCGCACCGGCTGGTCATTGACCGTGACGCGGCCGGTGCGCGCGTCGAGCTGAACGGGCCCGACGACGATGTCGCTCGTGGCGCGACCAGCCGCCCGGCGCAGGAGCGCCCTCAGGCGCGCAAGCACCTCCTCCATGTGGAAGGGCTTTGCGACATAATCGTCGGCGCCGGCGTCGATGCCCTTCACCTTATCCGTCCAGGAGTTGCGGGCGGTGAGAATGAGGACCGGCATCGTGCGGCCGCCCTTGCGCCAGGCTTCGAGGACCGAAAGACCGTCCCTCTTCGGCAGGCCGATGTCGAGCACCACAGCGTCGTAGGGTTCGGTGTCCCCGAGGAACCAGCCCTCCTCGCCGTCAAACGCCCGGTCGACAGCATAGCCGGCTGCTTCGAGCGCCGTCGACATCTGGCGATTGAGGTCACGATCGTCTTCGACAACGAGGAGCCGCATGTGCCTCCAAATCCCTCAATCGGGCGGTCGATCCTTGCCCGCCGATTCGCGCGCCTCGTGCGGAACCCGCAGGGTGGGCTTCGCGCCGTCGGCATCGACCTCGACGCGCCTCAACCGTCCGTCGTGATGAAGGAGGGTGATCTCGTAGAAGAATTCGTCGCCGATGTGGCAGAGCTTCGCCGAGAGCGCCTCTGCCTTTTTCTGGACGGCTGCAAACTTGAGGGCGGTATAGGGCGCCAGCAGCTTCCGGCTCTTCACCAATTCGCGCGTGTCCGCCGGGTTGAGGCAGACGAACTTGCCCGGGACAGGGGTCTCCTCCGCGACGGTCGCCGCGGCCGGGCAAATCATCGCAAGGCTGAAGACCGCCGCACGGCGGACAGCGGCGAACGCGCCCATGACGAGCCCTTCTCTGTGGAGACCTTTTTTCAGCGCAGGCTGCTGAATGCAATGTGAATGATCTTCCGGGGCGGCGACGGGCGCGGGTCCAATTGCACCGCGGACGGTTTTGCCCCACTACGAGCCCGTGACGGTTCCCCGAATCCTTTTGCGCCTCGCCGCTGCGGCGACGTTGGCGGTCTGCCAGCCTGCAAGCGCTCTCGTGGGCGCTGCGCCGGACAGCCGCTTCTCGGACCGGGTGACGATGGTGCTGATGCGGGGCGGCGGCGAGGCGGGCTTCTGCTCGGCGCTCGTCCTCGATTCCCGCACGCTGCTTACCGCTGCGCATTGTCTCAAGGCGCCGCGCGACATGGCGGTTTTCTATCGCGACGCCTCGGGCGCTCCCGTCATCATTCCGGTTGTGGCCGGGCTCGCGCATCCGCTCTACAGGGCGGACGCCATCAAGGCGCGGGTCGAGTCCATCGACGCCGCGGTGATCCGCACCACGCGCCCGCTCGATGCCCGTTTCATCGGGGCCGGGATCTCCGGCGACGCGGATTTGAAGGTTGGCGAGCCCGTGATCCTCTCGGGCTACGGCGTGACACGGCCGGGCGACTGGAAATCCGGAGGCGAGTTGCGCAGCGCTTCGCTCGCGGTGCGCGCGCCGCTTTCCACGGTGCTGATCTGGGCGGCCGACCCCAAGGGCAGCGCGGCGGGCGCATGTTCGGGCGATTCTGGCGCGCCGATCTGGTCGGCGGACGGAACGACCGCGCTCGCCATCACGGCCTGGGCTCAGGCGCCGCACGGGCGGGGCTGCGGAGGCCTGACTCAGGGCCCGCTTCTTGCGCCTCTCAGCGGCTGGATCGCCACGGCGCGGGCGAAGCTGGAGCGCGAGGCGCCCTGACCGCTGCGTCCTCGTTTAGCGTGCCAGGACGTCCGGCTCCTTCCCGGCCCGCGAGCGTGTTCATATTGTGATGGTTTGGGGACGCCGCCAAGTATACACGCGTTCGTCCATAATTGCAGCGCCGGTATGTTCAGCCATGTCGAAGACAACGCCCGCTACGCTCGCCCTCGCCAGAGCCGGCGTCGCTTTTGACCTCGTGACCTACGACTACGATCCCAACGCCGAGCGGATCGGGCTTCAGGCGGCGGAAGCGATCGGCGCCGAGCCGCGCCGCGTGCTGAAGACGCTGATGGCGACGGTCGACGGCAAGCCGGTCTGCGTCGTCGTGCCTTCGGACTGCGAGGTCAGCATGAAGAAGCTGGCTGCGGCTTTCGGCGGCAAGTCCGCTGCGATGATGAAGCCCGCCGACGCCGAGCGGCTCACCGGCTACAAGGTCGGCGGAATCAGCCCTTTCGGGCAGAAGAAGGCGGTTCCGACCGCGATCGAGGCGCAGGCTCTTGGGGAGGCTCGGGTCTTCATCAACGGCGGGCAGCGCGGATTGCAGGTCTCGCTGAGCCCCGCCGACGCCTGCGCGGCGCTGAAGGCCAGGGCGGCGCCGCTCGTCGCATAGCGGATGGTCCGGCCCGCGCCTTGACAAGCGGTCCGCCCGCCGCGCCAATCGAGCCGCCAGAACTGTGGAGGAGACAGCGTTGAGCGATGCGGAGAAGCCCGTGCGGGTGCTGGTGGTCGGGCTCGGCACGATGGGGATGAGCCACGCGCGCGCCTATCGCGCGATCGACGGTTTCGACCTTGTCGGTCTTTGCACCCGCAACGCCGCCGGGCGCACCGATCTCGACAAGGCTTTCGCGGGCGTTCCCCGATATGAGACGCTCCCCGAGGCCCTGCGCGAACTGAGGCCCGACGCGGTCTCGATCTGCGCCTACACCGAGCATCACGCGGCGATGGCGCTCGAAGCGCTCGACGCCGGCGCGCATGTGTTCTGCGAGAAGCCGCTTGCCGAGACGCTCGAAGCGGCGGAGCGGGTCGTCGCCGCCGCCCGCGCGGCGAAGAAGGCGTTGCTCGTCGGCTATATCCTGCGGGTCCATCCTTCCTGGGTTCGGTTCGTCGAGATCGGCCGGTCGCTCGGCAAGCCGCTCGTCATGCGCATGAACCTCAACCAGCAGTCGTCAGGCTCGTTCTGGGCCGTGCACAAGAAGCTGATGCGCTCGACTTCGCCGATCGTCGACTGCGGCGTGCACTATGTGGACGTCATGTGCCAGGTCACGCGGGCGAAGCCTGTCGCCGTTCATGCGGTCGGCGCGCGTCTAACCGACGAGATCGCGCCCTCCATGTACAATTACGGCCACCTGCATATCGCCTTCGACGACGGCTCGGTCGGCTGGTACGAGGCCGGATGGGGCCCGATGATGAGCGAGACCGCCTTCTTCGTGAAGGACATGATCGGGCCGAAGGGCAGCGTCTCGATCGTGGCGAGCGAGACGGGCGAAGCGATGAAGTCGCAGGACCACAACGCCCATGCCAGGACGAGCGCCTTGCGCATCCATCATTCCGCGCTCGACGCCCACGGGTCTTTCGTGAAGCCCGATGCGATCGAATTCGACCGCCGACGAGCCCGGCCACGACGAACTTTGCGAACGCGAGCAGCGGCTCTTCCTCAAGGCGATCCGCGGCGAGGTCGACCTTGCGGAGCATCACGACGACGCGCTGAATTCGCTGCGCATCGTCTTCGCCGCCGATGAGAGCGTGCGGACCGGCGAGGTCGTGAGGCTTTAAGGGCGGCGCGCCCCTCGGCCGGCCATCCCGCCTCGCGGGGCTGACGAAAAGCGCGCGAAACGATGCTGTTTTCGGGTGAAACCCGGCGGAATGAACGCCAATCGCGGTCATTTCGGCCCAAACGAATGCGAAAAGCGGTCCGAAAATCAGCCATTTCCTTCCGCGAATTCGGGGCTTTTCAAGGGGTTGCGCTGGCTTTTCCTTCCGGGCGCCGTCTCCTCGCGGCGGAAACGTGGCGAAAACACGCTCTTTTTCCGGTCGCCAGGCTTGCCGCCGGAAGTGTCGAGGAGCCGTTTCATAGCATTTCAGATAAGCGAATAGACCGGCTGAACAGAAACATACTATTCCATAATTCTGAATAAGGGAAGAATTTTCCCCAGGGCTGCTGCAGTCTCTGTTCGCGCAGAGCGCGCCGTGAAATCCGCCGCGTCACGGCCGGGCCTGTGCGTGCCGCCATGTGACAATTCGCTTCGTGCACAAAGTCAAAAAATGACCTAGCTTGCAAGAAAGTACTTATAATAACAATAGTTTACAATGCACGTTTACGGTTGTAATATGCCTTGACTCTCGCTCAGGCCTGATTGAAGATCAAAATTGGATTGTGCTTAGGATTCAGTCTACACCGTTAACCAGGTGGGAGATTTTCGATGATTCGCATTCTTGCACAGGGCGCCGCCATTGCCGAAAGAGGCTGATCCCCGTCGGGCGGCGCCGTCTGTTCTGCGGCGAGGCCTCGACGGGAGCGGGGAGCGCCGCCCGCGGACGACGTTCCCGCGCGGAACAGGCACTATTCTTGAAATTGAGAGAGATGGCGGACCTATCAATGGTCAAAGTAACGACGCGACAGATCCATGCGGCGCGGACGCTCCTGGGCTGGTCGCAATCCGACCTCGCGCAGCGCTCCGGGGTCGCGGAGGCCACTATGGAATCGCTTGAGGCCGAGGACGGCAACCTCGCGGCCGGCCCACGGCAGGCGGCCGTGAAGGCTCTCGAAGCCGCCGGCATCGAATTTATGGGCGGGGCGAAGCCCGGCGTCCGGATGAGGGCCGAAACCCGAATTTCCGATGAGGCGCTGCTGGCCGATCTCGACGAGGATCAACTCTGGTTCGTTCGATGCGAGGTCAATCCGGTTTTCGCCACGGAACGGAGCCTCCGGAAGGCGCTGCTGTCGGCAAGGGACCTCGAGGAGAAGGGATACCTCGTCTCCTCGGTGCGGGATCTCCGGGACCGGGCGATTCGGCCCGCGCAGATGGCCCGGCTGCTTCCTCGCCTGGCCGAACCGGTGAAGCCCGCGGCAGTATCGGCGCAGGCGCTGATGGCGCGCCAGACGATGGCCGAGACGCCGCGGGTGCGGCTGAAGCGGAACGGATAAGGGCCTACGCGGACGGCGCCCAGATCAGCTCCGGGCCGAGCGGCACGATCTGCGTCGGGTTGAGCCGCTTGATCGCGTAATAGCCGCGCTTGATGTGGTCGAGGTTGAACGTCTCGCGGAAAGCGGGAAGCGCGATCAGCCGTTCGAGATAGGCGCTTAAGCGCGGATAATCCTTGATGCGCCGCAGGTTGCACTTGAACTGCCCGTGATAGGCCGCATCGAAGCGCGCGAGCGTCACGAAGAGCCGGACGTCGGATTCCGTCAGCCGGTCGCCGAAGAGCCAGGGGCCCGGCGCGCCGCCGAGCCGCGTCTCCAGCGCGTCGAGCTCTGCGAAGACCTCGTGAAAGGCCTCCTCGTAAGCCGCCTGCGTGGTCGCGAATCCGGCGCGATAGACGCCATTGTTGAGCGAGGGATAGATCTCGTCATTGAGCGCGTCGATCGCGCTCCGGAGGTCCTCGGGATAAAGATCGACCGACTCGTCGCCAAGCGCTCCGAAGCCCGAATTGAAGATGCGCAGCACTTCGGACGATTCGTTGTTGACGATCGTCCGGCGCTCCTTGTCCCACAGGACCGGCACGGTCGCGCGCCCGGTGAAATGCGGATCGGCGCGCGTATAGATCTCGTGGAGATAGGTCGCGCCGTTGATCGGGTCCGCGCCCGTCGTTCCGGGATAGTCGCCGAAGCGCCAGCCCTCGTCGGACAGGGCCGGCTCCAGGATCGACACCGACACGACGTCTTCGAGCTTCTTGAGCTTGCGGGCGATCAGCGTGCGGGTCGCCCAGGGACAGATATAGGCCGCGTAGAGGTGATAGCGGCCGGCCTCGGCGACGAAGCCGCCTTCGCCGGTCGGGCCGGGCTCGCCGTTCGTCGTGACCCAGTTGCGGAAGCTCGACGTCTGGCGGACGAAGCCGCCCTTGGCGTCGGTCGCCTGGACCGGCTGCCAGGCGTCCGTCCACTTGCCGTTCACGAGCATGGGTGGGTACTCCGATCTCAGCCCATCGCCGGAACGAGAGCGTTCAAACACTGAATTTGGCCGTCTTAGTCCCAAACCCAGGCGTGCGAAACGGCATAATTGGCGCGAAGGGCCCCTGCATCAGCGGCCTTCATCCGTTGCGACTCCGCGGACGTCGGTCGATCGGCCGACCGGCTTACAGCGCCTGCTCGGGTCGTCGCGCCGTGATCGACAAAGCCAAATCGCCGCGCTAGACGGTCGTTCGGCGCCTCGCCTGCAGTGGCAAAACCGTCGCTCATCTCCGTGCGAAATCACGGATAGGCGAAGGCGAGCCTGAGCAAAGCAGAATTGTCCGAGCGCCGGGGTGGGGGAATCCGTTTGAGTCCAATCCTCATTGTCGGGGCGGGGCCGACCGGCCTCATGATTGCGATCGAGCTTCAGCGCCGCGGCGTACCCCACATGCTGATCGACCAGCGGCCGTCGCCGCTGCTCTGGGATCGGGCGGCGGTCATCAAGTCCCGGTCGCTCGAGATCTTCGCCGCGCTCGGGCTTTCGGACGAATTTGTCCGTCGAGGCAAGATCATTCGTGGAGTTGATTTCTACGGCCTCGGCTCCCGGAGGGCTTCCTTTCGGTTAGCCGACCTCGATACGCCGTTCCCGTTCACGCTGGGTCTTTCCGAAGGGGTCACCGAACAGATATTGACGCGCGAACTCGAACGGCTCGGGGGCGCCGTCGCGCGCGGCGTCGAATTCGTCGATATGCAGGCGGACGATACGGCAGTCCGGGTTCGGATTCGCGAGGCGGGCGCCGATCGAACAATCGAGGCAGGCTTCGTCGTCGGCGCCGACGGACTCCACAGCAAGACGCGGGACGCCGTCGGAATTCAATTCCCGGGACACGATTATGAGCGCCAATGGGGCGTGGTCGACGTGCGTATCGCCAATTGGCCATATGAGACCGACGTGACCGCCGTGATGTTCGATCCGCCCTTGATTCCGGTCCCGATCGGCGGAGATGTCTGGCGGATCTACTTTCGCGGCGACCCAGCGGACACGTCGCACAAGGCCCGTGTCGAGCAATGCCTGGAGAGGCTTGCGCCCGGCGCAACGATTGCGAGTTCGGACGAGCCCCAGCTCTTCCATACGCACTTCAGGGTAGCGACGCGATTCCGCTCGGGGCGCGTTCTGCTCGCGGGCGATGCCGCCCACGCTTGCAGCCCGATCGAGGGTCACGGCATGAACGGCGGCATTCACGACGCCTACAATCTGGGATGGAAACTTGCGCTCGTCGCGACCGGCGAAGCGCCCGATTCCCTGTTGGACTCTTACGACGTCGAGCGGCGCGCGATCGCGAGTATCGTCGGCTCCTCGGGCGATGACGCAGAGGCGAACGCTGTGAAGGGCGATCCCGCTGCAATCGAGGCGGCGGCCGAAAATCTGGCGACGGCGGAAGGCCAATACAATGCCGCGCTCGGCGAATCCGAGCTTGGACTCGGCTACAAGGCAAGCCCGATCCTCGGGCCCGCCGGACCGCAAAGCCTGCCCGACCAGGTCACCGCGATTGGGTACAGGGTCGGAGACGTCGGTCCCCTTGTCGGCAACCGCGGCGCCGTTCGCCTGCAGGAACTCCTCGGCCACACCGGCCACACGCTGCTGCTGCTGGCCGGCGAAGCCAGCGCTTCAGATCTCGGCGAACAATTGGATTTGATGCGGCGGATCGCGGACAGACACCCCGCGCACGTCAAGCCGTTCGCGATCACGCGAAACGCCGCGTCTGGACACTCTGACAGCCCGCCCCGGTTTGTTGACCCGACGGGAGAAGCCCATGCGAGGTTGGTCGTCGGCGAGGGGCCATGTCTTTGCCTCGTGCGGCCGGACGGACATCTGGGACTTCGAGTGACGCCGCCTGAAATATCCGCGGTCGAAGCGTATCTCGCGCGGATATTGCTTTAAGGCGGCTCGCCCGCCGTTATTCCGCCGCCTGGGCGGGCGCCGGCGTGTTGATCGGCACGCGAACGCTGTCGCCGAGCTTCTTGCGGGCGAGCGCGGCCTCGCCGCCGGTCGTCGCGTGATAGAGTTCGAGATTCTCGAACTCGTCGGCCTTCGGCGGCTCGATCGCGATGTCGCTGTAGGTCCAGCGATCGGGAGCGTCGAGAACCTCCTTGAGGATGCGCCGGGTCTTCGAGAAGAAGCTCCAGTATTTCCACGCCTTCGTGACGATCTCGTACCCATAGCGGGGATAGAAGACGAGGGGCGACTCGATCGGCAGGCTGTGCCGGCGGTCGCGGCGGTATTTCAGGCGGAAGGCGCCGCCTTCGAGCGGATGGACGCCCTCATGGTCGATCATGAGCTTGAACCACAGCATCGTGCTCAGGATCTGCTTCGGCCGCCCGTTCTTGATCTGGGCGGCGCGCCTCAGAATCGTGCGGATGTGGTCGGGGTGGTAGAAGGTGTCCCAGGCCGCGCGGTACGCCTCTTCCCACTCCCGGTCCGACATCTTGCCGTGATGCGAGACGCGGTGGTTGAGGTCGTATTTGTTGATGTCGGGGTCCATCCAGACCCCCTTGGCGAGCAGGGTCTTGTGGTCCTCGGAGCCCGGCAGCGGCGTCAGGAAGAAGAATTCGAGGATGTCGAGCGGCAGCTCGCGCTTGATGATCTCGATGTCGCGGACGATCGACTCCTTCGTGTCGGCCGGGAAGCCGAGGATGTAGCCCGCGAAGGTGATGGCGCCGTGCGAGCGCCATTTCTGCAGCATGATGCGGTATTCGGTGATCTTGTTCTGCCGCTTCTTGGCCGCGATCAGGTTCTCGGGATTGATGTTCTCAAGCCCGATGAAGACGCGCTTGACGCCCGCCGCCGTCGCCTTCTCGATGAAATTCGGGATCTTGTGGCAGAGCGTGTCGACCTGGATCGTGAAGCCGACGTGGATGCCTTCCTTCTTCAGCTCGATCACGCGGTCGAGCAGGATCTCCCAGTCGCTGTTGCGGGCGAAATTGTCGTCGGTGATGAAGAACCGGTCGATGCCCTGCGCGACATTGGCGCGGATGATCTTTTCGAGATCGTCGGGCGTGCGGAAGCGGCTCTTGCGGCCCTGCACGTTGATGATCGTGCAGAAGGAGCACTGATAGGGACACCCGCGCCCGAGGTCGATGCTGGAATAGGTTCCGGAGGTGCGCACCACATGCTTGCGCGGCAGGATCGGCGCCGGCTCGCCGTTGAGCGAGGGCAGATTGTCCATGAAATTGTAAAGGGGCTTCAGCGTGCCGTTCCAGGCGTCGAGCAGCACCTCGTCGAGGCGGTGCTCCTCGGATTCGCCGGCGAAGAGCGAGACGCCCATCGCCTGCGCGTCCGTCAGTTCCGACGGCATCTCGGGCAGCATGGCGATGCAGCCGGACACATGGAAGCCGCCGATCGCGACCTGCACGCCCGCGGCGCGGAACTGGCGCGCGAGGTCAAAAGCGCGCGGATACTGATTCGACTGGACGCCGACGATGCCGATCAGCGCCCGGCCGCCGCGCCCCTTGATGTCGCGGATGATCCGGTCCGGGTGAACGCGCCGGTTGGTCTCGTCATAGGTCTCGATATGGAACTTCACCCCCTCGCCCAGCACGCCGCGATCCCGCGCGTCCTCGGCGAGGCTGTTCATGCAGGCCAGCGTGTTCGACGGCAGAGCCGACCGGAACCACTGGATGGGATAGCCGTCGTCGTCGTAATGCGTCGGCTTTACGAGGACGAAAGTGAAAATCGAATCTTGGGCAAGGGGATTCGACGCAGTCACGGCCGCATTGCTGGTCATGGCGTCCCGTCTGAGAATGGATAGTTCTCAGGGAAATACACGGGAAAAGCCTTTCCGGCAAATCGAGCCCTCAGGGCGCGGTTATATTGGAGAGGACATAGAGCCGTTCGCGGAGCCAGAGAGACGCCCGACTTTCCGCCATTCGGCGTCCGGCGGCCCGGCGAAAATTTCCATTTTGCCGAAATCCGATCCGGCTTGCGGCCGGCTCAAATCTCCGGCCGCCGCCGGGGCGGGGACGCGACCGGGCGCCCGCGCGCCCTACTCGATCCTGTCCGCGTTGACGAGCGACAGAAACTCGTTGCGGGTCTGGGGCTGGTCGCGGAATACGCCGAGCATCCGGCTGGTCACGAGGTCGGCGCCGCGCTTATGGACGCCGCGGCTGATCATGCAATGATGCTGGGCCTTGATGACCACGGCCACCCCTTGCGGCTTCAGGACCTCGTCGATCGTGTTGGCGATCTGGGCCGTCAGGCGCTCCTGGATCTGCAGGCGGCGGGCGAAGATCTCCACGAGCCGGGCGAGCTTGGAAATGCCGACGACCTTGCGGTCCGGCAGGTAGCCGACCCAGGCGCGGCCGATGATCGGCGCGACATGGTGCTCGCAATGGCTCTCGAAAGTGACGCCGCGCAGCACGATCATCTCGTCGTAGCCTCCGACCTCGGTAAAGGTCTTGCGCAAAACCTCTTCCGGGTCTTCGTCATAGCCGGCGAAATATTCGCGATAGGCCTTGAGCAATCGGGTCGGGGTGTCGCGCAGGCCGTCGCGGGTGGGATCTTCGCCGATCCACTGTAAAACAGTGCGGAAAGCCGCCTGCGCTTCCGCGTCGCTGACCAACTTGCCGCCGCCGCCGGCCTCGCCGACGGCGCCCTCGAACTGGGCCGCCATTCCCGTGATCCTCTTGCCCGCCGGGGCTATCCCCGGCTCGTCTCGGGCGACATGTAGTCGCTCGAGGCCATTTCTCAAAGCCCGGCCAGGCGCGGGCCTCGGGAAGCATGGACTTCCGCCGCGCTCGCCCGCTAAGGGTCAGGCTCCAGGCCGGCGGAACGCCGGCGCTTCGAGCCGAATGAGTCATGGAGAAATGGCGCCAGGGAGGCCTCGTCGTTCACGAAGCGGCTCTCGACGACCTCGATGCGATCGCCGCGCTCGAAGCCGCTTCCTTCCCCGAGGATCGCGTTTCGCGCCGGTCCTTCCGCTATTTTCTGAAAAAACCCGAGCGGCCGGTGATCGCCGCGACGATCGACGGCGAACTCGCCGGTTATGTGCTTCTCGCGCTGCGCAAGGGGGCGCGGGCGGTCCGCATCTACTCCATCGCGGTCGATTCCCGCTTCGCCCGGCGCGGCGTCGGCGCCGCGCTCATGCGCGCCACGGAAGCCTTCGCCCGCGCGCATGGCCGCACGGCGATCACGCTCGAAGTCCGATACGACAACGCCCCGGCCATCGCGCTCTACGAGAAGTCCGGCTTCCGGCATTTCGGGGAGCACGAGGACTATTATTCCGACGGCGCCACGGCCCTGCGCTACGAGAAGGTCGTCGATCCCCGCCCGGCGGCCGCCCTGCGAAGCGGCTAACGGGAGGTTGCCTTGCCCGGCGAAGCCGCCTAGAAGCCCGCTCTCCCCCGGAAATTGTCAATGCCCAACTCCTTGCCCCCCCACCTCAGACGCCTCGAAGCCGAATCAATCCACATCATGCGTGAGGTTGTCGCTGAGACGCGCAATCCAGTCATGTTGTATTCGATCGGCAAAGATTTCGAGCGTCATGCTGCATGTGGCGATGAAGGCCTTCCATCCGGCGAAGCCGCCTTTCCCGCTGCTCCATGTCGATACGACCTGGAAGTTCCGGGAGATGATCGCCTTCCGCGACGGAACGGCGAAGCGCCTCGGGCTCGACCTCAAGGTGCATATCAATCAGGACGGGGTGCGGCGGGGCGTCTCTCCGGTCGCCTCGGGCTCGCAGGTCCATACGCAGGTGATGAAGACCGAGGCGCTGCGGCAGGCGCTCGATCTCGGCCGGTACGACGCCGCTTTCGGCGGCGCGCGGCGCGACGAGGAGAAGAGCCGCGCCAAGGAGCGCATCTTCTCTCACCGCTCCGCCGCGCACGCCTGGGACCCGCGCAACCAGCGTCCGGAGCTCTGGCGGCTCTTCAACACGCGCATCCGCGAGGGCGAGTCGATGCGGGTGTTCCCGCTGTCGAACTGGACCGAACTCGACGTGTGGGAATATATCCGCGCTGAAAACATTCCCGTCGTGCCGCTCTATTTCGCGAAGGCGCGCCCGGTCGTCGAGCGGTCCGGCGCGCTCATCATGGTGGACGACGACCGCCTGCCCCTGGACCCCGGCGAGACGCCGCGGATGATGCGCGTGCGCTTCCGCACCCTCGGCTGCTATCCGCTGACCGGCGCCATCGAATCCGATGCGGAGACGCTCGACGACATCATCGACGAGATGCGCGCCTCCACGACCTCCGAACGGCAGGGCCGCCTCATCGACACGGACGAGGCGGGCTCGATGGAGAAGAAGAAGCGCGAGGGCTATTTCTGATGACCGAAGCTCTGCGCGCCTCCGCGCTCCCCACTTTGCGTCTGCTCACCTGCGGCTCGGTGGACGACGGCAAGTCCACCCTCATCGGCCGCCTCCTCTACGAGAAGAAGCTGATCTTCGACGACCAGCTCTCGGCCCTCGAACGCGACTCCAAAAAATTCGGCACGACCGAGGACGCCATCGACTTCGCCCTCCTCGTCGACGGGCTCGAAGCCGAGCGCGAGCAGGGCATCACGATCGACGTCGCCTATCGCTATTTCTCGACCGAAAAGCGCTCCTTCATCGTGGCCGACACGCCGGGCCACGAGCAATATACCCGCAACATGGCGACCGGCGCCTCGAACGCCGATCTCGCCATCGTGCTGGTCGATGCGCGCAAAGGGCTGCTGACCCAGACGCATCGCCACTCGATCATCGTGTCGCTGCTCGGCGTCCGCCATGTCGTGCTGGCGGTCAACAAGATCGACCTCGTCGGCTATGACGAGCGCATCTTCCGCGACATCGTCATCGCCTACCGCAAATTCGCCGAGCCGCTGGGTTTCCGCTCGCTGTTCGCGGTTCCGATCTCGGCCCGGTTCGGCGACAACGTCTCCTCGGTGAGCGAGCGCACGCCCTGGTATCAGGGCGGCGACCTGTTGCAGCGGCTCGAAGCGGTCGAGGTCGAGGAGGATCGGCGCGCCGCGCCCTTCCGCCTGCCGGTGCAGTGGATCAACCGGCCGCATCTCGATTTCCGCGGCTTTACGGGCACGATTCCGAGCGGCGGCGTCAGGCGCGGCGATCCGGTCGTCGTCGCGGCGTCAGGCCGCACGACGACGGTCAGGAGCATCCTCGTCGCCGACGAGGAAAGGGAGAGCGCCGAGGCCGGCGACGCCGTGACGCTGACGCTCGCCGACGAGGTGGACATCGCGCGCGGCGACATTCTCGCCGATCCTTCGCACCGGCCCGAGGTCGCCGACCAGTTCGCCGCCCATCTCATCTGGATGAGCGCCGAGCCGATGCTGCCCGGCCGCTCCTATCTCATGAAGCTCGGAACGCGCACCGTGCCCGCTTCGGTCACGGAACTGCGCCACCGGATCGACGTCAACAATTTCGACAAGCTCGCGGCCAAGAGCCTCGAACTCAACGAGGTCGGCTTCTGCAATCTCGCAACGACCGCGCCGGTCGCCTACGACCCCTACGCCGACAATCGCGAGACGGGCGCCTTCATCCTCATCGACCGCCAGACCAACGAGACGGCGGCGGCGGGCATGATCGCGCATGGGCTCCGCCGCGCGACCAACGTCCACCGCCACGGGCTCACCGTCACGCGCGAGATGCACGCCGAGCAGAAGCACCAGAAGCCCGCGATCCTCTGGTTCACCGGCCTTTCGGGCGCGGGAAAATCGACCATCGCCAATCTGGTCGAGACCAAGCTCAACGCGCGGGGCGCCCATACCGCGCTGCTCGACGGCGACAACGTGCGTCACGGCCTCAACAAGGATCTCGGCTTCACCGCCGCCGACCGCGTGGAGAACATCCGCCGCGTCGGCGAGGTGGCGCGGCTCATGACGGACGTCGGCCTGATCGTGCTCTGCTCCTTCATCTCGCCCTTCCGCGCCGAGCGACGCCTCGTCCGCGACACGGCGGCGGAGGGCGAGTTCATCGAAATCTATGTCGAGGCGCCGCTGGAGACGGTGATCGCCCGCGACCCGAAGGGCCTCTACAAGCGGGCGCTCGCCGGCGAGATCAAGAATTTCACCGGCGTCGATCAGGCCTATGAAGCGCCGGAAGCGCCGGAACTCGTTCTCGACTCGGCGGCCGATTCGGCCGAGGCGCTGGCGAACCGGGTGATCGAGGAACTGGAGCGGCGCGGGCGGATCGCGAGACTGTGAGCCGCGCGCAAGGGCGCCCTTGCGTCCGGCCTTCCGCCGCGCCACATCAGCGCAAAGCGCGCCCGCGCTAAGCCGGAGATGAGCCCATGCCGCAGACCTCGAGCCGTTTCTTCGACGACCTGTCCCGAATCATGACCGACGCCGCGGGCCTCGCCGACGGCGCGAGGCGGGAGGCGCAGACCTTCGCCAAAAGCCAGCTCGAACGCGTGATGGCGGGCATGGACATTGTCAGCCGCGAGGAGTTCGAGGCCGTGAAGGAGATGGCCGCGCGCGCCCGCGACGAGAACGAGAAGCTCGCGGCCCGCATCGCCGCGCTTGAGGCGCGCCTCGCCGACAACAACGACTGAAGCCCGGCGCCGGCGCGGTCCGCTATCGCCGCAGGTGCTTGTAGACCGTTGTCCGCGAGAGGCCGAGCCGTCGCGCGGTCTCGGCGACGTTGCCTCCCGTCAGACGGTGCGCCGCCTCGATCTCCTCGCAGAACCGCCGGTCGATCGGCGAATTGCGGCAGGAGGGACAGGCGCGCCCGGCCTGCGCTTCGCCTTCAGTCCCCAAACAGATCCTCGTCGATCGTCTCGCCCTGTCGGCGCAGCATGGCGCGTTGAAGCGTGTGACGCAGTTCGCGGATGTTCCCCGGCCAGGGTCGCCTTGCGAGCGACGCGACCGCCGCGTCGGTCAGGACCGCCCGGGGCGCGAGATCGGCGACGATCCGCCTCGCGATGTCGGCGAAGTCGGTTCGCGCGCGAAGCGGCGGCAGTTCGATCGTGAAGGCGTTGAGGCGGTACAGGAGGTCCTCGCGGAACTGCCGCGCGGCGACCAGTTCGGCGAGCGGGCGGTTCGTCGCCGAGACGATCTGCACGTCGGCCCGCATCTCCGCGCGGCCCCCCACCGGCCGGATCTCGCCATTGTCGAGAAAGCGCAAGCAGCGCCGTCTGCGCGGCGAGCGGAATGTCGGAGACCTCGTCGAGAAAGAGCGTGCCGCGGTCGGCCTGACGCGCGAGGCCCGGCGCGCCCTCGGCGCGCGCATTGGTGAAGGCGCCGCGCTCGTGCCCGAACAGTTCGGCGATGAAGAGGCTCTCCGGGATGGCGCCGCAATTGACGGCGACGAATGCGCCGGGACGCCGCGACGTCTCGTGGACATGCCGCGCCATCAATTCCTTGCCGACGCCCGTCTCGCCGAAGACATGCACCGGCATGCGCAGGGCGAGCGCGTCGTCGAGTTCCGCGAGGCTCGCCTCGATGCGCGGGTCCGCGCAGACGAATTTCGGCTGGCTGCGTTCGGCGGCGCGCGCGCTCCGCTGGCCGCCGATCGAGCGCGCGCGCGTCAGTCCGATCCGGCGGCAGGCCATGAAGACGCTGCTGCCCGCGCGGTCGCGGATGCGGACGACGCCGCCGTTGAGCATCTCCGACAGCGCGTCGCCGAAGCGGCGGTCGAACAGCGCCGCGAAATTCGCGCCGCTCTTCGCGGGCAGGCCCGCGAGCAGCGCCGCTCCCGCGCGGTTCACCGAGAGGACCTCGCCGTCGGCCGATGTCGCGAGGAGCCCCGCGGACAGGGTGTCGAGGAATTCGCCGCGCGGGTGAAACGCGAGGATGAAGCTCTCCCTGCGATCCTGAAAGATGAGGCTGTTCTCGATCTGGACGGCGGCCATGCGCACGAGCGCATGCGTATGCTGCTGACGCGCCTCGTTGGCGCAGGAGGCGTCGAGGAGGCCGACGAGCTCGCCGCGCGGATCGACGATCGGCGCGGCCATGCAGCTCAGCGCGCCGTGCGAGCCGAAGAAATGTTCGCGGCCATAGACCGCGGCGGGCGCCGAGGTCGCGAGCGCAAGCCCGAGCGCATTGGTTCCGCGCGCCTCCTCGCGCCACATGCTGCCCGGAATGATGTCCCGCCCCGCGGCGCTGTCGGCGAAGACCGGGTCGCTCAGCGTGTCGAGCACGACGCCCTCGGCGTCCGCGAAGGCGATCATGAAGTTCGATCCGGCGATCTGGGAGTGCAGCGCCTGCATTTCGGCGAGCGCGAGGCCGCGCAGCGGGTCGAAATCGCTGCGTTTGCGCGCGACCTCCGCGAAGGGCGTGACGACCTCCTGCGGGGAGGCGGACGGATCGAGGCCAAACGCCAGACAGCGCAGCCAGCTCTCCGCGATGGCGGACGGCAGCGCCGCTTCGGGGATCCGCTGGCCGCGTTCGAGCGCAAGGCGCGCGCGGTCGATCGGCGTCAGAAGCTGCATGGGCGGGCTCGGGTTTCGGGACGGCGGGAGGCCGCCTCGCGCGCTTGGGATGTGTCCAGTTTCTGAACGCTTCTCGCCGCGCGTTGTTCAGGACCTTGACGCCTCCGTCCGCGCAAACGTCTGAAATCGTTGATCCCTGCCTGCGGCGCCCGCCTTGCGGAGCGGATGTCGGCGTCAAGGCCGGCAAGCGCCTGCAACAAGGAGGATCGCCCGTGAAGGCTCAGGTTCTGAAGACATACGACGATGCGTTGACCGCGAAGCAATGGGTCGCGGAAGAGAAGGTTGCCGATCCGAAGATCGAGAAGTCGACGGACGTCATCGTCCGCATCGGCGGCGCGGGCGTCTGCCGCACGGACCTTCACATCATCGAGGGCGTATGGCGCCCGCACACCGACCCGACCGGCGACAAGCTTCTGCCGCTCATCATGGGCCACGAGAACGCGGGCTGGATCGAGGCGGTCGGCAAGGAGGTCGAGGGAATCAAGGTCGGCGATCCGGTGATCGTCCATCCCAAGATCACGGGCGGAACCTGCCTTGCCTGCCGCCGCGGCTTCGACATGCACGGGCCCGGCAAGTTTCCCGGCCTCGACTGCAACGGCGGCTATGCGGAATATCTCTGCACCTCCGAGCGCAACATCGTGCCGCTGCCGAAGACGCTCGCGCCCAAGGAGGTCGCGCCCTATTCGGACGCCGGACTGACCGCCTATCGCGCGGTGAAGAAGGCGGCGCGGGAACTGAATCCCGGCGAGAGCGCCGTCATCATCGGCGCGGGCGGCCTCGGACATATCGGCATCCAGTGCATGCGCGCGATGTCCGCCGCCGACATCATCGTCGTCGACAAGTCGGACGCCTCGCTGGAGCTCGCCAGGAAGCTCGGCGCGCACAAGCTCGTGAAGGCGGACGGCAACGAGGTCGAGGCGGTGCTCGAAATGACGGGCGGGCAGGGCGCCGAGGCCGTCATCGACTTCGTCGGCGAGAAGGGGACCACCGGCAAGGGCCTCAAAATGACCCGCCCGATGGGCAGCTATTACGTGGTCGGCTATGGCGAGGACATCCGCATCCCGACGGTCGACATGGTCATCACCGAGCGCAACATCATCGGCAACCTCGTCGGCACATGGGCCGAGCTCGTCGAATTGATGGCGCTCGCCGATCGCGGGCTCATCGAACTGACCACGGCGGAATACAAGCTCAGCGCCGCCAACGACGCGCTGCACGATCTGCATAATGGCAAGATCCACGGCCGCGCCGTTCTCGTTCCCTGAGCGTCGCTTCGCCAGCCCGCCGGCGCGCCCTGCGCGCGACGGCGCGGCGGCGGACCGCGGCAGGCGCCGAGGCGCCGTGTCGCGCGACGCGGAAACTGTCGAGGACCAGCAATGTGCAAACTCCTGACGAACAGGAATGTGCAGGATTTTCGACCCGTGAGCCGCTCGATCCGTCTCGGCGGTCATTCGACCAGCCTTCGTCTCGAAGGCTCCTTCTGGCGCGCGCTCGACAGCCTCGCGAGAGACGAGGGCGTATCGACGCCGAAGCTCATCGAGTCCCTGCACGCGGAAGCCTCCGAACTGTTGCAGGGCGCAAACGACCCCAGCATCAATCTCGCGTCCGTCCTGCGAACGGCCTGCCTCCTGATGGTCCGGTAGCGTCCAGGCGCCGCGCCTTCACTGCGGCTTTTGCGCCTGCGCCATGGCGCCGGCTTTGTTCTCGGCCAGCCAGCGCGCCGCCAGCACCAGCGCGCCCATGGCGAACTCCTTCCCATGCGCCGCGGCCATCTCGTCGGCGATCTGACCGAGCCGTTCGAAGAAGCGATCCTTGCTCTGCTGTTCGTCGGACATTTGCGCAGCCTGTGCAGACACGTTTGTTCTCCCTGTTACTTGAAAAGCGCCTCGGGCAGAGTGACGAGCGAGACGGCGTCCGGAGCGGCGATCGCCAGCATCCGCCCGTCCGCCGACCACGCCAGCGCCGCCGGCGTCGGGCCGCTCGCCTTCAGAATCATCTCGTCGCGCCGGCCGGGCTCGGCGATCACCACTTGCCCGTTCGCGTAAGCCGCTGCGACGAGCTTGCGCTTCGGATGCGCTGCGACCTGTTCGACGGCGACCATCCCCGCGCGTCCCGTTTCGAGCGCGCCGGCGCGCGCGTCGTCGAAAGGCGGATTCGCGAGATCCCAGGCTGCGATGCGATAGGCGCCGGAAGCAACGATGGCGTTCGATGGCCCGCTCCAGGCGATCGAACGGGGCGGCGCGGGAAAGCCGCCGACGCAGCCGAAACGATGGTTGCGCACATCGAGAAGCGCCAGCTCGCCGCTTTCGCAGACCGCCGCCAGAAACGCGCCGTCGTCGCGCCAGTCGATGCGGCCGACAGGGCCGGGAGTCGCGAAGCGCTGTACGATCTCCGACGGCGCCGCGGCGGAGGCGAGCGCGAGCGAATCCGCGCATCCGAACGCTATAACGGCGCCATCGGGCGAAAGAGCCGCGGCGCGCACGCCGGCCGGCGCGCTGGCGCGGACGACGGCGCCTGCGTCGGACCGCAGCGCGACCTCTCCGCCCGCGACGATCATCGTCGTCGCCGTCGCTGCGCATCGATCGATGGCGATGAGCGGCGCGCCGCCCGCCGGCGCAATCGCGGCGAGGGAGCCTTCCGCGTGGAGACGCCACAGACTCGCGTCGCGATAGGCGACGAGGAATCCATCGCCCGGGCCGCGACACGCCTCGGCCGGCCCCGGTCCGCGAGCGGCGACGATCGTCGCGGGGCGCGGGTCGGACCGGCGGGGCGCAATGGTTCTGCGGCCGGAATCGTCCGCCGTGATGCGGCTCTCGGGCGGCTCGGGATCCGCGCAGTCGATGAGCGCAACGGAGCCGTCGGCGAGCGGCGCCGCGAGGCGGCTCTGCGGGCCGTTGAACTTCAAGCTCAGGGCGGCCGCAGGAACCGCCCATCGTCGGGCGAGCAGCTCGAACAGAAGAAAGGCGCTGGGGCTCTCTCGATTCACCTGGTTTCCTCCCGCGCGCGAACGATCAGCCTCGCGCGCTCTTTTCGATCTGGCGATCCGTCTCGGCGAGGTCCTGTTCGAGAGCCGCAATCTCGGCTTCGCATCGTTCCATGCCGCGGTCCGACTCGTCGACGCGTTGTCTTGCATCGAGCAAATCTCGGGCCATGTCTTCCTGCGACTGGCCGCCAAGGCCCATTTCGCAGCGCATCGCTTCCATTTCCGCGCCTGCGCGCGCCTGCTGCAGTTTTTGCATGGCGGCGGTCGCCTGGGACAGACGCCCGACGAGCTCGAGCCGGCGCGCGAGCAGATCGGGAAGCGAGGACGTCACGGCGCTCATCGTCTTTGCCTTTCCCGGACGAGGGTGAAAGCGGAAGGAGCCAAAGCCATGCTGGCGGACATCGGCCCGGGGTTTCTCGCGGCTCTGGCGAGAATTGCAGGCGAGAGGCTGGGCGAGAACCATCCGTGCGCCGCTGCCGCCCGGGTCGCCTCCGCCTCCGCCGATCCGGAGGACATCGCGACGCTGCGCTCGCGCTTCGAGACGCTGTCGCCCGCGGACGCTTCCGGGATTCTCGCGGAAGTCCACAAGGCGTTGCGCGAGGACGTTCGCGGCATCCTCGCCGCCTGGCGCGGCGGGCCATCCCATTGAACGCGCCTCACCGCGGTGCTCGCGAAGGCGAGGCGGGAGCGCGATAGCCTTCAATCTGCTCGCGCATGCCCAGCAATTGCCGCTGGAACTGGGACTCCGCGATTGCGATGTGGCTCTTCAGACGATCCCATACATCGACGCGCAAAAGGCCGGTCGAGTTGCCGGTCAGGCGCTCCATCTCCTCGATGCCGAACTGGTGGGCGATCTCGACGCCGGAGACGACGAAATCGCGCAGCGTGAGCGCATGCGTCTCCGCGAAGGCGCTGATCATCGGATGCGTCTCCGGCGTCGCGCCGAGCTTCGCCAGCTCGGCAAGGATCAGGGCGTGAAAATGCTCAAGCAGCCGGCTCCGGCTCTCGCCAAGAAGACGGAGCGCGAACACCGCATCGCGCGGCATCAGTTCGAAGAGCGCATCCGCGACGTGGCCATTGTCCGCCGCAGCGCGAGGGGAGCCAAATGCTCCGCTTTCTTCCGGCATCCGGGCCCTCCCGTCGCGTGAGCATCAAGCGTGTTTGACGGGAACGCTACTGTGCGTCGCATGATGTGTCAAAGTAGACATAGAGCTCTGTAAAGTCATTCCTGACCCAACTGTAACGATGGATTGGGCGCCAACTTTACAGGTGGAAATAAACGTTACACTCGCCGCGTCGAAGCGCGTCAATTCGCCGCCTGAGACTTGGCACGAGCCTTGCTCCTACTGGGACCAAGAACAATGCGGCCGCCTCGGCGTCGCAGGAAGAACGAAGGATCGGGAAGGACGCCGGAGGGTCGAGTCGACCCTCGGGCTCCTCAGCCGGCGACCTTTGCCAAACGCGACTTGCACGCATGGACTTCACCGCCGAAGCGCAACGCTTCGGCTGGAGCGCAGAGGAAAACCCGGCAGCGGCGCATCGCGCCCGCTCGGACAAGGAGATCGAAATGTCGACACTCACGCTGAACAAGATAACATCGCAGCGAGGCATATCGGTCGGCGAAGCCACCAAGAAGATCGCCGATCTCGGATGGAATCCGAGCTACGTTCAGGAGGCGATGACCTTCCCGACGGACTACAAGATCAACAAGGCGCCGCGCGACCCGATGAAGCAGGTCCTGCGCTCCTACTTCCCGATGCAGGAAGAGAAGGACAATCGCGTCTATGGCGCGCTGGACGCGGCGCTTCGCGGAGACATGTTCCGCAATGTCGAGCCGCGCTGGGTCGAATGGATGAAGCTCTTCCTGGCGATCATCCCGTTCCCGGAGATCTCGGCGGCGCGGTCGATGGCGATGGTCGCGCGGCTTGCGCCGGGCGAAGACCTTCGCACCGGCTTCACCATGCAGATGGTCGATGAGTTCCGTCACTCCACGATTCAGATGAATCTGAAGAAGTGGTACATGGAGAACTATATCGATCCCGCCGGCTTCGACATCACCGAGGAAGCCTTCGGGAAGTGCTACGCGACCACGATCGGCCGCCAGTTCGGCGAAGGCTTCATCACCGGCGACACGATGACCGCCGCGTGCATGTATCTGACGGTCGTTGCGGAAACGGCCTTCACCAACACGCTCTTCGTCGCCATGCCGTCCGAGGCCGCGCGCAACGGCGACTATGCGCTGCCGACCGTGTTCCTCTCGGTGCAGTCCGACGAGAGCCGCCATATCGGCAACGGCCATTCGCTGCTGATGGCCGCGCTCAAGGAGCCGGAGAACCATCTCCTGCTGGAGCGCGACCTTCGCTACGCCTTCTGGCAGAACCATGCGATCGTCGACGCGGCGATCGGCACTTTCATCGAATACGGCACCACCAACCGCGACAAGAACAAGGAATCTTACGCGGAGATGTGGCACCGCTGGATCTTCGAGGATTATTATCGCACCTACATGCTGCCGCTCGAGAAATACGGCGTGAAGGTTCACCACGACGACGTTCACGAAGCCTGGAACCGCATCACCAAGAAGCACTACGTCCACAAGGTCGCGCAGTTCTTCGCGGTCGGATGGCCCGTGAACTTCTGGCGCATCGAGGCTCAGCGCGACGCCGACTTCGAGTGGTTCGAGCACAAGTATCCGGGCTGGTACGCCGAGTTCGGCGACTTCTGGAAGTGGTACGACAAGCTCAGCCGTCCGGGGCAGAAGATCATCACCTTCAACGAGGATGTCGGCTACGTCTATCCGCACCGCTGCTGGTCCTGCCTCGTGCCCTGCCTGATCCGCGAGGACACGGTGGTGGACGAGATCGACGGAAAGCTGCACACCTTCGCCCACGAGCTCGACCGCTGGACCGCCGTCGAAGCCTTCGCCGACGAATACCAGGGGCGGCCGACGCCCGCGATGGGCCGCTTCAGCGGCAAGCGCGAGTGGGAAACGGTGTACCACGGCTGGGATCTCGCCGACGCGATCAAGGACCTCAACTTCGTCCGGTCCGACGGCAAGACTCTCGTGCCGCAGCCGCATCTGCGCTTCGACGACAAGGACATGTGGACGCTCGACGACGTGCGCGGTCACACGCTTCTCTCGCCGTTGACGCTCCTGCGCGAAATGTCGCCGGAGGCGCGCGTGGAGCATATTGCCGAGTACCGCAAGGGCTTCACCATCCGTCCCTGTAACTGACGAGGCGGCGCGGCGGCCCAGGCCGCCGCGCTTCCCGGTTTCCGTTTTCATCACTCGTCGCGGCGACCGCCCTGTCAAAGGCGGCGAAGGAGATCGTGCGCCTTCGGCGCTCGACGAAGAGGTGCGAGGTTATGAACGTTCACAAGGTTCGGCTGGAGCCGGTCGGAGTCGAGTTCGAGGTCGAGCCGGACGAAACCGTGCTCAATGCGGCGTTTCGTCAGGGCATCGCGCTCCCGCATGGCTGCAAGGAAGGCCAATGTTCGGCCTGCAAATGCATCCTGACGGATGGCGAGGTCGAAATGCTGCGCTACTCGACCTTCGCGCTCAACGACAGCGAGAAGGACGGCGGCCATATCCTGCTCTGCCGGGCCAAGGTCTTTTCCGACATCGAAGTCGAGCTTCTCAACTACGATGAGGAAGTGCTGTCGCGCTCGATCGCCGTGAAGACATTCAAGGGACGCGTGACCCGGATCGCCCGTCTGACCCACGACATCCGCAACATCGAGATCGAACTCGAGTCCCCAATCAAATTCTGGGCGGGGCAATATGTCGACATCACCGTCACGACCGAAGCGGGGGAGACGATTACGCGCTCGTTTTCCATGGCAAATTCGCCGCTCCAAACCCAAAAACTCGAATTCATCATCAAAAAATACCCGGAAGGAAAATTCTCCGGAGAACTCGACTCCGGAGGAATCCGGCCCGGCGCCGAAGTCAAGGTCGTCGGGCCCTACGGAACCTGCTTCCGGCGAGAAAACCGAGACGGACCCATGATCCTCGTCGGCGCGGGATCCGGCATGTCGCCGGTGTGGTCCATCCTCAACGATCATCTGGCGAGCGGCGAGCAGCGCCCGATCTACTTCTTCTATGGCGCGCGAACGCAGGGCGATCTCTTCTATCTGGAGGAGATCGAAGCGCTGAAGGAAGCGCATCCCGAAGTCGAGTTCATTCCGGTCCTCTCCCATGCGGATGAGGACACGGACTGGAGCGGCGAACGCGGGTTTGTTCACGACCGCGTGGACGCGAGACTGAAGCAACTCGGGATCGACGGCCAGGGCGACGTCTACGCCTGCGGGCCGCCGCCGATGATCGACGCTCTGCAGCCGGTTCTGTTCATGAACGGGTTCGAGTCGGAGCGCGTCTTCTTCGATCGATTCACGACCTCTTCCGGCGTTCCGTCCGGTCACTGACGGAGCCGGTCCAGAGAGCTCAAGAGAGCAACAGCAGGAAGCAAATCAAAAGGGAGTCCAAGGCATGGTCGCTACATCCAGTTCGGTCGGCTCCGGCGCAGCGGGCGCCGCGACATTCGCCGATTCCAACAGTCGTCGTTACCGTTATTTCGAGCCGCGCGGGCAACGCGCGACGCATTACGAGGACGTCACGGTCGACGTTCAGCCCGATCCGGAGCGGTATCTGATCCAGAACTGGATCATCAGCTTCCCGAACGGAAAGGGCGCCTACGTCAAGGATGCGACGGCGGCGAAGAGCTCGAACTGGCACGCCTTCCGCGCGCCGGACCAGGAGTGGGAGCGCACCCATTACCAGCGTCAGTCGAAGATCGAGACGATGGTGCAGGGCGTCATCGCCAACGGCCGCAAGGCCGGCGCGGCGAAGGCCTTCGACAAGGCCTGGATCGGCGTGCTGCAGAACGATCTCGGCGCCTGGAAGCATGCCGAGTTCGGCCTGGGAACCTCGCTCATGCAGGCCCAGCGCTACGGCTATACGCAGATGATCAACAACGCGACGCTGACGAACTCGTCCTACAAGCTGCGTCTCGCGCAGGACCTCACCCTCTATCTCGCGGAGATCGGTCTCGACATTCCGGGCTGGAACGACGAAGCCGGAAAGAAGACCTGGCTCGAGGATCCGGCGTGGCAGGGCGTGCGCGAGGCGGTCGAGGCGATCATGGGCGCGGACGATTATCTCGAGCAGTATTTCGCCATCAATATCGTGTTCGAGCCGCTGGTCGGCGAGCTGGTGCGATCGGGCTTCTTCATTCCGGTCGGCTCGGCGAACAAGGATTCGATGACGCCATCGGTGATCTCGGCGGCGGAGGCGGACTACGAGCGCAATCTCGCCAATACGATCGACCTCACCTATCTGCTCGCCAACGACCCGACCTATGCGGGCGACAACCGCGCGCTCTTCCAGGGCTGGCTGTCGAAGCACAACGCGCTCGCCGAAAAGGCTGCGGAGAAGCTTCAGCCCCTGTGGTCGAAGCCGCATTCCAAGCCGATCTCGTTCCAGGACGCCCGCGCCAAGTCGCATGAGCGGTTCGGACAGATCCTCGGCGAACTCGGGCTCAAGCAATAACAGGAAAGGCAGCGATCATGACGGAAGCGGCTTCAGCGATGCGCGATTCCGCGCATCACCAGAATATCTTCAAGGCGATGAAGGACATCGACTTCAAGGAGACGATTTCCCACCAGTGCGGCGTGACGATGAACGACTCGGTCGAAGCCCGAGCGATCGCGGAATTCATGGCCAGGAAGGATGGCGTGATCGTAACCTATCAGCCGGCGCTCATCCGCATCGACGGCGAAGGCAAGCTTGTCTTCAAGATGGACGAAATCTCCGACTATCTCGGGCGTGAGATGACAGCCGAGATCTTCGAGGTGAACACTTCGACCCATTATGGCCGCATGGTCAGGGTCGACGACAACACCGTCGTCCTGTTCGGCAACATGGAGGACATGTTCGAGTACATCTAGGCCGCCGGAAAAGAACGCCGGGCGGCGCATGTCGCTGCCCGGCGAAGGCATGAGATTGGAGGGTCAGGAGACAGCCATGTTCAAGACGCCCGAAGGGAAAGAGATCTTTGTCGTCGATGGTCATACCCATTTCTGGGATGGCAGCCCGGAAAATCAGAGCAACATTCACGGCAAGCAGTTCATCGATTGCTTCTACGCCTATCACGCGAATCTCAGCCCGAAGGAGCACCTCTGGGACAAGGCGAAATTCGAGAAATACACCGCCGGCGACCTCTATCACGACCTCTTCGTCGACGGGCCGGACGACGTCGCCATCGTCCAGTCGACCTATCTGCGGGACTTCTACAAGAAGGGCTTCAACTCGATCGAGCGCAATGCGGAAGTGGCCAAGCGCTACCCCGAGCGTTTCATCGTCAACGGCGCATTCGATCCGCGCGACGGCGAGAAGGCGCTCGAATACATCCACTACATGAAGGAGACCTACGACATCAAAGGCGTCAAGATGTACACGGCCGAGTGGAACGGCGCCTCGAAGGGATGGCGGCTGAACGATCCGGACGCCTATCGGTGCTTCGAGCTTTGCGAGAAGCTCGGCATCAAGAACATCCACGTTCATAAAGGGCCGACGATCATTCCCTTGAGCAAGGACGCCTTCGACGTTCATGACGTCGACTATGCGGCGACCGACTTCCAGGGCCTGAACTGGATCATCGAGCACTGCGGCCTGCCGCGGCTGGACGACTTCTGCTGGATCGCGACGCAGGAGACCAATGTTTACGGCGGGCTCGCGGTGGCGCTTCCGTTCATTCACAGCCGGCCGCGCTACTTCGCCGAGGTGATCGCGGAGCTCCTGTTCTGGATCGGACCCGAGAAGATTCTGTTCGGCTCGGATTACGCCATCTGGACGCCGCGCTGGCTCATCGAGAAGTTCTGGGCCTTCGAGCTTCCCGAGGATATCCGCAAGGAGCGGGGCGTCGATCTGAGCCACGAGGTCAAGGAAAAGATTCTCGGCCTCAACGCGGCAAGGCTCTACAACATCGACGTGGCCAAGAAGAAGGCCGCGCTCGCCGAGGCGCCGATCGCGCTCGCGGCGGAGTGACGGCGATGGACCTGTCCAGCGTCAGGAGCAGTCGGGCGGCGGAAGCCTGGCGCGTCGTCGCGAGGGTCAACGACCCCGAGCTCGACGAGCCGGTGACCGACATGGGTTTTGTCGAGAGGATCGAGATTGCCGACGACGGTTCGGTGGAGCTCGATTTCCGCTTGCCGACCTATTGGTGCTCTCCGAACTTCGCATTCCTGATGCTGGATGGCGTCCGTGAGGCGCTGGAATCGCTGTCGTGGGGTCCGCAGTTCCGCATCACGCTGCACGACCATCTGTTCGCGGAAGAGGTGAACAAGGGAGTCGCCGCCGGCAAGCGTTTCGACGAGATCTTCGATTCGCTGTCGCCGCAGGAGGATCTCGCCGGATTGCGCGAGAAGTTCCTGAAGAAGGCGTTCCAGAAGCGGCAGGAGGCGGTGCTTCTGGGTCTCCGCGAGGCGGGTTGGGTGGACGACGACATCGTGACGCTCGATTGCGGAACGCTCGACAAGGCGAATGTGGGCCCGGAACTCACCGTCCGGCTCATGCGGTATCTCGACGCGGTGCGGGCGCGCTTTCCGCTCGCCGGCGATGACGCCGCCGCTTTCCTCACCTGGGAGGGCGCGCCGCTTGCCGCGGCCGAACTGCCGGACCATCTCGGCAAGCTGCGCGCCGTACGCATCAACATGGAATTCAATGGCGCGCTCTGCCGGGGCCTCAAGCGGGCGCGGTATTGGGAGAAGCCAACCGGCGACGGCGAGCCCACCCTCGCCGATTTCATCGGCCAGAGCCCTCAGGGCTGCGCGGGGTCGTCGGCGCACACGCAGCGCTGACGCGAGCCCCCGGGACTTCATCGATTCAACAGGCCTCGCGAGAGGCCGAGGGAGACGCCCATGCCCAAAGTCCTGCTTCACAATTCCGCCGCCCGTCACGCGCTTGCGCGCGGCGTGGCGAGACTGGCCGCCGCGGTCGAGCCCACACTCGGGCCCAAGGGCATGAACGCCATGATCGACCGGCCCGTGGGGACGCCGATCATCACGCGCGACGGCGTGTCGATCGCCGCGGAGATCGAACTGCCCGAGCGCTTCGAGAATATGGGCGCGCAGGTGGTGCGCGAGGTCTCGATGCAGACCAACGAGGTCGCCGGCGATGGAACGACCACGGCGATCGTGCTCGCCAACGCGCTGGTGCAGGGCGGCGCGGAGGCTCTCGACAGGGGCGTCAAGGCGATCGACCTCTGCCGGGGCATAGACCTCGCGGTGGCGAATGTGCTGTCGGGTCTCAAGGCCTCGGCGCGGCCCGCGACGGACGAGGCGACGCTCGCCTCGGTCGCGACGGTCGCCGCGACCGATCCGGCGCTCGGCGCGCTTGTCGCGAAGGCCTTCGCGCAGGTTGGCGACAAGGGCGTCATCACGACGGAGTTCAGCGTGACGACCGAAACGACGCTCGACGTCGTGGAAGGCATGTCCTTCGACCGCGGGTATCTGTCCCATCATATGGTGACGGACCAGGAGACGATGACGGCGGTTCTCGATCATCCTCTGATCCTGATGACGGACCTCAAGATCAAGGACCCGGCGTCGCTCGAACCGGCGCGCGCCATCGCAAGCCGGGCGGGGCGGCCGTTGCTGATCGTCGCCGAGGAAGTGTCGCCCGACGTCGTCGCGAGCCTCCTCGGCGGCGGGGCGCCCGGACGCTATCTCGTGGTGCATCCGCCGGAATATGGCCATTGGCGCAAGGCGCTGCTCGAGGACATGGCGATTCTCACAGGCGGCAGGGTGGTTGCGCGCGATCTCGGCGGGAGGATCGAGGAGATCACCGAGAAGGATCTCGGCGGCGCGGCGCGGGTCAAGACGACGGCGAGCCACACGGCGATCATCCAGGGCGAGGGAGACGCGGCAGCCATCCGCGCGCGGCGCGCGCAGGTTCAGCGCCTCTACGAGAACGCGCCGCCGAACATCGAGCAGGACAAGCTGCGCGAGCGGCTCGCGAAACTGTCCGGCGGAACGGCCATCCTCTATGCGGGCGGCGTCACGCCGGTCGCGCAGAAGCGCACCGCGCAGCTCATCGAGGATGCGCTTCACGCGGTGCGCGCCGCCGCCGAGGACGGCGTCGTCGCGGGAGGAGGGGCCGCGCTCGCCCATATCGCGCCGGCGCTGGAGGCAGTCATCGCGAACGCCAAGACCGACGTCGCCGAAGGCGCGCGCCTCGTTCAACTTGCGCTAAAGCGTCCGCTCTGGCGCATTGTCACCAATGCGGGAGGCGACGCGGACGCCATCGTGGCGGAGGCGAGCCGTCTGCCCGAGGGAACCGGATACAATGCGGCCGTCGGCTATTTCCAGGACATGTTCCAGGCCGGCGTCGTGGACCCGGTTCGCGTGACGACGACGGCGCTCGCCAACGCCGCCTCGGTCGCGACCCTGATCCTGACCACGGAGACGCTGGTCGGCGACTTCGCCGAGGCCGAAGATCCGACTGAGGGCCCGACGCGCGGCGGCGGCGCGGAGAAGCTCGGCCGGCAGTAAGGCGCGTTCGCGCCTCGCCATCCGCCTCCAGGCGGGACGCCAAAGCGCAGGAGGCCGCGACGCGGCTTCCTGCGTTCGCGCGTTTCCGACAGCGCGCGCCTCCTGAGCTCGAGGCTCGCGCGAAGAGTTGGTCTCCTCAGCTGAAGCTTCGCTGGGTCTGAATGCCGTAAATGTTGATCTTGCGGTAGAGCGTTGGCCGCGAGATGCCGAGCCTCCGCGCAACCTTGCTCAGGTTGCCCCCTTCCGCCGCGAGAGCCTCCATGACCGCGCGGCGCTCCGCGTGTTCGAGGCTCTGCTCCTGCATCGGGTCGTCCTTGGCGCAGGGTCTCGATGCGCACGGCGCGCGCGCTTCGCCGCGCACGTCCTCCGGCAGATCCTCGTAGCGAACGAGCGGCGTGCCGGCGAGAAGGCTCAGGCGCGACACGAGGTTCCTGAGCTCCCGCACGTTGCCGGGCCAGCGATAGGCCTTGAGCGCCTCGATCGCGTCGGACGTGAATTCGAGCAACGGCCGTCCCGTCTGCCCCGCGAGCTTCTCGTTGTAGTGGGCGAGCAACAGCGGAATGTCGTCCTGGCGCTCGCGCAAGGGCGGGACGTGGATCGTCATTATGCCGATGCGATAGAAGAGGTCGCCGCGGAAACGTCCGGCATCGACCTCCTTGCGCAGGTCGCGATTGGTGGAGGCGATCAGCCTCACGTCGACAGGGCGCTCGCGCGTGTCGCCGATGCGCCGCACCATACGCTCCTCCAGAACGCGCAGGAGGAACGGCTGGATGTCGAGCGGCATTTCGCCAATCTCGTCGAGGCTGAGGACGCCGCCGTTCGCGAGCTCGAAGACGCCGGCCTTGCCTTCCTTCGACGAGCCGGTGAAGGCGCCGCCGACATGGCCGAAGATCTCGCTGCCGAAGAGCTCCCGCGTGACCGCGCCGCAATTCAGCGCGACGAACGGCTTCTGCCTGCGGTCGCTCTCGTCATGGACGAGCCGCGCGAACAGCTCTTTGCCGACGCCGGTCTCCCCTTCGATGAGAAGCGAGATTTCCGGCGAGGAGCGGGCGACGCGCCGGGCCGTGTCGACCGCGGCTTGCAGGGCCGGGCATTCGCCGACGATACAGTCCGCCGCCTTGTCGAGGCGCGCGGGCGCCGACGTCTGCCGGGCCGGCCGGGCGGTCGAGGGGCTGAACGGGAAGACGAGCGCGGCGCCGCGAATTTCGCCATCCAGCCGAAGCGGGCTGAAATGGCAGACCTGCAGCAGAGCGTCCGGAAAAGCGCTTCTCTGCGCTTTGGTGAGGTCCGTCAGAGGCCCTTCGAGAATCTTGTCTCCGCAGTCGACCAGCTGAAACCGTTCGCCGCGCGCGTCCGAGGGCGCATGCATATTGTTGACGTAAGTGGCGCGGCCGAGCCGGTCCACGATAACAAGGCCGTCGCGACTGACGTAGCCGGACGAATTGGCGATGAACGCCTCGAGAAGGCGCGTGCGCTCCTCGCGCTGCCGCTGGGCGAGCTGCTGCTCGATCTCGCGGGCGATCGCCGCGACGAAAATCGCATTGTGAGGCTGAAATATCGGCGAGTAGCCTGAAAGATCGAAGACGCCGATGACCTCGCCGTCGAGCGGATCGCGGATCGGCGCGCCGGCGCAGGTCCAGCTCTTGATGCCGGCGCAGAAGTGTTCGGCGGCGTGAACGAAGACGGGCTCTCCAGTCGCAAGCGCGGTGCCGATGCCGTTGGTGCCGACCGAACATTCGTCCCACTTGCCGCCGACCGTGAGATGGATGTCGGTTCCCGCCCGCAGCGTCGCCCTGTCTCCGAGGGCCTCGATGAGCACGCCGTCGCCGTCGGTGAGCACGATCATCGCGCCGGTGCCTTCGACCATGCGGGAGACGCTGGCGAAACAGGGGCGCGCGGCCGCGATCAGGTCGGCGTTCTTGCGGACGAGATTGTCGATCTCCTCCCGGTCCTTGTTGATGGGCGCCGCGGAGCCGCTTGCGTCGATGCCCCCCGCCAGGCTGCGCCGCCATGAGCTCTGAATAAGCGAACGCACCAGCGCTCTCTGACGCTCGCCAACGGGGCCTCCGCCGACGAAATTCGTCCAGGCGTCCATCGTTGTATGTTCATCATAGTGCATTTGCTGAACCTCGGGCGCGTACACGCCTGTCGCCTCGGTCGGCGAGCGGATCGCGCGATCAACCAAACGAGACTAGGAACCTTCCGTCATTCGCCCCCGCGGCTTGCTTGTCCGTGTCGTCTGTCTTGCCTCCGGCGCCGTGATCCGTCGCAGTTCGATCATTCGATTCCCAGGCGGGAAGCAAACTCGGCGACGAGCGCTTCCTCGCCGCCATCCGGCGACAACAGCGCGCGGTCGAGGTCGGCCAGCGTCTCGACAAGTTCGTCCGGCAGCGGAGCGGAAAAGCCATTCTCGGCGCGCGCGAGAAGAAAGACGATCTCGCCCGACTGCCGCCGGATTTCGCCGAGGTGATAGAGCTGCCGCCCCGAATTGTCGTCGACCACGATCACGCGACCGTTGATCGTCGCGCGGACGCAAGGCCGCGCCTCGGTCTCCGGGGCGGCGGCGGGGCCCAGCGCGTGAATGATCTTGCCCGAAGCCTCCGGCGCGTCGGCTTTTGGCTTCTTGTTCGCGGAATATTGACCGAGGGTCAGGTGATCGGCGAGCTTCACGATCGTCGATCGGTTCTGGTCGAGAAAAGCCTTCAGGCGGGCGTCCTGGGGACGCGGTCCGTCACTACGCGAGAAGATCTCGACCATTACTCCTCCCAAGTGTCCGGCTGACCGCCGGATTATGCGCACAGCGCTACGCCGCCAGAATGGGCGCGTCAATTTGGCGCAGCATAGCGCAGCTTTCCGCAGCTTAGGCAGTACGCAGATACCACGGCGAAAGAACGGCGGTACAAAACAACCGCCCACTATGGGACGCGGATACGGGAAAAGCGAAGAACGCCCGGTCCCGATGGAATCCGGGCGCATGGTTCCGGGCCGCGAGAGGTGGTCCGGGCGCCGCGCCTCGGCCGCCGGGCGTGAACGCCGGACGCCTTGTCGGCAAGGGCGGCTTCATGGGCTCGGCGTCGGCGCCCGTTCGTCAGCCACGCCATGGCGGCTGCGACGGATCCATCGAGCGCCACCCAGGGGATGATTGCCGCATGTCCGAAGACGATAAACACAACGTCGATTTGAATATTTCCGGAGCAGGACGGACGGTTGTGTTTAATGCAAAAGAGTGCCACCACTCCGGTCGGGCAGGGCAATATGGGCAAGACCTCCGAGATCAGGGCGCTGGCGCGGTGGCGCCTTCGATTGGCTTCCGGCTTTGCGCCAGCGGCGCAGCCGTTGGCGTGCTGTGTCCCGTCTGTTTGACGATTCGATGGGCGGGGTCTTGCGAGCGCCAATTCCGGGTTCAATGAGGCGTCGCGCGCCGTGTTCGCCGGCCGGCGCCCTCGCGCTGATCGCCGCGCTGCCGCTCTCGGCCTGCGCGGTCGGCCCGGATTTTGTCACCCCGCACGCGCCCGTCGCCGCCAAATGGCAGGAGACCGCGAATCCCGGCATCAAGACCCGGCAGGAGGACTATCGGCGGTGGTGGGCGGCGTTCCGCGATCCGACGCTCAACCGCCTCGTCAACATCGCCTATGAGCAGAATCTGACGCTGATGGCGGCCGGGGCCCGGGTCATCGAGGCCCGCGCGCTGCTCGGACAGGCCGTCGGCGAATTCTATCCCCAGACGCAGCAGGTGAGCGGGACAGCGACCTATCTTCAGCCGAGCGAAACGGACGCGACCTCGAACCCGAACAACGCGATCACGTCGCGGCAGTTCTGGCGGGTCAATATGGGCGCGCAGGCGGCCTGGGAGCTCGACCTTTGGGGCAAGTTCCGCCGCGGCGTCGAGCAGGCGGACGCGGCTTACCTCGCGTCAATCGCCACCTACGACGACGTGCTGGTGACGATGATCGGCGATGTGGCGACCGACTACATCAACATCCGCACGATCGAGCGCCAGATCGCAATCGCCCGGGCGAATGTCGTCAAGCAGCAGCAGGCGCTGACGATCGCCCGCGACCGGTTCCAGGGGGGAGCGACCTCGGAGCTGGACGTGTTTCAGGCGGAGAATGTGCTCGCGCAGACGCAGTCGTCCATCCCCCAGCTCACAAACCAGTTGCAGCAGACGAAAAACGCGCTCGGCGTCCTGCTCGGAATGCCGCCCGGCTCCGTGGATGCGTTGCTCGCCGGATCTCGGGGAATCCCCTCGCCGCCGCGCAGCGTCGCGGTGGGAATTCCCGCCGACCTGTTGCGGCGACGCCCGGACGTGCGGGCCGCGGAACTGAACGCGGAAGCGCAAAGCGCAAATGTCGGAATCGCCGCGGCCGATCTCTACCCGGCCTTCTCGCTCGGCGGCGCGCTCGGGACCCTTGTGAGCACCACCAACACCAACACGATCAATCAGCTCTTCACGTCGCCGAGCATCACCTTCGCTTTCGGTCCGTCGTTCAGCTGGCCCGTGCTCAACTATGGCCAGATCACCAATACCGTCCGCGCACAGGACGCCGAACTCCAGGCGAAACTGTTGGACTACAAGAATGTGGTGTTGAAGGCGCAGCGCGAGGTCGACAACGGCCTGAGCGGCTTTGTGCAGGGCCGGCGGCAGGCCGAATATCTGCGGCGCAGCACCGACGCGGCCAACAAGGCGCTGACGGTCGCGATCGATCAGTACCAGCTCGGAACGCGGGACTTCACGACGGTCCTGACGGCGGAGCAGAACCTCTATCAGGCGCAAAACAACCTTGCCGCCGCGCAGGGCTCCGTCGCCGTGAGCCTGACGAGCGCCTACCGCGCGCTCGGGGGCGGATGGCAGATCCGGGAAGGAAACGACTTCGTGAACGACGCCAATCGTCAGGAGATGCGCGCCCGCACGAATTATGGCGATATCCTCCCGCCGGCCGGTCAGCCCCAGCCGCAGGCGCCCGGCCTCCCTGGCCCCTCCGACGTCGGGCCGACCGTGCAGCCTCCGCAATGGTGAGCGCCGTGAAGACCTGTCTGATCGCAGCCACAAAAGCGGCGCCCAGGATCGCCGCCATCGGGCTCATCGTTCTTTCGAGCGCGGGATGGTCCGGCGCCGCGCGCGCCGACAACGAGTTGCAGCGCCTCTGGCATGACGTCTGGGGCCGGAAGAAGGCCCCCGCCGCGCCGGCGCCCGCCGCGCCGGCTCCCGCTGCGCCGGCCGCTGAACCCCCCGCGGCGCCCGGTCCGTCGACCAGTCCGGCCGCTGCGGCGCCCTCTACGCCCTCAACGTCCACGCAAGCCGCCCCGCCGCCCGCCGCGGCGCCGCGCTTCGCAGCCCGCGCCCGCCGCATCCGCTGCGCCAGGCGGGCCGCCAATTCCGGTTGTCCTGCCGAAGGTGCAGGCCGTCAGCGAGACGGTGACGCTGACCGGCAATGCGGAGGCGGTCAGTCAGGTGAAGCTCGTCGCCCGCGTGCCGGGCTATCTTGAGCAGATCCATTTCCAGGATGGCGCAATCGTAAAGAAGGGCGACCTTCTCTTCACGATCCAGCAGGACCAGTATCAGGCGCAGCTCGCGCAGGCCCAGGCGCAGCTCGAGGCCCAGACGGTGCTCCGGGACCATGCGCATCTCGAAGTCGGGCGCTACACGGCGCTTCTGCGCAAGCACGCGACCTCGCAGGTCGACGTCGACCACTGGGTCTATCAGGAGAAGACGGCGGAGGCGAACATCAAGGCGGCCGAGGCGCAGGTGGCGATCGCCCAGCTCAACCTCGGCTATACCGAAGTCACGGCGCCGTTCGACGGCCAGATGAGCCGGCATCTCGTCGATCCCGGCAACATGGTCGGCGGGGACGGGCAGCAGGTCGCGCTGGCCGAGATCATGCAGCTCAACCCGATCTACGTCGTCGCCAACATCAGTTCGGATCAGGCGTTGCAGATCCGTCAGAACCTCGACCAGCGCCGGTTGACGCTCGAAGACTTGCACCGGGTTCCGGTCGAAGCGGCGCTCTCGAACGAGACCGGCTTTCCCCATCGGGGCACGCTTCAGTATGTTGCGCCGCAGATCGACCCCAAGACGGGCACGCTCTACGTGCGCGGCATCCTGAACAACCCGGACCGAACCTTGCTGCCGGGAATGTTCGTCAACATTCGCCTGCCGATGGGCAAGATCACCAAGAGCGCCCTCCTCGTGCCGCAACGGGCGCTTCAGGAGGATCAGGGCGGCCAGTTTCTGTTTGTTGTCGGCGCAGACGGCGTCGTCCAGAAACGCTACGTCCAGGTGGGCTCGATCGTCGGCGATCTTCAGGTGGCGACGAGCGGGATCGCGCGCGACGACCGCATCGTGGTCGGAGAGCTCTGGCGTGTGACGCCGGGTGCGAAGGTAACGCCCAAACTGACGTCGCTCGACGCGGTTCAGTAGCGAGGACGCGCGCCCGTGATCTCGAAGTTTTTCATCGAGCACCCCGTCCTCGCCAATGTGCTGGCGATCGTCCTCATCGTCATCGGCGCCGTGTCGCTCTATCGGCTGCCGGTCTCCGAATATCCGAACATCGTCCCGCCGACCGTGCAGGTGACGGCGAGCTATCCGGGCGCGAGCGCCGAGACGGTCATCAACACCGTCGCCCTGCCGATCGAGAATCAGGTCAATGGCGTCGACCAGATGCTCTACATGCAGTCGACGAGCGCGCCCGACGGCACCTACAGCCTGATCGTCACCTTCCAGATCGGCACCGACCCCAACATCGATCAGGTGCTGGTGCAGAACCGGGTTCAGCTTGCGCTGGCGTCGCTGCCTGAGCCGGTGCAGGCGCAGGGGGTCAGCGTCCAGAAGAAGAACACGGCGATCCTCCAGATCGTGACGCTCGATTCGCCGAACAGCAAATACGACAGCCTCTACATGAGCAACTACGCGACCATCAATCTGGTCGACGTTCTTGCGCGGCTGCCCGGCGTCGGCGCCGTCAAGGTGTTCGGCTCCGGCACCTATTCCATGCGCGTCTGGATGGATCCGCAGAAGCTGCAGAGCTACGGCCTGCAGCCGAAGGACGTGATCTTCGCCATTCGCGAGCAGAGTCAGAACATCGCCGCGGGCCAGGTCGGCATGCCGCCCGCTCCGCCCGAGACGCAGTTCCAGTACACCGTGGACGTCCAGTCGCGGCTGAACGAGCCGGACCAGTTCGGCAGCATCGTCATCAAGGACCAGACCGCCCAGGGCGGCCGGCTCATTCACCTGCGCGACATCGCGCGCATCGAACTCGGAGCGCAGACCTATTCGCAGGACTTCCGCGTCGATGGCAGGCCCGCGGCCGGCATCGCGATCTACCAGACGCCCGAGGCGAACTCGCTTCAGGTCGGAGAAGAAATCAAGTCCACGATGGAGACGCTGTCGAAGCGCTTTCCGGAGGGCCTGACCTACGCCATTCCCTATGACACGACGACCTTCGTCCGGGACTCGATCGCCGAGGTTTACCGCACGCTCTACGAGGCGGGCATCCTCGTTCTCGTCGTCATCCTCGTCTTCCTCCAGAACTTCCGCGCCGTGCTCGTGCCGGCGACGACCGTTCCCGTCACCATCATCGGCGCTTTCGCCGGCATGGCGGCGCTCGGCTTCACCGTCAATCTCTCGACCCTCTTCGGCATCGTGCTCGCGATCGGCATCGTGGTCGACGACGCGATCGTGATCGTGGAAGGCGTCACGAAGTATATCGAGGAGGGGCTCTCCGGGCACGACGCGGCGATCCGCGCGATGGACGAACTGTTCGGCCCGATCATCGGCATCACGCTCGTGCTGATGGCGGTGTTCATTCCCGCCGCCTTCGTGCCCGGGCTCACAGGCAAGATGTTCGCGCAGTTCGCGCTCGTGATCGCCGCGACCGCTTTTATCAGCGCCCTCAACGCCGCGACGCTCAAGCCGACCCAATGCGCGCAATGGCTGCGAACGCCCGTGCCGCCGGAAAAGCGCAACTTTCTCTTCCGCCTCTTCAATCATATCTACGACCCGATCGAGCGCGCCTATACGGGCATGATCGGGCGCATGGTCCATCGCAGCGGCCTGATGGTGATCCTGGCCCTCATTGTCTCGGGGCTTGGAGTCTGGGGGCTCGTGCGCATCCCGACCGCCTTCATCCCGATCGACGATCAGGGCTATCTGATGGTCGCGGTGCAATTGCCGGAAGGGGCTGCGCTCGGCCGCACGACCGCGACGCTGAAGGAAGCGGCGGACGCCGCCCTCAAGATCCCGGGCGTCGATCGCGTGATCTCGATTTCGGGCATGTCGATTCTCGACAACAGCGCCGACCTTTTCAACGCCGGCGCCGCCTGGGTGATGCTGAAGCCGTTCGACGAACGGCTCAAGGCCAAGGACCAGGATCTCCTGTCCATCTTCGAGCGCCTGCAGAAGGCTGTCGCCGCGCTGCCCGACGGACGGCCTTACGTCCTGCCCCCGCCAGCCATTCAGGGCATCGGCAACGCCGGCGGCTTCCAGATGCAGCTGGAACTGCTCGGCGGCAGCACCGATTACGGGAAGCTCGGCAACATCACCAATCAGGTGATTCAGGCGGCCGCCGCCGACCCGAGCCTGCGCAACGTGCTGACGACGTTCCGCACCGAGGCGCCGCATGTGACGCTGACCGTCGACCGCGACCGCGCGCAGACGCTGCGCGTCAGCGTCGGCGACATCTTCTCGACGCTGACCGATTTCGTGGGCTCGACCTACGTCAACCAGTTCAACAAATTCGGCCTGTCGCTGCAGGTCTATGTGCAGGCGGACTCGCGCTTCCGCCAGCATCCGGAAGATCTGCTGAGCCTCTACGTGCGCAGCCAGGACGGACAGATGGTGCCGATCGGAGCGGTCGCGCATCTGGGCTCGAGCGTGGCGCCGCCTCTGCTCACCAACTACAATCTCTTCCCGTCATCGACCATCGTCGGGGCGCCGGCGCGGGGCTACAGTTCGGGCCAGGCGCTGACGGCGATGGAGGCGATTGCCAAGAAGCTCCTGCCCGCGGACGTCGGCTACGAATGGACCGCGATGTCCTATCAGGAGAAGGTCACCGGGAATCAGCTTTATTACGTGTTCGCGCTCTCGCTGCTCCTCGTCTTCCTCGTGCTTGCCGGGCAGTATGAGAGCTGGATCCTCCCGCTCGCCGTGCTCGCGGCGGTGCCGCTCGCGCTGCTCGGCCCGGTCATCGCGCTCACCAGTCTGGGCGCGGCCAACAACCTCTACACCCAGATCGGACTCATGCTGCTCATCGCGCTTTCGGCGAAGAACGGCATTCTGATCGTCGAAGTCGCGCGCGAGATGCGCAACGTCCATGGCAAGTCGATCTGGGAATTGGCGGTCACGGCGGCGCAGACCCGCTTCCGTCCGATTCTCATGACGTCCTTCGCGTTCATTCTTGGCGTGCTGCCGCTCGTGCTCGCCACGGGCGCCGGCGCGAATGCGAGGCGCTCCCTCGGCATCAGCGTCTTCAGCGGCATGATCGCTTCGACCTGCCTCGCGGTCGTATTCGTTCCGTCCTTCTTTGCGGTGCTTCAGCGATACGAGGAATGGCGCAAGAGGAAGAGCGCGCCGGCCAGGCCGGAGCCCGCGCCCTCGTCCAAATGACCCGTTGGAGGATTGGCGCCGCTCTCGGGAGAGCGGCCTGCGTATGACATTGCGCTGAAGCCGGCCGCGCGGCTGTTCCGTCGTCCCGCATTCGCCCTGCGCCGAGTTCGAGAAGATCGGTCGGCCGCGGCGAAGACGTCGTGCTGTTTTGCGGCGAAGTCGATAGAAGGGCCGGGGCGCCGCGAAGGGAGGTCGGAATGAAGAGACTTGGGAAGATGCTTTTCGTGGCGGCCGCAATCTCGCTCATGAGCGCTGCGGCCGGCGCGGACACCGTCAAGGTCGGCGTGATCGGGCCGATGTCCGGGCCTTTCGCGCTCTACGGCCAGAACTTCAAAATGGGCATCGACGCCTGGGTCGCCGAGCACGGATCGAAGGTCGGGGATCATCAGGTCGAGTTCATCTACCGCGACGAGGGGACGCCCAATCCCGGGCGGTCCAAGGCGCTGGCCCAGGAGCTTCTGGTCAAGGACAAGGCGCAATATCTCGCGGGCGCCTATTTCACGCCCGACGCCATGGCGATCGCGCCGCTTCTCGGCGAGGCGAAGGTTCCCCTCGTCGTGATGAATGCGGCCACGTCGTCGATCACGACCAAGAGCCCCTACATCGTTCGCACATCGTTCACCATGTGGCAGAACGCGGTTCCGGCGGCCAAGGTCGCCAAGGCCCGCGGCGCCAGGAAGGTCGCGATCGCGGTGAGCGATTACGGGCCGGGGATCGACGCCGAGACCGCATTCAGGAAGACTTTCGAAGGCGAAGGGGGCACGGTCGTCGAGGCGATCCGGATGCCGCTCAGCACCACGGATTTCGGGCCGATCATGCAGCGGATCACCGATTCCGGCGCCGATACGATCTTCACCTTCCTGCCGTCCGGGCCGCCGACGCTTGGCTTCGTGAAGGCCTATATCGACAATGGCCTCAAGGCGTCGGGCATCAAGCTGATGTCGACCGGCGACGTCGTGCCGGAGCCGGATCTGCCCGCCATCGGCGACGCCGGCATCGGCATCCTCTCGACCTACCATTATTCGGTGTCCCACGATTCGCCGGAGAACAAGGCGTTCCTCGATCAGATCGTCAAGGACGGCGGCAAGCTTGGCGACGTCACGATGACGTCGGTGGCCGCTTACGATGGCGCGCGGCTGATCTACAAGATGATCGAAGCGACGGACGGCAAGCCCGACCCCGACAAGGCGATCGCGGCGGTCAAGGGCATGCAATGGGAGAGTCCGCGGGGCCCCGTGTCGATCGATCCCGAGACCCGGCACATTCGCCAGAACGTCTATCTCCGAGAGGTCGCGAAAAGCGACGGCAAGCTGATCAACAAGGAAATCGAGACTTTCAAAGACCAGCCGGATTGGGGATTGACCCAGCCCTGAGGGACGACGAGTTCAAGAGGCCGGGCCGCGGCTTCGCACCTCGGTTCTCCCGAACCCGGCCGGCGATCTGCCGCTCGGCGCCAGCGCGCGGCGAGCGCGCGACGGAAGGCCGTCTTGCGAACGATTCTCAGTCTTCTCATCGACGCTGTTTCCTACGGGATGGCGCTCTTCATCATCTCCATCGGCCTGTCGATCATGATGGGTCTGATGCGCGTGGTGAATCTCGCCCATGGCGCCTTCGCCATGATCGGGGGCTATCTCGCGTCCTACGCGCTGCGGGACCTGGGCGTTCCCTATTTCGCCGCGATCGCGATCGCGGTTCTGGGGACGGTCGCCCTCTCGATTCCGCTCGAACTCCTGCTCTATCGCCGCATCTACCGGAAGTCCGATGCGCTGACGCAATTGCTCCTGACGATCGGCATCACGTTCTTCATCATCGGGACGGTCAACTTCGTCTTCGGGCCGACCGTCAAATCCATTCCGCTGCCGCCGATGCTGAGCGGACCCGTCAGCATCGGCTTTCGCATGATCCCGGCTGATCGTATCTTCGTTGTCGTGTGCGGCGCCCTCACCGCGCTTCTGCTCTGGCTGCTGTTCGATAAGACCGAATTTGGAATCCGCGCCCGCGCCGCGGTCGACGACAGCGACATGGCCGAGTCGCTCGGGATCCGGACGGACCTGATCTATTCCGCGACCTTCGCGCTCGCGGTGGGGCTGGCGGCGTTCGGCGGCGTCGTCGGCGCCGAGTTGCTTCCGATCGAACCCTTCTATGCGCTGCGGTACATGGTGACGTTTCTGGTCGTCGTCTCGGTTGGCGGGGCAGGTTCGATCGCAGGGGCGCTGGCCGCCTCCTGCCTGCTCGGACTCGCCGACACGACGGGCAAATATCTGGCGCCGGAATACGGCGAGTTCTTTTTCTACCTCGCGGTCATTGTGATCGTGTTTCTGTTCCCGAACGGCCTCCTGGGAAGGAGGGCCTGAGGATGGGGAATCCGCGCCCGCCCGCATTCAGCGCCCGTTTCGGTTCGGAGATGGCGGCGCTCCTTGCTGTCGCGCTCCTTGGAGCAGTCGGCTACGTGGTCTTTCCCGACGACCTTGCTTTCCTGACGCGCCTGATCAGCATGACGCTGCTTGTCCTCTCCCTCGACCTCGTGACGGGTTATTGCGGCGTGGCGACGCTCGGGCAGGCGGCGCTCTTCGGCGTCGCCGCTTACGCGGCCGGCAACGCCTGCCTCGCCGGCCTGACGAATCCGTTTCTGCTGCTGCTTGTCGGGCTTGTCGCCGGCGCCTGCGCCGGACTGGTCTCGGGCGTCCTGATCGCGCGGTTTCGCGGATTGCAGCAGCTCGTGCTCTCGATCGCCATCGGTCAGCTGGTCGCCGCGCTCGCCAACAAGCTGACGGGCTGGACCGGCGGCAGCGACGGCCTTTCGGGAATCGAGCCGTCCGCGGTCTTCGGGGTGTTCGCGTTCGACCTTTATGGCCGCACCGCCTACCTCCTCTCGGTCGCGGTGTTGGCCCTTGTCTTCGCAGCGCTGATGGGCTTCGTGCGGTCGCCGTTCGGCCTCATGGGCCAGGCCATCCGCGACGACGACTTGCGGGCGCAGATGATCGGCGCATCCGTCTATCCGCGACTGATCGCGATGTACGGCGTCTCGGGAGCCGTGGCGGGCCTCGGCGGGGCCTTGAGCGCAATCGCCACGGGCGTGGTGGGTCTCGACAGCGTGAGCTTCGAGCGCTCCGCCGAGGCTCTGGTGATGCTGGTGCTGGGGGGCGCGGGCCAGCTCTGGGGCGCTTTGGCCGGCGCCATTCTGTTTCAGGTGTTCGAACATTATGTCTCGGCGAGCAATCCCTTCAACTGGCTGGCGCTGGTCGGATTGCTTCTCATCGGCATTGTCGTCTTCGCGCCGGGCGGTATGGTCCGTGGCGTGACGGTCGCATGGTCCAGATGGGCGCGGGGGCTTCGTTGAGCGCGCTGCTCGAAATCCGGGGCCTGTCGCGACGGTTCGGCGGCGTGGCGGTCAATCAGGACGTCTCGTTCGAGCTTTTCGAGGGCGACCGCGTCGCGCTGATCGGTCCGAACGGCGCGGGCAAGACGACGCTCGTCAATGTGATCTCCGGGAGCCTGCCGCCAACGAGCGGCGCGATCGTCTTCAAAGGCGAGGACATCACGGGACTTGCCGCGGCGCGCCGGGCCAGCCGGGGCCTCGTGCGCACCTTCCAGATCACCCGCCTGTTCAACAGCCTGACCGCTGGCGAAAACGTCGCCCTGCCGATCCTCCAGCGCAGGGGGCTGAGCCGAGGGTTTCTTCCCCTCCGGGCGCGGGCGCGCGAAGTGCGCGGGGAGAGCGAGGCGTTGCTGGAGGAGCTGAATATCGGGCGCCTTCACGACGTGCCGGTCCGCGAACTCGCCTACGGCCAGCAGCGCCTCGTCGATATCGCCATCGGGCTCGCCCTCGAGCCAAGCGTCCTGCTGCTCGACGAGCCGGCCGCCGGCGTTCCGCACGACGAAGCCCCCAACATTCTGCGGGCCGTCAGCCGGCTGCGCCCGGAAATCGCCGTCATGATGATCGAGCATGACATGGACCTCGTCTTTCGCTTCGCGAGGCGGGTGCTGGTGATGGCGGAAGGCCGCCTGATCTTCGCCGGCCCTCCCGAAGCCGTGACGGCCGACGCCGACGTTCGCCGCGCTTATCTGGGGAGCTACGCCAATGCCCGCGGCGCGGCTTGACGTGGAGGGGGTGACCGCCGGTTACGGTCCGACCGAGATCGTCTCCGACATCTCGTTTTCCGTTTCCGCCGGGGAAAGGCTCGCCGTCTTCGGACGCAACGGCGTCGGCAAGACGACGCTTCTTGCGGCCATCATGGGACTTGCGACGCTGCGCCGCGGGCGGATCGCGCTCAACGGAGAGGACCTGTCCGGCCGCCGGACCTCATTTCGCGCGCAACTCGGTCTCGGCTACGTGCCGCAGACGCGCGGCGTCTTCGCTTCGCTGACCGTCGAGGAGAACCTCGCGGCGGGCCTCAAGCGGAGGGCGCGTTCCGCTCTTGCCGAGGCTTACGAGATGTTTCCGCGCCTGGCCGAGCGCCGGACGAGCCTCGCGCAGCGACTGTCGGGAGGCGAGCAACAAATGCTGGCGCTCGCGCGCACGCTGCTCGGCGAGCCGACGATTCTGCTGCTTGACGAGCCTCTGGAAGGCATCGCGCCCGTGGTCTGCGACGAGATCATGGAGCGGCTCATCGCGCTCGCAAATTCGCGGCGGATTGCGATTGTCCTCGTCGAGCAGCAGATCGAGCGCGCCCTCGCTTTCGCCGACCGCGCCTTCATCATCGAACGCGGCCGCCAGGCATGGCAAGGAACGTGCGGCGAATTGCGGGAGGACCGCGCCCTGATCCAGCGCTTTCTCGGCGTCGGGGTTCATTGACCGGCCCGAAGCAGCGCCGCCTGGGAGGGTAGGCCCAGGAGGCGCTGCGCCGGCAATCGGAAGCCGCTCAGCCTGGCGGCCGCCAGACTCCGCTGACGGAGCCTGGCGTATTCGGCCTTCTCAACCTCCGGCGCTCCAGGCTCGCCGAGATCGTTGAGATGCACGCGATAGGTCTCGCGCGCGCTCCACGCCGCGGCCGCGGCGATGATCGTGACGCCGAAGGCCAGCGCGCCGACGGTGAGGGGCACGCGCGACGAGCCGGGCGGAGCGACGCTCGCGAACAGCGCCGGCAACAGCGCGGTCAGCATCGTGCCGAGGTTCTGGGCGATCGCCATGCCCGAAACGCGCGCCCGGGTCGGGAACAGTTCCGGATAGAAGCTCGGGAACACGGCGTTGTAGCCCTGATAGACCACGCCCCACATCAGGATCGAGAGCACGAAGGCGAGCGGCACGTTCTTGATGCTGATGGCGTAAAGGTAGCCGAAGGACAGCAGTCCCGCGGCCAGCGACCCGACGATGATCGGCGGCCGGCGCCCGATGCGGTCCGACAGATCGCCGACAAAGGGGATCACGACCACAGCGACGATATTCCCGATGACCGGGATCCAGAGGTACACGCTCTTGTCCATGCCCACGCCGTATCCGGGCTGGACGGCGTAGGCCGCGCCGAAGATCGTGGCGACGACGGGAATGACGTTCATGAGCGCCATGCACACGACCCGCACCATGTCCGGCCCGTGGTGGGTGAGCGCCTCCATTACGGGCGCTTTCGGCACGTCCCGATGCGCCTGCTCTTCCGTGAAGGCGGGCGTCTCCTCGACCTCCCGCCGGATCAGATAGCCCGCGACGAGGACGAACACGCTGAGCAGGAACGGCACGCGCCATCCCCAGGACATGAAGGCCGCGTTCGACAGCGTATAGCTCAGCGGCAGGAACACCGCGGCGGCGAGGATCTGTCCGGCCTGCACGCCTTGCAGGGTGAAGCTCGCGAAGTAGCCGCGCCGCCCGAACGGCGCATGTTCGAGAATCATGGAGCTTGCGCCGGAGATTTCGCCCGCGACCGCAAAGCCCTGAACAAGGCGGAGGACGACGAGCAGCACCGGCGCCCACATCCCGGCTTGCGCATAGGTCGGCAGGAGGCCGACCGCCATCGTGGACAGTCCCATCAGGAACAGGCAGATGAGCAGGACGTTCTTCCGTCCGTGCGTGTCGCCAAGATGCCCGAGAACGAAGGCGCCAATCGGCCGGGCGACATAGCCGACGCCATAGGTGGCGAGCGATGCGACGATCGCGACCGTCGGATTGGTCGACGGAAAGAACGCCTGCGGAAAGACGAGCGACGCGGCCGTCGCATAGATGAAGAAGTCGTAATATTCGAGCGCGGATCCGATCCATCCGCTCGCGGCCGCAATTCTGCTCTGATGTTTTCCGACCGGCTCATGTGTCGCTGCCGCCGTCATGTCTTCCTCCCTTTTTTGTGTGCGTTCTGCGCGGGGTCAGTATTGGATCGAGGCCACCTCTCGCAGCTCGGCTGCCGAGGTCGAGGGGAAACCGAAGAATTCGAGGTAGGCGGGAATCTGTTCAAACAGCATGTCGACCCCGATCTGCGTCTTGCAGCCGCGCGCCCGGGCCGCTGCGAGGAAGGCCGTCGTCTCCTGCTTCATCACGACCTCGCCGACGAAGGCTGACGGCTCAAGGCGCGACACGTCCAGCGGCATCGGATCGCCCGGGTAGGTTCCAAGCGGCGTCGCGTTGACGACGACGTCGAAGCCCGCCGGATCGTTCGACCCTATCGAGACTTCGAGCCTGGGATAGTTCTGTCGCAGGCGATCGGCAAGAAGTTCCATGACCGCGGCGTTGACGTCGTAGAGCGCGATCTCGGCCGCGCCAGCCGCGGCCGACGAGGCGGCGATCGCCGATCCCACGCCGCCGGCGCCCACGACCAGCAGGCGCTTGCCGGCGAGCGACCCGCCATGGCGCCGGAGGCCGCGGACAAATCCCTCGCCGTCGAACATGTCGCCGATCAGCCGGCCGTCCTTGTCGCGCCGCACGGCGTTGCAGGAGCCTGCCACTTTCACGGCTGTGGAGGTCTCGTCGAGCAACGGGATCACCGCCACCTTGTGCGGCATGGTGATCAAGGCGCCGTGAAAATTCGTGAAGCGGCAGATTTGCGGGAAGGCGAGGTTGAAGTTCTCGCCGGTCACTCCGAGCGGCATCACAACGGCGTTGATCCCGTTCTTCTCAAACCATGGATTGTAAATCATCGGCGACTTGAAGGTCGTCGTCGGGTAGCCGATGTGGGCAATAAGTCTCGTATCGCCGTTGATCATGCGCCGCGTCCGCTCATGAAGGCTGCCGCCGGTTCGATCGTCATTCGAATTCGAGCTCCGCGCGCTTCTCTGCGTCCATGAGGCTCGCCTGCGCGGCCAGCCGGACGGGCGTGTTCGCTGCCCCGAACAGGTCGTAGTTTCGGCGCTCGACGATCTCGAAGAAGAAGCGGTTCTCGAAGGTGCGCGTATAGATGTGGAAGAACTCGCCGTCCTTGGTCCGGTCGTAGAGCACGCCCAGCGCCCTCATCCGGCCGAGCAGTTCGGGCGGCAGGTCGAAGCGCGTGGCCAGATCGGCGTAGTAATTGTCGGGGATCGGAAGAAACGCGACGCCTTTGGCCGTTGCGGCTTCGACGGCCGCGAAAATGTCGCCGGTGGAGAGCGCGATCTGCTGAACGCCCGCGCCGCCGAAGGCGTCGAGGAAGCGCGACACGCCGGTCGCTCCGCCCTCGCCGATATTGAGCGCGATGCGCAGTTCGCCATTCGGACTGCGCATCGACCGGCTGAAGAACGCGCCATGCGGATCGGCGATCTCGACCTGCGGCTGGGGGATGAGCCCGAGAACGGTGCGGTAGAACAGCGACCAGCTCAGGAACTCGCCCCGGCGCACGACATTGGAGAGATGATCGACCTTGCCCAGCAGGCCCGTGGTCTGGCTTCCCGACATGGCTTCGAAGTCGTGGCGCCATTCGAGGTCGCCGGGCCCGATGAAATAGACGAGGCTTCCTTCGACGCCCGCGACCGCGGGAACCGTGGCCTCGCCCGGCCCGATCTTGCCGGCATAGCTCTGGCACTCGAGTGCGGAAGCGCGCTCGACCGCCTTCTCGATCGAATCGACCCTGAGCGCCAGCGCGCAGACCGACGGCCCATGAAGGAGCGAGAAGGCATGCGCGAAACCCTCGCGCTCCCGGTTCACGATGAGGTTGATGTCGCCCTGCGCATAGAGGTCGACGTCCTTCGAGCGGTGCCGTCCGGCGTGTCGAAATCCGAGCCCCTCGATCAGCGCAGTCAGGGCTTTGGCGTCCGCATCGCTCGCCGCGAATTCCACGAATTCCACGCCTTCGACGGCTGGAGGCGGCGGCAGCGGCGCGAGGTCGGCGAGCGGCGCGTCTCCGCGCGCCGCGCGTTTGGCCGCGAGCCCTTCGCCCGCGGCCAGCAGCGAGCGCATGCCGTCGACCGCGATCGCCGCTGCGGATGCGCCGCGAAACTGGTCGTTGAAGATTTCGAGCGACAGCGGCCCGCGATAGCCCGAGCGGGTCGCGGCGTCCAGATAGTCGACGATCGGATAATCGCCCTGTCCGGGATAGCAGCGGTAATGGCGGCTCAGCGACAGCGGATCCATGACGAGCGCCGGGGCGTCCGCGACCTGCACGAGCGCGATCTTCTCGCCCGGCAGATCGGCGATCGGTTCGATCGGATTGCCGCGCGCGCAGATATGGAAGCTGTCGAGGACGATTCCGAGATTGTCGCGATCGGCCGCGCGCACGATCTCCCAGGCCGACGTCCAGTCCTTCACGCATCGGCCCCAGGCAAGCGCCTCATAGCCGATCCGCATGCCCTGCAGGCGGGCGATGTCCGCGAGTTCGGCGAGATCGCCCGCCGCCCGCTCGGGATCGTCGATCGTCTCGGGCGAAACGTTCGAGCACAGGCAGAGAAGGCGGACGCCAAGTTCGCTCATCAGTTCGAGCTTGCGACGCGCGCGCTCGAAGTTCCGCTGCCGGATCGGCTCCGGCATCGCCTCGAAGTCCCGCAGCGGCTGCAAAGCGACGATTTCGATCCCGAGGTCGGCGGCCATGCGCCGCGCGTCGCGCGGCTTGCCGTTGAAGAAGGTCAGATCGTTTTCGAACAGTTCGACCGCGCGAAAGCCGGCCTTCGCCGCAGCGGTCAGCTTGCCCTCCAGCGACCCGCCCATGCAGACGGTGGCGATCGACCATCTGAGCATACGACCTCCCTTGGCCTCCCGAATCCGGGAAACGTCCCAAGCTTCTGCCGCCCGCAAACGCGACCGTCAAATACCAAGATGAGCGCTTTCGTTACCTTTATGTTAGGGTGGCCCCGGACCAACGCGCCTGTTTCTGTATGCGGGCGCGCCGGCCCGGGGCGGATCACGGGGAGGGACGCATGCTCACCCTGCGGCAGATCGAGGTCATCCGCGCTGTCATGGTCGCGGGCACGCTCGCGGGAGCGGCGCGGCTCCTGAACGTGGCCGCTCCGGGACTGAGCCGCCTCATGAAATACACCGAGGACAGTTTGGGGACAAAGCTCTTCATTCGCCTTGGCGGCCGTTACGTGCCCGCGCCCGAGGCGCGAGCCATTTTCTCTCAGATCAACGAGGTTCATCGCAACCTCGAAAACCTCAAATTCGCGGTCGACGCGCTCGCGCGGGGCGAAGGCGGAGAACTCAAGGTCGCCGCCACGCCGAGCATCGGGAATGTGATGGTTCCGCGCGCGGTGGCGGACGTTCGCCGGAAATACACGGACCTCCTGATCGAACTCGACATCCTGAAGATCGAGGACGCGATCGACTATCTTCTGCTCGGGCGCGGCGAGGCGGTCGCAATCAGCTATCGCCTCGAACACCCGGCGATCAATTTCGAGCCGCTGGCGTCGGGGCAGCTTTTCTGCATCGTTGCCGACGCCCACCCGCTCGCGTCGCGCCAGCGCCTGTCGACGAAGGAAATCGCCACCTATCCTCTGATCGGCATCGAACCGAAAGACCCCTATGGCCAGATCGTCGTCCGGCTGTTCGAGCGTTCGGGCGTCAAATACCGCATTCCGATCAAGGCGCGCTTCGGGACGACGGTCTGCGCGCTCGTCCGCCAGAACCTCGGCATCGCGGTGATTGACGAATTCACCCTTGCCGACCGCAACGCCGAGGGCATTCGCATGATTCCGATCGAGGAAAAGACCACCTTCCAGACCTACGTCGCCTATCGAAACGACACAACGCTGTCCGGCGTCGCGGCGTTTTTCATCTCCGCGTTGCGCCGGCAGATGGAGCGCGCCCATCGGGCGACGGCGAGAAACGTGGCGCGCTGAAGCCGCGTTCGGTCAGCGAAAACAGTCCTCCGGCATTCTGCCGACCGAAGTCTCGGGTCCGGGCCGAAAATCCATCCGCGCGAGGACGTCGCGCTGGCGCTCACATGAACACAACGGCCGATTTCGGCGCGCATGCCTTCGGCTTCGTGTTCGATTGGACGCCGAGGCTGCGGTCGCCGCGCCAACGCCTGTTGACGTTCACTTCGACCCGCGTTGGGCCGTTTCCCATGCGGTCCGCGGGCGCTTATGGTATTGTACGACCAACGGAGGGATAGTGAGATGCAGAGGATCCTGGTGGCGATCGGGCTCGCTGGGTTGCTGCTGGCAGGGGCTCTCAATCCCGCGTCGGCCGCGCCCATTGTGCCTCTTTCCAAGAGCGTGATCAGCAAGCTCGGCGAAAATATCACCGACGTGCGATGGCGCCAGTGCCGGCGAGACCGGTGGGGGCGCATGCACTGTCGCTGGTGCTGGCGTGACCGTTGGGGCCGGGTGTCGTGTCGCTGACGCCAGCAAAGAAAGGGACGGTTGCGGGCGACACGCCGAGGGCGTCGGCGTTGAGGCGGCTCTGCGAAGGGACGTTCGGCGTCGGGGGCTTGATCGCGCCGCCGCCTTTGCACATTTGACAGAATAGGGAGGCCGAGCCCCGAGGGCTCGCGAGAGAAGAGCATAGGCCGGGCGCGATTCCGTCCTCCGCGGTCTTTCGATGGCCTCCGAGGGCCGCCCCGCCCGCAAGGACATATCGCGCGCTTCAGGGCAGCGAGGAAGAGATGGAACGGATCTGGCTGAAGTCCTACCCCCCGGGCGTGCCGGCCGAAATCAGCGCCGACGCTTATGGGTCGCTCGCGGAGTTCTTCGCCGTGAACGCCGACCGCCACAAAGGGCAGCCCGCGCTCATGAGCCTCGGGCGGACGATGAAATACGGCGAACTCGACCATCTGTCGCGCGACTTCGCCGGTTACCTGATGAAAGTCGCGGGCCTCAAGCCCGGCGCGCGCGTCGCATTGATGATGCCAAACCTGCTGCAATATCCGGTGGCGCTTTTCGGAATTCTGCGGGCGGGCCTCATCGTCGTCAATTGCAACCCGCTCTATTCGCCCCGCGAGCTTCACCACCAGCTTGTGGACTCGGGCGCCGAGGCAATCGTCGTCGTCGAGAATTTTGCCCAGACGCTGCAAAAGGCGATCGAGGGAACCTCGGTCCGGCATGTCGTCGTGACGGGCGTCGGCGACCTTCTGGGCGGCGCCAAGGGGGCGCTGGTCAATCTGGCCGTGCGTTACGTTCGGCGGGCCGTGCCGGCCTGGCGGCTGCCGCAGGCGGTTCGTTTCAGGCGGGCGCTCGCGCTTGGGCGCCGTCAGGCGCCGGAACTGCCCGAGATCGCGCCGACCGACATCGCCTTCCTGCAATATACCGGCGGCACGACCGGCGTCGCCAAGGGCGCCATGCTCACCCATCGCAACATGCTGGCGAATCTGGCCCAGACCCACGCCTGGATCGAATCCTCGCTCAGTTCGTCGGAGATCTTCGTCACCGCGCTGCCGCTCTATCATGTGTTCGCTCTGACGGTGAACTGCTTCGTGCCGGTGATGATCGGGGCGAACAATCTGCTGATCGCCGATCCCCGCGACATTCGCGGTTTCGTCAGGAGCCTCCAGGGCGTCCGCTTCACGGCGCTCACTGGCGTGAACACGCTGTTCAATGCGCTCCTCAGCAACCCCGATTTCCTGCGGCTCGACTTCTCGAGCCTGCGCCTGGCGGTCGCGGGCGGCATGGCCTTGCAGCGCGCGGTGGCGGAACGGTGGATGTCGGTCACCGGCAAGCCGCTGATCGAAGGCTATGGCCTCACCGAGACCTCGCCGATCGTGGCGACCAACCCGCTCACCGTTACGGAATTCACCGGGTCGATCGGCCTGCCGATTCCATCCACCGACATCGCCATCCGCGACGCCGCGGGCGAGGATGTTCCCATCGGCGAGCCTGGCGAGCTCTGCGTCAAGGGCCCGCAGGTCATGGCCGGCTATTGGAACAGGCCGGACGAGACGGCCAAGGTCATGACGGCGGACGGCTATCTTCGCACCGGCGATATCGCGCGGATCGACGAGAAGGGCTTCCTCTATATCGTCGATCGTCAGAAGGACATGATCATCGTCTCGGGCTTCAACGTCTATCCGAACGAGATCGAGGACGTGGTGATGAACCATCCCGGCGTCCATGAGGTCGGGGCTGTCGGCGTTCCGGACGAGAAATCGGGTGAAGCGGTCAAGATCGTCGTGGTGCGCAAGGACCCGTCGCTAACCGACAAGGATCTGATCGCGCACTGCCGGGAGTCAGCTCACCGGCTACAAGACTCCGCGCCATGTCGAATTCCGCGAGACCTTGCCCCGCACGCCGATCGGCAAAATCCTGCGCCGGGAATTGCGCGAGGCTCCCGCGCCCGCCGGGAAGGCGTCCGACGAATCCGCGCCATGATAGCCGCCGCGGTTCGGCGGCCTTTGTCATGGATCGCGGCTCGATCGTCCGATCGTGGGCGCAGGCGGCCGCGAGAGCAGGAAGAGCAGCGCGCTGAGCAGGGTCAGCGCGACGAAGGCCGGAGCCAGAAGCGCCCGCACCAGAATGTCGTTCCAGACCCAGGCGCCGACGCGGGAGTCGACAAAGGCCTGCATATGGCTGAGCAAGGCCGGGGAAATCCGGTAGAGCGCCGATCCGGTCGACATCGGCTCCCAGGTTCCGCCCGCAATCCAGCGCGCGCCGTCGACAACCGCAGCCGCGAAGGCTCCGGCAAAAGCAATAAGGCCAATGAAGCGCAGGAAAAACCGCATCGTTGTTGCGCTACTTCGATTTCGACGATCTCTAGCGCGACGCCGCCCCGCCTGTCCACGGCGGTCCGTTCAGCGCGGCGCGCCGCCGCCGGCGCGAAGCGCAATTCGGACGCGGAATGTCTCCGGACGCGCGAGCATAGCTTGCGCCGGCCGCTGGCGCGATGTATCGGGCGCATCTCGCGTCCAACGATAGGGCGCGTCGGAGGGGTGGCCGAGCGGTCGAAGGCGCACGCCTGGAAAGTGTGTATACGGGAAACCGTATCGCGGGTTCGAATCCCGCCCCCTCCGCCACGACATTTTCCTTCCGGCGAAGGCGCGATCGATGGCCCCGCAATGGCCGAAAGATGGCTGCCTCGGGTCGCGACAGACCGCGGCTTTGGCGATTTCCGCCTGACGAAGATCAGGTATCTCCCGAAAAGTCTGACAATCAGAAGAACGTTCCTTCTCGTTTTCGACATATCGTGAATGGGCCAGCTCGGCGCGCGTTACTTCTTCTGTTTCTCGCCATTTCGTGAATGGGCCAGCCGGGGCGTCCACCCAAAAGGGGGTGCGCCGAAACGCGAACGCTTCCTGCCCGGCCACAATTGCCAAGCCGCAACCTTCGCCGGCTGCCTCCTCCTCGAACAGCCGATCGAGAGGCAGCGCTCGTTCGTGACCGCAACGGAACAAAAAAAGCCCCGCATGAAGCGGGGCATCAAAGGAGGTCGCCGCAATAAGTACGCCGAGGATCCCCGCGGATCAGTGACGTGGATCACAGCGCCGGACTCGCCTCAAATCTGGCCTGTCGCACGCCAGGGAAGCGGAGGCGCCAGGACATGGTTTCCCTATTCGTCCAGAGGATGAGGCGCCGCGGATTTCTCCGCGGCGCCATGTTCCGAAGCTTCGGCCCCCTATTCCCCAATAGGCTTACCCCTCTCCCCAGAGGGCGCGCCAAAGCTCCGGCGCCGCCAATCTGACCCTTTGGTCAACGTCGGGTCAAGGATTCGGTCTTGCCTGTCCGCGCGTAGCGCCTCCCCATATCTGAGGGATCGCCGCCGGGGTCTGACGGGCATAATGGATTGTGACGCGCCAGATCTCCCCTAGATGGCGCGAATGCCCGAGCCGGTTTCCCCGCCGGCAGGATATGCCCCGCGCCGGCATTGCCTTCCGCCGGCGCGGGGTTTTCATTTGAAATGCGAGCGCTCGCAGCCCTCCCCGACAGCGGCAAGGAATGCACAGCACGGCCTATTTGGCGGCGCGAATATTCCGTGAGGCGTGGACAGGCGGGAGTGCGTCGAAGGCGCGCCGGAATCGAATAATTTGCGGCCCTGGCGCAGATGGCGGAAGGGGTGAGATTCGAACTCACGGTGGGGTTGCCCCCACGGCGGTTTTCAAGACCGCTGCCTTAAACCACTCGGCCACCCTTCCTTTGACAATCTCTTCAATATCTTAACGCCACTCAGGCAGCATCGGACCGCCGGGACTGTGTCTCGTGTCCAGCCCTCGGCCCTCTGTGCCTCAGCCGGCGCAAGGAAGGCAAGGCCTATCTCGGTCGTCCTCCCGGCTGGCATGGCTGAGAAGCCGCTCTGCCAGGTGAGCGAACCCTGCGCATCGTGAGCTCATGCGCAATCTCGACCGTGAGCGCTTGATGCGGGCAATGGTCGGCCGCGTCGCCTCCGCCGAGACCGCCGCCCGCGGCACGACCGGAAGCTTCGCCCGTTTCGCAGCGTCGAGCTCCGATCCGATCGACGAGTAGGGGCCCCTGGGCCGGACAGGTGGCGCGGTTTAGAGCCGATTCCGGCGCTTCGACGATTGAGCGAAATCAATGCGCGCGCGGAGCGGGATGCGATGGTGGCAACGTCGGAGGGCTGCTTATCCTGCGTTGAAGATCACACTGTTTCGCGTCGGGGGTAAAGGGGTCGGCGCGCTGAGTTCGTCGAAAAGGACTGGACCAGGTGCATGGAAGGGCAAGCCGCCGGCGCCGCCCTTTTCAATGCTCGCGGCCCTTTTGGCCTTTGCGATCGCCTTCGCGCAAGACGTGCATTGTTCGCCCATGGAAGATCTTAGCTCATGGCAAATCCAAAAGTTTTAGTCGTAGATGATGATCGCGATATGCGGTGGGCGGTCAGGAATGTACTTTCAGACGTCGGGTTTGAAGTTGAGGAAAGCGATGGCGGGGGCGCGGCTCTTGAACAAGCGGCTCATGACCCGCCCGCGGTTGTGCTGCTGGATATGTACATGCCCGGCCTCAGCGGCGATGTTGTTCTGCGGAGTTTGAAACGCCTCGACCCTCGTCTGCCGATCATCGTTGTCACGGCTCACGGCACCATTCCGGCCGCAATCAGCGCGATCCGGGATGGGGCTTTCGAATATGTCACGAAGCCTTTCCGGAACGAATATCTCGTAGAAACCGTGCGGCGGGCGGTCGCGAGCGCCGCGCAACCCGCGATCGGCGAGGGCGTCGGCGCCGCATTGGCCGCGACGATGGGCCAAGGCCCCGCCATTCAAGCCCTGATTGCCGACGTCAAAGCCGTCGTCTCGACAGGGTATTCTGTCGTTATCGGCGGTGAGACCGGCTCCGGCAAGGAGGTCGTCGCCCGCTGCCTGCATGAGTATGGCCCGCGCGCCAAACAGCCGCTTGTGGTTGTCGATTGCGGCGCGATCTCCGAAACCCTGACCGGAAGCGAATTCTTCGGTCACGAAAAGGGGGCGTTCACCGGGGCGAGCGAGCGGCATCGCGGCTACATCGAGGAGGCAGCCAGCGGTGGGACGATCTTTCTCGACGAGGTTGGAAATCTTTCTTCGACCGGACAGAAGGCGCTCCTCCGAACGCTCGAGAATCGCACGCTCCGCAGAGTGGGCGGCAAGGAGCTGATCAAACTCGACATGCGGGTGATCGCCGCCAGCAACGAGGATCTCGAGTCGGATGCGAAGGCGGACCGTTTTCGCCAGGATCTTTATTTCCGGTTGGCGGAATATGTCATCACGGTCCCGCCTTTGCGCGCGAGGTCCGAGGACGTGGCGTATCTGGCGCAGCGCTTCCTGAAACAAGCGCGCGACGTTCTGAATCGGCCGCCCGTGGAAATCGACTCCGGGGGCCTCGATTTGCTTTTCGCCTATAAGTGGCCCGGCAACGTGCGAGAACTGCGCGCGGTGATGCGGCGCGCCGCACTGAACAGCTCGGATAGGATCACCGCCCGCGATTTGGCCGGCTGCCTGAACCGCCAGTCCGCGCCGCCTGTTTCGACGGCATTCATTGGGTACGCGCCGTTGCAACAGCGCGTCAGGGATCGGATTCACGCGCTCGAAAGCGACGCTATAGTGACTGCGCTGAAGGACGCGATGGGCAACAAGGCCCAGGCGGCTCGCCTCTTGGGAATCGATTACAAGACCTTTCGCACCAAGCTGAAAACGCTGGAAGCCACGCACGAGGCGCCAGCGCATGGCTGAGACACAATCGCCCCCGCGGCCCGGCGCAGTCGAAAATTCCTGCGCTTTGGACAAGGACAGCGCAATTTGCCTGTACGCTTTCGCGCGAAGTCGGCATGCTCCGGAATTCCCGGCAGCGGACGATTGAGGAGCGGCTTCAGCTCCTTAGTGTGGGGTCGGTCGCTCGCATTGGTCGCGATTGTCCCGATTGGTGAATATTGCGGCGTCGACGGTGAGCGGAATCTTGCCGACGCCGCCTGGCTTGCGCCGCGGGTCCGCAGACATGCCGAACTCGTCAACTGGACGATGCCGTGGTCGCCTGTCTTTCCCGTCCCCTTCGGCACCCTTTACAAATCCTTCGATAGTCTGACCGCTTTCATGAGACTGCATGAGGAAGCCATCGCCGCCTTCCTCGACGGCGTCGCAGACAAAGAGGAATGGGAATTGCGGGCCGGAGCCAAGTTCGACGACCCGGAGCTTCTGGATCGACTCGCTTGCGAGGCCTGGCCTGACTGGCTGGCCTTGTCAAAAGGCGTGCGATACATGCGCGCTTGCCGAGATCGCGAAGCGTTGTTGGCGTTTGGCCGGGCGAGCGCCGCGGCGTTGGTTCGCGACTATCTCGCAGAAATTCAGCCTCTGACGGCCGCCGTTCGCGAACTTCCCGCCGGACGGCAGTCGGACCCGAAAGCAGGCGAGCCGATCGCTCGCTTTGCTCTGCTTGTCGACAAGACGAACGTGCGCCAATTGCGCGAACACGTTCGCACGAAAGGCGCTTCGGCCGAGCACATCGAGATCGCTTTGTCCGGGCCCTGGCCTCCGTTCAGCTTCCGACCGGATCTGACTTTGCGGAATTAGGCGGGATCGAATGTCTATCGCCACGTTAGACCATGAGAGTTTTTTCCATGCCGTGATGGCGACAATCCCCTCGTCGATCCTGATTCTCGACGAAAGGTTGGCCGTGCTGACCGTCAATCACAATTTCCTCGAGAAATCGCGCGGCAACTTGAATTCGATCGTGGGACGAAGGCTCCACGAAATCTTTCCCCCCGCCTTCCAGGACACGGCTCTGGAGCAGCAAATCCGGGACGTCATCGCGACCGGCCGAACGATCCATCGGCAGCGGATGACTTACCGCGCGCCCGGCGTTTCGCTTCGAACCTATTCCTACAGCATCTGCCCGCTTCAGCTGCACGGCGCCTCGCGCGGCGCGATTCTCGTCATGGACGACGTGACAGACCTGCTTCAGCTTGGCGAGGAAGTGCGCCGAATGCAGCTGCATCTCGCAAGCATCGTCGAGAGCGCCGGCGACCTTATCATCTCGACCGACCCCGCGGGCGCGATCATGACCTGGAATTCCGCGGCGGAGAAGGCGACCGGCCTCGCCGAACCTGAAGTGCGAGGCGGCAAACTCGCGGAGCATATCGACGAGCCGCAAAGGCAGGAGGTCGAAGCCTGCTTTCGTGGGATCGAAGAGATCGACGATCGCCGATCGGTCGAGTGGCCAATGAAATGCCGCGGTGGGGAAAGCATTCCTGTGTCCTGGCGCCTGTCGCGAATGACCGGCCAGAGAGGCGAAGTAACCGGGGTCGTGGTCGTTGGGCGCAATCTGGTCGAGCAGCGGGCGATGGAGGCCCAGATGCACCAGGGCGAAAAGCTCGCAGCCCTTGGCATGGTGATCGGCGGCATCGCACATGAAATCCGCAATCCCCTCGGCGTGAGCTCAGCCGCGGCGCAACTGATGAAGCAGAGGGTTGGGACGCCGGCTCTGCTGGAGGAATGTATCGGCAAGGTGATCGGCGGAATCGACCGGGCCTCGCTCGTCGTCGAAAGCCTTCTCCGTTTCGCCCGACCGGGACCCATAGCGGAAACGACGCGAGTCAACGTCGTCGGCGTCTTGAAGAACGCGTTGATGTTTGCCTCCGGAGAGGCCGCGGTCGGAACTTCGGTTGAATGGAAGCTCGAACGCGGAGCGGACGACCTCTACGCCGAAGGGGTGCAGAACCTGCTCGAGCTTGTCGTCATCAATCTCATGCTAAACGCTTTTCAGGCCATGCCCGGCGGAGGCCGGTTGAGCCTCGACCTTCAACGTGACGGTAAGGAGGTCGTCATCGAAGTCGGAGACACGGGTCCGGGGATACCGGAAGCGCATGTCTCCAGGATCTTCGATCCATTCTTCACGACGCGATCAGATAGCCGGCGCTCGGGGCTCGGTCTGTCCGTCTCTCATTCCATCGTGCGCCAGCACGGCGGACGCGTGGATGTTCGCTCGACGCGCGACGGCACGACTTTCGTCGTGCGAATTCCTGTCGCACGAGATTTGAGCGACTTCGCGCCCCTTTGAGGAGGCCTTCCATGTTGCCGTCGATTGACGGGCCGCGGGCGCCGGAAACAGTCCTTGTCGTCGATGACGATCAGGACATGTGCTGGGTCCTGGAGCGTGCGCTTGCCAGTCTCGGCTGCGCAGTGACCTCCGTAGGTCTGGGACGAAGCGCGATTTCGGTCGTCACAGAGAGCGCCTTCCCCATTGCATTTGTCGACGCGCGCCTTCCCGACATGGACGGCTTGCGGCTTATCGCGGAACTGCGAGCGCTGCGGCCGTCGATGCGGATCATCATGATTTCCGGCTACTTCCTCGAGGACGATGTCCGCATTCTGGACGCGGTCAGGACGGCCGAGATCGACGGATTTTTGGCGAAGCCATTTCAGATCGAAGCCATCGTAACCGCGGCCCTGGGGAAAGGCGAACGGGCGTCGGCGCCCCTGATCTAGGGCGCGCCGCCCGTGTTCGTCGGACCTGACGACGGAGCGGGCTTCGAGGCGCTCTCTTAAGTGGACGAAATAACTGGCAAAATTATTTCCATCGAGAACCGCCGCGCTTGGCCCCGCTCTTGCGAAGTATGACATGCCGGAGGGTTCGCACCTGATCCGGTGAATGCATCAAATGCAGAATGACCGCAAAAGGAGAAACTTATGGCTCGCCTACAGAAATCAACCGATTCGTCGAGCCTCGCAGAGGTTGTCGACAGGATCCTGGACAAGGGCATCGTCATTGACGCCTGGGTCAAGGTTTCGCTCGTCGGTATCGAGCTGATCACGATTGAAGCCCGCGTCGTCGTGGCGTCGGTCGAGACTTACCTCAAGTATGCGGAAGCAGTTGGATTGACGGCCTCCGCGGCGGCTCCCGCGTAAACGACGCGCGGCGCTTCGCTCCTTCGGGGGCGCGGGCCCATTTCGCTCGCGCCCCCGAAGGGCGACCAACCTATTGTGGAGGTGGAGACATGGCAACAGTGGCGGAAGACATGGGGCGCCTGGCGAACGAAATAGCTGCGGGCCGTCGCGAACGGAGCAAGCTCGCAACAGAGATCAAAGTTGCGACAAATCGTCGCCGCAGCGATGTCGAGTTGTTTCTGCAGAGTGCGAAGTCAGCGCGGGTCAAGGACGACGAGAGACCAGGCCGAACGTCGCCAACAGACCGCGAAAGCGCGACATTTGGGGGTGTTTTCGATGCTGCTCGGCGAACAGACGCTCGCGTCGCCGCGCTGGCAGCCTTCAGGCGGCGGAAGCCAAGAAGATGACTAACGAGCTTCACCGCGAAGTAAGTGCGATGCTGCGCGGCCAGAAAGCCTCACGAATACGCGCTGCCCGAGATAATCACAAAGAAGCAGTCGATGTGAACACCCATCGCCAAAGAGAAGTCAAGGCGATGCTGGATCAGTTCGCCCGCGAGGGAGTTGCTCGCCAGCAGCGCCGCCAGGAGCTCGCTGGGGCACAGCGCAAGCAGGCGGCGGCCTTCATGATCGACCTTACGGATGGCGTCGATGCGTTTCGGGACAAGCTGGCCAAAGCCGGTCGGGATCGCGCCGCCGAAATCCGGGACCACCTCTCGGCGTACGCGCATGATCGGCGCGAGGGGATGGCCATTTGGAGGGGAAATTTTCAAAGAAGCCGCCTGATGAGGGAGCAACTGGCGCATGCCAGGCACAGCGCAGCGGCTCAATCTGCGGCGCCTCCGGCCGTCCAGGACAAACCTGCCGCGGCGCCAAGCGCTCCAGTCAACACGCACGGGGCAACGGCCGCTTTCGCCAAGCCAGAAGCTCATGCGGATAAGGCAAGAGCGCCGCAACCTGCGCCAGCTCGACAGACCGCCCGCCATCCGAAAGGACGCCACGGAGGGCATGCAAAATGAACGCCTTCGTGGCCGCGAACCTCCATCCCGTCGCCGATGACTACATCGGCGGCGAGGACGGTTCCATCGCATTGGACCCGAGCAACGCGTTCGTGAGTTCGGTCGAAGTCCAGGACATCACAGATCGAGCGATGGCCTATCTTGAAGCGGGTTACCCGGTTCATTTTTCCGGACCGCCGGGAACCGGGAAGACGACCCTCGCCTTTCACGTGGCCGCGCAGCTCGACCGACCCACGATCCTGCTTCATGGCGATCACGAATTCGGCAGTTCCGATCTCATCGGCCGTGAAAGCGGGTACAGCAAATCGCGCGTCGTCGACAACTATATCGGATCGGTGCTCAAGTTTCAGGAAGAGGGGCGCGCGCTCTGGATCGACAATCGCATAACGACCGCGTGCCGGCTCGGGCACACGATCATTTACGACGAGTTCAATCGCAGCAAGCCGGAAGCGAACAATCCATTTCTGAGCATCTTGTCGGAAGGCGTCCTGAACGTACCCGGGTTGCACGGCCGCGGCGAGGGTTACGTGAATGTGCATCCGAATTTTCGCGCCATCTTCACCTCGAATCCAACCGAATACGCGGGCGTCTACAAGACCCAGGATGCGCTTCTCGACCGAATGGTCACGCTGCACCTGACTCACTACGATCGCGACACCGAAATCGCGATCACGGCGAGCAAGTCAAGCATCGATCCCGACCGCGCCGCGCGAATCGTCGATCTCGTGAGGCTGTGCCGTTGCGAAGGTCAGGATCCCCACTATCCGACGTTACGCGCTTCGATTGCGATCGCGCGGGTCCTGTCTTCGCGAGGCGGCGACGCTAGCGTGCATAACCCCATCTTTGTCTGGGCGTGCCGCGATATCCTGAGCCAGACGTCCGCTCACGCCAACAACGACGGCGCCGTATCGCCCGCGTTCATCGATCTGCTTCTGCGCCGCTTCGACAGTGCGGAGGCTGTCAGCGGCGCATCGGCGCGATCAAACCTGCGCTCGGATGGTGACGCGACATTTCAATCGCAGGGAGGAGAATGATGATCTCGTTGCAGCGACGGCCATCAAGGGGACTTGGCGATTTGCGGACTCTCACGGGCCGGTCGGACGTGCAGATTCCGGCATACAAGGCCTACCTTCGAATCAGCTTTCTCGAGCTCGAGCGGGCCAGGCGTATGCAGGAGATCCGCACGGCTCGCGCTCGTTTCGACATCATCGAAGGGCGCTTTCGCGAGATCGACACCGAAATCGCCGAAATTCTGGGAACCCTGAATGGCGTTTCACCGCCCGCTCGACCTGTCGAAAGGGCGCGCAAGCCACCGTGGGGCTGCACCCGGCCAAGCGGAGTTTTCAATTTTCGTACTGACGATCTCAGGCGCCGCACGCGCTCCGTGGCAAGAGAGCGATCGAGGGAGAAGGTCCAATGACAGCCAAAAGTCACCAGGTAGAGCCTCAGCAAGCGACAATCATGCCGCCGCCCGTCGCCGTGACAGCGCCTCCCGAATCCAGACCGCATCCCATCAGCCGGGTTTCTGCGGCGCGCGCCGCGGTGCGGGAATTCCTCTCTGCGGAAATGGGCGCGCGTGAGACTCGAATCACAAAGATTGCGCCCCTCAACCATGGATCGGACGGATGGGAGGCTGAAGCGGAGATTCTCGTTCCCAATCTCGAGGTCAAGATGCTGAACCTGCCGTTGACCCAGGAGGTCTTCGAAATCGAGCGCTATATGGTCGAGCTCGAGACCGACTTGTCGGTCAGATCCTACGGCCCCATCGGCGCAAGCGAAGCATAGGCGCTCTCGTCATGATTGCGGGCGTCGGGTCATTTGACCCGACTTAAGTCGTCGAAAGCTGCGCGCCCGCTCGACGTCACGGAATGTCGCTCTCGTTTGGGAGTATCGTCAATGGGCCTTTATGTCTACGCCGTCGGCAAAGCCAGAGAGGGAGAACTGCCTCCACTGCAAGGCGTTCTTGACCGCCCGGCGTACCGGTTGGAGGCGGAGTCGCTCTGCGCCATCGTAAGCGAATGCCCTTTGAACAATGTGCGCGCTGAACGCAAACACATCGCGGCGACCCAACGGGTGCTCGCCGCTGTCAACGCGAAGTTTGATCTCCTGCCGATGACATTCGGCACGGTGACGAAGTCTGAAGAAGATCTGCGCCGCTTTCTGGATGACAACCGCCAAGAGCTGTCGTCGCAGTTGGAGCGCGTGTCGGGTTCGGTCGAGATGGCCCTCCGGTTAAACCTCGACGCTCCGGATCCGATCGCCTACCTCGTTGAAAGGACCCCGGCGCTGAAGGCGTCGCGCGACCGAACGTTCCGCGCTCGCCGCACGCCCTCCTACGACGAGAAGATCCGGTTGGGCCAGCAGTTCGACCAGGCGCTCGCACATTATCGCGACTCGCTTACCGCACAGCTGTTGGCGATAATTGAGAGTGCATATTCGGAAGCCATCAAGCTCCCGATTCGCGACGAAAAGCAGATCGCCAATCTCGCGATCCTGGTGCCGCGCACGGGCGTCGAGACGTTCGAAGCGGCAGTCAATGCGGCCGCGGATCAAATCGACGACGACATCGTCTTCAATCTCAGCGGTCCATGGCCGCCTCATAATTTTGTGAAGTTCAACGTGGAGGCCGCATAGCCGCCACAGTCGGGCGGGGAGCGCGCGAAGCAAGCCAGGGATCGTGTCCTGAAAAGCTGCCCGCCGCCCACCGATACGGTCCGGATTGCCTTCGATAAAGCCTATCCGGGCCTTCTTTGTCAAAGGAGATAGCGATGTTCCTCATCGACGATTTGCTGGCGTCGCCGGCCCGGGGCCTGATGTTCGTCCTCCGGAAGATCAACGATGCGGTTCAGCAGGAGCGCGAGGCGCAAGGGAAAGCGACTATGGCTGAACTCACCGCGCTCCACCGCGATCTCGAAGAGGGGAGGATTACGGAAGAGGACTTCGACGCGCGCGAAGAGGTGCTCTTGAGCCGCCTCGATGAGATGCAAAAGGACGATGGAGATGACAGCGACAATGCTGGCTCCTGAGCGTGTCGCGCCCAATGCGGCTCGCCCGCGCGCCGATCAGTTGTCTCTCGCCGATGCGCTCGACAGGATTTTGCATCGCGGCGTGTCGCTGCAAGGCAATCTCACCATCGGGCTTGCCGACGTTGATTTGTTGTTCCTCGATCTCCGATTGCTGCTCGGCTCGGTCGACACAATCTGGCCGGAGGGCCGTGCGCCGGCGTTTCCGGTGCGACCCCGCACGGCATCTCTGCCGCCGCCTTCGCCCGCGGCAACCGAGCCGCCGCCTCCGGGGCCAATCGAGCCCGAACCCAATATCGGGCTTCCGAGTCTTGCGCTTACCGAAGCCAGGACCTCTGACGTAACCCCTCACCCGGTCGTCCACAACGCGGCGATCGATGGCGGTCGTGATCCCTCGGAGAGGGGCTCATCGACGGCGCAAGGTCTGATCCGGCTCGTGCTTACGCTGGTGAAATTGCTTCACGATGTCCTTGAACGGCAGGCCGTCCGTCGCATGGAGGCGGGCCGATTGACGGATGTGCAGATCGAGAACCTGGGCGCCGCGCTTGCCGCGCAAGCGGAGGAAATTCTCAAACTGCGGCGGCAGTTCGGCTTCTCCGACAAGGATCTCTCCCTCGCTCTCGACGTCCCTGACGGGGCGGACTGAAAGGCAACTTCATGTCGTCCGACCAATCCATGACCCACTCGGTCGACAGCACGAATCTCGCCGATCTTCTGGAGCGCATTCTCGACAAAGGCGTCGTGATCGCGGGCGACATCTCGATCAAGCTGGTCGAAGTCGAACTCCTGACGATCCAGCTACGTCTCGTGATCTGCTCGGTCGACAAGGCGCGCGAGCTCGGCCTCGATTGGTGGAACCACAACGGCGGCCAAGATCGCCTGGCGCCGGCGCAAAATGCGTCGCTGCTCGCGATGGATGAACGGCTGGGCCGGATCGAGCAGGCGCTCGGCGCTGTCGCTACGGCGCCCGTGGAAAGCAAGGAGTACGCGTCATGAGCAAAGACGATCGCGAAGACAAAGAAAACGTGACCGGCGCGGCTGCCTTCACGAAGATTGCGCGTGGGCTTTCCGATCTGTTCACGGTGCTTTCCGATTTCGACAAGCTCCCCGGCGCGGCCGGCACGAGAAGGACGGCAAGGTGATGGAATATTCGTTCGGCTCGCGCACATTGCGCGAAGCGGCAGGCGAACAGGAGCCGCCCGAGGAGAGCCGGTCCGGCGCGAAGCGCCGCCGCGGCGCGAACCAAAGCGGACCTCGGTCGAAGTCCTCGAACCCGTCACGGACATGTTCGACGAGCCGGGTGAAGTCGTGTTGCTCTTCGAGTTGCCCGGCGTCGAGCGCAAGGATATTCGCTGCATCCTCGACGGCGACATCCTGCTGCTCGAGGCGAAGACCGGCGAACGGCTCTACCGCAAGGAGACGCTCATCGAAGGAAAGCTCGCGGGCGGGCCGCATCTGAACCTGCGCAACGGCGTTCTCGAAGTCCGGCTGAGCAAGCAAAGGTGAAGCGGATGCCGATGCGGGATGCGGTCGCGTGCCATCAACAGGAGCGGACGTGCGATATGGCGCGATTGATCTACGTTCCGGTCGTCCACAGCATCGCGGAGATGGGCTCCGCCGCGCCGGCTTACAAGGCCGCGTTCGTCGCCCGCTACGGCGAGGGCAAGATGGCGGAGCGATCGGCCGAATTCGACGCCATCTGGCGCGCCATCGGAGAGCGATCAGGGCGCTCCGGCTCGATCTCAAGCGCGTCAAACTCTACCAGGACAGCTTGCCCGTCTGCGGTCACGAGCGAGCGCTGGTCCACGACCTGGCCGCTCAGGGCAGTCGAAACCATCAACTGCTGGAGGCCCTTGCGGAAGCGGCGCTACGCTCGTCGGCACCGAATCGCCGGCGCTGCTTCTCGAGGAATACAGGCTGCTTCAATCGCCGGAACGCACCGAGGCGCAGGCCGCCGCTCTTCTCGAGGCGCGCGACCGATTCATCGCCGGTCGAATCGACGCGACGCTTGGCGAGGACAGGACCGGCATTCTTTTCATCGGCGCCCTGCATAAGGTCGCAAAATTCTTATCCGCGAATCAAGGTCGAATATTTGGCGGATTCGGAGTCCCGTGACGACAACAAAGGCAAGTGGAGAGTTCCATGCCCGACGAAGCCATCGAGAATGGCGAAAAGCTGCGCCTGACGGTCGTCGAGGCGCGGCGCGATGACATTGGACGCGGCATCGTCCGGCTCGATCCCGAAACGCTGCAGGAGATCGGCGCTTCGCCCGGCGACGTGCTGGAGATCGAAGGCCGCGCGAAAACCGTCGCCAAGGCGATGCCCACCTTCAAGGAACAGAGGGGCCAGCAGGTCATCCAGCTCGATGGCGTCGGCCGCACCAATGCCGGCGTGGCGCTTGGCCAGAAGGTCGCGATCAAGAAGGTCGCCCATGCCGTCGCCCGCAGTTTGGTCCTCGCGCCCCTGGGCGCCGGCGCCTTGCATGAGGACGAGATCGAACATACCGCGCGCCGCCTCGACGGGCTCGCCGTCAAGACGGGCGACCGGGTGCGGATCGCCTTGTTCGGCGGAAGCCATCGCGATTTCAGCGTGGTCCGGACCGAGCCTGACGGCCCGGTGATGATCCATCCGGACACGTTGCTCGCGGTCGAGACCGCCCGCGGCGGCTCCGCGGCAAGACCGAAACGGCGGCAGAGGACATCGTCACCTATGATGATCTCGGCGGCATGGAGCACGAAGTCGCCAAGATCCGCGAGATGATCGAGCTGCCGCTCACCCATCCCGAAATTTTCGAGCGCCTCGGCATGACGCCGCCGAAGGGCGTCCTGCTGCACGGTCTGCCCGGCTGCGGCAAGACGTTGCTGGCGCGCGCCGTGGCGCACGAGTCCGCTGCGGCTTTCATCTACGTCAGCGGTCCGGAGATCATCCAGAAATTTTACGGCGAAAGCGAAGCCCGGCTGCGCAAGATTTTCGAAGATGCGCAAAGGCGCGCGCCCTGCATCATCTTCTTCGACGAGATCGATGCGATCGCGCCCAAGCGCGAACGCGTCGAAGGCGAGGTCGAAAAGCGCGTCGTCGCGCAGCTTCTCGCCCTGATGGACGGTCTGAAAAGCCGTGGCGACGTGATCGTCATGGCGGCGACCAACCGTCCCAACAGCATCGATCCGGCTCTGCGGCGGCCCGGCCGCTTCGACCGCGAGATCGCCATCGGCATTCCCAACGAATCGCCCGGCGCGAAATCTTGGAGATCTATGCGCGCGGCATGCCGCTCGCCGAGGATGTTGACGCTGCGGATTTGGCCAGACGACACATGGATTCACCGGCGCCGATCTGAACGCTCTCTGCCGCGAGGCCGCCATGGCGGCGTTGCGCCGCCAGCTTCCAGAGTTGTCGCTCGATACCGGACCGATTCCTACGAGGCGCTATGGCGCGATGGAGGTCGGCATGGCGGATTTCACAGAGGCGTTGAGCGAAGTGGCGCCTTCGGGATTGCGCGAAGTCGCGGTCGAAGTGCCGAACGTTCGATGGGACGAAGTCGGCGGGCTCGAACCGATCAAGGCCGCGCTGCAGGAAGCGATCGCCTGGCCCTTGAGCCAACCGCTTCTGTTCGAGCAGATCGGACTGCAGCCGCCGCGCGGCATCCTCCTTTACGGTCCGCCCGGGAATGGCAAGACGCTTCTGGTGAAGGCTCTGGCGTCGCAGAGCAATCTCAACTTCATTTCGATCAAGGGTCCCGAGCTTCTGTCGAAATATGTCGGCGAGTCGGAGCAGGGCGTTCGCGAGCTGTTCGCGCGGGCCCGCCACGCGGCGCCATGCATCGTCTTCCTGGACGAGGTCGACGCCCTGGCGCCGAAGCGCGGCTTCGACGGCCGCTCGCCGGTGACCGACCGGGTCGTGAGCCAATTGCTGACTGAGCTCGATGGCGTCGAAGCGCTGAAGGACGTCTGGGTGATCGCCGCGACCAACCGGCTCGACATGATCGACGATGCGCTGCTGCGTCCCGGGCGGCTCGACTTCCGCCTCGAGGTGGCGCGGCCCGATCGCGCCGCGCGCGCGGCGATTCTGGAGGTGCATCTGCGCAAGAAGCCGATCGATCGGAAATCGATCTCGCCTGCTGGCCGAGCTGACGGAAGGGATGTCCGCCGCCGAGGTCCGCTTCGTTTGCGATCGCGCCGCCATGAATGCGATCCGCCGCGCTTTCCCGCTCGAGCGAGGATGGTCGATGCATCCTCGCTGCGCATCGAACAGCGCGACTTCGACGATGCGCTGGTCGATCAGGCGGCCGTATCGGAGCGGTCGAAATCGCCTCAGCCGGTTCTTTTTGGAACGATTTGACGCACGCATGATGGCGGGCGATGCAGGGATCGAACCTGCGACCCCTCCCGTGTGAAGGGAGTGCTCTACCGCTGAGCTAATCGCCCGGAGGGGGGTGCTTTACGGCGGGGGCGCTGCGGTCGTCAACCCGCAAAGTCCGGGCGCGCCCCTTGAGCGCGCCCCTCGCGCAGCCCGCACGGACCACTTTGCGCGGTCTGCAGCTCGAGCCGTCATAGAGGCGGCCAGCGCGAAGCCTCGAGGAGCGCCGAGCCCCCGTGCCCGACATC
>CAVUJV010000025.1:0-529104 GCA_963741845.1 uncultured Alphaproteobacteria bacterium
TGAGGATCTAGGGAGGAGAAAACTCAATTTCCAGATAGTCGAAAGCCGCTCGGGCCTCACCTATGTCTGCGTCACTCACTATTAAGGCGTGCGCGTCTTTTCGTAATTTATTTATCATGTCAATCTTCGGAACATATAGCACTCCTTCGATCGTTTAAGTACGGAAGGACATCCTCGTCTTTAAGAGTTGCGAGCTATCTGTAAGATATAGAGGACTTTCTTTGCTTGAGAACAGTATACGTGGTTCCCTGGTAGGCAATTCGCCCAGCCGTTTTTTTGTAAGATTTTTTTCAACAATTGCTTTCCATTTCTGCCCATCGATACCCCTAGTCCAGTGAAAAAGAGAAATTCTAATAGCAGTCTCAATTGTGTTCCTTCTTGTCGATATTTCTCTCCATCTTTCCTCCACACCCTCCGTAATTACAAGCCGCGACAAAGCATTCTTGATTGCTGTAAAGCGGATATCATAAATATCCCCTGTCCTCGCAACAAGACCGTAGCCTATGAGATGATCAATTAACTCTGGCGCCTCAGTTGCAAACTCTGTTAATTCCTGTTTATTGTTAGTAATAACAGCAGCCAATATTGCAAATTCCGAAGAATACTCTTCCCTCAATTGCTCTAAAATATCACTCAGATAACTCTCGAGTTGACCCTTGGAACGCCTCCGTCGCCCTCTGAATAGCCCCAATCGAAACGATAAGCGGACGGTTGGTCGAAGCTAATTGATGAACCTTGCTGCAGACCTGTCTCGTGAAAAATGGATGCCCACCGAATTTGCTCTGCAACTCTGATATAAATTCTTTAGGAAATTCACGACCCATGAAGTAGCCAAGACGCTCAACCATCTCCCTCGTATCATCCATCGTGAGGCTAGGAATGAATTGCTTCTGAGCAAACAGATACATCGGATTGGAGATATAGTTTATTTTTGGAATTTCTAGCAACCTGGGACTTGTTCCCACAAGACACAAGGAAAGCCGTCCCTTTTGATTCGGACTGTATATAAGATCTAATAATTTGCCAGAAATTCAACGTGTCATCTCCCTGTCGCCAATGGGGCGAAGCAGCGGTCCTAGGAGATAAATTCTCAATTTCGTCAAATATAATTAAGACACTGTTCTTCGAAGAACCAAGAGAATTGTTAGCGTGAAGGAAAAAATTTTCTGATACTTCAGGAAGAGAATTTCTTAATTCGGGAGTATTCTTCTTCTGACCAAGTGATTTGCGTATTTCTCCAATTATATATGAAAGAAGATGGTTATATCGGCGAGCGTGAACTGCTGGATTTTCGCAGTCTATCACAACAACATTACAAGACAAGGCTTTTGCTTTACGCTGAATTGCGTATATTGTAGATGTTTTGCCGCTTTTTCTTAGTCCAAATAGACTGGAATTCTGTCCAGATTTAGCCAAATCAAGAACGGAATTAACGACAACTTGTCTACCAAAGAAAAACGTTTCTTCTCTAAGCGGATTTTGATATCCAAATAAATCTCTAAGCAAATAATTCCTGCGAACCGCATTTAATAGCGACGCATTTCCCCCATTTATTAAATTATTAAATGTCAATGGAATTATTATCGGATATTCTGGATTTTGATCCAAGTAATGTCTTATGATAGATTCTATTCTACTGTCTAAACTCACTAAAAATCGCAAGCTTTTATCGGTGCGAGCCGATTCGAGTAAGTCATAAAATTGATTGTAAGCCTCCAGTGTTCTTATTTCGAAAGTATTATATTCAGAGAATACTACGAGAATTTCTCGATCTGTATTGATATAAACCGAGAAGTCATCATTGGGTCTGGCTAAAACCGCGTAGTATGTACTGTTGCCAACGCTGATCGGTCTAAAGGATCGGGTCACGTAGAATTGACTTGCTATTTTCCGAATACCCTCCCGAACCAACTCCGGATACAGGGCCATATCGACGGCGGCATGAAATCCCGGAAATGTAGGCATAATCTGACCTGTGCGAGGAATGGTGCGACGCACCATACTACGTCATCTACCAGGTCAGGCAGCCGTTCACCACACCAAACCCTGTAAGATTAGTTTGACCCAGCGGCCGATCCGCTCCCATCGTTTCACCGTTCCGGCTCGCCACCGGCTCGCGAGGTTGTAGCTGGTCGGGTCGGCGTAACCGAGGGACGCCGCCCACGGCGTCCGGTCGCGCTTTCATGGGCGGTCAGCAGGGTGCGCGTGAAACCTCATCGAGACGCGCGCGGAATTCAACTCTTCAGACGTGAGGCGGTCTTGATTTGGCGCAAATTGCCACAACAAGCTGGATTCCCGCTGCCATACGCGTCATCCTTCGCTCAATGGACCTCTGAGGAACGGCCCTTGACGTTCGTAGGCGTGACGGCAGGCGGCGACAAAATCGCCTATCGCGACGGAAAACGTTATCTCTATCTCGGCTCGGTGCTGGTGACGGCGGTTCCGCTCGTCGCGGTGGCGCTCTATTTTGCGACCGGCGGCGCGCTCTGGACGACGCTGGTCCCATTCCTTTTCGTCTTCGGCGTCATTCCGCTCGTGGACGCCTGGCTCGGCGAGGACTTCAACAATCCGCCGCCCGAGGTCTTCGCGGCGATGGACGCCGACCCCTATTATCGCCGCATCGCCTTCGCGGCCGTGCCGCTCTACTGGGCGGGCTTCGTCGCGACCGTCGCCTTCGTCGGCACGCAGCCCCTGCCCTGGTGGTCATGGATGGCGCTCGCGATCGGCGTCGGCACCGGGAGCGGCGGCTGTCTCGCGCTCGGCCATGAACTCGGCCACAAGGCGGACCGCGCCAGCGAAATCCTCGCCCTCTTGTCGAACGCGGTCGTCGGCTACGGGCATTTCCGGATCGAGCACAATCGCGGCCACCACACCTGGGTCGCGACGCCCGAGGACCCGGCGAGCGCGCGCTACGGGAAGTCGGTCTATCGCTTCGCGCGCCGCGAACTGCCGGGGGCGCTGCTGCGCGGCTGGCGCAACGAGGCGCGGCGGCTCGAAAGGCGAGGCCGGAGCCCATGGTCGTTCGGGAACGAGATTCTGCAGGGCTACGCGATCACCTTCGCGGTCGCGGCCGTCCTTGTCTTCCTCTTCGGCTGGAAGGTCGCGCCCTTCATCGTCGCGCACCATGTCTTCGGCTGGTACGCGCTGACGCAGACGAATTACATCGAGCATTACGGGCTCCTGCGGCAGAAGCGGGCGAACGGGCGCTACGAGCCGGTCGAGCCGCGCCATTCGTGGAACACGAACCACATTTTCTCGAACCTGCTGACGTTCCATCTGCAGCGCCACTCGGACCATCACGCCAATCCGATGCGGCCCTATCAGTCGCTGCGCGACTTCAGGGACCTCCCGCGTCTGCCGAGCGGCTATCCGGGCATGTTCGGGCTCGCGGCGATTCCGCCGCTGTGGTTCCGGGTGATGGACCCGAAAGTGCTGGCCTGGGCGGGCGGCGACTTTTCGAAGATCAACCTCGACCCGCGGCTGCGGCCGCAGCCTGAGCGCGTTGCTATCGGCGCGAATTCCTCTGTTCGACATACCGGCTGAGCCAGCTCCGGCCCCGCCGCTCGGCGAGATAGCCGAGCCACGCGCCGACGAGCGCCGCGGGGATCAGGGCATAGAGGGACGTTGAAAAAATCGCGCAGACGCCCGCGAAGGCGGCGGCGAAAGCCAGGGCCACCCAGGTCGTGAATTCGGCCGAGCCCGTCATGTCCCGCGCCAAGAGCCTTCACCCGGTTCGCGCCCCGCCAGAGAAAAAGATAGCGCATATGCCCATTCGCACGGTCAACCGAATTGTCGCACCGGGCCGCGCTGGCTGTTAGGGATGATCGGAGGCCCACGGCCCCGGGCCGCTCCACGCGGGAGCGGCCGGGGTCGCGGGAAAACCTCACGCCGCCTTTCGCCGCGCCGCCTCCGCGCGGTAGAGCGGGACCTCGGTCGCGAGCGCCTCGGCGACGCTCGGTCGCTGACGCATCCGTTCGAGATAGGCTTGGGCGTTCGGGTAGGTCGCCAGGTCGATCTCGGGAATGGCCTGCGTCCAGTTGAGGACCGTCGCAAGGTAGGCGTCGGCGACGCTGAAGCTTTCGAGCAGGAACGCGCGCCCCGCGAGCGCCTCGTCGAGATGGGCGAGACGCGAGGAATATTTGCCCGCCGTCCAGGCCCTGACTTCCGGCGGCGTTTTCTGGCTGACGAGGGGCGCAAGCAGCGCCTTGTGCAGTTCGGTCCCGATGAAGCTCAGCCACTGGCGCAGCCGCGCGCGGCCCAGCCGATCCGACTCCGGCGGCGCGAGCCCGGCTTCGGGAAAAGTGTCGGCGACATATTGCAGGATGGCGGCGTTCTCGGTGAGCACGGTTCCATCGTCGAGCCGCAGCGCCGGCACATAGCCGAGCGGGTTGACGGCGCGATAGTCCTCGCCCGTCGCGAGCACGCGCTTGGTCGCCGGATCGACCTCGAAGAGATTGACTGCGGCGCCGGCCTCGGCGAGGGCAATACGGCCCGACATCGAACAGGCGAGCGGAGAGAAGAAAAAATCCATGATTTCCTCCTTGTCGATTTTTGTACTGTTACGCATATAATAGCTCGGCGTCAAGAATTTTATGCGATATGGTACAAAAAAATCCCCCTGAAGCTCCTGTCGCCGGGCCTCGCCGCCGGGGCCGGCCGCGCGCCTTCGAGCCGGAGGTCGCGCTCGCCCGCGCGATGGACCTGTTCTGGAAGGAGGGCTTCGCGGCGACCTCGCTCGACGAACTCAGCGCCGCGACCGGGCTCAACCGGCCGAGCCTGTACGGCGCTTTCGGCGACAAGCGCGCCCTCTATCTTCAGGCCTACAAACGCTATCGCGAGCGCGTTCGCGACGCCTTCGCGCCGCTTCTCAACGAGGCGGCGCCGCTGCGCGAGAAACTGAGGCGGATCCTCTCCGCCGCGCTCGACCTCTATCTCAGCGGCGAGGAGGGCCCGCGCGGCTGTTTCACGGTGCTGACGGCCTCGTCCGACGCCATCCATGATCCGGAGGTGCGGCCCGTCGTGGCGAAGGCTCTCGAGAACGCGGACGCCGCCTTCGAGGGTCTGTTCGCCTCGGCGCGGGAGGCAGGCGATCTTCCGCCAGAGGCGGACCCGAAGCGGCTCGCCCGGATGACTTCGGCGACGCTGCACTCGCTGTCGGTGCGCGCCCGCGCGGGCGTCCCGCGCGCCGAGATCGAGCCGCTGATCGACGACATCATCGAGACGGCCTGCGGCCCTGCTCCCAAGGCTGGCGCCCGGGGCGCGGATAAGAAGCGCCGCGCGCGCTGAACCTCGGCGGCGCGAACGGTCATCCGGCGACTTGGACAGGCTGAGTCCAAGTGGCGGACGCCATGCAACCGTGCTAGCATAAGATTGGATTTTCGACTTTGGAGGCCCATCGCCCGGGGGCTTTAAACCACGGCCAAGTAAGTGCAACCTGCAGCGAGAATTTTAGCGGTGTCAACCACCGCGGCAGGAACCGCAAAGGAGGCGGCTGGCGGGAGGAGCCACGTGGCGGCGCCAATCGGCGCGTTCGTCTGGTATGAATATATGGGCGAGGATCGGCTCGCTGCGGCGGATTTCTATGCGCACGTACTCGGCTGGACGGTGAAGGATGCCGGCATGCCGAACATGCCCTACGAGACGGCTTCCGTCGGCGAGCGCATGGTGGCCGGACTCATGGAGATCCCCGACGACGCCCGCGCGATGGGTGTGAGACCCTGCTGGACAGGATACATCTGGGTCGACGACGTGGACACGGCGCTCTCCGATCTCACCAAGGCCGGAGGCAAGGCCTGGAAGCAACCGGCGGAATTTCCCGGCGTCGGCCGTTTCGCGGTCGTTGCGGATCCCTATGGCGGCGGCATTGTCCTCTTTCACGGCCACGGCGACGCACCGCTGCCCGCCCCGCCGGAGAACGCGCCGGGTTTCGTGGGCTGGCACGAGTTTCACGCCGACGACGGGGCGGCCGCGCTCGACTTTTATTGCCGCTTCTTCGGCTGGAAGCGCACGAGCGAATTCGATATGGGACCGATGGGCGGCTACCAGATGTTCAAGACGCCGCATGGCGAGCGGGGCGGCGTCTTGACGCGCCGGCCGGGCGTCGCCGCATCCTACTGGCTCTATTATTTCAACGTCGAGGCGATCGACGCCGCCGCGGAGCGCGTGCGCGCGCACGGGGGCAGGATCGTCAACAGTCCGCATCAGGTTCTGTCCGGCCGATGGGTCGTCCATGCGCTCGATCCGCAGGGCGCGATGTTCGCCCTTGTCGCGCCCGGGCGGTAAGCGAGCGCGGCTCCCGGTCGAAGGGAGGGGCGAGGCGAGCCGGCGCTGCAATCGCGCTCTCCGGACCCCGACGGCCGAGCCATCGATCGCGGATCGCAGCGCCGATTTGACAACATACCGACCGGTTGGTATGTCATGAGCCCAGAGGCGCGAAGACCTCCAAAGTCCGTTGCCCGCAAGGGGTCGGCGGATGCGCCGGAAGCCGAGGAGACAGAGCCATGGACCATCCGAAAGTCGTTTCGCACGACGAGGCTTGCGCCGCTCGCGGGGCCTTTCTGCTCGAGGAAAAGCAGTTCACGAAGGCGCGCGACGAACTCGCGCGGAAACGGCGCGCATTGCCCTGGACGCGGGTCGAGAAGACCTACGTCTTCGACACCGTCCGAGGGCCGCAGTCGCTGGCCGATCTGTTCTCGGGGCGGAGCCAGCTCATCGTGCAGCATTTCATGTTCGCTCCCGAGTGGAGCGAGGGCTGCGTCGGCTGCTCGTTCGGCGCCGACAGCGTCGATGGCGCCCTGCCGCATGTTCAGGCGCGCGACGCGAGCTTCGTCGCGGTGTCGCGCGCGCCGCTCGAAAAGCTTTTGCGTTACAGGAAGCGCATGGGCTGGACCTTCGATTGGGTCTCGTCCGGAGGGAATGACTTCAACTACGACTTCGGCGTCGCCTTCCGTCCCGACGACATCGCCGCGGGCCGCGCGACCTACAACCATCGGCCGCTGACTTTCGAGGCCTCGGACCTGCCTGGAATCAGCGTCTTCTTCAAGGACGCCGCCGGCGAGATCTTCCACACCTATTCGACCTTCGCGCGCGGGCCGGAGATGATGATAACCGCCTACATGTATATCGACCTCCTGCCCAAGGGCCGCGACGAGGAGGGTCTCGCGAACCCGCCAAGCTGGTGGCGCCGGCATGACGAATATCCCGACGCTGCATCCGCATCGGCCTGCGGATGTCAGCGCTCGTCGACAGAAAACGTCTGAGGGCCCGGCGGCGTTCGGGGAGCGGATCGCTCCCCTGAGGGAAGCTCTCGCATTTCGGATTCCAACGAAGCGCACGACGATGACGACAAAACCAACCTCGGCCAAACGGAAGCCGCGCTCCGGCGCTGCTCCCCGAAAAGCGAAGGGGTCCGGAGCCCAGCGCCGCCCGGCCGAGCCCGCGCGGGAAAAGCTGCTCGACGCGGCGGTGCATGTGATCCGGTCGAAGGGCTATTCGGCCTCGCGGGTCGACGACATCTGCGAGGAGGCCGGGGTCACCAAGGGCGCTTTCTTCCACCATTTCGAAAGCAAGGAGGATTGCGCCATCGCGGCGGCGGGACATTTCGCCGCGAACGCCGAGGCGCTGTTCGATCAGGCAGCCTATGCGCGCCTGCCCGATCCCGCGCGCGCGGGTGCTCGGCTACGTCGATTTCCGCAAGGCCATCCTGACCGGCGAATTGCCCGAGTTCACCTGCCTGCTCGGCACGATGGCGCAGGAGGCCTACGACACCCATCCGGCGATCCGCGAGGCCTGCGACCGCTACATCCGCGAGCACGCGGAAAAGCTCGAAGCGGACCTCGCGGACGCGAAGGCGCTCTACGCGCCCCATGCGGACTGGACGCCGAAGAGCGCCGCGCTTTTCGCGCAAGCCGTGCTGCAGGGCGGCTTCGTGCTCGCCAAGGCGAGCCACGGGCCGAAGGTCGCCGCGGACTGTTGCGATCATCTCAGGCGCTATTTCGAGCAGCTGCTCCACGCCGAAACGCCGGACAAAGGGAGGAACGGGCAATGAGCGGACAAAAAATCATGCCCTGCCTCTGGTTCGACGGGAACGCCGAGGAGGCCGTCGGGCTTTATCTACTTGCGTTCCGCTCGGGTCGCGTGACCTCGACGACGCGCCGGGGCGACGAGGGACCCGGCGCTCCCGGAACGGGGATGCAGAGCGGAGACCCCGACGCCAGGGGCCGTCTCATCCGTGCAATCCTGCCGGTGCACAAACTCGACATCGCGACGTTGCAACAGGCTCTCGAAGCCAATGAAGGAGGAAAAAGCCTATGACGGATGTATCGAACCTGCTCGGCTCTTTTGTCTGGTACGACCAGATGGCGAAGGACCTCACCCTCGCGGAAACTTTCTACGCGAAGGTCGTCGGCTGGACGATGGCGCCCAACACGATGAACGACCAGCGCTACACGCTGCTCAAGGCGGGCGACGAGATGATCGGCGGCCTCATGCCGATCCCGGCCGACGCCGCGGGCGTCCCGTCCGCGTGGATGGGCTATATCGCAGTCGATGACGTCAAGGCTTACGCCGACAAGGTCCAGCAAGCCGGCGGCGCGATCCATCGGCCGCCGACCGAAATCCCCAATGTCGGAACCTTCGCCGTGGCGGCCGATCCGTTCGGCGCGGGCTTCCTCATCTTCCGGGGCAATGGCGACGGCGACGGCGCGCCCGATGTCGCCTCCATGGCGCCCGCCCATGTCGGATGGCGCGAACTGCACGCGGGCGACGGGCCGAAGGCCTTCGACTTCTATTCAGGCCTGTTCGGCTGGACGAAGGGCGACGCCATGGACATGGGCGCGATGGGCAAATATCAGCTGTTCAATACGCGCGCGGGGCAACCGGGCGGCATGATGACCAAGATGCCCAACACGCCCGCGCCCTTCTGGCTCTATTATTTCGCCGTGCGCTCGATCGACGCGGCCTCGGAGCGCGTGAACTCCTCCGGCGGCAAGGTCATCAACGGGCCGATGGAGGTGCCAGGCGGCGCCTGGATTATCCAGTGTCTCGATCCTCAAAACGCGATGTTCGCGCTGGTGGGTCCGAAGCTCTGATAGGCGGCGGGGACGCGTCGAAAGGCGGCGTCCCCTGCCCGCCCCTATCGCGCGCTGCTTTATCGCTCGCGCGTCATGACGCCGCTCAGCCACGAGCCGGCGACCATGCCGAGCAGGAAGACCAGAAAGATCGAACCAAGACCGATGAGGCTCATGAGTGCGCTCCCCACGCGCTCGCTAATATGCAACAGTTAAACGAATTTTAACCACGCGAGGTTCCCTCGGCTGTGAGCAGCCTCACGGACAATTGCCATACCGTCACTGCTTATAGGCCATCGGCCGCTCTGGCCGCCCCGATTCCTGCCTGTCCAATGTGTCTCGCGGATTAAGACGCAAGGAGAAGGAACGCCGCGCGAGCGTCCCTACCGCATGAGCTTGAAAGCGTGCGGCGACCAGTCGTTTCTCGCAATGCCCGGGATGCACCAGAGCTTGCAGAGCGGCTCGATGGCGCGCGCCGCCGCGACGGGGCCCATGTCCTCGGCGTCCCAGCCGAACTGATCGAGGATCTGCGTCACGACCCGTTTTGCCCCGGCGTCGTCGCCGCAGATGAACATGGTCGGCCGGCCGCCCGCGAAGGCGGGATTGACCATCTGCCCGTGGCCGACCGAATTGAACGCCTTGACGAAATGCGCCTCCGGATAGGCGGCTTGCAGCCGCTCCATCAGCAACTCGTTCTGGCCCGTGAAGAAGGACAATACGCCCGCGACCGGCGGCCCTCCGCCGATCGGATTGCAGGCGTCGATCACCGGCTTGCCGCGCAAGGCCTTCGGGCCGACGAGTTGCAGGGCTTCGAGCGCGAGCTGGCCCGCGACCGCCAGCACGACAAGCTCGCCGAAAGCCGCCGTCTCGTCGAAGCGCCTCACCTCGACGCCCGCGCATTGCGCCGCCCAGTCCCGGAGCTTCGCCGGCTCCCGCGTGCCGATGGCGACCTCGTGCCCGTGCTTCGCGAAACCCGCCGCAAGCGTCCGTCCCACGTCGCCCGAGCCGATGACGCCGATTTTCATGTCCGTCCTCCCTTGCTATCGCCGCCGCGCGGCCCCTGCGCGAACTATCGTGGCGCCGCGCATCGTGCAAAGTAAGGCCGGGGGGACGCCTTGAACAGAACCCGGACTTTCGCGCTCACCGCGCTCGCCATGCTCGCCTTCGCCGGCAATTCCGTCCTCTGCCGCGCCGCGCTGGCGCGAGCGGGGCTCGATCCGGCGAGCTTCACGATCGTGCGATTCGCCTCGGGCGCCGCGACGATGTGGGCGATCGCCGCCATGCTTCGCCGCGGCCGCGCCCTCGGAGGCTCGTGGAGCGGGGCGCTGGCGCTCCTGGCCTATGCGCCGGCTTTTTCCTACGCCTATGTGTCGCTGCCCGCGGGCGTCGGCGCGCTGCTGCTCTTCGGCGCCGTGCAGGCGACGATGATCGTCTGGGGCGTGGCGCATGGCGAGCGGCCGACGGCGTTTCAGGCCGCGGGCCTCCTTCTCGCGCTCGGCGGGCTCGTCGCGCTGGTCGCGCCGGGCGTCACGGCGCCGCCGCTCGTCGGCTCGGCGCTGATGCTGACGGCGGGCGTCGCATGGGGAGCCTATTCGATCCTCGGACGGAAGAGCGCCGACCCGCTGCTCACGACCGCGGGCAATTTCCTGCGCTTCGCGCCGATGCTGCTTTTGCTCGTGGTTCCGGCGGCGAGGGCCTCCGCCCATCCGCTCGCGGGTGTCGGCTATGCGGTCCTCTCGGGCGCGCTCGCCTCCGGGGTGGGCTATGCGATCTGGTACGCCGCGCTGCCGTCGCTCAGCGCCGCCGAGGGCGCGTCCGTCCAGCTCAGCGTGCCGGTGATCGCGGCGCTCGCCGGGATAGCCTTCCTGTCCGAGCCGATCACGCTGCGGCTCGCGCTCGCCTCGGTCGCGGTGCTCGGCGGAATCGCGATTGTGATTTTGGGGAAGGCGCGGCGGAGGTAGCGATCAAAGTTCGGGATTTTACGGCCGAGCCGGGATCGCGCCTTCCCCCGCGAGCGGCCCCGGCCCGCGGGCCAGGGCCACCGTCGGAACAGGGGATCAGGCTTTCCTGACCTTCGGAATCGCCCACGACCCGTCGAGGATCGAGGGATTATTTTCATCCGGCCAGTAGAGGCGCAGCATCAGGTGGAATTTTCCCTTCGGCGCGGGCAGCCAGTTGGCTTCCTTGTCGGAGCCCGGGCTCTCGTTCTGAATGTAGATCACCAGCGACCCGTCCGGCTCGAATTTGGGATGGGTGCGAAGGCTCATCGAATAGCGGTTGATCGGGTTGGCCACGAAGAACATCTGTTCGTCGTACATCGTGAGCGACCAGAATCCCCTCACCGGCGGAAGCCGCCCCTTCTCGAAGCGCAGCGCATACTTGTGGCCGCCTTCATAGGGCTCGAGCAACGAGGCCCGCTGGGACATCGGATAGACCGCGTCCTGCGGACGGTTGGCCCCGAGCCCGATCGCTGTGATGAAGGCGCGCTGGAGATAGTCGGTCCCGTATACGCCCGTCCCGGTCGTGAACAGCCAGCCGTTCTCCCGCTTGAGCGACGCGATATGCAGCATGATGCGATCGAAGGAGAGTTGCGGCAGGCGCGCGTCCCATCGCGAATCGAGCGACTTGGCGTCGAAGCTCTTGCCGGCGTCGAGGCCGATCGCCCTGAAGCGCGCGAGCGCCGGCGCGTCGGCGGGCGCCGGCGGGTTTCGCTTCATGAGATCGGCGAGAAGCGAAAGAAACTCGCCGGCCGAAAGGCGATTGACCTGGTCTCTCACCGGCGTCTTCATGTCGATCCCCGGATCGACCTTGCCGGGCGGCGGCGCGTAGTCCTTGCCCCACGTGCTCAACGGCTGAAGCTTGAAGGCGTCCTGAAGCGCATGGACCGCGGCGTAGTCCTCGGGCGTGCCGGCGCAGTAAATGCGTCCGAGAAGCCAGACCATGGACGTCGGCGACTTCAGTTCCGCCATGCCGGCCGGAACGGCGCCGGACCAGCCCGGCCCCGTGATCAGGAAGGTCTGAGCCCCGGTTCCCGTGGTGCGGCTTCCCGGGACGGCGAAGACGTTCGTCCAGCCGTCGAGGAATGGCAGCAGGAAATACCGCCCCTTCATATCGGGGATGCTCAAGACCCACGGTTCATCGGCGACGTCGAAAAAGGCGGTCGTGTAAAGCGTATCGGCGTTCGGAGCCGTGACATCGCGGAACGCGGCGTCCGGATAGGCGCGCATTTTGACGAGCTGCCCCATCGGCGCCCGTGTTCCCTCCGGCTTGGCGACATTTGTCGTCACGCGCCGGGTCATCTCCATCGTAATGAGTGGATAGCCGTAAATGTACGCGTCCGAGGCGATGCCGAAATCCTCGGCGCCTTCGACAACGTCCGTCAGGGGGCCGTCGAGGGCCATCGCGCGGGACGAAAGCGCTCCCGTGGCGAGCAGGCCAAGTCCCCCGAGCGTCGCGGCGCGTCGTGTCAATCTCATCGGATCCTCATTGTTGATATTGAAATGGAGGTGCGCGTCGGGAGTTTGCATATCGTGATCGGCGGCGTGACAGAAGCTCACGACGCTGCGGCGCTCGGTCGCGTTCGAATCTCGTAACCGGCCAGGACCCGAATGGCCGGAAAATGTGAAAGTATAAAACATTTCCTTCTGATTTTCTGACATCACGACTATGATGCCTCATCGCCGTCGATCCGGAAGCCGCCCCATGTCCAACCTCGCCGAAGCCGCCGCGCCGCCCGCGAGGTCGAACGGCCATGTTTTGGCCATGTTTCGGCCATCGCGAGGCCGTCAGACGCGCCCCTGCCGGAAGGAAAAGCCAGCGCAAGTCCTTGAAAAGTCCCAATTCGCGGAAGGAAATGGCTGCTTTTCCGGCCGATTTTTCGCTGAAAATCGTCGCGAATCGGCTGATTTTCGCGTGTCTGACGCCTGAAATGGGCGCGCAATCGCACCAAAAACGCGCGAAAACGTGCGCCACTCAGCAGGCGTCGCCGGGCCCTCGGCCTTGAGAGGAGCCGATGCGCCTCGCCGACTGGGGCGATAAGATCGGCGGCCCACGCTTTGGAAGGTCCGGCCGGAATCTGTTTCTCCGGACGGCCGCTACGTTTGTCTGGAGGACGCTCTGCTCGCCGCGCAATCCGCCCCGGAAGTCCTCCCGACAAGCGCAACGCGCGAGCCGCCCGCGGCGTTTCGCTGGGCCGTCCTTGCGATGGTCTGGCTGGCGTTTCTGCTCTCTTTTGTCGATCGGCTGATCTGGACATCGGTCGGCAATTCGGCCGCCGCGTCCTTCGGGCTCGGCCTCGCCGCCCTCGGCCTGTTCGTGAGCGCCTTCTACGTTGGTTATGTCGTCTCGTCCGCCATCAGCGGACTGGCCAGCGACCGTGTCGGCCCACGCCTCACGATCTCGGTCGCCCTGATGCTGCTTGGCGCGGCGACCTTCGGTTTCGGCTATGCCCGCACGGTGGCGGGCGGGGTCGCGCTTCAGGCGATGATGGGCTTCGCGGGCGGGGCCGACTTCGCGGCCGGCGTGAAACTGATCATGGCCTGGTTCGGCCGGCGCGACCGGGGGCGGGCGATGGGCCTCTTCATGACCGCGACTTCGATGGGCGTGGCCGTGACCAATGCGCTCGTTCCGCGGCTGATGCAGGTCGTCAGCTGGATGGACATCTACCGCGGCGCGGGGCTCGCGACCTTCGCCTTCGGGGGCCTCTGCTGGTTCGTTCTGCGCGACCAGCCCGGAGGCGCGCGCAGCCCGGTCGTGCGCTGGGCGGACATCCGCGCCCTCGCCCACAATCGCCAGTTCCTCTACGCGGTCCTGGCCGGCCTCGGCGGAGTCTGGGGCACCTGGGGATTCGCCATCTGGGCGAATGCCCTGATGATCCGGGGTCTGCACTTTTCCCCGGTGCTTGCGGGGAGCATCGTTGCGACCTTCGGCGTCGTTGCGATCCTCTGCAAACCGCTGATCGGCGTGCTTTCGGACCTGCTTGGCGGCCGCAAGCGGACCCTGGTCATGATCGACCTCTTTTTATTCGCGGGCCTGCTGCTGCTCGCCGGCCTTTTGACGACCGAGACCCAGCTTTGGGTCATCGCTCCGCTCCTTGGCGCGGCGGCCTTCGCTTACAGTCCCCTGCAAAACGCCATGGTGGCGGAAGCGGGCGGCGCGGCGGCGGGTTCGGCCGCGGGCCTTTCGAACGCCATCGGATCGATCGGCACGACGATCGTGCCGCTGGCGGTCGGGATCGGCTTTCAGGCGACCCACTCTTACGAGGCCGCCTTCGCGATCCTCGCCGTCGGGCCGATGATCGGCGGATTGGCGATGCTGCCGGCTCGCGACCTCGCGGCGCCGACGACGGGTTGACGCGACGGGGCGCCTACGCGGCCCGGCGGCCCCGGTCCGGGGTAGCGGCTTTCAGAGAAAGCCGTTTAAAATCAATGCTTTAGCGGGAATATTGGTCGGAGCGAGAGGATTCGAACCTCCGACCCCCTCGTCCCGAACGAGGTGCGCTACCAGACTGCGCTACGCTCCGACGCCGCCATGAGGCGAGCAGGGCGGCCTTATAGTCGGCGCGCCGCCGCCGCGCAAGCGGCGCATTGGCGATTGCAGGGCGATTGCCCCGCCGGCCGGAGACCGCCTTGTCACCCGCGTGAGCCCAAGGCTAAGGTCGCTCTGGCCGCTTCGGCTGACCCTGCCGCAACGAGAGACCGCGCCGGTCCCGCCTCACGCCATCTCCGAGGAGCGCTCCTTGTCCTTCCGCATCCCGTCTTCACGCCTCAAAGCCCTGCTGCTGGCCGGCGCTTTGGCCGCCTCCGCATCCGTCGCGAACGCAGCGGACGACATCAAGATCGCCCTGATTCGCGGCCTGACGGGTCCCCTGCAGGCCTACGCCAAGCAGACCGAGACGGGCTTCATGATGGGCCTCGAATACGCGACCAAGGGGACGATGGAGGTCGACGGGCGCAAGATCGTCGTCCTTACCAAGGACGACCAGAGCAAGCCGGACCTCGCCAAGAGCGCGCTGGCCGAGGCCTACGAGGACGACGGCGCCGACATCGCCGTCGGCACGACGTCCTCCGCCGCGGCGCTCGCCATGCTTCCCGTCGCCGAGGAGCACAAGAAGATCCTCGTCGTCGAGCCTGCGGTCGCCGACGAGATCACCGGCTCGAAGTGGAACCGCTACATCTTCCGCACCGCCCGCAATTCCTCGCAGGACGCGATCTCGAACGCGGTCGCGATCGGCAAGCCCGGCGTCCATATCGCGACCCTCGCTCAGGACTACGCCTTCGGCCGGGACGGCGTCGCGGCCTTCAAGGAGGCGCTCGCCAAGACGGGCGCAACCCTCGACGCCGAGGAATACGCGCCCGCCAACACGACCGACTTCACGGCTCCGGCGCAGCGTCTCTTCGACGCTCTGAAGGACAAGCCCGGCAAGAAGATCATCTGGATCATCTGGGCGGGCGCCGGCGACCCGCTCGACAAGCTCGCCGATCTCGATCCCGGCCGCTATGGCATCGAGCTTTCGACCGGCGGCAACATCCTGCCCGCGCTCGTCACCTACAAGCGCTTTCCGGGTCTCGAAGGCGCGGCCTACTACTATTACGGGATCCCCAAAAATCCGATCAACGACTGGCTGGTGAAGGAGCACGAGAAGCGCTTCAACGCTCCGCCGGACTTCTTCACCTGCGGCGGTTTCGCTGCGGCGACGGCGGTCGTGACCGCGCTCGAAAAGGCGAAGTCGACCGACACGGAGAAGCTCATCTCCGCGATGGAAGGCATGGAATTCGAGACGCCGAAGGGCAAGATGATCTTCCGCAAGGAGGACCATCAGGCGCTGCAATCGATGTACGCCTTCAAGATCAAGGTCGATCCGAACGTCAAATGGGGCATTCCCGAGCTCACGCGCGAACTCACGATCGGAGATATGGACATTCCGATTCGCAACAAGCGATGACCCCCTCGCTCGAAACGCGCGGGCTGACCATCCGCTTCGGCGGACATGTCGCAGTCGATCACGTCACCTGCGCCTTCCGGCCCGGCGAGCTCACCGCCATCGTCGGGCCGAACGGCGCGGGCAAGACCACCTATTTCAACCTGATGTCCGGGCAACTGCGCGCCTCCGACGGCGCGGTGCTGATCGGCGGGCAGGACGTCACCCGCCTTGGCGCGCCCGAACGGACGCGGCTTGGCCTCGGCCGCGCCTTCCAGCTCACCAATCTCTTTCCCCGGCTGAGCGTCGCCGAGAACGTGCGCCTCGCGGTGCAGGCGCATGCGGGGGCGCATTACGACATGCGCCGCCCGTGGCGCGCCGACCGGCACGTGACCCGCCGGGCGGACGCCGTGCTGGACTCGGTCGGCCTGTCGGCGCGGCGGGACATGGCGGCGGCCGCGTTGCCGCACGGCGATCAGCGCAAGCTCGAAGTCGCGATGATGATGGCGCTCGAACCCTCGATCTACATGTTCGACGAGCCAACTGCGGGCATGAGCGTCGACGAGGTTCCGGTCGTGCTCGACCTGATCGCGCGGCTCAAATCCGACCCCAAGAAGACGATCCTGCTCGTCGAGCACAAGATGGATGTGGTCCGTTCGCTCGCCGACCGGATCGTGGTTCTGGTCAATGGCGCGCTCGCGGCGGACGGCGATCCGGCGACGGTGATCGCCTCTCCGATCGTGCGCGAGGCGTATCTGGGCCTCGCGCCGGAGAAAGCGGCATGAGCGTCGGGCTCACGCTGGAGGGCGTGCATACGCATATCGGCCGCTATCACATCCTGCAGGGCGTCGATTTCGACGTTCCGGCGGGCGCAACGACGATGCTGCTCGGGCGCAACGGCGCGGGCAAGACGACGGCGCTGCGCACCATCATGGGCCTCTGGCGCGCCTCTCGTGGACATATCGCGCTCGGCGAGAAACGCATCGAAGGCCTCGCGGCGAGCGACGTCGCGCGGCTCGGCGTCGGCTATTCCCCCGAGACCATGGCGATCTTCTCCGACCTCTCGGTGCGGGAGAATCTGCACGCTCGGCGCCCGCAGCGGTCCGATCGACGGGAAGCGGCTCGACTGGATCTTCGGTTTCTTCCCGGCGCTGAAGAAGTTCTGGCTGTCGCGCGCCGGATCGCTCTCCGGCGGGCAGAAGCAGATGCTCGCCATTGCCCGCGCCATCATCGAACCGCGCGAGCTTCTCCTGATCGACGAACCGACCAAGGGGCTTTCGCCCGCGATCGTCGGCGCGCTGATCGCATGCCTCAGGGAGATCAAGGCGACGGGCGTGACGATCCTGCTGGTCGAACAGAATTTCCGGGTCGCGCGCGAGGTCGGCGACGCGGTTCGCGTGATGGACAACGGCCGCATCGTCCATGCCGGCGACATGGCCGACCTTGCCGCCGACGAGGCGCTGCAAAGCCGGCTGCTCGGCCTCAGCCTGGATTCGCATCAGTGAGCGCGCTCGACATCGGCGCCGCGCTGCCGCGCAGGCGGGCGGAGATCCTTCCCGCCCTGACCCCGCTCATCGTGATGCTCGTTGCGGCGCCGCTGGTCGGCGATCCCGCGACCTTCGTCACGCTGACGGCCGCCGGGCTCGCCATGGGCATGATGATCTTCACCATGGCGTCCGGGCTCACGCTCGTCTTCGGCATGATGGACGTGCTCAACTTCGGCCACGGCGCCTTCATCGCGCTCGGCGCCTATATGGCGGCGCTGGCGCTCCTGCCGCTCAGCGCATGGGTCGCGGCGGATTCGCTGCCCTTGAACCTCGCGGCCGTCATGCTGGCGGCCCTCGCCGCGGCCCTCGCCTGCGGCGTGCTCGGCTGGGCCTTCGAGCGGCTGATCGTGAAGCCCGTCTATGGCCAGCATTTGCGGCAGATTCTGGCGACGATCGGCGGCTCGATCATCGTGGTGCAACTCATCTACGCCTTCTTCGGGCCGGACCAGATCCCGGTGACGCTCCCCAAAGCCTTCGAGGGATCCTTCGTGTTCGGACAGGCCGCGGTCGAGAAATACCGCCTGCTGGCGACCGTGATCGGCCTCGTCGTCTTTGCGGCCGAGACGCTCATCCTCAACCGAACCAGGATCGGCCTCCTCATCCGCGCCGGCGTCGAGAACCGCGAGATGGTGGAGGCGCTCGGCTACCGGATCGACCGGCTGTTCGTCGGCGTCTTCATGGCGGGAAGCGCGCTGGCGGGCCTCGGCGGCGCGATGATGGCGTTCTATCGCGGGCAGGTTCACGCGCCGATGGGCGAGGAATTCCTGGTGCTCTGCTTCATCGTCATCATCATCGGCGGCCTCGGTTCGGTCGGCGGCTCGTTCGTCGCGGCGATCCTGGTGGCGCTGATCGCCAATTACGCCGGCTTCCTCGCGCCGAAGCTCGCGCTCGTCTCCAACATCCTCGCCATGGTCGTCGTCCTCCTCTGGCGCCCGCGCGGCCTCTATCCGGTGAGCGGACGATGAAGCTGCTCTCGGGCGATCCGCCGCGCGGACTTCCGCTCCGCCTCGTCGTCTGCGGCATCGTGCTGGCGCTGGCCTTGGCGCCCTTCCTGTTTCCGGGCGCGAAGGCGTTCAATGTCGCGGCCAAGACCTGCGTGATGATCCTGCTCGTCGCGAGCTATGATGTGCTGCTGGGCTACGCCGGCATTGTCTCCTTCGCGCATGTGATGTTCTTCGGCGTCGGCGCCTATGGCGTGGGCCTCGCGCTCTACAGCCTCGGCGCCGGCTGGCTGGCGATGGGAGCCGGGCTCCTGATCGCCTTCGCGCTGTCGCTCGCGCTCGCGCTTGCGATCGGCCTTTTCTCGCTGCGCGTGCAGGCGATCTTCTTCGCGATGGTGACGCTCGCGGTCGCCTACGCCTTCAACGTGCTGGCGTCGCAATTGTCATGGCTGACGGGCGGCGAGGACGGACGCTCCTTCAAGGTCCCGGCCGTCCTGCAGCCGGGTTTCAAGCTTCTGGACAGGCCGATCCTCGGCGTTCACGCGAACGGCAAGCTCCTGAGCTATTACCTTGTCTTCTTCGTCGCGGGCGCCGCCTTTCTCGTGCTGCTGCGGATCGTCAATTCCTCCTTCGGGCGGGTCCTGCAGGCGATCCGCGAGAACCCTCTCCGCGCCGAGGCGCTCGGCTATCGGGTCGTCATCTTCCGGACGCTGGCGACGGCCATCTCCGCCCTCGGCGCGACGCTCGCAGGGGGCTTGAGCGCGGTCTGGCTGCGCTATGTGGGGCCGGACACGGCGCTCTCCTTCTCGATTCAGGTCGATGTTCTGGTGATGATCGTCGTCGGCGGCATGGGCTCGCTCTACGGCGCGATCATCGGCGCGGCCCTGTTCGTCGTGGCGGAGAGCTACCTGCGCGACCTGATCGGCGCGCTCTCGACCGCCGCGGCCGACGCGCATCTGCCGCTCCTGCCGGCCCTGTTCCATCCGGACCGCTGGCTCCTCTGGCTCGGCCTCGCCTTTGTGCTCGCGGTCTATTTCGCGCCGGCGGGCATTGTGGGCGCCCTGAGGCGCGAGCGCCCGGCGGGGTGAGCGCCCCGGTCGCCGCCGCCGGCAGAGTGGCGCGCGATCTGGAGCGTTTTTGATGCGATTGCGCGCACATTTCAGGCGTCGAACACGCGAAAATCAGCAGATTCGCGACGATTTTCAGCGAAAAATCGGCCCGAAAAGCTGCCATTTCCTTCCGCGAATCGGGACTTTTCAAGGACTTGCGCTGGCTTTTCCTTCCGGCAGGGGCGCGTCTGACGGCCTCGCGATGGCCGAAACATGGCCAAAGCATGGCCGTTCGACCTGACGGGCGGCGCGGCGGCTTCGGCGAGGTTGGACACGAGCGGCTTCCGGATTGACGGCGATGAGCCATCATAGCCGCAATGTCAGAAAATCAGAAGAAAATGTTTCGCTATTCCAGTTTTATCGACTTGGGGCGGCGCTTGTCGCGTTCGCTGTAGGTCTGCGTTCAGGCCTGCAACGTCATGGTCGGCTTTGAGCCGCGGTTTCTGAATGTGCGGAACGCGCTTAAGTGCGAAGGCCACTTCCCACACGGAGAACCGTCCCGGCGGAGAACCGGTTTTAAAGCGCTTTTTGCCTGAAATTCGGTGACTTTGAGAGAACAAAGGACGAAGGCTTATACGTGTTTGACGAAGCACGCCTACTCCGGACTCGCAAATGTGAGAGGTTGCGGCTCGCGCCGCTCAGAGATCAAGAATTTTGACTAAACCTTGCGCTGAATTAGCGAGGTGTTCTTAAGGCTCAGTACTCCACCCTCGGACGGTAAGGATCGCTTCGGCAAACTCGCGCGGAGCCTCCCAAGGAAGTGCGTATCGGTGGCGTCCGACCTGCTTTACGGCGCGAACACTTCGAATGCCAGCGTCTTGACGATCTAGTAGTCCGGGCGCCAAGATCGGATACGAGCGATCTGTACGGCGCAATGAGCGTATCCGAGAGACGCTACACGTTCTCTCGCTCGTACGAGTACCGACGCGGCTGATACCAGGTGGGCATTGTACATCTAGCCTGCGACGAATGCGCGCGTGCCCTCAGGATATGACGCGACGACCTCGGTGCGCCGCATCCCTGGTGGCGATGCGACGCACTCGCGTCAGATTTATGGAGTCGAAGATGACGTTGCCGTGCGTCTGGGCTCGGAATCAAGGTCCATTACAAGTGTGGAGTGGCCCACTTCGGAGTTGCAATTCGGCCTCCCCCATGAGTTTGATAGGAGGCCCAAAGGCCGAAAAAGTACGAATAATGAATGTTGGTACGGGTGGTCGCGTCTGCGTAATTTATGGTCGCCTGCTGGGGCGGGTTGCAATTGTGAGCACAAATTCCATGAAAAATAGTGTCCTCTTGGCGGCTATCGCAGGCGTCTCAATTACGGCATGGTCGCCCAATGCGTTCGCAGACGCCTTCGATTTGTATGTCAAGAATATAGACCATCAACCCGTGACCGTGACATTGAGCGGCGAAAACAACAACTGCTTTGAGACCGACGCAAAGCAACTTGGCGAAGTGTTCGAAAACGTCGCGCCCGGCAAGCAAGTGCTCATTCATGCATGGAAGAAGGGCGGCCACGGCTGTAATGGCGTGCAGGGCGAATTCGAACTTGTCTTCAATCCAGGCGCAGGCGTGAAAACGACGCAGCATTTCGATTACGACAGCGACGGTAACTTGGAGTTGACGAACGGTCCTGGTCATGAGAACCCGTATCCAGGCAAATTCACGGACAACGGCAATCACAGGTATACCTATACGACTTTCGAAATCCCTGTCGTCACCGCTGTCGGCGCGCCGATAGGAAGCTGGAAGCTCATTTGCGAGCAGTTGTGCAACCAGAGCGCTAGCCATCAGATCGTGAAAGAACACGACACGAGGCGTACTTTCTCGGACGCGACGACGCGAAGCATCACCGCCTCGCTGGAATCGGGCCTTGAAATCAAGGATGTCGGTGGAATCAAGGGCAAGATCGAGACGGCGGAGGCACACACGGTGGGGCGCGAAATGGCCGAGGAATTCCGCAACAGCGAGACGCAAATCGACACCAACAACTACGTTGTCACGCTCGAGCAGATGAAAGCATTCAACGTATTCGCTATTTGGCAATGGATCGCCACCACCCACTTGAGCGATAGTACGCAAATCCTGATCGGCAGCAACAAATTCACTTGCACTTCGGATGGCCGCGAGCCTGCCTATTTACCCGGCTCCAAGGACGATATCGGCGCCTGCACGGGAGCATTGAAGCACAATTAGTTAGCGCCCGTGTGGGCGACGGGGTCGCTGCACCGCGCCTTCAATGTGCGGGCGCTCGTGGCGACCATCACTCACAAATGAAGCAGACCGTGCGAAAACTCTCCGGAGCATCAAACGCAGCCCGAATTTCGCGGCCTGTGAGTGAGCAGAGCAGAAAAATCGCCATAATCAGTTCTCTGCGCGACGGTACGGAGCCTTGCATCGAGTTTTCGCACGGTCTGGAAGGTATTTGAGAGGCTGGCGAGGCGGCAAACTATCGCCGCTCAATTCTCCGAAAGCGCCTCTCAAAACTCATTCCTGATCCCTACCTCTCAAAAGGTCGCGGAACCGAGAGTTTCGGGCGGTGCAAAAGTCAAGATTTTTGCACCACGAATCGCCGTCAATAAAGTCAGTAGGTTACGCGGTGCAGAAATCAGGTGCATAAATGCCCGCCCCCCGCGCCTTCGCCACATCCCCGATCAGCCGTCAAATCCTGAACTTTGATCGCTGCCTCCTCCGCGCCTTCCCCAAAATCACAATCGCGATTCCGCCAAGCACGGCGACGGAGGCGAGCGCGAGGCGCAGCGTGATCGGCTCGGTCAGGAAGGCTCTCCCGGCGAGCGCTGCGATCACCGGCACGCTGAGCGGGACGGATGCGCCCTCGGCGGCGCTGAGCGAGGCAGCGCGCCGAACCAGACCGCATAGTGACACCCGCGAGAGGACGGGCGGAGGCCCTCGCCGCCGGAACCACGAGCGCCCGCGCCATCGGCTGCCCCCGGCAACGTCTCTCGCATGATCGCCGCTTTCCAACGCCCCCTAAAAATCCGAGGATGGATCGGCGTTCGCGAGGCCAGGGGAGGATTCGATGCGATTTGCGATATCCGCCGCGCTGACGGCGCTTCTGGCCTTCGCCTCCCCGGCGCTCGCGCTCGACAAGGTGAGGTTCGGCACCAACTGGCTCGCCGACCCGAGCGCCGGCGGCTTCTATCAGGCGGTCGCCGACGGCACCTATGCGAAATACGGGCTCGACGTGACGATCGTGCCCGGCGGCCCGCAGGCGAACGGCGGCCTGCTCCTGCTGTTCGGCAAGCTCGATTTCTTCATGGGCGGCGACATGATCGGCAATCTGCTTGCCGCCGAGAGCAAGCTGCCGCTCATCGCGGTGGCGGCCGAGTTCCAGAAGAGCCCGCAGATCCTCATGTCGCATCCGGGCGTCGGGCTCGACCGGTGGGAGGACCTGCCGAAGGCGAACCCGGTCTATCTCGGCGCCGGCGCGATCAACACCTTCTACGCCTGGCTCAAACTCGCCTATGGCTTCAAGGACCGGAACATCCGGCCTTACAATTTCAATTCCGCGCCCTTCATCGCCAATAAAATGTCGATCCAGCAGGGCTATGTCTCGGCCGAGCCTTTCGAGATCGCGAAGCAGGGCGGCTTCACGCCGAACGTCTTCCTGCTCTCCGACCACGGCTATTCGACCTACGCCACGCTGATCGTCACGCGAAGCGCGATCGTGGACAAGAATCCCGACCTCGTGCAGCGCTTCGTCGACGCCTCGGCGATCGGCTGGTATCATTATCTCTACGGCGACAATTCCCCGGGAAATGCGCTCATCAGGAGCGACAATCCCGACATCACCGACGCCCAGATCGCCTATTCCATCGAGTCCTTCCGGAAATACGGGCTTGTCGATTCCGGCGACGCGAAGACCCTCGGCATCGGCGCGATGACGGACGCGCGCTGGCTCGACTTCTTCGACAAGATGGTGAAGGTCGGCCTCGTCGATCCACGAACCGACACCAAGGCCGCCTACACCCTGCGCTTCGTCAACAAGGGCGTCGGGCTGGAGCTTGAGCCGAAGTGAGGGGCGGCTCGCGCCGCCCCTGTCAGGACAGTCAGCCCACGATTTCGTTGCCCGAGAACCACTGGGCGATCTCGACCGCCGCCGTCTCCGGCGCGTCGGAGCCGTGCACGGAATTCTCGCCCATCGAGAGCGCGAAATCCTTGCGGATCGTGCCGGCGTCGGCCTTCTCCGGGTTGGTGGCGCCCATGACCGTGCGATAGCGCTGGATTGCGTCCTCGCCTTCGAGCACCTGCACGACGACCGGCGCCTGGGTCATCATCTCGACGAGCTCGCCGAAGAAGGGCCGCTCGCGATGCACGCCGTAGAACGTCTCGGCCTGCGCTTTTGTCATGTGGACGCGCTTCTGCGCGACGATGCGCAGGCCCGCCGCCTCGATCCGCTGGTTGACGGCGCCCGTGAGGTTCCGGCGGGTCACGTCGGGCTTGAGGATCGAGAAAGTGCGCTGAACGGCCATGGGTCGTCTTCCGAAAAGGTTGGAAAGGAAGGGAAAGCGCGCGGCTTATAGCCGTGCGGCGCATGACCCGGCAAGAGCGCCCGGACAGCCTTCGGGCGGCGCGCCCTCAGCCCATCCGCCGCTCGACCATCATGTTCTTGATGTGGATGATCGCCTTCGCGGGATTGAGGCCCTTGGGGCAGGTCTTCGCGCAGTTCATGATCGTGTGGCAGCGGTAGAGGCGGAACGGGTCCTCGAGATTGTCGAGCCGTTCGCCCCGCGCCTCGTCGCGCGAATCGATGAGCCAGCGGTAGGCCTGCAGCAGGATCGCGGGGCCGAGATAGCGGTCGCCGTTCCACCAGTAGCTCGGGCAGGAGGTCGAGCAGCAGGCGCAGAGGATGCACTCGTAGAGGCCGTCGAGCTTCTCGCGATCCTCCGGCGTCTGGAGCCATTCCTTCTCGGGCGGCGGCGTCGTGGTCTTGAGCCAGGGCTCGATGGACGCGTGCTGCGCGTAGAAGATCGTGAGGTCGGGCACGAGGTCCTTCACGACCTCCTGATGCGGCAGCGGACGGATGACGACCGGCGCCGCCACCTCGTCGATGCCGCGCGTGCAGGCGAGCGTGTTGAGCCCGTCGATGTTCATGGCGCAGGAGCCGCAGACGCCCTCGCGGCAGGACCGGCGGAAGGTCAGCGTCGGATCGATCTTCGATTTGATCCAGATCAGCGCGTCGAGCACCATCGGCCCGCAATCGTCGCGGTCCACGAAATAGGTGTCCATGCGCGGATTGGCGTCGTCGTCCGGGTTCCAGCGGTAGATGCGGAACTCGGTCAGACGCTTGGCGCTCGCCGGCTTCGGCCAGGTCTTGCCGGGCTTGACGCGGGATTTTTCGGGAAGGTTAAACTGAACCATCGACTTTGGGTCCGATCTCCGCGATGGGGCGTCTCAGTACACCCGCGCCTTGGGCTCGATGTAGGCGATGTCGTTGCTCATCGTGTAGGTGTGCACCGGCCGGTAGTCGATCGTCACCGTCTGCTTCGACGGGTCGATCCAGGCCAGCGTGTGCTTCATCCAGTTCACGTCGTCGCGCTTCGGGTAATCCTCGCGCGCATGCGCGCCGCGGCTCTCCAGACGGTTGGCGGCGCCTTCCATCGTGACGACCGCCTGCACGATGAGATTGTCGTATTCGAGCGTCTCGATCAGGTCCGAGTTCCAGATCAGCGAGCGGTCGGTCACGTGGACGTCGGCGCCCGCGCGCCACGCGGCGTGGATCTTCTCCTTGCCCTCGGCCAGAACCTCGCCCGTGCGGAACACCGCGCAATTGTTCTGCATGATCTTCTGCATGTGAAGACGCAGCTCCGCGGTCGGCGTGCCGCCATTGGCGTTGCGGAAGCGGTCGAGCCGCGACAAGGCGTAGTCGGCGCTGTCCTTCGCAAGCTCCGCCTGCCGGTCGCCCGCCTTCAGCTTCTCGGCCGCCCTCAGGCCCGCGGCGCGCCCGAAGACGACGAGGTCGATCAGCGAGTTCGAGCCGAGACGGTTCGCGCCATGGACGGAAACGCAGGCCGCCTCGCCAAGCGCCATCAGCCCCGGCACGATCGAATCCGGATCGGCGCCGGCCTTCGTCAGCACCTCGCCATGATAATTCGTCGGGATGCCGCCCATGTTGTAATGGACGGTCGGCAGAACGGGGATCGGCTCCTTCGTGACGTCGACGCCCGAGAAAATGCGCGCGCTTTCCGAGATGCCGGGCAGCCGCTGGTGCAGCACCTTCGGATCGAGATGGTCGAGGTGCAGGAAGATGTGGTCCTTGTTCCTGCCGACGCCCCGGCCCTCGCGGATCTCCAGCGTCATCGAGCGGCTGACGACGTCGCGCGAGGCGAGGTCCTTGGCGGAAGGCGCGTAGCGCTCCATGAAGCGCTCGCCCTCGGAGTTGACGAGATAGCCGCCCTCGCCGCGCGCGCCCTCGGTGATGAGGCAGCCCGCGCCATAGATCCCGGTCGGATGGAACTGCACGAATTCCATGTCCTGCAGCGGGAGCCCGGCGCGCAGCGCCATCGCGTTGCCGTCGCCCGTGCAGGTATGCGCGGAGGTCGCCGAGAAATAGGCGCGGCCGTAGCCGCCGGTCGCCAGCACCGTGGTCTGCGCGCGGAAGCGGTGAATCGTGCCGTCGTCCATCTTGAGGCAGACGACGCCGCGGATCGCGCCCTCGGAATCGCGGATGAGGTCGATGGCGAAATATTCGATGAAGAAGGCGCAGCGCGCTTTCAGCGCCTGACCGTAGAGCGTGTGCAGGATCGCGTGGCCGGTGCGGTCGGCCGCCGCGCAGGTCCGCTGCGCGATTCCCTTGCCGAAGTCGGTCGTCATGCCGCCGAACGGCCGCTGGTAGATCTTGCCGGCTTCCGTGCGCGAGAAGGGCACGCCCCAGTGGTCGAGCTCGTAGACGGCCTCGGGCGCGTTGCGGCAGAGATATTCGATCGCGTCCTGGTCGCCGAGCCAGTCCGACCCCTTCACGGTGTCGTACATGTGCCAGCGCCAGTCGTCGGGCCCCATGTTGCCGAGCGACGCCGAGATGCCGCCCTGCGCCGCGACCGTGTGCGAGCGGGTCGGGAAAACCTTGCTGATGCAGGCGGTGCGCAATCCCGCCTGAGCGCAGCCTACGGTGGCGCGCAGGCCTGCCCCGCCCGCGCCGACCACCACCACGTCAAACGTGTGGTCCTCGATCGGATAAGCCTTGCCGTTCAGCGCCGGCGCGCCCGGCGCCGTGGACCCGTTGGTCGCCATGGATGTTCCGTTGTCTCAAGTAAAAGCGATGCGCAGCGTCGCGTAGAGGGAGGCGAACGCCATCAGCCCGCAGAAACAGGTATTCGCCAACAGCGCCCAGGCGCGAACCCGGCCGTGGACATAGTCGACGATGACCGAACGCATGCCGAGCTCCATGTGGAGAAGGCCCGACAGCACGAAGGACAGCATGAGGATGGCCGGCACGGGCCGCGAGAGCGTCGCGCGGACCCCGTTGTAGTCCATGTGAACGAGGTCCAGCACAAGCCAGACGAAATAGAGGGACAGGGGGACGAGCGCGACCGACGTCACGTGGATGAGCCACGCCTCCGCGGTCCCGGTCCTCGCGGAGCCGAGAAACCGGACGCGTCCGAGCGGCGTGCGCAAACCGGAAGGAAATTCGGACATGGCTCGAAGCTCCCTTACCCGACCGCGTAGCCGATGATCCAGACGATCACGGTCAGCGCAAAACCTCCGATCAGCGTCGCCCAGGCCAGTTGATCGCGCAGCGGCGCGTCCAGCCCATATCCGGCGTCCCAGACGAAGTGCCGAACCCCGCCGATAAGGTGGTGGAAGAGCGCCCAGGTGAAGGCGAACAGAACCAGCTGGCCGATGAAAGACTGGATGAAGTCCGAAAACCGGCTGAACGCCTCGCCGTCCGCCGAGGCGGCGATCAGGAACCATACGAGCAACAGCACGCCGATATAAAGCCCGACGCCCGTGATGCGATGCGCAATCGACATCGCCATCGTCATCGTCGGCCGATAGATGGAAAGATGCGGCGAGAGCGGCCGGGGACGTCGCTTGCCGGAGGCAGCGCCAGTCGATGCCATGTTTTCTTCCTGGTGGGTTCTCACGCTTCTTAGACCGCTCCCCGAGCGCCCGCAACGCCGGAAGCGTCGTCCGATAGTTGAAGGGTCCGGCGCGGCGAAGGCTCAGGCCTTGAGGGCGGCTTCCACTTCCCTTTGAGTCGGGGGATCGGAGCCCCGCCTCGTGCAGGTGATGGCGGACGCGCAGGCGGCGAAGCGCAGCCATCGTTCGAGCCTGGCGCGCGTCGGCGCGACGGGGCCGGCGCCGAGACCCGAATCGCTGTCCATCGCCGCGAGCAGCGCCGACATGAAACTGTCGCCCGCCCCCACGGTGTCGACCACGTCGATCTTCGGCGCGGGGACCGAAACCATCTCGTCGCCGAGCATCGCCAGCGCGCCCCGCTCGCCGAGGGTCACGACGCAGAAGCTCGGCCCCGCTTTGGCCCAGGCCGCGAGGCTCTCTTCGACCTTCCGGCCCGGATAGAGCCATTCGAGATCCTCCTCGCTCGCCTTCACGACATGGGCGAGGGCGACCTCCTTTTCGACGAGCGCCGCGATCGCGTCCCGGTCCGGCGTGACGAACGGCCGCACGTTGGGATCGTAGCTGACGGTCGCCTGCGCCCGCGTGGCCGCGAGCGCCTCGATCACCGCCGCGCCATGCCGCTCGACCGCGGCGAAGGAGCCGATATGCAGATGCTTGACCGCCTTGGGCCACTGCGGCGGGAAAGGCCACGGTCCGTCGTAAGCCGTTCCGTCCAGATAGAAGGAATAGCGCGATCCGGTCTTCGCCGTGCCATGCATCACGAAGGCAAGCGTGGTCGGCCGCTTGTCCCGGACGACATAGCCGAGGTCGACGCCGTTGTCGGCGAGCGCCGCCACAAGCGCCTCGCCGTTTCCGTCGCTCGAGAGACGCGAAACGAATCCCGTCTGACGCCCGAGCCGTCCGAGCCCGATCGCGACGTTGAAAGGCGAGCCGCCGAGCCGCGCGTCATAGGCGCTCTCCCGCTCCGGGTCCGGGATAAGGTCGATCAGCGCTTCGCCGGACACCAGAATCATGAGGCGCCGCCTCCCAAAGTCGTGTTCAGGCCATCGTATAGGCGGTCTTCACGGTTGTATAGAATTCGGCGGCGTAGCGCCCCTGCTCGCGCGGCCCGAGGCTCGAACCCTTCCGGCCGCCGAAGGGCGCGTGGTAGTCGACGCCCGCAGTCGGCAGATTGACCATCGTCATGCCCGCCTCGACGTTCCGCTTGAAATGCGAGGCGCGCTTGAGGCTCGTCGTGCAAATGCCGGCGCAGAGACCGAATTCGGTGTCGTTGGCGAGCGCCAGCGCGTGATCGTAGTCGCGCGCCGGAATCATCGCCGAAACCGGACCGAAGATTTCCTCGCGCGAAATGCGCATGTCGTTGTCCGCGTCGAGGAACAGCGCGGGGGCCATGAAGAAGCCGGGCGTCGAGCGGTTGAGCAGTTCGCCGCCGAGCGCGAGCGTGGCGCCCTCGTCCCTGCCGATCCCGACATAGGACTGGTCCTGATCGAGCTGCGTCTTGTCGACCACCGGGCCGATCTGCGTGCCCGGCTTCACCGCGTCGTCAACCACGAGGCCCTTCATCCGCTCGATCAGCGCATCCGCGAATTTGCGATAGATCGGCTCTTCGACGATGAGGCGCGAGGACGCGGTGCATCGCTGGCCGGTCGAGAAATAGGCGCCGTTGACGGCGCATTCGACGGCGTTGGGCAAATCGGCGTCGGCAAGCACGACGAGCGGATTCTTGCCGCCCATTTCGACCTGGAACTTGCGCATCGCCCCCGCGCAGGCGGCCGCCACGCGGCGCCCGGTCGCGACCGATCCCGTAAAAGTGATCGCATCGACATGCTTGTGATCGAGCATCGTCTGCCCGACGATCGATCCGCGCCCCATGACGAGGTTGAACACGCCCTTGGGCGCGCCCGCCCGGACGATGATCTCGGCCAGCGCATGGGACGATCCCGGCACCAGTTCCGCCGGCTTGAACACGACCGTATTGCCGTAGGCCAGCGCGGGGGCGACCTTCCAGGCCGGAATCGCGATCGGGAAGTTCCAGGGGGCGATAATGCCGATCACGCCGACCGGTTCGCGCGTCACCTCGATATCGACGTTCGGCCGGACGGATGGGAATTTCTCGCCCGGAATCCGCAAGACTTCGCCGGCGAAGAAGTCGAAGATCTGCCCGGCCCGCGCCACCTCGCCGATCGCCTCCGGCAGCGTCTTGCCCTCCTCGCGCGCAAGCAGGCGGCCGAGTTCCTCCTTCCGCGCGAGAATTTCCGTGGAAACGCGCAAAAGGATGTCGTGCCGCTCCTGCGGGCTCGTCCGGGACCAGGCCGGGAACGCCGCCCGGGCCGCCTCGATCGCGACGGCCGTCTGCGCCGCGTCCGCCTGGGCGTATTCGCCCACGATATCGTTGGTGTCGGACGGGTTGACGTTGCGCGACACGCTCGCGCCCTCGACCCACTCGCCTGCGACATAGTTCAGCTTGATCGAAGTCATGGTCACCCTGCCTGTTGAGGCGGACTTAGTGCCGGCGTCCCGGTCAGATCAAGCCCCGCCGGGCCAGATTGCGCATGAGCGCCCCGGTTCCGAAGGTCCATCGCTCGCATTCGTCGCAAGGGCGCATGCGATTGACGAGCCGGCCGAGCCTGGGCGTCGCGATCGTGACGATGTCTCCCGCCTTGTGCGTAAATCCCATGCCGGGCGCGCCCCGGTCGGCGACGGGGGCGAACATCGTGCCGCACAGGAGCACGAACCCGTCGGGATAGGCGTGATTCGCCCCGAGCGTCTGCGCCGCGAGATCGGCCGGATCGCGGCTGATCCGCGCCATCGAGGACATGCCCTCCAGCAAAAAGCCGTCATCCCCCCGGACGGTGAGCGAGATCGTCGCCGAGCGCACGTCGTCCAGCGAAAAGCTTGAATCGAAGAAGCGCAGAAAGGGCCCGAGCGCGCAGCTCGCGTTCTGGTCCTTGGCCTTGCCGAGCAGCAACGCCGACCGGCCCTCGAAGTCGCGCAGATTGACGTCATTGGCGAGCGTCGCGCCGACGATCCGCCCGTCCGAGGCGACCGCCAGGGCGATCTCCGGCTCCGGATTGTTCCATTCGGAAGCCTTGTGAAAGCCGGCGTCCTCGCCCGTTCCGACCGCCGACATCGGCTGGCTCTTGGTGAAGACTTCCGCGTCCGGGCCGATGCCCACTTCCAGATATTGCGACCAGGCGCCCGCCTCGACCAGCGCCTGCTTGAGCTTCATCGCCGCCGGGGAGCCCGGCTTCAGGCCCCCGAGCTCCCCGCCGAGCAGGGTCTCGATCTCGGCCCGGGCGGAGGCGGCGCCTTCCCGGCTGCCGCGCGCCCGCTCCTCGATCACCCGCTCCAGCATCGACTGGACGAACGTCACCCCGGCCGCCTTGATGGCGTGCAGATCGACGGGCGCCAGCAGGCGCGGTTCGCCAGCGCCCCGCGATTCGCGCGGCGTATGAGACAAAATTTCCGCAAGCGAGCCAATTCGCTCTCCGCCCGCCTTCCGAAGCGCGGAGGCAGGCTCCGCCTGCTCGCAGAGGTCGCGCATGGTGGGAAAGTCGGCGCTGACGTCGTAGACCCCGTCGGACCGCACGGCGCAGACCGAAGGTCCGTCGGCCTCGGGCCGCCAGACCCGCGCGGCCAGCGCTCCGGAGAACCCGTCCTCCGGGAGCGTCGTCTCCTCCGTTAATACCAGCCCGCTCATGGATTTCCTCCCGATATCCGCCGCCATGAGGATTGACGGCGCGACGTCGTCTCTCTACCTAACATGTCAGTGAACGAGGGCGAAGCGATTGCTCGCCGAAAAGAACGGGCGGAGGGAAGTGGCCAGGGGCGCACGTTCAAAGGCTGATTCCGTGTATGGCGAGCTCAAAGAGGCAATCCTGTCCGGAGCGCTTGAGCCCGGTTGTCTTATCGACAAGAGCGCTCTGTGCGAAAAACTTGGCGTCTCGCGCTTCCCCGTTTCCGCCGCGGTCAGCCGCCTCGCCTACGACGGATTGGTTGACGTCGCGCCGCAACACGGGTCGTTCGTCTCGCGAATCTCGCTAGCCGACGTCCAGGAGCGGCTTTTCGTCCGCAGCGCGCTCGAAGGCGAAGTGGCGGCCGAGGCCGCGCGGCGCTTCACCGCCGAAGACCGGGACGCGCTGAGGGAGAATCTGGCGCAGGCCGCCGCCGCGGTCGCCACCGGGGATCTCGGAGAATTTTACGATTTCGACGTCGGTTTCCATCACATCCTCACGTCGCGCCTCGGCATGCCGCGCACCAGCGAACTGCTCGACGGTCTGCGGGTCCACCTCGAACGCGCCCGCCGCCTCATGATGGCGCCGCCCGGCCGCCTGCGCGAGGTCCTCGACGAGCACAGCGCGGTCGCATACGCGATCGTGGCTGGCGATCCCGAGGCTGCGCGGGAGGCGATCCGGAAACATCTCGGCCTGACAGGCCGGGTGCTGCTGAAGGTCGCGGAGCAGCGGCCGGACATGTTCTCACGCTGACCCGAACGGCCAGCTCATGGAAAGGGACCGCGCCCAATGACCACTCCCCGCGCCCTGCGCCTCAACCCATCGGACAACGTCATCATCGCGGTGGACGAGATCGTCGCTGGCGCGACGCCTGAAAGCGTCGCAGCGCGCGAACGCGTCCCCAAGGGGCACAAGATGGCGTCCGCCCCCGTCGCCGCCGGCGACCCGATCCGCAAGTTCGGACAGATCATTGGCTTCGCGTCGCGTCCGATCGCGCCCGGCGAATGGGTGCATGAACACAATTGCGTGATGCAGGATTTCGCCCGCGACTACCGCTTCGGCGAGGACGCGCGGCCCGAGACCATCGCCCCCGTCGCGCAGCAGCCGACTTTCGAGGGATACCGCCGCGCGAACGGCAAGGTCGGCACGCGCAACTATCTCGCGATCCTGACCTCCGTGAACTGTTCGGCGACGACGGCGCGGCTGATGGCGCGCGAGGTCGAGCGCTCGGGCCTGCTCGACGACTATCCGAACGTCGACGGCGTCATCGCGCTCATCCATGGCACCGGCTGCGGCATGGCGTCGAAGGGCGAGGGGTTCGACAACCTCATGCGCACCGAATGGGGCTACGCCGCCAATCCCAATGTCGGCGCGGCGCTGATGGTGGGCCTCGGATGCGAGGTCTTCCAGATCGGCCGGATGAAGGAAGAATACGGCATCAGGGAGGGCGACTACTTCCAGAGCCTGACGATCCAGGCGACCGGCGGCACCCGCAAGACGATCGAAGCGGGGATGGAGCGCATCCGCGCCATGCTGCCGCTGCTCAATCGCGCCAGTCGCGAGACGTGCCGCGCGAGCGATCTCATCCTCGCCCTGCAATGCGGCGGCTCGGACGGCTATTCCGGCATCACCGCCAATCCGGCGCTCGGCGCTGCGGCCGACATCCTCGTGCGCAACGGCGGAACGGCGATCCTTTCCGAGACGCCCGAGATCTATGGCGCCGAGCATCTCTTGACCCGCCGCGCGGCAACCCCCGAGATCGGCCACAAGCTCGTCGAGCGCATCAAGTGGTGGGAAGACTACACGGCCCGCAACGGCGGCGAGATGAACAACAACCCCTCGCCCGGCAACAAGGCGGGCGGCCTCACGACCATCCTCGAGAAATCGCTGGGCGCCGCCGCCAAAGGCGGCACGACGCCGCTCAACGCGGTCTATAAATATGCCGAGCCCGTCGCCGCGAAAGGGTTCGTCTTCATGGACACGCCCGGCTACGATCCGGTCTCGGCGACCGGCCAGGTCGCGGGCGGCGCGAACATCCTCTGTTTCACGACCGGCCGCGGCTCGGCCTATGGCTGCAAGCCCACGCCCTCGATCAAGCTCGCGACGAACAGCGACACCTATCGCCGCATGGTGGAGGACATGGACATCAATTGCGGCGACGTGCTCGACGGCGTCTCGATCGAGGACAAGGGCAAGGAAATTTTCGCAAAGATCCTCGCCGTCGCCTCGGGCGAGCGTTCGAAGTCGGAAGAACTTGGCTATGGCGAATCCGAGTTCACGCCCTGGCAAATCGGGGCGACGATGTGACGTCGGCGCTGCTCTTCGACCTCGACGGGACGCTCGTCGACAGCGACGCCCAGCACTTCGCGGCGTTCCAGCGCGTCTTCGCGCCGCACGGGATCGAACTCGATCAGGACGCTTACAACCGCGACATTCACGGCGCGTCGAACGAGCTCATCGGCAAGATCTTTCTCTCCCATCTTGACGCGCGAACAGCAGAACGCGACGCTCGACGCGAAGGAGGCGGCGTATCGCGACGGGCTCGGCGACATCGAGCCGATCGCGGGCGCGGTCGAACTGCTCGATTTCGCCGACCGCCTCGGACTGAAGCGCGCCGTCGTCACCAATGCGCCGCGCGCCAACGCGGACGCGGTGCTCGCCGCGATTGGCTTCCACGGCCGGCTGCCGATTGTAATCGTCGGAGCCGAGCTTGAGCGCGCGAAGCCCGATCCCCTGCCCTATTTGACGGCTCTTGAGGAAACGGCCGCGACCGCTTCGCGATCCATCGCATTCGAAGATTCGCCTCCGGGCGTGCGCGCGGCGGCCGCGGCCGGGCTTTGCGTCGTCGGCCTGATGAGTTCGCTCGGCGAGCGCGCGCTGATCGAAGCCGGGGCGCTGTTCGCAGCGAGAGATTTCACCGATCCGCGCATCTACGCATTGATCGAGGCGCGCATGCAGGCGTCCATCGAGAAGGAGGAACAGAGGTGAGGCTGGCGCAAATTATCGACGAGAACGGAAAGCGTGCCCTCGTGGTGACGGCGCGCGGCGTAAGCCGGCTCGTCAAGGGCTCGCGCACGACGGTCGACCTCGCCAAACAGGCGCTCGAAGCCGGCGTTTCCCTGCGCAAGCTGATCGCCGACCGCGGCTTGGGCAAGCCGGTCGATCTCGCCCGCGCGCTCAAGGAGAAGCGCGTGCTCGCGCCGGTCGACCACAAGGATCCGGCGCATGTGTTCGTGACCGGCACGGGCCTCACGCATCTCGGCTCCGCGGAAGGCCGCGACCAGATGCACAAGGATCTGGCCGACCCCGCGAAGCTCACGGACTCGATGCGCATGTTCAAGATGGGGCTCGAAGGCGGCAAGCCGGCGAAGGGCGCCGCAGGCGCGCAGCCTGAGTGGTTTTACAAGGGCGACGGCTCGATCCTCGCCGCGCCCGAGACCGACCTGCCGAGCCCGTCCTTCGCGCTTGACGGGGGCGAGGAGCCTGAGATCGCGGGCGTCTATCTCGTCGATGAGGCGGGGGCGCCGGTCCGCATCGGCTATGCGCTCGGCAACGAATTCTCAGACCATGTCACCGAGCGGCAGAACTATCTCTGGCTCGCCCATTCGAAGCTGCGGCCCGCCAGCATCGGCCCGGAGCTCCTGCTCGGCGATCTGCCGCCGCATGTCGAGGGCATGTCGCGCATTCGCCGGGGAAAGGAGATCGTGTTCGAAAAGCCGTTCCTCTCGGGCGAAGAGAACATGGCGCACACCATCGCCAATCTCGAAGCGCATCATTTCAAATATGCGCTGTTCCGCCGGCCCGGCGACCTGCATGTCCATTTCTACGGAACGGCGACGCTGTCCTTCAGCGCTGGCGTCAAGACCGAGAAAGGCGACGTGTTCGAGATCGAGTCGGAGCCCTTTGGCCTGCCGCTGCGCAACCGCCTCGGCGTCTTGAAGACGCCGAAGGTGAAGATGCGGGTGCTCTGAGCGGCGACCCGCGCGGGGCGCGCCGCATAGCCCCGGCCGCTGTGGCCGCCGGGGCTCGGCTATTTGTCGACGAAGGCCTTTTCGATGACGTAATCGCCGGGCTCGCCGGTGTTCCCCTCCACGAAGCCGCGCGCGTCGAGGAGGGTCCGGATGTCGGAGAGCATCGCCGGACTCCCGCACAGCATGACGCGATCCTGCTCGTGATTCAGCGGAGGCAGGCCGAGCGCATCGGTCATCGTATTGGCGGTGATCGCGAGCGACAGGCGCCCGGTGTGAACGAAGGGCTCGCGCGTCACGGTCGGATAATAGAGCATCTTCTCGCGCACGAGCTCGCCGACGAATTCGTCCTTCGGCAGCTCGTTCGTCAGATAATCGCTGTAGGCAAGGTCCTTGATCCAGCGGACGCCATGGGCGACGACGACGCGATCAAAGCGCTCATAGGCCTCCGGATCCCTGACGATGCTCAGGAACGGAGCCAGGCCCGTTCCCGTGCCGAGCAGATAGAGATTGCGCCCAGGACGGAGGTTGTCGAGGACGAGCGTTCCCGTCGGCTTCCGGCCGACGAGGATTTCGTCGCCCTCCCGCAGATGTTGCAGACGGGACGTCAGCGGTCCGTCCGGGACCTTGATCGAGAAAAACTCCAGCGTGTCCGCATAATACGGGCTGGCCAGCGAATAGGCGCGAAGGAGGGGCCGCTGGTCGGTTTCAAGGCCCATCATGACGAATTGACCGCTGCGAAAGCGAAACGAAGGCGCGCGCGTCGTACGGAAACTGAACAGCCGATCCGTCCAGTGGTGGACGCTCAGCACCCTCTCCTGATGAAATTGGCTCATCTCTGACCCTGCATTGTGCAGTGCACACAATAGCATGGCCCGGCCGCGTCATCAAATCAAAAATACGATCGTATTAGGTTTCTATATTTTAATAGCTGAAATTATGTGTTTTACAGCATTTGCCCAAGTCGCTGCGATACGAAAAATCGAGAGGGGCCGCGCGGACGGACGCGACCGCCCGCCAGTCCCGGCAGATTTTGCACAATGACCTTCGCCCCGCCATCGCGGCGCTTCCGCCGACTCCCGAACGGCGTCAGATCATGGGGCATCTGGCCCGCATACCGCGCATGGCGTAGCGACGACGAACGAGACGTGGCCTCGCGCCTCGAAGCGGGGCGCGAGGCTCGCTTGAGGTCCGTTCGCTGAAGCTGTCAGTCGACAGCCTCAGGGATCCTCGTCTCCGTAGCGGCTTCCCTCACGCCTTCGCGCTCGAGAAGCGACGGAATATAGGCGCCTACTCCCGGCAAGAGGTCTTGCAACGAGAGGAACCGCCCGTCTTCGAGACGCAATCCATCGCGGTAGAGACCGGTCTCGCGCTGGGCGAAGATCGTCCGCGCTTCGGCCCCAATTCCATAGGCCGACTGCATCGTCGCCGGGATATTCGTGAGTACGACCTTCGTATCGCATTGGACGCAGACCGGTACTCTCGGATTCCCCGGCGCCGCGAAGCCGATCGACCCACTGGGAAACCGCGTCGTCACATAGAGCTCGCCCTCACGCGCCGGGCGGGACCCGTACATCTCCAGAGAATAGTCGCACATGGCTCTCTCCTGACTGCTGCGTCGCCCTCCAGCGCCCGCTCCCAGGAACGTCCTATGACTACTTGGAACGATAAAAGGTCCGCCAAGAATAAGGCTGAATTGAGAAAAAGCAGCTTGGAGTCGCAGGCGCGGCCTCGGAAAAAGGGGGCGCAAACGATCCGGCGCTGTCCAGCGGACCGACATCGCGACGGAGAGGCTCAGCGCCAGCGCGTCCGACACATTCATCCCCTCCCAAAACTGAAGCGGTTGGCCGGATCGACTTTACGCGGTCACCGCCTTGCTTGGTTTCACTCTATTTGGTTAAGCTTATCCGGGCGAGCGCCGACGACACGCGTGACCGCCGCGAAGGCTGGCCGAAGTAAAACGGGATTAAAATATCTATCATGATTTCGGTGATTATTCCGCACCTCAACCAGCCGGACGCGCTCGAGGCTTGCCTGCTCAGCCTGGAAGCCCAGACCCTCGACCGCAACCTCTTCGAGATCATTGTCGTCGACAACGGTTCGCGGGCCCTCCCTGTCGAGGTCGTGGAGCGCCATTCCGGCGTGCGGCTGCTGCAGGAAGGCCGCCCCGGGCCGGGCCCCGCGCGCAATACCGGCGTCGCGGCGTCGCGGGGCGAAATCCTCGCCTTCATTGACGCCGACTGCCGCGCCGATCCGAACTGGTTGCGCAGCATCCAGACGACGCTCGCGTCATCCCCGCCCGGAACTGTGCTCGGCGGCGATGTGCGGATCTGGCGCTCCGGCAAGGAACTCAATGCGATCGAGGCTTACGAGAGCGTCTTCGCCTATCGTTTCAAGCTCTACATCGAAAAGCACGGCTATGCCGGCACCGGAAACCTGGCGGTGTTTCGTCGCGATTTCGATGTCGCCGGCCCCTTCGGCGGAATTGAGGTTGCGGAGGACATGGAATGGGGCAAGCGGGCGCGCGCCGCGGGGTTCCGCTTCCGCTATGTTCCCGAAATGGTGGTGTTCCATCCGGCGCGCGGCTCGATCGAGGAGCTCTGCGCCAAGTGGGACAGGCACATCCTGCATCATTGGCGTATGTCCGAGGGCAAGCCCGCATGGCGCCTGCGCTGGATCGCCCGGGCCCTGATGGTCCTGGCCTCCCCCCTCGCAGGGGTCGTCACCGTGCTGACCAGCGATCGGATCGAGGGCTTCGCCGCACGACGCCGGGCGATCGCGGTGATGACGACGATCCGCGCCCGCCGCGCCGCGATGATGCTGTCGCTGCTGCGCGGCGACCGGGCGGTCGTCTGGAACCGCTGAACCGCCTGCGGCCAGCGCGGCGCGGAGTCTCTTCGCGCCTCAATGGGGCCGCGGCAAACCTTCGATTCCCGCGAGCGGCGCGCCAAAGGATTCGACGCGGAAACGCCTGGCCTCCAGTCCCTCCGGCCAGGTCCGGGACTCGACGCCCGCCTTCATGCGGAGGCGGCGCACGAAGTCGCGCGCGTCCGGCGCCTGCCGCCAGACGCTCGGCAGGAACAGGGCGCGCCGGGGCCCCTTGCCGAGGATCAGGCCGTCGCGCTCCGGTTCGAGGGCGTCGATGAGTTCGCCCTCGCTCGATGCGGGAACGGGAGAGGGGTGGGAGAGGATCGACACGTCGACGTCGAGCGCCGCCAGTTCGTCCGGGCCGAGCGGCGGAAATCGCGGGTCCGCAAAGCCCGCGCGGACGGCATTGGTCACGGCGTCCTCGATCAGCGGCCTTTGCGGAGCCGGCGAGCCGATGCAGCCGCGCAGAGCGCCGTTCTCGGTGAGCGTCACGAAGCAGGCGCGTGTCGCGGTCAAAGCCGGCGACCGGACGGCGCCGGACGCCATCGCGCGAAGGCGGCCGCCGCTTTCCGCCGCGTCGCGAAGCCCATGCGCGATCGCGCCAAGGAGCGTAGCGCGGTCTCCCTCGGCGAGCCGCGCCGAGGCGGCGTCCTCCAGCGCGAAGGCGCCATAGCCGACGACGCTCCGCTCATCGCCGGTCACGTCGGCCGACGTGGCAAGGTGGAGGCCGGTCGCGCGCATGTCACGCTCGGCTGCAATGTCGAGCGCTCCCGCGATCGGCAGAAAGCCGCAGGCGCGTCGCGACTCCAGCGCCGCCGCGTCGAGCGTCTCGATGCGCTGGGCGGTGTCCGAATCGATGGCCTCGGCGCTCGCGCGGTCGAGAAAATGCGAGAGGTCGGACGACACCGCGATAACGGTCTCGGGGCCGCCCCATACGAGCCGAAGCGCCTCGGCCACCTGCCGCGGATCCGCGGCGCCGACGAGGATCGGCAGGACCTCGAAGGGCTCGGGGAGGAGGGCCTGCAGCATGACGAGGTGCATTTCGAGCGAATGCTCTCCGGCGAACGGCCGCGCGTCGACCGCCGCCGCCCTGGCGCTCGCCAGCCGCGCATGGAGATCCGCCGCGACGCGAGCTTCGCCGAGCGGCGTGCTCCAGCTCCCCGCGGGATGCAGGGCGAGGCCCCGGAAAGCGTAGCGATGGGCGGGACCGACGATGACGATCCGCCGCGGCGGAACGGCGCGCCGCGCCCACGGCCCGAAGGCCGTCGCCGCCACCGAACCCGAATAGACGATCCCCGCATGAGGCGCGACGACGACCTTGGGGTCAACGGCGCCGTCGGGCCCGGCGCGCTTCGCGACGTCGCCGATGAGCGCGCGCAATCGCGCGGGCTCGGCGGGATAGAAGAGGCCCGCGACTTGCGCGGGATGAGCGGGGGCCAGCGTATCGAGACTCATGAAAATCTTTTGGCGTTCTTGTTCGCGCGCGGCGCGACCGTCGCGCCCCGCGTCCCAGAGATGTAGTCCCGGCCGTCGCCGACCGCCAGAGGCGGCCCCCGGAGTCTTCGCAAAAACTTTGCCGCCCGCGCGGTTCACAACGATCGCGCGCATTGCAAATCCCTCTTGCGACACCGACATGCGCCCCATGAGCTTTTTCGATTCCCGCACCCAGACACTCGGCCCTGACGACAGCATTCCCGTCAACTTTTCCGCCCGCCTCGACGACGGACGCGTCGAGTGCCGTCTCTGCCCGCGCTTCTGCAAAATGCGGCCGGGCCAGCGCGGCCTCTGCTTCGTGCGTCGCGCCCGTGAGGACGGCCAGGGCATGGAGCTGACCGGCTATGGCCGCTCGACGGGCTTCTGCATCGATCCGATCGAGAAGAAGCCGCTCAATCATTTCCTGCCGGGCTCGTCGGTGCTGTCCTTCGGCACGGCTGGCTGCAATCTCGCCTGCTCGTTCTGCCAGAACTGGGACATCTCGAAGAGCCGCGAGACGGCACGGCTCAGCGCCAGCGCCATGCCCGAGACGATCGCGCGCGCCGCGCGGGAGCTCGGCTGCGCCAGCGTCGCCTATACCTACAACGACCCCGTCATCTTCATGGAATACGCGCTGGACGTCGCGGACGCCTGCCGCGCGGCGGGCGTGAAGAATGTCGCCGTCACCGCGGGCTTCATCTGCGACGAGCCGCGCAGGCGCTTCTTTCAGGGCATGGACGCGGCCAATGTGGACCTCAAGGGATTCACCGAGCGATTCTATGAGAAGCGCTGTGCGGGCGCGCTCGAGCCGGTCAAGGACACGCTGAAATATCTCATCCGTGAAACGGACGTCTGGACCGAGATCACGACGCTTCTCATTCCGGGCGAGAACGACAGCGACGAGGAACTCGACGCGATGACGCAGTGGATCGCGCGCGAGCTCAGGCGCGACGTTCCGCTGCATTTCACCGCGTTTCATCCCGACTATCGGATGCTCGACAAGCCGGCGACCTCTCGCGCCATCCTGACGCGCGCCCGCTCGATCGCCATGAGGAACGGGCTGCATCATGTCTATGTCGGCAATGTCCACGACCCGGCTGGACAGACGACGCTCTGCCCGGCCTGCGGCGCGCACCTGATCGGCCGCGACGGCTACGAGATCACCGCGTACAATCTCGACGAGAACGGGGCGTGCCTGGACTGCGGGGCGAAGCTCGCGGGCGTCTTCGCGGACAGACCCGGACACTGGGGCGCGCGGCGGATGCCGGTCCGGATCGAACGCTACGCGGCCTGAAAGGGCTTCCGCACGCCGACGGCGTGTCGTGCAATTGCCTCCGCGCGCAGCCCGGGTTAGCCTTTCCTCCCAACGCGACCGTCCGGCCCATGGACGGCGCTGAAAGCCACTGGAGGAAACTGCATGCTCGACGCGACACCCGAGGGTCGTCTCAACCACGTACTCAGCGAACTCGGCGAAGCGCTCGAAGCGAGCGACCTCGATCGCGCGCTCGCGCTCTTTCAGGACGATTGCTACTGGCGCGACCTGGTCGCCTTCACCTGGAACATCAAGACGCTCGAAGGCAAGGACGCCATCCGCGGCATGCTGAAGGAGCAGCTCAAGTCGGCGAAGCCGACCGGCTGGGCGGTCGATTCGGAGTCCGGCGTGACCGACGAGGGCGGCGTCACCAGCGGATGGTTCACCTTCGAGACGGACATTTTCCGCGGCTACGGTCAGATTCGGCTGAAGGACGGCAAGATCTGGACGCTCCTCACCACCGCCGTCGAGCTGAAGGGCCACGAGGAGCCGCTCGGCTTCCATCGACCGCTCGGGGCGAAGCACGGATCGGGCAAGCATCGCAAGAGCTGGAAGGAGGAGCGCGAGGAGGAGGCGCGCACGCTCGGCTATACGAAGCAGCCCTATGTCGTCATCGTCGGCGGCGGACAGGGCGGCATCGGGCTTGGCGCGCGTCTCAGGATGCTCGGCATCCCGACCATCATCATCGAAAAGAACGCCCGTCCCGGCGACAGCTGGCGCAACCGCTACAAGTCGCTCTCCCTGCACGATCCGGTCTGGTACGATCACATGCCGTACCTGCCCTTCCCGCCGAACTGGCCGGTGTTCTCGCCCAAGGACAAGATCGGCGACTGGCTCGAAATGTATGTGAAGGTGATGGAGCTCAACTACTGGGCCTCCACGACCTGCAAGTCCGCGAAATACGACGAAAAGACGAAGGAATGGACGGTCGTCGTCGAGCGCGACGGCAAGGAGATCACGCTCAAACCCAAGCAGCTCGTGCTGGCGACCGGCATGTCCGGCAAGGCGAATGTTCCGAAGTTCAAGGGCATGGAGCGTTTCAAGGGCGAGCAGCACCATTCGTCGAAGCATCCAGGGCCCGACGCCTATCGCGGGCAAGAAGGTCGTCATCATCGGGTCGAACAATTCAGCTCACGACATCGCGGCCGCGCTCTGGGAGAACGACGCCGACGTGACGATGGTCCAGCGCTCGTCGACGCATATCGTCCGCTCGGACACGCTGATGGATATCGGTCTCTCCGCCCTCTATTCGGAGCAGGCGGTGAAGAACGGGATCGACCATCACCGCGCCGACCTGATCTTCGCCTCGATCCCCTACCGCATCCTGCACGAATTCCAGATCCCGCTTTATGAGCAGATGAGGGAGCGGGACAAAGCCTTCTACGAAGGGCTCGAGAAGGCGGGATTCTGGCTGGACTGGGGTCCGGACGGCTCGGGCCTCTTCATGAAATACCTGCGGCGCGGCTCCGGCTATTATATCGACGTCGGCGCGAGCCAGCTCATCATCGACGGCAAGATCAAGCTGAAGCGCGGGCAGGTCTCGGAGATCACGGAGACGGGCGTGAAGCTCGACGACGGCACGGAATTGCCGGCGGATGTGATCGTCTACGCGACGGGCTACGGTTCGATGAACGGCTGGGCGGCCGACCTCATCAGCCAGGAGGTCGCCGACAAGGTCGGCAAGGTCTGGGGCCTCGGCTCCGACACGCCGAAGGACCCGGGCCCGTGGGAGGGCGAGCAGCGCAACATGTGGAAGCCGACCCAGCAGGAAGCCCTATGGTTCCACGGCGGCAACCTGCACCAGTCGCGCCACTATTCGCAATTCCTGGCGCTCCAGCTCAAGGCGCGGATGGAAGGAATCCCGACGCCGGTCTACGGGCTGCAGGAGACCCATCACCGCGGCTGAACGTCCCGTCGGCCTATTTCGCGAGCACCGCCAGCATCTGTTCAAAGGCGCCGGAGGGCACGGGGAATAGGCCGTCGAACGGCTGGCTGAGTTCGAGAATGAGAAAAAGCGCGCTGCCGACCGCGAAGGCGCCAAGCCCCAGCGCGGCGATCGTCGTCGCCGTGATGCGGGACATGAAGCCGAATCCACAGAATAGGATCAGCGCCCATGACACGACGATGATGACCAAAGGCCAGGAAATCGGGCTGGCGAGTTGAAGCGAAATCAGGATCCTGGTCTGCTCCATGATGCCGGCGGCCATGTTCGCGGTGGCGGCGAACTGCCTCTGCGCTGGCGTCTTCGGGTCGAGCGAGGCGAGATATTCGTCGAGCGCCCTGAGATGCGGAAGGGGAGAGCCGACCGCAAGATCCACCGCCGCCATCCCTTGCGCGCCCCAGATCGAGTCATGCACGCCCTGCAGCGTCTCTTTCATCTTCTGTCGGGCGCCCATCGTCTCCGGACCGAATTCGGAGAGCGCCAGATCGAGCTGGATCGCGCGGGAGGCAAACGTCTCCAGCTCCGACTTCTGGGTCGAATAGAAGCTGTAGGCCGAGCCGATCAGCGTGCCGAGCGCCAGCGCCAGCAGGAGCGAAACGAGTCCTACGATCGCGCCGATCATGTCGCGCGAAGCGGAGGTGTGCTGTTCGGGCAGGAGCTTTCCGAGATAGAGCCCGAGAACGCCGAAGCCGAACGCAAGCAGCGCCACGAACACGCACAGCCAGACAGACTCCATCCGTCGAATCTCCTTCGTTGCCGGCGCGTCCGCAGGCTGCGCCCAACGCCGCCATTGTCCTTCGCGAAATTGGAAACTTCAACGGCTTGCAGGGCCGATTGCACGCCGCGTAACATGAGACGCCCCGCGGCTTCGCGCGGGCTGTTATTTTTGCGACCCTTGTCCCAGGACCTGACGGGAGGAAAAGGTCATGAAACGCATTCTCATAGTGTCCGCATTTGCGATCATCGCCGCGGCTGCGTCCGCAAGCGCCGCTCCGGTGACGACCGACGATCTCCTCAAGGCGCAGGACAATGGCGAAGGAGTGGCTCACCTACGGCCGCGACTACCGCAACTGGCGCTACAGCCCTCTCTCAGAGATCACTCCGGAAAATGCTTCGAGGCTCTCGCCTGTGTGGGCGATGTCGACCGGCGGGCAATTCGGCGGCCTTGAGGCGACGCCACTCTTCCGCGACGGCGTCCTCTATTTCACCGCCGACTATGCCCGCGTCTTCGCTGTCGACGCAAAGTCCGGCAACATCCTCTGGCGCTATGAGCCCGAATACGCCGGACGGGTTCAACGCCATTCTGTGCTGCGGTCCTATCCATCGCGGAGTTGCGCTCAAGGACGATCTCGTGATTGTCGCGCGGCTTGACGCGAAGCTGGTCGCGCTCAATCGCGCCGACGGCAAGGTCGTCTGGGAGGCGCCGATCGGCGAATGGAAGCAAGGCGTGTCGACGAACTCCGCCCCGCTCGTCGTGAAGGATCACGTCATCGTCGGCGTCTCGGGCGGGGAATACGGCGTCCGCGGCTATCTGAAGTCCTTCGACGCGAAGACGGGCAAGCTGGAATGGACGACCTACACCATTCCGGCGCCTGGAGAGACGGGCAGCGAGACCTGGCCGAAGGATGACAGCTGGAAGACGGGTGGAGGGCCGACTTGGCTCACCGGGAGCTACGACGCCGATACCGACACCCTCTACTGGGGCGTCGGCAATCCCGGCTCGTGGCAGTCGGACCAGCATCCGGGCGACAATCTCTGGACCGACTCCATGCTGGCCCTCGACCCCGCCACCGGCAAGATCAAATGGGGGTATCAGTACACGCCGAACGACGGCTGGGACTATGACGGCATGGCGACGCCGATCCTCGTCGACACGACGATCGACGGAAAGCCGACCAAGGCGGCCGTCGTCTCCAACCGGAACGGATTCTTCTATGCGATCGACCGGAGCGATGGCCATTTCCTCTATGCGATGCCGCTGGTCGAGGGCATCAACTGGACGACCGGTCTCGATCCGAAAACCGGCAGGCCGACGATCAACGAGGCGATGAAGCCGCTCGCCAACGGCAAGACCGTGGAGAAGATCATTCCGGGCCTTGAAGGCGGCACCAACTGGTTCCCGCCGGCCTACGACCCCTCGTCGGGCCTGCTCTTCGTCGCCGTCAATCAGTGGGGGATGGGGCTGACCTCATGGGAGAAGGGCAAGCTGCAATACAAGCCGGGCGACATGTATCAGGGCGTCGACTACCAGATGTACCGGATGGGCGACACGATCGGCCACCTCAAGGCCATCGACGTCGCGAACAAGAAGGTGGTCTGGGACGTTCCGAGCCCGCTGCCGCTCTTCTCGGGAGTCGTCGCGACCAAGGGCGGCGTGATCTTCACAGGCGATCAACGCGGCCGTCTGCTGGCCTACGATTTAAAGACTGGAAAGGAGCTCTGGAAGTTCCAAACCGGGTCGGGCATCAACGCATCGCCGATCACCTACGAACTGGACGGAAAGCAATATGTCGCGATCCTGTCCGGCCTCGGCGGCGATCCGAGCTTTTACTACTCGGCGCCCAAGGGCGGGATGCTGTGGGTGTTCGCGATCGACGGAAAGGTGGATGAGGGCGGCATGTACAACGCGCAGGTGATCGAAAAAATGCTGCCGTCCAGCAAGCCCTGATTTCGACATGCGCATGCGTCCTGCCCATGGCTTTGGCCTTCTCGTATCGTTGGCGGCGGCGATGGCGCTGCTGACGATAAGCCGCGGCCATGCGGATGATGAGGAGTTGACGAATCCGTTCCTTGGCCAGCCGGACGCCATCGCCGCCGGCCGGGTCATCTACGCCAGCAAGTGCTACGTCTGCCACCACAGCGCCGGCGCGCGGGGGCCGAACCTCTTCGCCACGAAGCTCAGCGACCAACGCTTCCTGGAAACCGTGATCCAGGGCCGTAAAGGAACGCAGATGCCGGCTTTCGGCCTGCGCTTGTCGCCTGACGAGGTCTGGCAGGTTCATGCTTTTGTGAAGTCGACCGACCACTATTGAGTCGGCGGTCGCTCGCTCGGCGCGGGCTGGCGCGAAGACAAAACAAAAGTGGCCAGCCACGAAGGCCGGCCACGATTTGCTTCGGGCTTCTCTTACTTGCCCATCATCGACTTGGCGTTTTCGGGCGTGATCGCGGTTGTCGGCACCGTTACGTTCGCCGGCACTTTGTCAGCGCAGTCGAGCAGGATCGACTTCGCCATCTCGATCGCTTCAGGCCCTCCGGTCGGGTAGGTGAAGGTCGCCGCCCATTCGCCCTCGGCGACCGCGCGGATGCCGCCGGAAGGTCCAGGCAGGCCGTCGGTGCCGATAATAGCGATGTCGCCATCCTTCTTGCCGGCTCCCTTTGCGGCGAGACGCGCGCCCGCCGCCATCATGTCATTGCTGGCGTAAATGGCCTTGATGTCCGGGTGAGCCTGCAGCATCGCGGCGAAAGCGGTCTGCGCCTTGTCCGGCAGCCAGTCTGCAGCCTGTTCCGCGACAACCTTGATCTTCGGGTTGGCTTTCACGCCAGCCTTGAAGCCGTCGAGCCGCTCGACGGCCGGCGTCGAACTCGGCAGGCCTTCGAGGACCGCCACGTCTCCGCCATTGGGCAGAAGCTTGTCGGCCATGTATTTTCCCGCCTCTTCCGCGATCTTGAAATTGTCGCCGCCGATAAAGGCTGTGTAATCCTTGCCCGGCGTGCCGACCGTCTTGCGATCGAGCTCGATCACTGGAATGCCGGCCTTCATGGCGCGCGCGACGGCAGGCGTGAGGGGCGAGGCCTCGAAGGGCGAAATGAGAATGAGATCGACCTTCTGAGTGATGAAATTGTCCATCTGCGAGGTTTGGGTGTTCACGTTGCCGGCGCCGTCGGCGATCTGAAGCGTGAATTGCGGCACCTTCGCCGCGGCGGCGGTCAATTCGTCGTTGACGTGCTGGCGATAGGGCTCGGCGTTGTTCGCCTGCGAGAAGCCGATGACATATTTGTCATCCTTGCCGCAGGCCTTGGCGAGATGCGCGGAAGCCGCGCTTGTGATCAGCGCGCAGGCTCCCACGCCGAGCGCAATCGCGCTGGCTGTCCTCAGACAGAAACGATCCATGCTTCTCTCCCTTCCAGGTCGTGTCGCACGAAGCTCCGGGCCGGCCTGCTCGCCGGCTTTCGGAGCCTGTTCGTTGTGTCGCTCTCTTTAACGACCCAATCCCTCGCGGCGACGGACGAGAGACTGAAGGACAGCGGCGAGCACGATGATCGCGCCGGTCGCGAGCAGTTGCAGCGCCGCATTGATGTTGTTGAGTTGAAGGATGTTGGCGAGCGCGCCGAGCATCACCGCGCCCGCGACCGTGCCCACCATCGAACCCGAGCCGCCGAATAGGCTCGTGCCGCCGATCACGACCGCCGCGATGGCGGTGAGCTCGTAGCCCGTGCCGTCGTTGGCGCTGCCGAAGTTGAACTGTCCGGCGTGGACGATTCCGGCGATGGCGGAGACGAGACCCGTGATCGCGTAAACGGACACTTTGACTAACGTCACGGGCACGCCGGACAATCGCGCCGCGCGCTCGTTGCCGCCGACCGCGAAGACATAGCGGCCGAAGCGGGTGAAGTTGAGCACGAAAGTCGCGATCGCCGCGGCGACGAGGAAGACGAGCGTCGCCACCGGCACGATATTGTTGAAGAGCCGGTCGCCGAGGATTGCGAAGACGGGCGGCGCGAGCCCCGGGCCTTCGCCATAGGAAATGTTGATATACTGGTTGCCGGAGATGACGAGCGCGAGCCCCCGCGCCACCTGAAGCCCGGCCAGCGTGACGATGAACGGTTCGAGCCGGAATCGGTTCGATATGACGCCCTGAACCGCGCCGAACGCCGAGCCGCAAATCATGACAAAGAGGACTGTCGGGACGAGGCCCCAGCCCGCCGTCGTCATGATCGTCGCGGTGAGCACGCTGCAGAGACTGAGCAGCGCCCCGACGGAAAGGTCGATGCCCGCGGTGATGATGACGAAGGTCATGCCGACCGCGATAATGCCGGTCTCCGAGACTGCGCGCACGATATTGGCGACATTGTCCAGCTGGAGAAACAGGATCGCGCCGTGGCGGCGCGGCGAGAAAATGACGCCGCCGATCACGACGACGATCAGGCCGATGACGCTCTGGAAACGCACGGCGATGGCAAAGAGATCGAAACGGCGGCGGCCTCCAACCGGCGCGGCGGACGCGTCACGGACAGTGGTCGCAGGCTGGCTCATGCGTGTTCGTCCTCGCTCGCTTCGGCCGCGTCGAGCACGTCACGCTCGTCGGCGCCGCCGGGGAATTCGGCGACCGTCCGGCCGCCCCGCAAAACGACCACGCGGTCGCACAGGCCGAGAAGCTCCGGCATTTCGCTCGACGCGACAAGCACGCCCATTCCCTTGCCCGCCAGCTCGCGAATGCGTGCATAGATCTCGCCCTTGGCGCCGACGTCGACGCCCCGCGTCGGCTCGTCGAGCAGCAGCAGCCGCGGGCCGCCGATCACTTCCTTCGCGATCACGACCTTCTGCTGATTGCCTCCGGACAAAGCGCCCACGACGATCTCCGGCAGCGGCGGGCGCACGTCGAAGGCGCGGATGGCGTCGCGGGCGAGCGAGGCCTCGCGGGAGCGCGACATGAGAAAGAATGGCGATACGCGCTCAAGCACCGTCAGCACGAGATTGCGCCCGACCGTGTCGCGGATGAGAAGGCCGCTGCCGCGTCGATCGTCGGTCACGAGGCCGAGGCCCTCGCTCCGCGCCTCGCGGATGGACGCGAGCCGCGCCGGCGCGCCGTCGATCTCGACGACGCCCGACCAGCGTCCCGCGCCAGCCGCGCCATAGAGCGCCGTCAGAAGCTCGGTGCGCCCGGCGCCCATGATCCCGGCGAGGCCGACAATCTCGCCGGCGTTCACGACGAGGCTCACATCCTCGGGCGCCTGCCAGCCCGGCCGAGCGTTGTCCGGCTCAAAGCGCGCATGATCAAGGCGAAGGACAGGCTTGCCGAACTGGCCCGCACGGCGAGGATAGAGTTCGTCGAGAGGGCGCCCGACCAGAAGCCGAACAAGCTCCGACTGCGGCGCCTTCGCGGGCGCGACGCCCGCGACCTGACCGTCGCGCATCACGGTCACGCGATCAGCGACGCGCGGCACTTCCTCCAGCCGATGCGAGATATAGACGATGCCGACGCCGCGCGCGGCGATCTCGCGCATGACGACAAAAAGCCGTTCGACCTCGGACGCGGTCAGGGCCGCGGTCGGCTCATCCATGATGAGGATTTTGGAAGCGTAGGTCAGCGCCTTGGCGATCGCGACGATCTGTCGCCGCCCAACGGAGAGCTCGCCGACCGGTTGGTCGACATCGATGTCCGTGCCCACCGCATGGAGCCTCTTGACCGCTTCGACGCGCATCGCCGCGCGGTCCAGGACGCCGGCGCGGGTGAGCTCGCGACCCAGGAAGAGATTGGCGGTGACGTCGAGGCTCGGAACGAGATCGAGCTCCTGAAAGATCGTCGCGACGCCCGCGGCCTGCGCGGCGCGTGGATCCGTGAAGCGGACGGGCGCTCCCTCAAGCAGCATCTCCCCGGAATCCGGCTCAAAGACGCCGGACAGAATGTTCATGAGCGTTGACTTGCCAGCGCCGTTCTCGCCGAGCAGCGCATGAATCTCGCCGCGCTTGAGGTCGAAGTCGACGCCGCGGAGAGCCTGCACGCCGCCGAAGCGCTTGACGACGTTGCGCATGGCAAGGAGCGGCAGGTCTTGCGGCGCGGCGTTCATCGCGGTCTCGCGCAGGATTCGCGGACGAGGAGTTTCGCCTCCCGGCCCGAAGCCGTCCTGAGGGAGCGAGCCAGAACGTTCGGCCGGCAACCGACAGCGTCGATGCCCTGCACCGCCCCGGGCGTCTCGGGCGAGACCCGGCGGGTTCTGATTACGACGTGCGAAACGGTCGACGCCGATACGTCCGCCGCGCGCGCCACGTCTGCGAGGGTCGCCACGTTTCCTCCCGGCGCCGAAAGCTCGGCGCATTCACGGGTTCGCCCACGATTTTGTTGAGGCTAGCATAGCGAACCGTTTGCGCAATCGTTTCGATACGCGCGCCGCCGGTATTTTCCCTCGTGGGGTTGGCTCTTCCCCTGACCGTATCTTTCGACGCGGTCGCGGTTGATCCGATCGCCGGTCGCTGAGAAGCTGGCGGGCGACGTGACGGGAGCAAAAATCCGGATGTCCGAATTCTCGCGCAGCAATCGCCTCGACCGGCCGGTGGACGATTCCCACGATCACATCCTGGGCCCGGCGCATGCGCCCATCACGCTGGTCGAATACGGCAGCTACGCCTGCCCCTATTGCCGCGCCGCCAACGAACGCATAGCCGGGATCCGCGACCAGTTCGGCGACAGCCTCCGTTATGTCTTCCGCCATCGGCCGCTGATCGGCGTCGAACTCGCCCGCCGCGCGGCGGAGCTGGTCGAGCGCGCGGACGCCGAGAAGAGCTTCTGGGCCGCCCACATCAAGCTGATGACCCGCTCCGGAACGCTGACCGAGGAGGACCTCGTCGTCGTCGCCCGGGATCTCGCCGTGGCCGATCCGCCGAGGCCTGAGGACGAGCCGGCGATCGAAAGAGCGAGGGCGCGGGTCGACGCGGACGAGGAGAGCTCGCGCGCGAGCGGCGCGCTCATCACGCCGACCTTCTTCATCAACGGGCGCCGCTACGACGGTCCCTGGGACGAGAGCGCCTTCTCCGACGCGATGATGGGCACGCTCGGCCATCGCGTGCGGGCCGCCGCGCTCGACTTCGCGAGTTGGGGGCCGTCGGCGGGCGCGCTCCTGCTTCTCGCCACTCTCGCCGCCATCGGCCTCGAGAACAGCCCGCTGGGGCCCGCGCTCGCCGCGTTCTGGCAGCAGGACCTCAGCGTCTCCTTCAACGGCGTCCGCTTCGGGATGTCGCTGCTGCACTGGATCAACGACGGCCTGCTCACGCTTTTCTTTCTGGTGGTCGGCCTCGAGATCAAGCGCGAGTTCACCGTCGGCCATCTCACCGGCTGGCGCTCCGCCGCCCTGCCGGTCGCCGGCGCGATCGGCGGCATGATCGCGCCGGCGCTGATTTATCTTGCGATCCTGCCGCATGGGGCCTGGACGCATGGCTGGGGGACGGTCATGTCGACCGACACCGCCTTCGCCGTCGCGCTGATCGTGATGCTGGGCGACCGGGCGCCTGTGGCGTTGCGGATCTTTCTCACCGCCGCCGCCATCGTCGACGACCTCGGCGCGATCGTGGCCGTCGCGGTCTTCTATTCCGGCGCGCTCAGACTCGAGATGATCGCGCTCATCGTCCCCCTCGTCGGCGCACTGGCGCTTTTGCGCCGCTGGCGCGTCTACACGCTTTTCCCTTACGTGCTGATCGGGATCGCCCTCTGGGCGGCGGTGCTCGCAAGCGGGCTGCACGCGACGCTCGCGGGCGTGATCCTGGCGCTCTTCATACCGACGCGCCCGCCGCCAAATCTGAAGTCCCTGATGGCGCAGGCCAATGCCATTCTGAACGCGGAAGCGCAGCGGCAGGGAGAAGTGCTCCGCGACGGTCCTTCGACGCCGTCCTTGCGTGCGCTCGATGCAATCCACGACCGGATCGAGTCGCCGGCCGACCGGCTTCTGCGTCATGCCGGCGCGCGGTCGAGCTATCTCGTGCTGCCGCTCTTCGCGCTGGCCAACGCGGGCGTCGCGCTGGACGCCAAGGCCTTCGAGGGGCGCTGGCTCATGATCGCGGCGATCGTCGCGGGCCTGACGATCGGCAAGCCGCTCGGCCTCGTGGGGGCCTCGGCGCTGGCCGTCGCCGCAGGGATCGCGATCAAGCCGGACGACTATTCCTGGGCGCAGCTCATCGGGGCTGGCGCGCTTGCCGGCATCGGCTTCACCATGTCGCTCTTCATCGCGGGCCAGGCCTTCAATGGCGGCGACCTCGAAGCGGCGAAGATCGCGATCTTCGTCGCTTCGGCGCTGTCGGCGCTGATCGGCATCGTCGTGCTGATGCTTGCGTGCCGGGAGAGGGAGGCGTGAGCAACGCGGGCGCCCTCACTGCTTCGAGGCGACCAGCGAGTCAGCGCTCGCATGGCTCCTCATCGCCCTCGCCTTCCTGCTCATACGACGCCTCGCCAGGGTCTCAGATCAGATAACATGATCTTCGAGTCCGGTTCTGAGGTCCGAACAGAGACGTACAAATTGCGCACGGCCAAATTCATTACGCGTGACAGCGCCCTGCGCGCCAGCCTCAATGGGGCTGAAAATCATGAGCGCTCCGGTGAATTTCGGCCAACGCTGCTATAAGTGCGGTACTGCATGAGAGATCGTGTAACGCTCGCGGCGCTGGGAAACTGACACCATGCTTCAGAGCCATTTTCCTCGCCGTCAGACGATCTCGACCGTCATCCTGACGTGCGCCGTCGTTCTCGGTCTCATCCTTTGCTACTTTGTTGCCATTCCATTCGTTCCCGCGATCGTCGGGTCGTTCACCCTATCCGTCATTTTCGTACCCCTTGATACGAGGATACGAACGACGGTGGGTTCGGTGGGCTTATCCGCCGCAGCGACAGTGACTGTCGTGGCGCTCGTTGTCGTGGTTCCAGCCTTCATCGTGGTTGGGACGTTGCTCAACGAAGCCGACCGAAGCGCAGCACTCATCCGGTCCTTGATCGAATTCCGAGACCTGGTTACACGCGATGGAAAGCCGACCGTGGCTAGCGCCGCTACTCCGCCTTATCAACGAGCGGTTCGACATACCGGATCTCGTCAAGGCATCGACGTCGTGGCTCGCCGGATGGAGCGGCGCGTTTGTCCAAGGATCGATCTCTGGAACGGTCAGCCTGATGCTGACGTTCTATTTTTTGTTCTATCTCCTTCGTGATCGGGAAGCCATTCGGGCCGCCGTTGAAGAGGCGCTGCCCTTATCAGAGGCGGAGTTCTCGCGACTTGAGGATCGCGTGGTCAACACGATCAAGGCCACGGTTCTCGGTATGGCCGCGGTGGCGATCCTGCAGGGCTTCCTCGGCGGGGTCATGTTCTGGTGGTTGGGATTGCCCGCGTACCTGTTCTGGGGCGTGTTGATGGGCCTGTTTGCCGTGGTGCCGTTCCTTGGGGCATTCGCGGTCTGGGCTCCCGCCGCCTTGTTCCTGGCCCTCGCGGGTGATCTCAAATCTGCGGCGATATTGGCCGTCTGGGGCACCATCGTCGTTGGGTTGGTCGACAACGTGGCTTACCCGATCCTCGTCGGAAAGAAGCTGATGCTGCACACGGTGCCGTCGTTCGTTGCTCTCGCTGGCGGATTGATACTCCTAGGGGCGCCGGGTATAATTCTGGGTCCCATCATCTTTTCCGTTTCTCTGACATTGGTGGAAATATTGAAAAACCGGATTTCGCAGTCCGCCCCAACTCGTACCCAACACGCACCACGAACGTCGCCCGAATCGGAACATTGACAGGTTGTCGCCAGTCCAGGTCTCAAAGCTGGACCCGAAGACGGAACTTATACAACTGGAGCCGAAAAGGCGCGGTAAGCGATTTCTCGCCGTTGCTCTCCCGCGGCTCGATCCAGGGCCAGATCGTCAGGCCGACGGCGACCACGCTCGGGCCGGAGAGGATCGGTCGAGCGCGCGCGACATGCCGGAGCATAGGCGCCGGCCGCCGGCCGCAGCCAGAGCGTTCAGGCCCGCGGCTTCGCCTTCATTGTTCGCGCCCAGAGCGCATCCTCCATGCGGACGGCGATGTCGCGCAGGTGCGGGTTGCGCGATTCGCGCCCGGCCCGCCCCAGGTCGAGATCGGTCTGGAAGCCGTCGCGCTGCGGCCAGTGTTCCGCGAGCAGTTCGAAGCCGGCGTCCTCGACCGTCTCCACCGCGCGCGCGAACTGGGTTTCCGAACGGCCGACCTTCGAAAGCACGACGACGAGCCGTCCCTCGGCGCCCCGGCGCGCAAGCTTGCGAGCCAGCGCCAGCGTCGGCCTCAGATCGTCCTGCGAAACGCCGGTCGGCACGAAAACGACGTCGGAATCTTCCGCGATCTCGGTCGAGAGGTCGTCCGCAAGCCCACGGGTGTCGGCGACGATGAACTCGACGCCGCCATCCTCCTTCCGCAGCTTCTTCAGGCTCTTGAAGGCGCGCGCGTCGATCTCGGGCTCGAGGCCCGCGCGCAGGCGGGCCGCGCCCCACTCGACGCAGGTGAGCTGGTCGAGGTCGAAGTCCGCGAGCAGGGTCTTGCGTCCGCGATGCGTCGCGCCGACCGCGAGCACGCGCGCCAGCGTGCTCTTGCCGACGCCGCCCTTCTGGCCGACGAAGGACGCCGTCACCGGCGGTTTCGATTTCGCCATGTCACGCCTCCCAACCCGCGTGATTCGCCTCCATGCTATAGGGGAATGATGGCCTTTGCGAATGTCCTCGCCGACGCGGCGCTCGCCCTCTGGCTCGCACAGAGCATCGCTGCGACGATCACCGTCGCGGGCTATCGCCTCGGATTGGCCCAGCCGGAATTTCCGGGCGCGGAACCACGAGTCGCCGTGATCCTGCCGGTGCGGGGCTCCGGCGGCCTCGCGGCGTTCCTGCCGACGCTCCGCGGGCAGGTCTATGACAACTACCGGATCATTGCGACCGTCGAAAGCCGGGACGACCCGGCCTTCGCCATCCTCGAATCCGCGAAGGACGCGCCCGGAGCCCGCCTCGAGATCGTCGTGGCCGGACTTGCGGACCGCGCGGGGCAAAAGGTCTGGAACCAGCTCGCGGCGCTTGAGCGCCTGACGCCCGAGGATGAGATCGTCGCCTTCATCGACGCGGACACCCTGCCGACGCCTCTCTGGCTGCCTCGGCTCGTGGCGGTGCTGGTCAACTCGGGACGGCCTGTGGCGACGGGCTACCGGTGGATGGTTCCGGCCGAGGGCCGCGCAAGCTCGACGAGCCTCGCCGCCGCCAACAACGCCATCGCCGCGCTGCCGCGAGGGCCGTTGCCGATGCCGCTCGTCTGGGGCGGCAGCGTCGCCATGCGGCGCGAGACGCTCGACGCCATTCGGCTCAAGGACTTCTGGCGCGGCGCGATCAGCGACGACGTGCAGATGACGGTCGCCTTGCGGGAGGCCGGGCTGACTGCGCACGCGCCGCGACAAGGTCTCCTGCTGACGCGCGTCTCCTGTTCCTGGCCCGACCTGTTCGAGTTCGGCGTGCGCCAATATCGGTTCGTGTTCCTTCACGAGCCATGGACCTGGGCGGTCGCGACGGCGGTCCTTTGGGCGCCGCCCTCTTCCTGATGCTGGCAATCCCCGCGTTCCTGAGCGATTCGCTCGCGCCATGGATCATCCTCGCGATCGGCGTCGGTCTGGCGGAGGTCCGGACCCGCATCCGGCGCTCGATCGAAAAGACCCTATGGCCCGCGCTGCCCGAAACGGACAACGCAAGGCGCTGGCGCGTCGAGAGGCTCCTGCGGCCCGTCTGGTGGATGGCGCATGCGCTCAGCGCCGCGGGCGCGCCTCTCTCGCGAAGGATAGACTGGGCCGGGATCCGCTATCGCGTGAACGGCCCGCAGAACGTGGTCATCGAGGCGCGCAAGCCCGCCCGATAAGGATCGCAGCCGTCAGGACTTGCCCGCGCATTCCTTCTGGAGGCGCTCCATGGCCTGGGAAAAGCCGGTGAGCGAATAAGTGTCGGTCGACGGATTGCCCTTGGTCGAGGCCGCCTTGATTTCGAGGGTTACGCCTTTCTTCATCTCGGCGATCAGCGCGCTCTCGCGGGCCGCGTTCTTGACCCAGAGATTGCCGCCTTTGGGCAGAAGATCGAAGCTCTGGTCGCCGACGACCGCGACCGGCGACGGGATCGGCTTGGCTTTGGGGCTCGGCTTCGAGCGCTTCTTGGGCTTTTCCTCAGGCTTCGCGTCGGCCTCGGCGCCGCTCGCCACGTCGAAACCCATGATGAAGGACACTTCGTTGCGCACGCCCTCGCCGGGGCGGTCGGAGATGAAGGCGTAGCCCGGATCCCGCTTGAGGCTGTCCGGTTCCCGCGACTTGGGCTGCGCGAGCGTGTAGCAGATGCGTCCCCGGCCCGTCTTCCCGACGAAGACGTTCCAGTCGCCGAAGGTTGCGACGAGGGTGGGCTTGGATTCGTCCTTCTTGGCTTTCTCCTCCTCCTTCTTCGGGGCCTTCTTCGGAGCCGCGTGGACCCCGGAGGAGAAAGACGAAAACAGCGAGCGCCGCGAGACAGAGGACGGTGGCGCTCGAGATGCGAATCAGCGCAGGCAATGGATCGATCTCCGTCTTTTTCGGGCTTGAGGCAGGCTCCGCCGGCGGTCGTCGGGCCTCTTGCCGAGGGATCGGGGCGAAATTCCGACCTCCGCTTTCCCTGGCGGGAGGAGGCTTGTAAAGCTGCCACGTGGTTAATGAACAATGAGTAAATTTGGGAGTCCGAGATGAAAGCCCTGATCTGCCCGGCGCTTGGTCCGGCGGAAACGCTGAGGATCGAAGAGGTCGAGCGCCCGGCCGCAGGCAAGGGCGAGGTTCTGGTGGATGTCGCCTATGCGGCGCTGAACTTCTTCGACACGCTCATTATCGAGGGCAAGTATCAGTTGAAGCCCGAGCCGCCCTTTTCCCCGGCGGGCGAGTTTGCCGGCCGCGTGGCTGCGGTCGGGCCCGGGGTCGAAGGTTTCGCGGTCGGCGACCGCGTGATGGGCTATGCGGGTTATGGCGCGGCGCGCGAGACGATCGCGGCGCCCGCCCGTAACCTCGCCCATGTCCCGGACGGATTGCCCCTCGACAGGGCGGCCGGCCTTTCCATCGCCTATGGCACGACGATCCACGCCCTTGTCCAGCGCGGCGAATTGAAGCCGGGCGAGACGCTGCTGGTGCTGGGCGCGGCCGGCGGGACCGGGCTTGCGGCGGTCGAGATCGGCGCCCTGTTGGGCGCCAGGGTCATCGCCTGCGCCTCTTCGGACGAGAAACTCGAATTCACGCGCCGCCACGGGGCTTCGGAGACCATCAACACGACGACCGAGGATCTTCGCGCCCGCCTCAAGGCGATCGTCGGCGGCAAAGGGGTGGATGTCGTCTACGATCCGGTCGGGGGCGCCTTGGCGGAGCCGGCGCTGCGTTCGCTCGCCTGGAAGGGCCGGTTCCTGGTGATCGGCTTCGCGTCGGGCGAGATTCCGCGCATCCCCCTCAATCTGCCGCTGCTCAAAGGGTGCGACATAAGGGGCGTCTACTGGGGCGATTTCACCGCGCGCGAGCCCGAGGTCAATCGCGCCAACATGGCGCAGCTCCTGAAATGGGCGGAAAGCGGCGCGCTCAGCGTGCATGTCCATGCCAAATACCCTCTCGAAGACTATCGAAAGGCCTTCGAGGACATTTCCGGCCGCCGCACATTGGGGAAGACGCTTCTGGCGGTCAACGAGGCGCTGTGACCGGGCGCGGGGGCCGCCCTTGTAATCCATGCTGCGCTGCAACATATAGCGCAGGGGAACGCCGAGGACATCGGAATCGGCGAGGATATGATGACGGAAGGCCAATCATTCGACGTGCAGATCCGGCGGCTTTGGCCCTCGGACAAGGACGCCTATCGCGACCACCTCCTGCGGCTCGACGCTCGCAGCCGGCATGAGCGGTTCGGCGGCGGCATGTCGGACGAGTTTCTGGTCACCTATGCCGACAATTGCTTCGGCAAGGGCGATCTTCTCTACGGCGCATTCGTCGACGGACGCATGTGCGGCGGCGCCGAACTGCGCTCGGATTCGGCCATCTGGACCGAGCAGGCCCCGTTCGACCGCCATATTCATGCGGAGGCCGCCTTCTCGGTCGAGCAGGAATACCGGCGGCGCGGCATCGGCGAAAAGCTTTTCAAGCGCATCCTGCGCGCCGCGACCAATCACGGCGTGGAGACGGTCGAGATCGTCTGCCTGCCGGACAATATCGGCATGCGCAGGCTCGCGCAGAAGTTCAAGACCCATTTCACCTTCGAGGAGAGCGCGCTCACCGGACGCCTCACGGCGCGCCGTCCGACGCCGCTTTCGCTGATGCGCGAAGCCACGGCCGATATCGTGGATTTCGGCGCCGCGTGGTTCGACGCGCAGATGCGCGCGATGACGCCGGCCGCCGTCAAGGAATAAAGGGCGCAGCCGTCAGAATTCGACGATCTGCCGGATCGCGGTCCCGTCGTGGAGGCGGTCGAACCCCTCGTTGATCGCCGAAAGCGGCATCCGGTGGGTCAAGCAGCTTGTCCACGGGCAGCTTTCCGCGCCGGTAAAGCGCGAGGAAGCGCGGGATGTCGCGCGAGGGCACGCCTGAGCCGAGATAGCTCCCCTTGAGCGTGCGCTCCTCCGCGACGAGCGTCACCGGATGCAGGGCGAGCGTCGCCCTGGGGTTCGGGAGGCCGGCCGTGACCGTGACGCCGCCCCGTCGCGTGATCGCATAGGCGAGTTCCAGCGCCTTGGCGGCGCCGGCGAATTCGAGCGCGGTCGCGACGCCGCCCTTCGTCGCCTCCCTGACCTTGGCGACAACATCGGGATCGTCGGCGGCGAAGGCGTGCGTCGCGCCGAGCGCCCGCGCCGCGTCGAGCTTCGATTCGAGCCGGTCGACGGCGACGATGGTTTCGGCCCCCGCCGCGACCGCGCCCAGAACCGCCGCAAGACCCACGCCGCCGAGTCCGACCACGGCGACGCTGCTGCCGGGCTTGACGTCGCCGCCGTTGAACACCGCGCCCGCGCCCGTCAGCACCGCGCAGCCCATCAGCGCGGCGACGGGCAGCGGCGCTTCCCTGTCGATGGGAACAAGCGAACGGCGCGACACGACGGCGTAGTCGGCGAAGCACGAGACGCCGAGATGATGGTTGATCGGCTTGCCGCCGCGCGACAGGCGCCGCGCCCCGGTGAGCAGGTCGCCGACGCCATTATGCGCGGCTCCGGGCTCGCAGAGCGCCGGCCGCCCTTCGCTGCAAGGTCCGCAATGGCCGCAGCTCGGCACGAAGACGCTGACGACGGGATCGCCCTTCCTGAGGTCGTCCACGAAAGGGCCGACTTCCTCCACCACCGCCGACGCCTCGTGGCCGAGCGCCATCGGCAGCGGCCGCGGCCGATCCCCGTTGATGACGGAAAGATCCGAATGACAGAGCCCGGCCGCGACGATGCGGATGAGGACTTCGCCCGGCCCCGGCCCTTCCAGATCCACATCCTCGATGACGAGCGGCTTCGAGGACGCGTAAGGCGCCGGCAAGCCCGTTTCGTTCAGCACCGCGGCTTTGATCTTCATGCGCTGATCCGCCGCGAGAAGCCAAAGGAAACGCGCATTCTGGAACCCTCCTTGCGGCCGATTTCTACGAGAATTTCGCCCGTCGGGCGCGCCGCGCTATTTCGCCGGATTTCGTCTTTTCAAAGACTTGAAGGCCGATTTGTTTCGCCCTTCGCCATCCCAGACTAGCTATGCCGCCCCGAAAAGCCAGAGTGACGCCACGCTTCCAGCGCCAATCTCAAGCGGTTACCGACCGGCTCTCCGGTCCTGCTGGCGAACATCGCAATCGCCTTCACGGCTTCGATCCGCGCCTCGCATGAGAGCTCCGTCCTGGCGCGTTTTCATGTCGGGGTAGCGAGAACGGTTCGGCCATATCGGCAGCATGATCGGAATAACAGAAATTGTCAAGATGTTTTCTGTTTTTCAGTTGCCGCTTGATGCCGGAAACCTTGAGAGCCGTTGCTTCCGCGCGCGTTGCGGCCGCCTCACAGCCTTTCGACAAGGGTGACGTTGGCGAGTCCTCCGCCTTCGCACATGGTCTGCAGGCCGTAGCGCTTGCCATGCGTGTGAAGCGCATGAATGAGCGTGGTCATGAGCTTCGTCCCCGAGCCTCCGAGCGGGTGGCCGAGCGCGATCGCGCCGCCATGCACGTTGAGCCGTTCGGGATCGGCCCCGGTGTGCCGGAGCCACGCCATCGGCACCGGGGCGAAGGCCTCGTTGACCTCGAAGAGGTCGATGTCGTCGATCGTCATGCCCGCGCGCTTCAGCGCCTTGTCGGTGCAGAAAAGCGGCTCCTCGAGCATGATCACCGGGTCGCCGCCCGAGACCGTCATCGCATGAATGCGCGCCATCGGCGCAACGCCGAGCGCCTTGAGGCCGCGCTCGTTGACGACCATCACGCCGGAGGCGCCGTCGCAGATCTGGCTCGCGGTCGCGGCGGTGACCCGGCCGCCTTCGCGGATCAGCTTGACGTTCCGGACGCCTTCGAGCGTGACGTCGAAGCGAATCCCTTCGTCGACCGCGTGAATGTCTTTCGTCCCGTCGGGCAGCGTGACCTCGATCGGCACGATCTCCCGGCTGAAATGGCCGGCCTGCGTGGCGGCGATCGCCCTGCGCTGGCTCCGATAGCCGAAGGCGTCGAGGTCGTCTTTCGAGAAGCCGTATTTCTCGGCCATCATCTCGGCGCCGGTGAACTGGCTGAACTGGACGCCGGGATAGCGCGCCTCCTGCCGCGGGCTCTTCGGGTGGCCGAAGCCGGACTTCGCCGGCAGTTCCACCGGCAGGCCCATCGGCACGCGGCTCATGCTCTCGACGCCCGCCGCGATGACGACATCCATCGCGCCGGACATGACGGTCGCGGCCGCGAAATGCAGCGCCTGCTGCGACGATCCGCATTGCCGGTCGACAGAGACCGCCGGCACGCTCTCGGGCAGCTTCGACGCGAGCACGGCGCCGCGCGCCACATTCGACGCCTGCTCGCCGGCCTGACAGACGCAGCCCATGACGACATCTTCGACGAGCGCGGGATCGGCGCCCGAACGCTCGACGAGCGCGTCGAGGATCACGCCGCCGAGATCGGCCGGATGCCAGCCCGCGACGCGCCCGTTGCGCCGTCCGCCCGCGGTCCGCGCCGCCGCCACGATATAGGCCTCGCCCATCTTTCGTTTCTCCTCCGTGTTTGTCTGTCCCGATTCAGCCCTTCGGCGCGTAAGCGGGCGCGCGGTTTTCGAGCCGCGCCCTTACCGTTTCGCGCTGTTCGGCGCTGCCGAGCAAGGCCGCCTGCTCATAGGATTCCGCGAGCAGGACGCTTTCGGGCGACGCGCTCGCGGCGAGATTGAGAAGCCGCTTCGCCGCCCGCACCGCGGCTGGACTCCGGCCCGCGATCTCGCGCGCCTTCTCGAGCGCCGCCGCGTGCGGATCGTCGTGCAGCGCGGTCACGAGGCCGATGTCCCTGGCCTCCGCGCCCGAAACGATGCGGCCCGTGAGACAGAGGTCGCGCAGAATGTCCTCGCGGACGAGCTTCTGCATGAGGACCATGCCGGCCATGTCGGGCACGAGGCCCCAGTTGATCTCCATCACGGACAGGCGCGCATCCGCCCGCGCGATGCGGATGTCGGCGCCGAGCGCGATCTGGAGCCCGCCGCCATAGGCGACGCCCGTCAGCGCCGCGATCACGGGAACGGGCAGCGTGCGCCAGACCCAGGCGGCGGCCTGATAGAGATTGGCGATCCCGTGCGTGCGGACCGCGAGCGCGCCCGGCGCGATGGATTCCCCGGCGCCCTGGAAAGCGGAAAGGTCGATTCCGGCGCAGAAGGCGCGGCCCTCGCCACAGAGCACGACGGCGCGCAAATCCGCTTCGCGTCGAAAGCATATGGCCGGCGTTCGCGAGGCCACGAAAGACCGCGGGCGTAATCGCATTGAGCTTGTCGGGCCGGTTCAGCCGGACTTCGGCAACGCCCGGCGCAGGCCGCGACACGACAACAGGGTCTTCCGACATCGCTCTTGGCGTTTCCTCTTCAGCGGCCCGTCCAGGAGGGTTTGCGCTTTTCGTTGAAAGCCGCAAGCCCCTCCTTCGCGTCCTCGGTCAGCGCAAGGGTCGCGATGGCGCTCTCGGCGTAGGCCAGTCCCTCCTCGAACGACATCGAGGCCAGCGCCCGCATCGCATATTTGCCGCGCCGGATCGCGGTCGGCGACTTGTCGGCGAGGCGGGCGACGAGCCAGTCCGTCCTTTCGTCCAGCTTTTCGGCCGGGACGACATAGTTGACGAGCCCGGCCGCGCGCGCGCTCTCCGCGTCGAAAGGCTCGCCGGTCAGGCACCATTCGCGGAGCGTGCGCTGCGCGACGAGGCCCTGCAGCAGGCTGAGCACCTGCATCGGAAAGACGCCGACCTTGACCTCCGGCAGTCCGAAGAGCGCGGCGTCGCTCGCGACCGCCATGTCCGTCATGGCGAGCAGGCCCATGCCGCCCGCCATGCAGATCCCGTTCACGCGCGCGATCGTCGGCAGGGTGGCGGCGGCCGCCTGCCTCAAGAGATCGGCATAGGCCAGATTGGGCCGGGCGAAGTCGAAGGCGAAGCCCTTGCCGGGCTGAAGGTCGCCGCCCGCGCAGAAGGCCTTGTCGCCCGCGCCGGTCAGCACGATGGCGCGGACTGCCGGATCGGCGTGGGCGCGCGCATAGCCTTCGCTGACGCCCGCAACCACCTCGGCGTTGATCGCGTTGCGCTTGTCGGGGCGGTTCAGGACGATCCAGAAGGCCGCCCCGCGCTGCTCGAAGAGAACAGGCTCGCTGTCGCTCATGGCGCCGTTCCCTCCCGTTCGATCTCCGCGACGACGCGATGGGCCGCGACCTGATCGTCTTGCGTCACATGCAGGGCCGCCACGCGGCCGGCGAAGGGCGCGGCGTGCACATGCTGCATCTTCATGGCTTCGAGCGTGACCACGCGCTGGCCGGCCTCGACCCGGTCGCCGACCGCGACCTCGACCGCGACGACGCGGCCATTCAGCGCCGCCCGGATCTTGCCGTCGCTGGCCGCCTCGCGCCGGGACGCCGCGACCGCGTGGGTGCGATCTTCGACGCGGCGCGCGACGCCGCGACAGGAGAAGAAGAGTTGCGAGCCTTCCCGAACGAAGGCGACGCGCTCGATGAGCCCGTCGCAATCGACGCGCGCGTCGTTCCGCTCGCATTCGACAATCGCGAGTTCGAAGCTCCGCTCCCCCAATGTCGCGCGGCAGCGGCCCGCTCCGAGATTGATGAATTCGACGTCGCAAGGCTTCCCGTCAATCGCGAGACGAAGCGCGATCGGCAGGCGATGCGCGAGCGCGGATACGCCCTCCGGACGGGCCGTGGCGTAGAGAAGCGCGGCGGCGACGGCGGATGCGCGCGCCGCTTCTTCGTCATCCTCCGCCAGCAGTTCCGCGCCGCGCTCCGCGATGAAGGACGTGGTCGCTTCTCCCGCCGCGAAAACGGGATCGTCGAGGCAACGCAGCAGGAACGCCTGATTCGTCGCGACGCCGAGCGCCTCGGTCTCGCGGAGCGCGCGCTTGAGGCGCCGCCGCGCCTCCTCGCGCGAGGCGCCGCAGCCGACGAGCTTCGCGATCATCGAATCGTAGAACGGGGGGATCTCGGCGCCCGATTCCAGCGCGTGCTCGATCCGCGCGCCTTGCGGCGCCCGCCACAGATGAAGCCTGCCGCTCTGCGGCAGGAAGCCGTCGGCGGGACTTTCCGCGCAGAGACGAACCTCGATCGCGTGGCCCTCGAAGCGCACGTCCTCCTGCCGGATCGGAAGCGGCTCGCCGGCCGCGACGCGCAATTGCAGTTCGACGAGATCGAGGCCGGTGATCGCCTCCGTCACCGGATGCTCCACCTGCAGGCGCGTGTTCATCTCCATGAAGTAGAAAGCGCCGGAGCGATCGAGCAGGAATTCGAGCGTGCCCGCGCCCTCGTAGGCGATCGCCTTCGCGGCGGCGACCGCGGTCTCGCCCATGCGGGCGCGCAAGTCCGGCGAGACAGCGGGCGACGGCGCCTCCTCGATCAGCTTCTGGTGACGCCGCTGCACGGAACAGTCGCGCTCGCCGAGATGAACGGCTGCGCCGAAGCGGTCGGCGAAAACCTGAATCTCGATGTGACGGGGATCGACGATCGCCTTTTCGACGATCACGCGATCGTCGCCGAAGGCGCTCTTCGCCTCGGAGCGCGCGGCGCCCAGCGCGGCATCGAAAGCTTCGAGCGATTCGACGAGCCGCATGCCCCGGCCGCCGCCGCCCGCCGCCGCCTTGATCATCACGGGAAAGCCGATTCTCGCCGCTTCGGCGCGAAGCGTCGCATCGCTCTGGTCCTCGCCCTCGTAACCGGGAACGCAGGGCACGCCCGCCTCGCGCATGATCCGCTTGGCGGCGGCCTTGTCGCCCATGGCGGCGATGGCCTCGGGCGAGGGGCCGATGAAGACGAGGCCCGCGTCGCGGCAGGCCTGCGCGAAAGCCGCATTTTCGGCGAGGAAGCCATAGCCCGGATGCACCGCGTCCGCCCCGCTCTTGCGCGCGGCGGCGAGGATCGCGTCGATGGACGAGATAAGACTGTGCCGGCGCCGATCCTCCGATGCGCAGGGCCTCGTCCGCTTCGCGCACATGGCGGGCGTCGCGGTCGGCGTCGGAATAGACGGCGACGGTTCGATATCCCATCGCGCGCGCCGTGCGCATGATGCGCAGCGCGATCTCGCCGCGGTTGGCGACGAGGAGTCTTCGTGAAGGGCGTCGCGCCGGACATTGCGGATCCTTCACGCCGTCTTCGGGAACGTGCCCATGTATTTCGAGATGATCTGGAGCATCACCTCGTCCGCGCCGCCGCCGATCGACGAGAGCCGCCCATCGCGGAATGCGCGCGAGATGCTGCTCTCCCACACATAGCCCATGCCGCCCCAGAACTGGAGGCAGCCGTCGATCACCTCGCGCATGAGCCGCCCGGCCTTGAGCTTCGCCATCGAGGCAAGCTCTGTCGCATCGCCGCCCGCCACAACCACATCCACCGCGCGCCAGGTCAGCGAGCGCAGCGCCTCCACCTCCGTCTTGTATTCGGCGAGCTTGAACTGGACCCACTGGTTGTCGAGGATCGACTTTCCGAACGCCTTGCGGTCTCGGGTGTAGGCGACAGTTTCGTCGATGACGTTGAGCAGCGATTGTCCCGCGGTCAGCGCCGCGAACAGGCGCTCGATCTGGAACTGCTCCATCTGATAGACGAAGCCGAGCCCCTCTTCGCCAATGCGATTGCGCCGGGGCACGCGCACTTCATCGAAGAAGAGCTGCGCGGTGTCCGACGCGTTCATGCCGATCTTGCGGAGCTTCCGCGCCCGTTCGACGCCCTTCTCCCCGAGCGGCACGACGATCAGCGACTTGTTGCGGTGAACGGGTCCGTCGGACGTGTTGGCGAGCACGACGCAGGCGTCCGCCTGAATGCCGTTCGTCGTCCACATCTTGCCGCCGCTGATGACATAATCGTCGCCGTCGGCGCGCGCCGTCGTCTTCACCGACGCGACGTCCGAGCCCGAGCCGACCTCGGAGACGCCGAGACAGAGGACGAGATCGCCGGTGATCGACGGCGCGAGAAACTCCCTGCGCAACGCGTCGGAGCCGTGCTTCGCCATGGCGGGCGTCGCCATGTCCACCTGCACGCCGATCGCCATCGGCACGCCGCCGCATTTGATATGCGCGAGCGTCTCGCAGAAGACGGCGCCGTAGGAATAGTCGAGTCCCATCCCGCCATATTCGGTCGGCTTGGTGACGCCGAGCAGCCCGAGCTTGCCGAGCTTGCGGAAAACGTCGTGGGCGGGAAAGATGCCCTTCTCCTCCCATTCCTCGACATGCGGATTGATCTCGCGCTCGATGAAGCTTTTCGTCGCGCGGCGAATTTCCTCATGCTCCGGCGTCAGGATCATAGGGCCTCCTCCCGATCTTCAATGCGCCGCTCTCACGGCCGCGCCACCGCGAACTGGATCCTGCGCGGCGAGCGGACCTGCGCCTCGCGGCATATGGAAAGCACATAGGACAGAACCGCCCGCGTGTCGCGCGGGTCTATGACGCCATCGTCCAGAACCTGCGCGCTCGTCGTGAACACGTCCATCTGCCGGTCGAAATTGTCGGTGATGCGCTTTTCGAGCTTCTCAAGCTCCGCACGGTCGATCGCGACGCCTCTCCGTTTCGCGCCTTCCTCATAGACGATCGCCATGGTGCGCGCCGCCTGCTCCCCGCCCATCACCGCTGTCTTCGCATTGGGCCACGAGAAGCAGAAGCGCGGATGGAAGCCCCTTCCGCACATGCCGTAGTTTCCGGCCCCGAACGAGGCGCCGCAATAGATCGTGATCTGCGGCACGGTCGCGTTCGAGACAGCCTGGATCATCTTCGAGCCATGCTTGATGATGCCCGCTTCCTCATGCGCGCGGCCGACCATGTATCCGGTCGTGTTGTTGAGATAGAGCAGCGGCGTATCGGCCTGGCAGCAGGCCTGAATGAAATGCGTGGCTTTCGCCGCGCCCGCCGAATCGATCGGGCCGTTGTTCGTGACGATGCCGATCGGAAAGCCGTCGATCGCCGCATGGCCGCAGACGGTGGCGGACCCGTAGAGCGCGCCGAATTCGAGGAAGTCGGAATCGTCGACGATGCGCGCGATGACCTCCTTCATGTCGACCGGCTGCTTGTAGTCGGCGGGCATGACGCCGAGCAGTTCCTCGGCGTCGTATCGCGGCGGCTTCGCGGCAGGTCCGCCCTCGGAAGGCGCGCCGCGCGTCCAGTCGAGCTTCGCCACGATGTCCCGGGCGATGCGGATCGCGTCGCGGTCGTCCTCGGCGAGATAGTCGCCGAGCCCGGAGACGGTCGTGTGCATTTCGGCGCCGCCGAGCTCCTCCTCGGTGGCGATCTCGCCGGTCGCGGCCCTGAGAAGCGGCGGCCCGGCGAGGAAGGCCCGCGAGCGCCCGCGCACGAGGACGATGTAATCCGAGAGACCCGTCTGGTAGGCGCCGCCCGCCGTGGACGAGCCATGCGTCACCGTCACCACCGGCAGCCCGGCCGCGGACATGAGCGCGAGGTTGCGGAAGGTCGCGCCGCCGCGCACGAAATCCTCGACCCGGTAGGCCATGAGATTGGCGCCCGCGCTCTCGACGAGCTGGACGAAGGGCAGCTTGTTTTCGAGCGCGATCTCATGGGCGCGCAGGATCTTGTCGAGGCCCTTCGGCTGGAGCGCGCCCGCGTCGATGCCCGAATCGGAGACGAGGACCATGCAGCGCGCGCCGGCAACATAGCCGATCCCGCAGATCGCCCCGCCGCCGGGCACGCTCTTCTCCGGGTCGGGATTGTCCAGCCGGTAGCCGGTCAGCGTCGAGAATTCCAGCCAGGGCGCGCCCGGATCGATGAGAAGCGCCAGGCGTTCGCGGGGCAGAAGCTGGCCCCGCTTCTCGAATTGGGGCTTCGAGGCCGCCGAAGCCTTGCGCGTGCGTTCCTCGAGCGCCCGCACCCGGCCGATCAGCGCGAGCATGTTGGCGCGGTTCTCCTGAAAGGCCGGGCTGCCCGGAGAGAGAATGGACTCGAGAATCGGCATGTCCAGTCAGGGACCCGTCGCGCGAAAAGGCATGGGAGCGTCTCATGCGCGCCGCGCCGGGGCGCGTCTTGCGTCAGCGTGCTAAGCACGAATTGCCGGGCGCCGCGACGCCTTGAGAGGGAAATCAAGAATCCGATGATCACGCTTTATCACTGCCGGGCCGCGCGATCCTTCCGGCCGCTCTGGATGCTGGAGGAAATGGGGCTCGCTTATGACCTGAAATTGCTCCCCTTTCCGCCGCGCGTCCACGCCAAGGACTATCTGGCGATCAATCCGCTCGGCACCATTCCGTTCTTCATCGAGGGCGACGCGCGGATGACCGAATCCTCGGCCATCTGCCATTATCTGGGGGTGCGGCACGGCCCCACGCCGCTCGTCGTCGCGCCCGACGAGGCGGCTTACCCGACCTTCCTCAACTGGATGTATTTCTCCGACGCGACCCTCACCTTCCCGCAGACGCTGGTGCTCCGATACGGCCAGTTGGAGCCGGAGGAGCGCCGCATTCCGCAGGTGGTGGAGGATTATGCGCGCTGGTTCCACGGGCGCCTGCGCGCGGTCGAAGCGGGGCTCAGCGAAAGCGAGACGCTCTGCGCCGGGCGCTTCACCGCGGCCGACATCGTGGTCGGCTATGCGCTGCGGCTCGCGGAAATGATCGGGCTCGGCAAGGACTTCACGCCCAATGTCGCGGCCTATCTCGCGCGCCTTCAGGAGCGGGAGGGATACAGGCGGGCGGTCGCGGCCGAGAGCCGCAAGGCGGCGTAGGCAGGGCAAAACGGCGCCTGGATGTTGCCGCCTTTCGCCCGCATGACTTAAGCTCAAAATTCGCGACGGCCGAGTGGACAATCGCCGCGCGACGGGAGGAGAGAAGTATGGATGCGCCGGGCGTTTCGCGCCGTCATTTGATGCTGATCACGCCGGAGCGGGTCTTCTATGCGGGCCTGCTCGGGCGGCCGAAGAACCGGATCTCCAGCGGCTTCAATATCTATGTCGCGCTGGAAGGCGGGCTCTCGATGGCCGCCGACGGCGTGCGCGAGGAGGACCCGGACCTGATCTTCGCGCCGCCGAATCTGCGTCACACGATCACGAGCGGAGGGCGCTCGGTCGTCTGCCTCGTCATCGAGCCCGAGACGGTGGCGCCCGGCGGACTCGAAAGGCTTGCGGCCCGGCTCGCAGGGTCCGAGCGGCGCGCCGTCGCGGGCCGCGTTCGGGCGGCCTATGCGGCGCTTGCGCGCCTTAACCCGGAGACGATCGACGCGGCCGCGCTCGACCGGCTCTGTTTCGGCGAGCCCCTCCCCGCGCGAGCCATGGACCCGCGCATTGTCCGCGCCATCGCGCGCGCCACCGCCTTCGAACGGGAGCCCGCGTCCGCCGCCGCATGCGCGGCGGCCGCCGGCCTTTCCGTCTCGCGCTTCCTGCATCTCTTCCGCGAGGAGACCGACGTCAGCTTCCGGGCCTTTCGCGCCTGGAAGCGGGCCCGTCATCTGCTCCACTATGTCAGCGAGGATGTGAACCTGGCGCGGCTCGCGCAGGATATCGGCTATCCCGATTCCACGCATTTCTCCCATTCGGTTCGCCGCTTTTATGGACTGAAGCCCCGCGCCATCTTTTCCGGTTCGCGCGACCTTGCGGTCTATCGCGGGCCGCCCGACGGGCTGGCCGCGAAGCGCCGCAAAAATCGCCGCGGGAGCGACTTGACGCAAGAAGCCGGGCCCGAACCTTCGCATGATCCGCGCCCCATGACCGCACTGCCGCTGAGCTACCCGGAAGCGGAGCGCCAACGCCTCGACGGGGAAGCGCGGGCGCTGCTCGACGCGCATCCTCGGGTCGTCGACTTCATCGCGCGCGGCGCGGCGCTGAACCCGCAAGGCGAGGCGCTGGTCTATCTGAGAACGGCGCAGGACGACGCTCCGCTCTCGCTACGCTACGACGAGCTCATGGCTTATATCGGCGCGGCGGCGCGCTGGCTCCGCGCCGAGGGCGTCGGTCCCGGCGACGCGGTCGCGCTGCTCGCGCCGGCCTGCCCCGCAATGGTCGTCGCGATGTGGGCGGCGACGGCGGTCGGCGTCGCCAATCCCCTGAACCTGCTCTTCACGCGCGAGGCGATCGCCGCGCAACTGAGGGCGGCGGGCGCCAAAATCCTGTTTGCCCCGCCGCCGGGCGCGCCCGGCGGTCTTTACGAAAAGGTCGCGGGCCTCGAGCGCGAAGTCCCGACGCTGCAGCGCATCGCGACGCTGCCGCTCGACGGTTCGCTTCGCTTCGACGGCGAGCCGCTTGCGCCCGACCCGGACTGGCGCTCGGCGCTCGGCCCGGCCCAGGAAGGCGAAGCCAGTCGCGTCGCCGCCATGCTTCCGACGGGCGGCACGACAGGCCATCCGAAGATCGTGCGGATGACCCAGCGCAACATGGTCGCCTCCGCGATCGGCTCGATGCTGGCGGGCGGCTATCAGCCCTCGGATCGCGTCATGATCGGCATGCCGCTCTTTCACGTCGGCGGCGCCTTCGTCGGCATGCTGGCGGCGCTCGGCGCGGGGGCGGCGCTCTGCATTCCGACGCCGCTCGGCATGCGCAATCCCGAAGTCGTCGCCGAATTCTGGCGTATTCTCGACCAGCACAGGATCACGTTCACCGGCATGGCGCCGACGAGCCTCGGCGCGGTCGCCGCCGCGCCGACGGACGGCGCCGATCTCTCCCGCTTGCGCATGGTCGTCACCGGCGCTTCGACCTGCCCGCCCGAGATCGAACGGCGCTTTCTCGACGCCTGGGGCGGAGGCGACGCGGTGCGGCAGGTCTATGGCATGACGGAATTCTCCGGCGCCATCGCGCAGGTGCCGCATGACAAGGCGCCCGACGGCGCAGCGGTCGGCCTGCCGGTCGCGCTCGCCGAAGTCGCGGTGCTGGCGGACGGAGAGATCCATCGCGGCCCCTCGCCCAAAGGCGAGTTGCTGGCGCGCGGTCCGCAGGTCTTCCCCGGCTATTGCGATCCGCGCCAGACCGAAGGCGCCTTCCACGAAGGTTGGCTGCGGACCGGCGACCTCTGCCAGATCAACGAGAGCGGCCAGATCCTCGTCGTCGGGCGGATCAAGGATCTCATCATCCGCGGCGGGCACAATATCGATCCGGTCATGATCGAGGACACGGCGCTCCGCTTTCCGGGCGTGGCGCTCGCGGCGGCCGTCGGCCTCCCCGATCCCTACGCCGGCGAGACGCCGATGCTGTTCGTCGCGCCCGCGGCCGGCGCCTCGCTCGATCATGCGGCGCTCTCCGCCTTCATGGCGGAGCATGTCGCGGAGCCGCCGGCGCGGCCGAAAGCGATCGCGATCGTCGAGGAGATTCCGCTCACGCCCGTCGGCAAAGTGTTCAAGCCGCGCCTGCGCGAGATCGCGGCGGAAGAGGCGGTTCGCCGCATCGCGCCGGAAGTCGCCGGCGTGAGAATCACAGCGCTTCGCGCCGACACGAGCGCGGAGCGCGGGCTTGTCGTTCACGTCGGCGTCGAGGGGGACGAGGCGGCCGTGAAGGCGCTCGCCGGGAAGCTGCGCCTTTTGCCGGTGAAGGTCGAGATCGAGACGAAGGCGCCGGCGTGACGCCTCCAATGGCAGAGCATTCATGAGCGACAAGGCCGTCATCACCTGCGCGCTGAACGGCGTGCTGACCGACCCCAGACAGCATCACGTCCCCGTGACCCCCGAAGAGATGGCGCGCGAGGCCAGGGCGGCTTACGACGCGGGCGCGAGCGTCATGCATATCCATCTGCGGCAGCAGGGGCCGGGCAAGGGTCATCTGCCTTCATGGGACGTGGCGCTCTCGAAGGCGGTGCAGCAGGCGATCCGCGAGGCCTGCCCCGGCGTCGTCATCAACCACACGACCGGGGTCGTCGGACCAGAATATGGCGGACCGCTCGCCTGCGTGCGGGAGACGAGGCCCGAGATCGCCGCCTGCAATGCGGGCTCGCTCAATTACCTCAAGCTCAAGGCCGACGGGTCCTGGGCCTGGCCGCCCATGCTGTTCGACAATCCCGTGCCCAAGATTCAGGATTTCCTCGACGCGATGAAGGACGCGGGCACGACGCCCGAGTTCGAGTGCTTCGACGTCGGCATCGTGCGCTCGGTCGGCATGTACAGGCGCAACGGCATGGTCGAGCGGACGCCGCAGTACAATTTCGTGATGGGCGTCGAATCCGGCATGCCGGCCGATCCCGACCTCCTGCCGATCCTCCTCAGGCTGAAGCTGCCGGACGCGCACTGGCAGGTGACGGCCATCGGGCGGGCCGAGATCTGGCCGCTGCACCGGCGCTGCGCCGAGCTCGGCGGTTGCCTGCGCACCGGCCTCGAAGATACGTTCTATCTGCCGGACGGAACGAAGGCGACCTCGAACGGGCAGCTCATCGAGGCCATCGCGCGCCTTGCGCGCGAAGCTGGCCGCGAGGTTGCCAGCCCACAGGAAGCGCGGCAGATATTCGGCGTCGCGGCCTGAGGGCCGCGCTCCGCGAAGGCGCGAAACAGGCGCCGGCGTTCTCGGGGAAGGAGACGGACCGATGGCGGACCTCAATGCGACAGGCGGCGTGCCGGGACCGGGACAGATCGGACGCGTCGCGATCGGCGACATCCTGCGCCGCTCGGCGCGGCGCTTCCCGAATCGCGTTGCGCTCACCGACGGCGACCGCAGCATCGCCTATGCGGAACTCGACCGCGAGGCGAACCGCGTCGCCAATGCCTTGATCGCGCGGGGCGTGAAGCCCGGCGCCAAGGTCTCGACGATCTGCAACAATTCCATTCCCTTCGTCGCGGCGAACATGGGCATCCATCGCGCGGGCCTCGTCTGGACGCCGATCAACACGATGCTGGCGCCGGACGACATGGGCTTCATTCTCGATCACGCCGAAGTCGGCACCGTGCTGATCGACGACAATCTGTGGGCCCAGCCCGAGCGCCGCGCGGCGCTCGAAGCCCGCGGCCTCGACGTGATCGCAGTCGACCTCACAGGCGCGGCGAAGGCGACGGGTCTGCCCGTTCTGCAGGAGCTGATGCAGGGCCAGTCGGATGAGGAGCCCGAGGTTGAGATCGACGAGCGCGACCTCGCGATGATCATCTACACCTCCGGCACGACGTCGCGGCCGAAGGGCGCAATGCATTGCCACCTCTCCGTCGTCATGTCGGCGATGAGCAACGTGGCCGAGATGAAGTACGACCGCGCGAGCGGCGTCTCGGGGCAATTGCCGCTCTTCCACTGCGCGGCGCATACGCTGCTCACGGGCGTGCTCGCGGCGGGCGGCAAGATGGCGCTGATGCGCGGCTTCGATCCGGTCGCCTGCATGGAGGCGGTGGAGCGCGACAGGCTCACCGCCTTCGTCGGCATTCCGATGATGTATCAGGCGATCGTCGCCCATCCGCGCCGCAGGGAGTTCGACCTTTCGAGCCTCAAGACGTGCATCTATGCGATGGCGCCGATGCCGCGGCCGCTGATCGAGCGCTGCATCGCGGAGCTGTGCCCGAACTTCGTGCTCGCGAGCGGGCAGACGGAAATGTATCCGGCGACCACGATGTCGATGCCGGACCGGCAGCTTCTCCGCTTCGGCAATTACTGGGGCGAGTCGCTGATGGTCAACGAGAGCGCCATCATGGACGACGAGGGCCGGCTCCTGCCCCCGGGCGAGATCGGCGAACTGGTCCATCGCGGGCCAAACGTGATGCTCGGCTACTACAAGGACCCGAAGGCGACCGAGGAATCGCGCCGCTTCGGCTGGCATCACACCGGCGATCTCGCGATGATCGACGCGCACGGCGAGATCCTGTTCGTCGACCGCAAGAAGGACATGATCAAGTCGGGCGGCGAGAATGTCGCGTCGGTCAAGATCGAGGAGACGCTGATGGCGCATCCGGCGGTGATGAGCGCCGCCGTCGTCGGCCTGCCCCATCCGCAATGGGGCGAGGCGGTCTCGGCCTTCGTCACGCTGAAGCCGGGCGCTGAAGCCCAGGAAGCCGAGATCGTCGCCTTCGCGGCCGAGCGCCTCGGCGGCTTCCAGGTTCCGAAGCTCGTCCGGATCCTGCCCGCCATTCCGATGACCGCGACCGGTAAACTCCGCAAGACGGAGCTCAGGCAGCGCTACATGGACCTCTTCGCCACGCAGCGCGCGGAGGCGTAAGAGCGCGGCGCTCGCTCACGCCTGCGCCGTCCCGCCGCCGAATACCGAGTTGAGGGCGCGAAAAACATCCGCTTCCGAACCGATGCAGCCGCGGAAACCGTCGGCGGGAGGATTCTCAGCCTCGAAGATCAGAATCGCGATCTGTTCGGCGGTCTCCCGCACGTCGACCGGCTGATCCTCTCCATCGTCAAGATGCATCCAAATTCGGGTGACGCCCACTGACGCCGTGAAGCCACGCGCACGGGCAATGTCCAGCCGAACTGGTGTATTGTCACGCACCGAATGGCACGTGATCCAGAGTTGATCCATACGCCGCGCCCCCTCTGCCGCAGCCCCGTTCACCGGGTTTCCGCAAATCGGCCTCAACGCGGGCCGGAAGTCAACGCCCCACTTCTGCGGAGCCGCGTTGAAATTCTCGTGAATGAACCCGGCGGCGCGTGCAATTCCGGGACGCGGCGTTTGCGTGAGAGGCTTCGGCGCCAAGAGCCGCTTATTCTCGCATGCCCTCGGCAGATTGCCGTCGTCCCCGCGAAAGCGGGGGCCCAGGCGCCGTTTCCCGGCGCTGTTGGACGCCCGCTTTCGGGACATGAGAGCCGGCCATGGCGGCAGCCCGCCAGGCCGGCCCGACCCTACAGCGCCGCTCTTGTCACCCCCATCAGTTCGCCGATCAGGTCGAGGCCGACGCGCAGCCGGTCGGAAATCACCGCGTCGGCCCGCCACGGCGTGACGAGTTCCGGCACGAAGCCGCGGCATTCGCGCACACCGGCGCCCTCGATCACGATCCGCGTCACGATCGGCCAGGCGTGGGGGCCGATTCGGTCCTCGGCCTTGCGTATCTTGTCGCGGGCGTGCAGCGCCGCCTCCGACTGCGGTAGCCCGGGTCGCGGCCCGTAGCCTGTCGAGCCGATCCTGTCGAGCGCGACGGCGCGCAGCGCGTCGAGCCGCGCCCGCTGATGGGTGCGCCGGAGCGATTCGCCGATGAGCCAGCGGATGTCGTTGAGCTTCGGATCGTGCGGCGCCAGCACCCGGTTGGCCCGCATCGTGTCGAATGGGTCGAGGATGCGGCGAATGCGGTCCTTGTCGCGGGTCGGCGTTTCGCCGGCGTCCCGGGCGCGCGCGAGGCGCTCGGGTGTGGCGTCGAGCCGCTGCATGACTCCGTCCACGAGTTCCTGCGGGGTCCGGAGACGCCGGGTCTTGGTCGGGGCCTTCGTCATTCCGCGAGCTCCGCGCAAAGCTGGGCCGGAGACGTGCACCACGAGCCGGCGGGAACCGGCGAAATGAGGCGCGGGATCGGATTCGACGGCAACGGCACGTCGGCCGGCGGTCGCGCATGTGCGCGCTTCAGGTCCTTCAGATGCCGGGCGCAGGCGCGCATCGTCGCCATCCTTTCGGTGTCCGTCCTTGGCGGCTTGCGTTGCGGATTTACAGATTCTGTCATGGGACCCCTCCTGCCGGCTCACTTGAAACGCGTTACAAATCAGCGCCTTGACCGCTCGCTATTTGTTCTTGATTTGTTCATATTCGGAAAAACTGTACCTGTTGTCAACTTTCTGTTTTTCGGTATTGCTGTTTTTCGGAAAAATGGTTAATTCCGAGCGTGGGCAGGGCTTGCCCGAATCGCTGCGGCGGTCCGCCGCCCGCGATTCGCGCGAAATGACGTGAGGGATGCCGTGACCGTCGACTGGATACGCACCGGACTCAAGCACACCGGCAAGACCCGCAGCGGCCTGGCGAAAGCGCTCGGCCGCTCGCCGTCCGCCGTGACGGACCTGCTGAATGGGCATCGCCGCCTGCGCGCTGACGAAATCGCAATCGTTGCGGAATATCTCGGCATCGAACCGCCGAGAATGTTGGGCGGCGGCGGAAGGGTCGCGCCCAAGGCGCCCCTCGTCGGCTATGTGGGAGCGGGGGCGGTGGCGCATTTCTACGCCGACGGGCAGGGGCCGTTCGACGAGGTCGACGCGCCAATCGACGCCAAGCCCGCGACGGTGGCGGTGCAGGTGCGCGGCCATTCGCTGGGCGCGCTCTTCGATAACTGGCTCGTCTTCTACGACGACGTGCGCGATCCGCCGGACGACAGTCTCGTCGGGCGCATGTGCGTCTGCGGGCTCAGCGACGGGCGGGTGCTCATCAAGGCGCTCAAGCGCAGCCCCAACACCGGCCTCTGGAACCTGCTCTCGAACACCGAACCGCCGATCTACGACGTCGGCCTCGAATGGGCGGCGCCGGTGCGCGAGATGCGGCCGAGGTAGGGTTTTGCGTCATGCCCGCGAACGCGGGCAGCGACGCGATAACCGCAAACGCGCGACATTCCCGGACCCCGCTTTCGCGGGGTGACGAAAACGCGTTCGTTGGAATTTCGATGTCCCGCCGTTCCTTCCGCCCTCGACATCGCCCGCGCGCTGATCCGCTTTCCCTCGGTGACGCCGCAGGATGCAGGCGCCCTGCCCTACCTTCGCGACCTCTTCGCAAGCGCGGGCTTCGCGACAGAACTCCTGACTTTCTCGGCGCCGGGCACGCCAGACGTGCTCAACCTCTACGCGCGCTACGGAACGGCCGCGCCCAATCTCGCCTTCGCAGGGCACACCGATGTCGTTCCGCCCGGCGATGTGGCGCGCTGGCGCTTCGACCCTTTCGCCGCCGAGGTGGCGGATGGCGTCCTCTACGGGCGCGGGGCCTGCGACATGAAGGGCGGGCTCGCGGCGGCGGTCGCCGCCGCGCTGCGCTTCACGGCCAGGCGTCCGTTCGCCGGTTCGGTCAGCTTCCTCGTCACCGGCGACGAGGAGGGGCCTTCGATCAACGGCACGGCGAAGCTGCTCGAATGGGCGGCGTCACAGGGCGAGCGCTTCGACCATTGCATCGTCGGCGAGCCGACCTGTCTTGAAAGGCTCGGCGACACGATCAAGCACGGGCGGCGCGGTTCGCTGACCGGCCGCCTCACCCTCTTGGGCAAACAGGGTCACGCGGCCTATCCGCATATCGCGGACAATCCCGCTGCGCCGCCTCGCGCCCATGCTCGAGGCGCTCGTTTCGCCTCCGCTCGATCAGGGCGACGCCGATTTCGCGCCATCGAATCTGGAGGTCGTCAGCGTCGATGTCGGCAATCCGGCCTCGAACGTGATTCCGGGCGAAGTGCGGCTTCTGTTCAACATCCGCTTCAATGCGATCTGGACGCCGGAGACGCTCGCCGACGAAATCGCGCGACGGGTCGAGAAGGCGCTCAACGGCGCGCGCCATGCGCTGACCTTCGATCCCTGCACCGCGACCGCCTTCGTGACGCATCGCGGGCCGTTCACCGACCTCGTCTCCGACGCGGTGGAGGAAGTGACAGGCATAAGGCCGACGCTCAACACGGGCGGCGGCACGTCGGACGCGCGCTTCATCAAGGATTATTGCCCCGTGGTCGATTTCGGCCTGCCGAATGCGACGATCCATGCGGTGGACGAGCGCGCGGCGGTCGCGGACATCGAGGCGCTGTCGCGCATCTACGAGCGCGTGCTGGACCGGTATTTCGCAGCCGTGTCGTCCTGAGGAACGGCGCCGAAGGCGCGGCGTCTCGCTCCTTACAAGGATGAGGGGAAGGATGGCCCCTCGTACTCCACGCGCGCCAGATAAAGCCCGTGCGCGGGCGCGACCTGCCCGCAGCGGCTGCGGTCGGCGGCTTCGAGCGCGGCTCGCAGGGTCGCGACGGTCCAGCGCCCCGCGCCCACGTCCACGAGCGAGCCCACCATCGAGCGCACCTGCCGATGGAGGAAAGAGCGCGCCGAGACCTCGAACAGGATGAGGTCGCCGTCCCGGCTCACGTCCAGCCGGTCGAGCGTGCGAACCGGGGACGCGGCCTGGCACTGCGAATCGCGGAAGGTCGAGAAGTCGTGGCGCCCGAGCAGCGCGATCGCCGCTTCCGCCATCGCGCCCACGTCGAGCTTCTGCTTCACATGCCACGCGCGGCCGCGTTCGAGCGCGAGCGGCGCGCGGCGATTGACGATGCGATAGAGATAGGCCCGGCCCGTCGCGCTGCGGCGCGCGTCGAAATCGTCCGCGACCGGTTCGGCCTTGAGCACCGCGATGGCGCGCGGAACGAGATGCGCATTGAGCCCCTCGGACAGGCGGAACGGCGCCCAGTCGCGTCCAAGATCGACATGCGCGACCTGCCCGGTTGCATGGACGCCCGAGTCGGTGCGCCCCGCGCCATGCGCGATCGTGCGCTCGCCCGTCATGGCGAAAATGGCGTCCTCCAGCGCTTCCTGCACCGAGAGGCCGTTCTCCTGCCGTTGCCAGCCGACGAAGGAAGCGCCGTCATATTCGAGGATGAGCTTGAAGCGGGGCATGGCGCCCGCTCTTAGAGCCGAACGCGCGGTTTTGAAAATCTTCGATCGCGATCCGTGTCTCGCCCTTGCCAACCCGCCTCACAACACATAAAGATATGTTTATGTCTAAATTCGAGCCTCCTCGGCCCCAGGCTTTCTCCGCGCTCCTCGCCGCGCTCGAAGCGGCGGGCGAGCCGACCCGCTTTCGCATACTGGCGCTGCTCGCGGAGGCGGAGCTGACCGTGAGCGAACTCGTCGCCATTCTCGGCCAGTCCCAGCCGCGCGTCTCGCGCCATCTCAAGCTCCTGGTCGATGCGGGCCTGGCGGAGCGCAGCCGCGAGGGCGCCTGGGCCTTCTTCCGCCTCGCCGATGAAGGCGGCGCGCTCGCGCGCGATCTCGTCGCGCGCCTCGATCCCGAGGACCCGACTTTGACGGCGGACCGCGAGCGCCTCGACATGGCGCGCGAGGCGCGGCGCAAGCAGGCCGAGGCCTATTTCGCCGAGCAGGCCGCCGACTGGGACCGGATTCGGGCGCTCCATGTCTCCGAGGCGCGCGTCGAAGCGGCGGTGATCGAACTGATCGGCGACAAGCCCTTCTACAATCTGCTCGACCTCGGCACCGGCACCGGCCGAATGCTGGAACTGCTCGCGCCGAAGGCGGGGCGCGCCGTCGGCGTCGACCAGAGCGCGGCCATGCTGGCGCTCGCCCGCAGCCGCGTCGACCAGGCGGGCCTTCGCAACGTCACGCTGCGCCAGGGCGACATCTACGCGCCGCCCGTCGAGCGCGGCGGCTACGACCTCGTCGTCATCCATCAGGTCCTGCATTTCCTCGACGATCCGGCGCGCGCGCTCAAACAGGCCGCGCTCGCCCTGAGCCCGGGCGGGCGGCTCGTCGTGGTCGATTTCGACGCCCATACCGAGGAAGTCCTGCGGACCGATTTCGCGCATCGGCGGCTCGGCTTCGCGCCCTCCGAGGTCGAGGGCTATCTCACCGAGGCGGGGCTCGTCGGCGTGCGCGTGAAGCGCATCGCGCCCGCGGCCAGCGAGGCGGACAAGCTGACGGTCGCCGTCTGGCTGGCCGAGGACCCGCGCATGATCGCCGATCCCATTCCCAAGAGCGACGTGGAGTTCGCCTGATGGCCGCCAAGATCCTTCCGCCAAGCCGTTCCGGCGCGCCTGTCCGCGTCTCATTCGAGTTCTTCCCGCCGAAGACGCCGGAGATGGAGGCCAATCTCTGGGAGGCCGCCGCGCGGCTCGAACCGCTTCAGCCCTCGTTCGTCTCCGTCACCTATGGCGCGGGCGGCACGACGCGGGAGCGCACCCATGCGACGGTCGCGCGCTTCGTGCGCGAGACCTCGCTGAATCCGGCGGCCCATCTCACCTGCGTCGGGGCGTCGCGGGACGAGATCCGCGAGACGCTCTCCGCCTATCATGGCGCGGGCGTGCGCCACATCGTGGCGCTGCGCGGCGATCCGCCGACCGGGCTCGACGCGCCTTACGAAGCCCATCCGGACGGCTACCGCTCGACGGCGGACCTCGTCGCCGACGCCAAGGAGATCGGCAATTTCGAGGTTTCGGTCGGAACCTACCCCGAGAAGCATCCGCAGAGCCCGACGCTTCTCCACGACATCGAGGTCCTGAAGCGCAAGGTCGGGGCGGGCGCGGACCGCGCGATCACCCAGTTCTTCTTCGACAACACCGCCTACTACCGCTTTCTCGACGTCGCCGCCGCGGCGGGCATCAAGATCCCGATCCTGCCCGGGATCATCCCCGTGCAGAATTTCCGGCAGACGGCGAACTTCGCCCGCAAGACGGGCGCGAGCATTCCGCAATGGCTCGCCGACCGGTTCGACGGCCTCGAGGACGATCCCGCGACGCGCCGGCTCGTCGCGGCGGCGGTCTGCGCCGAGCAGGTGATCGACCTTATCGACCACGGCGTCGAGGATCTGCATTTCTACACGATGAACCGCGCCGATCTCGTCTTCGCGATCTGCCATCTGATCGGGCTCCGGGCGAAGCCGAAGCCGGAGGCCGAAGCCGCGGCGGCTTGAGCGGCCCCAAAGCCGCTCAATACGTCTCGATGTGATAGCGGCCTTCCTCGCGCATCGCGTCGCGGATCGCGCGCCATTGCATGCCGAAGCTCTCGGCGATGTTGCCGAGCGCTTCCTCCACGCCCTGCTCCATGTCGCGGCGGCCGCAGACATAGATGTGGGCGTTCGGGTCGGTCAGCAGCGGCGCGATCTCGTCCTGCCGCTCGCGCAGCTTGTCCTGCACATAGGTCCTGGGCTCGCCCTCGACGCGGCTGAAGGCGAAATGCTTCCTGAGCAGCGTCTCCGGCACTTTGCCGAGCGGTCCGAAATAGGGGAGCGAATCGGGCGCGCGGGCGCCGAAGACGAGCGTCATGCCGCTCTCGCGCGCCGGCTCCGAGCGCTGGCGGCGCATGGTGAAGGCGCGGAAAGGCGCGGCCCCCGTGCCGGTGCAGATCATGAGGAGCTTCGCCCTCGCGTCGTTCGGCATGAGGAAGGTCGCCCCGAACGGCCCGGCCGCCTTCACCTTGTCGCCGCGCTTCAGGTCGCAGACATAGTTCGAGCAGACCCCGCCCGGCTCGCGCTTCACGGTCAGCGACAGATTGTTGAAGTTCGGCCGCTCGCCGTCGCGCGGGCTCGACACCGAATAAAGCCGCAGGCGATGCGGCCTGCCGTTCGCGTCCACGCCCGGCGGCAGGATGCCGATGCTCTGGCCTTCGAGGACGGGCATGGGCTGCGCGCCGAAATCGAGGATGATGTGGCGCACGTCGGAATCGGAGCCTTCGGCGGTCAGCCGGTAATTGCCCTGAACGACCGCCTCGGCCGGACGCGCCGGGGTATAGAGATTGACCGTCGGCTTCGAGGCGGACGCAGGCGCGCGCGCCCTGCCGCCTGCGCCGCCATGCGCGTCGGCCAGCAGCGCCGCGACATCCGGATCGACCGCTTCGTCGGAAACGTCGAGTTCCGAGAGCGTCTCGGGCAGCGCTTCCTGCTTCGGCAGTTCGTCCCAGCCATACTGGTCGTCGAGCGGATAGGGCGTCTCGACGAGGCGCCAGTTGTCGATCGAGCCTGTAGGGCAGACGGGGATGCAGTCCATGCAGGCGTTGCACATCTCCGCCTTCACCACGACGTTGCGCTCGTCGTGCTCGATCGCGCCGACCGTGCACGCCGCCTCGCAGGAATGGCAGCGGATGCAGATCTCGGGATCGATCAGATGCTGCTTGACGGGCTTGTTCATCCCAGATTTTCCCGCTGTTCAAACTGTCGCCGTGTCGCTGGACGGCGGCGGCGCGTGCGAGACCCGGACAACGAGACGCGGCGCGAATTCCTTCGCTGAAAATAGGCCGCTTCCTCGCCGTTCCAAGGATCCTCGCATTCATAGTGCGATTTGACGCGGGATCGAGAGGCAGACCCGGATCAGCCTCCTGGGCGCAGGGGCCAAGCAGGCGCCGCGGATCGCCGCGATATTCGCGGCATAGGCCGCCTCGCCGCCCTTGAAGATGTGGGAGCCCGCGACCAGCGCGTCGGCGCCGGCCTGCGTGAGCGCCGGCGCTGTGTCGGGCGCGACGCCGCCGTCGACTTCGAGGCGGATGTCGCGCGAGCCGATCATCTTTCTCACCCGGGCGACCTTCTCCAGCATCGCCGGAATGAAGGCCTGACCGCCGAAGCCCGGATTGACCGTCATGACGAGGATGAGGTCGAGCCGGTCGATCACATATTCGATCGCGCTCTCGGGCGTCGCGGGATTGAGCGCCACGCCGGCCTTCTTGCCGAGCGAACGGATGACGTCGAGCGAACGGTCGAGATGGATCGTCGCCTCGGCGTGGATCGTGATGTGGTCCGCCCCGGCCTCGGCGAAGGCTTCGAGATAGGGGTCGCAGGGCGAGATCATCAGGTGGCAGTCGAAGGGCTTCTTCGAGTGCCGCCGGAGCGCGGCGATCACCGGCGGGCCGAAGGTGATGTTGGGGACGTAATGCCCGTCCATGACGTCGAGATGGATCCAGTCGGCGCCGGCCGCGTCCACCGCGCGGACTTCCTGGCCGATCATGGAGAAGTCGGCCGAGAGAATGGAAGGGGCGATCACGACCGGGCGCATCATGCCTTGACTGTCCTTTTCTCATGAACTGCGTGGAGAAAACGGCGACGTTCTCGCGCGCTTTTGCAGCAATTCAGCGCCTGTTTTCGACGTTTTCTTCACAAAACGAGCGTTTTCGAGCTTAATTTCAGGGGAAAACCGGCCCAAAAAGAAGCCATTTCCTTCCGCGAATCGAGGCTTTTCAACGGGTTGCGCTGGCTTTTCCTTCCGGCGCGGCGAGCGTGAACGCATTTTCGAGCCGGCGCGCGCTCGGGACGGCCGCACGGCCTCGCGTCATGATCAGCTTCGACGATTTGCGCATGGGCGGCTTTCGGCTTGACGGCGATCGCGCATGATAGCAACGAGATCAGAAAATCAGAAGAAAAAATTTATCTGTTCGCTTTTTTCATATGCGCGGCGCCCCTGCGCCCGCCCTTCAGGTCAGCCCCCATTTCGCGAGCAGGTCGCCGATCGCGCCGAGCAGGATCTGCACGCCGATGCACATGAGCAGGAAGGCCGTGAGCCTGCCGACCACGAGCCGTCCGGTCGCGCCGATGAAACCCGAGAGGCGGTCGGCGTAGCGATAGGCGACCCAGATGATAAGCGCGTTGGCGAGCGCGGCTAACGTGCAGCCGATGAAGAAAATGGCCAGTCCGGCGCCGGCGGCGGGCCGGTCGGCGCCCAGCGTGATGGCGACGGCGATCGTGCCGGGCCCGGTCGTGAAGGGGAGCGTGAGCGGAAAGAAGGCCAATGCGTCGGGGTCGTACTCGGCGCGGTCGGCCGGAACCTCCTTTTCTTCGCTGTGCGCCCTGTTCGGTTCGGCGGTCAGGAGCCGCCAGCCGCTCAAGCTCACGACCATGCCGCCCGCGATGCGCAGGGCGTAAAGCGAGACGCCGAAGAAATTCAGCACATAGGCGCCCGCCCAGAGCGCCACGAACATCACGAAGAAGGAATAGACGCCGACCCGCCCCGCGATCCGCTCGCGCTGCGCGCGGCCGAATCCGCTGGTGACCCCGTCGAAGACGAAAGCCATGCCGAGCGGATTGATGATCGAGAAGAGCGACGGAAAGGCGAGCAGAAACGCCGATTCGGCCGGTTTGAGCGCCTCTCCCCAGTCCAAGAGCATCGCTCCGCCCGCCCCTCAGTCCCGCATGGCCGACAATGCGCCGAGCGCCTCGCGCGCTGCCTGTGAGAGCGGCGCGGGCGGCTGATCGAGTGGAAACCAGTCCATTCCCGCGATCTTGTCCGGCTCCCGGTTCTCGGCTTCGCCGCTCTCCGGTTCCGCGAGCCAGACCGGCGAAACCCAGTGCTGCCCGTCCTGCCCCAGCATCTCGACGAGCCTCAACGGGCGAACGAGCCGGATCGAAAGGCCCGTCTCTTCAGAAATCTCGCGGCGGATCGCGTCCTCGACCCGCTCCAGGAAATCGACCTTGCCGCCGGGCAGGCTCCACGCGCCCGCCTCGGGCGGCCGGACACGCTTCACCAGCAGGATGCGCCCGTCCCGCACGATGGCGGCGCCGCAGCCGACCCGGGGCTCGGCCCCGCTCACGCCGCCAGCGCGGAGAGGATGCGCGCCCAGGAGCGCGCGCCCTTGGCGAAGGAGCTCAGTTCGTATTTCTCGTTCGGCGAATGGATCTGGTCGTCCTCATAGGCGAAGCCGACCAGCAGGGTGTCCATGCCGAGCTCCTTCTTGAAGGATCCGACGATCGGGATGGACGCGCCGCAGCCCATGAGCGCGGTGGGCTTGCCCCATTCCTCTTCGAGCGCGCGCGCGGCGCGGCGCAGCGCCTCGTTCTTGACCGGCAGGGTGATCGCGCCGCTCGCGCCGTGGCCGATGAATTCCGCCTTCACGTCGGGCGGCAGGCGCGAGGTCACAAATTCGCGGAACGCTTTGGAAATGCGCTCCGGGTTCTGCTTGCCGACGAGGCGGAACGAGAGCTTCGCGCTGGCTTTGGCGGGGAGCACGGTCTTCGCGCCTTCGCCCGTATAACCGCCGACGATGCCGTTGACGTCGCAGGTCGGCCGCGACCAGAGCTGCTCGAGCGGCAGGCGGTCCTTTTCGCCGGCGGGCGTCGTCAGGCCCACCGCCTTCAGAAAACCGTCGGCGTCGAAGCCGAGGTCGCGCCATTGTTCGGCGATCTCCTCGGGGAGTTCCTCGACTCCGTCATAGAAGCCCGGAATCGTGATCGCCCCCTTCTCGTCGCGGAGATCCGCGATGATCCGCGCGAGCACGTGGATCGGATTGACCGCGATCCCGCCGTAGAGCCCGGAATGCAGGTCGCGGCTCGCGCCGGTGAGGATCACCTCCTCGCCGACGAGGCCGCGCAGCGTCGTCGTGATCGCCGGCACGCCATAGGACCACATGCCCGTGTCGCAGACGAGCGCGATGTCGGCGCTCAGCGTCTTGGCGTTCTTCGCGAGAAAGGCCGGGAGCGAGGGCGAGCCCGTCTCCTCCTCGCCCTCGAACAGGATGGTGACGCTGCAGGGCGGCCCGCCTAATTTGGCGAAGGCCCGGCAGGCCTCGACGAAGGTCATGAGCTGGCCCTTGTCGTCCGAGGCGCCGCGGGCGACGATCCGCGAGCCGTTCGGCCCATCGACCAGCCTCGGCTCGAAAGGCGGGCTCTTCCACAGATTGAGCGGATCGGCCGGCTGCACGTCATAGTGGCCGTAGAAAAGCACATGCGGCGAATTGCGGCGCGCGGCCTTCATATGGGCGACCACGGCGGGTCGTCCCGCCGTCGGCTGCTTCGAAGCCTCGAAGCCGATTTCCGAGAGCTGCGCGGCGAGCCAGTCCGCCGCCCGCTCGCAATCCGGGAAATGCGCCGGAATCGCGGAGATCGACGGGATCTTCAAGAGCTCGAACAGCCGTTCGAGCGCCGGACTCTGCTCGGCGTCGAGCGCGGAGAGAACGTCGTTGATCGTGGCCATAATCTCTCCGCATCCCCAGGGCGAATCTGTTTCCAGCGCCACTCTATCAGGCGGCCCCGCCGGCTTCCAAGGCGCGACAAAGGCGCGCCTTGCCAGCGCGCGCCCCCGCGCGTTCAATGCTCGCCCGATCCGGGAGGGATGCGCGGACACATGGCGCAGCATTTCGATGCGAGGAACGCGCCGTTCGACCGGCTGACGCCGGACGAGGTCGATGTCGTCCGCGCGCGGCTCGATATCGGCTATTTCCGGCCGGGCGAGACGATCATCGCGCGCGGCGCGGCGCCCGAAAGCCTGTTCGTGGTGATGAAGGGCATGGTCGAGGAGCGCGACGGCGCCGACCTCGTGGCGCTGCTCGGCCCTGGCGATGCTTTCGACAGTCGCGGGCTCGTGCAGGGCGGCGGGTCGCACGCCTTCGTCGCCCGCGAAGAGACGCTCTGCCATCTCCTGCCGCGCGCGCTCGTGATGCGGCTGATCGCCGAGAACCCGCGCTTCGCGGCCTTCTTCTATCTCGATGTCGCGATGAAGCTCGACGCCGCCGCGCGCGAGGAAGAAGGCGCGCGATTCGCTCCTCTGCTCGGCGCGCGGGTCGACGACGTGCAGATGCACGAGGCCATCATCGTGGACGGAGGCACGACCATCGCCGAGGCGGTGCAGCGCATGAACGCGGCCAAGGCCTACGCCCTCTTCGCGCGCGACGGCGGCGAAATGGGCATCGTCACGCGGAGCGACCTCATGAACGCCGCGATCCTCGACCGGCGTCCGCTCGATGCGCCGATCGGCCCGCTCGCCTCGCGGCCCGTGATCGCGGTCGCGCCCGACGATCTCATCCCGACGGCGCTCCTCAGGATGACGAAGCACAACAAGCGCCGCCTCGCGGTTCAGCGCGACGGCGAGATTGTCGGCGTGCTCGAGGACATCGACCTTCTGAGCTTTCTCGCCGGCAATTCGCAGCTCGTGGCCGCGCGGCTCGATCGCGCCGGAAGCGTCGCGGAGCTTGCGCGAGCGGCAAAGCGCATCGACCCGCAGATTCGCACCCTGAGGCGGCAGGGCGTCAAGGTGGATGTCGTCTGCGAGATCGTCTCCGACCTCAACCGGCGCCTCTATGCGAAGCTCTTCGCGCTGATCGCGCCGCCCTCGATCAAGGAGGCAGGCTGCCTGATCGTCATGGGGAGCGAAGGGCGCGGAGAGCAGACCTTTCGCACCGACCAGGACAACGGCCTCATCCTGCGCGACGCCGTTCCGGAGCCGGACCTCGAAAAGTTCCGCGGCGATCTCTTCGACGCGCTGGCGCTTTGCGGCTTTCCGCCCTGTCCGGGCGAAGTCATGGTCCGCAATCCGATGTGGTCGAAGACCCTCGACGCCTATCGGGGGGATTTCGCCCGCTGGCTCGCGCTCGGCGACGAGGCCGGGATCATGAACGTCGCAATCCTCTACGACGCCGTGGCGACGGCGGGAGACGCGACCCTCCTCGACGCGGCCAAGCAGGATCTCATCGACCTCATGGGCGGCGAACGCGTGCGCCTTGCGCGGTTCGCGCGCGCCATCGACGCCTTTCCGACGCCGATCGGCTTCTTCAACAATCTCGTCACCTCGAAGGCCGAGGGCGATGCGCTCGACCTGAAGAAGGGCGGCGTCTTCCCGATCGTGCATGGCGTTCGGGCGCTCGCCCTCGAACGCGGCCTGCACGAGACGAACACCGTGAAGCGGATCGCCGAGCTCGCCGGACAAGGCCTGTTCGAGGCGCAATTCGCGCGGGAGCTGACCCAGGCGCTGCAATATCTGATGACGTTGAGGCTGGACGCGCAGATCGCCGAGGCCGCGTCGGGCAGTCTCGTCAGGCCCGCTCAGCTCTCGACCATGGACCGCGACCTGCTGCGCGACGCCTTCCTCGTGGTGAAGCGGCTGCGCGAGATGGTGCGGCGGCATTTCAATCTGACGATGTTCTGATGCTCGCCTCGCTCAAGCGGAAGCTCAGTCGCCGTTTTCTGCGCGACCCTGACTACGCTTTCCTGTTCGAACCGCCGCCCCCGGACGAGGCGGTGTCGATCGATTGCGAAACCACCGGCCTCAATGTCCGCAAGGACGACATCGTGACGGTCGCGGCGATCCGGATTCGCGGCAATCGCATCCTGACGAGCGAGACCTTCGCGGCGTCGGTGAAACCGGAATGCGCGCTCAATCCCGAGGCCATCAAGGTGCACAAGCTTCGCGAGCAGGACGTCGCCGACGGCAAGCCGATGGCGGAGATCCTGCCGCCGCTTCTGCGCTTCATCGGGTCGCGGCCGCTCGTCGGCTTCTATCTCGAATTCGATGTCGCCATGCTCAACAAGCACGTGCGGCGGCTGATCGGGGTCAACCTGCCGAATCCGCAGATCGAAGTCTCGGGCCTCTACTACGACCTCAAATACGGCGACGCTCCCCCGGGCACGCAAGTCGACCTGCGCTTCCTCAGCCTCATGGAGGATCTCGGGCTTCCGGTCCTCGATCAGCACGACGCCGCGGCGGACGCGCTGATGACAGCCATGATGTATGTGACGCTGAAGGACAAGAAAGCGCGCGGCGCGCGCATCCCGCGCCAGCGCGCAAGGCCGGTCGCGATGTACGGCGGATAAGGCTCCGGGCGGGAAGGCGCGCTACAGCGCGGCCTCCGCCGCATCCTTTGCGAGCGCCGCAAGCGTCGCCGGCGAGCCCTGAACCGCGGAGCGCTGCATGTGCAGCCGCAATCCCCGCAAGCCGCCAAGCTCCTCGCCGCCGCCCGCCCGGCCCGGCCCGCCATGCACGCATTGCGGCATGACGATCGCGTGGCCGGTGTGCTTCGCGCCGACCGATTCGTCGACGATCATCAGCCGTCCATGCCACGGACCGAGCGCCAGCGCGGCTTCGGCGTGAAAGGCCGGATCGTTGGCGAATAGGCTCATGGCCAGCGAGCCGCCGCCGCGCGCGGCGAGCGGCGCAAGATCGGACAGCCCGTCATAGGGCATGACCGTGAGGCAGGGGCCGAAAACCTCCACCTCGTGCACGGCGCTGGCCGCCGCGGGATCGGCGCAGAAAAGGATCGTCGGCGCGAAGAAGGCGCCGCCCGCCGCAAGACGCGGATCGAGACCTTGCGGCGCCGCGCCGCCGACAACGATTTGCGCTTCCGCAGCGAGCCTGCCGACTCCGTCCTGCGCTTCGGCCTGCTGGCGCTTGTTGACGAGCGGCCCGACGCGCACGCTCTCGTCGGACGGGTCGCCGACCTTGAGCTTTTCCGCAGCCGCCTTCAGCGCCTCCACGAAGGCGGCGACGTGATCGCGCGGGACGAACACGCGGCGAATGTTGGTGCAGAGCTGGCCGGCCTTGACCGACAGCGCCTTGGTCGCCTCGCGCAGGGCGAGATCGAACAGCGCCGTCCCCGCGCCTGCGTCCGGCCCAAGCACCGTCGCATTGAGGCTGTCGGCTTCGATCGTCACGCGCGCGCGGCTGATCTGGACTGCGGGATGGGCATGGACCTGAAGGCCGGTCGCCGCCGAGCCCGTGAAGGCGACGCTGTCCATGGCCTGAAGCGCGTCGAGCAGGCCTTCGCCGGAGCCGCAGACGAGGCTGAGCGCGCCCTCGGGGACGACGCCGGCGGCGATCACGTCCTTCACCATCGCGTGCGAAAGCAGGGCCGTGGCCGTCGCGGGCTTGGCCACGCTCGGAACGCCCGCAAGCGTTGCGACGGCGACCTTCTCCCACAGGCCCCAGGACGGGAAGTTGAAGGCGTTGATCTGAAGCGCAACGCCCGGCCGGCTCGTCCAGAGATGACGCGCGAAGAATACCGGCTCCTTGACGAGCTGGTCCTGACCCGCCTCGAGGATATGGCGCGCGCCGCCAAGCGACTGGCCGAGACGCGCATAATAGCGCAGCGTGCCGATGCCGCCGTCGATGTCGATCGCAGCGTCTGTCTTCGTATTGCCGCTGTTGAGGCGCGCGATCTCCTCATAGCGCGCCCGCTGCGCCGCAAGCGCGTCGGCGATGGATTTCAGGAGCGCCCCGCGCTCGGCGAAGGACATCGCGCGCAGGGCAGCGCCGCCGGCTTCGCGCGCATGCGCCATCGCGGATGCAAGGTCGAGGCCGGAGGAATCGGCGCTGGCCAGAACCTCTCCCGTCGTCGGATTGACGAGCGGCCGCCCTTCGCCGGCGCCGTCTTGCCAGCGCCCTTCGACATAGCTTTGCAGTCTCATTGCATCTCCACTTCCGCGCGCTCGATGCGGTCGAGCCGCGCGCAGAAATCCTTCACGGAATCGAGCAGCCGCTCGGGACACTCGACGTGCGGCGAATGCCTGCAGCCGTCGAAGATTTCGACATCGACCGGAGCGTAGCTTCGCGCCTCGATCTCGCGCACTTGCGCGATCGTGCCGTACTGATCGTCCGCGCCCTGAACGACAAGCATGGGCACGCGGATGTAGTCGACGCAATCGGCGATGTTCCAGGCCTTGAAGCCCGGATCGAGCCAGGCGTCGTTCCAGCCGCGGAATGCGTTGTCGACGTCGCGGTGATATTTCGCGAGCTTCGGTTTGAGATCGCCCTCGTCGTAAGCGCGCTTCGCCTCGGCGATCGAGGCCAGTCCCGACGGCTCGGTGAAGAGATGCGGCGCGATGAGCACAAGGCCGCGCACGCGGAAATCCTCGACGCTTCCGGCATAGATCAGCGCAATCGACGCGCCGTCGCTGTGGCCGAACAGGACGCCGCGGCGAAACCCGATCGCGTCGAGCACGGCGGCCAGCGGCCCGGTCGCCTCGCGCGTCATATAGTCGAGCGGCCTCGGCAGGGGCGTGGGGCCGGACTGACCGTATCCGGCGCGCGAATAGGCGAAGACCCCGAAGCCGGTCGCTTTCGCGAGTCGGGCCGGGAAGTCGCGCCAAAGCGCGACCGAGCCCAAGCCCTCGTGCAGCATGACAAGGGTCGGCGCCTGGTCGGGCGACGGTCCGAAACTCGCCGCTTCGAGCCGGACTCCGGCGGCCTCGATGAAGCCGGTCGCTCCGTCGCCCCAGGAAAAGGACGTCATGCCGCTCACTCCCCCAGCTTGAAGGACTGGCTCGCGCCGTGGGACAGACTCAGGCGAGCCCCCCGGCATATTGGCATCCAGCGAAACCAGCCTGGGCGAGCGTCCATCCGCGCGACGGACTGCAATGTTGGCCCAAGTTTGCGACATCTTCCACGCGTCCTTTTCGGCGGGGCCGGCACAGGCGATATAGTACCTCACCCCACGCCAATGATGCAATATAACTCATATTGACGTTCGGCTGGAAATAGGAACCGTGGCGCAACACTTAACCTCTTGCTTTACGATCCGCGCCGTGATACTAAAGCATATGCTTAACCATCAGCAGGCGCTCGATCTGGCCTTTCAGGCCCTCGCCGACCCGACAAGGCGCGCGATTGTCGAGCGCCTGACGCACGAGCCAGCCTCGGTCAGCGAACTGGCCAAACCGCTCAAAATGTCGCTGCCGGCGGTGATGCAGCACCTGTCCGTGCTGGAAGCCTCGGGCCTCGTGCGCTCCGCCAAGGCGGGGCGGGTGCGCACCTGCCGCGTCAATCCGGAGGCCCTCAGCCTCGCCGAGCAATGGATCAACGCGCGCCGCATGGAATGGGAGCGGCGCCTCGACCGGCTCGGAGACTATCTCGAAACCCTGACCAAGGAAGGAAATGTCGATGGCTAGCACGACTCTGAAGACCCGCACCCTGCCCCCCGTTCGCGTCTCGCGCACGCTGCATGCGCCGCGCGAGCTCGTGTTCAGGGCGTGGAGTTCATCCGACCATGTGAAGCGCTGGTTCGCCCCGACCAGTTATACGGTCCCTCAGGCCAACGTGCGGATGCAGGTCGGCGGCCCGTTCGAGGTGCTGATGAGGTCGCCACAAGGCGAAGAGCATTGGTCGCGCGGAAAATTCGTCGAGGTGTCGGAATTCGACCGGCTGGTGATCGATTTCACGGTCGAGGATGCGAAGGGCCATGCGCTGTTCGGCGCCTATACCGAGGTTGCTTTCGCCGACACGCTCGGCGGCACACGGATGGACGTCATGCAAACCTATACGGTGCTCGATCCCGACGCCGCCTGGATGGCCGAGGGCGCGCCGCAGGGCTGGGCGCAGACGCTCGACAATCTCGCCGCCGAACTGCGGCGCATGCAGACGGCCGCGCCCACGCAGCGGTCGGTCGTGCACGCGATCTTTACGGTGGAGCGCACTTATGACGCGCCGGTCGCGCATGTCTGGCGGGCGCTGTCGGACGAATCGGCGAAGGCGAAATGGTTCGGCAGGAGCTCCGGCGAGTTGGAGATGATCGAGCGCAGCATGGACCTTCGTGTCGGCGGCCGCGAGCGTTGCCAAGGGCCGCTGGCAAGGCGGCGTCGTCTCCACGTTCGACGCGATCTATCACGATATCGTCCCGAACGAGCGCCTCGTCTACACTTACGAGATGCATCTCGACGAGCGGAAGATTTCCGTCTCGCTCGCGACGCTGCAATTGCAGGCGCACGGGCCCGCGCGCACCACCCTCAAGGTCACCGAACAGGGCGCGTTCCTCGATGGCTACGAGGACGGCGGCGCGCGCGAGCACGGCACGGGGCTGCTGCTCGACAAGCTCGGCGAATCGCTGAAAGCGTAAGGCGCTCCCCGGAAATCCCCCTTCCCGCTCGCGCCGCTTGCGGGAGGGGGGCTCGGTTCTTAGCCGCTCCGCTTCAAGGACACGCCCTGACCGGCCTGCGGCGGATGAGGCGCGCCGCTCTGCGCTTTCTGAAGCGCGTCGAGGGCGGCCAGCGTCTCAAAGCTCCAGGGCGTTGCGCGAGGGGCGTCCTCGCCGCGCTGGACCGATAGAAGCAGTTGCTCGGAAGCGGCGATGATATCGCCGGAGGCGCCCGTCATCTCCAGCCAGACGCGCATCCGCTTGTCGTCATGTTCGAGCAGGCGGCAGACGACGGCGAGGATGTCGCCTTCCTTGGCCTCCCTGAAATAGTGGAGCATCATCTGAAGCGTGTAGAGCGTGCGCCCGGTGCCCTCCCGCGCCCGGGCGTCGAGCCCGATGCGGTCCATGAGGGCATCGACCGAGCGGCTGAACACGATCGCATAAGCCGCGTCATTCATGTGCCCGTTGTAGTCCAGCCACTCGGACGTGACTGTGGTGGCGAGAACCGGAAGCCCGGAACCGTGGCGCATGGACATCCTCCCGATGGCGCAGGCCCTCCCCGAAGCCGTCGCCTCTGTCGAAATCCTTGCGCGCTCTGTCGCGCCGCGCAAGAGCGACCGGCCTACGGCCCCTCCAAAAAGCAGAAGACGCGGCCGAAGGGGATGCGGCCGCGTCTTCATGGACCCGAAGCAACAACGCCTTCGGGGTCAATCCTCGTCGTTGTTTTCGTCGTTGAAGCCGTGGTCGAAATCGTGACGCCGCGGCCAACCCTCACCCCAGCCGCGAGGGCCCATCATGCCCGAACCGCCGCCACCCATCATGCCGGGACCGCCCATCATGCCTGGACCACCGCCGCCCATCATCATCATGCCGGGGCCGCCCATCATGCCCATCCGATGCGGCCCGTGGCCCATCATCATGAGCGCGTGGCTGACCCACGTGAACACGTGCTTCTGACTATCGTCGAAACTGTCGTAGAGGGGCTTGCCCGCTTCGGCGATCTTCTTCATCGCGGCTGCGCGCTGCGAAAGACGATCGGCCATCGAGTTCAAGCCGCTCCACCGGGTTTACCGGCGTGATGTCTTCTTTATCCGGAGCAGCCATGCCGCCGGAGCCGGAGCCCATTTTGGCCCGTCGCTCCATCATGGCTTTCATCATCTCTCCCATGTGCTTCATCCGCATTTCTGCGGCGTCGCGCACGGAAGTCTCAAACGGGGCCCAAAGCTTTTCCTGATCCGGGGTCAGCTTGAGGGCGGCCTTGAGGCCGGCGAGTTTGGCGGAGAGGAGCGCCTCGTGGTCCTCCGTCCAGCGCTGCATGCGATCCATGCCGGCCGCGGGTTTAGCCGCAGTGTCGGTGGAAGCCGCGAAGCCCGTCGTGACAAATCCGCAGACGGCGATTGCAGTCAGGGGCGCGACGACAGACCATTTCATCGTTTTTCGCCTCATAAGCGTTGCGACAGGCGAAGGATCGGCCCAGGACGGATGAAATTCAAATTAACTCCCCGTAATGAACGGGAAAGTGATCGCGCGTGAGAAAGAGGAACAAGATGTCCGAGGTGGTTGGAAAGCTGGCGGCGGGGTTGAGGGCGGAGACCCCACTGTTCTGCGCCTGGGTCGGCATGAATGAGGCGGCGGTCGCCGAAAGCCTGGCGCGCGAGGCCTTCGACGCCGTGGTGCTGGACATGCAGCATGGGGCGCTCGACTTTCCCGGAGCTTCGCGCGCCATTCTCTCGATCGCCCTCGCCGGAAAGCCGGCGATCGTCCGCACGCCGGTCGGCGAATTCGCGCTGGCGAGCCGGCTGCTCGACGCAGGCGCGGCCGGAATCATCGCGCCGATGATCAACAGCGCGGACGATGCGCGCCGGCTTGTCGCCTTCACGAAATTCCCTCCGCTCGGCGAACGCTCCTGGGGACCGCGCGCCGCGCTGCCGCTCTCCGGTCTCGACGGACCGAAATATCTGAACGTCGCCAATGGATTGACCCAGACGATCGCGATGATCGAGACCCGGGCGGCGCTGGAGGCGCTCGATGACATCCTCGGCGTTCCGGGGATTGACGGCGTTTTCGTCGGGCCGTCCGACCTCTCGATCGCTCTGACCGACGGCCGAGCCGCCGAGCCGCGCGGCGCCGCGCTGATGACCGAAGCCGGGCGCATCGTCGCCCGGGCCAAGGCGCACGGCAAATACGCCGCCATGTTCTGCTTCGACGGCAAGGACGCCCGCGCGCTCGCCGCGCTCGGCTACCGCCTTTGCACGGTCTCGACCGACCAGTTGATGTTGGGGGCGGCGGCGCGCGCGGAACTTGCTGCGGCGCGGGGCTGAGCCCCGCGCCTCCCCCTCGCATTTCTCGCCCAATATCCCTATATAGATCATTGAGTTGGCCGCTCGCGTCCCGCCCTGCCGCAAGGCGTCCCCAAGCCGCTTTTGGCGTGCATCGGGACGCAGGGGGGAGTATGATGCGCGCGACTTCGAATCGCGGCCGCGCCGCGCTGAATTTCCCTGCCAAAGGCTTTCGCGTTGAACATCGACGACAAGACTCTGCCTCGCCGCGCGGAAGCGGCCAGCGAGGCTTACGGGGCCGATTCGATCAAGGTGCTGAGAGGGCCTGGACGCCGTCCGCAAGCGCCCGGGCATGTATATCGGCGACACCGACGACGGCTCCGGCCTCCACCACATGATCTACGAGGTCGTGGACAACGCCATCGACGAGGCCCTCGCCGGCCATGCGAAGCTCGTGACTGTGACGCTGAACGCCGAGGGCTCCTGCACCGTCACCGATGACGGGCGCGGCGTCCCGACCGGCATCCACGAGGAGGAAGGCGTCTCCGCGGCCGAGGTCATCATGACCCAGCTGCACGCCGGCGGAAAATTCGACCAAAACTCCTACAAAGTGTCCGGCGGTCTGCACGGCGTCGGGGTGTCGGTGGTCAACGCGCTCTCGACGAAGCTGACGTTGCGCATCTGGCGCGACGGCAAGGAGCATTTCGTCGAATTCGCCCACGGCGAGACCGTCGCGCCGCTCAAGGTTGTCGGCCCCGCGCCGTTGATCGACGGCGAGTCGAAGCGGGGCACGGAAGTGACCTTCACGCCTTCGCCCGAAACCTTCACGATGATCGAGTTCGACTACGCGACCATCGAGCATCGCCTGCGCGAGTTGGCCTTCCTCAATTCAGGCGTGCGCATCGTGCTGACGGACGCGCGCCATGTCGAACCGAAGATCGAGGAGCTCTGTTACGAGGGCGGACTCGAGGCTTTCGTGCGCTATCTCGACCGCACCAAGACGGCGCTGATCGAGAAGCCGATCCTCATCAAAGGGGAGCGCGACGGCATCGGCGTCGAGGTCGCGCTCTGGTGGAACGACAGCTACCACGAGAACGTGCTGCCCTTCACCAACAACATTCCGCAGCGCGACGGCGGCACGCATCTCGTCGGCTTCCGCAGCGCGCTGACGCGCCAGGTGGTGGGCTACGCGGAAAGCTCGGGCCTGATGAAGAAGGAGAAGGTGGATCTCACCGGCGACGATTGCCGCGAGGGCCTCACCTGCGTTCTCAGCGTCAAATGCCCCGATCCGAAATTCTCGTCGCAGACGAAGGACAAGCTCGTCTCCTCCGAGGTGCGGCCTGTCGTCGAGGGCCTCGTCAACGAATTGCTCTCGCAATGGTTCGAAGAGCATCCGCAGGAAGCGCGCGTCGTTGTCGGCAAGGTGGTGGAGGCGGCGCAGGCGCGCGAGGCGGCGCGGAAGGCGCGCGAGCTTACGCGGCGCAAGGGCGCGCTCGACGTGGCGAGCCTGCCCGGCAAGCTGGCGGATTGTCAGGAGCGCGATCCGGCCAAGTCCGAGATTTTTATCGTCGAGGGCGATTCCGCAGGCGGAACCGCGAAACAGGGCCGGAACCGTGAGTTCCAGGCGGTGCTGCCCCTACGCGGCAAGATCCTCAACGTGGAGCGCGCGCGCTTCGACAAGATGCTGTCGTCCGAGCAGATCGGCACGCTCATTACCGCGCTTGGCGCGGGCATCGGCCGCGACGACTTCAACATCGAAAAGCTGCGCTACCACAAGATCATCATCATGACCGACGCGGACGTGGACGGCTCCCACATCCGCACGCTGCTGCTCACCTTCTTCTTCCGTCAGATGCGGCAGGTCATCGAGAACGGGCATCTGTTCATCGCCCAGCCGCCGCTCTTCAAGGTGAAGCGCGGCCAGTCGGAGCAATATCTGAAGGACGAGCGGGCGCTCGAGGATTACCTCGTCGAAGCTGGCCTCGAAGGCGCGTCGCTGACGCTCGCCCACGGCGAGGTGCGCGCGGGCGCGGATTTGCGCGCGCTGGTCGAAGAGGCGCGCGCCATGCGTCGCGCGCTCGACGCTCTGCATTCGCGCTATTTGAGAAGCGCGGTCGAGCAGACGGCGCTTGCAGGCGCGCTGACGCCGCTCGCTTCCGCCGACGATCCCGAGGGCGCGGCGCGCGCTCAGGAAATTGCAGCGCGCATGAACGCCATCTCCGAGGAGACGGAGCGCAGTTGGACGGCCCGAGTCGATGCGAACGGTTACGTGTTGACGCGCGAGGTCCGTGGGGTGCGGCAGGCGGCGATTCTCGATTCGGCGCTGCTCGCTTCCGCCGACGCGCGGCGGCTCGCCGAGCACGCCCGCCCTTTGAGCGAAGCCTTCGCCGAGCCGGCGAGCTTCACGCGCCGCGGCGATACGATGCCGGTCGCGGGCCCCTCCGACCTGCTCGAAGCCGTCAACGCGGCCGGCCGCAAGGGCGTGAGCTTCCAGCGCTACAAAGGCCTTGGCGAGATGAACAAGGACCAGCTCTGGGAGACGACGCTCGACCGCGAGGCGCGCTCGCTCCTGCAGGTGAAGATCCGGGAGGTGGACGAGGCGGACGACCTCTTCGTCAAGCTCATGGGCGACGTGGTCGAGCCGCGCCGCGAGTTCATTCAGGCCAACGCGCTGAGCGTGGCGAACCTCGACGTGTGAGAGTCGGCGTCCCTCTCCGCAACCGCGGAGAGGGACGTTTGCGTCACTTCTGCTCGCTGAGGCTCGTCGAGAACATGCGACCGTCCACGTCGGTCAGCTGAACCGATGCCGCGCCCGCAGAGGAACCCGAGGCCGGAGGCGGAAGGGTGATGGTGGCCGCCGCCCCCATCGGCGCTCTGACCCCGAACGGGCCCGGTCCGAACTTGTTGTAAGCGTAGTCGTTGTCGAACGCCGATTTCGGCAGCTTCGAGAGCGCCGCAGCATCCCAATGCGCAACCGCTTTCCCGCTCCCGTCCAACAGTTGCGCCGTCACGACATGCACCGGCGCCTCCGGGGTGCCGGCGTCGAGATAGACGTGGAAGCGCACACTTCCGTCGGGCAGAAGCGCGCCCGCCGTCAGCGTCAGGTGATGCTTGGTCGGACTGACCGGCCCGCCGTGGAACGGGGTTACGACCGATCCCCGGTAATAGCTGTAGGTGCCCACATTGAAGATCACAACGAAGGCGAACACGGCAAGCGCAAGATTGCGAAAGCTGTCCCGGCCGACATTGGGCAGCGGGACGCTTCCCGAGGCCCAGCGGAACCAGGAGGCGCCGCCGAGCGAGGGCTTGCGCCGCATGAGCACATTGTCGAGCGAATAGGCGCTGCCGCCCGCGAGCAGCAAAGTCGCGCCCATCGCCAGATTGCTGGCCGCCATGGTCCATTCGTCGATACAGGTCGCGCCCTGCCAGCCGAACATCGCCATCAGCAGCACGGAGAACACCATGGTGACCGCCGCCGCGAGCCGCGTGAACAGGCCCGCCATCAGCATCGCGCCAAAAATCAGCTCCGCGGCGCTGAACAGGATGACGCCGGCATAGAGGACATAAAAGTGCTGAAGCATGAAGCTGATGAGATGGTCCGTCCCGAACAGCGCGCCTGGCATCGCCGTCTGAAACTTGTTCGCCATCCAGGTCGGCGCTGTCGGGTCGAGCTTCGAGGGCGCATAGATGAAGCGCCGCGAGCCTCCGCCCCAATAGATGAAGCCCTGGATGAAGCGGACCGGAAGCACGGCCAGACCCACGGCCCACCACAGAGCCTGAGCATCCGTCAGGCTTCGCGCCTTTTCACCAACTCTCGTGAAAGCAATTGCAGACATTTGCGTTTCCTGCCGAGTGCGTCAGCGCTCACTTCGCCGGCGCGTTACCCGCATAGGGCTTCATGCCGTAGCGTTCGAATATCTTCAGGGCCGGCTCGGAGCGGATGAAGGCCAGCCATAGCTTCGCAGCGTCGGAGTGGGGCGCGTCTTTCGCCATCGCCCCGGCATAGATCGCCGTGCTGTTCTGATCGTCCGGAATATCGACATGGCTGATCGGATTCCCGGCCTGCTCCTGAAACAGCGCTTCCGATTTCCACGTCACGCCCGCGTCCGCCTTGCCCTGCATCAGGAACAGGGGCGTCTGGCGATGATGGATATGGGTGAGGACCGCTTTGCCGTCCGCGACCTTTTCCTTATAAACGCGATCGACCAGTTGATCGCCGCCCGCCTTGCGCAGCGACGCCTCGATCTGTCTGGCGATCCCTTCGTATTCGGGATTGGGCATCGCCAGCCGGACGTCGGGCTTCCCAAGATCGGCAAGCCCCGTGATATGAGCCGGATTGTTCGCCGGAATCATGATCGTGAGCGTATTGGTGACGTAAGGCACGGCGGGCCCTTCGAGGAGGCCGTCGCCGATCAGCGCTTCGACCTTCTTCAGGCCCGCGAAATACGCATCCGCCTTGGCTGTCCAGGTCATGTTGCCGGAGGTGATCGTGCCCCCCGCCTTCATCTGCTTCACAAGAAGCCCCGGAGGGATCGTCTCCCAATAGATGCGGCCGTCGAACTCGGGATGTTCCTTCTCGAACTCGGCGACGAGCGGCGCCATCGCGAAATAATAATTCCCGCCGACATAGAGGACGAGCTTCGCATTCATGGGGTCGCCGTGGAAGTCCGCGAGATTATCCACCTCGGGGACCGTGAACTCGAGCCCGCGCGATTTTACGTCGCTATTCTCCCCGTGTTGCCAGGGAGGAAAGACACCAAGGCCGTCCTCGGCCGCGCTTGCGGGGGCAAGCTGGAACATCGTGAAGGCCGCGAGGCATGCGCTCAACCACGCCATTCGACCCGGAAACCTCATACCCATCATCCATCAACTCGCGTAGTGAAAGCCTACCTGCTGCAATTCGACCATCGTCGCGACGATCCCGGGCGTCAGCACCGCGCCCTCAATAAGATGGTTCGTCAGCTCCGCAGCCATGGCTTCCGCCGACAGCTTGTCGGGATTGACGTTCTTCGCGAGCAGCTTTTCCGAGAGCTCCCAGATCGCGTTGTGACACGCCATGAAGACGACGCCCCGTTCCTGGAGAGCCGGGATCGTGTTGCCGGCCGGGCCAAGGGGGCCCTTCCAGCCGTCGCCGCCGCCCGCGGCCTCCTTTCGCACGATGAGCGTGTTCGACTTGACCCCGCCGGCGAAGTCGGCAAGGCCGTACTTGTCCCACATCGCCTGATCCAAAAGCGCGAGATGGGCCGGGCCGTGCGTCGCGGAGACCGCGAGAAAGTCGCGATGGCCAAAAGAGAAGATCTGCGCGTTCAGCGAATTGCGCATCACATTCATCCAGGGGCCCGCCAGCTCGACGTTGTTCCAGACCTGCTTGGGGCCGCCCTTGTAGGCGATCAACTCTTTCAGAGCGTCCGCATCCCATTGATCGGGATTGTCGAGGATCATCGGCACAGTCTTGAAATCGCGCCGCCGGGGCGCCTTGCTCAGGCGCGCGCTCAACTCCGCGAGCGTCGCGCCTTCCGCCGCCGATGCGTCGGCCGCCTCGGCCCGCGTCGCGCCCCCCGATGCGGTCGCGACGGCAAGCGCCGCCGCCCCAATGCCGAGGAAGGCGGTCCTGCGATCGGCCTCGAAACTCATGGCGTCCTCCTTGGAGACGGTTTGCCGCAGACGACCGCCGCGACCGGCCGCCGGAAAGGGAATAAGCCGATACGCTAATCCACTTCCGTCGGCGCAATCCAATCGAATCTGTGGATGGATTCGATCGTGCGGCGCATATCGACGACGCCGAATGAGCGTCGGCCCTGACCTACTCCGCCGGGGCGCGCCGCGCGGCAAAGGTCACGCGCGGCACCAGAACGGCCGCGACGATCACCAGCAGCGCCACCGCGAACATCGCGACGAAGGTGACATGCAGCGAGCCCTCGAGCGCGGCCTGAAGTTCGGGATGGGCGGCCGCCCCTCCCTCCAGCAGACGCCGGAGGTCCTCCGGCGTCACCGCCCCGACGCCCGAGCGGAATGAGCCCGGCGTTGAGCACGGCGCCGAACACGGTCGCGCCGAAGGTGCTCCCCAGCGTGCGCGCGAAGAGATAGGAGGCGGTGACGCTGCCGCGCTCCGACCACGCGACGATCTCCTGAATGAGCACGATCGAGGCGCTGCTCGACAATCCCATGCCGAGGCCGACCACCGCCGAGCCGATCCCAGCCGCGAGCGGCGACGTCTCGGGCCCGAGGAAAACGAAGACGAGCGCGCCGAGCGGGACCAGAAAGGAGCCGGCGCGCAACATCGTGCGAACGCCAAACCGCTTCCACAAATAGGGCGAGCAGGTCGCGCCGATCGGCCAGCCGAGCACCATGGCGGAAAGGGCGAAACCCGCAACGAGCGGCGGGCGCTGCATGACCCCCTGCACAAAGACCGGCAGGAACGTGGTGAGCCCGATCATCACCATGCCCGAAAACAGCGACGCCGCGTTGACGGCTGCAATCGGCCGGCGCCCCCAGAGCTTCATCGAGATCATGGGTTCGGGAGAGCGTCGCTCCTGAAAGACGAAGGCGATCACGGCGACGAGCGCGACGAGCGTCAGAAGCGAGGTCTCGAGGACGCTTGCGGTGGACATGGCGGTCATGTCCGCCATGACCGCGGCGATGGCGACGGTGAAGACCGCGGCGCTCAGATGGTCGATCCGCCCCGGCTTCAGCGCGACTTTCTCGTGCAGGAACACCCAGAAGCCGGCGGCCGCCAGACAGCCGATCGGCAGATTCATCCAGAAGATCCAGGCCCAGCTCCAGTACTGGATGACGAGGCCGCCGACGAGCGGCCCGACGATGGCGGAGATCGCCCAGACGCTCGCGAGCCAGCCCTGAATCTTGCCGCGCTCATGCACGGAATAGAGGTCGCCGACGATCGTCATGGCGACCGGCTGCACGGCGCCCGCGCCGACGCCCTGGATGAGCCGGAAGGCGATCAGCGACGGCATCGACCAGGCGAAGCCGCAGAGCGTCGAGCCCACGAGGAATATGGCGATGCCCGCGAGCATCACGGATTTGCGGCCTCGCAGATCGGAAAGCTTGCCGAACAGCACCGTGGTCGCGGTCTGCGTGAGCAGGAAGGCCGCGAAGACCCAACTGTAAAGTTCCAGTCCGCCGAGTTCGGAGACGATCTGCGGCATCGCGGTCGAGACGATGGTCGCTTCGATGGCGATCATGAAATTCGCCGCCATCACGGCGGCGAGGACGAGCGGTCGGTGGGTGGCGCGGGCGGTCATGGGATGGTCCCATTAGGCCAAATGGGCAGGGCCTGGCTAGCATGACAGTGCGCCGCGGAAGAGCGCGGTCGCCCGCAGCGTTCAAAAATCGGTGAAGCCGAGAGACGTTCCGTTGCGCGTAGCGTTCCGTTATCCTGAGGGCCCCAAGGAGATTTTCCATGCAGCAGCGGCGTCTCGGGCGCACGGATCTTTCGATCGCGCCCATTGTGTTCGGCGGCAACGTGTTCGGCTGGACGGCCGACAAGGCCACATCCTTCGCGATCCTCGACCGCTTCCTGGAAGGGGGCGGCAACGCCATCGACACGGCCGATGTCTATTCGGCCTGGGTTCCCGGAAACCACGGCGGCGAATCCGAGACGATCATCGGCGAATGGATGAAGGCGCGCGGGAACCGCAGCCGCGTCGTCATCATCACCAAGGTTGGCTCGCCCATGGGCAAGGGCAAGGAGGGTCTCAAGGAAGCCTACATTCTGGAAGCCGTCGAGGCTTCGCTGAAGCGCCTGCAGACCGACGTGATCGACCTCTACCTCTCGCATTGGCCGGACACGGCGACGCCCTTCGAGGAGACGCTCGGCGCCTATCAGCGCCTGATCGAGCACGGCAAGATCCGCTGGTGCGGCGCGTCGAACCTCACCGCCCCGCTCCTCAAGGCTGCGCTTTCCGCCTCGAAGGACCGCGGCCTGCCGCGCTACGACGTGTTGCAGCCCGAATACAATCTCGCCGACCGGAAGGGCTTCGAGAGCGGCCTTGCGAGCCTCTGCCAGAGCGAGGAGATCGGCGTCATCACCTATTTCAGCCTCGCGAAGGGCTTCCTTTCCGGCAAGTACCGAAGCGAGGCGGACCTCGCGAAAAGCCCGCGCGGCGGCGGGGTCAAGGCCTATCTCAACCCGCGCGGCTTCCGCATCCTCGATGCGCTCGACGCCGTGGCCGCGAAGCACAAGGCGAAGCCCGCCGAAGTCGCGCTCGCCTGGATCATGGCGAAACCGGCCGTGACCGCGCCGATCGCCAGCGCGACTTCAGCCGAGCAGACCGACAGCCTCCTCCGCGCTGCGGCGCTGTCGCTCTCGGCAGAGGACATGAAGGCGCTGGACGACGCGAGCGCGGAGTGACCGTGCCCGACTCCGCCGGAGCGGCTTCCCCCAAGCGTGCAGTTTTGGCGCCGAGGACGTCTTTTCAAAGACTTGAATGTCGGAATCTGTCACAAAATCCAAAGTCTCCTCGCGCCTTCAGGGAGCGCGCGTGCGCAGACGAGTCGCGTCTCGAAGGGCATCCTTCGGGACGCCCGGTTTTGCGGGCTCCTCACCATGCTCGACGCGCGCATTCTAGCGAGCATTCTGATTTCTGGCAATCAATTATCTGAATGACCGGAATATCCGGATTTCAGCTTCCAAACTCCGCAGGAGGCGCGGCGGCGCGGAACCCTCCGGTCCCGCCTCGGGCGCGGACTTAAAGGCCAAGAGCGTTCCGCGCGGCGGCGATCAGCGCCTGCGCTTCGCCGGCCTCGTACGGGCGCGCGGCGCCCTGCCCCCAGACTGGCCCCGGCCATGCCGGGTCGCCGACAAACCGCGCGATCACATGCAGGTGAAGCTGGCGCACGATATTGCCGAGCGCGCCGACATTGATCTTGTCCGCCTTCGCGTGAGCCTTGAGGAACTCGGCCGCCGACGCTGCTTCCTCGATCAGCGCGGCGCGCTCGCCCGCGTCGAGGTCCGTGAGTTCGACAAGCCCGTCGCGGCGCGGAACGAGGATGAGCCACGGCCAGCGCGCGTCGTTCATCAGAAGCAGGCGCGACAGCGGCAGGTCGCCGACAGGAAGCGTATCCTTCGCAAGCCGCTCGTCCAGCGCGAAACTCATGAGGCCCACGCCTGCCCGTGCGCGCCTTTCGGCAGGCCGAGCTTCGCGGCGATGGTCTCGGCGATATCCGCGAGCGTTGCGCGCGCGCCAATCGGCCCCGGCGCGGCGCCCGCGCCGAAGCCGAGGATCGGCACATGCTCGCGCGTATGGTCGAAGCCGCGAAACGTCGGATCGTTGCCGTGGTCGGCGGTGATGACGCCATAGTCCGTCGGACGCATCGCAGCCACGATCTCGGGCATGCGCCGGTCGAAGGCTTCGAGGCAGGCGGCGTAGCCAGGCACGTCGCGCCGATGGCCCCATTCGGTGTCGAAGTCGACGAGATTGACGAAGACGAAGCCGCCGTCCGGCGTGGTCTTGAGCGCGTCGAGCAGGAGATCGACATTGTCGTCGTTGTTCCTGCCCTTGACCTCGCGCCCGGTGTCGCGATGGGCGAAAATGTCGCCGATCTTGCCGATGGAGACGACGGCGCGCCCGGCCTGCGCGGCCCGTCTGCAACAGGTTCCCGTCGGGCGGCGGAATCGCGAAATCCTTGCGGCGCGGCGTCCGGGTGAAGTCTTTCGCATTCGTCCCGACAAAGGGACGCGCGATCACCCGTCCGATGCAGAGCGGGTCGCAGAGCTTTCGCGTGATGCGGCAAAGGTCGTAGAGGCGTTCGAGCCCGAACGCCTCTTCATGCGCGGCGATCTGCAAGACGGAATCCGCCGACGTGTAGCAGATGGGCTTGAGCGTCCGCACATGCTCCTCGCCGTAGTCCTCGATGACGGCCGTGCCCGAGGCGTGGCGATTGCCGAGAATGCCGGCGAGCTTGCCCTCCGCGATCATCGCGTCGGTGAGCCACTGCGGGAAGGCTGGGATCGTCTCGGGAAAATAGCCCCAGTCGAAATCGACGGGCGTGCCGGCGATCTCCCAGTGGCCGGAGGGCGTGTCCTTGCCGCGCGAGGTCTCGACGCCATAGCCCCACTGGCCGCGCGGCGGGTCCAGCGGCAGTCCGGGCGGCGGCCGGCCGGTGGACGCCTTCATCGCATGGCCGAGGCCGAGCGCCGCGAGATGCGGCAGATGCAACGGCCCATGACGCAGCCCCTCGCGATCGCCGCGCCCGTCCGCGCAGGCTTCCGCGATATGCCCGAGCGTGTCGGCGCCTTCGTCGCCATACGTGGCCGCGTCCTCCGCGCCGCCGCAGCCGACCGAATCGAGCACGATGAGAAGGACGCGGGTCATGGGCGCCTCGTGGTCGATCCCTTCTCCCCTTGCGGGAGAAGGGGACCGACGCAGTCGGCCGGAGTTCGCCGCGAATCGGTCACTGGCTCACGACGTCGGTGAGCGTCGCCTCGTTGGCGAAGGCGGCGGCGAAAAGCGCGCGCGTATAGTCGCTCTGAGGGGACGCGAACACATCCCTCGCCGGACCGCTCTCGACCGCCTTGCCGCGCCGCATGACGATGATCTCGCTGGCCAGAGCCCTGACGACCCGGAGGTCGTGCGAGATGAAAAGGTATGCGAGTTTGCGGCGCTTCTGCAAATCCCGCAGGAGATCGACGATCTGCGCCTGAATCGACATGTCGAGCGCCGAGGTCGGCTCGTCGAGCACGACGAATTTGGGATCGAGCGCCATCGCGCGCGCGATGGCGATGCGCTGACGCTGCCCGCCGGAGAATTCGTGCGGGTAGCGGTCGAGCGTGGAAGGGTCGAGCCCCGTGTCGGCGAGCGCCTGCTCGACCACCCGTCGCCGCTCGGCGGCATTGAGCTTCGAGCCCTGCGCGATCAGCCCCTCCTCGACGATCTCGGCGACCGACATGCGCGGCGAGAGCGAGCCGTAGGGATCCTGGAAGACGATCTGCATATCGCGTCGAAGCGGGCGCATGGCCTTGCGGTCGAATCCGTCGATGCGCCGCCCCATGAAGACGATCGGCCCTTCGGAGCGGATCAGCCGCAAAATCGCATGACCGAGCGTCGTCTTGCCCGACCCCGATTTGCCGACGACGCCGAGCGTCTCGCCCTCGCGAACCTCCACCGAAACGCCGTCCACCGCCTTCACATGGCCGATTGTGCGGCGGAAGAAGCCGCGCCGGATCGGAAACCAGACCTTGAGATTGTCGGCGCTCGCGATCACGGGGGCGGCAAGGTTGACCGAAGGGGCTTCGCCTTTCGGCTCCGCGGCGAGCAGCGCCTTCGTGTACGGGTGCTGCGGATGCGCGAAAACCTCGGCGGTCGCGCCCGCCTCGACGATGCGGCCATGCTGCATGACGATCACTTCGTCGGCGATGCGGCGCACGACATTGAGATCGTGAGTGATGAACAGCATCGCCATGCCGAGGCGGGTCTGAAGGTCCTTCAGCAGCTTGAGAATCTGCGCCTGCACCGTCACGTCGAGCGCGGTCGTCGGCTCGTCGGCGATCAGCAGGTCGGGGCGGTTGGCGAGGGCCATCGCGATCATGACGCGCTGGCGCTGTCCGCCGGACAATTGATGCGGATAGGCGCCGAGCCGCTCGGCGGGATCGACGATGCCGACCTCGGTCAGAAGCTCGACGACGCGCTTCCTCGTCGCCGCGTGGCTGCCGTGATGGAGCGCGATGATCTCGCCGACCTGCCCCTCGATCGTATGCAACGGATTGAGCGACGTCATCGGCTCCTGAAACACCATCGTGACGCCGGCGCCGCGCATCTTGCGAAGCTCCGCATCGGACATTTTGAGGACGTCGCGGCCGCCGAAGAAGATCTCCCCGGTCGGATAGCTCGCGGCGGGCTGCGGCAGCAGCCGCACGATCGCCTGCGCGGTGACCGTCTTGCCCGATCCGGATTCGCCGACGAGCGCGAGCGCCTTGCCCTTCTCCAGCCGGAACGAGGCGCCCTCGACCACGGTCTTGCGCGCATCCCCTTGCGAGAAGGCGATCGAGAGATCGCGCACGTCGAGCAGCGGCCCGCTCACGAGAAGGTCTTTCGCGGGTCGAAGGCGTCGCGCACCGCCTCGCCGATGAAGATGAGCAGCGAGAGCAGGAGCGCGATGACGGCGAAGGCCGAGATGCCGATCCACGGCGCCGAGAGATTCGACTTGCCCTGCAGCAGAAGCTCGCCGAGCGAGGGCGAGCCCGGCGGCATGCCGAGGCCGAGGAAGTCGAGCGAGGTCAGCGTGCTGATCGACGAATTGACGATGAAGGGCAGGAAGGTCAGCGTCGCGACCATCGCATTCGGCAGCACATGCTTGACGATGATCTTCGCGTTGGAGAGGCCGAGCGCGCGGGCGGCGTTGACATATTCGAAATTGCGGGCGCGCAGGAACTCCGCTCGCACGACATGGACGAGGCTCACCCACGAGAAGAGCAGGAGGATCGTGAGCAGCACGAAGAAGCTCGGCGCGAGGATCGCCGAAAGGATGATGAGAATGTAGAGATGCGGCAGCGAGGACCAGATCTCGATCACCCGCTGCATCGCAAGGTCGAGCCAGCCGCCGAAATAGCCCTGCACCGCGCCCGCGAAGACGCCGATGACCGACGAGACGCCCGCCAGGATGAGTCCGAACAGCACGGAAATGCGGAAGCCGTAGAGAAGCCGCGCCATGATGTCGTGGCCGTCCTGGTCGGAGCCAAGCCATAGAGGCTCGAGATGGCTGCAGGGACGGGAAAGGGTCGCGGCGTCTTTGACGTTCTGCTTTTCGAGCGCCGCGCGGCATTGCGCGTCGGAGAGCATCCAGGTCGGCGGCGTCGGCAGCGGCGTCGGCGGATTGAGGATGGTGGTGGAATTGGCGAAGCGGATCGGCGGCCAGATCATCCAGCCATGCGCGCTGATCTCGTTGGCGACGAAGGGATCGCGATAGTCGGTGCGCGCCTGGAAGCCGCCGAACTTGTCCTCCGGGTAGTTGACGAGCACCGGGAACAGGATCTCGCCCTTGTAGGAGACGATCAGCGGCCGGTCGTTGGCGATGAATTCGGCAAAGAGCGCCGCGATGAACAGGACGAGAAAGATCCACAGCGACCACGCGCCGCGCCGGTTGCGGCGGAAATTGTCGAGCCGCCGGCGGTTCATGGGGGAGAGGTTGAGCAAAGGGCGACGGGTCATGACCCTCATCCGGCGCTTCGCGCCACCTTCTCCCGCGAACGGGAGAAGGAAACGCGCCCCCTCTCCCGCGTGCGGGAGAGGGCCGGGGTGAGGGCCTCTACGATATCCGCGCCCATCCTCAGACCTCGCGCGTCTCGAAATCGATGCGCGGATCGATCCAGGTGTAGGTGAGGTCGGAGATCAGATTCACGACGAGGCCGATCAGCGCGAATATGTAGAGATTTGCGAGCACGACCGGATAATCGCGCTGGATCAGCGAATTGTAGGAAAGATAGCCGAGGCCGTCGAGCGAGAACACCTGCTCGATGAGCAGCGAGCCGGTGAAGAAGGCCGCGATGAAGGCGCCGGGAAAGCCCGCGATGACGATCAGCATCGCGTTGCGGAACACATGGCCATAAAGCACCCGCCGCTCGGAGAGGCCCTTCATCCGCGCCGTCTGCACATAGGCCTTCTTGATCTCGTCGAGGAAGGAATTCTTGGTGAGCAGCGTCGAGGTCGCGAAGGAGCCGAGCACCAGCGCCGTGACGGGCAGCGTGATGTGCCACAGATAATCGAGAATCTTGCGGGGCCAGTCGAGGTCGGCGAAATTGTCGGAGGTCAGGCCGCGCAACGGAAAGATCTGCCAGAACGAGCCGCCGCAGAAGAGCACGATCAGCAGCACCGCGAACAGGAAGTTCGGGATCGCGTAGCCGAAAATGACCAGCGCCGAAGTCGCCGTGTCGAAACGCGAGCCGTCGCGCACCGCCTTGCGGATGCCGAGCGGAATCGAGATCGCGTAGGAGATCAGCGTCATCCACATGCCGAGCGAGATCGAGACCGGCAGCTTCTCCTTGATCAGCTGCAGCACCGGCGCGTCGCGATAGTAGCTCTTGCCGAAATTGAAGGTGGCGTAGTCGCGGACAAGGATCCAGAAGCGTTCCCACGCCGGCTTGTCGAAGCCGTATTGCTTCTCGAGTTCCTTGATGAACTTCGGGTCGAGCCCCTGCGAGCCGCGATAGCGCGAGGAAATGTCGGCCCCCGCCTGCATGCCCGGCGCGCCGATCTGTCCGCCCCCTCCCCCGCCGAAGCCCGCCGTCGAGCCCTGATCGGCGCCCTGCAATTGCGCGATGGCGCGCTCGACCGGCCCTCCGGGCACGAACTGAACGATCGCGAAGGAGACGGCCATGATCCCGAAGATCGTCGGGATCATGAGCAGGATGCGGCGCAGGAGATAGGCGAACATCGGTCAGGCGGCCGGCGAGGACGAACGGGCGGCCGGAGCGCGCGTCCGTCTCATTTCGCCGCTCGCCCGCAAGAGACTCTCAGCCCGTAAGTCCAATCGCTTTCGCCTTCTTCTCGTCCCACCACCAGGTGCCCGGGCGCGCCGACGCCAAGCCTGGGCTGCACGTCCGGCCGCGAGAATGCGTTCCAATAGGCCACCCAATAGGTGTCGCGATACCACATCGGCACCCAGTAGCGCCCGGCCCTCAGCACGCGGTCGAGCGCCCGGCAGGCGGCGTTCAGCTCGTCGCGCGACTTCGCGTCGGCGATCGTCTGCACGAGCGCGTCCACGACCGGATCGGAGACGCCCGCCAGATTGCGCGAGCCGTTCTGCGCGGCGGCCTGCGAAGTATAGACGACGCGCAGATCCGCGCCCGGCGTCAGCGAGCCGCCCGAAGCCGCCGTCACCACGTCGAAATCGAAGGCGTCGGTGCGGGCCTTGTACTGGGCCGGATCGACGATGCGCATATTCGCCTGAATCCCGAGCTTCCCGAGATTCTGGATGAAGGGCATGGTGTGCGGCTGGAGCGCGCTCGAAGAATCGAGGAACTCGACCGTCAGCGGCTTGCCGTTCGGCAGGAGCAGGGTCGAGCCCTGGCGTTTGCAGCCGGCGGCGAGCAGCAGCTCGTAGGCCCGCTTCAGCAGCGTCCTGTCGAAGCCCGAGCCGTCGCTGACCGGCGGCACATAGGGTTCGCCGAACACTTCCGGGGAGACCTTGCCGCGGAAAGGCTCGAGCAGCTTGAGCTCGTCCGGCCCGGGCAGGCCCTTCGCCTCCATCTGCGTATTCGGGAAGAAGGAGATGATCCGCTTGTAGGACGAATACATCACGTTCTTGTTCGTCCATGCGAAGTCGAAGCAGAGGCCGATCGCCTCCCGCACGCGCGGATCCTTGAACTGTTCGCGGCGCGTGTTGAGGTACCATCCTTGTGTGCGCGACGGCGATCCGTCGTGCAGCACTTCCTTCAGCACGCGACCGTCCTTGGCGGCGGGGAAGTCGTAAGAAGTGGCCCAGAAGCGGGCGGTGAACTCCTCGTGATAGTTGATCGCGCCGGCCTTGAACGCCTCGAAGGCGACCTGCCGCTCGCGGTAATATTCGAAGCGCAGCCGGTCGAAATTGTTCTGGCCGATATTCACCGGCAGCTTCGCGCCCCAATAGTCCGGCCGCCGCTCATATTCGATGAAACGCCCCTGGTCGAAGGTCTTGACCTGATAGGGCCCGGAGCCGAGCGGCGGATCGAGCGTCGCGGCGGTGAAGTCGCGGCCCTTCCACCATTTGGCGGAAAAGACCGGCATGCCGACGACGATCAGATGCGCGTCGCGGCTCCGGTCCTTCACGAAGCGCACATAGGCGACGTCGTCGCCTTCGGCGGAGGCGGATTCGACCTCGCGCAGAAGCTGGGCGTAGATCGGATGGCCCTTCTCTTTCAGAATGTTGAGCGAGAAGGCGACATCCGCGGCCGTCACGCGGGTTCCGTCGGCGAAGCGCGCCTCGGGGCGCAGCCGGAAGCGATAGTCGCGCTTGTCGGCGGAGACCTTCACGGACTGGGCGAGCAGGCCATAGACCGAATCCGGCTCGTCGCCGTTGGAGGTCATCAGCGTATCGTAGGTCGCCGACATGCCGGCCGCGCCGTTGCCCTTCCAGCTGTAGATGTTCAGCGTGTCGAAGGTCTCGAAATTCTGGTTGCCGCTCGTGCCGGTGATCTGGAGCGAGAGGAGGCCGCCGGTCGGCGCCGCCGGGTTCACATAGGCGAAATGCGGGAAATCGGGCGGCAGCGCGAGATCGCCGAAGGAGGAGAGGCCATGCGTCTCGACCGAATCGTCGGCGAGCGCGGCGAACGGGCGGAGGGACGCGGCCGCGAGCGCGCCGCCCGCCCCCAGTTGCAACGCCGCACGGCGCGTGAAACGAATTGCCATGAAACCCACTCGCCTCCGCAAACGCGCGCTCTACCGCGCCCCTGCGCTCATTACCAGCCAGAGCGGCGAAAACGAGGCGCGGAGGCGGCCGGCCGCTGAACTCGGGATTAAGATTCGTTCATGAGCCCGGCGCGGCGCGCGCTGCGGCCCGAGATTGCGGGATTGACCGGAACGCGAGGCTCGGAGAAACCAGCGCATCCGGCAGTTCCGACAGCGAAGCGTCTCTGGTGAGCGAAGGCACATCTCCCGCGGGGCCAGGACGGCTCACGATCGACCTTGGGGCGCTCGCCGAAAACTGGCGGACGCTCGCGGCCCACGCCGCGCCGGCGCAATGCGGGGCCGTGGTCAAGGCGAACGCCTACGGGACGGGAATCGAGAAGGCGGGTCCGGCCCTGTGGGCGGCGGGCGCGCGCACCTTCTTCGTGGCCCAGCTCGGCGAGGGCGTGACGGCCCGCCGGGCGCTGCCGGACGAGGCCGCCATCTATATCCTGAACGGCCTCGAACCCGACGCCGACCCGGCCGACTATGCCGAGCATCGGCTGAAACCCGCCATCGGCAGCGCCGAGGAGCTCGAACGCTGGTCGGCCTTTGCGTCCCGGCGCGGCCGGACCTTTCCCTGCGCGCTGCATATCGACACCGGCATGCGCCGCCTCGGCTTCAACACGCTCTGCGACCTCGAAGAGGCGATGGCGCGCTGGGGCGAGGGCTGCGGCGCCGACCTCCTCATGAGCCATTTCGTCTCGGCCGAGACGCCCGGCCATCCGATCAGCGCCCGGCAGATCGCGCTGTTCGAGGCGGCGCGGGCGGCCTTTCCGCATCTGCCGGCTTCGCTCGCCAATTCGTCCGGCCTCTTCCTGCCCGCCCCGCCCGCCTTCGACCTCGCCCGGCCGGGCTACGCGCTCTATGGCGGCAACCCCACGCCCGGGGCGCCGAACCCCATGCGGACGGTCGTGACGCTGACCGTTCCGATCCAGCAGACCCGCTGGATCGAGCCCGGCGCGACCTGCGGCTACAACGCCCAATGGACGGCGAAGCGCCCAACCCGCCTCGCGACCCTGCTCGTCGGCTACGCCGACGGCCTGCCGCGCGGCGCGGGCGCGACGGACGAGCGGCCCGGCGCCGACGTGGTCATCGCCGGCCGCCGCTGCCCGCTGGTCGGCCGGGTCTCGATGGACCTGACCATCGCCGACGTCACCGACCTGCCCGAGGAGACGGTCCGGCCCGGGGCGCGCGCCGAGCTTTTCGGCCCCGCCATGCCGCTCGACGATTTCGCGGCGCGGAGCGGGGCGATCGGCTACCAGTTGCTGACCGGGCTCGGGCCTCGCTACCGGCGGGACTATGTGGGCCGGCCGGGCTGAACCCGTCGGCGGCTTCGAGGGCGGGCCGCTTGCCGGAAGCCGGATCGAGGCTGCTTTTCGCGGCGCTGACAACCGCGCCGACGTGTCTCTGAACAGGGCGCTTAGTAGTTGACTAGGAAACTTCGAGGTGGTAGTTTCCTAGTCAACTAAGGAGCCGCTGTTGTCCTCAGTCCCGCCCGCGTCGGACCTGACCGCGCATCTCGGTTTCTGGCTGCGCACCGTGTCCAACCACGTCTCGCACGCCTTCGCTGGCAAGCTTGCCGGCAAAGGCGTGACGGTCGCCGAGTGGGTGATGATGCGTGCTCTGTACGGCAAGGATCCGATGCCGCCGAGCCGCCTCGCGGATGAGATGGGGATGACGCGCGGAGCGATCACAAAGCTGGCCGACCGGCTGATCGGCAAATCGCTGATCGTCCGCAAGGCCGATCGCGACGACGGCCGTGCGCAGACGCTGGCGCTGACGCCGCAGGGCGTGAGCTTGGTGCCGGAGCTGGCCGCGCTCGCCGATCAGAACGACGCGGAATTTTTCGGCTGTCTGACCGGAGCCGAACGAGAAGCGCTGGAGCGGCTCCTGAAGCAGTTGGTCGAGCATGGCCAGATGACGGCTGTGCCGATCGAATGACCTCAATCAAGCTTACACGAAGGAGAATGCACATGGACGATCACAAGAAGGCTATCGCCAAGGCCTGCCTGGATGGCGCCGAGGACAACACGATGACTTTTCCGCAAATCGTCGGAACATTGATACAGGAGGGATTTGAAGGTTACGCGATCGACTTCCGTCGTGCGCTTGCGACCTACTACATGCCCGATGGCGACAGCGTCGAGGCGCCGACGCACAAGATCGACGTTCCTGTCGCTCCGTCCTTTGACTCGATGCGCATTCGAGCCGCCATCAAGGAAGCGCAGCAACTTGCGCCGGGCTATACCTATCTGGGCTTCTGCAAGAAGGTCGTATCAGCCGGCTGTGCAGGTTACATCGTGTCGTTTTCTGGCCGTCGGGCGCTTTACATCGGCCGGACCGCCGAGACCCACGTGGAGCACTTTCCGGACTAGCGAAGGCAATGAACGGTCGGAAAATCGGAAGGAAATGTTTACTCGATGACCTTGTCCGTCATGGCCGGGCTTGTCCCGGCCATCACGAAGCGCCCGCGCCATTGGTAACGGCTGAAATACTTTTATCAATCTTTAGCAGGGCGCAGCGTTCGCGTGGATAGCCGGGACAAGCCCGGCCATGACCCGTCAAGCGTGGAATGCTCGCGATCGGCGCCGCCGGTCGCTCCAACGCGCGCGAACGCGCCCCTCAATGCGCGCGGCTGATCGCGAATTCCACGGCGTCGATCAGCGCATGCTTCCAGGGCGAGGGCGGGAAAAGCTCCAGCGCGTCGCGGGCCATCGCGCCATAGTGGCGGGCGCGGTCGATCGTATCCTCGAGCGCGCGGTGCTTCTTCATGGCGGCGAGCGCCGCTTCGAGGTCGCCCTCGCCGATCTCGCCCTTTTCCAGCGTGCGCCGCCAGAAGGCGCGCTCGGAATCCGACCCGCGCCGGAAGGAGAGGACCACCGGCAGCGTGATCTTGCCCTCGCGGAAATCGTCGCCGACGTTCTTGCCGAGCTTCGCGGCGGACCCGCCGTAGTCGAGCGCGTCGTCGATAAGCTGGAAGGCGATGCCGAGATTGGCGCCGTAGCCCCGGCAGGCGGCCGTCTCCGCCCTGCCCCGCGCCGCCAGAATCGGCCCGACCTCGCAGGCGGCCGCGAAAAGCGCCGCGGTCTTGGCCCGGATGACGCCGAGATAGGCGTCCTCGGTCGTTTCCGTGTCCTTGGCGGCCGAAAGCTGCATCACCTCGCCCTCGGCGATGACGCAGGCGGCGCCCGACAGCACTTCGAGGCAGGGGAGCGAGCCGACCTCGACCATCATCTTGAAGGCCTGTCCGAGCAGGAAATCGCCGACCAGCACGCTCGCCTCGTTGCCCCACACCATGCGCGCGGCGGCCTTGCCGCGCCGCATCTCGCTCTGGTCGACCACGTCGTCGTGCAGGAGGGTGGCGGTGTGCATGAATTCCACAGCCGCCGCGAGCTTGATATGGCCTTCGCCGCCATAGCCGCAGAGGCCCGCCGTCGCCAGCGTCAGGATCGGCCGAAGCCGTTTGCCGCCCGAGGAAATGAGGTGCTTCGCCACCTCCGGGATCATCGTGACGTCCGATCCCGTGCGGCTCAGGATGGTCTGGTTGACGCGGCTCATGTCGTCCGCGACGAGCTTGGTCAGCGGCTCGATCAGGCTGTCGACCGATTTGTTTTCAAGCGGAACGACGACGCCCACGGGCACTTTCCCTTGCCAGATCTTGCCGACGGACCATAAAGACGCGGAAACGACGCGGCAAGGGCGCGTATCCGGGGGCCCGCTTGGTCGAAATCCTGCGCACCAACGATCTGGTCGTCATCAGCGTCGTGGAATCCCTGCTCCGGGCGGAGGGAATCGGCTTCTTCGTGGCCGACCAGCATATGGCCGCCGTCGAGGGCTCGCTCGGCTTCCTGCCGAGGCGCATTCTCGTGGACTCGGAGGAAGCGGCGCGGGCGCGGCGGATCGTGACCGAGGCGGGGCTTGCTTCCGAACTGCGCGATGTCTGACGCTTCGGCGCCCGAGGGCGCGCCTGACGAAACATCCTGCAACTCGTGGCTCGGCGGGCGCCTGACCCTTCTCCAGCCGAAGCGCGGCCATCGGGTCGGCTCGGACGCCGCCCTGCTCGCCGCCGCCTGCGATCCCGTCGCGGGCCGGATCGTCGATGTCGGCGCAGGGGTGGGCGCGGTCGGGCTTGCGCTCGTCGCGCGCCGGGAAGGCGCTGACGGCGGACCTCGTCGAGATCGACGCGGCGCTCGCGGCGCTCGCGGCGCAAAACGCCGAACGCAACGGCCTTGCGGCGCGCGTGCGCGTCATCCATGCGGACGCGGCGGACGGAAAGGCCCGCCGCGCGGCGGGCCTTGCGGAAGAGAGCGCCGACGCGGTCGTCACCAATCCTCCCTTTTTCGAGGCCGGCGCGGCGCGCGTCTCGCCGGACGCGGCTAAGGCGCGGGCGCATGCGTTTTCGGGCGAGGGCGAGGCCGGCTCGCTCGCGGGCTGGATTCGCGCCTGCCTTGCGTTGCTGAAGCCCGGCGGACGCTTCGCGATGATCCATCGGCCCGACGCGCTGGCGGCGATCCTCACCGCGCTCGAAGGCCGGCTCGGCGCCGTCGCCCTCCTGCCCGTGCAGCCGCGCGCGGAAGCGGCCGCGCATCGGTTGCTGGTGACGGGCGTCAAGGGTTCGCGCGCGCCGCTGCGCATCGCCCCGCCGCTCGTGCTTCACGCCGCCGACGGGCGGCTCACGCCCGAGGCGGACGCGATCCATCGGGGCGAGCGGCTCATCAACTGGGGCGTTTGAGCCGGCCTCAGGCGCGCTGCGCCTCGTTCCGGCACGCGGCCAGAAAGAAGGCGACCGCCTGCGACACATGGGGATCGATCTCGTCCCGGAGCGCGTCGAGATTTTCGCCGAAAAGGGCGCGAAGCAGCATCGGCAGCAGCGTGAGATCGGTGAATCGCCGCGCCGTCTCGCGCATGCGCTCCGGCGTGAAGGCCGGGAGGGCGTGCAGCTCGCCCGACTCGGCGAGTTCGCCCAAAAGCTGAGCCATCGCCTCGCTGCCGCGCTCCCGCGTCATCCGATGGACGCTGCTCGCAAGGTCGGGAAAGCGGCGCGATTCCGCGATGGCCGCGCGAATGAGGCCGATGGTTTCGGGAGCCAGCACGCGTCTCAGCAGGGCGGCAGCCGATCCTCTCGAGGCGCTCCCCGGTCCCTTCCGCCGCTTCGGGAGGCAGCCGTCGCCGCCGCGACGCTTCGGTGTTCCGTCGCACCATGCGCGCGACGACCGCCGCGAACAGGGCCTCTTTCTGCGGAAAGCGCGCGTAAATCGTCGGCTTGCCGGCGCGCGCGACCTCGGCGATCTCGTCCACGCTCGCGCCCTCGAAGCCCCGCTCGAGAAACACGTTTTGCGCGGCGTCGAGGATCCGCTCGTCGACCGCGCCTGCGAGCTCCCGAGGCGGCCTCCCGACGCAAACGCCCGTCGCGCGCCTCTTCGTCGCTGACGCCACCTCGGACCTCCCTGTTCACGTTCGCGTGAGCGCGCCGCCGGTTGGGGCCGTCAGGCGTTGAAATACCTTGGGGGACGGCCGATGTAAATAGAAACGAAACGGTTCCGTTTCGTTAACGGCCAGAAACAAGCGTCCCATCCCAGTCCAACCGGGAGCCAGACATGTTCGACGATCGCGGGGAAAATCCCGGGGCAGCCTTTGCGCCCGAAGCCGAGAACGCCCGGACTTCGGGCGACCCCGGCGAGCGGAAGGCGCGCAAACCCGCAAGCGGCGCCCCGGCCGCGCTTCAGGAGGCCCGACCGGCCGAGAAGCAGGAGCGTCCCTCCGGGGACAAAGCCGACGCGCAACCCGAGGGCGACCAGAACAAAGCGCCCGCGAAGTCCCCCTCGCGCCGCCGTCGCCTTGTCGCGCTGGGCCTCCTGCTCGCCGTCGTGATCGGCGCGGGCGGCTACGTCTACTGGGATCAGACCTCCCACTTCGAGACCACCGACGACGCCTTCATCGCCGCGCGCCAGTCTTCCATCGCGCCGAGAGTGACGGGCTATGTCGTCGCGGTCCCGGTCACCGACAACGAGCACGTCGTTGCGGGGCAGACGATCGCGCGCATCGACGATCGCGACTATCGCATCGCCCTCGCCCAGGCGGAGGCGCAGGTCGGCGCCGCTCAGGCGGCGGTCGGCAATATCGACGCCCAGATCGACGCCCAGCGCGCGCAGATCGACGCGAGCCAGGCCCAGGTCGATCAGGCCCAGGCTACGCTCGTCTTCGCGCAGCAGCAGGCGGCGCGATACAAGGACCTTGAGAAGACCGGCGCCGGCAGCGTCCAGAACGAGCAGCAATATATTTCGCAACTGCATCAGCAGCAGGCGGCGCTCGAAACCGCGCAGGCGAATCTCAAACTGGCGCAGCGGCAGGTCGATACGCTGAACGCGCAACGCAAGACCGCCGAAGCGAATCTGGCTGAGGCCCGGGCGCGGCGCGATCAGGCGCGGCTCAACCTTTCCTACACGACCGTCACCGCGGCGGAGCCCGGCCGGATCGTCAACCTCGGCGCGGCGGTCGGCGCCCTCGCCCAGCCCGGAACGAGCCTTGCGATGTTCGTGCCGGACGACGTCTGGGTGACCGCGAACTTCAAGGAGACCCAGCTCGACCACATGCGTCCCGGCCAGCCCGCGACGATCTCCATCGACGCCTATCCGGAGCGGGATTTTCACGGCCATGTCGCGAGCGTCCAGCCGGGATCGGGGCCGGCGTTTTCGCTGCTGCCGCCGGAGAACGCGACCGGCAATTTCGTGAAGATCGTGCAGCGCGTGCCGGTCAAGATCATCATCGACAATCCGCCCACCGACGTCGCGCTCGGCCCCGGCATGTCGGTTGAGCCGACCGTCCGCATCAACCCGAGCCCGTCGCTCTACGAGCGGCTGAAGGCGCGCTTATGAGCGCCGTCGCCGCGAGGGCCGGCGCGCCCGCGAGCGGCGCGCGCGCTGCGTCGAATCCATGGATCATCGCCATGGTGGTCGCGCTCGCGACCTTCATGGAGGTGCTGGATACGACCATCGCCAATGTCGCCCTGCCCTATATCGCGGGCGGCATGGGCGTCAGCGTGGACGAGGCGTCCTGGGTGGTGACGACCTACCTCGTCTCGAACGCCGTCATTCTGACGGCGAGCCCGTTTCTTGCGCGCATGCTGGGACGGAAGCGGTTCTTTCTTCTCTGCCTCGCGCTCTTCACGCTGAGCTCGGTGCTATGCGGCTTCGCCTGGAACCTCCAGTCGCTGCTGCTCTTCCGCGTCATGCAGGGGGTGGGCGGCGGCGGCATGGTGCCGGTCTCCCAGTCGATCCTCGCCAACTCCTTCCCGCCGCAAAAGCGCGGTCAGGCCTTCGCGCTGTTCGGCGTCGCGGTCGTCGTCGCGCCGGTCGTCGGCCCGACGCTCGGCGGCTGGCTGTCGGACAACCTCTCCTGGCACTGGTGCTTTCTCATCAACGGCCCGGTCGGCGTCATGGCCATCGCGCTCATTGCGGCCATCTTCCACGAATCGGAGGCGGATGTCGCGGAGCGCCGGCGCTTGCTTCGGCAAGGCGGCGGCTTCGACCTGATCGGCTTCCTTCTGGTCGCGACCTTCCTCGGCGCGCTCGAGATCATGCTCGACCGCGGCCTCGAAGACGACTGGTTCGGCTCGCCCTTCATCGTCGGCGTCGCCTTTGTCTGCGTGCTCGCCTTCGTGACGATGATCCCGTGGGAGCTCTCCCGCCGCAATCCGATGATCGACATCCGCATGGTTGGATCGCGGCAGTTCGGCGCGTGTTTCGTGGTGATGCTGGCGACGGGCGCGATCCTGCTCGCGACGACGCAGTTCCTGCCCGAGCTTGTGCAGATGGACTTTGGCTACACCGCGACCTGGGCCGGACTCGTCCTCTCGCCGGGCGGTCTCGTCACGATGGGCATGATGTTCATCGTCGGGCGGCTCTCGTCCTTCGTGCAGCCGAAATACATGATCATCGTCGGGGCCGTATTCATCGCGCTCTCCATGTATGGCCTCACCAGCGTCTATGGCGACCTCGATTTCTGGTTCTTCGCCCGCTCGCGCATGCTGCTCGGCGTCGGGCTGCCGTTCATGTTCCTGTCGATCACGACCGCGTCCTACGACGGCATTCCTCGCGAGAAGACGGATCAGGCGTCGGCGCTGATCAACGCGGCGCGCAACACCGGCGGCTCGATCGGCGTCTCGCTGGTCGCCAACGTGCTCGCGCATCGCGAGCAGTTCCATCAGAGCCGGCTGATCGAGCATGTGATCCCGTCGAGCGTCCCCTATCAGCAGACGCTTCAGCAGGCGACCCACTATTTCCTGTCGCATGGCTCGCCGCTCGTCGAGGCGCAGAAGCAGGCGATGGGCTGGATCGGCCAGCAGGTCCAGGCGCAGGCGTCGTTCCTCGCCTATGTCGACGCCTTCTGGGTGCTGATGCTGATTTCGCTCAGCGCCATTCCGCTCGCCCTCACCCTGCGCAATGTGAAGCTCGGAGGCGGGCCGTCCGTGGCCCATTGAGCCGCACGGCTTGAGCGACGGCTTGGCGCTGCTATGCTCCGGGCTTCTCGATCCCCGGAACCGCCCATGTCCGAAGCCTTCCTGACCCATCTCCGTGACGTTCTCGCCGACATCGACGCCGCGGGGCTCATGAAGCGCGAGCGGCTCATCGCGGGGCCGCAGGGCGGGCGCATCCGCGTCGCCACGGAAAGCGGCGAGCGCGAGATGCTCAATCTCTGCGCCAACAATTATCTCGGCCTCGCCGATCATCCCGAGATCGTCGCCGCCGCCAAGAGCGCGATGGACACATTCGGCTTCGGCATGGCCTCGGTGCGCTTCATCTGCGGCGCTCAGACCCTGCATCGCGAACTCGAACAGGCGATCGCAAAATATCTCGGCAAGGACGACGCGATCATCTTCGCCGCCTGTTTCGACGCCAACGGCGGCGTGTTCGAGCCGCTGATGGAGGAAAAGGACGCGATCATTTCCGACAGCCTCAACCACGCTTCCATCATCGACGGCGTGCGGCTCTCGAAGGCGAAGCGCTACCGCTTCGCCGAATTCCGACATGAACGCCCTCGAAGACGCCCTGAAGCAGGCGGACGCGGACGGCGCGCGCTTCAAGCTGATCGCGACCGACGGCGTCTTCTCGATGGACGGCTATGTCGCGAAGCTCCCCGAGATCTGCGCGCTTGCCGAGCGCTACGGCGCGATGGTGCTGGTGGACGACTGCCACGCGACCGGCCATCTCGGCGAGAAGGGCAAGGGCACCCCGGCGCTGACCGGCGCGGGCGACCGCGTCGATATCGTCACCGGCACATTCGGCAAGACGCTCGGCGGCGGCATGGGCGGCTTCGTCGCGGCGGCGCAGCCGATCGTCGATCTCCTGCGCCAGCGCGCGCGGCCCTATCTCTTCTCGAATTCGCTCGCGCCTCCGGTGGCGGCGGGCGCCCTCAAGGCCATCGAGATCGCCGCCGCCGCGGACGACCGGCGCGCGCTGTTGCAGGACCACGCGAAGCGCTTCCGCGCGGGCGTCGAGAAGGCGGGCTTCAAGGTGCTGCCCGGCGTGACGCCGATCATTCCCGTGATGCTCGGCGACGCCAAGCTCGCGCAGGAGATGGCGAAGGCGCTCGACAGGCGCGGCATCTATGTCGCGGGCTTCTTCTTCCCCGTCGTGCCGAAGGGACAGGCGCGCATCCGCACGCAGATGTCGGCGGCGCTGAATTCGCAGGACATCGACTTCGCGGTGGGAGCTTTCGCCGAGGCGGGGCGGGAGCTGGGGGTGGTGTGAGCGACTGCGCTGGCGCATGGCTGTCTCCTGCGGCGAGTGAGCGCGCGGCTGCCGCATCCTCCGGCGTGCATTGGTAACAGGCGGCCGGATGCCCTCGTCCGCCGGCGACCGCCTGAAGACGCGCTCGCTGGACGCTGCGGGAATTGGGGCCGAGCCTTCGCGGATTCGGGTTCCCGGGATTGGCACCGACCCGGGTTTGCCGAGGAATGCCACCGTCAGTCGCTCTTCGGCAGCGTCGATCGCCACGATGAGGAATCGCGCACGATTCTCGACGCCGCTCTCGATGATATCGTAGAGACAACGGCTCCCAAGGTTGGCGACTTCGTCACCGCTCTGTTCAGGTCGAACGCTGCTGGCCCCTTCCTCGCCGCCTGGCGCCTCACGTCACCACATCCGGCCCCTTGCGGCCGGTGCGCTTTTCGATCTCCGCCAGACTCCGCGACAGCGCGATGAGGTCGGCGAGCATCGTCTGCGTGTCCTCGTCCAGCTTGCCCGCCGGCGGCTCGTAGCGCTCGATATAGACGCGCAGCGTCGCGCCGACCGTGCCCGTGCCGGACAGGCGATAGACGATGCGCGAGCCGCCCTCGAACATCACCCGCACGCCCTGATGGTCGGAATCCGAGCCGTCCACCGGATCGTGATAGGCGAAGTCGTCGGCCGCCTCGACCTTGAGCGCCCCGAAGCTCCTGCCCGGCAGCGTCGCGGTCGCCTCGCGCAGAGCCTTCATGAGGCCATTGGCGGCGGCGAGGTCGATCTCGTCGTAGTCGTGGCGGGTGTAGTAATTGCGCCCGTAAGTGCGCCAGTGCTCGTTCACGAGCTCGACGACCGGGATGCGCTTCTTCGCGAGGATGTTGGAGCCAGAACAGCACCGCCCAGACGCCGTCCTTCTCGCGGATATGGTTCGAGCCGGTGCCGAAACTCTCCTCGCCGCAGAGCGTCGCGAGGCCCGCGTCGAGCAGGTTGCCGAAGAACTTCCAGCCGGTCGGCGTCTCATAAGACTTGATCCCGAGGCTGGCCGCCACGCGGTCGGCCGCCGCGCTCGTCGGCATCGAGCGCGCGACGCCCGCGAGGCCCTTCGCGTAGCCCGGCGCGAGCGTGGCGTTGGCGGCGAGGATCGCGAGCGAATCCGAGGGCGTCACATAGAGCCCGCGCCCGATGATGAGGTTGCGGTCGCCGTCGCCGTCGGAAGCCGCGCCGAAGTCCGGCGCCTCCTTCGACATCAGAAGGTCGTAGAGGTCCTTGGCGTAGGTGAGGTTCGGGTCGGGGTGATGGCCGCCGAAATCCGGCAGCGGCGTCCCGTTGACGACCGTGCCCGCGCCCGAGCCAAGCTCCCGCTCGAAGATCGCATGGGCGTAAGGGCCGGTCACCGCGTGCATCGCGTCGAAGCGCATGCGGAACCCGGAGGCGAAGAGCGCGCGGATCGCCTCGAAGTCGAACAGCGACTTCATGAGCCCGACATATTGCGTGACCGGATCGACGACCTCGATCGTCGTGGCTTCGATGGAGGTCACGCCGAGCGCGTCGATGTCGAAATCGGGCGCGTCGGAAATCTTGTAGGCCTCGATCGTCTTGGTGCGGGCGAAGATCGCCTCGGTCACCTTCTCCGGCGCCGGCCCGCCCGCGCCGATGTTGTATTTGACGCCGAAGTCGCCGTCCGGGCCGCCGGGATTGTGGCTCGCCGAGAGGATGATCCCGCCGAAGGCCGCGAGATGCCGGATCATCGCGGAGGCCGCCGGCGTCGACAGGATGCCGCCCCTGCCGATCACGATGCGGCCGAAGCCGTTGGCGGCGGCGATCCGGGCGACGATCTGGATCGCCTCGCGGTTGAAGAAGCGCCCGTCCCCGCCGACGACGAGCGTCTTGCCCTGAAAATCCTCGAGCAAATCGAAGATCGACTGGATGAAGTTCTCCAGATAGCCGGGCGTCTGGAACACCGTAACCTTCTTGCGCAGGCCGGAGGTTCCAGGCTTCTGATCGGGAAAAGGCTTGGTCGCGACTGTCCTGATCATGGCCGGCGTCTTTCCCCTCGTTTCGCGCTTCCGGGCGGTCGAAGGGCATCTTAGGCGCCGCGCCGCGCGGCGGCAACGCTCGTCGGTCCGGTCCCGCGGGGATCCGCCCGAGGCCGGCGATTTCGCCCGGATCGGGCAAATTCGCGCCCGGAAGAGATCCGAAGGGCGAAGGCGGGTACCCCCAATTCATGAACGGCTGGAAACGAAATGTGAAACTCCCTTAATGGATTATGCGATAAGGGAAAGAAGTCTCGCGGCGCCGCCGCTCTTAAGGAGCGGTTTCCTTTGCGCCGCCGAAGTTATGTTGACGGAGGGCCTGGATGGGGCGCAAGTATTTCGGAACCGACGGCATTCGGGGGCGCGCCAACGGCAAGATCACGGCCGACGTGGCGCTCAAGGTCGGCCAGGCGGCGGGGCTCGCCTTCAAGCGGGCCGACCAGCGCAACCGGGTGGTGATCGGCAAGGATACGCGCCTTTCGAGCTACATGATCGAATATGCGCTGGTCGCGGGCTTCACCTCGGTCGGCTCGGATGTGCTGCTGCTCGGCCCCGTGCCGACGCCCGCGGTCGCCATGCTCACCCATTCCATGCGCTGCGATCTCGGCGTGATGATCTCGGCGTCCCACAATCCTTACGAGGATAACGGCATCAAGCTGTTCGGGCCGGACGGCTACAAGCTTTCCGACGAGGTCGAGGCCCGCATCGAGACGCTGATGGACGGCGAGGTCACGCCGATGCTGGCGCGCTCGTCCGACCTCGGCCGCGCCAAGCGCATCGACGACGTCCGGGCGCGCTACATCGAATTCGCCAAGCGGACGCTGAGCCGCGACGTGTCGCTCGAGGGCATGCGCATCGTGATCGATTGCGCCAACGGGGCGGGCTACAAGGTCGCGCCCGAGGCCCTTTGGGAGCTCGGCGCCGAGGTCTTCAAGATCGGCGTTGAGCCGAACGGCCTCAACATCAATCTCGACGTCGGATCGACGTCGCCCGAGGCGCTGACGCGGAAAGTTCGCGAAATGCGGGCCGACATCGGCATCGCGCTCGACGGCGACGCCGACCGCATGATCATCGTCGACGAGAAGGGTCATATCGTCGACGGCGATCAGGTGATGGCGGTCATCGCGGAAAGCTGGCTCAACGACGGCCGCCTCGCCAAGCCCGGCATGGTCGCGACCGTCATGTCCAACCTCGGGCTCGAACGCTACCTCGAAAGCCTCGGCCTCACGCTCGAACGCACGGCGGTCGGCGACCGCTACGTGATCGAGCGGATGCGGGAGAAGGGCTACAATGTCGGCGGCGAGCAGTCGGGGCATGTGATCTTTTCCGACTATTCGACGACCGGAGACGGACTCGTGTCCGCGCTTCAGATCCTGGCCGTCGTGCAGAAGGTCGGGCGGCCGGTGAGCGAGGTCTGCCACAAGTTCGATCCGCTGCCGCAGATCCTGCGCAATGTGCGTTTCAGCGGCGGCAAGCCGCTCGAAAATCCGACGGTCGCCAAGGCGATCGCGGATGCGCGGGCGCGGCTCGGCGACCGGGGACGGCTCGTCATCCGCCCGTCCGGCACGGAGCCGGTCATCCGGGTCATGGCCGAGGCCGAGGACAAGAGCTCTCGTCGACGCGCTGGTCAGCGACGTTTGCGAGGCGGTCGCGGGCGCGGCGGCCTGAGGTCCGCTCAGTAGCCCCGCGCGGCCCAGTACGCGAAGGCGTCGACGAGCTTCTGCACCCTGTAGAAATTCGACTGCTCGAACAAGGGCTGGTCGAACGGGGACGGATAGTACCAGGTCGCCGCCCGCAGGGGCCGCGCGACGCCGTTGACGGTGACCTCGCCGCTCATCTGGTCGGGCGAGGAGCCGCCAGGGCCCGTTCCGCCGGAGCTCGGGCCGAGCGTCAAGTAGTCGATGCGCGCGGAAACCGGGACGCCAGCCGTGCCGTGCTGGGCGAAAGCCTGCGCAAGGGCGCCCGGCAGCAGTCTCTCGACCCATCCGGCGATCGTCACGCTGCCGTTGTCACGCAACGGCCCGACATCGACGCGGATCCCGCCCTGCGGGGAGGCGGCGCGGCGCGGCCGGGCGGCGGCGGAGGCGAGGCCGAAGCCGAAAAGGGCGTAGACGCCCGCCCCGGCGAGCGCGGCGCGGCGTGTGGGGTAAGTTGGCATGGATCGCAACTCCTCGACTGAGCCGTCCCTTTCAGGGGCCTATCTTCTCATACGTAAGAATGCGGGCTTTGGTTTCACAGGCGCGTTCGGTCGTCGGCTTGTCCCGGGACCGGACATGGATTCGTTAACAGGTTCTTAATGCGGCGCGAAATTTCCAGCTTTCAAATTTGGCGAATCACCGTACCATCCCGTCGTCGTCAACAGCCGAAAGGAGGTGATCCAGTGTCTCATTGTCATCCGTCCAGCGTGATGAACAAGGCCTGGGTTATTGTCCCTGCGAAGGAATTTCGCGCGTAGCGTTCGCTACAGGCAAAGCCCGTAAGGCCCTTGCGAACCCGCGTGGGCGCGACAATGGAAGAGCCGTTCCGGAAGGGACGGCTCTTCTCTTTTGTGCTTATTCGCTCCATGAAGGCGACGGAGGCATGCCGATGACCGAGCCGGCGGAATCCTTTTCCAAAGCCCGGCTGGAGGCCTTCTCCGACGGCGTGATCGCCGTCATCATCACGATCATGGCGCTGGAGCTGCGGGAGCCCGAATCGGCCGAACCGGCGGATCTGCTGAAGCTTTGGCCGTCTTTTGCGATCTATCTCGTCAGCTTCGTTTTCGTCGCCGTCTACTGGATCAATCACCATCGCCTGCTGGTCGAGGTTCCCCGCGTCACCGTGAGGCTGATTTGGGCCAACAACGCCCTGCTCTTCTGCCTCTCGCTCATTCCCTTCGCGACCGCCTATGTCGGAAAGACCAACCTCGCCCCCTTCCCGACCATGGTCTATGCGGCCCTGCAACTGGTCTGCGCGCTGGCCTATCATCTCGTGCTGTCCACCATCGCGAGGGACAAGCGCGACGCCGTCTTCCTGACCGAGACGCGACGGCAGGACTATGCCGCCATTGCCGCCTATCTGGCCGCGATCCTGCTCGCGCCCTTCAGCCCGATAGCGGCGGTCGCGATCCTCGTCGGCGTGCTGGTCACTTACGTCGTGCCCGGTCTGCTGGCGAAGGTGCGACAGCGCGGGAAGCGCTGAAGTCAGCGAATGAGCCAGGGCAGCAGGATCGGGAGGATCGCCGGCGTCACCACGGCGTTGAGCCCCATCGCGATCCCCGCGAAGACGCCCGCAATCGGATCGACCGCGAAGGCGCGCGCCGTTCCGATCCCGTGCGAGGCGAGGCCGGCCGCAAAGCCGCGCGCCGCATAATCGCCGATCCGCAGCGCGTTCATGAGCGGCGTCACGATGATCGCGCCGATGACCCCCGTGATGATGACGAGCGCCGCCGTCAGGGGCGGCGCGCCGCCGAGCGTTTGGCTCACCGCCATGGCCACGCCCGTCGTCACCGATTTCGGCGCAAGCGCGATGAGGACGGGCCGGGACGCGCCGAGCGCTCTGGCGACCAGCACCGCCGAGACAATGGCGACAATCGCGCCGACCAGAAGGGCCGCAGCCATCGGCAGGAGATTGCGCTTGACGAGACCGATATTGCGATAGAGCGGCACGGCGAGCGCGACCGTCGCCGGTCCCAGGAGGAAATGGACGAACTGCGCGCCGTTGAAATAGGTCTGATAGTCCGCGCCCGTGAGCCCGAGCAGGGCGGCGATCAGCGCAACCGCGATCGCCACCGGATTGACGAGCGGATGACGGCCCGCGAGCTGCGCCGCCCGATCGGCGATGAGATAGGCGGCGAGCGTCGTCGTCAGCCAGAAGAGCGGCGTCGTCTGGAGGTAAACCCAGAGACGAAAAGGGGTCATGCCTCCCTCCTGAGGCCGATCAGCCGCTTGACGAGAAGAAACACCCCGACCGTCGCCGCCAGAGTCAGCGGCGTCGAAACCAGGAGCGCCGCCGCCAGCGCCGCGCCCTGCTCGCGCAGCAGTCCCAGATATTGCACGACGCCGACGCCGGCCGGAACGAACAGGAGCGACAGGGAGGCGAGAAGCCCTTCGGCCGTGCGGCCGAGGTCGCTCTCCGCCAGTTGCGTGTCGTCGAACGGCCGCCACGCCCGGTAAGCCGCAAGCGCCGCGACGAGCAGCCCCAGACCGACGACCGGCCCCGGCGCCGGAAGCGAAAGGCTGCGGGCGAGGATTTCGCCGATGAGCTGGAAGGCGAGCAGGATGAGGAAGCCCCGGACCATGAGGGGTTTTGTCGCGCAGCGAAGGCGGGAAGGTCAATGCGGCCCGGCTCGCTCCGAAGCGCCTTCGCTTGACGAGCCTTGCCGCCGCGCGGCAAACCCAATTCATGAAGATATCCTCCCTGAACGCCATCCGGAACGTTTGCGTCTATTGCGGGTCGGGCGCGGGCGCCGATCCCCATTATGCCGAGGCCGCGGAGGCGCTCGGCCGTTCGCTGGGCGAATCAGGCATTGGCCTCGTCTATGGCGGAGGCGGCGATGGGCTGATGGGACGCGTCGCGCGGGCAACTCTGGCCGCCGGGGGGCGGGTGACGGGAATTATCCCCACCTTTCTCGTCCGCAAGGAACATGCGCTGATGGAAGCGCAGGAGATGCTCGTCGTCGACTCGATGCACGAGCGCAAGCAGGCGATGTTCGATCGCGCCGACGCTTTCGTCGCCCTGCCGGGCGGCATCGGCACGCTCGAAGAACTGGTCGAACAGATGACCTGGGCCCAGCTCGACCGGCACGCAAAGCCTATCCTCATCGCGGACGTCGCCGGATTCTGGCGGCCGCTGCTCGCGCTGTTCGCCCATATGAACAACGAGGGCTTCATCCGGCGCGGCTTCGAACTCCGTTACCTCGTCGCCGAGAAAATCGAGGACGTGGTGCCGATGCTGCGCGCCGCGGCCGAGCGCAACGCGGAACGCGCGGCCGCCGCCCCGCCCTCGTCGCATAAAATGTGACGTTAGGTCAGATACTTCCGCCGCAAGCCGATCGGCGCCATCGTCCGGGAAGCATGAGCGATTCGGCGCACTTCGTCGCCGGCGCGCATGCGGAGGAGACGATCGCATGGAGCGACGGAACTGGACCCTGACCGTGGCGGCCCTGATCCTGTGCGGCTTCGCGAGTTCTCGCAGCCGCGCGCGCCGAGGAGCCCGAACCGCCGCAGTCGCTCATGCCGCCGCCGGAGGCGCCCGCGACGCCGGCGCCCATCGCGCCGCAAGCAACGGTAAAGGCGCCCGACACGACGGCGACGACCGTGACGAAGGATCCCGCCGGACCTGTCGCGGCCGCTCCGAAGAAAGCGGAGAAGAAGAAGCCCGCGAATGTCGTCCTGGTCCGGGTGACGAACGCGCGCGCGGCAACGCTTGTCGCGCTGGAGGCCGCCCCCGCCGGATCGGACCGGATGAAGAAGGTGGCGGGCCCGATCGAGCCCGGCAAGACGGTCACCGTCCGGATTCCCCGCGGCAAGGATTGCCGCGTCGACCTGCGCGGCGCTTTCGCCGACGGTCAGACCATGGACGCCTCCGGCGTCGATGTCTGCGCCCGGAAGACGCTCAACCTGACCGATTAGCAAAAAAGCAGCGCGCCCCCGGAAGAGCCGGGAGCGCGCTTCGGGATGCTTGCGTTCCGGACTTACTTCTTGCCGAACAGCTCGGCGACATATTCCCAGTTGATCAGATGGTCGACCCAGGTCTTGAGGTAGTCGGGCCGGCGGTTGCGGTAGTCGATGTAATAGGAGTGCTCCCAGACATCGACGCCGAGGATCGGGGTCGCGCCGTGCACGAGCGGGTTCTCGCCGTTCGGGGTCTTCATCACTTCGATCTTGCCGCCTTTGACGGCGAGCCAGGCCCAGCCCGAGCCGAACTGCGTGACGCCGGCCTGGATGAAGTCTTCCTTGGCTTTGTCGAGCGAGCCGAAGGAATCCTTGAGCGCCTTTTCAAGCTCGCCGGGCATCGCGCCGCCGCCATTCGGCTTCATCCACTTCCAGAAATGGATGTGGTTGAAGTGCTGGCCGGCGTTGTTGAAGACGGCCGCGTTCTTTCCATACGAGCCCTTGACGATCTCTTCGAGCGGCTTGCCCTCCCACTCGGTGCCCTTGAGCGCGTTGTTCCCGTTGTTGACGTAGGCGAGATGATGCTTGTCGTGATGATATTCCAGCGTCTCGCGCGACATATACGGCCCGAGCGCCTCATAGGCGTAGGGCAGGTCCGGCAGAGTGAAACTCATCAGGAGGCTCCTTGGGATGTTGGCTGAGAGAGGATGGAGGCCAGGAGGCCCAGGCCATCCTGTCGAGGCCAAATCTAGCCGTCCCCGTCCGGCGCCGCAACAGGCGGCTGTCATATCCGCGTGAGCCGGCGGCCTGCGGCGAAGGGCGCGTTGACGCGAGCCGCGGCGTCGTTCTAGGCGTCACGGGCGGCGCGTTGCGCGGGTCGAGCCAGGAGAGCCCCCCATGTTCAAGCATATCCTTATTCCGACGGACGGCTCCGACCTGTCGCGGAAGGCGATGCTCTACGGGATGCAGATCGCCAAGGAATTGGGCGCGAAAGTGACCGCGCTCCACACCACACAGCCCTATCAGGCCGTCTCGATGGACGCGGTGCTCGTGTCGATCGGCGAGGATGAATACGAGGAAGGCACGAAGCGCCTCGCCGAGAGGGCGCTGGAGCAGGCGACGATTGCGGCGGACGCGGCGGGCGTGCCCTGCGACACGATCAGCGAAGTCAGCGACCAGCCCTATCGGGCCATCATCGACGCGGCCCACGACAAGGGCTGCGACCTCATCGTGATGGCCTCGCACGGCCGCCGGGGGCTCTCGGCCCTGCTGCTCGGCAGCGAGACGACGAAGGTGCTGACGCACTCGACCGTCCCGGTCCTCGTCTATCGCTGAGGCGGACGCGCTACCGCGCCCGCGCCGCTGTCGCAGCGGCAAGGCTCGCGTCCTTCGCACGGTCGGCGCGCGCCTGCCGCAGCCTCACAAGCTGCTGATCGGCAAGCACGCCAATCAGGATCACCGTCCCCATGACCGCGAAATTGAGCGAGCTCGGGATGCCGAGCAGATTGACGAGGTTCTGGAGCACCTGAAGCAGGATCGCTCCGAGCACGATGCCGAGGATCGATCCCTCGCCGCCCCGGAGCGAACAGCCGCCGAGCACGGCGGCCGCGATGCCGTAGAGCTCGTAGAAATTGCCGTGGGACGCAGGCGAGATCGACCGCGTGTACATGGTGAGGAAGATCGAGGATATGCCGGCGAGCGCGCCGCAGATGATATAGGCCGCGGTGACGATCCGCTTCGTCGCGATGCCGGAATAGAGCGCCGCCTCCTCGTTCTTGCCGATCGCGAAGAGATAGCGGCCGAACACCGAACGGTGCAGCACGACCGCCATGATCGCCGCGACGGCCAGAAAGATGATGAACGTGTTCGGCACGCCGAAACTGCGACCCGTGGTGATCCATTCGAGCGTGGGGAAAGACTGTCCGAACTCGAAGCCGGCCGTCCCGTCGTTCGTGTACCAGCGGGCGATCCCGCGATAGATCAGGAGGCCGCAGAGGGTCACCACGAAGGGCTGCAGGTTCATGCGCGTGATGAGCATTCCGTGCACCCATCCCAGGATGACGCCGAAGCCGACGATGAGCAGGACCGCGAGCACCCAGGGCACGTGGTAAGTGACCAGAAGGTCGACGAAGATGACGCCGAACAGGGCGAATTCCGAGCCGATCGAAAGGTCGATGCCGCCTGTGATGATGACGAAGCCTTCGCCGATCGAGAACAGGCCGAAGAGCCCCACGAGATTGGCGGTGTTCGCCAGATTGATGGGCGAGATGAAGCGCGGATTGAGGAAGGCGACGACCGCGCCGACGACGAGGATGAGAAGAAGAAGGCCGAGATCTTTCTTGAGCATTACGCCGCACTCTGTTCGTGCCCGCGAGCCACGGCGAGCCGCATCACATTTTCTTCGCTGAACTGGTCGCGCGTCAGCGTGCCTCCGACCGCGCCTTCCTGCATGACGACGATCCGGTCGCTGACCCCGATGACCTCCTCCATGTCGCTGGAGATCATCAGGATCGCGACGCCGGCGTCGGCGAGCGCGCGCATCAGCGTATAGATTTCGGATTTCGATCCGACGTCAATGCCGCGGGTCGGCTCGTCGAACATCATGACCTTCGGCTTCATCGACAGCCATTTGGCCAGAACGACCTTCTGCTGGTTGCCGCCCGAGAGCGTGCGGGTCCTGGTCTCGACCGAGCTCGCCTTGATGCTGAGCGCCTCGCGCTGGCGCAGCGCGTTCTCGCGCTCCGCGCCCTCGTTGACCAGCATGAGGCGGGCGAAGGCCCGGAGGTTGGGCAGCGAAATGTTCTCGGCGATCGAGTCGTCGAGGACGAGGCCACAACGCTTCCTGTCCTCGGGGACAAGATAGACGCCGAGGGCGATGGCGTCAGCCGGCGAGGCGATCGCAACCAGGCGGCCATTGAGGCGGATTTCTCCGCCGACGGCCGCATCCACCCCGAACACCGTGCGGGCGAGCTCGGTGCGGCCCGCGCCGATCAGTCCCGGCCATGCCGAGAATTTCGCCGGCGCGAAGGGAGATGTCGAGCGCGTGTTTCGGATTGGCCTTGGTTCGCAGGCCCGCGACGGCGAGCACTTCCTCGCCGGGCGGCGCCTTCGGCGGAATGTAAAGCGATTTGAGGTCGCGGCCGATCATCATGCGGATCATCCGCGTCGCGCTGGATCTCCGCGCGCTGCAAGCTGCCCAACGACCGAGCCGTCGCGCAGGCACACCACGCGGTCCGCGCAGCGTTCGACCTCGTTCAGCCGGTGGGTGATGAAGATGATGGAGACGCCGTCCGCCTTGAGCTCGGCGACGACGCGCAAGAGCCGGTCGGTCTCCGTCGAGGTGAGGCTCGATGTCGGCTCGTCCATAATGACGATGCGCGCGTTGAGCGAGAGCGCCTTGGTGATTTCGAGCAGCTGGCGCTGGGCGAGCGACAAGTCCGACACGAGATCGTCGACCCCGAAATCGACGTCGAGACGCTTGAGAAGCGGGCCCACGATGCGCCGGACCGCGCTACGGTCGACGAGCCTGAAGGGCCCGGCGCGCAACGGCTCGCGCCCGATGAGGACATTCGCCCCGACATCGAGGTTTTCGAAGAGATTGAGTTCCTGATGGACGAAGGCGATGCCAGCCGTCAGGGCGTCGCTGACGGCTAGCCGCGGATGATCGACGCCGCCGATCCGGATCGTTCCGCTATCGGGCGCGACGACGCCGCCGAGGATCTTCATCAGCGTCGACTTGCCGGCGCCGTTCTCGCCAATCAGCGCCACAACCTCGCCCTTCGCCACCGAAAGGCTGACATGATTGACGGCGCGAACGCCGGGATAACTCTTGCTGATGTCGATCAGTTCGAGAAGGTTGTCCGCCAAATGAGCGCCCGGCGAGAAAGTGGCGTCGCGCCGGAGCGCGACGCCCTGCAAAACGGTTGCGCCGGCCACGAGCCCGATGGCTGGCCGGCGCTCGCGACGATCAGGACTACTTGCCCTGGCGCTGCTTCAGCTCCGCCCAGAAGGCGTCGACATTGCCCTTGTCGATGATCTTGGTCGGGATGATCATGAGGCCATTGGCCGGGATCATCGACTTGTCGCCCTCGAGATATTTCGCCATCACCTTCATGCCCTGATAGCCCCACTCGTAGGGCTGCTGCACGACGGTCGCGGCGATGGTGCCTTCCTTCACGCCGCCGAGCGTGATCGGGTCTTCGTCGAAGCCGATGATCGTGATCTTGCCGAGCTTGCCGGCTTCCTTCAGCGCCTCGTAGATGCGCGGCGTGTTGTAGGAATAATAGCCGACCATGCAATCGATCTCGGGATGCGCGGTCAGCGTGTCCTCGACATTGCGCTTGGCGCGGGTCTGGTCGATATCGTCGCCGCGAACGTCGACGAGCTCGATCTTGGAGCCCTTGATCTTCTCGCGGAAGCCCTCGATGCGCTCGCGCGCATTGTCGGCGCCCGGCAGACCGACGAAGCCCATGCACTTGCCGCCGTTCGGCATCGCCTTCAGCGCGATCTCGCCAGCCTGCTTGCCGGCGTCGGTGTTGCTGGAGCCGATATAGGCGACGCGCTTGCTGTTGGGAGCGTCGCTGTCGGTGGTGAAGAGCGCGACCTGCGAGCCGATGCGGTTGAGCGCGTCGGTCATCGTCTTCGGGTCGACCGCGCTGACCATGATGCCGGAGACGCCGGCCGCGACGAGGTCGTCCATCAGGCGGGTCTGGATGGCCGCCGACGACTGCTCCGGATATTTGAAATCAAGCTTGTAGTTGGGAAGCTCGCCCTGAGCCTTCTTCACGCCCGCCTCGGCCGCCTTCCAGAAGTCGGAGGCGCCGTTGACGACGAAGACCAGCGTCTTCTTGTCGGCCGCCTGAGCGCCGCCAGCGAAAGCAACCAGCGCGCCAAGGGCGACGCCCGCCAGAATGAACTTCTTCATTGGGTTTCCTCCTCTGCCCCGCCCGTTCCTCGAACGAGAGTCGAACCATAGGACCGGCGTTGGGCGATGAATCCGTACTGACACGCCAGGAATGGGTCAAGCGCCTTTCCGGAGTAAATCGGAAACAACGACGTGATTGTCCCGTAACATCAATCCCGGTAGGCGGCGGCGCCGAAAGGCGAAGTCGCCATGACTTCGGCGAGATTGCCCATGACGACAGGGATATTGGAGGGAAAGCGGATCGGCACGAGCGCCTTCAGCTCCGCGTCGAGCTGCGACTTTGCGATCGCTTTTTCTTCAATCGAGAGCGAAGAATCGGAGAGGACGTCGGCGAGCTGGCGCTTCAGCATCGTATCCGCGCCGACATAGGACCGCGTCGCGGGGTCCACCCCCTCAAGGACAAGCATGATGTTTCTGGCGACGAGATCATAGTCGCCAAGATCCTTGAAGCCGCTTCGGCGAAGAACCAATTCGATGCCGCGGTCGGGCGTGAACGGCAGCTTGCCTTTCTCTTCTCCGATCCGGAAGATCCGCCCCGAGAGTTCGCGCTGCACTGCGATATAGGCTTTCACCTGCGCATCCGTGATCTCGACCTGCCTGAGGGTCGCCTCGGGATATGCGCCAGCGTTCGCCGCGATCGCCGGCGCGGGGGCGTCAGCGGCGAGAAAGGCGCAGAAGGCGGCGACCCAAAAGAGACGAACGAAAAGCGCCGGCACGTTCCCTCCGATGGCGGGCCCTTCCGCTCGGACGGGCCTCGCGCCATTGTTAGCGAATCCGCAGCCTCGACAATAGCGGCGCTTGCGCGCCCCGCCTTCCGGACTTCGGCGTCACTCGGCGAGCGCGACCGCCACGCCGCCCGCGCTCAGGGGCCGGCCCGCCGCCCTGGCCTCCTCGGCCCGGTCGAGCCGCAGCATGGCCAGCGCCTCGCGGCCGGAAGAGGAACCCAGCGCGCCGACCGGCAGTTCGCCGTCCAGCACGGGGGCGCCCGGCGGCGGCGCCTCGCCCGAGAGCGTCACGCGGACGACGCGCTTGCGCGCCGTCCCCCGGTGCTCCATCCGCGACACGACCTCCTGGCCGACGAAACAGCCCTTTTTGAAATCGACGCCGTTGATGAGGTCGAGGTCGGCGTCGTGGGGGAAGGCGTCGCCATAGGCGAAGTCCACGCCGCCCTTCGGGATCCCGAGGCCGATGCGCAGCGCCTCATAGGCCACGAGCCCCGCTTCCCCGATCGCCTGCGCTTCCGCGCGCGGCAGGATGATCCGCCAGCCGAGCCGGGGCTCGCGGGGATCGGCGAAGACAATCGCGCCCGGCGCCGCCTCGGGCGCGTCGCCCCAGGCGGCCGCGACGCCAAGCTCGGCGCTGGCGTCGGCGACCGCGACCCTGGCGCGAAGCTTGTAGAAGCCGAGGCGCTTCGCGAGATCGGCCGCCTGAGCGGCCGCGCAGTCCAGCAGAAAGGCCGCGCCCGACTCCGACGGAACGCGCACCGCCAGCATGTCGAAGAGGACCTTGCCCTGCGGAGACAGCAACGCCGCATAGCGGGCCTCTCCCGCGCCGAGCGCCTCGACGTCGTTGGTGAGCAGCCCCTGCAGAAAGGCCGCAGCGTCCTCTCCCTCGACGCGGACAATTCCGCGATCGCTCAGCCAGGTTCTCGTCGTCGTCATTCGACCTCCAGGGCGCGCTTGCCAGTCCCGCTCAGGTCAATTAGGCCGCGTCGGGCCTCGCGCAAGGACAAAACATGGCGCAGACATTCGATCTCATCCTGGCGGGCGGAACCGTAGTCAACCACGACGGGGTGGGTCAACGCGACATCGGCGTCCGGGCGGGCCGGGTCGCGGAGATCGGCGACCTCGGCGCGGCCTCGGCGGCCGAGCGGGTCGATTGCCGCGGCCTGCATGTGCTGCCGGGCGTGATCGACAGCCAGGTCCATTTCCGCGAGCCCGGCCTCGCCCACAAGGAGGACCTCGAAACCGGGTCGCGCGGCGCCGTGCTCGGCGGCGTGACGGCGGTGTTCGAGATGCCCAACACCAATCCGGCCACGACCAGCGCCGAGGCGCTCGAGGACAAGCTCCGCCGCGCCCGCGGCCGGATGCATTGCGACTACGCCTTCTGGGTCGGGGGCACGCACGAGAATGTCGCGGACCTTCCCGAACTGGAGCGCCTGCCCGGCGCCGCGGGGATCAAGGTCTTCATGGGCTCCTCGACCGGGCGCCTCCTCGTCGCCGACGATGCGGGCGTGCTGGCGATCCTGAAGACAATCCGCCGGCGCGCCGCCTTCCACAGCGAGGACGAGGCGCGGCTCGAGGAGCGGAAGCCCCTGCGCGTCCCGGGCGATCCGGCTTCGCATCCGGTCTGGCGCGACGAGACGGCGGCGCTCCGCTGCACCGAGCGGCTCGTCCGGCTGGCGCGCGAGGCGCGGGCGCAGGTGCATGTGCTGCATATCTCGACGCGCGAGGAGATCGCCTTCCTCGAAGGCGCGAAGGACGTGGCGAGCTGCGAGGCGACGCCCCATCACCTGACCCTGAGCGCCGAGGACTACGCCCGGCTCGGGACGAAGCTGCAGATGAACCCGCCCGTCCGGGGAGCGGAGCACCGGGAGGGCGTCTGGCGCGGGGTCTCGCAAGGCGTCATCGACGTATTGGGCTCCGACCACGCGCCCCATACGCTCGAAGAGAAGGCGAAGCCCTATCCGGAGAGCCCGTCCGGCATGACCGGCGTGCAGACGCTGGTTCCGATCATGCTCGACCACGTCAACGCCGGGCGCCTCACGCTTCCGCGCTTCGTGGACCTGACCAGCGCCGGCCCGCAGCGCCTGTTCGGGATCGCCGGCAAGGGCCGGATCGCGGCGGGCTACGACGCGGATTTCACAATCGTCGACATGAAGCGGAGCGAGACGATCCGCGATTCCTGGATCGCCTCCCGCGCCGCCTGGACCCCCTACGACGGCAGGCAGGTCACCGGCTGGCCGGTCGGGACGTTCGTGCGCGGGCTGCGCGTCATGTGGGAGGGCGAGGTGCTCGCGGCGTCTCTGGGAGAGGCGGTGCGGTTCGCGTGAAGGACGCTACCGGCGCCACATTTTAGCGTTTCGATTTTCGGAATTTCAATGGCTTAGCCTCGATTTTAGCGTCGCGTCGCGCCTGCAACCGACCGATTGAATTACCGCCCGCCTGCGGTTGCGGACGCCGAAGACACTTTCCCGCGAGCGTCCCCAAGACCCATCATCGTGTGGAAAGCCCGTTTCGGCAAGAAAATGTCGATTCAGAAAAATGTCGATTTCGACGATGTCGCGTCTTCGGCCAGCGCGGCTTCGTGGTCAGCCGCCGATCGCCAGCTTGGCGATATAGCCCGAGCGGGTCTCGCCCGCCGCGCGCGCTTCTTCATCGAGCCCGCGCCTTCGGCGAAGCCGGCCTCCCTTACCGAAGATGGCCAGCGGTCATGTCCGAAGCGCTGGGACACTTTCCAGCGTCGGACCGCCCGCGTCCTCTCTGCACCGGCGCGTGACCATCGCGGTCTCCGCAGATGCTCTTCAATGCCGTACAAGCTGCTCGACAATCGCCGACGTCTGCCGAGAGCTTCGGACATATCGGCTCTTCTCGCGAGCGACCGGGACCCGGACAACATCGACCTTTACTCGGCATCTTGCGCTGGGCTGACACGCCCGGTTCGAAGATTGCGGAAGGCGGTTTATTATCATTTCAGTCCTGGCGCACGGCGTCGAATGAATGCCTCTTGCGAGGGCTTGGACCAGCAAGACCACTGCCTAAACGGCATGCCGTGACCGCCTTGCCCGTCTGGAATTGTCGCATCGAAACTTGTCTTCGTGACAAAGGAGGCTCATTCTACCAGCAGCGCGGCAACACGATCATGAATTGGCACCATGAAGGTATGTCACTCCAAAAGGTCATGGCGGCCATTCGATGAAAACTGTACTGAATATAAGTGATTATGAACCAAGATAAGATCAAACATGGAATTAAGCCGTTCGTTGGTCGTGAAACGAGAACTCGGTGTGTCCGTTGGATAGCCAAACGGTTTTGTGTAGTCGGCCTTCGATATTGTCTTCAAGCATGTCTATGCGTCCCAGCTCTTGCCAGAACTTGGAGCCACGAGCTGAAAGATGATTTGCCGTCGCCGTCAGGACGCCGAGGCCAGTTCAGCGCAACTGCAACAGAGCCGAAGAAGTCTTCGACGCGCAGAAGTCCTTCCAGAGGAACCAAGGCCGCGAAAATCGCGATCTGAAAGCCACAGAAATAGGTAGCGCGCTTCCAATAATGTTCGATTTCGAACGATCGAAGGCGATAGGCACGGTCCAGCGCGCATACGCTCTCTCCATCGGTTGCGACCGTCCGCGGCGAATCCGAGCGTCTCCAAAGACCGGTCTCGTAGCTCCGTCATGTTCCGGCCCCTTGCGCGACAGTATGCCAGTATCGCTAGAATCTGCGGCTTCGATCGCAGAAATAGGTCCGCTTCCCGACGGTTCGCGACATTGGCCGGCAAGTCCGGAGGAGCCCGCTTTCCTCCAGCGCCTCTCGGTCCTGCAAGGGCGCGGCGGCGCCGGCTGCCTCTCCGGTTCCCGCTCGCCAGCGCACTCGACAAGCGGCGTCGTCAGCCATGTGGCCGCGAGCGCGGGCTTGTCGGCGCCTTCGAGACGGTCAGCCGCCGATCGCCAGCTTGGCGATATAGCCCGAGCGGGTCTCGCCCGCCGCGCGCGCTTCTTCATCGAGCCGGCGCAGGATGCGGCGCGGCAGGGTGATGTTCACCCGCTCGACCGTGTCGTCGAGCGCAGCCGGGTCAATCGTCACGAGCGAGAGTATCCAGCCCGCATATTCAGGCTTGGCGCGAACGGCTTCGAGCGGCGAGGGCGGCGGCACGGCCTCTCCCGCCTCAAGCGCGGCGTCGATCCAGGCAAGGCCCGCCTCCTCCGCGCCTGCGATCGCTTCCTCCAGCGTGTCGCCCGCGGAGAAGCAGCCCGGCAGGTCGGGGATGACGACGCCGTATGCGGTTCGGTCCGTTCTCGGCTCGATCGCGATGGGATAGCGCATAGCTTGGAGACCTGCCTGTTTGCGGATCGCAGCGACGAGCCCGACGGCGCGCCCGAACCCTACCCCACCATCTGCATCGTGAGCCATGTCGCCGCGAGCGCGGGCTTCGTCGCGCCCTCGATCTCGACGCTGACGTCATAGGTGAGCTGCCACTGGCCCGGCGATTTTTCCGTGACGGCCTTGAGCGTGAAGCGCGCCCGGACGCGGCTGCCGGCGCGAACCGGATTGAGGAAGCGCACGCGGTCGAAGCCGTAATTCACGCCCGTGACGTGGCCCTTCGATCTTCGGCAGGACCTATAGGCCATCGGGGAGAGGAGCGACAGCGACAGGAAGCCATGCGCGATCGTGCCGCCGAACGGCGTCGCCGCGGCGAGCCTCGGGATCGACATGGATGAACTGATGGTCCTCCGTCACCTTGGCGAAGGCGTCGATCCGGCCCTGATCGACATCGAACCAATGCGAGACGAAACTCGTCGCCGATATGGCTCGCGAGTTTCCCGGCGGGAATGTCTGGGCGCTTCGTTCCAGTCGCTCATCAGTCGCTCTCCAAACATCGCGGGCGGCGCCGTCACCCCGACTCCGCCGTCGACCGGCAGAATGGCGCCCGTCGTATAGGCGCCGCCGCGCCCGGTGAGGAAGAGCAGCGGCCCGGCGATGTCGTCCGGCCGGCCGACGCGGCCCATCGGCACGGCCTTTGCGCTGCGCGTCTGTCCCGCCTCGTCGCCCATCGCGAACCGCGTCATGTTGGTGGGGAACGGCCCCGGCGCGAGCGCATTGACGGTCACCTGCTTCTCGGCAAGCTCGGCGGCCAGAATGCGGGTGAGGTGATGCACCGCCGCCTTCGAGGCGGCATAGGCCCAGGCGGTTTCGGACTGCGTCACATAGCCCATGACCGAGCCCATGTTGACGACGGTGGAGGGGCGGTCCGCGTTGGCGGCTGCGACAAGCATCGGCGCGAGGTCGCGGGTCAGCGTGAAGAGCCCGGTCACATTGACGCCGAGCACCCGGTCCCACGCCTTCCACGGAAAGGTCTCGAAAGGCTCGCCCCAGTTCGCCCCCGCGTTGTTCACGAGAATATGAAGCGCGTCCGTGCGCTTGTGGACTTCCGCGACGAGCGCCGCGACGCCCGCTTCCGTCGCGACCGTGCCGCCGAAACCCTCGCAGGGGCCGAGCGCGGAGAGCTCCTTCGCGACCGCCTCGCAGGCTTCCGCCTTGCGCGACGCGATGAGAACGCGCGCGCCCGCGCCGAGCAGGGCCTCGGCGCAGATGCGCCCGAGACCCGTCGCGCCGCCGGTCACGAGCGCCGTGCGGCCGCGGACGGAAAAGAGGTCGGTCGGCAAGGGGTTTCCTCCAGTCGCATTCGTCAGGGATTCGCGCTATCGACCATAGCAGCCGGGGAGGCAAGCCCAAGCCGTCCGGCCGACAACCTCATTCGCCATTCCATCGAACCTGGAGAAGCCTGATGCCGGAAACGCGGCCGCTGCATTTCGTCGTGATGGTCGGGAGCCTGCGCAAAGCGTCGTTCAATGCGGCGATCGCGCGCGCCCTGCCGCCGCTCGCGCCCGAGGGCGTGACGATCTCGCCGCTGCCTTCGGTCGGCGAATTCCCGATCTACAACGCGGATGTGCAGGCGGAAGGCTGGCCCCCGGTCGTGACGCAGGCCGCCGATCAGATCCGGGCGGCGGACGGCGTCATCATCGTGACGCCCGAATACAATCACACGATTCCCGGCGGGCTCAAGAACGCGATCGACTGGATCTCGCGGTTGCCCAACCAGCCCTTCGCCGGCAAGCCGGTGGCGCTCGTGAGCTCTTCGCCCGGCCTGTTCGGGGGCTTGCGCGCGCAGTTGCACATGCGTCACATGTTCGTCTATCTCGACGGCCGCGTCCTCAACAAGCCGGAGGTCATCATCCCGCAGGTCAATCAGAAGGTCGACGTCGCGACCGGCGCGATCACCGACGAGGCGACGCGCGGCTTCCTCGCCGACCAGATCAAGGCGCTGGCCGCACGCCGCGCGGCATTGACGAAGGGGGCGGCGCCCCTCACATTGAACCCTCGCGGAGCCGGAAAGGTCGCATGAAAGTCTCGATCATCCAGATGAATTCGATCAGCGACAAGGCGGCGAATGTCGCCGCCGCCGAGGCGCTGATCGAGCGCGCCGTCGCGGAGGAAAGCCCGGACTGGGTGCTCCTGCCGGAATTCTTCGACTGGGCGGGGGGCCGCAAGGCCGACAAGCTCGCCAACGCCGAGACCTTCCCGGACGGGCCCGCCTACCGCATGGCGCAGTCGCAGGCGAAGAAGCATCGCATCTATGTCCACGCCGGCTCGATCATGGAAAGGATCGAGGGCGCCGACCGCATCCACAACACCACCATCGCTTTCGACCGCGACGGCCAGGAAGTGGCGCGCTACCGCAAGATCCACCTTTTCGACGTGACGACGCCGAACGGCCAAGCCTATCACGAGAGCGACACGGTGAAGCCCGGCGACGCCGTCGTCACCTACGATTGCGACGGCGTCACGGTCGGCTGTTCGATCTGCTACGACCTGCGCTTCCCCGACCTCTTTCAGGCGCTGGCCGAAAAGGGCGCGGAAATGATCGCGCTGCCCGCCGCCTTCACGATGCAGACCGGCAAGGACCATTGGGAGGTGCTGCTGCGCGCCCGCGCCATCGAGACGGAGTCCTATGTCTGCGCTTCCGGGCAGACGGGCGCCTACACCTCCGGCAACGAGCAGCGCCACACTTACGGCCATTCGCTCGTCGCCGACCCGTGGGGCCATGTGATCGCCAAGGCTTCGGAAGGCGTCGGCATCGTCTCGGCGCGGATCGATCCGGCGCGGGTCAAGGCGACGCGCGCCATGATCCCGGTGGCCGAGCACAAGCGGCGGCTCAGCGGCGGGTGACGGCGGCTCGACGAACCGGAAAATTCTGGGGCCGCCCGGCTTTATTAGGCTTCTCGGACGGAAGTCTTTGAACGCATAGTGAAATCCGGTTTTTCCTCAGGAGCATGGGACGCGTTCATGGCGGACGACGACCTCGATTTAAGGACGCTTTCCGACGAGGACCTCGTCGCGCAGATGCACGACGACCTCTACGACGGCCTCAAGGAGGAGGTCGAGGAGGGCGTCCGGATCCTGCTCGAACGCGGCTGGGAGCCCTATGACGCGCTGACCCAGGCGCTGGTCGAGGGCATGCGGATCGTCGGCATCGACTTTCGCGACGGCATCCTGTTCGTGCCCGAAGTGCTGATGTCGGCCAACGCCATGAAGGGCGGCATGGCGATCCTGCGTCCGCTGCTCGCGGCGACCGGCGCGCCGAAAATGGGCAAGATGGTCATTGGCACGGTCAAGGGCGACATCCACGACATCGGCAAGAATCTCGTCTCGATGATGATGGAGGGCGCCGGCTTCGAGGTCTTCGACCTCGGCGTCAACAACGGCGTGGAGAAATTCCTCGCCGCCATCGAGGAGCATCAGCCCGAGATCGTCGGCATGTCGGCGCTGCTGACCACGACCATGCCCTATATGAAGGTCGTGATCGAGACGCTGAAGGAAAAGGGCATCCGGGGCGATCATATCGTGCTGGTCGGCGGCGCGCCGCTGAACGAGGCCTTCGCCGAGGCGATCGGCGCCGACGCCTATTGCCGCGACGCCGCCGTCACGGTCGAAACGGCGAGGAAGCTGCTCGCCGAGCGGCAGGGTTCGGTGCAGGCGCGCGAGCGGGTGTGAGGGCCGAGACGCCCGGTGGCCAGAAACCCTATAGCCCTCGCGGCCGTAACCCGGCGATTGTCACCCCCGCGCAAGCGGGGGTCCAGAAAGCCGCCGCGGGCTGGCGTCGATCTGCTTCGTTGCGAGAAACGACGGTGGCTCATGATCTGGATCCCCGCGTTCGCGGGGATGACAGTCACGGAGAGCGCGCGGAGGACATCGAAGCGGAGAAAGCTATCCCGGCCGCAGCAGGGCGTCCGAAAAACGCTCGTCATCGCCTGCGGCGCGCTGGCGCGGGAAGTTCTGGCGCTGAAGCTGCCGCTCGACCTCGTCTGCCTGCCCGCCAGCCTGCATAACCGTCCCGAGCGCATCCCGGAGGCGATGCGGGCGAAGATCCGCGCCAACCGCGCGGCCTACGACGAGATCCTCTGCCTCTATGCCGACTGCGGCACGGGCGGCGCGCTCGACGCGGTGCTCAACGAGGAAGGCGTGCGGCGGATCGACGGGCCGCATTGCTACGCTTTCTATGCGGGCGAGGCGGTCTTCGACGCGCTCGCCGAGGAAGAGCCCGGCACGTTCTACCTGACCGACTTCCTCGTCCGCCATTTCGACGCGCTGGTGATCCGGGGGCTCGGCCTCGACCGCTACCCTCAGCTGCGCGACGATTATTTCGGCGCCTACAGGCGCGTCGTCTATCTGGCGCAGGTCGACGATCCCGCGACGACCGCGAAGGCCGAGGCCGCCGCCGAGCGGCTCGGGCTCGCCTTCGAGCGTCGCTTCACGGGCCTTGGCGGCCTCGCGTCGTTCCTGAACGCCGCGCAAGAGAAAGAGCCATGGCGAGCCTGATCACCCTCTACTGGCGCGACATCCCGAGCCAGGTCATCGCGAAATCCGGCCGGCAGACGGCCAAGCGCGAACTCTCCGAACGCTTCATCCGCGCCATCGACGCCGCCGCCATGCACGCGGGCGCGAAGAGCGCCGACGCCTATCTGGAGGACTGGCGGCGCAGCGACCCGGTCCCCTGCGGCGACGATCTCGAAGCGGAGGCCGAGGCCGCCGCCGGGCGCCTCGAAGCCGAGTACGACACCCACCGCCTCGCCGTGCTGGCGAAGCACGACGGACGCGAAAGCGCGGGGTGAGCCGGGCCCGTCCGGGTTCCCGCCCAGGCGTTGCGCCGTCCTGCGCGCCCAAGCGGCGACGAAATCCGCTTGCGTGCGACCGCCTCCTCCTCCAATGAGCGGCCTCTTCGAACCCCGGTTTCGCCTCTTGACCCAACACCGCGTCGTCTTCACGCCTTCCGGAAAGCGCGGCGATTTCGCCGACGATGTGACCGTGCTCGCAGCGGCGCGCGCGCTCGGCGTCGATCTCGATTCGGTCTGCGGCGGGCGCGGCATTTGCGGGCGCTGCCAGATCGACGTGGCGGAGGGCCATTTCGCCAAGCACGGGCTCGAACTCGGCCGCCGACCACGCGAGCGCATGGAACGCGGTGGAGCAGCGCTATGCGGACAAGCGCGGCGCGCTGCCGCCCGGCCGCAGGCTCGGCTGTCAGGCGAAGATCTGCGGCGATCTCGTCGTGGACGTGCCGCCCGAGAGCCAGGTCCATCGGCAGGTCGTGCGCAAGCGCGCCGAGGAGCATCCGATCGCCATCGATCCGGTCGTGCGCCTCCACTATGTCGAGGTGCGCGAGCCGGACATGCACGAGCCGGCGAGCGACTTCCGCCGCCTCTCGGAGGCGCTGGCCGGGCAATGGGGCCTCGCCGACATCCGGGCCGATCTCGCCGTGCTCAAGGGCCTGCAGAAGACTTTGCGCGCGGGCGGATGGACCGCGACGGTCGCTTTGCGCAAGGGGCGCGACATCGTCGCCGTCGCGCCCGGCTTCTCGGAGCGCGCCTTCGGCGTCGCGATCGACGTCGGCTCGACGACCATCGCGGCGCATCTCTGCGATCTGGCGACAGGCGCCGTGCTCGCCTCGGTCGGCGCGATGAATCCGCAGATCCGCTTCGGCGAGGATCTGATGAGCCGCGTCTCCTATGTGATGATGAATCCGGGCGGCGACACGGAACTGACGCGCGCGGTGCGCGAGGCGATGAACGCGCTGATCGGCGAAGCGGCGAAAGAGGCGGGCGTCGAACGCCATGAGATTTTCGAGGTCACGCTCGTCGGCAATCCGATCATGCATCATCTCGTGCTCGGCCTCGACCCGACGGAGCTAGGCGGCGCGCCCTTCGCGCTGACCATCGACGGCGCTTGCGACGTGCGCGCCCGAGAACTGGGGCTCGACATCGCGCCGGGCGCCTTCGTCTACGCCCTGCCCTGCATCGCGGGCCATGTCGGCGCGGACACGGCGGGAGTCGTGCTTGCGGAGGCGCCCTATCGCAGCGAAGAGCTGACGCTGCTCGTCGATGTCGGCACCAACGCCGAGATCGTGTTCGGCAATCGCGAACGCCTGCTCGCCTGCTCCTCGCCGACGGGGCCAGCTTTCGAGGGCGCGCAGATCTCCTGCGGCCAGCGCGCGGCGCCGGGCGCGATCGAGCGGGTGCGCATCGACCGCGAGACGCTGGAGCCCCGCTTCAGGGTGATCGGCTCGGACCTCTGGTCCGACGAGCCGGGCTTCGCGGAGGCGACGGAAAGTCTCGGCGTCACCGGCGTCTGCGGCTCCGGGATCATCGAGGCCATCGCGGAAATGTATCTCGCCGGAATCCTCTCGCGGGACGGCGTGATCGACGGCGCGCTCGCCGAGCGCAATCCTCGCATCGAGGCGGTCGGGCGCACCTTCGCCTATGTGCTGAACGAAGGCCCGCCGCGCCTCCTCATCTATCAGACGGACGTGCGCGCGATTCAGCTCGCCAAGGCCGCGCTCTACGCCGGCGCGAAGCTGCTCATCGAGCGGCGAGGCGATCAAGCGCCCCAGCGCGTCACGCTCGCGGGCGCCTTCGGCAGCCATATCGACCCGACTTACGCGATGGTCCTCGGCCTCATTCCCGACTGCGCTCTCGACAAGGTCACAAGCGCCGGCAACGCGGCCGGGACCGGCGCGCGCATCGCCCTTCTCAATCTCGCCGCGCGCGCGGAGATCGAAGGCGTGGCGCGCTCAATCGAGAAGATCGAGACCGCGATCGAGCCGAACTTCCAGAGCCTGTTCGTCGCGGCGATGGCGATTCCCAACAAGCATGACCCGTTTCCCAATCTCGCCCGCGCGGTCACGCTGCCGGCGGCGAAAGAGGCAAGCGAATCGGGCGGCCGTCGGCGCCGGCGCGCCGGACGCGCGGAGAGCGGCTGATGCCCGGCCTCCTCACGAAAGGCGACGACCTCGCCGCCGTCATGGCGCGGCTCGATGCGCTCACGAACTGGGAGAACCGGCCGCGCAACATGATGCGCGTCGGGCTCGAGGCGATGCGCGACCTGATGCGCCGCCTCGGCGACCCCCACAGGGCGTTCCGCTGCGTTCATGTCAGCGGCACCAAGGGCAAGGGCTCCGTCTCGGCGCTGATCGAGGCGGGACTCATGCGCGGCGGCCTCAAGGTCGGCCGCTACGGGTCTCCCCATGTCGTGCGCGTCAACGAGCGCGTCAGCCTCGATGGCCGCGACGTGGACGACGCGACGCTGGCGCGCGCGCTTGGCCACGCCCTCGACGCCTATGAGGACGCGCGGCGTGAGCGCACGGATGCGGCCGATGCGACCTGGTTCGACCTGCTCACCTCCGCCGCCTTCCTGATCTTCCGCGAGGCGCAAGTCGAATGGGCGGCGGTCGAAGTGGGCCTCGGCGGCCGGCTCGAATTCGACGAATGTGGTCCACGGCGAGGTCGCGATCCTCACCAATGTCGAGCTCGAACATACGGAAATTCTCGGCAAGACGCGCGCCGTCATCGCGGGCGAGAAGGCGGGCATCCTGAAACCGGGCGCGACGCTGGTCACGACGCTCGCCGCCGGGGACGAGGCGGGCCGGGTCGCGCAGGCGACCGCCGAAGCGCTCGGCTGCCGGATCCTGCGCGTCGATGTTCCCGAAGAGGCGACGATCGAGGAAACCAATGTCGCGCTCGCGGCCGAAGCGCTCGACGAACTCGGCCGCCGGGGCGTCATGACCCGCGCGGGCAAGCCGTTGAGCGCCGATCTCCTCGACGCGGGCGCGCGCACTGCGGCGCATCTTGTCGGCCGCATGGACAGGATCGATGTCGCGGGCGTCCCGGTCGTGTTCGACGGCGCGCATGTTCCCTTCAACATCGCCCGCGTGCTGCACGACCTGTCGCTTCTGCCGGACCTTGCCGGACCCTGCGTCGCCGTCGTCGCGCTGGCGTCCGACAAGGACGCCGCCGGATTCATCGGCGAACTCGGGCGCAAAGCGCGGCACATCGTGTTCACGGAGCTTCCCTCGTCGAACAGGGGACGGCCCGCGACGGAACTTGCCGCGCTGGCGGCTTCGCTCGGCCTCGAGGCCGAGACCGAACCGGACCCGCATCGCGCCTTCCGCCGCGGCCTCGCGCTCGCGCATGAGAGCGGGGCGTGGCTTCTGGTGACGGGCTCGCTCTATCTCGTGGGGGCGTTGCGGGGAGATGAGGCGCCGCTGTAGGCTTGGCGCCTCACCCGGCGAGCTTCTGCAGATAGTCCCAGGAGTAAAGGCCGGTGTCGTGTCCGTCGTCGAAGATGATCCGGATCGCGTAATTGCCGACCGGCTCCACGCCGACGATGGCGACATTTTCCTTGCCGCGCACGATCACCTTCTGCGACGGCGAATGGCCCTGCACCTCGGCGCTCGGGCTTTCGACGCGCAGGCGCTCGGCGGCAAGGCGGATCTTGCGTCCGTCGTCGAAGGCGACTTCGAGGATGCGCCCCTTTTCGCTGACGACGATGTCGGTCGGCCAGGCCATCAGCCGCGCCTCTCTCAAACGATTCGGATGCGCGGCGCGGGCCGCGCGGTCGCGCCGGCGTCGAGCGATTCCATCACATGCGCCGCAATGTCGAGATAGGCCTGCGCCTGCGGACTGCCCGGCATGGTCGCGACCACCGGCCGGCCCGAGTCGGAATGTTCACGCACCGCCATGTCGAGCGGCACTTCGCCGAGGAACGGCGTCCCGAGCTTCTCAGCCTCGCGGCGCGCCCCGCCATGGGCGAATATGTCCGAACGCGTCCCGCAATGCGGGCAGACGAAATAGCTCATGTTCTCGACGACGCCGAGCAGCGGCACCTGCACCTGCTTGAACATCGAGACGCCGCGCCGCGCGTCGATCAGCGCGAGATCCTGCGGCGTCGAGACGATCACCGCGCCGCTCAGCGGCACATTCTGCGCCATGGTGAGCTGCGTGTCGCCCGTGCCGGGCGGCATGTCGACGACGAGGATGTCGAGCTCGCCCCACACCACTTCGCGCAGAAGCTGGTTCAGCGCCGACATCACCATCGGGCCGCGCCAGATCACCGGCGCGCCTTCGTCGACGAGGAAGCCGATCGACATGACCCTGACGCCGTAAGCCTCCAGCGGCATGAGCTTCTGGCCGTCGGGTCCGAGGCCGGGCTTCTGGGTGAGGCCGAACAGTTTTGGCATCGAGGGGCCGAACAGGTCCGCGTCCATCACGCCGACCTTCCAGCCGAGCTTGGCGAGCGCCACGGCGAGATTGCAGGCGACGGTGGACTTGCCGACGCCGCCCTTGCCGGAGGCGACGGCGACGATGCGCTTGACGCCGGAAATCGGCGTGCCCCGCTGGCCGGGCCGTCCCTGCGCGCCCTGCGGTCCATGCCCATGGCCATGCCCGCCATGGCCCTGCTGTGCGCCGCCCGCGACCGCGCGGGCCGACTCGGCCGTCAGCGTCACGACCGCGCCGGACACTCCGGGAACCGCCTTGATCGCCGCCTCGGCGGAGGCGCGCATCGGCTCCATCGCCTTCGCATTGGCGGGATCGATGAGGATCGCGACGAACACCTTGCCGTCCTCGCGGATCGTGAGGCCGGAGATCGCGCCGGACTGCGGCAGCGGCGTTCGCCCATCCGGGCCGCCGACCTTCGCCAGCGCCGCCAGCACGTCTTCCGTAGACGCCATGTTCAATCCTCGCCTTCACGCGCGCCCCGAACCCCGGCGCGGCCCCTCACATAGGGACTCCGGAGCCGCGGGGAAAGCCTCCTCAGGGGGCGTCGATATGGGCGAGAGCGTCGCGCATCGGTTCGCTCTGCACCTGGATGAAGCCGTCGAGGGGCCTGTCGAACTCGACGATGAAATAAATGGCCGAGGCGACGCACAAAGCGCAGATCAGGATTGTCAGATGCACGACCACATTACGCGGCGCGATCAGGCCGAACACGCCGAAAACGATGGCGAGCCATCCGCACATCGCGAGAAGCAGAGGCCAGGAGATCGTGTCATGCGCCGTCTCGATGATGAGCCGCCGCGCCCGCAGCGTTTCGTTCATCTGGGCTTCGAGCGAGTTGACGAGCCGCTGGTGGAACGTGTCCGGAGGGTCGAGCCGTTGAATCGACGTATCGACGAAGATCAGCATGGCGCCAAGCTGCTGCCTCTCGATCCCGGTCTGCTCCGGGAATTTCGGATAGTTCCCCGCCGGCTGCGGCTCGTCCCTCCAGGTGTCGGCGATGACGGCGGCGACATATTCGCGCAGTTTCCGCCGGATGGGCTCGGCCTCGTCGCCATATTGGCGAAGCCGCGTGTCGAGCCCGGTGATGTCGCCCGCGAAGGAGCGCACGCGGCTGTCGAACGTGTCGAACGAGCCCTTCACCTCCGACAGGAGAAGGCTCAGCACGAGCGCGGTGAAGGTGACGAGGATCGAGACCACGAGCCGGACATGGTCGATCGTCTGGCTGCTCTTGTGCTTCTCCCCCAACAGGCCGTGCAGAAACAGGCCGATCCCGGCCGCGCACAGGAGCAGGAGAAGGATAACGAAGACGAGTTCGACCATCGTAAGGCATCCGGCGAGATTTGCGGACTCAGCCCGCGGATGGCAAGCCCGCGCTCCTCACCCGCTGTTCCGCAGGCCCGCCGAAACGCCATTGATCGTGAGCTGGATGCCCGTCAGCACCTTCTCGCTGGACGCGCGGGCGCGGTAGAGCTTGAGCAGTTCGACCTGCACGTGGTTCAGCGGATCGAGATAAGGGAAGCGGTTCTGGATCGAGCGTTCGAGCAGCGGGTTGCTGTCGAGCAGATGCGACTGCTCCATGATCGCATTGAGCGCCTCGACGGAATCGCGCCATTCCTGCGCGATGCGGGCGAAGATTCTTTCGCGCAGCTGCACCTCGTCGCAGAGTTTGGCGTAGCGAGAGGCGATCGCGAGGCTCGACTTCGAGAGCACCATGTCCATGTTGGAGAGCTGGGTGCGGAAGAAGGGCCAGCGCCTGTACATGGCGCGCAGCGCCGCGAGGCCGCCCTCGGGATGGGCCGCGAGATAGGCCTTCACCGCCGAGCCGAAGCCGAACCAGCCCGGCAGCATGAGCCGGCACTGCGCCCAGGAGAAGACCCACGGAATCGCGCGCAGGTCCGAGATGGCGGTCGTCTTCTTGCGCGAGGCGGGACGCGAGCCGATGTTGAGGCTCGCGATCTCGGTGATGACGGTCGAGGCCCAGAAATAGCGCTCGAACCCTTCCGTCTCGTAGACGAGGCCGCGATAGGCCGAATAGGCGCTCTGCGACAGTTCCTCCATCGTCTCCAGAAAGGCCGGGTCGGGCGCCGGGCTTTCGTCCTGCAGAAGCGTCGCCTCCAGCGTCGCGGAGACGAGCGTCTCGAGATTGCGGCGGCCGACGTCCGGATTGGAATATTTGCTGGAGATGATTTCGCCCTGCTCGGTGATGCGGATCTGCCCCTGCACGGCGCCGCCGGGCTGGGCGAGGATCGCGTCGTAGCTCGGTCCGCCGCCGCGCCCCACCGAGCCGCCGCGGCCGTGGAACAGGCGGATGCGCACGCCGTGCCTGCGGAACACGTCCACGAGTCCGATCTCGGCCTTGTAGAGCTCCCAGCCGGAGGTGACGAAGCCGCCGTCCTTGTTGGAATCGGAATAGCCGAGCATCACCTCCTGCTCGCCGCCCTGTGAATCGACGAGCCTGCGGTATTCGGGGATGGAGAGAAGCGCATCCATCACGCCGACGCAGGCGCGAAGGTCGGCGATCGTCTCGAACAAAGGCACGACCGCGAGCGCGGCCGAGCCGTCGGCGCCGACGAGGCCCACTTCCTTCAGAAGCAGCGCAAGCTCCAGCATGTCGGAGACGCTGTCGGTCTTGGAGATGATCGAGGTGCGGATCGCGCCGGCGCCATACTTCCTGCGGAGCGCCGCGGCGGCGCGGAAAATCGCGAGTTCGCCCTCCGTCTCCTCGCCATATTGGATGAAGGGCGAGACGAGCGGGCGGGGCGAAACAAGCTCGCTCCGCAGAAGCGCGACGCGCTCCGCCTCGCCCAGCGCCCTGTAGTCGAGGCCGGGCGATGCGGCGGCGAGGATTTCCGCGACCGTGCGCTCGTGCACGTCCGAATTCTGCCTGAGGTCGATCGGCCCGAGGTGGAAGCCGAAGACATCGACCGCGCGCTGGAGCGACCGCAGGCGCCCGCGCGCGACAATGCCCGCGCCCGTCGCCTTCAGCGACTGCGCGATGATCGCGAGATCGGCGCCGAACGCCTGCGCGCTCGCATAAGGCGGCAGGTCCACGACCGACTGCCGGGGCGCGATCACATGGTCGAGCTCGCGCGCGGTCCTGGAGAGGCGCGAATAGAGGCCGGTGAGCGCGCGGCGATAAGGCTCGTCGCGACGCGCGGCGGCGGAATTGCCCGCAGCGTCCGCGAGCGCCGCGAGCTCCTTCGTCACGGGCGTCAAGGTCGAGGCGAGCGACAGTTCGGCGCCAAGCTCGTGCAGTTCGTCGAGATAGTGGCCGAGGGCGCGCGCGCTCTGCTGGCGCATCGCTTCGTTGAGCACGTCGGCGGTGACGAAGGGATTGCCGTCGCGGTCGCCGCCGATCCAGGAGCCGACGCGCAGGAACGAAGCAATCGGCTTCGTGCGGGTCTCGCCCGACAGCGCGTCGATGCGGTCCTCGATTGCGCCATAGATGCGCGGCAGTTCGCGGAAGAACGTGTAGTCGTAATAGGAAAGGCCGTTCGCGACTTCGTCGATCACCTTGAGCCGCGTCTGGCGCAGCATGTTCGTGCGCCAGAGGATGAGCACCGCGCGCCTGAGCTTCTCCTCGTTCGTCGCCAGTTCGATCGCGTCCGCGGCGCGGTCTCGCTCGTCGAGGAGCGTGGCGATCTCGAGCTCCCGCGTGAGCGTGCTCTTGCGCCGGACCTCGGTCGGATGGGCGGTGAGGACGGGGCTGACCAGCGCGCCGTCGAAGAAGGCTTCGAGGGCCTCCGGCTCGACGCCCGTCTCGCGCGTGCGCTGAAAGGCGAAGGCGAGCGAGCCGGGCGCGGCGGCGACCCCGCCGCCTTATGCGCGCGGTTGCGCCGGATATGGTGCTGATCCTCGGCGATATTGGAAAGGTGCGAGAAATAGCTGAAGGCGCGCACGATCGCGAGCGTCTGCTCGGCGCTCAACGAGTTGAGCGTCGCCTCCAGTTCGCGCCGGGCGGCCGGCTCGTTGTTGCGATGGAAGCGGATCGAGGCCTGGCGAATCTGCTCGACGAGGCCGAAGGTCTCCTCGCCCTCCTGCTCCCGAACCGTATCGCCGAGGATGCGGCCGAGCAGACGGATGTCCTCGCGCAGCGGACGGTCCTTGTCCGCGTCGTCGTCTTCGAGGGGGATCTGCTGGGCGAAGGCCATGGGCTCGTTCCGTACGCTTGCGGGCTTCTGCTTGAGGCGGCGGCTTTAGACCAAAGCCGCCGCGATGGACAAGGAAGCAATTGCCGGACCATCGCGGCGCTTGCACGCCCTTCCGTCAGCGCGACGGCGGCCTGTGTCCCATGGGCGGCTGCGCCGCCACCGCAAGCCGCGCCCTGAGCGCGGCCGGCGTCCTTCAGCTCACACTCGTAGACACGAGCGTCCGCCAGCCCATCGCGGCATAGGCCGCGAGGGTCCTTTCGTCCCGCGCGCGGTTGCGGGCGATCTTGTCCCGCCAGTAGTCCGCGTTGGCCTTCGGCATGCGGGCGCCGCGCGGGCAATCGTGGCCGTGCCAGAAGCAGCCATGCACAAAAATCGCGAGCTTGCGGCCGGCGTAAACAATGTCCGGCTTGCCCGGCAGGTCGGCGCGATTGAGCCGGTATCCCGGCGCGATGTCCCGAAGCAGCTTCCGAACGGCAAGCTCCGGCCCCGTGTCGCGCGATTTCACCGCGCGCATGACGGCGGAGCGGTCGTAGGTCATGCGGTGAGGGCGTGCGGCGCCTCTTCACGCGCGTCAAGCAGGGGCAGCAGCAGATGCTCACTGAGAAACCGGACGACCGGCGGCGCGACCCCGTCGCCGATCAGATGCAGGGCGTCGGTCGCGCGCGCAGGCAGGCGGAACGTATCGGGCAGGCCCATGAGCCGCGCGGCCTCGCGGGGGCTGAGGAAGCGGGTGCGCGTCGCCTCGCCATCGACCTCGATCAGGAACTGCCGGCTCGACCCGCCGGCCGGGGTGCGGAGGCACCCGGCGAGCCCATCGAAGCGGGCCTCGGCCTGCACCCGCGTCCCCCCTGCCCCATCCGGCCGCGTGCGGCGGAAGAGCGCGCCGACCTGCCGCGCCCCGCTCGCGCGCGCGAGCGCTGCGTCGCGGCGCGAGGCGGGGGAGAGGGCCGCGACCAGCGCCGCCGTCTGCTCCGGCGAGCGCCAGTTCCCGGCTTCGGGGTCGAGGCAATCGACGAGTCTCAGATTGGCGTTCGGCGGGGCGGGCAGACGCCACCAGAGCCAGTCGGAAGCCAGCGCAGGCGGCAGGCTCCCGGCGACGCGCCGGAGCGCGCCGGAGGCGTGATGCGGCGGCGGCGCGACTGTCGCGAGAGCCGGGCGGGGGCGCGAAATCGCGCCGAAGCGCGACGAAGAAAACGCGCGGACGCGATTGGGGAAGGAAATCGGCGGCGTCGATCGTCAGCGCGCCATAGCGATAGCCGAGACGCTGAAGAGCGGCGGCGATGGCCGCGAAATCCGCGCCCTTCTTCGAGGTCAGCACGCCCGCGACATTTTCGAGCGCGATGAGCTTCGGCAGGCGGCCATCCGTCTTGAGCGCCTCCATCGCCGAGCAAAAACCCCAGAAAGCGCCCGAGCGCGCCCCATCGAGGCCGGCGCCCGCGCCCGCGAGCGACAGGTCCTGACAGGGGAACGACGCCCAGGCGAGATCGGGCGCGCCCGGCATGTCTTCCGCGCGAAGCGAGGCGACGTCCGCGACCGCGAGGCCCTCCGCGCCCCAGTTGGCGGCGTAAGCCCTCGCCTTTCGGGAATCGAAATCGTTGGCGAACAGGCAGCGCCATTCGGGCGTGAGGCCCGCCCGGGCCATGCCGCCGCCGCAGAAGAATTCGTAGAATGCCGGAGCCGCCGCCATCGCCGCCGAATCAGAGCCAGGATCGGAAGCGAGCCTAGCGCATTTCCGGGGACGAAAAGCACGGCGCTGCTTGACCTCCGCGCCGCTCCTGCGCGTTATGGCGGCGCCATGAGCGAATTCGCCTTTCCCTATCCGATTCTCGTCTGCGACACGGGCGGCACGAACGTGCGCTTCGCGCTATCGCCGGAGAAGGGCGCGCCGCTCGGACCGATCGTCCATCTGACGACCGACGATTATCCGGGCCTGCCGGAAGCGATCGAGGCCGCCCTGCCGAAGCTCGGGCAGAAGCCGAATTCCATGGTCGTCTGCGGCGCGGGGCCGGTCGTCGGCCGCAAGCTCAAGCTCACCAACGCCCCCTGGGTCATGGACGGGCCGGAAACGGCGCGGCGCGCCAATCTGAAGCAGGGTCTGCTGCTCAACGATTTCGAGGCGCAGGCGCTCTCCCTGCCCGCCCTGCCGCCGCAATGGACCCGCCAGATCGGGCCGCTCGCCTTCGGCCGCCCTGGGCCGCAGGTCATCCTCGGCCCGGGCACCGGCCTCGGGATCGCAGGGCTCATCGAGGCGGACGGGCGCTTCACGCCCGTCTCCTCCGAGGCGTGCCATATCGACTTCGGGCCGACGACGCCGGAGGAATATGTCATCTGGCCGCATCTCGAACGCGCGCACGGCCGGATCACCAGCGAAAGCGTCATCTCCGGCGAAGGGCTGGCTCGCGTCCATCGGGCCCGCATGGTCTCGCTCGGTCGGCCGGACCCGCGTTCGACGCCGCCTGAGGTCACCTCGGCCGCCCTCGCCGACCGCGACGGCGACGCGGCGCAGAGCCTCAGGCTCTACTGGAGCATCGTCGCGCGCTTCGCCGGCGACATGGCGGTCACTTTCGTGGCGACCGGCGGCGTCACGCTTTCGGGCGGCGTCCTGCCGCGCGTCGTCGATTTTCTGGACGACGCCGCTTTCCGCAAGGCGTTCGAGGACAAGGCGCCGGTGGACGGCCTCGCGAAGAGCATCCCGAGCCGGCTTATCGTGCACGACGAGGCTGTTCTGACCGGCATGGCGGCGGTCGCAGCCGCGCCGGACCGTTACGCCATTGATTATGCGGGCCGCGGATGGGTGGAGACGTAACGAAAGCGTGAGACGCCCATGCTTTTGCCTTTATCTTGAGGCTTTTTCGGCGCCGGAATCCGGGCGAACCCTTGGGTTCGGCGACAGGGGAGAATGTTGAAAGGTGTTTGACAGACGAAGCGCTTACGCGGCGGCGGTCGCGGCGGGCCTTCTTGGCGCCGCAGCGCCGGCTTTCGCCGATTGCGGCGAGGACATGCAGAAGCTCGCGCTCGCCCGCAACAACGAGATGCAGAAGGTCAACAATTTCGCCAAGGCGTCGAAGGGCAAGCCCCTCGATCCTGCAGCCTTCTGCTCCATCTCGGCTGGACTTCTGAAGGCCGAGAACTCCCTTATCGCCTATATGGAGAAGAACAAGGACTGGTGCTCCTTCCCTGATCAGGCGATCGAAAACCTCAAGGCCGGCCACGCCAAGAACGCGACCTTCAACGCCAAAGCCTGCTCTGTCGCGGCGAAGATCAAGAAGATGAAGGAACAGGCCGCGGAGGGCGGCGGCCCGCAGGCCCAGCCCTTGCCAGCCGGTCCGCTTTGACCGCGAAGCTCGAGGCCGCGCGGGTTCTCCCGGACGCCCGGCCCGCGAGCCTTGTCCTTCGGCTTACGCCGGATTTCGCCCTCCCCTACATCCAGCTCGCCCGCCTCGACCGGCCCGCCGGCTGGCAGCTTCTGCTCGCGCCCTGCTGGCAGGGAACGGCGCTTGCGGGGCTCGCCCTGCATCAGGGGCCAAACCTCTGGCATCTGGCGCTTTTCCTTGTCGGCGCCATCGCGATGCGCGGCGCGGGCTCGACCTACAACGACATTCTCGACCGCAAGCTCGACGCAGGCGTCGAGCGGACGCGCGGACGCCCCCTTCCCTCGGGGCGCGTGAGCGTGAAGGCGGCGGCGGCCTTCATGGTCGCCGAGTCCCTCGTGGGCCTCGCCGTCCTTCTCAGCTTCAATCGCTTCTCGATCGGACTCGGGATCGCCTCGCTCGCCCTGATCGCGGTCTATCCGCTGATGAAGCGGGTGACCTCATGGCCGCAGGCGGTGCTGGGCCTCGCCTTTTCCTGGGGGGCGCTCATGGGCTGGGCGGCGACATTCGGGAGCCTCGCGCTCGCCCCGGTCCTGCTCTATTTTTCCGCCTTCGCCTGGACGATCGGCTACGACACGATCTACGCGCTGCAGGACGCGCGCGACGACGCGATCGTCGGCATCCGCTCCACCGCCCGCCTGTTCGGCGAAAATGTCCGGCTGGGGGTGAGCCTGTTCTACGCCGCGGCGGCGGGGCTGGCGCTCGGCGCGATCCTGCTGGTCGGCGGCGGCGCGATCGCGCTCGTCGGCTGGCTCGCCTATGCGGCGCACCTCGGCTGGCAGCTCGCCAAGGTTCGAGAAGCAGATCCTCCGACCGCGCTGCGGCTTTTCCGCTCGAACCGCGATGCAGGCCTGTTGCTTTTCGCAGGCCTCGCCCTTCAGGGATGGGCGGGTTAAAGGCCCGGTCGCGTTCAGAACCTCGCGAGCACCGTTCCGGCGATCTCGCACTGGAACCCTTCCAGCGAGCGAGAAATCGTCTGGATGTCCTTGACCTTCGTCCTGTGGCGGCGCGCCACGAGGATCGCCGCGCCAACCCGCGACGCGACCACATAGGCGTCGGCGCTGTCGAGCGCAGGCGGCGTGTCATAGATCACGACGCCGTAGTTGCGCTGCGCGTTCTGCGACAGGTTGAGGAATTCCTTCGAGCTCAGGAGTTCCTGCGGATGGGGCGCCGCCGCACCGGCGGTCAGCACCGAGAGGCCGGGCACGATCTCGACGGCGACCGGCCCCGCGTTCTCTTCGTGATGGGTCAAGGCTTCGACGAGGCCGGGCGCCTTCGCGTCGATGCCGAAAAGCGAAGACAGCCTGGGTCGGCGAAGGTTGGCGTCGACGAGGAGGGTCGGCACCGCCATCTGCGCGAAGGAAAGCGCAAGATTGGCCGCGAAATAGGTCGCGCCCATGCCCGAATGCGGAGCGATCACGGCGAAGGCGTTCTTGCCTTGCGAAAGCGGGCCCGTGGCGAGGCCGGAACGAACCGAGCGGAAGGCCTCGGCCCCCTTGCTGAACGGCTGGTAGCCGACGACGAGTTCGCGCGAGAACCGGGCGTCGTCGGTGCCGAAGCTGAGGACGGGATAGTTGTAGCGCTTGGATAGGGCCAGAAAGAGGCTGTCGCGACGAACGAGGCCAAGCGTGATGGCCGCCTCGCCGAAGGTCAGGCCTTTGCGGCGCTGGAAGCCTCGGATCGCCTCGACCTGGGCCTCGCTGAGGTTGCCCGCCGCCAGGATCTGCTGCTCAATCGGATCAACAGGATGGACGGGCAGAGCGCCCAACTCCGAACGACGGCTTGCATTGACGGTCATACGCGCGCTTTCCAATCTCGTCCGGAGACCCGCTCTTGCCGAACGGATGCCCGATCCGACGCTGGCTTAGAAGACTTCCCGAAGCGTTTCCGTGGGCTGCGTCACAGTCCGTTCGAAGACAGACAAACCCGCAGCGCCCCCCTTCTGTTGGGGGATTGATTATCAGAATATTCTTTCGTTGACGATAATCGTATCGTTTGGCTGAACCTGATCGTCAAGAGACGCCGGAACTTCCTCGGTCTGGCCATTGGCAGCCCTTCGCTTAATTCTGAGGCGGGATTCCGACCCAAGGGGCGAAAGGCCGCCAGCGATCGCAATCGCCTGCTGCACGGTGATCGCGCGGATGAGCGGAAACTCCCCTGTGCGCCCGACATAACCGTACACATAGTAGAACGGGGCGAGATCCACGAAGATCTCGTCGTTATTCCGGATGAGGATGCGGTCAGCGTTGATCTTCCCGGTTACGATGTCCCTCCCGTCGTACCGGCCGATGATGCGTCCATTGCGGCGGACGATCACCTCGCCCGCCGAATCCTTGAGCCCGCCAGCCTTGGAGAGGAATTGTAACAAGGTGGTGTCGCGGTCGAGCGTAAAGGCGCCGGGAGTGCCGACCTGACCCTGAACGGTCGCCTGCGTTCCGAAGCCCGTCGTCTCCACAAGCACGTGGGGCTCCGTGACGATCTGCCGGGATGCGAGCCTCTGCTCGATGGTCCGCGCAAGGTCGTCCTCGCTTCGGCCAGCGGCCTTCACCCGGCCCACGTAAGGAAAGTCTATTGTGCCGTCCGGGCCAACCCTCGTCGTCGTATCCATGTCGGGCTGGCCGACCACTTTGATGACGACCACGTCCTGTTTGGCCAGAACCCTGCCCCCGGCGAGAGCCGGACCACACAGAAGCGCTGCGGCGCAAAAGACGCCGATCGCCCGGACAATCGCCCTGATCTTGTTGCCCATCGTCATTCGCAGGTTCCTGTTGCGCATCTGCCTTTTCTCCCGGCTTAATGCGGCGCGTAGCTCAAAGCCAGCATAACGATACTCGCCGGCGTGGTAAAATTGGAATAGGCGGTTCGCGCGAAGGTATAGTTCAGATTCGCGCTCAGGAAGGGCGTCATCGCGTAGTTCACGCCGGCATTGAAGCTGTAGGTCCGGCTCTGCGTCAAGTTGGGAAACAAGGTGCTCAAAGTCTGACTGGGAGTCGTGCCCAGACCGCTGGTCATCCGCGCAATCTGCGCGCCGGCGGTCAACGTCACCTTCGGCGTCATGGCGTAATTGGCCGAGAAATTGGCGCTCTCCGAAGTCTGAAGAGCGGCTATGACGCCGGTCGGAGGCGTCACGACCCGCGCGACGGAGCCGGTAAGAGTCAGCTTGGGAGTGACCATATACGTCGCAGAAAGGCTGAGCTGCGGCTGAATTCCGGAATAGCTTCCGTTCAGCGTCGCCGAGGTCTCGCCGATGGAGGCGATGACAGACAGATTCGGACCAAACTGTCGCGTATAGGAAAGATTCACAGTCTGCTGCGTGACCGAGCTTCCGGAACCTCCCAAATTCGGGACGTTCGGGTTGAGCAGAAACAATGGATTGTTAATGAGCGAGAACAGGGCCGCGTTCTGGTTCGGATAGTCGTAATGGCTGAGCGTCGCGAGAAGCTGCAGCGTATTGGTTTGCGTCACCGCATATTTGACGCCGGCGGAGGCGAAGACGTTCGTAAAGTTGTTGAGGGCGTCCAAAGCTGCGGAGTTGGTCGAGCGTGAGACGCCGCTGTTGAGAATTCCTGACCAATTGCCCGTGATGCCGCAGGTCGCGGTTTCGTTGAAAGATTCCGTCGTGAGAATATTGAGAGCGTTTATGCCGACCTGTTGACCGAGCACGGCGGGCGTGCTGGCCGCCGCCGCGACTAGCTTTCCGCTGCATTTCGACGTCAGGACCCAATTCCAGCCAAGGTCGCCGGCATTATGCGTGCCGTTCAAATTTCCATAATTCAGGTAGCGATAGAGACCGTAAGTCCCGTCCGCGAAAAACTGCTGGCTGCCCCAATGGAACTTGGTCGAGGCGGTCACGTTGGTTTGCGAAACCAATGTCCCGACAGGATTCCCGTAGAGGCCGCCAAGCCCGCCTCCAGCTGGAATATTGAAAATATTGCTGTTGTAACTCGTCGACTGGTTGACGCTGAGCTGAAAGGGCAGATCGGCCCAGTTTTCGGGCATCGAGGGCAGCACGCCATCAAAGCCGGACACAGAAGCGCCGTTCCACAACGAGGACACGTCCTCAGCGTCGGCGATGCTAGCGCCGCCGAGCATGAGAATCGCCCCGAGCGTCATTGCGGCGCTCCGACCCATTACATCCCTTCGCCCCCGGGCGCATCCACTCTCAAACTCCTTGCGGCGGAAACCCTTGCCCCAAACTCCCGACAGCGCGCCCTCGATCTCGCCTGGCTCCCGACGGCGGGCGCCCATTAACCGGCGATAAACCCTTCAGACTAACCAGTCGTAAACTCTTGCTTTCTTTCCTTTGCGGCGCCCGCAAATCAAACCCACCGGTCCCGTCGGAAAAAGCGCAATGCCCCGAGCGCTTTAGAGGGATCGATAGGTAAGTCGCGTTACCTCGCCATCCTTACCCGTAATCCGGGCGGATCGACAAGGCGACAAAAGCCACACTGCGTCCAAATTCGTCCGCCCGCACCAAACTGGACACCCCTGTCTAGACTGGGCCTCGCCGATCCGGTACCTTCCAGCAATCCGCATTTTTCCTTTAGGATCGCATGTCGGCGCATTACCGGGCAGTCGTGATCGGGGGCGGCGTGGTGGGCGCCTCGGTCCTTTACCATCTTGCCAGATTGTGCTGGACGGACATCGCCCTCATCGAGCGGTCGGTCCTGACCGCAGGCTCCTCCTGGCACGCAGCCGGCGGCTTTCACGCCTTGAACGCCAATCCCAACATGGCGATTCTGCAGGCCTATACGATCGACCTCCTCAAGGAGGTCGAAGCCGAATCGGGCCAGTCGATCGGCATGCACATGACCGGCGGCATGCACATCGCCTCCGCCCCGGAGCGCTGGGAATGGCTTCAAGCCAACTACCGCCGCTTCCAGGCGATCGGCATCGACGATGTGCGGCTGGTGACGCCGGAGGAGATCAAGGCCCTCTGCCCCGTCGTCAATGTCGAGGGGGTGGTCGGCGGCATGTGGGCCGACCGCGAGGGCTATGTCGACACCACTGGCGCGGTCTGGGCTTACGCAGCGGCGGCCCGGAAGCGTGGCGCGAAGATCATCGAGCACAATCGGGTGCTGGAGTTGCAGCAAAGGCCGGATTCGACCTGGGACGTCGTCACGGAACAGGGCGTCATCCATGCCGAGCATGTGGTGAACGCAGCAGGACTATGGGCAAAGCAGGTCGGGCGTATGGTCGGACTGGACCTTCCTGTCTCGCCGCTGGAGCACCATTACCTTATCACGGAGACCATACCCGAGGTGGCGGCGCTCGATCGGGAAATGCCGATGGTCGTGGACCTCGAGGGCTATACCTACATGCGGCAGGACCAGAAGGGCATGCTGGTCGGCATTTACGAGACGCGGCCGCAGCACTGGGCGATGGACGGCGCTCCGTGGGACTACGGCGTCGAACTCCTGCCGGAGAACATCGAGCGCATTTCGGACGAATTGCGCCTTATCCACGAGCGCTATCCGGTTCTTGAGCGAACGGGCGTCCGCAAATGGGTGAACGGCGCCTTCACCTTCTCGCCCGACGGCAACCCGCTGATCGGGCCTGTCGCGGGCAAGCGCGGCTATTGGCTCGCCTGTGGGGTGATGGCGGGCTTCCTCCAGGGCGGGGGCGTCGGCAAGGCGCTCGCCGAATGGATGGTGCGCGGCGAGACGGAGGAGGACGTCTACGGCCTCGACATCGCCCGCTACGGGCCGCACGCATCGAACCGCGAGTACATTCGCCAGACGACCGGGGAATTCTACGCCCGCCGGTTCGTCATGACCTATCCGAACGAGCAGCTTCCGGCCGGGCGCCCGTTCAGGACGACGCCGGCCTATGATGCGATGACCGCCGCGGGTTGCCGAGTGGGGTGCGAACTGGGGGCTCGAAATCCCGCTCTATTTCGCGCCGCCCGGCTTCAGGGAGAGGCCGACGCTCAGGCGCTCGAATGCCTTTCCCCTGGTCGCCGAGGAATGCCGCGCGGTGCGCGAGGGGGTGGGCCTTCTCGATATCGCGCCCTTCTCCCGCTACGAGGTGACGGGCCCTGGGGCCGAAGCGTGGCTCACGTGGCTCATGGCCGGGGCCATGCCGAAGCCCGGCCGCGCGCGGCTCTCGCCGATGCTCTCGGAGACCGGCAAGCTCAAGGGCGATCTCACGCTCATCAACTGGGGCGACGGGACTTACTGGATCGAAGGCTCTTACCATCTGCGTGGCTGGCACATGCGCTGGTTCGGGACCCATGCGCGAGAGAGCGTCTCTGTGCGCGACATTTCCGACGATGTGATCGGCTTCTCCGTGTCGGGGCCGAAGGCGCGCACGCTTATCGAACGCACGACGCATCAGGACGTGTCGAACAAGGCCCTGCCCTTCATGGGCGCAACGACGCTCGACATCGGCCTCATCCGCGCGAAGGTCGCGCGCGTCTCGGTGGTCGGCGAGCTCGGTTACGAGATCAATTGCCGCGCGCTGGAGGCGGGCGTGTTGCGCAGGACGCTGCTCGCGGCGGGCGCGGATCTCGGCGTCAGGGAATACGGCTACAGCGCCCTCGATTCGATGCGGCTCGAGAAGAGCTTCGGCGTCTGGTCGGCCGAATTCACCCAGGCCTATACGCCCCGCATGACGGGCATGGATCGCTGGATCGCCTGGGACAAGGGCGACTTCATCGGCAGGGAGGCCGCGATCGCCGAGCGCGACGGGCCGCCGCCGTCGCGCCAGCTCGTGACGCTGGAGATCGACGCGACCGACGCCGACGCCTCCGGCTACGAGCCGGTCTGGCGCGAAGGCGAGCGCATCGGCTTTGTCACCTCGGGCGGCTACGGCCATACGATCGGCAGGAGCCTCGCGATGGCGCTGGTCGCGCCGGAGCGCCGCCGCCGTCGGAACCGAGCTTGCCGTCCATGTCGTGGGACAGGAGCGAGCGGCGCGCGTCATTCCGCCCTCGCCCTACGACCCGCAAGGAAAGGCGATGCGGGCATGAGCGCGGCTGCGCTCACCGCCCCGCCTGACGGGGCCGCGCCCGCGCAAGGCGCCCGAAACATCAAGGCGAGTCGCGAGGACTGGCTCGATGGCGCGCTGACGGCTCTCGCGACCGAGGGCGTTTCGCGCGTCTCGATCCTCGCCCTCAGTGAGAAGCTCGCTGTGTCGCGTTCGAGCTTCTACTGGTATTTCCGCGACCGCGCGGAACTGCTCGACGCTTTGCTCAAGCGATGGGAGGCGCTCAACACGCGCTCGATCGTCACGCAGGCGCGCGCGCCCGCGGCGACGGTCAACGAAGCGGTCTGCAATGTCTTTCGATGCTGGGTGAACCCGGAGATCTTTAGTCCGCGTCTCGACTTCGCGGTGCGCGAGTGGGCTCGCGTCTCGGCGGAGGCGCGCGCCGCGCTCGACGACGCCGACCATGAGCGGACCGCGGCGATCAAGGCCATGTTCGAGCGCTACGGCTATGAGGATCGTGACGCCCTCGTCCGCGCCCGCATCCTCTACTACACGCAGATCGGCTATTACGCGCTCGACATAAGGGAGCCGATGGAGGCGCGCCTCGCTCTGGCGCCGCATTATCTCAACGTCATTACCGGCGTTCCGCCGCAGGATGCCGACATGGCCTCCTTCCGCGCCTATGCCCTGGCCCACGCGGGCAAGGCCGATTTCGGGAGCGCATGATGAGCGCGCGCTATTCCGCGCTGACCCTCCTGCGCGAGGGGCTGTCCGGCCATAAGGGCTGGCCGCAGGCCTGGCGCAAGGCGAAGCCGAAGGCCGCCTACGATTTCGTGGTGGTCGGCGGCGGCGGGCATGGGCTCGCGACCGCCTATTATCTCGCCAAGACCCATAAGCGCACGCGGGTCTGCATTGTCGAGAAAGGCTGGCTCGGCGGTGGCAACACCGGGCGCAACACGACGATCATCCGCTCGAACTATTTCTACCCCGAGTCCGTCGCGCTCTACGACCTCGCCCTGCGCCTCTACGAAGGCCTCTCACGCGACCTCAACTTCAACGTGATGGTGAGCCAGCGCGGCATCCTCAACATTTCGCATACGCCGGCGCAGCTCGAGATCGCCTGTCGTCTCGCCAACGCCATGCAGCTCAACGGCGTCGACGCGGAATTCTGGGGCCCGGACCAGATCCGCAAGCGTCTCCCGCTGATATCGCAATCGCTCGACGCACGCTATCTGCCGAACGGCGGCGTCTGGCAGGCGCGCGGCGGGGTCGCGCGGCACGACGCCGTGGCCTGGGGCTATGCGCGCGCCGCGGATTCGCTCGGCGTCGACATCGTCGAGAATTGCGAAGTCACGGGCTTCATGATGCAGAACGGCGCCTGCGTGGGAGTCGAGACGACGCAAGGCGAGATCCGCGCCGAAGCGGTCGGCGTCGCCGTCGCCGGCCATTCCTCGCAACTGATGGCGAAGGCGGGCGTGAAGCTGCCGATCCATTCCTATGCGCTGCAGGCGATGGTGAGCGAGCCCCTGAAACCCTGCCTCGACATCGTCGTCCTGCATCTCGGCACGGGAACCTACGCGAGCCAGTCCGACAAGGGCGAGATCGTGTTCGGCGGCGGACTCGACCGCGTTCCCTCTTACGGACAGCGCGGCAACCCGCCGGTGCAGGAACTGGTCGTCGCGGGGCTCATCGAAATGTTCCCGGCCTACGGCCAGCTCAAGCTCATGCGGCAATGGGGCGGCGTCGTCGACGTCGTGCCCGATTCGTCGCCGATCATCGGCCCCGCGCCTGTTCCCGGCATCTTCCTCAATTGCGGCTGGGGCACCGGCGGCTTCAAGGCGATTCCGGCCGGCGGCACGCTGCTCGCGCATCTTCTGGCGACGGGATCGCATCATCCGATCAGCCAGCCCTTCGATCTCGACCGCTTCGCGACCGGCCGCCTCATCGACGAGGCCGCCGGCTCCGGCATCGCGCATTAGAGACATTCACGCCATGCAGCTCTTCCCCTGCCCGTTTTGCGGACCACGCGACGAGACGGAATTTCATTATGTCGGCGAGCCGAAGGCGCGGCCCGAGCCCGCCGAAGAGGTCAGCGACGAAGCCTGGGCCGAATATCTCTATGTCAACGCCAATCCGAAGGGCGCGGCCCGCGAGATCTGGCTTCATCTCACCTGCATGGAATCCTTCGCGATGACCCGCGACACGGCGACCAACGCCGTGCTCGGCAACGAGGCGCTGAGGCGCACGCCATGAGCGCGTCGCGGCTTCCGGAAGGCGGCGCGATCGATCGCGGCCGGCCGCTCGCCTTCACTTTCGACGGCAGGCCTTACGTCGGGGTCGAAGGCGACAGCATCGCCTCCGCTTTGCTCGCCAACAATGTCCGCATCGTCGGCCGCAGCTTCAAATATCGCCGCCCGCGCGGGATCTGGGGCGCATGGACCGAGGAGCCGAACGCCATCGTCGAAGTGACCCGCGATGGCCGCACGACGCCGAACTTGCGCGCGACGACGGAAAGGCTCGCGAACGAAATCGCGATTCGGTCGATCAACGCGTCGCCGAATGCGGCCGAGAGCCGCGACGCCCTCCTCGACCGTTTCTCGGCCGTGCTTCCGGCGGGCTTCTACTACAAAACCTTTCTCTGGCCGCATTGGGAAACCTTCGAGCCGACGGTCCGCCGCATGGCCGGATTGGGTCGCATCGATCCCGACAATCGGCCGCCTGCCGACAATCCGATTTTCAACGCCCATTGCGATCTGCTCGTGGTCGGCGCGGGCCCCGCGGGGCTCGCGGCGGCGAACGCGGGGGCAAAACGCGGCGCGGTGGTGTTCCTCGTCGAGGATCACGCGGAGATCGGCGGCCAGCTTCTCCATCGCGGCGGGACGATCGACGGCGCCGACGGGCGCATATGGGCGGAGGACGCACGCGCACGCGTGCTCGCGAGCGGCGGGCGCGTCCTGACCTCCGCGACCGCTTTCGGAATCTACGACCACAATCTCGTGCAGGTGTGGGAGCGGCGCGCGCACGACGCCCGACGCGCTCTGGCGCGTCCGGCCGAAGCGCATCGTCGTCGCGGCGGGCGCCATCGAGCGCCCGCTCGTCCTGCCCGACAACGACCGGCCGGGCGTGATGTCGGCGGACGCGGCGCTCGTCTATCTGAAACGCTACGCCGTTCGCGTCGGCGAACGCATCGCCATCGCCGCCAACAATGACAGCGCCTATCCGGTCGCCGAAGCGCTGGCGGACGCGGGCGCGGAGATCGAGATTTTTGACGCGCGCACGGAAACGCCGCCGACGAGCCTCAGGGTCACGCGCGCCGAAGTCGAGGGCGTCCTGGGCCGCAACGGCGTCGAGGCTGTGAAGTTCAGCCGCGCCGAGCGCGCCTTCGACACGCTGCTGCTGTCGGGAGGCTGGACGCCGACCGTGCATCTCTATGCGCAGGCGCGCGGCAAGCTGCGCTACGACGACGCGCTGGCCGCGCTCGTGCCCTCGACCGAGGTCGAAGGCGTCGCGGTCGCGGGCGCCGCCAACGGCGCCTTCACGCTCGACGCGGCGCTGAGCGAGGGCCACGCAGCCGGCGGGGGCGAGGGACCCGCGCCCAATGCGCCGCGAGGCCTCTACCGCATCACGCCCGCCTGGCCGAAGCCCGATGCGCCGGGCCGCCGCTGGATCGACTTCCAGAACGACGTGACGCTGAAGGACGTCGCGCTCGCGGGCCGCGAGGGCTACGTCTCCGTCGAACATCTCAAGCGTTACACGACGCTCGGCATGGCGACCGACCAGGGCAAGACGTCGAACGTCAACGGCCTCGCGGCGATGGCGGCCTTCACCGGCCGCGCGATCGGCGAAGTGGGAACGACGACCTATCGCCCGCCCTATGTCCCCGTGCCGATGGGCGTCGTCGCGGGGCGGCGACGCGGCGCGCTCATCAACCCGTTGAAGCGCCTGCCGCTCGAAGCCGAGCATCGCGCCGATGGCGCACAACTCCGCGAATATGGCGGCTGGCTGAGGCCCGCGTGGTATGGCCCGCAAGACCCCGATCTTGCGATCCAGCGCGAGGCTGCGCGCGCCCGCGAAGCGGTCGGGCTGTTCGACGGCTCGTCGCTCGGCAAGATCGAGGTGATCGGCCCGGACGCCGCGAAGCTCGTGGACTTCCACAGCTACAATCGTCTCTCGACGCTGAAGCCCGGAAAGATCCGCTACGGCTTCATCCTGTCCGAGAACGGCGTGGTCTTCGACGACGGCGTGACGCTGCGCCTCGCCGAGGACCGCTTCCTCGTCTCATGTTCTTCGGGCCACACGGACTCCGTCGTCATGCGGCTCGAACTCTGGCGGCAGGACCGCTTCGATCCGGGCCGCGTCTTCATTCACGACACGACCGCGCAATGGGCGACGCTGACGCTGACCGGCCCCAGCGCCCGCGACCTCGTCGCTTCGCTCGACCTCGGCCTCGCGCTCGACGACGCGAGCCTCCCGCATATGGCCTTCGCGAGCGGGACTTTCGACGGCGCGCCGCTGCGAGTCGCCCGCGTGAGCTTCACCGGCGACCGCTCTTACGAGCTCTCGGTTCCCGCGGGCCGCGCGCGGGCGTTGCGCGCGCGCATCGTGGCGAAGCTGCCGGAATTCGGCGGCGGGCTGCTCGGTCTCGAAGCGCTGATGATCCTGCGCGCGGAAAAGGGGTTCATCGTCGTCGGCAAGGACACGGACGGCCTCACCATGCCGCACGACCTCGGCGTCAGTGGACCGCGCGACAACCGCAAGGACGAATATATCGGCAGGCGATCGCTCTTCACCGAGGCCGCGAAGGACCCGCGCCGCAAGCAGCTCGTCGGCCTCGCCGTTCCCGCCGGCTCGCCGCCCCTTGCCGACCGGCGCGCATGTCGTGACTGGCGAGGGCAAGGCGCGCCGCTCGCTTGGCTATGTCACGTCGAGCTACGCGAGCCCGACGTTGAAGCGCAGCATCGCGCTCGGCCTTGTCGAGGACGGCTTCGCAATGATGGGCGAGAGTGTCCGCATCTATCATCTCGGCGCCGAGCGCGGCGCGACGATTGCGCCCGCCGTCGCGCTCGATCCGGAAGGAGCGCGTCCTCCATGCGTGAGCATGACTGGGCGCGAGCGCGCTCGCCGCAAGGAACGCTCGTCGAGAAGCCGCGTCTTGTCGCACGGGCGCGCGAAGGCCGGGGCTGCACGCTGATCTCGGGCGATCTCGACGCGGCGCTTACGGCGCTGGCGCCCGGCGCCCCGCTGCTTGGCCTTTACGCGCTCGCCCCGGAGGGTCCGCATGCGCTGCGCATCGCCCGCGACCGCGCGCTGCTCGTGACTCCCGCGCCGCTTGCGGCGCCGGACGGCTGGCAGGGCGACGGGAAATTCGGCTGGTGCGCGACCTCCGTCGACGACGGCTGGGCGATCCTCGACGTGGAAGGGCCTGACGCGCCGCTCGCGCTGATGCAGGGGACTTCGGCCGATCTTTCCGCCCGCTCGCCATCGGCGGCGGTGCGGTTCATGGACGTTGTCTGCCTGCTCGCGCGCACGGAAGCCGGCTTCCGCCTGCATGTCGAGCGCATGCGGCTTGAAGCGCTGCTCGGCTGGCTCGACGGGGCGTGACTCTTTCTCTCTGGTCAGACCGGCTTGGCTTTCCGGCGCACCCGGATAACGACATCGACCCGCGCGATCTCCATGCCGTCCGGCGCGTCGGGCAGGCCCGCGATCGCAAGATGGCCTTCGGGGATATCCACCAGCATCTGCTCGTCTTCGAGCAGGAAATGGTGGTGCCGCGACGTATTGGTGTCGAAGTACGTCTTTGAGCCGTCGATGCCGATTTCGGTCAGCAGACCGGCCTCGGAGAACTGCCGCAGGGTATTGTAGACGGTCGCCAGCGACACCGGCACCCGCGCGGCGGTCGCCTCCTCGTGGAGCGTCTCCGCCGTCACGTGGCGGTTGCCCCGGCCGAACAGAAGCCAGCCCAGCGCAATCCGCTGCAGGGTCGGACGCAGATCGGCCGCGCGCAGCTTCTCGCGCAATTCATGCACAGGGCACCCGACCATCCGATCGCCCAGCCATTGCTGGGAAGCCGGCGCCCTCTCGATCAGCCTACGCGCCATTCCGCTATCCGTCCCCAAGTCTCCGCTGCCGACCGGCAAACGCATTGTTCCTCACAATATGGGCGGATTCCCGGCTTTTGCAATGACCAGGAACAGGGATTGCAGAAGCCGCAGCCTCGGACGCTTCGGTTATTCCGACATACCTCCGGCAAAGACGCCAGGACCTCCCGCAATCCGTCGATGCAGCGCTGCGCGAGCGCCTGCCTTCGGCTGCAGTCTGGTCGAACTCTTCGCCTCGCATCGCTATATTCACTCATCACGAGCGGCCGCCGAAAGGAAATCGCCATGTATATCGCCATGAATTGCTTCAGGGTCTCGAAGGGAAATGAGAGCGCCTTCGAGAATGTGTGGCTCTCGCGCGACACGCATCTCGAGAGCGTGCCGGGCTTCATCGAGTTCCATCTTCTGCGCGGGCCCGAGCGCGACGACCACGTGCTCTATTCGTCGCATACCGTCTGGGCGAGCCGGGAGGCCTTCATCGCCTGGACCCAATCGGAGCATTTTCGCGAGGCGCATCGCAACGCCGGCGCCAACAAGCCGCTCTATCTCGGACATCCGGAATTCGAGGGCTTCGAGGTGCTCCAGACGATCAAGAATCCGCACCTGCACGATGAGGCCGCCTGAGGCGCGGATGACCGGCGGCAGAACGAGGAGGCCCGGTCGGGAATAGCCGCCCTTCCCCTGGCGCGTCTCCCGCATTATGTAAGCGCCTCGTTTCCCCGAAAAACCAGACCGATGGCCGATCAAAACCCTGTCGCGCGCCGGCGCACTTTCGCGATCATCTCGCACCCGGACGCGGGCAAGACCACGCTCACCGAAAAACTGCTGCTGTTCGGCGGCGCGATCCAGCTTGCCGGCGAGGTGCGCGCCAAGGCCAACCGCCGCCAGACCCGCTCCGACTGGATGGGGATCGAGCGCGAGCGCGGCATCTCGGTCGTCACCTCGGTCATGACCTTCGAATACGACGGCTGCGTCTTCAACCTGCTGGACACGCCGGGCCACGAGGACTTTTCGGAAGACACCTACCGCACGCTGACCGCCGTCGACTCGGCCGTCATGGTGATCGACGCCGCGAAAGGCATCGAGGCGCGCACGCGCAAGCTCTTCGAGGTCTGCCGGCTGCGCGACATCCCGATCGTCACCTTCATCAACAAGATGGACCGCGAGACGCGCGACCCCTTCGACCTGCTCGACGAGATCGAGAAGACGCTCGCGCTCGAAACGGCGCCGCTCACCTGGACGATCGGCCGCGGCCGCTCGCTGGCCGGCGCCTACGACATCCGCCGCAAGACGCTGACCCCGCTCGGCAAGGGAGCGGAGGCGATCCAGGTCACCGGGCCGGACGATCCGCGCGTCGCCGCGCTCCTGCCGGAGCACGAACGCGCCGAGGCGATGGACGAACTCCATCTTGCCGTCGAGGGACTGAAGCCCTTCGACAAGCAGGCCTATCTCGAAGGCCACCTGACGCCGGTGCTCTGGGGCAGCGCGCTCAAGGATTTCGGCGTCAAGGACCTGATCGACGCCATGGCGGAGTTCGCGCCGTCGCCCCGCGCGCAGGAAGCCGCGAGCCGCACGGTCAAGGCGGACGAAGCGAAGATGACCGGCTTCGTCTTCAAGATCCAGGCGAACATGGACCCGAACCATCGCGACCGCATCGCCTTCATGCGCGTCTGCTCCGGCAAGCTCCAGCGCGGCATGCGGGCAAAGCTCGTGCGCACCGGCAAGCCCGTGACCCTCTCGGCGCCGCAGTTCTTCTTCGCGCAGGACCGGTCGCTTGCGGACGAGGCCTTCGCGGGCGATGTGGTCGGCATCCCCAATCATGGGCTGCTCCGGATCGGCGACACGCTTTCCGAGGGCGAGGAGATCGTGTTCCGCGGCGTGCCGAGTTTCGCGCCCGAGATTTTGCGGCGCGTGAAGCTCTCGGACGCGATGAAGGCCAAGAAGCTGAAGGAGGCGCTTCAGCAGATGGCCGAGGAAGGCGTCGTGCAGGTCTTCCTGCCGCACGACGGCGCGGCGGCGATCGTCGGCGTGGTCGGGGCGCTCCAGCTCGACGTGCTGGTCGAGCGGCTCAACGCCGAATACGGCCTGCCCGTCACCTTCGAGCAGAGCCGGTTCGAGGTCTGCCGCTGGGTGTCCTCGGCGGACAAGGCGGAGATGGAGAAATTCCTCAACGCCTATCCCTCGTCGATCGCCTCGGATCTCGACGGCGCGCCCGTCTTCATGGCGACCAGCGCCTTCAACCTGCGCTACGAACAGGAGCGCTGGCCGAAGATCGCCTTCACCGACGTGAAGGATTATCAGAAGGCGGCGGCGTAAGGGGCGAGCGCCCCGCCTCTCGTTATCCAGAGCCGCGGACGAGATCGACCGCCCGGTCGACGATGGCGCGCGAGGCGCCGGACGCAGGCATTTCGAGGTTCCTGACCTGCGCTTCGGCGAGGAAATCGTAGAGCGAGGCTCTGTCCTCGCCGGCCTCGATCCGGTCGAACAGGATCTCGGCGTAGGTATAGAGCTCGCCCTCGTTGCAATCCGCGGGCAAGTCCCACTCGCTCTTCATGATATCGACGATCGAGCCGATGCGGCCTGCCCTGTCGGACATGCGCCTTTCCTCCCGCGAAGTGCCAAGCCCATCCTACATGGCCTTCGATCGGAAGGCGACGTTCCCAATCGCTCTTAAGCGCCCAGACTCTGGCGCGTACAGATTTGGCGCCGATCGTGCGATCTCAAAGGGTTCGGCGTCGAAAACTGTCACTTTGCCGCTGTCTTCATTTTCGCCCGCGAGCCGAAGCTTGAGCGCCAGCGCCTCGCGGCGACCTGACGTTTTGTATCACAGAATTAACGATACCATATATTCTGAAAATGGCAATCAATTGTGCCGCTCGCCGCGTTCGCTGTTGGTCGAGACGGGATGCGTATGCCCTCACCCCGGCAGGTTCAGGAGGCCCGCCTCGCCCGACCCGAGCCCGAAGATCAGCCGCCCGCCGCTCGCGTTCCAGGCGAGCGCCGTGACCGGCCCGCCGCCCGGACGGCGGACGAGGATCTCGGCGCCGTCCGCGAGGCGGACCAGCAGGATGAGCCCATCCGCATAGCCGATCGCGAGCACCAGGGCGCGGGGGTGGAACGCCACCCGCGTGACGCGCGAGTCGCGCACGCCGCCCTCGCGCGGCGCCTTGCCCATCGGGCCATCCTTGTCCTTGAACGGCCAGACCACGGCGCCGTCGGCGCCCGAAGTCGCGAGCCAGGCGCCGTCATGGCTCCAGGACATCGAGCGCGTCTTGCCGGGATAGCCGGTCATCCGCATGTTGCGCGCGTCCGCGAGCCGCCAGCCGTGCAGCGCGTTCTCCTGCATCGAGGTCACGAGAAAACGGCCATCGGGGGAGAAGGTCGCGTCGAGATGCGCGCCCTTCCATTCGAGCGTCTGCGGCGTTCCTTCAACCTTCGGGAACCAGAGCGTGGCGCCGTTGTAATGGGTCGCGGCCAGCCGATAACCCTTCGGCTGGAAGGCGAGACCGCGCACGGTGGTCGGCGCCTCCCATGTCCGGGCCTCGCCGTTCTCGTCGCGGGCGCTGACCCGGCGGCCCGCGCTCCAGGCGAAGGCCTGGCCGCGCATCGCGAGCGCGTCGATCCAGGTTCCCTTCTCGTCGGCGATCCCGCGCGGAACGCCGTCCGCGCCGATGGCGGTGACGAGCCCGTCGTCGCCGCCGGTGAGCAGGGTCTTTCCGTCGCAGACCGCCGTCAGGATCGCGCCGCCCTCATGAACGACGATGCGCTGCTGCTCGCCCTGCTCGCCGAGGAGAACGGCGCCGTCGGCGAGAGCAAGCACCGGCTTCTCGCCAAGAAAGGCCGCCGCCACGACCTCCGCGCCGGCGTCGAGCGGGCGCAGATGTTCGGCGAGCGAGGTCGTGGTCTGGGAATCGGTCATGGACGCGACAGACGCTGCTTGGCGAAACGCGTCAAGCCGCGCAAGCCAGAAAGCCCTTGCGCAGTTCGTCTTCCTTCAGGTTGCGGCCGATGAAGACGACCTTGGATTCCCGCTTCTCGCCGGGCTTCCACTCGCGCTGCGAGTCGCCGTCGAGCATCATGTGGACGCCCTGAAACACGAAGCGCTTCGGATCGTCCTTCATGGCGACGATGCCCTTGCAGCGCAGGATGTCCGGCCCCTGCTCCTGCGTCACGCGGTTGATCCAGGGCATGAACTTCGCCGGATCGACGTCGCCGTCGAGCCGCGACGGAGACGGACTGCATGTCCTCGTCGTGGTAGTGCTTCAGCCCGTGATGATGATGCTCGTGGCCGTGGTCGTGATCATGGTCGTGATCGTGCTCCTCGGCGTTGAGGAAATCCGGCTCGATGTCGAGGATGCGGTCGAGGTCGAAGGCCCGGCGCTCGAGCACGTCCTCGATCTTCACGTCGCATTTCTGCGCCCTGTGCAGCGTCGCATAGGGGTTGATGGCGCGGATGCGCGCCTCGACCTCGCGCAACTCCTCCGGAGTCACGAGATCCGTCTTGTTGAGGATGATGACGTCGGCGAAGGCGATCTGGTTCTTGGCCTCGGGCGCGTCGCGCAGGCGCGCGGCGAGCCACTTGGCGTCGGCGACCGTGACGACCGCGTCGAGCCGGGCGGACTTCTGCACATCCTCGTCGACGAAGAAGGTCTGGGCGACGGGCGCCGGATCGGCGAGGCCCGTGGTCTCGACGATGATCGCGTCGAACCGGCCCTTGCGCCGCATCAGGCCCTCGATGATGCGGATGAGGTCGCCGCGCACGGTGCAGCAGATGCAGCCGTTGTTCATCTCGAACACTTCCTCGTCGGCGCCGATCACGAGTTCGTTGTCGATGCCGATCTCGCCGAATTCGTTGACGACGACCGCGTAGCGCTTGCCGTGCGGCTCGCTGAGGATGCGGTTGAGCAGCGTCGTCTTGCCGGCGCCGAGATAGCCGGTGAGGACGGTGACGGGAATTTTCTCGGCCGTCTTCGTGTCAACCTGTGGGTTCACGGTCACGCGCAAGTCTCCGGAAGGTTCTGGGCTCAGGTCGCCATATAGGGCGGGAAGGCGCCGAATCCTAGGCCGGCCCTACCAGCGGGCCCAGCCCCCGCTGAGGCCGACATAAGGTCCGCCCCAGACCGGAGCGGACGGCGGAGGCGGCGGCGGACCGACCCCGAAAGCGCCCCAACCTCCGACGACAGGCGGCGGAGCCCCGACGCCGGGCGGAGGCGCGATATTCACCGCATAGGCCGGAATATAGCCCGACAGATGGCGCCAGGACGCGTAGCACCAGTCTCCCCTGCAGGTCTTCAGATAGATCTGGGCGTTGGGCGGGACTTCCTGAATGGCGCGCGCTGTTGGACGGGGGGCGCGGCGCATGGTGGAAGGCTCGCTGGTCCAGACCGGCTCGGCGAGCGCGGGACCAGCCGCGGCGAGGCAGAAAGCGGCGAGAAGCGAACGTCGCAAGAAATCCAGCCCTCCGATCTTCGTCCGGCCGGGTCGCGACCGGCCGACGGAGCGCGCATCAAACCCAGCGAGATGGCGATTTTGAGTTGGGCCCCGAAGCGAGAGGCGCCGCCGCCCTCCTTCACAGCTTCGTCGCACGCCAGGTCGGACCGTTCGGCCCGAAAGTCTGCTCGATGCGGAAATTGTCCTGCGCCGTCATGCGCCCGAGGGGCAGCGGCTCCTCGGGCATCACCAGCGTCGCCTCTTCGCCGACGAACATGATGACGTGGCGGCGCTGCGGGAGCAGACGCTCGGCCATCCGCCGCAGGCCGTCGTAATAGGGCGCGCGGCGCCATGCGCCGGGGGAGCCGGGATCGACCTGGCCATAGACGAAACCGTTCGGCGGATAGATGGACAGGACGAAACGGGCCTTGTCCGGGCGCCAGTCGTCCGGCATCGTCGCGTCCGTCATCCACAGGCAGAAGAACTGACCGCACTGAGGGCTCGGCGGATTGTCGTGCACCTCGCAGCCCTTTCCCGGCGCGCAATGCTTGCACCAGGCGCCTGCGGGCTTTTCCAGCTCCGGCAGCGCATAGACCTTGCAGCAGAGCGTGCAGGGCCCGCAGGCGCGCCCGGGCGCGGCGGAATAAGGCACGAAGAACAGGTCGGAAGCCATTTTGGTTTTCGATCGGAAGGTTGCCTGGGACCGCTAGCGCGGCCGGACGCCGCTGGCAAGGCGGGCTGTCAGCCTGTCCAGCCAAAGTCGAGATGTCCCCTTTTGGCGATGGCGGCGGGTTGAGCGGGGGTGGGTTAGGGTAACTCGGGCGGCGCGGAGCCCTACTCCGCCCCGCGCGCAAGCCGGACGAGATCCGCGGGCCCGGCAGCCGCCGCCTCGCCGTCGCGCGAAAAATCCATGGCTTCGATCCGCTCGCCCCGTCGCACGATCCGCGCGCTCGCCGCGCCGATGCCGGACACATCCTCCTGCGCCTGCCGGAAATGCGTCTCGAGCTTGGCCGTGCGCTCGGCGAGCAGCCGCACGTCCTGGACGAGCTTGCCCATTTCGCCCTGGATCGCCTGCGCCTCGTCCCGAATCCGCGCGTCGCGCAGGATCGCCTGGGCGACGCTGATCGCCATCATCATGAGCGTCGGCGAGACGATGACGACGCGGGCGCGATGCGCCTTCTGCACCACGTCGTCGAAGGCCTCGACCAGCTCCGAATAGATCGCCTCGGACGGAACGAACATGAGCGCCACGTCCTGCGTCTCGCCCGGTACGAGGTAACGCTCGGCGATGTCCCTCACATGCCTGCCGATGTCACTGCGCACCTGCGTCTCGGCCCTTTTGCGCGTGTCGTCGTCGCGCGCCGCGCGCAGAAGCGAAAAGGCTTCGAGCGGAAATTTCGCGTCGACCGCGAGCAGGCGCGGGTCGCCGGGGAGGCGGATCACGCAATCCGGCCGCGCGCGGTTCTTGAGCGTGAACTGGAAGTCGTAGGACCCGGACGGCAGGCCGTCGCGCACGATCGCCTCCATCCGCCCCTGCCCGAAGGCGCCGCGCGACTGCTTGTTGGCGAGGATGTCCTTCAGCGACACGACCTCGCGCGTCATCTCGGTGAGGCGCGCCTGCGCCGCGTCGATCACCGCCAGGCGCTCGTTGAGCCTGCCGAGGTTTTCGCCTGTCGTCTGCGATTGCGCCTCGAGCCCCGCCCCGAGCCGGGCGCCGACGGAATCGAGACGATCCGCGACCAGCCGGGCAAGGTCGGTCTGGCGGGAGCCGAGCTGCTCGGCCATGCCCGCCACCCGGCCGTGCAGCGAGGCGCTCGCTTCGGCAAGGGCGGCGAAGCGCGCCTCGATCGCCGCCTGAAGCTCCTCCTGCCGCTCCTCCGCCGCCTCGCGCTCGCGCCGCGCGCGGGCGCCGGCGCGCATGAGCGCCATCAGCATGAGGCAGAGCAGCCCCGCCAACGCCGCGGCAAGCGCCTGAGGCGGAGTGAGGGCGACGCCGCCGATGACGGCGATGGGAGCGGAGGAGGTCATGCGGGCGCCAGTCGAGAACGAACAAAACTAGAACACGTTTGACCCGCCCCGTCCAGCCGATTATCTACGCCGTTCCGTCTCAAGAAAGCTCCATGGCCCTCCGTCACATCATCACCCTGCCCGATCCCAAGCTCCGCCTCGTCAGCCGGCGGATCGAGCGCATCGACGCGCCGCTGAAAAAGCTCATCGAGGACATGATCGAAACGATGCACGACGCGCCGGGCATCGGGCTCGCGGCGATCCAGATCGCGGAGCCCATCCGGCTCCTGGTGGTCGACACGGCCAAGAAGGAGGAGCCGCCGAACCCGCAGGTCTTCGTCAATCCGGACATCCTGTGGGCCTCGGACGAGCGTTCGACCTACGAGGAGGGCTGCCTGTCGATTCCGGAATATTACGCCGAGGTCGAGCGCCCCGCTTCGGTGCGCGTACGCCATCTCGACCGGGAGGGCGAACTGCGCGAAACGCTGGCGGAGGGTCTGCTTGCGACCGTTCTGCAGCATGAGATCGACCATCTCGAGGGCGTGCTGTTCATCGACCACATCTCGAAGCTCAAGCGCGACCGCGTGATCAAGAAATTCCAGAAGGCCGCCAAACGCGCCGGGGACGGCGAGCACGTCCTCTAGCGCGAGCCGGCTCGTGCGGCGACGACAGGCCCCGTCGGCTCGCGGATTGACACCGCGAGTCCAATCCCTCCAAGCTTTGGGCAATGCGCAATGGCGCGCCCCGCGCCGCCGGACAGGTCTGACATGGCGAACTGTTCTGAACACGAAGTTCCCGGCGATCCGGCGCGACGCGGCAGATTTATCGCCGTCCCGGAGAAATTCCAGGGCATCGCAATGTGGGGACCCTACCAGCCGCTTGCGCCCGGCGATTATGCGGTCACATTCGACATCATGCCCGTCGATTACAACAGTCCGCAGGAGCCCTGCTGCCGGATCGACATCGCGACGAAAGCCGGTCGCGAACTCATTCTCGAGAGGGATCTCACGGTCGCCGATCTGCTGGCCGAGGACGGCGCGGTCACCGCGACCTTCAAGGCGAAGGCCGCCTCCGCGTTCGAATATCAGGATCATGGGGGTCGGGGGCGCCGGCTTTCGTGCGCGATATTTCCGAAAGGCCCATCCTGTCGGAATGTCTCCCCAGGAAACTTCCGTGGAGGACAACGAATTCTACAACGAGAATTTTGAAAGCATTGTCGGCCTCGAAGGAGGCGGCGTCCAATTCGCGCTCGATCGCGACGAACTGATCGCAAGGGTCGACGACGTCGCGCTTGAAGTTCAAAGCACGGAGGACCTGCAGCTTCTCCACGAGGTCTTCCTCGCGAACGAATATACGGTGTTTCCGCCCCTGCAGTGCATCGCTGTCGACATCGGAATGAACGTCGGCTTAGCCTCTCTGGCGCTTGCGAGAAATCCGCGGATCGAGACGGTTTTCGCCTACGAGCCCTTCGCCGCGCCCTTCCGCCGCGCGGCGCGGAATTTCCAGCGCAATCCCGCGCTTGCGAGGAAGATACGCCCCGTGAACTTCGGCCTTGCGGATCGCGACGAGGATCTTGAGGTGAAGGTCAGTCCGACGGCGACGATCGGCACGTCCATACGCGGAATGGCGGCGGGCAACATCGAGCGCATTCGCGTCCGGGACGCCGCGGAGGAGCTTCGGCCGAAGATCGAGGAGGCTTCCCGGCGGGGGCTCGGCGTCGTCGTGAAGGTCGATTGCGAGGGTTCGGAATTCGCGATCTTCGACTCGCTGGAACGCGCTTCGCTGCTCGGGAAGATCGACGCCTTCGTGATCGAATGGCACAAATGGTGGTCGGCGGAGAAAACTCAGGCGGACCTCATCGCGCCGCTCAGGAAGGCCGGGTTCTTCGTCTTCGACCGGACGCACCCCGCCAATCCGCACGCCGGCATCCTGCAGGCCGTGCGATCCGCACGCGGAACGGCTGGGGTTCGATGAAGACGGGAGCGTGCGCCCTGCCCCCGCGGTCACGCCTTCGTATAGAGCCTGTCCGCCCGGTCCTCGAAGGCTTGTGCGAATTTGCGGAAGGCGGCGTCGAACATCGCGCCCATGAGAAGCCCGAGGGTGCGGCTGCGGAATTCGTAGTCGATGAAGAACGTGACGCGCGAGCCTGAGCCGTCCGGCTCGTCGCGGAACGTCCAGATGTTTTCCATATGGCTGAACGGCCCGTCGATATATTCGACGAGCACCCGCAGTTTCGGCTTGTCGAGCGTGACGCGGCTCTTGAACTGCTCGCGGATCCGCTTGTAGCCGACGCCCATGTCGGCGATGAGCGTCTCCCGCCCGTCCTCTCCCGGACGGCGGCTGCGCACCTTGAGCGAGGTGCACAAAGGGACGAATTCGGGGTAGCGCTCCACGTCCGCTACGAGATCGAACATCTCGCCGGCCTTGTGGCGCACGCGGCGCTCACTGCGGAACGACGGCATGAAGCCGCAAGGGAGAGAGCGGAGGGAATCGCGGCCGCTACTTCTTTTCCGGCGCGGCGGGGGCGGCCGGAGCAGGCGCGCCCGGAGCGGCCGGGGCCGGCTGGCCGGCGCCCGACGGCGCGGTCGAGCCGCCCTGGAGCTGCTTCAGCTGGTCGAGGATGTTGCCCGTGTTGACCGGCGCCGGCGCGGTCGGCGCGGCCGGGGTCTTGCCGAGAATCGAATGGGGCGCGCGGCTCCAGCCGGCGATGATCGACATGAGGAGCGAGGTGACGAAGAACAGCGTCGCCAGAACCGCGGTCGCCCGGGAGAGCGCGTTGGCCTGACCGCGGCCGGTCATGAAATTGCCGCTGCCGCCCGTGCCGAGGGCGCCGCCCTCCGAGCGCTGGAGAAGCACGACGCCAACGAGCGCAACGACGATCAGGATATGGATGACGATCAATACGGATTGCATGGGGATCTCGGACAATAGGGCCCCGCGGCCTTGGTCAGGCCGGGCCCCGGATTTGCGCGCGCTCCTATCATGGCCGGGCCGGCGCGTCCACCGCGCCCGTCCCGGATCGGCTCAGGCGGGAAGGCCAGGGCCGCCCCGCCCGGTCCGCTCACTCGGCATAGGCCGCCGCGATCGCGAGAAAATCCGCGGCCTTCAGGCTCGCCCCGCCGACCAGCGCCCCATCGACATTGTCGAGGCCGAGCAATTCCCTGGCGTTATTTGGCTTTACGGAGCCGCCATAGAGAATGCGGACTTTCGCCCCCGCGGCTCCGTAAAGCTCGCCGAGCAGGGTCCTGATCCCGCGATGCATTTCGGCGACGTCGGCCGGGGTCGGCGTCAACCCCGTCCCGATCGCCCAGACCGGCTCGTAAGCCACGACGACCGTTTCCGGAGCGCCGGCGGGAGGCAGCGAGCCGCGAACCTGCCGCGTCACGACGCTGAGGGCCTCGCCCGCTTCGCGCTCCGATCGGGTCTCGCCCACGCAGACGATTGCGACGAGTCCCGCCTTCAGCGCCGCCTCGGCCTTGGCGCGGACCACGGCGTCGCTCTCGTGATGATAGCTGCGCCGCTCGGAATGGCCGACGATGACATAGGTCGCCCCGGCGTCCTTGAGCATCGGCGCCGCGATGTCGCCGGTATAGGCCCCGCTGGGCTCCGCGTGGCAGTCCTGCCCGCCGAGCGCGAGCCTGCTTCCCTTCGCCTTCCAGGCGGCCTGGGCGAGCAGCGTGAAGGGCGGGCAGACCGCAAGTTCCGCTGCTCCTGCCTGGCCCGCGTCTGCGGCGCGCGCCATCGCCTCGATCTCGCCAAGCGAAGCGGACAGGCCGTTCATCTTCCAGTTGCCGGCGACGAGGGGGCGCACGCCTGGGGTCATCGGGTGAATCCTCCTTAACGGGAAAGTCGCGCCTGTTATCAAATGGCGACGCCTATGCAAAGCGCGCTTCGGAGGCTAGAAGGCGCGGTTCGCAAGGGCTTTTAGGAATTGGCGAATGCTCGAATCCATGCGCAACGCGGCTCAGGGGGTCGTCGGCCGGGCGATCATGACCGTGGTCATGGGCCTCATCATCGTGAGTTTCGTGATCTGGGGCGTCGGCGACATGCTGCGCGGATTCACCTCCACGACCGTCGCCTCCGTCGGGAGCACGAAGATCACGCAGCAGGAGTTCCGCAATTCCTACCAGCGGACCCTCCAGCAATATCAGCGGCGGCTGCGCCAGCCGATCACCAACGAGCAGGCGCGCGCCATCGGCCTCGACAATGAAGTCCTGCAACGGCTGATCAGCGAAGCCGCGCTCGACAACACGACCCATCGCCTCGGCCTTGGCGTCTCCGAGACCGCGCTCCGCGCGATGATCACGTCGAACCCGGCCTTCCGCAACAAGGACGGCCAGTTCGACCCGCAGATGTTCGCGAGCGCGCTGCGCGACAACGACCTCAACGAACGCATGTTCGTCGACGAATTGCGCAAGACCGCGCTGCGCCAGTTCATCGTCGCCGCGCTGACGGCCGGCGTCACGGCGCCCAAGGCCGAGGTCGTGGCGGAAGCCGACTACGACGGCCAGACCCGCTCGGCGGACTATTTCGTTCTGCCCGCGAGCGCCGCGGGCGAAATCCAGCCGCCGACCCCGGACGCGCTGAAGAGCTTCTTCGACGCGCGCAAGTCCAGTTACCGCGCGCCCGAATATCGCGGCGTCGACGTCGTCGTGCTGGACCCGGAGACGATCGCCAATCCGGCCGATGTCACGGATCAGGAGGCGCAGGCGGCCTATGCGAAGCTCGCCGGCAAGGACCCGCGCTACGGCGCGCCCGAGAAGCGCACGCTCCAGCAGATCCTGTTTCCGACCGCGGCGGACGCGCAAGCCGCCTCGACCAAGCTCAAGTCCGGCGCGAGCTTCGACGACATCCTCAAGGACCGGAACATGAAGCCCGAGGACGCCGACATCGGGCAGACGACGAAGGACGCGATGATCGACAAGTCCGAGGCGGAGGCGGTCTTCGCCCTGCCCGAAGGCGGCGTCAGCGGCGTGGTGACGACGCCGTTCGGGCCGGCGATCGTCCGGGTCAAGTCCATCACGCCCGCCACGATAAAGCCTTACGCGGAGGTGGCCGAAGAGATCAAACGCCAGGTCTCGGCCTCGCACGCGGGCGACAAGATCCAGGCGATCCACGACAAGATCGAGGATCTGCGCGTCTCGGGCAAGTCGCTGCCCGAGGCCGCGAAGGCTCAGGGCCTCACGACGCTGACCATTCCCGCCGTCGACGCCAAGGGCCTCGGCCCGGACGGCAAGCCGGTCAACCTGCCCGACAAGACCGAGCTTCTCCGCGCCGTCTTCGCCTCCGACGTCGGGCTCGACGAAGCGCCCTTGCAGACCAAGGACGGCGGCTTCGTATGGTTCGCCGTCACGAAGATCGATCCGGCGCATGACCGGACCTTCGACGAGGCCAGGGCGGAGGTCGAAAAGCAATGGCGCGCCGGGCAGATCGACAAGGCGCTGGCGGGCAAGGCGGACGATCTCGTGAAGCAGTTGCAGGGCGGCGCGAAAATCGCCGACGTCGCCAAAAGCGCCGGCGCCGAAGCGAAGACCGCGACGGACGTTCATCGCGACGACAAGCAACTGCCGGAGTCTCTCGTCGCCGCGATCTTCCGGGAACCTGCGGACGGCGACGGCTCGGCCGCGGTTTCCGACGGACGCGCCGTGTTCAAGGTCACCGCCGACCACACGCCGAACGTCGATTTCAACGACCTCAGGATCAAGACGACGGCTGAACGGCTGGACGGGGCGACGCGCGATACGCTTCTCTCGGAATATGTCGATGCGGTGCGCCGCTCGGTCGGCGTCGTCATCAATGTGAACGTCATGCAGTCCGCCGAGGGCAGCTGATGAACGCAATGCCCGATTATGAGGCCTTCGCACGGGCCTATCAGGCAGGCGGCGCCACCGTCGCGGTGACGACGCTCGTCGCCGATCTCGAAACGCCCGTCTCGGCCTATCTCAAGCTTGCGCGCGAGCGGGCCGGGAACATGTTTCTCCTGGAGTCGGTCGAGGGCGGCGCGCAGCGCGGCCGCTATTCGATGATCGGCCTCGACCCGGACGTCATCTTCCGCTCGACCGGCGAGCGCGCCGAAATCAACCGCAGGGCGCTGATCGACCCGGACGCCTTCGAACCCTGCGAGGGGGATCCCCTGCAGGCCCTGCGCGCGCTCCTGAAAGAATCGCAGATCGCGCTGCCGCCGGACCTGCCGCCGATGTCGGCAGGCGTGTTCGGCTATCTCGGCTACGACATGGTGCGGCGGATGGAGAGGCTCGCGCCCGCCAAGCCCGATCCGATCGGCGTGCCGGACGCCCTCCTCATCCGCCCGACCGTGATGGTGGTGTTCGACGCCGCGCGCGACGAAATGGCGATCATCACGCCGATCCGCCCCGCGCCCGGCGTCACTCCGCGCGCCGCGCACGAGGCCGCGATGGCCCGGCTCGACGCGGTTGTCGCCGCGCTCGAAGCGCCGCTCGATCACACGGCCATGGACGCCGATCCGCTGCTCACGGCGGAGGCGCCGCTCTCGAATACGACCGAGACCGAATATATGGCGATGGTCGAGAAGGCGAAGGCCTATATCGGGGCGGGCGACGCCTTCCAGATCGTGCTGTCGCAGCGCTTCACGAGCCGCTTCGACCTGCCGGCCTTCTCGCTCTACCGCGCGCTGAGGCGCGTCAACCCTTCGCCCTATCTCTGCTTCCTCGATTTCGGCGGCTTCCAGATCGTCGTGTCGAGTCCCGAAATTCTGGTGCGCGTGCGCGACGGCAAGGTCGTCATCCGGCCCATCGCGGGCACTCGCCCGCGCGGTAACACGCCGGGCGAGGACATCGCGCTCGCGGCCGAACTGCTCGCCGATCCCAAGGAGCGCGCCGAACATCTGATGCTGCTCGACCTCGGCCGCAACGACGTCGGCCGCGTCGCGAAGATCGGCACGGTGCGCGTCACCGACAGTTTCTTCATCGAGCGCTACAGCCACGTCATGCATATCGTCTCGAATGTCGAAGGCGAATTGCGCGACGACGTCGACCCCGTGTCGGCGCTCGCGGCGGGCTTCCCGGCCGGCACGGTGTCGGGCGCGCCGAAAGTCCGCGCGATGGAGATCATCGACGAACTGGAGAAGGACAAGCGCGGCATCTACGCCGGCTGCATCGGCTATTTCGGCGCGGGCGGCGAGATGGACACCTGCATCGTGCTGCGCGCCTCGGTCGTCAAGGACGGCTTCATGCATGTGCAGGCGGGCGCCGGCATCGTCTACAATTCGTCGCCGACCGCCGAACAGGCCGAATGCGTCAACAAGGCCCGCGCCCTCTTCCGCGCGGCCGAGGAGGCGGTGCGCTTCGCCGCGCGGGGCAAGCGGGGGCAGTCAGATTCCGCTCTCCCTCGGGAGAGGGGACAGCGCCGTCACCGGAATGGCGGCTCGTCAAAACTGCGCAGTTTCCGCGAATGGAGCGACACGTCGTTGTTCTGCAGATGCGCGATCGCCGCAAGGCCGATCTGCAGATGCTCGGCGATGGCGCGCTCGTAGAAGGCGTTCGCCGCGCCGGGCAGCTTGATCTCGCCATGCAGCGGCTTGTCGGAGACGCAGAGCAGCGTCCCGTAAGGCACGCGCATCCGAAAGCCCTGCGTCGCGATGGTCGCCGATTCCATGTCGACCGCGATGGCGCGCGAGATATTGATGAGCCGGCGCTCCTTCGACCAGCGCAGCTCCCAGTTCCGGTCGTCGTTGGTGACGACCGTGCCGGTGCGCAGACGGCGCTTCAGCGCGTCGCCCCTGTCGCCGGTCACCTTGGCGACCGCCTCCTGCAACGCGACCTGCACTTCCGCGATGGCCGGGATCGGCGTCATCAGCGGCACGGGATCGTCGAGAATATGATCCTGCCGCAGATAGGCGTGGGCGAGCACGTAGTCGCCGATCACCTGCGATTGTCTCAGGCCCGCGCAATGGCCGACCATCAGCCAGCAATGCGGACGCAGCACGGCGATATGATCGGTGATGTTCTTCGCGTTCGCGGGCCCCACGCCGATATTCACGAGACTCACGCCCCGCCCGTCCGAGCGGATGATGTGATAGGCCGGCATCTGGAAGCGGTGCCAGGCGACGGCAAGCACGCGCGCTTCCGCCTCCTGCGGCGAAAGCGAGCGATCGATGACGGTGTTGCCGGGCAGCACCACTTTCGCCACGCCCTCGTCGGCGTGGAGCTGCTTCAGTCCCCATTGCACGAACTGGTCGACATAGCGGTGGTAGTTCGTCAGCAGCACCCAGGGCTGCATCGCGCGCCAGTCGGAGCCCGTGTAATGCACGAGCCTTCGCAACGAGTAATCGACGCGCGGCGCGTCGAAGAGCGCAAGCGGCCGCTCGGCGCCATGAACGAATTCCCCGTCGGCCGTCTCGTCGCCGATGGTCGCGAGCGACGGCGCCGGGAAATAGCGCGCAAGGCCCGCCGCGTCGCCCCCGCCGCTCGTCAGCTCGTCGCCGCTCTCGATGACATACGGATAGGGAATCTCCTGCCCGCCAACTCCGACTTCGATCGCGGCGCCATATTCGGAAACGAGCGGTTCGAGCTGCTCGAGCAGATAGGGGCGGAACTCCTCCGGCTGGGTGACCGTCGTCGAATAGACGCCCGCCTCGCTGAACTTGGCGTAGGCGCGAGCGCTATGCGGCGCCGCCCCGTTCGGCTCGTAGACGAGCCTGAGTTGCGGATAGCGAAAAAGCGCGCGCGTGGCGGGCGAAGGCGGCTCGCCGGTCTTGAGGAATCGCTCGACCGCGCCGCGCAAAGCCTGCGCCGCTTCATCGTAAAGCGCCGCGAGCCGGTCGACGGCCTCGGCTGGCGTCTCGATGCGCTCGAAGGGGCCTCGCGTGATTTCGCCCTCCTGCGATCAGGCCTTCGCCGCGATGCAGGCGATCTCGACCGTATAGGGCGCGGCGGCGAGCTTGGCCTCGACGGTGGCGCGCGCGGGCGCGGCGCCCGCCGGGACCCAGGCGTCCCACACGCCGTTCATCTCGGCGAAGGTCGCCATGTCGGCAAGATAGATGGTCGCGGACAGAAGCCTCGTCTTGTCCGATCCCGCTTCGGCGAGCAGGCGATCGATCGTCGCGAGGATCTCCTTCGTCTGCTCGGCGACGCTCTTGCCCTTCGCCTGATCGGCGACCTGCCCCGCCAGATAAACCGTGTCGCCATGGACGACGGCCTGCGACATGCGCGGGCCGGTGTGCAGTCTCTTGATGCTCATTATGCAGAGGCTCCCGTCAGGCTGGCGCGGCGCCGGGCAAAGCGCCGAGAAAGTCGCGCTTGCCGATCTCGACCCCTGCGCCGCGCAGGATGTCGTAGGCCGTCGTCAGATGGAAATAGAAATTCGGCAGCGCGAAATGCGCAAGATAGAGGTCCGACGGCATGCGCACTTTCCGGTTCGGGCCGATCGGAAAGACGATGTCGCGCCCGACGGCCGCTTCGACCGAGGCGGCGTCGACCGCCTTCAGAAGATCGAGCGTCCCGCCGATCCGGGCGCGAACCTCCGCGAGATTCGTCTCCTTGTCCTCGATCGCCGGCGGCTCGGCGCCGGCAAGCCGGTACGAGGCGTTCTTGGCGTGATCGCAGAAGACCTGAATCTGCCGGATGAGCGGAAACTGATCGGGCGCGAGTCTGAGGCCCAGATAGTGGGCGGGGTCGAACTTGCGCGCCGCCGCATGCGCCTCGGCCTTGTCGAGCACGGCGGAAAAGGCGGTGAGCGAGCGGTCGAAAGCCGGCACGCTCATTTCGTAGAGGGATAGGGCCATGAGGCTGTCGAGCTTTCCTTTGTAGCGCGCCGGCCAGAGGCGCGGCGGACGTGCATGCACCGAATTCGTGACGATTTCAAATCGCGGCGGAGGCGCCTTCCGCTCACGCCTTCGGCGCGCTCGGCGGCGGCTGGCCTTCGGTCGTCGGCAGGCTCGGATCGAAACAGGCCCAGGCCGGCGCCGATTTCGTCCAGATGATTCCGGCCGGCGGCGCGAGGTTCGGATCGTCGAGCGCGCCGACCCGGACGATGACGAGATGCGGACGCGGCTCGGCCTCGCTGAAAAGCGGCGTGCCGCATTGCGCGCAGAAGCGCCGATGCATGGTCGCGCCGCTGTCGGCGACGCTCACATAGTCGGTCATCGGCCCGGTCACGCTGAAATCCGCCGTGCGGAAGATCGCGTTGACCGTGCCCGCGCCCGCGCCCAGATACTGGCAGACGCGGCACCAGCATTGCCTGACCCCGAGCGGCGCATCGGTCTCGATGTTGAACCGCACCGCGCCGCAAAGACAGCCGCCTCCAACCGCCATGACCTCAAGCTCCCGCGTCGAGACCGGCGCGGAGCCTTACGCGCAAAGGCGGCGCGACGCCAGACAAGGCATTTGCCCCGCGCGCGTCGTCGTTATATGACATCCGAATTACGAGCGATTTTCGGACCTGGGAGGGCGGTCCGGCAGAGGATGGTTGGTCATGGACGCGCTGGCGCGCCGAGCGGCAACGGACGAATCGATCCGCCACAAGCTTGAGGATGCGGGGGTCCGGCCCACCCGTCAGCGCATCGACATCGCGCGGGCGATCTTCGCGGCGGGCGACCGTCATTTCACCGCGGAAATGCTGTTCCAGGAGACGCGCGCGATCCGCTTCGCGCCGACGCTCGGCACGATCTACAATACGCTCAACGAACTCGCGCGGTGCGGCCTGCTGCGTGAAATCGCTATCTACGATGCAAAATTGTGGTACGATACGAAGACAGGACCGCATTTCCACTTCTATGACGAGGATTCCGAGGAACTGTCGGACATTCCCGAGGCATGGCTTCCGAATGTCGACATCCCGCCGCCTCCGGGCATGCGGGTGCAGGCCATCGACGTGATCGTCCGGCTGAAGAAGGTCTGACGGCCGCCGAAGGGACGACGCTAAAACCGTCCTCAAGCCTCTGAAATCCCACAAAACCAAACGCTAAGCGCCCTCCCGGCCGCTCGGTCATCGGCCCCCTTGACGCGGTCGCGATCGACGACTATCTGATTTGTTCCCTTTTTGTTCGGATTGCTCCAATTTGGGACGCCCGAGATGACCGCAGCCTCCCGACTTTCGCCCGCCCATCGCTTCAGCCCCGTCGCCGTCGCGGAGCGGCTCATCCCGTCCGACCGCCGGCGCGGCCGCGGCGCGGCGACCAACGTCTCCGGCCGTTACGAGATCCAGAGCCGCGAAGAGTTCGACGACGGCTGGACGCGCGACGAGGCCCCCGAGCCGCTGGCGACCGAGGTGATCTGGGAGACGCCGAAGCACATCATCACCCGCAACGATTCGCCGGACATCGGCTTCGACCGCTCGATCAATCCCTATCGCGGTTGCGAGCATGGCTGCTTCTATTGCTTCGCGCGGCCGACCCACGCTTACATGGGCCTCTCGCCGGGCCTCGATTTCGAGAGCCGGCTCTTCGCCAAGCAGGGCGCGGCGGCCCTGCTCGAAAAGGAGCTTGCGAGCGCAAAGTACGCGCCCGCGCCGATCGGCTTCGGGACCAACACCGACCCGTATCAGCCGATCGAGCGCCAGTATCGCATCACGCGCTCGCTGTTCGAGGTCGCTGCGCGAGGCGCGCCACCCGATCAGCATCGTCACGAAGTCCAATCTGGTCCTGCGCGACCTCGACATCCTTAGCGACATGGCGCGGCATGGGCTCGTCAAGGTCTTCCTGTCCGTGACGACGCTCGACCGGGCGCTCGCGCGCAAGATGGAGCCGCGCGCGCCCACGCCCCAGAAGCGCCTCGAGGCGATCGAAGCGCTGAACGCCGCGGGGGTGCCGGCGGGCGTGATGGTCGCGCCGGTCATTCCGGCGATCAACGATTCGGAGATCGAGACGATCCTCACCCGGGCTTATGCGGCGGGCGCGCGGGAGGCGGGCTATGTCGTGCTGCGCCTGCCGCTCGAAATCCGCGACATGTTCCGCGAATGGCTGCAGGCGAATTATCCGGACAGGTTCAATCGCGCCATCTCGCTCATCCAGTCGATGCACGGCGGCAAGGATTACGAGTCGCAATGGGGGCGGCGCATGGCGGGCTCCGGCCCCTACGCCTGGATGATCGGCCGGCGCTTCGAGATGGCGGCGCGGCGCCTCGGCTATCGCGAGACCAAGACGCAATTGCGCACGGACCTCTTCCGAAGGCCCCGGCCGGCGCCAAAGGACGGCGGAGCGCAACTCAGCCTGTTTTGACAGGCGCCCTCTCCGGCTTGCGGGAGAGAGCGATCGTCCAACGTCAGGTCTCCGCGCTCGGCCGCTTGCGGTCCAGAACCTCGATCCGGCTCCCGGCTCCGCATTCGCGGGCGATCAACTGAGCGAGACGCTGCGCCGCAGCCTCGACGCTTCCGACGCCGTTCGACTGCACGGTCAGCACGGCGCGTTTCGTTTCCAGGTTCGACGCCGTGCGCGCGTCCTGCCGCCAGTTCCAGCGCCGGCAGAGGACATGCCGCGCGTCGGCATAGACGACTTCGCCGTCCTTCGGCGGATCGTTGGGGTCTTCGCCCGCCTCCGCGCCCATGTCGATGAACGTGTCGCCTTCGCGCGAGAAGCGGAAGACGAGAGCGCCGCTGGTCTTGTCGAGATCGTCGCAGCCGAGGCAGAGGCCGCTCTCCAGCGAAACCATGTTGTAAAGATCGACGAGCGCGTTGATCTCGGGCAACGCTTGCCCGGCCAGCACGCGCTTGATCAGCCGCTCGACCGAAGAGCGATAGCTCGTGCGCTTGATGCCGAAGCCCTTGTAGGCCGAGCGCCACGCGGCGACGCCCGGGATGGCGGAAAGCTCCGTCCCGGCCCAGCGCGCGCGGCACTCGGCCTCGGCGGCGGCGATGTCGCGCTGAAGCTCCACACTGCGGGCAGGCGGAATCGTGAGCGGTTCGGCAAAGACATATGCGACGCGGAAATCCGGAAATCGTTCGACGAGATCGGCGATGGAGAGAGCGGCCATGAGCGACGTTCGGCGTCCTTCGAGGCGGCGGGCGCCTCGCTTGTAATTCGGAGGGCCGCCCTTATAACCGTCGCCCGGCTTTGTACGAAACGGCAATTGGGGCAGCCCGCGACAATGCGAATCCTTTCTCTCCTCGGCGCGGCCGCGCTCTCCGTCGCGCTCGCGAGCGGCGCGCTCGCTTTCGACGCCTCCGCGCCGGATGATTCGAGCACGGCGCCCAAGGCGGGTTCGGTTGCGAGCCCAGGCAAGGCGCCCGCACGCGATCCCGCCGTTCGCACGGCGCGCGCGATCGAATGTTCGCAGAAGGCGGATGCGCAGGACCTGCACGGCAAGCCGCGCAAGCATTTCATGCACGCCTGCAAGCGCGGCGAATGAGCGCTTCGCGTCACGCCAGACATTTCGCGCCGTGAGCGAGACCGACGAGCGCCTCGACCTCTTCGAGACTCCGCGCGACTGGCTGCGCTACGCGATCGGCCGGTTCCGCGCGGCCCGTCTCGCCTTCGGCCACGGCGCGACGACGGCCCTGGACGAAGCGGCCTATATCATCCTCGAGGCGCTTCACCTGCCGATCGACGCGCTCGATCCTTTCCTTGACGCGAAGCTCACGCGCGCCGAGCGGGCAAAACTCGACGCGCTGATCGAAGCGCGCGTGACGACGCGCAAGCCCGCCGCCTACCTGCTCAACCGCGCCTATATTCAGGGCGTCCCGTTCTATGTGGACGAGCGGGTGATCGTCCCGCGCAGCTTCATCGGCGAATTGCTGATGACGGCCTTCGCCGAGGACAACGCGCTGATCGGCGATCCGGCCGGGGTGAGCCGCGTCCTCGATCTCTGCACGGGCGGCGGATCGCTCGCCATCCTCGCAGCGCGCGTATTTCCGAACGCTCATGTCGACGCCGTCGATCTCTCCGCCGACGCGCTCGAAGTCGCGAAGCGCAACGTGGAGGAGCACGGGCTCGAAGACCGCGTGCGGCTCGTTCATGGCGACCTCTTCGCGCCGCTCGAAGGCCGCCGCTACGACCTCATCCTCACCAATCCGCCCTATGTGGACGCCGAGGCGCTGGCGGAATTCCCCCCGGAATATGCGGCCGAGCCGCGCATGGCGCATGCGGGCGGGGAGGACGGGCTCGCCATCGTCCGCCGCATCCTCGAAGCGGCGCCCGGGCATCTCACTCCGGAGGGCGTCCTTATCTGCGAGGTCGGCCGGGGCGGCGCGGCGCTGACGGGGGAATACCCTGACCTGCCCTTCGTCTGGCTCGACACGGAAGAGAGCGAGGGCGAGGTTTTCCTGCTGCGCGCGGGCGATTTCCCAAAGCCGAAGCCGGCGAAGCGGAAGCGCTGACAATCCAGCGCGCCGCAGTCGCGAGTCGAGGAACTGCCCCCTACTCCGCCGCCGCGCGCATCATGGCGCGATAATTGGCGCGCAGGTCGTCGATGACGGTGAGCCGCCCTGCCCGCTCGATGTGCCAGAAGGTCCATCCGTTGCAGGCCGGCAGACCCTGCACCAGCGCGCCGATCTTGTGAATCGAGCCGACCACCGGCCCGGCGGCGATCGCGCCGTCCGCCCGCACCACCGCCTCATGGCGCCGGCGCGCGTCCACGATTCTCTCGCCCGGCGAGACGAGGCCCGCCTCGACGACGCTCAGGAAAGCGACCCGCGCTTCCGTCCGGCGGCTCGGCGCGGCGGAGATGGCCTCCGCCGGCAGCGGCTCGACCGAATCGATTCGCGCGCGCGCCGCGGCTGCATAAGTCCGGTCCCGCTCGACGCCGACGAAGGAGCGGCCGAGCCTGCGGGCGACGGCGCCGGTCGTGCCGGAGCCGAAGAACGGGTCGAGCACGAGGTCGCCGACGTTCGAGGCCGCGGTAAGCACGCGCGCGAGCAGCGCCTCGGGTTTCTGGGTCGGATGGGTCTTGCGCCCGTTTTCGTCCTTGAGCCGTTCGGCGCCCGTGCAGATCGGGAGCAGCCAGTCGGAGCGCGCCTGGCAATCGTCGTTTCCGGCCTTCAGCGCCTCGTAGTTGAACGTATAGCTCTTGGCGTCGGCGCTTCGCGCCGCCCAGATCATCGTCTCGTGAGCGTTGGTGAAGCGGCGGCCCCGGAAATTCGGCATCGGATTGGCCTTGCGCCAGACGATGTCGTTGAGGATCCAGAAGCCGAGATCCTGCAGGATCGCGCCGACCCGGAAAATGTTGTGGTAGGAGCCGATGACGACAATCGTCGCGTTCGGCTTCATCACCCGTCGCGCGGCGGTCAGCCAGCGCTTCGTGAAGGCGTCGTATTCGGCGAAATTGGCGAACTTGTCCCAGTCGTCATCGACCGCATCCACCAAACTCTGGTCCGGCCGCGAGAGCGCGCCTTCGAGCTGAAGATTGTACGGCGGATCGGCGAAGACGAGATCGACGCAGGACGCCGGCAGGCGGTTCATCGCCTCGACGCAATCGCCAATGAGGATCTCATCGCGCGGCGGCTCGATGATTGCGGCCGGGCGTTTTGCCTCGCCGTTCCCAGTACGCAGAACCTGGATCTGGGCGGGGAGACTTGACGCTCCGGCGCGCAACATACGCATGTACGAGAGACCACTCGACGCAACACCGAGTCCGATGCGAACTCGCGCGTCCTGTATGGCTGATGTTAAGTAAAGGTCTCGTTATACGAGGGGACGTGACGTTGTGTCGTTTTCGAACGGTGTCTCGTCTGCAAACAAAGTCTTAACCGCAACCTTTTTTAAACCTTTGCGCGGCGCGGGCTTCTCCACGGCTTCCGGCTCCTCCGACAGACGGAAGGACCGGCGATGGTAGGGGCAGGGCCCTTCGGACGCGAGCGCGCGGCGATGCGCGGCGGTCGCATAGCCGACGTGATCGGCGAAGCCATATTGCGGAAAGTCGAGGTGAAGATTGCGCATGAGCGCGTCGCGCGTCGTCTTGGCGACGATCGAGGCGGCCGCGATCGACATGGAAAGCGCATCGCCGCCGATGATGGCGCGGGCCGGGCAGATCAGATTTTCCGGCGTGTCGCGCCCGTCTATGAGCGCAAGATGCGGGCGCACGTGCAGCGCGGCGACCGCGCGGGCCATGGCGCGCAGGGCGGCGCCGCGGATATTGTAGGCGTCGATCTCCGCGGGACTCGCGAAGACCACGGAGACGCTGAGCGCCCTGGCGAAGATGATCGGCCGCAATTCATCGCGCTTCGCTTCGGTCAGCGCCTTCGAATCGTCGAGCCCTTCCGGCAGATCGTCCGGATCGAGGATGACGGCGGCAACGCCAACCGGCCCGGCGAGCGGCCCCCGTCCAACCTCGTCGACGCCGCAGACAAAGCGATGGCCCTGCGCAAAAGCCTCACGCTCGAAGTGGAAATGCGGCCCGCTCATCTCGCCTCGCCCCGCGCCCCTAACGGCCCCGGCTCGAGTCGCGCAAGGTCGAAAGCCTGCACGTCGCGCATGAGCGCGACGAAGCGCTCGACCCCGTAGGCGATCGCCGCCTCGCCCTTGGCCGCGCTCGCCCGGTCGGCCTCGCCGACCGCGCCGTCCCGTCCGAGATCGCTCGCCATCCAGGCGAAGCCGAGCGGCGGCTTGCCGCGCAGCAAGGCGAAGTCGCGCTCCATCGCCTCGGCCGCGTTCACGAAATCGCGCGCGCGCTCCATGCCGACCGTGTCGGGCCGAAAGGCGAGCATCAGCGACGTTTCCGCGTCGCCCGCATGGACGCCATGCGCGGTTTCGCGCGCCGAGAACAGGCCGTCGGGATAGCCGAGGCGGCGCCAGGACGCGTTGATCGCCAGCATCCGCCAGCGGGCGCGCAGTTTCAGGAGCGCGGAATCGATGGCGGCGTTGTTGCCGCCGTGCGAATTCATGACGACGAGCTTGCGGCAGCCTGTCCGCGCGACGCTGTCGCCGATATCGGTCAGGGCGGCGATGGCGGTTTCCACAGACAGCGTCAGGGTTCCGGGGAACTCGGCATGTTCGAGCGAGACGCCGATCTGTTGGAGCGGCAGGAAAAGCGCGGGAAGGTCGGCGGGCAGCGCCGCCGCGGCGCGGGCGACATAGCCCGCGTTGATCATGGCGTCGACGCCAACCGGCAGATGCGGCCCGTGCTGCTCCACGGCGCCGATCGGCAGAACCGCAATCGTCGCGCGCATGTCGAGGCGCTCGAAATCGCGCCAGCCGAGATCGGCCCAGAGCCGAGGGGAAGCCATGGCCGCCAATTAGCCCAGAGAGGCCGCGCGAGCCAGCCAGGAACGCGCCGCCATTCCACCCCTGCCCGACCCATGCACAGAAGACTGCGCCTCATGGATCAGAAGTCGGGCGCGCCGAACGGATCGGCCAGGCGATGCAGCCGGTCGGCGGCCGCCAAGGCGAAACGGAGGAGCACCGCCCGCCGGCTCGCCGGCGCCATCCTTCGAGGGTCCGCCTCGCGCAGCACCTCCGCGCCATAAGGATCGGCGAGGATGAGCCCCGCCTCCGAGGGCATGATCTCGGCCGGCGTATGGGCGGAGATGGCGAAATAGAGACGGTCGCAGCATTGCGCGTAGTCGCGCCACTTGCGGTCCGCCCGGAAGTCGGCCGGCGAGGACTTCACCTCGACAATCAGGACCTCGCCCTCGCCGTTGACCGCGACGATGTCGGCGCGCCGCCCGTCGACGAGAGACAGTTCCGTGACGCTGGCGAAGCCGCGCGCCCGCAGCAACCGCCGCACGCCGCGCGCGATCATGAGCGCCGTGTCGGACTGGCGGCCGTCAAGGGGAACGGTGGGCCGTTCGCCGGTCACGGCGCAACCGCCCAGCAGGCGACGTCGCGTCCCCGTTTGCCTTCGAGCGGCGGCTTCTCGATCCGGCAGCGGTCGAAAGCCAGCGGGCAGCGCGGATGGAAGACGCAGCCGTCCGGCGGATCGACCGGCGAGGGCGGTTCGCCCTTGAGAAGGATGCGCTCGCGCCGCGCCTCCGGGTCCGCGACCGGCGTCGCCGAAAGCAGCGCCTTTGTATAGGGGTGCTGCGGCTCGCCAAAGATGGCGTCGCGTGCGCCGCGCTCGACGGCGTGGCCGAGATACATGACGAGCACCTCGTCGGCGATGTGCCGCACGACCGAAAGGTCATGCGAGACGAACACATAAGCGAGGCCGAACTCCTCCTGAAGGCTCGCGAGCAGGTTGAGGGCCTGAGCCCGCACGGAAACGTCGAGCGCCGACACCGGCTCGTCGAGCACGACAATTCTCGGCCTGAGCATCAGGGCGCGGGCGATGGCGACGCGCTGCCGCTGCCCGCCCGAGAACATGTGCGGATAGCGGCGATAATGTTCGGGACTGAGGCCGACCTTCTCCATCATCGCCAGCGCCGCGGCCTTCCGCTCCGCCCGGCTCATCGCCGTGTTGACGGCGAGCGGCTCCTCGAGCGCCCTGCCGATCGTCTGGCGGGGATTGAGCGACCCGTAGGGGTTCTGGAAGACGATCTGGATCTCCCGCCGGAGCCTGCGGCGCGTAGCGCGGTCAATCTGCGCCATGTCTTCGCCGTCGATCAGGACCGCGCCGGCGGTCGGCGTTTCGATCAGGGTCAGGAGGCGCGCGAGGGTCGACTTGCCCGAACCGGACTCGCCGACGACGGCGAGCGTCCGCCCGGCCTCCAGCGAGAAGGACACGCCCGCCAGCGCCTTCACCGTCGCATGGCCGCCAAAAACGCCCCGCGACACGGAATAATTGCGCGTGAGGCCCCTCGCTTCGAGGACGGCGGTCATGAGGCGGCTCCCTGCAGGGCCGCGGGCCGCGGAACGCCCGCTTCGAGCGGCGTATGGCAGAGCGCCGAGCCCAGGCGCTCCGGCGCGGGCCGCGGAGGCGCCGAGCGGCAGAGGTCGAAGGCAAAGGCGCAGCGCGGCTCGAACAGGCAGCCGCGCGGGCGGCCCGATTGTCCGGGCACGACGCCCGGGATGGCCCGCAGCCTCCGGCCCGCAGCGCGCTCGGGCAGCGCGTCCAGCAGCGCCGCGGTGTAGGGATGATGAGGGTCGCGGAAAAGCTCGCGCGTGGCGCTCGATTCGACCCGCCGCCCCGCATATTGCACCGCGACCCGGTCCGCGGTCTCCGCGACGACGCCCATGTCATGCGTGATCAGGACGAGGCCCATGCCGGTCTCGCTTTTCAGCCGCATCAGAAGGTCGAGGATCTGCGCCTGGATCGTCACGTCGAGCGCGGTCGTCGGCTCGTCGGCGATCAGGAGCTTCGGCCGGCAGGCGAGCGCCATGGCGATCATCGCGCGCTGGCTCATGCCGCCGGAAAGCTGGTGGGGAAAGGCGCGCGCCCGCCGCTCCGGGTCGGGGATCCCGACTTCGGCGAGCAGTTCGACCGTCCGCCGCCTGCGCGCCTTGCGGTCGAGGCCGAGATGGGCCTTCAGGGTCTCGCCGATCTGGAAACCGATCGTGTAGCAGGGGTTCAGGCTCGACATCGGCTCCTGAAAGATCATCGCCAGATCCTTGCCGGCAAGTCCGCGACGCCGCGCCGCGCTGAGGCCCGGAAGATCGACGCCGTCGAAGAGGATGCGATCGGCCGTCACCGTCGCCGTCGGCGGCAGGAGGCCCATGACGGCGAGCATCGCGACCGACTTGCCCGAGCCCGATTCGCCAACGATCGCCAGCACCTCGTCGCGCTCGACCGTGAGGTCGATGCCGTCCACGGCCCGGAAGGAGCCATGATGGGTCGCGAAGGCGACGGAGAGATTGCGGATTTCGAGCAGAGGCATGCGGTCAGCCCCGCCGCATCTTCGGGTCGAGCGCGTCGCGCAGGCCGTCGCCCGCCAGATTGATGGCGACGACGGTGACGAGGATCGCGAGGCCCGGCATCGCGACGATCCAGGGATTGGATCGGATGAATTCGCGCGAGTCGGCAAGCATCGCGCCCCATTCCGGCGTCGGCGGCTGAGCGCCGAGGCCGAGAAAGCCGAGGCCCGCGGCTTCCAGGATGGCGTCCGACACGCCGAGCGCCGCCATGACGATAAGCGGCGCAAGGCAATTGGGCAGGATCGCGGACCACGCGAGCCTCAACGGCCCGACGCCGGCGACGCGCGCCGCCGCAACGTAGTCCTTGCCGAGTTCGCCGAGCGCCGAGGCCCGCGTGAGCCGGACGTAGCGCGGCAGATAGACGATGGCGATGGCGACGATCGTGTTGGCGAGGCTCGGGCCGAGAATCGCGACGACGAGGATGGCCAGCACGAAACTCGGCACCGCCATGATGAGGTCCATCACGCGCGTGATCGCGACATCGGCCACAGGGCCCGCCATCGCGGCGAGCAGGCCGAGCGTCGCGCCGATCACGAAGGATACGGCCATCACGGCGAACCCTATGAAAAGCGAGACCCGGGCGCCAAAGATCAGCCGCGACAGCATATCGTGGCCATCGCCATCCGTACCCAACGGAAAACGCCAGGACCCGCCTGCCTCCCATACAGGGGGCGCGCGCACCGCGTCCCGGAACTGCTCGATGGGCGAATGGGGCGCGACCACGCCCGCTGTAAACGCGAGCAGGAGGATGACGCAAAAGACGCCGAGCCCGAAAACCGCGCCCCTGTTCTCGGCGAAGGCGCGCCAGAACGCAGCGAAGGAGGAGACCTGTCCGACGGGACCGTCAGCGTCGCCGCTCGCCTCCGGCTCCCGGACCATCGCAGCCTCAGCGGCCATGGCGGATCCTGGGGTCGATCACGCCGTAGATGACATCGACAACGAGATTGACGACGATGACCGTCGCGGAGACCAGCATCACGCCGCCCTGCAGCGCGGGGTAATCACGCCGGCTGATCGAATCGATCAGCCATTTGCCGACGCCCGGCCAGGAGAAGATCGTCTCGGTGAGAACCGCGCCCGCGAGCAGGCCGGACACCGAGAGGCCGATGACCGTCACGACGGGCAGCATCGCATTGCGCAGCGCATGAACGCCGATCACGCGCGCAGGCGAAAGCCCCTTGGCGCGCGCCGTTCGGACATAGTCCTCGTTGAGCACCTCCAGCATCGAGGAGCGCGTGATCCGCGCGATCACGCCGAGCGGCACCGTGCCGAGCACGATCGCAGGCAGCACGAGATGGCGAAGGGCGTCGAGGAACGCGCCCTGCTGATCGGACAGGAGCGCGTCGATCGTCATGAAGCCGGTCGGCTGGTCGAAATAATAGTTGATGAGATCGATGCGCCCGGAGACCGGCAGCCAGCCGAGCCTCACCGAGACGAACATGATGAGCAACAGCCCCCACCAGAAGATCGGCATCGAATAGCCGAACAGCGAAATCGTCATCAGCGCCTGATCGAAGAGGCCGCCGCGTTTCACCGCGGCCATTGCGCCGGCCGGGAAGCCGACCGCGATCGCGAACAGCATGGCGAAGAACGAAAGTTCGAGCGTCGCGGGAAAGAGCGTCCCGAATTCGGTGAGCACCTTCTGTTGCGTGGCCAGCGATACGCCGAAATCGCCGTGAAGGAGATGAGTCGCGTAGGTAAGGAACTGGCGCCAGACCGGCTGATCGAGTCCAAGCTCATGGCGGAAATAGGCGAGCTGTTCGGGAGACATGCCGTGCTCGCCGGTCCTCACCTCAACCGGATCGCCGGGAACAAGCCGGATCGCGGCGAAGGTCAGAAACATCAGCCCGACGAAGGTCGGGATCGTGAGCGCTACGCGACGAAGGACATAGAGGAGCATGGCGGGCCTGATGCGCGGCGGGCCCTGCCTCGACGGCAGGGCCCGGAGCCGGCCTCACTGGATGTCGACGCCTGCGAAGATGTGCGTTCCAAGCGGGCTCTGCTTGTAGCCGGTCACGTTCGCGCGCGTCGCTTCGTACACGGTCGAATGCGCGAGCAGGAGCTCCGGCGCCTCGTCATGCTCGATCTCCTGCATCCGCTTATAGAGCTTGGCGCGCTCGGCCTGATCGGAGATCGTGCGCGCCTTCACCAGCAGCGCATCGAACTCGGCGTTGCACCACTTCGTCGGGTTGCTGTCGCCGGGCTTGCCGCCGGGGCAGCCTCTGAGGAAGAAGAAATTGTCCGGGTCGCCGTTGTCGCCCGTCCAGCCGTACTGGCCGGTCATCTCCTCGCCGTTGGCGAGCCGCTTGCGGTACTCGCCCCATTCGTAAGTGACGAGCTTGGCGTTGACGCCGATCTTGGCGAGATCGGCCTGCATCATCTCGCCGATCCGCTTGCCGTTCGGATTGTAGGGGCGCTGCACCGGCATATACCAGAGGTCGATGTCGAACGGCGTCTTCACGCCGGCAGCGGCGAGCAGCGACTTGGCTTTCTCGGGATCGTAAGCGAACATCGGGGATCTTGTCGTCGAACGCCCACATCGTCGGCGGGATCAGAGTCGTGGCCTTCTCGCCCGCGCCGAGATAGACGTCCTTGATGATCGCGTCCCGGTCGATCGCCATGGCGAGCGCCTGCCGCGCCTCCTTCTTGTCGAGCGGCGGCTTCGTGACGTTGAAGGCCCAATAGGCGACGTTGAGGCCGGGCGCGCTCAACACCTTGAGCGACGGGTCGCTCTTCATTTCCGCAATGTCGGCCGGCCGTGGATAGCCGTTGATGTGGCACTCGCCCGCCTTCAGCTTGGCGTAGCGGGCGGTGGCGTCAGGCGTGATCGCGAAGACGAGATCGTCCACGAGCGCCTTCTCGCCGTAGTAGTCCTTGTTGGCCTTGTAGCGGATCACGAAGTCCTTCTGGTAGCCGACGAAAGAGAAAGGCCCCGTGCCGACCGGGGCCTGGTCGAACTGCTCGGGCTTGCCCTTCTTGAGCAGGAAGTCCGCGTATTCCTTCGAGCCGATCGCCATGAAGTCCATCGCGAAATTGGCGAGGATCGCGACATTCGGCGTCTTCAGCTTCACCACGACCGTGTCGTCGTCCTTCTTTTCGACGGACTCCAGCAGGTTCGGCATGTCCATGTCATTGAAATAGTCGTATTTTCCGCCCGAGACTTTGTAATAGGGGTTGTCCGGCTTCCACTGCCGGTCGATCGAGAACAGGACGTCGTCGGCGTTGAAGTCGCGGGTCGGCTTGAAGTCTTTCAGAGAATGGAACTTGACGCCCTTCCGAAGGTGAAAGGTGATCGTCTTGCCGCCGTCCGCGATCTCCCAACTCTCGGCGAGCCCCGGCACGATCTCGGTCGTGCCCCGCTTGAACTCGGTCAGCCGGTCATAGACCGGCCGCGCCGCGTCGAAGCTGGTTCCCGTCGTGTTGATGGCCGGGGTGAAGTTCTCGGGGCTGCCCTCCGAACAATAGACCAGCGTCTTGGCGGAAGCCGCGCCTGAACAGGCGATCGCCGCGGCGAGCGCAAAGCTGACGATGGCGGTTGATTTCATGGGGCCATTGTCTCCTGGCATGGCGGCTTCCGCTGCCGCTTGAGCGTTTGCGTGAGCGCTGAATCCGCGCCCGAAAGAGGCCGGACCAACAAAGCCCGTTTTGCGAATGAGCGCAATGCCATGACCGGGCTGGCTTTCGTCACAAGGCCTTGAGCCGGGCGGTCAACGTCTCCGGGTCGCCGGTCACCGCCAGTTGCTTGACCCGGCTTTTGGCGCCGGCGACCAGCGCGATCCGCGAGATCGGCGTCGCCAGCTTCTCCGCCAGAAGCGCGCGGAGCGCGTCATTGGCGCGGCCATCCTCGGGCGGCTCACGCACACGCGCGAGCAGCACGCTCGTTCCGTCGGCGAGTTCCGCCACGCCGTCGATCGCGTCGCGGCCGCCTTTCGGCGTCAGGCGGCAGGTCACGACGACGCCGTCGAGCGTCGCCCGCCACGGCTCGGCGCGGCTCATTCGCCGTCGCCGTCATTCATCGGATGCAGGTCGCGCACCATCGCCTTGGCGCGCTCGTCGAGCACATGGGTGTAGATCTGGGTCGTCGAAATGTCGGAGTGGCCGAGCAGGTCCTGCACGACCCTCAGGTCCGCCCCGTTCTGCAAAAGGTGGCTTGCGAAAGCGTGGCGCAGCACATGCGGGCTGATCTTCGCGGCGCTGAGGCCCGCCGACGCGGCCGTGACTTTCAGGTCGCGCGCGAAGGCCTGCCGCGTCATGCAGCCGCTCGCGCTGTCGGCCGGAAAGAGCCAGGGCGCGGAAGCAAGTCCGGGCGCGGTCTCTTCGAGGCGCGCCCGATACGCCGCGAGCGCGGTGCGGGCTCGACCGGAGAGGGGCGCGAGCCGCTCCTTGCCTCCCTTGCCCCTGATCACGATCATTCCTTCCTTCGCGCGCGCCGCCGACTTCGGCAGAGCCGAGCGCTTCGGACACGCGCAGGCCCGATCCATAGATGAGCTCGATCAGCGCCGCCATGCGGGCGGTCGCCAGCCGCTCGCGCGCCGGGCGCTCCGGCGCGTCGAGACCTTCGCGCGCGGTCGCGATCAGCCGGTCGACTTCGTCGACGGTCAGCGTGGTCGGGAGGGGCCGCGCGCGCTTTGGCCCCTCGATCGCCAGCGTCGGATCGTCGCGGCGCTCGCCCTCCGCGTAAAGATGCTTGTGGAATTGCCGGATCGCCGAGAGCCGCCGCGCGAGCGACGACGCCTTGAGGCCTTCGGCGCCTCGCTCGGCAAGATAGGCCCGAACATCCGCCGCTCCGGCGCGCTTCACGTCGGCGCCCTGTTCGCGCAGATATCGCCTCATAGTCCGACAGGTCGCGCCGATAGGCTTCGATCGTATTCAGGCTCGCGCCCCGTTCGGCGGCGAGCGCGTCGAGAAAAGCGGCGACCAGATCTTTGCCCGCGCTCACTTCTGCACCTTCGGCAGTTGGATCGTCTGCGTGATCTCGCGAGGGGTCACCTTCACGAAGTTGGCGAGCGCATACAATCCGCCATAGACGAGCCCCGCAATCACTGCGACGGCAACCAGGAATCGGATCAGACTCGGCAAGGCGGTCAGACTTTACGGCGCGTCGGCTTGGGTTAGCCGCTTATTCCTCATCGAACAAGCCGGCCTGAGGGCCCGCCCGCGGCGGCTCAGCGAGGCCCAGATGGCGGAAAGCATGCGAGGTCAGGAGGCGTCCGCGCGGCGTCCGCTGCACGAAACCCTGCTGGATCAGATAGGGCTCGATGATGTCCTCGATCGCGTCGCGCGGCTCCGAAAGCGCGGCCGCGATCGTCTCCACGCCCACCGGTCCGCCGCCGAACTTGAGGGCGATCGTGTCGAGATAGCGCCGGTCCATCTGGTCGAGGCCGATCGGATCGACGTCGAGAAGCCGCAGCGCCCGGTCCGCCAGGGCCCGCGTCACGACGGCGGCGCTTTCGACCGTGGCGAAGTCCCTCACCCGCCGGAGCAGGCGCCCCGCGATGCGGGGCGTGCCGCGCGAGCGTTTTGCGATCTCGTTCGCGCCGTCCTCGGCCAGCGCCAGCCCGATCACGCGCGCGCCACGCGCGACGATGCCCTGAAGCTCCTCGGTCGTATAGAAATTGAGCCGGACCGGAATGCCGAAGCGGTCGCGGAGCGGCGTTGTGAGAAGGCCCGCCCGGGTCGTCGCGCCGACCAGCGTGAACTTGGCGAGGTCGATCTTGACCGAGCGCGCGGCCGGTCCCGCCCCGATGATGAGGTCGAGCTGGAAATCCTCCATCGCGGGATAAAGGATCTCCTCGACCGCCGGATTGAGGCGATGGATCTCGTCGATGAACAAGCACGTCCCGCGGCTCGAGATTGGTGAGCTGCGCGGCGAGGTCGCCCGCCTTGGCGATGACCGGCCCGGAGGTCGAGCGGAAGTTGACGCCGAGCTCGCGCGCCACGATCTGCGCGAGCGTGGTCTTGCCGAGGCCCGGCGGGCCGACGAACAGCACATGGTCGAGCGCTTCGCCCCGGACCTTCGCCGAATCGATGAAGACCTGGAGGTTCTTGCGCGCGGCCTCCTGGCCGACGAAATCGGCGAGCGTCTGGGGCCTGAGGGCCGCGTCGTCCTCCGGGCGCTTTTCGGCCGAGACGAGGCGGCGGGGGGCTTCGGCCATCACTGGCGGCCCTTCTTGAAGTAGGCCACGCCGGGCAATTCCGCAAAATGCGCGTCGCAGGTGAGAAGATCAGCGCGGACGTCCTTCGCGGTGGCGAAGACGATGGCGTCGGCCATGGCAAGCCTGTGGATGTTCGCGTAGCCGGCCGCTTTCGTCGCAATATCCGTCGTAAGCGGCGTGACAACCAGTTCCGTCGAAAAAGCGATCACGCGAGCGGCCGCCGCCTCTGATATCTCCCGGGCGAGCCAGCGCGCGAGCTCAAACTGAACGATCGTCGGGACAACCCACTGATCATTGCGAGGGAGCTCCTGCGCAAGGCTCTCGCCGAGAGAGGACCCGAGGATCCACTCGATCCAGGCGGACGTGTCGACCACTCGCATCAGAAGCGGTCGTCCCGATCGCGATAGCCCTCGGGATTGGCTCCGCGCGCCATCCCCGCCAGGGCTTCGCGCTCTGGCACCGGAACGATCAGGACCCCTTCCGGCTTCGCGATGAAGGCGACCTTCTGGCCGGGCCGCAACGCCAGCTGGTCGCGAACCTCCTTCGGAATCGAGACCTGATATTTGGAGGAGACGGTTGCGATCGCAGACATGCGCTTTACCTTTTTCGTATCGATCCCCTTACTGTAAGGCTGGCTCACTGCGCCAGCTCCCTCAGGCCGGCGCGGATGAAGGCGGAGGTCTCCGCCTCCGGGCCGAGTTCGCCGAGGCACTTGCCGACCACAGCCGCCGCCTGCGCGCGGGCGTAGCCGAGGCCGACGAGAGCGAGGATCGCGTCCTCGGCCGCTTTCGGCATGCCCGCCGCGCCTTCCAGGCGCGCGGGCGCGAGACCGATATCGACCGCGCCGAGCGCCGGCGCCTTGTCCTTGAGTTCGAGCACGAGCCGCGCCGCGAGCTTCGGGCCGACGCCGGGCGCGCGCGCCATCATCGCCTTGTCCTGCCGGGCGATGGCGGTCGAGAGGGTGTCCGCGGGGAGCGCGCCGAGGATGCCGAGCGCGAGCTTCGCGCCCACCCCCTGCACGCTCTGGAGCGTACGGAACCACTCCCGCTCGGCGACGGTGAGGAACCCATAGAGCCGGATCGCGTCCTCACGCACATGCGTCTCGATGAGCAGTTCCGCCGGCTCGCCGGCCGGAGGCAGGGCGCGCAAGGTGCGCGCGGACGCGGCCACCAGATAGCCGACGCCGCCGACGTCGAGGATGAGGCCCTCCTCCTCGACGCTGTCGACGACGCCGCGAAGCTTGCCGATCATGCCGCGCCTCGCGCCCGGGCGGTGCGATGCTGGGCGTGGCAGATGGCGACGGCCAGCGCGTCCGCCGCGTCGGGCGTGCGCGCGGTCGAGGCGGGCAACAGCATTCGGACCATCATCGCGACCTGCGGCTTCTCGGCGTGGCCGACGCCGACCACCGTCTTCTTGATGAGATTGGCGGCGTATTCCGACACCGGAAGATCCTTGAGCGCAAGCGCCGCCAGCGTCGCGCCGCGCGCCTGCCCGAGCTTCAGGGTCGACTGCGGGTCGCGGTTGACGAAGGTCTCCTCGACCGCCGCCTCATGCGGCCGGTCCCGCTCGACGAGCGCCGTCAGCTCCCGATGGATGGCGGCGAGCCGGTCGGCAAGCGACGTCGCGGCGTCGGTATGGATCGAACCGCAGGCCAGAAAGCCCAGCCGCGAGCCCATCACCTCGATGAGGCCCCAGCCGGTGTTGCGGAGGCCCGGGTCGATGCCGAGGATGCGAATCGCGGCCGCGTTCATGATCTGTCTCATACACGAAAACAGCGACGGAGACGCCCGCGTTTGCGGATCCGGTTAACGGCGGCCCCTGGGCACAAAAAATCGTCCGCTCCGCCGCTTGCAATCGCGATAGGTCTAAGATATATCTTTTTACGATATATCGTACGATATGTCATGAAACGCCAATCAAAGGAGCAACAATGTTTCATCGGTATTTTGAAGAGGCCATGCGCCAGCGCCGCCGCGGCTTCGGCCCCGAAGGTTTCGGACGGGAAGGTCCTGGACGACACGGCCATCGCGGCTGGCGCGGCGGATTTGGCCCGCGCGAGGGCCGCATGTTCGACGGCGGCGAGCTCCGCTGGGTGATCCTGACGCTCATCGCCGAAAAGCCGCGCCACGGCTACGAGGTCATCAAGGAGCTCGGCGAGCGGGTCGGCGGCGACTATTCCCCAAGCCCCGGCGTCATCTATCCGACGCTGACGATGCTCGAGGACATAGGCTACGCCGCCGTCAGCCCGGACGAGGGCGGGCGCAAGCTCTATGCGATCACGCCCGAGGGCGAGAAGGCGCTGGCCGAGAACAAGCCCCAGGTCGACGCGATCTTCGAGCGCTTCGCCGGCCGCGAGGAGGAGAGCGATCCCCGTTCGTTCGGCTCGGTCCTGCGCGCCATGATGAACCTGCGCGCCGCCGTCAAACTCCGCCTTCGTGGACGCGCCGCGACCCCGGAGCAGATCCAGGCGATCGTCGACGCGCTCGACGAGGCGGCGAAGAAGATCGAGCGGGCGTGACGCGCGCTGAAGTCCGGTTCCCCTCGCCCCCGCCCTCTTCAGGGGCGAGGGTCCCCGATCAGAGGCGCGCTGCCCGCGCCAAGCCCCTCGACACGGTCGTCGACGCCGGACAGGTTCGTGAGAAAGAGCGCCGGGGTCGAGACGCCCTCCGAACGGAGGAGAGCGACCACGGAAAGCCCGTCGAGCGCGGGCAACATGCGGTCGAGGACGATGACGTCGAAGGGTTCAGCGACCGCCAATTCGAAGCCTCCGCGTCCATTCGCCGCAACCGTTGGGACATGGCCGCGCGCTAGAAGGCCCGCGGCGATGAACTCGGCGGTCTCGGCGTCGTCCTCGACGATCAGGATTTTCATGCGGCCAAATCCAGCGCCAGGCCCCGCGATCCGCACCGCGGCCCGGCGACGCAGCGGCTTTGCGTGACGCGATGACACTCGCCCTCGACAGACTTCTTCCGCGCGCGCTGATCGCCATCGCGCTCGTCGCCCTGTCGGCGGGCGGCGTCGGCCTGGGCGCTGGGCAAGCCCGAGCTTGCCCATTGGGCCTGGGCGGCGGGCACGGTCCCGGTGATCGCCGGGCTCGTCGTCTCGATCCTTCGCGATTTTCTCGCCGGGCGCCTCGGCGTGGACGCCGTCGCGCTTCTTTCCATGATCGGCGCGCTCGCCCTTGACGAGACGCTCGCCGCCATCGTCGTCGCGGTCATGTATGCGGGCGGCAATGCGCTCGAGGAATTCGCGGTCTCCCGCGCCGAGCGCGATCTCCGGTCGCTGATCGACCGCGCGCCCCGCATCGCGCACAGGGAGAGCGCCGGCCGGGTGGAGGACATTCCGGTCGCGGAGGTCGCGATCGGCGACCGGCTCCTTGTCCGCGCCGGCGAGGTCGTGCCGGTGGACGGCGTCCTCGCGGACGGGGACGCGGCGCTCGACGAGTCCGCCCTCACCGGCGAGCCGATCCCCGTCATGAGACACAAGGGGGAGGCGGCGCGCAGCGGCGCCGTCAACGCCGGGCAGACCTTCGCCCTTCAGGCGACCGCGACCGAAGGCGAAAGCACCTACGCCGGCATCGTGCGGATGGCGACCGCGGTGCAGACCGCCAAGGCCCCGACCATCCGGATGGCCGACCGGTTCGCGCTCCTTTTGCTTCCGGTCTCGCTGGCGCTCGCCGGGCTGGCGTGGGCCCTGTCGGGCGATCCGGTCCGGGCGCTCGCCGTGCTGGTCGCGGCGACGCCCTGCCCGCTGATCCTCGCCGCTCCCGTGGCCTATATCGCGGGCGTCGCGCGCGCCGCCCGCCTCGGCGTGCTGATGAAGGGCGGATTCGCGCTCGAGGCGCTGGCGCGGACGCGCACCGTCATCTTCGACAAGACCGGCACGCTGACGGTCGGCGGGGCGCGCATCCTGCGGATCGAAACCGCGTCCGGCTGGAGCCCCGACGAGACGCTTCGCGCCGTCGCCTCGCTCGAACAGGCCTCGCAGCATCCGGTCGCCGCCGCCATTGTCGCCGCGGCGCGCCAGCGCGGCCTCGAACTCGACACCCCGACCGACGTCCGCGAAGCCATGGGCTCCGGACTCGAGGGAAGCATCGGAGGCCGCCGCGTCCGGGTCGGCGCCCACGCCTATGTATTCGGCCCATCGCCGTCGAGCGCATGGACGCGGCGCATCCTGCGGCAGGCTTCGTACCGCTCGGCGCTCGCCGTCTTCGTGGTCGTCGATGGGGCGACGGCGGGCGCGATCCTCCTCGCCGATCAGTTGCGCCGGGAAGCGCCCCGGGCGATCCAGGGCCTGAGGACCGCGGGCGTCTCGCGGATCGTCATGCTGACGGGCGACCGCGCGGAAACCGCGGAGGCGATCGGGGCCGCCCTCGATCTCGATTCCGTCCTCGCCGATCGCGATCCGGCCGACAAGGTCGCGGCGGTCGCGGTCGAGCAGGAGCTCCAGCCGACTCTCATGGTGGGCGACGGCATCAATGACGCGCCGGCGCTGGCCGCCGCCCATGTCGGCGCGGCCATGGGCGCGCGGGGGGCGAGCGCGTCGTCGGAGGCCGCCGACGTCGTCATCCTCGTCGACGCCGTCGACCGCATCGCCGACGCGGTCGCCATCGCGCGGCGCACCTACGCCATCGCCTTCCAGAGCATGGCGGGCGGCATGGCGCTTTCGGGGATCGCGATGATCGCCGCCGCCTTCGGCTGGCTGACGCCGATCGCGGGCGCGCTGACGCAGGAGGCCATCGACGTCGCCGTCATCCTCAACGCCCTGCGGGCGCTCGGCTCGGGACGCGACTGGAGGCGGGCCAGCCTGCCCGCGAGCGACGCGAAAGCGCTGCGCGAGGAGCATGTGAGCCTCGAAGCGAGCCTCGACCGGCTACGCGACATCGTCAGCGCGCTGGACGACGGCCGAGCCGGGCAAGGGCGCGGCGCTGATCCGCGAAGCAAATGCGATCGTCGCCAACGACCTCGTCACGCATGAGCGGGCGGACGAGACGAAGGTCTATCCGCGGCTGCGCCGGTCGCTCGCGAGCGGCTACGGCCTTGCGGCGATGAGCCGCGTCCATCGCGAGCTCCTGCATCTGGCGCATCTTCTGTCGCGCGTCTCGGACGACCTCTCCGAAGGCGACCTGGACACGCTGACGCTGCGCGACGGACAGCGGATCATCGAATCGATCGAGACGATCGCGCGCATTCACAATGCGCAGGAAGAAGACATCTACGAGCACGCGGCGGCGCGCTGAGCGTCCGTGCGTCGTCTTCAGGCGACGGGAGGCCTGCCGAAGCGGTTGTCGCCCGGCCATCCGGCCGAGGCCCACCAGACGATCAGCACGATCATGCCGATCACCGGTATCAGGCTCAGGAGCTGCCACCAGCCGGATCGGTCCGTGTCGTGAAGCCTGCGGGCGCCGACCGAAAGCGAGGGAACGATCGTGCCCAGCGTGACGAGGCTTTCAAAAATCCGCGGGCCGATCACATAGGCGTCGATGACCGTCGCGACGAGCGAAGCGATCAGGATGGCGAGCATGAACCACCAGAATTCCGGTCGAGCCGCGCGCCCCTGAAAGTTTGCGTAGTTCCGGAAGAGCGCGCTGTTGACGGCTTCGCCGAAGGACATCGTTTCACCCCAAAGCCCGCTGCGCGACCGAAGGGAAAACTGCCACCGCGAGAATTCGCGCGCAAGGCCGTCGCTTCAATAGCCGCGCGCGCGATCCACCGCGTTTTGCAACGGCTCGCCCCGCTCGAACGCCTCGATCTGGCGCGCGATGCCGGAGAGGACGGCGGCGGGCGAGGAGATCGCGGAATTGTGCGGGCTCACATAGACGGCCGGATGGCTCCAGAGCGCCGAACTCCGGCGGCAGGGGCTCCCGCTCGAACACGTCGAGGGAGGCGCCTTTCAGCATGCCTTTGTCGAGCGCCGCGAGAATGTCCGCCTCGACCTGCAGGCCGCCGCGTCCCGCGTTGATCAGCACCGGCCCGCCGAGCGGACCGCCCTGCTTCAAACGCGCCAACAGGTCCGCATTGAGCAGGCCGCGCGTCGCCTCCGTCAGCGGCAGGAGCACGACGAGAATGTCGGATCGCGCAAGCAGCGCGTTCAGGCCGTCGGGGCCCGAATGGGTTTCAACGCCGGGAATGACTTTCGGCGTCGCGCTCCATCCGGCGACCTCGAAGCCGAGCGCCTTCAGCTTGAGAGCCGCGTCCGCGCCCCAGCACGCCGAGGCCGAGCACGCCGACCGAAACATCGCCCGCCTTCGGCTGGTCGTCGTCATCCGCCCAGATCTTTTCGCGCTGCTGCCGCTCGTAGCGGCGAAGCTGGCGCAGATGGATCAGCGCATGCATGACGACCCATTCGCTCATCCGGTCGCGCAGGTCCGGATCGACGACGCGCACGATCGGAACGTCCGGCAGTTCGGGATCGGCGAAGAGGTGATCGACGCCCGCGCCAAGCGAGAAGATCACCTCAAGATTTGGCAGCGCCTTGAGCGCGCCGGGCGGGTGGCGCCAGCTCAGGACATAGCGGATCGCCGCCGGATCGAAGGGCTCTCCGAGCGTGACGATCGGATGCGACGGCAGAAGCTCGGCGAGCTTCGCCCGCCAGGCGGAAACGTCCCAGCCGGTCGTCGCGAGAAGAATCGTCATGATGCGTCCGTCGATCCGCTCGATCACCGGATCGGCGAGCGCGGGCGGCGCGCCGCCGAGCGAATAGGCCGCGCGCAGGCGCCGGATCGCGGCCTCGGCGGCCTCGGCGCTGCGCGCATGCACGCGCGCCAGCGGCGCATCGGGGCCGACCTCGGCGCCGAGCGGCGCCAGTTCGGTCAGGCCGACGGCAGGGTCGATCGTGTCCGAGGCCCGCGCCCGTCCTCCGCCAAGCTCGACCACGGCGAGGCCAATGCTGCGCACGTCGATTGCGGTCACGAAGCCTCGGCTCTCCGGGATCGCCTCGACCAGCACCGGCGCGCGCGGCAGCAATTCGTGAGCGCGCTCCAGAATGTCGGCCGGGCCGCCGAGCGCAGACACCATGCGCGCGAAGCGCTCCGCCGCGGCGCCGGAATCGAGCGCCCCGACGAGCGCCGCCTCTCCGGCCGCGAGCGACGGCGCAAGCTTCGAGAGCGCGAGCAGTTCCGCCCCGAGCGCGAGCGTCACGCGGAGGAGGCGCGCGTCGCGCCGCCTGCCCGTGAGAAACGCGACCGCATTCAGAACCTCGACCGCGTTGCCGGCGGCGCTGGCGAGCGGCTCGTTCATGTCGGTGATGAGCGAGACGGTCGGCAGGCCCGCGCCATTGGCCACCGCCGCGATGCTTTCGGCGAGTTCGCGCGAGCCTTCGAGCGTGCTCATGAAGGCGCCCGTCCCCGTCTTCACGTCCATGACGAGGCCTTGCAAACCTGCGGCGAGTTTCTTCGACAGGATCGAGGCCGTGATGAGCGCGACCAACTCGACCGTCGCCGTCACGTCGCGGATCGCGTAGAGGCGCCGGTCGGCGGGCGCGAGGTCGGCCGTCTGTCCGATGACGGCGCATCCCGCCGCTTTCACCACGCGCTCGAACAGCGCGAGATCGGGCTGCGTCCGGTAGCCCGGAATCGAATCGAGCTTGTCGAGCGTGCCCCCGGTGTGGCCGAGGCCGCGCCCCGAGATCATCGGCACGAAGGCCCCGCAGGCGGCCAGCATCGGCGCGAGCATCAGCGAGACATTGTCGCCGACGCCGCCGGTCGAATGCTTGTCGAGGATCGGCCCGGGGAGATTCGCGTGTGACCAGTCGAGCGTTGCGCCCGAGCGCGTCATGGCGCGGGTCAGCGCCACGCGCTCGTCGAGGTCCATGCCGCGAAAGAAGACCGCCATCGCGAAGGCGGCCGCCTGGCCCTCGGTGACCTCGCCGCTCGTGAGCCCGGCGATGAATTCGCCGATCTCGCTCTCGCTGAGCGTCCGGCCGTCGCGCTTGGCGCGAATGATTTCCTGCGGGAGAGTCATGCCGGGATCACGCGACCTCGCGGATGAAGGCGCGGAGCAGACGCCGGAAGCGGTCGGAGGCGAGGCGCGCGTATTCCTGCGTCTCCTCGTGGCTCGGATCGCCGCCGGAAAGGCCCGCGGCGTAATTGGTCACGACGGAGACGGCGGCGCATCGCAGGCCGAAGAAGCGCGCGAGGATGACTTCCGGCACGGTCGACATGCCGACGAGATCGGCGCCGAGAATTCTTGCGGCGCGGATTTCCGCCGGCGTCTCGAAGCTCGGCCCGGAGAACCACATATAGACGCCATCGTGCAGTTCGACATTTTCCGCGCGCGCCGCCTCGTGCAGTTTCGCGCGCAAGCTCTTGTCGTAGGCCTCGGTGAGCGGCACGAAGCGCCTGTCGCCGCCTGGCCCGCCGATCAGCGGATTGGCGCCGGCGAAGTTGATATGGTCCGTGATGGCGACGAGCGAGGGCGGCGCCCATTCCATGTTGAGCCCGCCCGCGGCGTTGGTGAGGATGAGCCGCTCGCCGCCGAGCCTGCGGAACGTCTCGATGGCGACGCGCATCGCGTTCGCGTCGCCCCGCTCATAATAGTGGCCGCGTCCCTGAAAGAGCGCGACGCGCTTGCCCTCGATCTGCCCGACGACGAGCCGCCCGGCATGGCCCGCGACGGTTGGCATGGGAAAGCCGGGGATGTCCGCGTAGGGAATCGCGGTCGCCTCGCTCGCCTCGTCGGCGAGCGGGCCAAGGCCGGAGCCGAGCACGATGGCGAGGGGCGGCAGGGAGGCGAGGTCGCGGCGTTTCAGCGCCGCTGCCGCCTCGTCAACGCTTGAAGGCATCGTCACCTCATTGGGATCAGGCAGACTGATGGTCGGCCCCGCTTGTCATACTCCGGCAGAGTAGAGCCGCCATTCGCCCGGCACGCCCTTGAGCAGAGTGGCGCCGTGATCGCGAAAGCTCAATCCGGAGCCGGCAACGAGATCTTTGACAGTGCTCGAAACCAACACTTCGCCCGGAGCGGCGAGCGCCGCGATGCGTGCGCCGATATGAACGACGAGACCGCCGATATCATGACCCATGACTTCGCACTCTCCGGTGTGGAGCCCCGCGCGAATGTCGAGTCCGAGCGAATGAACGCTCTGAGCGATCTCGAGAGCGCAGCGCACGGCGCGAGCCGGCCCATCAAACGTCGCGAAGAACCCGTCGCCGGTTGTGTTCATTTCTTGGCCCCGAAATCGCGCAAGGCCGCGCCGAACTGCGCTGTCGTGACTCTCCAGTAAGTCACGCCAGCGGCGATCGCCGAGAGAAGCCGCTTTCTCTGTGGCGCCGACGACGTCGGTGAACAGTACTGTTTTCAGGACCCGGTCAGGTTCAGGGGCTCCGCGCACGCCGGTCAGAAACTCTTCTATCTCTCCCAGTATGGCCTCGGCGTCGCTAAGCCAAAACAGATGATCCGAGCCCGGCAGTTCCACAAGGCGCGCGCCAGGAATGCGTTCCGCCATAAAGCGGCTTGCGCCAATGTTAATGACGGCGTCGCCGACGCTGTGCAGCAGCAATGTGGGGACGCGTATCGCTGGAAGAATGTTTCGAATGTCAATTTCAGCGTTCATCCTGACGAGCGCGACCGCCGCCGCCGGGCTGGCGCTGATTTGCAGCAGGCGCGACCACCACTGGGAGAATCGCTGATCTTGAGCCATGCTGGGCGCGCGCTCCGCCAAGCCGAACGGTCCTCCCCACTCGCGTTGCATCTTCTCGATCCATGTCCTGTGCTCTTCCGCGGTGCGCCCCCAGGGATAGTCCGGCGCCCTCGTCCTGCGCGGAAAGCTGCCGTGCATGATGAGCGCGGAGGTGCGGTCCGGATAAGTTGCGCTGAAGAGCGCGCACATCGGCCCTCCCTCCGATGCGCCAAACAGCGCCGCCCGCCTCGATCCTGCCGCGTCCATGACGGCGCGCACGTCATCCATGCGGACCTCGAGACTGGGCATGTCCGTGACCCGATCGGACAGACCTGTGCCGCGCTTGTCGAAAATGATAAGCCGCGAAAACGATCCCAGCCGAAGAAGGAAGCGCGCGAGCGCCGGCTCATCCCAGAACACCTCGATATTCGACACCCAGCCTGGGACGAAGACCAGGTCTCTCGGGCTATCGCCGATCGTCTGGTAGGCGATGTTGACGTCTCCGCTGCGGGCGTATCGGGTTTCAGGCAGCATGAACCCACTCCAAGTCCATTTCCCCGAGGCCGACCGTCCGGCGCGTTGCTGTCCAAGTCGCCTGTCGCTCAATTCCGAAGGCGGAAGCCGCTCCTTTATTCCTTCGACAAATGCTCCGGCCCAAAGGATTCCGGCAGAAGCTCGCCGAGCGTGAAGGTGCGGCGCACGCCCTCCGGCCCCGCGACATGGATGGGCGTGGAATTGTCGGCGAATTCGCGGATGCGCTGGCGGCAGCCGCCGCAGGGCGTGCAGAGCTTCTCGCCCGCGCCAACGACGCAGATCTCCGCGATGCGCCGCTCGCCGGCCGCCGCCATCGCGCCGATGGCGCCGGGCTCGGCGCAGTTCCCGACCGGATAGGCGGCGTTCTCGACGTTGCAGCCGGCATAGATCGCGCCGCCCGGCGTGCGGACGGCGGCGCCGACCTTGAAGCGCGAATAGGGCGCGTAGGCGTTTTCGTAAGCCGCCTTCGCAGCGGCGAAGAGCTCGGCGAGGGGATCAGCGTTCTTTGACATAGGGGATGCCGGAGGCCTTCGGCGGGATCGCCTTGCCGATGAAGCCCGCGAGCAGGATCACCGTCAGCACATAGGGCAGCGCTTCGATCGCCTGCACCGGGACCGCGCCGATCACCGGCAGCTCGGCGCCCTGCAGGCGGATTGCGACCGCGTCGAGGAAGCCGAACAGGAGGCAGGTCGCCAGCGCCGGCCACGGCCGCCATTTGGCGAAGACCAGCGCCGCCAGCGCGATGAAGCCCTTGCCCGCGCTCATATGCGGCTGGAAATAGGCCGCCTGCGAAAGCACGAGATAGCAGCCCGCAAGCCCGACCAGCACGCCGCAGATGACGACGGCGGCGTAGCGAAGCCCCCGCACCGAAATGCCCGCGGTGTCGACCGCCGCCGGATTCTCGCCGACCGCGCGCAGGCGCAGGCCGAAGCGCGTGTGATAGAGCGCCCAATAGGTCACGGGCACCATGAGAAAGGCCAGATACGTGATCAGGTCGTGGTCGGAGATCAGCTCCTCGTAGATCGGCCCAAGGATCGGCACGGCGCCGATCGCCTTCGCGAAAGGAAGCGCGATCTCGCGGAACTGCGCGGCGTTGTCGAGCTGCGGCGTCCGGCCGCCCTGCTGCCATATGGCGTTGCCGATGAGCGCCGTCATGCCGTCGGCCACCATGTTGATCGCGGTGCCGGAGACGATCTGGTTCGCGCGCTGGTCGATCGAAGCGTAGCCGTGGATGAGCGAGATGACGACGGTCGCCGCGACGCCAGTGAGGAGGCCGAACCAAACGTTGCCCGTGAAGGTCGCGCCCGCGGCGGAGGCGAAGGCGCCGACCAGCATCTTGCCTTCGAGCCCGATGTCGACGACGCCCGAGCGCTCCGACCAGAGGCCCGCGAGACAGCCGAGGATCAGGGGGATCGCGAGCCGGATCCCGGAACCGAAGACATCGATGAAGGCGCCGTACCAGTCCATGGGCGCGCTAGATTGGCGGTTGCGAAATGCGGCGCGCGAGCAGGGTCGCGACCGGACGGCGGAACATATGTTCGAGCGCGCCGGCGAACAGCACGACGAGCCCCTGGATGACGACGATCATGTCGCGGCTGATCTTCGGCTTGTCGAAAGCAAGCTCCGCGCCGCCCTGATAGAGCACGCCGAACAGGATCGCCGCGAGGATGATGCCAACCGGATGGGCGCGTCCCATCAGCGCGACCGCGATGCCGACGAAACCGAAGCCTGCGGTGTATTCGAGGATGAGCCGATGCTCCTCGCCGAGGATCACATTCGCCGCCATGCCGCCCGCGAGCGCGCCCGAAAGCAGAGTCGTGATCATGGTGATGCGGGCGGGAGAGATCCCGCCATAGACGGCCGCCGTCGGATTGGCGCCGACCGTGCGGATCTCATAGCCAAGCCGCGTGCGCCAGATGAGCAGCCACACCGCGAGGCAGGCAAGCAGCGCGAGCAGGAACGACAGGTTGAAGGGCGTCACCGGCCACTGGATCCCGAAATGCGCAAGGACCTCATGGAACTGCGGCACGCGGCCCGTATCGGGAAACGCCGGCGTCTCCGCGTTCATCTGACCCGGCGCGCGCAACACATTGACGAGCAGATAGCCCATGATCGCGGAAGCGATGTAATTGAACATGATCGTCGTGATGACGATATGGCTGTCGCGGTAGGCCTGCAGGTAGGCGGGGATCGCCGCGAAGGCCGCGCCGAACAGGGCGGCGCCGATGATCGCGGCGATGACGAGCGTATAGCCCGGCAGAAAGCCGAAATGCAGCGCGACCAGCGCGGCGCCCAGCCCCGCGATATAGGCCTGGCCCTCGACGCCGATGTTGAACAAGCCAGCGTGAAAGCAGACGGCGACGGCAAGCCCCGTGAAGATGAAGCTCGTCGCGTAATAGAGCGTGAAGCCGATGCCTTCGAGATCGCCGAGCGCGCCGCCGATCAGGATCTGCACAGCCTCGAGCGGATTCTCGCCGATGGCGAGAACCACGAATCCGGAGATGATGAAAGCCGCCGCGACATTGATGAGCGGAATCAGCGCGACGTCGGCCCAGGTCGGCAGGGGCTTCAGCGGCGCGCTCATGCCGCGTGCTCGCTGATGCCGGCCATCAGCAGGCCGAGGTCCTGCGCGTTCGTCTCCTCCGTCCGCCGCTCCCCGGTGATGCGCCCCCCGCAAAGCACGATGATGCGATCGGCGAGCGCGAAAATCTCGTCGAGCTCGACGGAGACGAGCAGCACCGCCTTTCCCGCGTCGCGCTGGGCGACGATGCGCTTGTGGATGAATTCGATCGCGCCGATGTCGACGCCGCGCGTCGGCTGGCCGACCAGCATGATCTTCGGATTGCGCTCGATCTCGCGCGCCAGCACCAGCTTCTGCTGGTTGCCGCCGGAAAAGTTGGCGGTCTTGAGGAGCGGCGCCCGAGGCCGGACGTCGAAGGCCTCCATCTTCTTCTCGGCGTCGGCGATGATGGCGCGGCGGCTGTAGAAAGGCCCCCGCCCATAGACCGGCTCGTAATGGAAGCCGAGCATCGCGCTCTCGCAGGCCTCGAAGGACATGACGAGGCCCATCCGGTGCCGGTCTTCCGGAACGTGGCCAATGCCCAGGACGCGCTCCTCATGCGGGGTGCGCTCGGCCGGCGGCAAAGGCTGACCCTCGACGAGGATTTCGCCGGCGCTCAAGGGGCGGATGCCCGCCAGCGCCTCGAGAAGCTCGGACTGGCCATTGCCCGCGACACCGGCGACGCCGAGAATCTCTCCCGCGCGCAAAGTGAAGGAAACATGGTCGACCCGCACGACGCCCCGGTCGTCCTTCACGACGAGATCGCGCGCCTCCAGCGCGACCTTACCCGGATGCGCCGGACTCTTCTCGACCTTGAGGATCACCTTGCGGCCAACCATCGCGTCCGCGAGCTCGGGCGGCGAGGTGCCGGCGGTGTCGACGGTCTCCACCATCTCGCCGCGCCGCATCACGGAGACGCGATCCGTAAGGCTCATGATCTCGCGCAGCTTGTGGGTGATGAAGATGATCGTCTTCTTCTCGCTCCTCAGCACCCGAAGCATCTCGAAGAGCTGATCGGCTTCGGGCGGGGTCAGCACGGCCGTCGGCTCGTCGAGCACCAGGATTTCCGCGCCGCGCACGAGCGCCTTCAGGATTTCGACGCGCTGCTGCAAACCAACCGACAAATCGCCGACCCGCGCATCCGGATCGACCTCAAGCCCATATTCGCGTCCAAGCTCTGCGAGTCGTTTGCGGATCGCGCTTGCGCCTTTCGCAAGGAGCGGGCCGCCTTCGGCGCCGAGCATCACGTTTTCAAGGACGCTGAGAGGCGGCACGAGCATGAAATGCTGATGCACCATGCCGATGCCGTGACCGATGGCTTCGCGCGGCGTGCGGATGCGCACGGGCTGGCCGTTGATGCGGATCTCGCCGGAATCGGCTTCGTAGAAGCCGTAGAGAATCGACATCAGCGTCGACTTGCCGGCGCCATTCTCGCCGACAATGCCGTGGATGACGCCGCGCTCGACGACGAGGTTGACGTGATTGTTGGCGTGGACGGGGCCGAAGCTCTTGTCGATGCCGATGAGCTCGATGGCGGGCGGGGATTTGCCGGCTGTCCCTGTCACGCAGCCCCTCCCTCAAACGCCGTCGTGACCGGCCGCGTCCCAGCCATCCGGCGTGCCCGCCTTCGGAACTTGCTCATGCGGCGTGCAATGTCGTCGGAGTGAGCGCGCCTGAGGTCCGTGGGCGGCCGGGACGCGCCCGGCCGCCCGCAACGCTTGTCTTGACGAGGCCCGGCCCGTCAGGCCGGGCACTTGTTGTCGGACATATAGTCGTGAACCTGGATCTTGCCGGAGATGATGTCCTCCCTGGCCTTGTCGGCGGCGGCCTTCACCTCGGGGGAGATCAGCTTCTCGTTGTATTTGTCGAGGGCGTAGCCGACGCCGTCTTCCTTGAGGCCGAGCACCAGCACGCCGGGCTTCCACGTTCCCTTCTTCGCGTCCATGAAGGAATCGTAAGTCGCGATGTCGACGTGCTTGAGCATCGAGGTCAGCACGTGGCCCGGGAAGAGGTAGTTCTGGTTCGAAGTCGACGCCGATGCCGAATTTGCCCGCGTCCGCGGCAGCCTTGAGCACGCCCTGTCCAGTCGCGCCGGCAGCCGCGTAGACGATGTCCGCGCCGCGATCCATCTGCGACTTGGCGAGCTCGCCGCCCTTCACCGGATCGTTCCACGCCGCCGGCGTCGTGCCCGTCATGTTGGCGAAGACCTCGGCCTTGCCGTCGGAGGCGTATTTGACGCCCTGCGCGTAGCCGCATTCGAACTTCGAGATCAGCGGAATGTCCATGCCGCCGACGAAGCCGACCTTTCCCGTCTTCGACGTCTTGGCCGCGATCACGCCGACGACGAAGGAGCCCTCCTGCTCCTTGAACACGATCGACTGCACGTTCGGCAAATCCACCACGTCGTCGATGATGCCGAACTTGGACTTCGGAAACTCGGGCGCGACTTTTTTGAGCGCGGTCTCCCAGGCGAAACCCACTGTCATGATCGGCGAATAGCCGTCCTTGGCGAATTTGCGCAGGACCTGCTCGCGCTGCGCCTCGTTCTGGATCTCGAGGTCGCGGAATTTGATTCCGGTCTCCTTGGAGAACTTGGTGGCGCCGTTGAAGACGCCCTCGTTGAAGGACTTGTCGAACTTTCCGCCGAGATCGTAGATCACCGCCGGCTTGACGACATCGGCGGCATAGGCCGCCGCGGACGCGAGCAGCAATCCGGCGAATGTCGCCGTAATCTTGAGCGGGGCGCCACCGAACATGTCTTGACCTCCGTTGAGCGCGAGAGCCTTCCTTTTGCGCTCGCTCGAAAAACTGACCGACAGGTCAAGTAAGTCCGACCGCGACCAGACTGTCAAGCGCGGTGGGTCCCCCGTTCCAGCCGACAACCGCCAACGAGACTATGCGGGCGAATTTGCAAGGGCAAGCCGGAAAACGAGAGGCAAACCTGCGGCCTCAAAGGGCGGCAGACCTCGCCTAAAAGGGCGGCGCGGCGCTCAATTGAAGAGCGACGAGACGCTCTCTTCCTTCGCGATGCGGGCGATCGCTTCGCCGATCAGCGGCGCGATGGAGATGACGCGGATGTTGCGCGCGACGCGCACGGCTTCCGTCGGCGCGATCGAGTCGGTCAGCACGAGTTCCTTGAGCTTCGAGGCCGCGATGCGCGCGACCGCCCCGCCCGAGAGCACGCCGTGGGTGATATAGGCGGAGACGCTTGCAGCGCCCGCTTCGAGCAAGGCGTCGGCGGCGTTGCAAAGCGTGCCGCCCGAATCGACGATGTCGTCGAGCAGGACGCAGTTGCGGCCCGCGACGTCGCCGATGATGTTCATGACTTCCGATTCGCCCGCCCGCTCGCGACGTTTGTCGACGATGGCGAGGGGCGCGTCGAGGCGCTTGGCGAGCGCGCGCGCCCGCACCACGCCGCCGACGTCCGGCGACACGACCATCACGTTCTTGCCGCCGCCGTTGCGGGACTGGATGTCCCGGACCATGGTCGGGGCGGCGAAGAGATTGTCGGTCGGGATGTCGAAGAAGCCCTGAATCTGGCCGGCGTGCAGATCGACCGTGAGCACGCGGTCCGCGCCCGCCCGGGTGATGAGATTGGCGACGAGCTTGGCCGAGATCGGCGAACGGGGGCCCGGCTTCCGGTCCTGCCGCGCGTAGCCGAAATAGGGCAGGACCGCCGTGATGCGATGCGCCGACGCGCGCCTGAGCGCGTCGATCATGATAAGCAACTCCATCAGATTGTCGTTCGCCGGATAGGACGTCGACTGGATGATGAAGGCGTCGCGGCCGCGGACATTCTCGAGGATTTCCACAAAGATCTCGAGATCGGCGAAGCGGCGCACGTGGCAGCCGGTCATCGGCTCGCCGAGATACGCAGCAATGGCTTCGGCAAGCGGCCGATTGGAATTGCCGGCCAAAATCTTCATCTTGCCGTCCAACGCGGGGCTCCGGAATGGCGTTGTGCACTGCGAAAGGATCGTGCGCGCGGGGTCATAGCAGGGCGGGCGCCCGCGAACAACATGACAATCCGATTACGGAGCCGGCGCCGGGACCTTCTGTCCACAGGCGCGTTGCGCCGTCACTGAGCGTAGCTCAGGGCCGCGCCGGGCTCGGCCTCCGGCGTGTTCGAGAGATAGGCCGCGAGGTCGTCGGCCGACTTGGCGGCGACGCTGGTGAGCGCCGCCTCGTTGACGATCGCCCAGGGGTCGTCGCCCGAGCCGCGGACGGCGATCGAATTGGTCAGGCGCTGGGCGCGCTGCTTGTCGGGCGTGAAGACGTCCCAGACGATGTCGACGACGGCGCCATTTTCCACAAGCGTCGCGTTGAGATAGCCGCGCGCGAGATATTTCGCCGAGGTCGGCGGGGCCATCGCGATCTGGCGCTGCGCCGCCTCCTGGTCGAGACGCTGCTCGAACGCCGAGGACAGGCCATCCGGGCCGCCCTCGACGGACATGACGGCGAGCGTCGCGCCGCCCATGCTGGCGTCGGCCCGGCGCACGAACTGCGCCTGATCCGCGTTCGGGCTGAGGTCGGCGGCGTTCTCGACGCAGCCGCAGAGCGCGCCCGCGGCCATGACCGCGGCCAGCGCTGCGACGCCGCGCCTTCTGAAGCCGAAACCCGTTTCCGATACGCCAATGCACGCCGCGGCTCCCTCCCCGGCGCGCCTCCGTCGGTCGGGGCCGTCGCCGAAGTCGTTAACAAATCGCTAACGCGGGCGAGAGTGCTAACGCCAAACCCCCGGGACGTCCAGCCCGGCCACAAACGGGGTTAACGCGCTTTTCTTGGCCCAGGGCGCCGCCTAGATAGGCAGGACGATGAACCGCGCGACCAACAGCTATCCCCCAGGCGAGGCGCCCGAAGCCGAAGCGCGCGAGGAAGCCAGGCTCGCGCGCGAACTCAAGGCCGACGACGCGCCGCTCGACATCGGCCTGGACGAAGCGCCCGCCGAGCCGGGAAGCCTCGCGCGCGGCGCGGAGGCGGTGCGGGCCTTCTGGAAGCACGCGCCGATGGGACCGGGCGTCTATCGCATGATCGGGCCTGAGGGCGAGGTGCTCTATGTCGGCAAGGCGCGCTCGATCAAGAAGCGCATCGCGGCCTATATGGCGCCCGAGCGGCAGCCGATGCGCATCGCGCGCATGGTCGCGCAGACGCGCTCGATGGTCTTCGTCTCGACCGAGACCGAGGCCGAGGCGCTGCTGCTCGAAGCCAATCTCATCAAGCAGCTCAAGCCCCGCTACAATGTCGTGCTGCGGGACGACAAGAGCTTCCCCTACATCCTCATCAGCACCGCGCATCCGGCCGCGCGGCTTCTCAAGCATCGCGGCGCCCGCGCGATCAAGGGCGACTATTTCGGACCCTTCGCCAGCGCCGGCGCGGTCTTCCGCACGCTGAACGCGCTCCAGCGCGCCTTTCTCCTGCGCACCTGCTCGGACAGCTATTACGAGCACCGCACGCGGCCCTGCCTCCTGCATCAGATCAAGCGCTGCTCGGCGCCCTGCACCGGCGAGATCGCGCTCGCCGACTACGAGAAGCTCGTGGCGGAGGCGCGCGACTTCCTCTCCGGCCGCAGCCGCTCCGTCCGGCAGCGGCTCGCGGCGGAGATGAGCGAGGCCTCGGCCCATCTCGAATTCGAGAAGGCGGCGCGCCTGCGCGACCGCATCAGCGCGCTCTCGGCCATTCAGGGCGAGCAGAGCGTCAACCCGCGCTCGATCGCCGAGGCCGACGTCTTCGCCGTCACGGAGGAAGCCGGGCAATATTGCGTCGAGGTCTTCTTCTTCCGCACCTACCAGAACTGGGGCAACCGCGCCTATTTTCCGCGCGCCGACCGGGCGCTGTCTCCCGAGGAGGTGCTCGACGCCTTCCTCGCGCAGTTCTATCTCGAACGCCCCGCGCCGCGCCTCGTGCTGCTCAGCCACGCGGTCGCGAGCGCGCCGGAGCTTTGCGAGGTTCTCTCCGGCCGGGCAGGACGCCGGGTCGCCATCGGCGCGCCGCGCCGGGGCGAAAAGCGCGACCTCGTCGAAGCCGCGATGCGCAACGCCCGCGAGGCGCTTTCGCGCAAGCTCGCCGAGACGGCGAGCCAGGAAAAACTGCTCGCCGCGCTCGGTCAGGCTTTCGGCGTCGAGCGCCCGATGCGGCGCGTCGAGGTCTACGACAATTCCCACATCATGGGGACGAATGCGATCGGCGCGATGATCGTCGCGGGGCCGGAAGGTTTCGTGAAGAACCAGTACCGGACCTTCAACATCAAAAGCGCCGACCTCACGCCCGGCGACGACTACGCCATGATGCACGAGGTGCTGACGCGCCGCTTCGCGCGGCTCCTGAAACAGGGCGAGACGGCCGAGCCCGGCGGCTTCCCCGACACGCCGGACCTCGTCGTCATCGACGGCGGGCGCGGCCAGTTCGAGGCGGCGCGCGAAGTCATGACCGCGCTCGGCGTCGAGGGCGTGACGCTCGCCTCGATCGCCAAGGGGCCGGACCGGAACGCCGGCCGCGAGACCTTCTTCGTCGAGGGCCGCGAGCCGTTCAAGCTGTCGCCCCGCGACCCGGCGCTCTTCTTCGTGCAGCGGCTGCGCGACGAGGCGCACCGCTTCGCCATCGGCACGCATCGCGCCAAGCGCAAGCGGGAGTTCGTGAAGAACCCGCTCGACGAGATCCCCGGCGTCGGGCCGTCGCGCAAGCGCGCGCTGCTGCTCGCCTTCGGCTCGGCCAAGGCGGTCGCGCGGGCGGGCCTCGCCGATCTCGAAAAGACGCCGGGGCTCAACGCCGCCACCGCCAGGGCGGTGTACGACTTCTTTCACGAGGCGGGACGGGGGTGAGCCGCCTCCCGCAGGCTCCTATCGAAAATGAGGACGGCAATGGGCCTTGGGGTTGTCGAGGACTAAAATCTACGCGAAGTTCAAACACACATTGTTGGAAGAGTTTTCATGACCGGGGCTCCCTCATTTTCCGCAGGCGGCGGCAAGATGGGCGTCCTCTTGCGCGAATACGACTGGTCGAGGACGCCGCTTGGGCCACTCGACGGCTGGCCTCAGAGCTTGCGAACGACAGTCGGCCTTGTCCTGAACTCCGCCGTGCCGATCGTCCTTCTATGGGGCGAAGACGGCATCATGATCTATAACGATGCCTATTCGATCTTCGCGGGCGGTCGTCACCCGAAGCTGTTCGGCTCCAAGGTGCGAGAAGGCTGGCCTGAGGTCGCGGACTTCAACGACAATGTGATGAAGGTCGGTTTGGCGGGCGGCACGCTTGCCTACAAGGACCAGGTCTTGACCCTTTATCGGACCGGCCGGCCCGAACAGGTCTGGATGAATCTCGATTATTCTCCCGTGCCCGATGAGAGGGGCAATCCGGCCGGCGTCATTGCGATCGTGGTCGAGACCACCGCGCGAGTCCTTGCGGAGCGATGGCAGGCCGCCGAGCGCGAGCGGCAACGCCTGATTTTCCAGCAAATGCCGGGTTTTGTCGCGGTGCTCTCAGGCCCCGACCACGTCTTCGAATACGCCAACGACGCCTATGTGGCCCTTTCCGGACCACGGCCACTCCTCGGACGAAGCGTGCGCGAAGCGTTTCCGGAGCTGGCTGGTCAGGGATTCTACGAGCGGCTCGACCGGGTTTACACCAGCGGGAAATCCTTCAGCGCGCGGGCGCTGCCGGTCCGTCTCGCGTCGGATAATGAGGACCGCTACGTAGACTTGCTCTATGAGCCCCTTCGCTACGACGGCGATTCGGTCACGGGAATTTTTGTCGGCGGCTATGATGTATCCGATCGGGTGCAGGCCGAAGCCCGGCGTGAGACGTTGGTGCGCGTCACGGACGTCATCCAGGAACTGACGGATCCGAACGACATTGCGTTCGCGGCGTCCGAGATACTCGGTCAGGCGCTGAAGGTCAGCCGGGTGGGCTACGGCACAATTGATCCGGACGCCGAAACACTCGACGTCGCGCGCGACTGGAACGCGCCCGGCGTGGAAACTCTTTCCGGCCGACTTTCCCTGCGCGCTTACGGGTCCTTCATCGACAGCCTGAAACGCGGCGAATTCATCAGCATCAGCGATGTCGAACAGGACGAGCGGACGGCCGGCGCGGCGGAAGCCCTGAAATCGCGGAGCACCCGCTCTTTCGTCAACGTTCCCGCGCTCGAATACGGACGCCTGGTGGCGGTCCTCTTTGTCAATCATGACGCCGTCCGCGCCTGGTCGCCGGAAGACCTTGCGTTGATTCGCGAAGTCGCCGCGAGAACGCGCGTCGCCGTGGAGCGAAGCCGCAGCGAGGCCGCCTTGCGCGACCTGAACGCCACGCTGCAAAATCGCATCGCGGCCGCGCTCGTCGAACAGCGTGCGACGGAGGAAGCGCTGCGCCAATCCCAAAAGATGGAAGCGGTGGGTCAACTCACCGGGGGTCTGGCGCACGACTTCAACAACCTTCTGGCCGGCGTCTCGGGGTCGCTTGAACTGATGCAGACGCGCATGCGGCAGGGCCGGCTGGAGGATGTCGAGCGGTACATGACCGCGGCGCAGGGCGCGGTGAAGCGGGCGGCGGCCTTGACTCACAGGCTGCTCGCCTTTTCGCGCCGCCAAACGCTTGAGCCGAAGCCGACCGACGTGAACGAGTTGGTTACAGGCATGCAGGAGATCATCCAGCGGGCTGTCGGACCGACGATCGCCTTCGAGTTCGTGGGGCTATCGGGGCTATGGGTGACGCTGGTCGATCCATCGCAGCTTGAGAACTCGCTGCTGAACCTGTGCCTCAACGCGCGCGACTCGATGCCGGACGGAGGCAAGATCACCGTCGAGACCGCCAACAAATCGCTCGACGCCCGAGCGGCCCGCGAACACGACATTCCGGAAGGCCAGTTCCTGTCGCTCAGCGTGAGCGACACGGGCGTCGGCATGCCGCCAGACATTGTCGCGCGCGCCTTTGAGCCGTTCTTCACCACCAAGCCGATCGGCGAGGGCACCGGCCTCGGACTGAGCATGGTTTACGGATTTGCCCGGCAATCCGGCGGGCAGGTCCGCATCTCTTCCGAGGTCGGCCAGGGCACGACCGTCTGTATTTATTTGCCGCGTTACCATGGCGAACTCGCCCGAGACGACGAGCCGGCCAAGCCCGCGGACCTGTCTCACTCGCGGCACAGCGAGACGGTGCTGGTCGTGGATGATGAGCCGACCGTGCGCATGCTGATTTCCGACATCCTCGAAGACCTCGGGTATGTCGCGCTCGAGGCTGCGGACAGCGCGGCGGGCCTCAAGCTCTTGCAGTCTGACGCCCGGATCGACCTTTTGGTCACGGATGTGGGCCTGCCCGGCGGGATGAACGGCCGGCAAATGGCGGACGCGGCGCGCGTGACCCGGCCGGGGCTCAAGGTTTTGTTGATCACGGGCTACGCTGAAAATTCGGTGCTCGGCAGCGGGCGTCTGGCCCCGGGGATGGCCGTGATGACCAAACCCTTCCCGGTCGAAACGATGGCGACGCGAATACGGCAGATGATCGAATCGTAGAGCAATCGGCGTTCCGCCTGTAACGTCATCGCGAGCCACGAAGGGGCGCGGCGATCCAGGGGTCGGGGCGCCCCGCATAGGGAACGGTTCCAGGCGCGAGCGCGTTTCTGCCGTTCGTCGAGACTCCGCATCGACAATCGGAGCGGCCTTCTTTGGGAAACGTCGAGGAAAGGGAGCGCAATGGCCAAGAACACGATTTGTCTTTGGTACGATAAGGACGCCGAGGCCGCGGCCCAATTCTACGCAAAGACCTTTCCCGACAGCGCGGTCCATGCGGTGCACCTTGCGCCCGGCGATTATCCCAGCGGCAAGAAGGGCAATGTCCTGACAGTCGAATTCACCGTTGTCGGCGTGCCCTGCCTCGGCCTCAATGGCGGGCCGGCGTTCAAGCACAACGAGTCCTTCTCGTTTCAGATCGCGACCGACGATCAGGAAGAAACCGACCGCTACTGGAATGCGATTGTCGGCAATGGCGGACAGGAGAGCCAGTGCGGCTGGTGCAAGGACAAGTGGGGAATCTCGTGGCAAATCACGCCGCGGGCATTGACGGACGCGCTGGCTGCCGGCGGCGAGGAAGCAAAGCGCGCTTTCGCGGCCATGATGGACATGAAGAAAATCGATGTCGCCGCGATCGAGGCCGCGCGGCGCGGCTGACCGGGCGCTGTACCGCCGCGCGTTTGAGCGACGGATGCCCGTGGCTCCCCGCGCGAGAAGGATTTCGCCAAAAGCCCGCACGGCGAAATTTCGGCATCGGCCCCGCCCGCAAGCGCGCGGGCCTCGCCGATCTCGAAAAGACGCCGGGGCTCGACGCCGCCACCGCGAAGGCGGTGTACGACTTTTTCCGCGAGGCGGGACGGGGGTCGGGACTCCGATGAGACTGCGGCCGATGAGGCCGGCGCAGCGGAAAAACGCGAATGGTTGGATTTACCCAATGAGGGCCGGTCCCACCATTCATCGAGAACGGTATGTTGCTCCAGAGTCCTTGGCGTGTTCATCGTAGAGTCGAGCTTAAGGTAGCCGACGTTGCCTTTCCGAAGATTGCAAGAGCTCTCGGAGCGATCACCCGCAGGCGTGGACATGGTTTTGTTCTGATCCGGAATCAGAAGGTTGTAATACGGCATTCGGTTCCTCCGACGCTAAAAGCATATGCACCGCCCTTGAAATCGCACCGCCGGGCGGCAGGAAAGATGGGCAATGGTGACAGAAACTGAAGCTCGCCGACAAGCGATCATCAAAGGGATTGTACGTCAGCGCCTAATCGGGTGGCTTTGGGTCTGCTGGCTGCGCAGTCGCAATTTACTGATTTCGTTGGGGCGCTCTTTTTCGGAAAAGCGTGGTCGAATTTCGTAGGACGCAGTGAGGTGACATCGGGTACGCTCTATCGCGTGTCGCTTAAGATCTGCTCAGATAAAAGGAAAGAGACTGCCGCCTAACGCGGGACGGCAGGAGGCAGCCCACTTGGCAGCCAGCAGGTGAGGACTTCCACGAAAAGGCGCTGGGGCTCACAGACGCGAAGGCGGTGCAATTTTTTAACACGAAGAGGGTGATGCACGAAGCGGTGCGCCAGCGCGCGACGCGGCAATCGGACTCTGCTGGCTGACGATGGCTAATTGCCGGAGCGCGTTTTCATTCGCGACGTCTCGTTCGTTATTTGGCATGCGCCACAGCGTAATGCTCTTCGCAGAAGAAATTGCTCTCAGGACATTACGTTCTGCACGAGGTGCTCGCGTCGCATAAAACCTTCCTCGCAGGAACGCGCCTCTTCGAGGTGCCGCGCCGACGCCGACTGATCCACAGATCGTCGACGTCCGCGGACTAAGTCTGACAGTCAAAGGGGGCGTACGAACCGACGCTCTCCTATGTTCGATTCTGGACCGGAGAACCGCCCTCTTTTATGAAGGCCCAATTTTGCGCCTATGATTTCGAGTGACTCACTTTGCATAACGGCTCGTATCATCGAGGATGCGCTCGTTAAGCTAGCTCCTGTCGCTCTCGCCTTCCTTACACGCTTGATGTCGACGGACCTATGTAATTTCTCGCGCGAACGGCCACGACAGGCAGGAATCAGGTACGGACTGTCGGTCGATCACGACCCATTCGACAAAGCCGGCCGATCCCGATAGGCGAGGGCAGACCTCGTGTTTGGAACGGGTGATCGGGACCGTGTACCCAGCGTTCAACTCGAATGCTGCGAGGCAGATAATTTGGCACTCCTCCCTAATTTGTGGTATAAACGCCTTCAAATTTAGACTGTTAAACACACTATTGTCAAGTAATGTTAGCGGGAATCGAGAGTATCAGTGTAGAAATACTTTGTCACTCAGACACATTCGAGTGGCAGTCAGATTATCTGGTGAGTACACTCAGAGGCTGAAATCGCCTTTAGCCGTGAAGGATCGTCCCAGTCGACGTGAAGTGGCGAGGCGAAGGAGTTGCGTCAAAAGCGGGCATGCGCCTTGATCCGCTGAGCGTGATAGACGGACCGACAGCGCTAAATGTGCGCCGAAATTTCATGTGATTGACGTTATGAAAGCAATATGCAATTCTTGAGCACACGTTTGCCATTCAGGTCGACCGCAATTTTCGGCGTCTGGCAGAACGTGACCGGCCGCCGGTCAGGCTAATGCAGATGGACGCTGACCATGGCTACCGCGGTTAGCCGCATCCTCGATCAGTTGAAGGACGAGGGAGGCCTGCAAGGGAAGGACATCGCGAACATCGTCCGGTGTCTCCCGCGACCGTGTCCCGCTGGTCGAGCGGCAAGGCGACCCCCGATCTTCGGACGCAAACCGTCATCGCCGAGCTGCGTTATGTCGTCGACCGGCTCTCCGACTTCTACACGCCTGCCGAGGCCCGGTTGTGGCTTCATGCCAGGCACCCGATGCTGAACGGCGAGCGCGCCATCGACCTCATCAATGAAGGGCGCGCCGAAGCCGTGCTCGCCGTGATCGAGACCCTTGAAACCGCCGCCTACACCTGATGGCCGCAGAATTTCGGAAGGCGCGCGATCTCGGGCTTCTCGACGCGATCGACGCTTTGCCTCGCGAACCGTTCGAGGGGCGGGTATGGCGAGTCGTCCGGGAGGGCGCGATCCGGTACTCGGCGGCCCCTCGCAGAGCCGGTGGTGCAACGGAGAGTTCGACGTTCTTTACACGTCTCTTGATCGAAACGGGGCTATTGCGGAAATTCATGCGCTGCTGTCGCTTCAACCGGTATTTCCGTCAAAAATGCGCTGGGATTGTTATGAACTGGAGGTCAAAACCCTAAAGGCGCTTCGCTTGGCGGACTATCCACGCTGGAGAAGCTTGGCGTCGATACGTCAACCTATCGGCAGCGTCGTTACGATCAGACGCAGAGCATCGCCGACGCGGCGTTCTTTCTGGGCTTTGACGCGGTCATAGCCCCGAGCGCCCGCTGGAATTGTCAGAACCTGATGCTCTTCACAGATCGATTGGGTGCGGGCGACATTGGACAGACATCAGAGCGGGCGGTTCCGATCGATTGGGCTGTCTGGCGCCGTCAGCATCCGAAGAACCCGTAAAGCGCCTGAGGCGCTGGCTGCGAGATTGCAATTGTTTCCAGAAAATCAGAATTTGTGCTAGGCTTCGGTTATGGAAGGCCCTGTCTGTCGGTCGAGGGGTGAGAGCGTTCGCTCCGCCGCGTCGTGGCCGGGCTTGTCCCGGCCATCTACGCAAACACTGCGGCCTTCCGGGTGAGGGATTGATAGGACAAAAAATTGGAATCGAAGCGAATGACAATTCCGGCGCGTGGATGGCCGGCTCAAGGCCGGCCATGACATGGAAGAGGCGCCGCGCATGGGGCCGAACCCGGCCAAGGGGCGGCTTCACGTCCCTCCCACGGGGCAGGAGCGCAAGGAAAAACATTACCGCCGCACGCGCCCCATAACCCCTTGAAAAGTCACGATTCGGACGAGAGAATCCAAGGAAATCCAAGAGAATCCAATAGCCCTTTTGGGCGCCGATTCGGTCCCGGCGCGCGGCGGCCAAGCTTTTCCAAATCACGAGGGCCAGCCGGAAGCCGTCACCGGGTCATCATCACCGGCGCGCCGACAGCGACGCGGTTGAAAAGGTCGATCACGTCCTCGTTCAGCATGCGGATGCAGCCGTAGGACGCGGCCGTTCCGATCGAGGCGCGCATGGCGCGGCTCGTGCCGTGGATGGCGATCTCGTCGCGGTCGAGCAGGATGGCGCGGGCGCCCATCGGGTTATGGGGCGCGCCGCCCTGGATGACGTCCGGCAGTTCGGGATGGTCGCGCTTGACCGAGTCCGGCGGCGACCACGCCGGCTCGACGTATTTGGCCTGAACCCGCGCCGGCCCCAGCCATTCCTTGCCGCGCTTCGCGACCGCGACCGGATAGGCGATGGCGGTCTCGCCGTCGAGGATCAGGTAGAGCCGCCGCGCCGACTGGCTGATGAGGATCGAGCCCGCGGGATAGCCGGACTCGAGGCCGACGAGCCGTCCCGCGAAGGCGGGCGGCGCGAGGCTGACGGCGAAGGCGACGAGCGCCGCGAGGGCGGCTCTGCGCATGGGGACGGGCTCCGGGATACTCCCTGCCCGCTCAGTCTATCCCCACGGACGCGACGGCGCGCGGCCCTTCGCGGGACGCGGTAAACGGCTTGCGAAATCAGGCGTGGAGGAGCTTGCCGTTCGCCTTCTGCGCGGCGCGCCTCGGCTTCGTCGCATCCACCATGCCGATGAAGTCGCGGATGCGCGGCGCGATCTCCTTGCGGAAGCGCGAGCCGTTGAAGACGCCGTAGTGGCCGACGCCGAGCTGCATGTAGTGCTGCTTGCGGGAGGCCGGAACGTTGGAGCAGAGTTCGAGCGCCGCCTGCGTCTGGCCGACGCCGGAAATGTCGTCCTTCTCGCCCTCGACCGTCATGAGGCCGCAATTGCGGATGGCCTTGAGGTCCACGCGTTCGCCGCGATGCCGCATCTGGCCTTTGGGCAGAAGGTGCCGGACGAAGACGCTCTCGATCGTCTGCATGTAATATTCGGCGGTGAGATCCATCACCGCCATGTATTCGTCGTAGAACTCGCGGTGCTTCTCGGCCGGTTCGCCGTCGCCCTTCACGAGATGCTTGAACATGTCGAGATGGGCGTTGACGTGGCGATCGAGATTCATCGCCATGAAGCCGGAAAGCTGAAGGAAACCCGGATAGACTTCGCGCCCGAAACCCGGATAGGGCAGCGGCACGGTGTGCAGGCAGTTCTGGCGGAACCAGTCGACGCCGCGCGTCTCGGCAAGCTTGTTGACCTCGGTCGGGCTCCGCCGCGTGTCGATGGGGCCGCCCATGAGCGTCATGCTGGCGGGCGCATCCGGATCCGAATCCGCTTCCATCACGGCGGAGGCGATGATCAGCGGCACCGCGGGCTGACAGACCCCGAGCGTATGCACGCCCGGACCGAGGTGGTGCAGAATCTCGATCAGGTAATCGACATAGTCGTCCAGGCTGAAATAGCCGTCGACGATCGGGACGACCCGAGCGTCCGCCCAGTCGGTGATGTAGACGTCGCAATGGGGCAGGAAGGCCGCGACCGTGCCGCGCAGGAGCGTGGCGTAATGGCCCGACATCGGCGCGACGATCAGGAACTTCGGCTGCTCGGCGCCCGCCGGGGAAATCCGGCCGGGCAAAACGCAGCAGGCTGCAGAAGGGCCGGGTCCAGACGACCTCCTCCTCAACCGGATAGGAGCGTCCGTCCTCGGCGGTGAATTCATTGAGGCCGAAGGCCGGCTTGCCGTAGCGGCGGGTCATGCGCTCGAACATCTCCGCGCCTGCCGAAATGTTCTTGCCGAAAAGGGTATGGGACAGCGGGTTCCAGGGATTGCTGAAGGCGAAATGGGCGGCGTCCGACCAGGCGCGAGCGGGCACAAGCGCCGCATGCGCCATCTCATAGAGTTCGTACGGTTTGCCCTGGAACATGCGCAGTCGCCCCCATTTCCCCATCCGGGCGCCGGGGGACGCCCGGAAGCATGTTAGCGTAATGTCACAATGCTTAAGATTCAATCAGTCTTAAGACTTATACGCAGCACTTCGCCGGTTTCTTAACCACCGAAAAGGCAAAGCATTCCCGACGCCGGGGAGGCGACAGCGCCGGGCGCTTCGGCTTTTGTTAACTTTCGATCAGGCTTTGGCCTTCAACGGGACGCCGGCCTCGGTAAGGAGCGCGGCCAGTTCGCCGGACTGGAACATCTCGCGGGCGATGTCGCAGCCGCCGACAAATTCGCCCTTCACATAGAGCTGCGGGATGGTCGGCCAGTTGGCGTATTCCTTCACGCCCTGGCGGATCTCCTCATCTTCGAGGATGTTCACGCCATGAACTGGCGCGCCGAGATAGTCAAGAATCTGAACCACTTGGCCGGAAAAGCCACACTGCGGAAAATCGGGCGTGCCCTTCATGAAGAGGACGACGGGGTGTTCCGAGATAACCTTCTCGATGCGTTCGCGAGCATTCGCCATGGCGCTGGTCCTTTCCGTAGCGGAGTCAAGGTTCCGCCCGTTTTGCAAGGAACGCATATAGCGACCTCAAAGCGGTCTCGCCAGTCTCCCCGGCAGAGACGCCTCAGCCGCCCGTCGCGCTCATGTGGCGGCGCGTCGCCGGCGGGGCCGCGCGAGCGATAACAAAATCGTGACCCTTGGGCTTTCGGGCGATTGCGGCCCGGATGGCCTCGATGAGCGGCTCGTCCGATTCGGAGCGCCGCAGCGGCGCGCGAAGGTCGGCCGCGTCTTCCTGGCCGAGGCACATGTAGAGCGTCCCGGTGCAGGTGACCCGGACGCGGTTGCAGCTCTCGCAGAAATTGTGGGTCAGCGGCGTGATAAAGCCGATCCGGCCGCCCGTCTCCGCGACGTCGAAATAGCGGGCCGGTCCGCCGGTCGCGTAGGTCGAGGGGGCGAGCGTCAGCGTCTGTTCGAGGCCGCGCCGCAATTCGGTGAGCGGCAGGAACTGGTCGGCGCGGTCGCGCTCCATGGCGCCAAGCGGCATGACCTCGATGAAGGCGATGTCGAAGCCCCGTCCGTGCGCCCAGCGCACGAGCTCCAGCGCCTCGCCGTCGTTGAAGCCCTTCATCGCGACCGTGTTGATCTTGATGTTGAGGCCGGCGGCGGCCGCGGCGTCAATGCCTTTGAGAACGGTCGAAAGATCGCCCCAGCGGGTGACCGTCCGGAACTTGTCGGGATCGAGCGTGTCCAGGGAGACATTGATCCGCCGCACGCCGCAATCCGCGAGTTCGCCAGCGAAGCGATGAAGCTGCGAACCGTTGGTGGTGACAGTCAGCTCCTCCAGCGCCCCATTGTCCAGGTGTCGCTTGAGGCCCCGGAAGAGCGACATCACATTCCGCCGGACGAGCGGCTCGCCGCCCGTGATGCGGATCTTCCGGGCGCCAAGCCCGATGAAAGCCGAACACAGCCGGTCCATCTCTTCGAGCGACAAAACGTCCCGCTTGGGCAGGAACGTCATGTCCTCGGACATGCAATAGACGCAGCGATAGTCGCAGCGGTCGGTCACCGACACGCGGACGTAACGGATCGCCCGCCCGAACGGATCGATCAGGGACGGCTCGGAAAGCGTCGCGGACACGGGCGCAAGGACGTTCATGAACGAATACATAATCGCGCCGGCGCCCGAATGAAAGGCGTCCGCCGGCTGGAGCGGGCGGCGGATGCCGAAGGCCGGTCAGCGCGTTACGATCACCCGCGTGCCGACATGCGCGCGCGCATAGAGGTCCATTACGTCTTCATTGGTCATCCGGATGCAGCCGGACGAGACCGCCTGGCCGATTGTGTCCGGCTCGTTCGATCCGTGGATGCGGTAGAGCGTGCCGCCGAGATACATGGCGCGCGCGCCGAGCGGATTGTCGATACCGCCTTTCATATGCCGCGGGAGATCGGGCCGCCGCCTGAGCATCTGGGCAGGGGGGGTCCAGTCGGGCCATTCGCGCTTGTTGGCGATGCGGGTGACGCCGCGCCAGGTGAAGCCGGGACGGCCGACGCCAACCCCGTAACGAAGGGCCTGATGGTCCGGCAACACGTAATAGAGCCGCCGCTCGCCTGTGCGGATGATGATCGTGCCCGGCCTTTCATTCCCTGCGAAGGAAACAACCTCGCGCGGGATCGGCGAAGCGACCGGCTGCAGTTGCGAATCGAGAAAATTGGCGGATGCGGATGAAACGCCTGCGCAAGCGATCAGGCCCGCCAGCGCGGCGGCGCGAACCAAGGAACGCAGCATCTTTGCCTCTCGAAAAAAGTCCCCTCGCGTCAAAACGCGAACGCGGCGAATGGCTTGTCGGTTCCCGGGGACGCCGCATCCCCTCTGGGGAATTATGGCGCGCGCTGGACTTTTCGCAACGGGTTACGCCTCATCTCCGCCAGAAATCGGTCGATTCAGTTAAATTTCGCGACAATATGAAGCACAAGGATGCGCGGGGACGGGCGGCTGGTCGAGTTCACGCGCTCGGTCTATCGCTCGGACCGTTACGACTTGGTCGCGGAACTGACCCTTCCGCCGGAGATGGGGCATGGCATGGAGAGTGCGGCGGGATGAGCGGAACCTTCATGGCGGCGGAGATCGCCGAGGCGGGCGCCGCCGTCCGCCGCCAGCTCGACGCCAACCGCAGCGCGACGGCGCAGGTCGCCGCGCGGCTGCGGGCTGAGGCGCCCGACTTCGTCGTGACGATCGCGCGCGGCAGCTCGGATCATGCGGCGCTGTTCCTCAAGCACGTCGTGGAGCTGAAGCTCGGCCTCGCCTGCGCCTCGCTCGGTCCCTCGGTCGCCTCGCTCTACCGCGCGCCGCTCCGCCTCAGGGGCGCGGCGGCGATCGCCATCTCCCAGTCGGGCCGCAGCCCGGACATCGTCGCGATGCAGCGCGCCGCGAAGGCGGCGGGCGCGACGACGGTCGCGCTCGTCAACGACGACGCCTCGCCGCTCGCGCGCGACGCCGACGCGGCGCTGCCGCTGCGAGCCGGACCAGAGCACTCGGTCGCTGCGACCAAGACCATGATCGCCTCGCTGGTCGCGGGCGTCTCGCTCGTCGCGCATTGGGCGCAGGACAGCCCGCTCACGGAGGCGCTCGACAGGCTCCCTGCCCTCATCGAAGCCGCGCGCGGCGAACCGGACCCGCAGGCGGTCGCAACGCTCGCCAGGGCCGCCTCCCTCTTCGTGATCGGCCGGGGGCCGACCTTCCCGGTCGCCGAGGAGGCGGCGCTGAAGCTCAAGGAGACCTGCGCCATCCACGCCGAGGCCTTCTCCTCCGCCGAGGTGCTGCATGGGCCCGCCGGGATCATCACGCCCGGCTTTCCGGTGCTCGGCTTCGCGCCGGTGGACGAGGCGCGCGGCGGCTTCTTCGAGACCGTGGACCGGCTCGCCTCCTTCGGCGCCGCGCCCCTCCTCGTGGACGTCGAGGCTCACGCGAAATGGCCGACCCTCGTCGCGCCGGACGCCGGCCATGCGATGCTGACCCCGATCGCGGCGCTGCACGCCTTCTACCGGGTCGCCGAGGCGACGGCCCGGGCCCGGGGCCGCAATCCCGATGAGCCGCCGCATCTCATGAAGGTGACGCGGACGGTGTAGGCCTCAGCGCCGGTCTTTCAGAAAGGCCTCGAAGGCCGTCAGAACTCGCCTCCGACACATAGTGCTCGACGCCTTCCGCGTCGGCCTCGGCGGCGTCGGGCGCAACCCCGACCGCGATCAGGAAATCGACCACCAGCCGATGGCGGCGCCGCGAGCGCTCGGCCATCGCCTGACCCGCGGGGGTTAGGAAGACCCCGCGATAGGGCTTCGACTCGGCGAGGCCCTCGCGCTTGAGCCGGGCGATGGTCTTGCTGGCGGTCGGATGGGCGACGCCGAGGTGGCTCGCGATGTCGGTCATCCGCGCCTCGCCATTGGCCGCCGTGAGATCGGCGATGAGCTCGGTGTAGTCTTCGAGCATCGAGGCGGCGCGCGCTTCCCGCGCCCGCTCGAACCGGCGGGCGTGATTGGGCGCGGCCTCGCTACCGCCGGGGCCCTCCTTCGCGGGCGCCGCCTTTTTTGGACGCTCGGCCTCTGTCGTCATACCGGTCCCGGGCCGCGAAGGCTCGCCGCAAAGCTTCAGGCGTGACGGCCTGATCCTGCCGCAATAGAGGATGCGCGCCGATTGCGGAAGCCGCCCTTCGCCCGGACCGGCTTCCGGCGGTCCGCAGATCCGAGGCGATCGAAGCGCCGGGGCCACGCCGTCTTTCGAGGGGGCTTTCGCGTCTCAAAGGCGAAAGCTGGCCGTCGTTTTGGCGCGATTTCGAGACGTTTTCCGGCGTTTTTCCATCGCTTTCCGACGTTTTCGATACGATTTCCATCAATTTTCGACGAAAAATCGGCCTGAAATCGCGCCATTTTCTTCCGCAAATCGGGGCTTTTCAATAAGTTGCGCTGGATTTTCCTTCCTGCTGCTCCGTCTGCCACGTCTTTTTCGGGGCGCGCTCGGCCCGCCGACCAACTGGGCTCGCGCTGACGCGTTTTGCCTTAATGTTTAGTCTAACCGATTTTTCTGATAAACGGAAGACTTTGTCTCGCCGACTTATCTGCCTCGGCCGGGCTTGTCCCCGCCCTCTACGAGGCGCCCGCGCCGTTGGCGAAAAGCTCCGAGCGGCGAAGAGTTTAACCCCTCGCTGTTGCGTCATCCTTGTTTAGCGGGAGTTCCAATATGAACTCCGTCCCAGGCGTATGCCGCTCGATGCGGAGTCGCGCTCCCGTCTGCTTAGCCAAAGCGGCTGTGAGGCGCATGCCCAGGCGGCCGCTTTTGGTGTGGTCAAAATCGGCAGGCAGTCCCACCCCCGCATCGCGAACCGAAATGGATGCCAGCCCGCCTTCGGGGCGCGACAAACGAACCCAGATGCGACCTCGCGCGCCCTCGGGATAGGCATGCTTTGCGGCGTTGACCACCAGTTCGGTCACAACGAGGGCGACGTCGATGGCGCGGTCCGTGGTCAGGGACAGAGCCTCGGGCGCTTCAAACGAGATATCGCAATTCGGGGTGACTTCCTCCAGGTCCTTGCATATGGCGGAAAGGTAGTCGGCAAGCTCGATTTTATCGATCTGCTGGCTGCGGTAGAGCCGGTCATGGGCCCGTCCGATAGCCATTATCCGGCCCGAGGCATTCCGCAAGAGACCTCCGATCTCAGGGTCGGTTCCGGCCTGCAAGATTAAGAGCGCCGAGACCAATTGAAGGCTGTTCTTGACCCGATGATTGATCTCCTTCACCAGCACCTTCTGGTGCTCCAGCGCCGCCTTCAAACCTCGCTCGTGACGCTGGCGCTCGATCGCCATACCCAAAATGTTCGCTGCGCCTTGTAGGAAAGCGATATCGCTTTCGGTGAACTCGCCCTCGGACCTGCTGTCGACTTCAAGCACCCCGTAGGGCGTCCCGTCGCCCTGCAAGATGACGTTTATGGCCCGTCGGACGCCATGCGCCGCAAGGAGTTCCGGCGTCCTGAATCGCTGCTCGCTCTCCAAGGTGGTTCGATATGACCGGTTTGCCCGTACGCAGCGCATAGCCGGACGGGGATGCGAGGTCGGCGCCAACGGTCGCCACGCCGATCAACCCCTCGTGCCAACCCACGCCCGCGCGCATCAAGAGCCGATTTTCCGATGGAATATATTCGAGTACCTTGCACAGCTCAGCCCCTAGACCCTCGGCCCCTATGCGCACAGTGTGGTTGATCAACTCCAGAAATGGAGTTCCCCTCAAGGCGGTGACGCCGAGTTCAGCCAGGAGTTCCTGCTGGCGGATACGCTGCTGGAGCGCGCGCCCGTCTATTTCAGACTGGCCTTCATCCTGCGGGGGAGCCTCTACGACGGGTTTCGTCGGTGGGGGCATAAGCGACTCACGTGAACCTGATGCAGGGTTGACCCGCGACATTAGTGTCTCTCACACGCGCCAGCAAGGCGCACCCGGCTGATGTGAGTAGGCCCGGCCTATAGCGCTTTGTAAAATTCCTTTGGCCATAGATGTGTTTAATAGTCTCGGGTTCCCGGGAAGTGAAATGCTGAAGCTCGCCAAGCATCGCCGCCGACATCTCAAGGGACTGCTTCACGTCGAGATCAGACGTCGCGGGCCGTTTGGGCCTGCGCTTCCCGCCCTTTCGCGACATCTCGCCCTACTCGTCGCCGAGGAAATGCAGGATCGCGAAATTGAACATTTTCGGGTCCTGCAGGAAGGCGAAGTGACTTACGTTCGGCAGGATCATCAGCCCGGCATGCGGGATGGTCGCGGCCATATATTCGGTGTGCTCGCGCTTGATCGCCTCGTCATGGTCGCCATCCACGACGAGGACGGGATTGTCGATGGTCTGGAGCTGAGCGTCTGTCCAGTTCGGCTGGTCCGCCCACATCTTGCTGATCTGATCGACGAAGGCGTCGTATTCCTTCGGCGTCGCCGAGAGCTCCGCGTATTCGTGGCCCGCTCGCTCGATATAGGCGGCGAAGGTCGGGTTCTTCTCGACGCCCTCCTTGACGCCCGAGGTCTTCGTATTGGCGGCGAAAGCGAAGACCTTGCCGACGCGATCCTTATGGCGGAGCGAAAGGTCGAGGCCGAGGATGGCGCCGTCGCTCCAGCCGACGATGTCGGCCTTCGGGATCTTGAGAAAATCCATGAGCGCCACGACGTCGTCGGTCATCAGGTCGTAGCCGTAGGGGCGCGCGTCACGGGTGCTGCGGCCATGGCCCCGGCTGTCCATGAGGATGACGGTATGATGCGCGGAGACGGCCGGGACCTGATTGCCCCAGTAATTCGTGTTGGCGAGCCCGCCATGCAGGAAAATGACGGGCGAGCCCTGACCGTAGATCGCGTAATGAACCTTAATTCCGTTGACGTCGGCCTCGCCCTGCCGGTCGGTCGGGATCGGCGCGGGGGTCGGCGGCAACGTCTGCCACAAGTCGGTCGCTCCTGCGGGCAGAGTGAAAGCTACGAAAACAGCGGCGAGAGCGAATTTGCGCATGGGCGGTCCTCCCGGAAATGTGATTTTCGTCTTTCGGCGAGACCAATCAAGGGAAAATCTGGGGGCGGCGAAATCGTCGCCGGTTCGCCCATTGACAAACAACAGGGTGAACATACGTCTAATTCCAATAATCTCTCGAAATCTGTGAGAATAGGGCCCGTCCGGGGGGAACGGCTGAGCCGGGGCTTCTGATGTTTTGAGCGGGCGTTCCGCGCCCCGCGATGCTGGAGACCGAATCCAATGCCCGGCCTGTTCGATCCTCTGAAACTCGGCGATCTCGAAGTTCCGAACCGCATTTTCATGGCGCCGCTTACGCGCAACCGCTCGAGCGGGCCGGGGCGCGTGCCCAACGCCATGATGCGAGACTATTACGTGCAGCGCGCCTCGGCGGGCCTCATCTTCTCCGAGGCGACGTCCGTCACGCCGATGGGCGTCGGCTATCCTCACACGCCGGGCGTCTGGTCTGACGAGCAGGTCGAAGGCTGGCGCAAGATTACCGACGCCGTGCATGCGGCCGGCGGGCGCATGTTCCTTCAGCTCTGGCATGTCGGCCGGATCTCCGATCCGAGCTACCACAATGGCGCGCTCCCCGTTGCGCCGAGCGCGATTGCGCCCAAGGGCCATGTGAGCCTGCTCAGGCCCGAGCGGCCTTATGTCGTACCGCGCGCGCTGGAGACGGACGAGATTCCGGGCGTGATCGCCGCTTTCCGGAAGGGCGCGGAAAATGCGCAGGCCGCGGGCTTCGACGGCGTCGAGATCCACGGCGCGAACGGCTATCTGCTCGACGAGTTCCTGCAGGACAGCACCAACAGGCGCACCGACGCCTACGGCGGCCCGATCGAGAACCGCGCGCGTCTCCTGCTCGAAGTGACGGACGCCGTCGTCTCCGTGTGGGGGCCGGGCCGGGTCGGCGTCCATCTCGCGCCGCGCGCGGATTCGCACGACATGGGCGACAGCGATTTGCCCGCGACCTTCGGTTATGTCGCGCGCGAACTCGGCAGGCGGAAGATCGCCTTCCTGTGCGCCCGCGAGTCGACCAAGGCGCCGCGGCTGGGGCCGAGCCTCAAAGCGGCGTTCGGCGGCCTCTATGTCGCCAATGAAGGCTTCACCAGGGAGACGGCGGAAGCCGCCCTCGCCGCGGGGGAAGCGGACGCGGTCGCCTTCGGCAAGCTTTTCATCGCCAACCCCGACCTGCCGAGGCGGTTCAGGCTCGGCGCGCCCCTCAATCCCTGGAATGCGCCAACTTTCTATGGCGAGGGGCCTGTCGGCTACACGGATTATCCAGCGCTCGACGACGCCGTCGCAGCGGCGGAGTAGCACGGCTCCGCCGGCGACGAACCCGCCGCGCCGGAGATGCGTCGCATTTCCGGCCGCCGGCGGATCGCCAAAAGAAAGCGCTTGATCTGCCTCCCTCATCTGAGGGAACCTGACCGGAGTGGGGAGGCTCCGCGTCATGGCGTTCGGCTGGTCCTCGATTGTGCGGCGCTGCGCGGCGGGCGTTGGTTCCCGATTGGTCGCTCTGCGCCCGGCGCTCGCGGCCGCAGCCGTCGTCATGGGCGCAACCCTGTCCGCTTCGCAGGCGGCGGCGAGCTGCAAGCCGGGTGAAGTGCTGATCGGCGGCGTCTGCGTTCCCCTGACCTTTGAGTGGCAGGGGAAAATCGGCAGCACTTTCCAGAGCTGGGCCGCGCCGAATTGGGCGCTCCCAAGCTGGCTTCAGCCGCCCAGCGGGGGCGAGGGCCCACCCCATTCGGGACAAAAAGCAAAGCCCGCGAACCGGATCGTCGGGAACGGCTACGCGTTTCTCGATAGCCAGGGGGCGGAGCGGCGCGGATACGGCCTCTACACCTATGTTCTCCTGACGCCCTCGAACGGCGATCGCGTCAAGGCGATGCTGGAGGCGGTTCTCCATACGACCGGGCGCGTCGAGACGCTCGGCGGCGATATCGCGCGGATCAATGTCATCTATCTCCCCTTCACGCAGGGGCCTGACCCCGGGGGAAATCCGCCGATCGACGAGGTCGCCGCGCGCTATAATTTCGATCTGTCGCGGGCGTTGATCCAGACAATCTGCGAGATGTCCGCGCCGGAAGTTTCGCAGATTTGCAGGACGGGTCTCAGTTCAGGCCCCTATCTCTTCAGCTACGCCGCGCCGATCGGCAAGGCCGGCGAACTGACGCCGCCCGTGCTCTTCGTCGATCTGACAACGATGCGCGAGGGGACCTTCACCACGCTCGTCGACGCCTACAAGGAGCAGATCAAGAGCGAAGACATCACGGACGGGCAAAAGATCAATTCGCTTTACATCCGGGCGCTGAACATCGTCGAGACGGCGAAAGACTGGACGAGTCCCGTTGCGAAGGCCGCCGAGCCGATCGTCCGTCTGATCTCTTCGGGAAGCGGAGGCGATGACAAAGATCACTGAGGCCGGATACGCGATCATTGCGGGCATTGTCCTGGCGATCGCGTTTGGGGTGATCTTCTCCTCCGTCTATCCGCTTGTGAAGATCGATTCAGCGCTCGCGACCCTGTTTTTCCTCGTTGGCCTCAGCGCTTACGGCCTGATCCGGCTGGCGCTGTCGCGTTTTCGCGGCGGGCCTGACCGTCCGACGTCCGGCGGCGGCAAACCCTGACCGGCTGGCCGGGCGCGATGGGAAGGACTCGGCGGCGCGGCCACGCCAAGCCGGCTCGCCGAGTCCTGCCACACTTCACGCCAGCTTGATGCGCGGCGCCGGGGCGGCGGAGCGGACAGTCTCGTCCGTCTCGTTCTCGAACTTGCGGAAATTCTCGCGGAACATCTTGACGAGCCTGCCCGCCGTCTCGGCGAATTCGCCCTTGTGCCGCCAGGTCTTGATCGGCTCGAGGATATGCGGCTCGACTCCGGGCACGGCCTCGGGCACGGCGAGGCCGAAATGCGGATCGGTGCGGAAATTGGCGCGGTGCAGGGAGCCGTCGAGCGCGGCCCCGAGCAGCCGGCGCGTGACACGGATCGGCATGCGGCGCCCGACCCCGAATTTGCCGCCTGTCCAGCCGGTGTTGACGAGCCAGCAGTCGACGTGATGGCGCGCGATATAGTCGCGCAGGAGGTCGCCGTAGACCGTCGGATGCAGCGGCATGAAGGGCGCGCCGAAGCAGGTCGAGAAGGTCGCCTGCGGCTCGGTCACGCCCTTTTCCGTGCCGGCGACCTTGGCCGTATAGCCGGAGAGGAAGTGATACATCGCCTGCGCCGGATCGAGCTTGGCGATCGGCGGCAGAACGCCGAAGGCGTCGCAGGTCAGCATGATGATGTTTTTCGGCTGCCCGGCCCGGCCGGTCGCGGAAGCATTGGCGATGAAGTCGAGCGGATAGGCGATGCGCGTATTCTCGGTCCGCGAATCGTCGTCGAAGTCGGGAAGACGCGTGTCGGGATCGAGCGTCACGTTCTCCATCACCGTGCCGAAGCGCTCGGTGGTCGAGAAGATCTCGGGCTCCGCCTCGCGCGACAGTTTGATCGCCTTGGCGTAACAGCCGCCCTCGAAATTGAAGATGCCGCCGCGGCTCCAGCCATGCTCGTCGTCGCCGATCAGCGTGCGGTGCGGATCGGCCGAGAGCGTCGTCTTGCCGGTGCCGGAGAGGCCGAAGAAGATGGCGGAATCGCCCTCCTTGCCGACATTGGCCGAGCAATGCATCGGCATGACGCGCTGCGCGGGCAGGACGAAGTTGAGATAGGTGAAGACCGCCTTCTTCATCTCGCCCGCATAGCTCGTGCCCCCGATCAGGATGATCTTGCGGGTGAAGTCGCAGGCGATCACCGTATCGGAGCGGCAGCCGTGGCGCTTCGGATCGGCGCGGAACGAAGGCAGGTCGACGATCGTGAGATCGGGGATGAAAGCGGCAAGCTCGCCCGCCTCCGGGCGGATCAGCAGGTTGCGGATGAAGAGCGAATGCCACGCGTATTCGGTGAAGACGCGGGCGCGCACGCGATAGGTCGGGTCGGCGCCGCCGTAGAGATCCTGGGCGAAGAGGGGCTTGCCCTCGGCGTGTTTCAGGAAATCCGCGAGCAGGACGTCGAAATCCTCGGGGCGCATCGCGTTGTTGTTGTCCCACCAGACGACCGGATCGGTCCTGGCGTCGCGAACGACGAACTTGTCCTTGGGGCTGCGGCCCGTGTGGGCGCCGGTGTCGGCGACGATCGGCCCGTGAGCGGCGAGCGCCGCCTCCCCGCTCTGCAGGGCGCGCTCGTAGAGCTGCGGCGCGCCGAGGTTCCACGCGACCGACGCAAGCCCGCGAAAACCAAATCGATCGGCGCCGAATTCGGCGTTGCGCGAACCAGTCTCGATCATGGGGCTCCCTCTCCTGTGGCCTCGCCAGACGCCGCGCGGGCCTTCCGGCCCCGACCAATGCAAATTGCGGTCCGCCCGGTCAACCCGGACGAAAGGCGATTGAGGCGGCGCATTGTCGCGGGAGACGCTGACATGCGAGCGCGCATTGCGCGAAGGTCACGAAATTGCGATAAACTGAGCATCATATGCCCCGGCGAGGGGCGTTTCGGGAGGCATTATGTCGGGCGCGTTTGAAGACCGCGAAAGTACTTTCGAGCAGAAGTTCGCCAATGACGAGGCGATCCATTTCCGGGCGATCGCCCGCCGCAACAAGGCTGTCGCGCTCTGGGCCGCCGAAATGAAGGGCCTCTCGGGAGACGCGGCCGAGAAATACGCCGACGATTTCGTCGCCGCCCAGGTGGGCAAGACCGACGATGACGTCGCGGCGGCGGTAAAAAAAGATCTGGCGACCGCCGACGTCGATCTCTCCGACCATCGGCTCCGCAAGAAGATGGACGACGAGATGGCCGCAGCTCTGGCCTCGGTCAAGGCGGGAACCTGACCGGCGGGCTCACCCCCGGCCTTACCGGCCGCCTCCCCGCGCGAGCGGCGCGAAAGCGGCCGCCACGGTCTCGTACACCTGCCGCTTGAAGGGGACCACCAGGTCGGGCAGGCGCTCGAACCGCTCCCAGCGCCACGCGTCGAATTCGGCGCCGTGGGCTCCGCCGGCCGGCGCGTCCACGTCGATTTCCAATTCGCCGCCCGTAAAGCGGAAGAGGAACCATTTCTGCGTCTGCCCCCGGTAGCGTCCCGCCCAGCGTCCGAGCGCGCTCTCCGGCAGGTCGTAAGGGAGCCACTCGGGATATTCGGCGATCAAGGCGACGCTCCGGACATTGGTCTCCTCCCACAGTTCGCGTTCCGCCGCGGAGAGCGGCGCCTCGCCGGGATCGATCCCGCCCTGCGGCATCTGCCAGGACCTGGCGCCCAGAACCTCCGAATTCTTGGGCCTGCGATGGCCGATAAACACGTCGCCCCGCGCGTTGGCGAGCGCAATTCCCACGCAGGGGCGGAAGGGCAGATCGCTTTTCATGAAGGCTTGAGGCTCCGCGGCGGGCTTGCCTCGCCCTTCTAACGCGAAGGAACGGGCTCGCGCGAGGCGGGGTCGGGATCGGACCTCTTCGCCGCGGCGAGCGCTTCGGCCACATTGATGATGAGCGGGCCGGACCCGCTCGCATTCGCCCTCCCGGCCGGGTCGCCGACCTTCGCCGGCGCCGGCTTCGGAGGAGCCGCCGGAAGCGGGGCTTCGCTCACAATCCTGTTCCTTAGCCCGAGCGGCTCCTGCAACTTCGAATCAGCCGGCGGGGCGGGAAGCGTCTGAGCGACGATCGGGCGGACGGACGGCGCCTGAACGAAGACAGGCCGAAGCGCGCGCCACGCCGCGGGCGCCGAGCCCGCAAGCGCGCCGAAAACAGCCGCGCCGACAAGCAGCGCCGGCCAGGCGAAGCGTCCGCCCGCTCGGACGGGCCTCGTCTGGCGCCCAAGCCCGAGCGGGGCGTGGACTTCGTCCCAATAGGTGATGGCCTCTTCGTCCTGCATGGGCCGATTTGGGCGCCCGAAGCTTGCGCGACGCAGGCGCGAGGGCCTATCGCCATCGCGACCTGACGGAACTCAGAGCAAAAGGCTGAGATGGCGGCGAACCTCATTACGGACGTTCCGGGCGTGCGCGTCGGCTCGGCCGACGAGCCGGGTCTCGCCTCGGGCGTGACCGCGATCGTGTTCGACGAGCCGGCGGTCGCCTCGCTCGCGGCGCATGGCGGCGCGCCGGCGTTCCGCGACACCGCGCTGCTGGAGCCCGAGATGACGGTCGAACGGGTGGACGGCTTCGTGCTGTCGGGAGGTTCGGCCTTCGGCCTCGACGCGCCGGGCGGCGCGATGGCCTATCTCGCGAGCGTCGGGCGCGGCTTCCGGGTCCGCACGGCGCTGGTGCCGATCGTGCCGGGGGCGAGCCTGTTCGACCTCACCAACGGCGGCGACAAGACCTGGGGACGCAAGCCTCCTTACTGGGATCTCGGCTATCTCGCGGCCGAGCGCGCCTCCCGCCATTTCGCCCTCGGCACGGTCGGCGCGGGCTATGGCGCCACCACCTTCGACCTCAAGGGCGGCCTCGGTTCGGCGAGCGCCGTGACGTCCGGCGGATTCATCGTCGGCGCGATCGCCGTCGCCAATACGGTCGGACGCGCGACCCGAGGCCGAACCCATCATTTCTGGGCCGCCCCTTATGAGCGGGACGGCGAGTTCGGCGGTCACGCCTTCGGCCCGCATGATGCGGAGGACTCGCGAACGCTGCGCATGAAGAACGACGAACCGGCCAACACCGATCTGGCGGTTGTCGCGACCGACGCGATCCTCACCAAGGCCCAGGCGAAGCGGGTCGCGATCATGGCGCAGGACGGCTTCGCACTGGCGCTGAAGCCGGCCCACGCCCCGACGGACGGCGACGTTGTGTTCGCCGCCTCGACCGGCGCATCCGGCCGCGCGCCGGAGCTTCGCGACCTCACCGAGATCGGGATGCTGGCCGCCGAATGCGTCGCCCGCGCCATCGCGCGCGGCGTTTACGAGGCGACGAGCCTCGGTTTTCCCGGCTCGCCGCCCGCCTGGCGCGAACGCCATGGCGCCCGACAAGCGTAGGCCTCGGGCGGATTGATCGGGGATCGCGCCTTAAGATCCCCGGTCCGGAAGCTTAAGGGTCGTATGTCGGCGCAGCCATGCTTCAATAGCAGTTCTCCTATGCGATTTTATCATGAGTTGGCCGACCGATTCCGTCCCGGAAGCGCCGCTTCGTCGTGAAATCGGGCCTATCTGGCGAAACAAGCAGGGCCAATCGCTTCCAAAAACCGGATTTGCCAGCGCGCTTGATGCGCGGGCGGCGGCGGATTCCCGATTTGGCCGGGTTAGTTGACACGCGTGTTCACACATGCAACACATGTGCTGCGGTGCTTCCGTACCGGGGGAAATCGAAATGAAAAAGACAATGTTGGCCGCCAGCCTGGCGGTTGCTGGTATTGTGTCGGCAAGTTCGGCGTTCGCGAGCACTTACGCCCTCACGCTTCAGGTAGACAACGGCATCTATTCTGGTGGCGCTACTGAGTTTCTACCTTCGAGCGGCGCTTTCTCGGAGGACTTCAGCTTTACAATTCCGAGCGTGAACTCGTGGGACGTTGGCGGGTCTTTCACGGTGGTCACGTCGCCATCGCAAATGGCTTTGCTCCCGTCGCTGACCTTCACCCTCTACAAGGGCTCGGTGGGTTCCGGCGTCGCCCTGACCTCGGATCCCATGACAACCGTTGGCGTGTCCGGCATCGCGACTATCGATTATAGCAGGCTCTTCGGGGGCAATTATTACCTGGAATTGTCCGGAACCAGCAATCGGGCGCTCAGCTACAGCGTCGACGTGACGCTCAGCGACCCGGTGCCGGAGATGCAGACCTGGGCGATGCTCGGAATTGGCTTTGCGGGAATGGCCTTCGCGGGGTTCCGGTCGCAGAAGCGGTCGCGCTACGCGCTCTGAAATATCAGGGTTCCTCAGACAAGCGGCCTCCCTCGCGGGGGGCCGTTTTCATTTGAAGGCGGCGCCGTGTTCGTCGAAGGGGCTCGCGTCCCGCGCCCGCCCGGCTTACGTTTGCGCCTTTGAAGGGAGGCGACCGTGCTCAGTTTCCCGAACGATCGCGAACTCGTCGTCAGCCGGCTGATCGACGCGCCGCCGGAGAAAGTGTACCGCTGCTGGACCGAGCCTGACCTGCTCAAGCAATGGTTCGCGCCGAAGCCTTTCACGGTTGTCGAGGCGAAGCTGGACGCCCGGCCGGGCGGGGCGAGCGAGATCGTGATGCAAGGCCCGGACGGGCTGCGATTCCCGAACGTCGGGGTCTTTCTCGAGGCAATCCCCAACGAGAAGCTCGTCTTCACGGACGCGTTCACCTCGGGATGGGCGCCGAAGGACGGTCCGCCCTTCATGGTCGCCATCGTGACCCTTCGGGACGAGAACGGGAAAACGGCTTACGAGGCGCGGGTGCGTCACTGGACGCCGCAGGCGCGCCAGGAACACGAAAGGATGGGCTTCCATTCCGGCTGGGGCCAATGCGCCGACCAGCTGGAGGCGCTGGCGAAGACGCTGTAGTCCTCAGCCGCTCCGCCCGAAGGAGCGCCCTATCCCGCCGAGCGCTTCAGCCATTCGTCCTCGTCGATCACCTCGACGCCGAATTCGCGGGCCTTCGTGAGCTTGGAGCCCGCCCCGGGGCCGGCGACGACGAGGTCGGTCTTCCCCGAGATCGAGCCCGACACTTTGGCGCCGAGCCGCTCCGCCATCGCCTTGGCCTCGTCGCGGCTCATGCGTTCGAGCGAGCCCGTGAAGACGACGGTCTTGCCCGCGAGCGGATGGCCCGCGGCCATCGCTTCCATCGGCTCGACCGTCACCTGAGCGACGAGCGCGTCGAGCGCCTTCTCGTTGCGCTCCTCGGCGAAGAAATCGGCAATGGCCTCGGCGACAATCGGCCCGATTCCCGAAATGTGCGACAGCTCCTCCTTCGCGTCGGGCGCGCGGGCGGCGGCGCGGAACGAATCCCAGTCGCCGAAATGGCGCGCGAGCCGGCGCGCGTTGGTCTCGCCGACATGGCGGATTCCGAGCGCATAAAGGAAGCGGTTGAGCGCGATTCCGCGCCGCGCCTCGACGGCGTTGAACAGATTGCGCGCCGAAACCTCGCCGAAGCCCTCCCATTCGCGCAAGGGCGGCTCCTTCTGGCCGTCGCGTTCGCGCAGGGTGAAGATGTCGGCGGGCGTGCGGATGAGGCCCTTCGAGTAGAAGAGCTCGATCTGCTTGTCGCCCAACCCTTCGATGTCGAAGGCGTTGCGCGAGCAGAAATGCTTCAGGCCCTCGACCGCCTGCGCCGGGCACACCAGATGGCCGGTGCAGCGGCGCACGGCGTCCATTTCTCCCGTCTTCTCGTCGATCTCGCGCAAGGCCGCCGAGCCGCAGACAGGGCACACGTCGGGGAAAACGAACTCCGGCCTTCGCTCGTGCGCTGCGTCGCGCACGACTTCGAGGATCTGCGGGATCACGTCGCCCGCGCGCTGCACGACGACCGTGTCGCCGACGCGCACGTCCTTGCGCGCGATCTCGTCCTCGTTGTGGAGCGTCGCGTTCGAGACCACGACGCCGCCGACCGTGACGGGCTTGAGCTTCGCGACCGGAGTGAGCGCGCCGGTCCGCCCGACCTGGATCTCGATCCCTTCAAGCACGGTCGTGGCGCGCTCGGCCGGAAACTTGTGCGCCAGCGCCCAGCGCGGCGACCGGGAGACGAAGCCGAGGCGGGTCTGCAAGGAGAGGTCGTCGACCTTGTAGACCACGCCGTCGATGTCATAGCCGAGCGTTGCGCGCTTCTGCTCGATCTCGCGGTAATGGGCGAGCATCTCGTCCGCCGTGCGGCAGAGCCGGGTCAGCGGATTGGTCGGCAGCCCTAAGCGATGCAACGCGTGGATGGCCTCGAGCTGGGTCGCGGCGATCGGCTCGCTGATCGCGCCCCAGGAATAGGCAAAAAACGCGAGCGGCCGCGAAGCGGTGATGGCCGGGTCGAGCTGGCGGAGCGAACCTGCCGCCGAATTGCGCGGATTGGCGAAGACCGGTTTCCCCGCCGCCGCCTGCCGGGCGTTGAGCGCCTCGAAATCCTCGTGGCGCATATAGACTTCGCCGCGCGCCTCGAAAATTCTCGGGGCGCCCTCAAGTCGGTGCGGGATCGCGCGAATGGTGCGGACGTTGGCAGTCACGTCCTCGCCCTCGAAGCCGTCGCCGCGCGTCGCGGCCTGGACAAGCTCGCCCTCCTCATAGCGCAGGCTGCACGAGAGGCCGTCGATCTTCGGCTCCGCCGTCATGGCGAGCGGGTCGTCGTCCGCCATCCCGAGAAAACGCCGCACGCGGGCGCAGAACTCAATGACCTCCTCGTCGGCGAAGGCGTTGGCGAGCGAAAGCATCGGCACGGCGTGCCGGACCTTCGCGAATTTCTCCGAGGGCCCGACGCCAACTCTCCGGCTCGCCGAGTCCGGTCCGGCAAGCTCCGGGAATTCGGCCTCCAGCGCCTCATAGCGCCGGCGCAACACATCATAGGCCGCGTCCGAAATGGTCGGCGCATCCTCGGCGTAGTAGCGGCGGTCGGCCTCGGCGATCTCCGCGCCGAGCTTCGCATGTTCCTCCCGCGCGGCGGCGAGGCCCGATTTTTCGCGCTGGCTTTTCGTCATGGCGCGGGAGGGTAACGCAGGAGCCGCGCGTGCGGAAGCGACGGCCGCGCGCGCGAGCCAGGCCGCTTCGGGCGGCCTTTCGACGCGCTGACGCGGGGCCGCTCAGCCGGTCGAACCGCTCCGAGTGGGGCCAGCGGCGGCCCGCGCCCAGGCTTGCGGATCGCGCAGCGAACCCGGCCGCGCAATGGCCGGCGATTCTGCGAGATAGGCGAGCGGCTCGGCGGCCTGGCTCGCCGAAACCGCACGCGCGGCGGCTGCGAGATCCTCCGGCGATCCGCGCGGCGGATCGAGCGCCACGGGACCGAAGGCGCTGAGCCTGCGGCGCGCCTCGCCTCTGCTCATCAACTCATGGCCAAGGCTGCGCCGTCCGGCCACGCGGGCCGCGAGAATGGCCGCAAGCCCGGCGGCCGCCATAAGGAGCATCGCCGTCTGGCAGGATCGTTCGAGCCCGCTCGACGCCTCCATGGAATTGATGAGGAGCGCGTCGCCGAATCGGGCGAGATCGACGGAGAGGACTTGAAACGCCACGCTCGGCTCGGCGGCGAGCCGTGCGCCCGAAGCCAGTTGCGCAAAGTCGCCGGGGCTGAGTTCGGAAGCGCCCGTGAGGCCGGCGGTCGCATTGCCGATGGCGAGCGGCGCGCGGGCCTTCTCGATGAGATCGTCGAGACGGCGCCGGAACGACTCGATCTCCGTCGCCTTGTCGGGGGCGAGACGCGCCGCCGCATCGAGCGCGTGGCGGGTCTCGCGGGTCGCGTCGAGGAAGAGCACGGGCGCCTGCCGGCCGGCTTCGACATTGTCGTCGAATTCGAGGATGCCGAGGACAGCGAGGGGAATATCGAGCATCGTTCGCCCCGCTGCGGCGATCTCGGCCGCGGCCCGGGCTCTTGCCTCGATCCGGTCGAAGCCCCGCGCCTGAAGGGCGTACAGCGACGCGGCGGCGAGCGCGAACAACGCGAGCGCGCAGGCGAGCGCGGCGTTCGCCGTTCCGGCGCTTTTCGACCAGGGGCGCATGTCCATGATGTCCTCGCGGGCGCACGCGGCCTTCCCGCGCGAGTTCGAACAAAGCGCACACGGGTTAACGAAGCCCAGCGAGGATACGTGCAAATTCCCGGATTCCGGCCTCTTCCGCAGAATCCGGCGCGATCCACGCAAAGCCGGAAAGCTGATGCCGCGCCCAGGTGAACTGCCGCTTGGCGTAGTGGCGCGTGTCGAGTTTCGCCCGCTCGGCCGCTTCGGCGAGGCTGATGCGGCCTTCGAGATGGGCGATCAGATGCGGGACGCCATGCGCGCGCATGACCGGCAGCGCCGGGTCCAGCCGGCGGGCCGCGAGCTCAGCGACCTCGTCGAGCGCGCCCGCTTCGAGCATCGTGTCGAAGCGGGCATCGATGCGCCGATAGAGCGTCTCCCGGTCGGGCGCCAGAAAAAGGCCAGCCCAGGCGCCCTGCGCGAGCGCAGGCGCCTCGCGCGCTCCGTGGAACGAAGCGAGCGGGCGGCCGGTCGCGGCGATCACTTCGAGCGCGCGCAAAATGCGCTGGCGGTCGTTCGCCCTGAGCCGGGCCGCGGTCTCCGGGTCCCGGGCGGCGAGATCGGCGTGAAGCTCGGGCGTCGGGCGGCCTTCCGCAAGGCGACGGATCGCGGCGCGAACCTCTTCCGGGACGGCGGGCATGGCGGAGAGGCCCTCCGTCAGCGCGCGAAAGTAAAGGCCGGAGCCGCCGACGAAAATCACCGGGCTTTCGCCGATTTCGGCGAGGATCTCCGCCGCGCGGCGCGCCCAATGTCCCACGGAAAAGTTGACGGCGCCGTCCACCTCGCCGAAGAGCCGGTGGGGCGCAAGCCGCGCCTCCTCTTCGCTGGGCCGCGCCGTGAGCACGCGCAAGTCCCGGTAAACCTGCATGGAATCGGCGTTGACGATCGTCGCGCCGAACCGCCGCGCCAGAGAGAGGGCGAGCGCGGACTTGCCGCTGGCCGTCGGGCCTGCAATGAGAAGCGCGCGCCGCGGCGCTTCCCTCTCCCCCTGCCCCTCCGGATCTGGCATGCCCGCTCTCGTCGCCACTGTCGTCGCCGATCCCCTCCGAACGCGGCTCAGCGATGCAGGACTGGACGCGCTCGCGCAAGCCGCTCCGGGCTACGAGGGCCGGGCATGGCTCGACGAGGACATCGCCGCCGACCTTTTCTTTCAAGGCGAGCTTGGGCCCACGCGCGCCGCGCTCGAGACGGCGATGCATGGCGAGGCGGCGGACGTCATCGTCCAGCCCCGCAAGGGACGCGTCAAGCGGCTTCTGGTGGCGGACATGGATTTCGACTCTGATCGGCCAGGAATGCGTGGACGAGCTCGCGGCCTTCGCGGGCGTCGGCGAGAAAGTCGCCGTTATCACCGAGCGCGCGATGCGGGGCGAGATCGCATTCGAGCCGGCGCTGCGCGAGCGGGTCGGCCTGCTCGCGGGACTCCCGGCGAGCGTGATCGATTCGATTCTCGACGAGCGCATCCGCCTCAACCCGGGCGCGCGGACGCTGGCCCAGACCATGCGGGCGCACGGCGCCCGGGTGGCGATCGTATCGGGGGGCTTCCGCCAGTTCACCCGCGAGATTCTTCGCCGCATCGGCGCGGACGAGGATCGCGCCAACGAACTCGAGATCGAAGGGGACCGGTTCACGGGCCGGGTGGTCGATCCGGTGCTCGGACAGGAGGCGAAGCTCGCGGCGCTCAGGGAAATCGCGGACGCCATGGGTCTTTCGCTCGCGGAGACGATGGCGGTCGGAGACGGGGCCAACGACCTCGCCATGCTTCAGGCCGCGGGCCTCGGCGTCGCCTATCGCGCGAAGCCCAAAGTCGCCGCCGCGGCCGACGCCCGAATTGACCATGCCGACCTCACCGCGCTCCTGTTCGCGCAAGGGATTCCGCGGAGCGCCTTCGTCGAAGACAGACATCCGGCGCGGACGTGACCTTGCTTCGACGCCTGCCGCGCTGGCTTCAGATCTGCTCCTTCCCCGTGGCGCTGATCGCGGTGGGGCTGATTGCGGCTGTGGCCTGGGGGGCCGGCGTGCAGCGGCAGGCGCTCTGGCCGGTCATCCAGGCGTGCGTTGCGACCTACAAGCTCACGGGATCTCCGTTCCCCTGTCTCAAGGTCGACCTTCAAGGCGGCCAAGCGCGCGGCTTTATCGTGCTGCGGCCGCCCATTGGAGACCCGGATACGATTCTCTCCCCCACCCGCCGCGTGACAGGGGTCGAAGACGGGTTCCTTCAATCGCCGGACGCGCCGAATTATTTCGCCGAAGCGTGGAACGCGCGCAGCTTCCTCGGCGGCGGGCCCATCGATGCGACGCGGGTGGGGCTGGTCGTCAATCCCGCGGTCGTACGCAGCCAGGACCAGATGCATATCCATATCGCCTGCCTCGTTCCGGAGGCGGCGGCCGCGCTCAGGGCCTTTGCGCCGCGCGCGCCGATCGGCGAATGGGCGAAACTCGGCGCGCTGATCCCGCATTCCGTGTTCTGGATCTACCGCACCGGGCAGTCCGATCTCGCAGGCGTCTATCCTTTCCGGCTGGCCGCGGAGGGCCTTGCCGGCATGGCCAGAAGCCGCGCCAGATATCACGATCGCCGTCGCCAAAGTCCCGATGGACGGGACGGACGAATTCGTCGTCCTCGCCACCTACGTCCATGCGCCCCATCAGTGGTGGCCGATGGGGTCGGACGACCTGCTCGACTACGGCTGCCAGGGCTGAAAGGCGCCGCAGGCGCCGACGGGCCCACAGGGTCACGCTGAATTGATCGCGAGGCGCCTTTTTTGGTTCGACTAAGAGGCGCGCCTGCGAAACGCTCTCACGCGTCCGCGTGACAGGCCTGCGAGATCTCAAGCAAGCGCCGCAATCAATGATCGGGCGCGCGGTTCAAACACGGGAGGAACCCCAATGAACGAAACGAGCCGGCGTGAGCTTCTGGGCGGCCTCGCCGTGGGCGCGAGCGCGTTGATGGCCGCGCAAAAGACCGGCGCAGCCGAGATCCAGCCAAGCCGGGCGCCGGGCGTCGGCGGCACGGATCCGGGCCCGAAGGACCTCGTGCGCGAGCGGCAGAATCCCGACATCGTAAATCCGCCGAGAACCGATCACGGCACCCTGCCGAACCTGCGCTTTTCCTTTGCCGATTCGCATGTCCGCCAGGAGAGCGGCGGCTGGACGCGGCAGATCACGGAACGGGAGCTTGGCGTCTCGAAGCCCATCGCCGGGGTCAACATGCGGCTCAACGCCGGAGGGATCCGCGAACTGCATTGGCACAAGGAAGCCGAATGGGCCTACATGCTTTACGGAACGGCGCGGATCAACGCGATCGACCCGCAAGGCCGCAATTTCGTCGAGGACGTCGGGGTCGGCGACCTCTGGTACTTTCCCTCAGGCATCCCGCACGCGATCCAGGGGCTCGGACCGGACGGATGCGAATTTCTGCTCGTCTTCGACAGCGGCAGTTTCGACGAGGACAGCACCTTCCTGCTGAGCGACTGGTTCAAGCATACGCCCAACGAAGTGCTGGCGAAGAATTTCGGCGTCCCGGGCGATCTGTTGAGCCACACGCCCGACCCGAGCCAGCTTTACATCTTCGACGCGCCCGTGCCGGGGCCGCTCGGCCCCGACAAGCTGCGCGGCGCCGAGCCCGTGCCGAACAGCTTCGCTCACAAGATGCTGGCGCAAGAGCCGATCCGCACGAAGAGCGGCACGGTGCGCATCGTCGATTTCGAGCAACTTTCCCGCGTCCAAGACGATCGCCGCGGCGCTCGTCGAGGTCGACCCGGGCGGCATGCGCGAACTCCACTGGCACCCCAACGCCGACGAATGGCAATATTACATCGAGGGCGAGGGACGGATGACCGTCTTCGCGTCGTCCGGTCAGGCGCGCACCTTCGACTATCGCGCGGGCGACGTCGGCTTTGTGCCCTTCGCCATGGGCCATTATATCGAGAACACCGGCTCGACGCCGCTGCGCTTCCTCGAAATGTTCAGGAGCAGCTATTACGCGGACCTGTCGCTCAATCAATGGCTCGCCTTGACGCCGCCGGAGTTGCTGCAGGCGCATCTGCATCTCGATCCGCGCGTTCTGGACGCGCTGCGGAAGACAAAGGCGCCCATCGTCCCGGTATGAGGAGCGGCGGGGGCCGCTACCCGACGATGCGCGCCAACGCTTCCTCGATGGGCGCGAGTTCCTCCGCCCGCGCCGCCGCCGCGACATAACCGTCCGGCCGCACGAGCCAGGCGCCCCTCGGATCGGGAGGCGTCCGAAGCTCGGGCTCCATGATCCGCGCGAAGTCCCCAAGGATCCTGGAGGCTTCCCGCGACGGCGCCGCTGCGAGCGAGAAACGCGGGAGCGAGCCGGAACCGAAAGGTTCGTCGGCCACGAAACGCGCGCCCGGCTCAGGCCCATCGAGTTCGCCAGCCGACCCGGCGTTGAGCGGGCTCGCCGGATATCCGATCGAGGTTTCCGACAGACGCGTCGCCAGCGCGTGGCGAGCGGCTTCGAAGCCGAGCACATGGCGGGCGATGAAGTTCCGCAAATTCTCAGCGACGGGATTCTTCAATGTCGCGATTTCCGTGAGCCGGCCCGAGTCCCTGAGCACACCGCTGGCGACCGCGCTGCGCTCGGGACTGTAGCTGTCGAGCAAGGTCTCCGGATCGGCGAGGCCTTTAACGACGAGCGCGAGCTTCCACGCCAGATTGAACGCGTCCTGCATGCCCGTATTCATGCCCTGACCGCCGGCCGGACTGTGAACATGCGCTGCGTCCCCTGCGAGGAAAACGCGCCCGGACCGGTACGAGTCCACCATCCGCTCATTGATGACGAATGCGGAGATCCAGACCGGATCGAACACCGAGACCCCCGGCGTGCGGCGTGTCACGAGCGCCTGGATTTCGGCGATCGACGGATCGGGACGCAGACCGCCATGCGACGGGCCAAGGTCCGCAATGATGCGCCAGCGGCCCTTTCCCAACGGAAAGTACGCGATGACCCCTTCAGGGTGCATGTGGATGGCGATCTCGTCCGCCGGCGTTTCAAGGCCCGACAGGTGGATGTCGGCAAGAGCGAAGTCGGTCAGGATCGCGTTGCCGCGGAACGCGAGGCCGAGGCGATGCCGGATCGTGGAATGCGCGCCGTCACACCCGATGACCCAGCTCGCATCGACGGTCTGTTCCTGGCCGTCCGCCGCGCGAAGAACGCAGGAGACGATGTCCTCCCCTTGCGTGAAGTCGAGAAGTTCGGTCTGGCGGTCGACAGAAAGGCCGAGCGCGCGGAGCCGTTCCTCCAGCAGGCGCTCTGTTTCGGACTGCGGCAAGGCGAGCGCAAAACGAAACGGGGACGCGACCGATTCGAAGTCGAGGCGGGCGAGCCGCTCCTTTCCGGCGAACATGTTCGCCCCAGGCATCTTGAGCCCCGCAGAGACGAAAGGCGCCGCGAGGTCAGCGCGGGCGAGCAGTTCGAGCGTTCGACTCCAGACGACAAGCGCCTTCGATTTGTCGGTTCGCGTCGCCGCCTTGTCGACGATGCGCAGCGGCACGCCGTAGCGGGCCAGCTCGCAGGCCATCGTCAGGCCGACCGGGCCGGCGCCGACAATGAGGACAGGCGTTGTCATGGGTGTCTCCGGGGGCATGCTTGAAGATTATCCTGCGACGCTCGATGAACCGTGCTGGCTCGAGGCCTCACTTCCCGCAGAAGACTGGGACCACAGCCCCCTTCTCCCGCTCGGCGATCGCGCCCGCGCTCATAGGCGCGGAGGCCGCGGGCGCCGGCTCGGGCACGAGCGCGCCGCCGCCGAGAAAGGCGCCGACGGCGTCCGCGTCGATTACCGGATAGGACGGAGGCCAGGGCGACGCCGCCGACCCTCTTGGGCGCCTCGGCGACAGGCGCGACGAGCCCGACGAGCCTGCCCGCCCGGTCGAACAGCGGGCCGCCGCTCGCGCCCTGATCGAGCGCGGCGACGACGGCCGGCCGCTTCGCGTCGCCCGCCGCAGAGGCCGGGCTCGCGGCGATCCGGTCGCCCGGCGCCGAAAGCGCCACGAGGTCCGAGGACATCGGCCCAAGCTTTGGCGGCTGGCCGTTGGCGGTGAAATCGCCGACCAAAACGGCGAGGCCGGACGGGTCGGTCTTCTCGAAACGCGCCGGCTTGCCTCCGATCATGGGGTTTTGGCAATCCGCGGGGTTCAGCGCCGTGACGGCCCGCCCCGGCCCGACGATAAGGGCGGTGGCCCTTGGCGCGGGCGGCAGGGGTGGCGGCGGAGGAGCGCTTGCCGGAGCGTTCGACGGAAACGGCTCGAAGGAATTGGCGACGGCGACCGCGACCCGGTCGAAGGTTCCGGCCGCTTCCGCCGGATAGGAAAAGACGAAGCCGCGGATCGGCGGCTTTGCGCCCTCCTGCTCGTCGTAGCGCGTATAGAATTTCCGCCCGCCGTCCTGGCCCGAAAGGACGAAGAAGGCGTTCGGTTTCATCGCCTTATAGGCGATCTTGCGCGTGGCCGTCGTTGCGGAGAGCTTGGCATAAAGCGCGGCAAGGTCGCCCGTGGAATCCGAAACAAGGTCGAGCTTCGCCCCCCGCGCGAAAAGCTTGGTCGGCGCGCCGATGCGCGCGCCGGTCCGGCCGTCGACGATCGTCCGGAACCCCGCCGCGTCGCGCGCGTTCAGGCCCGCGCCGAGCAGCGCCTGGACGAGGCCCGGATCCAGCACGCCGTCCGGCTTCGCCTTCACGCTTCGCTGCCAGGCGAGGATCGCGTCGCGCGTGCGTTTGCCGAAATCGCCGTCGTTCGTCCCGTTGTAGACGCCGAGCCAGACGAGCGCGTCCTGGACCGCCTTGCGGGTCGTCTCCGGCAAGGCGAGGAAGGCGTCCTTTTGCGCGGCCAGCGCGGCGTCCGAGGTCGCGGAAGGCGGCGTGGGCGGCTTCTGCGCAAGCGCCTGCGGAGCGGCGAAAAGCGCCGCGAGAGCAAGGAGGAGTGAAACCGGCCTTTGCCTCATCCGCACTCACCCATCATGCCGCCCCGAGCAGAGCGCGCGCGATGGTAGAGGATGCGGAAGCGGGAGGGAACTGAATGTGCCCTATGAGATGCTTCGCGACAGCCGACGCCCTCCCGCCGCACGGGCAAGGGCGTCGGACTTCCTCGATGAATCGACGCCGCGAGCCGCCGCGTCTTACTTACCGTCTTGCCGCACCTTCTTCACGTAGGCCTCAACCGCCTCGATAACTTTCTTGTCGGGGTTCGCCTTGCAGTAGACGATGACCTCGTGGATGCCTTCCTTGGTTCGCTTGATGTTGATGGAATGCCGCTTCATGCGACCATTGAAGTATCCGCTGTACCAGGTGCCGAGGAAGTCGGCGTCCTCCTGGAACGTGTTGGCGAGCTGCGCGCAGGTCAGCGCCTTCACGTTGAGATAGCCCTTGGCGTCGGCATAGGTCTTCAGCTCGACCTGTGCAGAGGCTGCAGAGACCGACGCAAACAGAGCCGCCGCGGCGACCAGCGCCGCCCGCAATCCGCCACCGCCCGCAACGCTCGAGAGTTCGGCGCAAGTTGTCTTGAAGGTGATCATGTTTTCGCTCTTTCCAAACCAGAATCGATGTCATCCGGCAGATCGGCGACCTGAAGTATAACGTTCGCGTGCGGTCCAGCTTCGTTCCAGAGAAACGGCCGTAAGGCGCCTGCGCCGCTCGACGATCGGCCACGCACAAATGAAGGCGCGGTTACTTCTCGTCGTCCACCTTGATGCCGAGTTCCTTGCGCATCTGCTTGATGTTGATGTCCATTGCAGTGATCACCTTCTTGTCGGGGTGGGCCTTGCAATAAACGATCACGCGATGCTCCAGCTCCTTGGCGCGATCAACCTTCATTTTGCTGTAATTCGCCAGACCATTGTACCAGCCGCTGTACCAGACCGTCATGAAGTCGGCGTCTTCCTGGAAGGTCCCGGCCAATTGGGCGCAGGTCAGCTTCTGAACATCGAGATTGCCGTCGGCGTCGGCATAAGTGCTCAGCTCGACCTGAGCGTGCGCGGCGCCGGCGCAAAGCAGCGCTGCGCAAAACGGAATTGCAAACTTCATCCTTGGGACTCCCCAGCTTTGGGCGATCTCGCCCTTTGAACGCGCTGCCGACGACGATGCCGCCAAAGCGCACGCAAGTCTACCCGTCCGGTTCGCCGAGTTGATCCTCCGTGAATCCAGATCGGGCCGCCCCGATACACGAAAAGCACGAAAAAACAAAACCGACGAAACCTTACACCGTTCAGCAAATCACAGTCGGAGGTCTTTCGTCGCGAAGACCAACAACCCTCACCCGTTCGTCTTGAGAGGAGAATCGAGCGCGCGCGCTGCTGCCGTGCTAACCTCAACGCTCATCAGAACCGCCGCGCTTGATCCTGCGCGGAAAGGACGGAGACAGGCCCCGATGCGTCAGGCGCTTCGCTCGTTCGCGCTTCTCCTTCTGCTGCTGACGTCGGCCGCCGCCTTCGCGGCCGAGTCCAGGCCCTATCAGCGCCAGGACATGGCGAGCGACGCGGTGCGGCTCGCCGAAACGCTTCGCATCACCGCGGCGAAGATCAGCCCGACGATCTCCGGCAAGTCGCCCGACGTCCTTCGCAAGGCCGCTGCGGCCGCCGCGGCCGCCGGCAAGTTCGACGCCGCGGAGAAACTGGCAGCAGCCGCGATCTCGGCGGCGCCCAAGGATCCCGCCAACTGGCTTGCGCTCTCCGACGTCGCGATCCGCGCCGACGACGCGCAGGCCGACAACCGCTACGACCTCGTCACCAATGGCGCGACCGCGGCTTACGCCGCCTACGAGCGCGCGACGGCCGCGCAGACGCAGGCGCAGGCGCTCGCAACCCTCGGCGCGTTGCTGGCGCGCCACGAGCTCTGGCGCCCGGCGCTCGACGCGCTGCGCGCCTCGCTCGACAAGAACAACGCGCCCGACGTGCGCAAGACCTACGAAGACATGCGCGCCGAGCACGGTTTCCGCATCGTCGACTACAAGGTGGATAACGAGTCCACGGCGCCGCGCGTCTGTTTCAATTTCTCCGACCCGCTCGCGCGCAAGACGGATTTCGCGCCTTACGTCGCGGTGGCGGGCTCATCGGAAACCGCCATCTCCAACGAGGACCAGCAGCTCTGCGTCGAGGGCCTGAAGCACGGCGAGCGCTACGAGATTACGTTGCGCGAGGGCCTGCCCTCGGCGGTCGGCGAGGCGCTGCTGAAGACCGCCGATTATCAGATCTATGTCCGCGACCGATCGCCGCAGGCGCATTTCGCGGGCAAGGCCTATGTGCTGCCGCGCCAGGGCCAGGAAGGCGCGCCGCTCGTCACCGTCAACACGAGCAAGGTCGCGATCGACATCTATCGCATCGGCGACCGCAATCTCGTCGCGACCGTGGCCCGTGACGACTTCCTCAAGCCGATCGATTCCTCTCGCGCGCAGGAGATCGAGAGCCAGGACGGCGCAAAGGTCTGGAGCGGCTCGATGGATGTCGCCTCCGACCTCAACAAGGATGTCGTCACGGAATTCCCGATCCTCAAGGCGGTCGGCGCGCTTGAGCCGGGCGTCTATCTCGTCACGGCAAAGCCGTGGAAGGAGAAGGTTCCGGGCGCTCAGGACATGGGCGAGAGCCAGCAGCTCGCGACGCAATGGATGGTCGTCTCCGACCTCGGCGTCACGGCTATCTCGGGCGACGACGGGCTTCATGCGATGGTGCAGTCTCTGGCGTCGGCCGGCCCGGTCGCGGGCGTGGAGCTGAAACTCGTCGCGCGAAACAACGAGGTGCTGGCGACCCGGACGACGGGGCCGGACGGTCGCGTCGATTTCGATCCTGGTCTTTCGCGGGGCAAGGGCGGCTCGGCGCCCGGGCTGCTCGTGGCCACGCTTGGGCCCGACTACAATTTCCTCAGCCTCACGCAGAACGCCTTCGACCTCACCGATCGCGGCGTCGGCGGACGCGACGCGCCGGCCGGCCTCGACGCCTTCCTCTACACCGAGCGGGGCGTTTACCGCTCGGGCGAGACGGTCTTCGCGACCGCGACTCCTGCGCGACGCGAAGGGCGTCGCAAAGACGGGCCTGCCGCTGACCTTCGTCGCGAAGCGGCCGGACGGCGTCGAATACAAACGCGAGACGGTGGCGGACGCGGGCCTCGGCGGACACGCCTTCTCGCTGCCGCTGCTGCCGGGCGCGGCGTCCGGCAAATGGACGATCGAGGCTTACGCCGATCCCAAGGGCGCAGCGATTGGCGAGGTCGAATTCCTGCTCGAGGATTATATGCCCGAGCGGCTCGACTTCACGCTGCATCCGGCGCGCGATTTCCTCTCACCGGGCGAGCCGATCCAATTCTCTCTCGACGCGCGCTTCCTGTATGGCGCGCCGGCGAGCGGGCTCGACGTGACGGGCGCCGTGCGGCTTCAGATGGCGCCCGGCGGCGCCCTGCCCGGCTTCCCGGGCTATGTCGCGGGTCTCGCAGACGACGACTTCACGCCGATCCAGCAGCAGTTCGCGGACAAAGTCGCGACGGACGCCAAGGGCCACGCCGATCTCTCGGTCGAATTGCCGGACGGAACGTCCACGCGGCCGCTCGAAGCGAAACTGATCGTGGACGTGGCCGAGCCGGGCGGACGCACGGTCGAGCGCACGGCGACGCTGCCCGTCCGGGCGAAGGGCGTCATGATCGGCGTGAAGAAGGACTTCGACGCCTCGATCAGCGCGGGCGACGTTGCGACTTTCGAGGCGGTCGCCGTCACGCCGGACGGCGCGCGCGTATCGCGCAAGGGCGCCGAATGGTCGCTCTATCAGGTGACGAGCGATTACCAGTGGTTCAATTCGGACGGACGCTGGAGCTTCGAGCCGGTCAAATCGTCGAAGCGCATCGCCACCGGAACGATCGACATTGGCGCGGACGGAACAGCGAAGATCTCGGCGCCCGTGAGCTGGGGCGCGCACAGACTGGACGTGAAGACGCTCGACGGCGAGGAGACGAGCCTCACGTTCGACGTGGGCTGGTCGGGAACCGTGGGCGCCGACACGCCCGACAACGTGCAGGTGACACTCGACAAGACGGCCTATGCGCCGGGCGAGGAGGCGAAGCTGCGCATCCATGCCCTTTCCGCAGGCAAGGCGACGGTCGCGCTCATCGGCGACAGGCTTGAGAAATTCATCGACGTCGATCTCGCAGCCGGCGACAACGTCGTGCCCTTCTCGGTCGGCGCGGATTGGGGGCCGGGCGCCTATGCGGTCGCGCTCACGCACCGCCCGCTCGATGTCGCGGAAAAGCGTATGCCCGGCCGCGCGATTGGCGTCGCATGGTTCGGGATCGCGCCCGATTCGCACAAGCTCGACGTGACGCTCGATGCGCCCGAGGTCGCGCGGCCGCGCGGGCCGATCTCCGTGCCGGTGAAAGTCGCGGGCCTCGCGCCGGGCGACGAGGCTTTCGTCACGCTGTCGGCGGTCGACATCGGCATCCTGAACCTGACAGGCTACAAAACGCCCGACCCTGGCGGCTATTTCTTCGGCCAGCGGAAGCTGCCCGTCGAAATCCGCGACCTCTGGGGCATGCTCATCGACGGCATGCAGGGCGCCGCGGGCGCGATTCATGTCGGCGGCGACGGGAGCGGCGCCCTCGAAGGCAATCTGCCGACCCAGCCGCCGCTCGCGCGCTATTCCGGGATCGTGAAGCTCGACGCCGAGGGCAAGGCGACGATCACGTTCGACCTGCCCGCCTTCAATGGCGCGGTGCGGCTCGCGGCGGTCGCCTGGTCCAAAAACAAGGTGGGGGCCGCGCAGGCGGATGTCGCGGTGCGGGACAAGGTGGTCGTGCAAGCGACGCTGCCGCGATTCCTCAACGTGGGCGACCGTTCGCAGATCCATATCGACATCGACAATGTCGAAGGCGCGGCCGGCGACTATGCGCTCGACATCGACATCCACGGGCCGCTGACCGCGGACGCCGATGCCCTGCGCCAGACGCTTCATCTCGACGCGCATCAGCGCCGTTCGGCGACGGCTTCGATCGCCGCGGCGGGCGTCGGCGTCGCCGAGTTCGACGTGCGCCTCACCGGACCCGACCTCGATGCGACGCAACGGCTGACGCTCGGGATCACGTCCGGCGCGCCGGACGTCTACCGCCGCACCGTGACGGCGCTGCCGGCGGGCGGAAGCCAGACGCTGCCCGCCGACATGCTCGCGGATTTCATTCCGGCGACGGGCTCGGTGGCGATCAGCGCTTCCCCCTTCGGCGCGCTCGACGCGCCTGCGCTGTTGCAGCAGCTCGACCGCTATCCTTACGGCTGCTCGGAGCAAACGGTGAGCCGCGCGCTGCCGCTGCTCTATGTGAACCATCTGGCTTCGCTGGAAAGTCTCGGGGTCGATCCGGACATCGACGCGCGCATCAAGCAGGCGATCGCGCGGCAACTCACGCGCCAGAGCGCGAGCGGCGCCTTCGGCATGTGGGAAGCCGACAGCGGCGACGACGACCCCTGGCTCGACGCTTATGTGACCGACTTCCTCACCCGCGCGCGCGAGCAGAAATACGCCGTGCCGCAGCTTGCCTTCGGCCTCGCGCTCGACCGTCTGCGCAACACGGCCATCAATGCGGCGGAGCCGAACGCCGACAATGCGGATGCGCTGGCCTATGCGCTCTATGTGCTCGCGCGCAACGGGCGGCCGGTGATCGGCGACCTGCGCTATCTCTCGGACGCCAAGCTCGACGCTTTTCCCTCGCCGCTCGCGAAGGCCCAGCTCGGCGCGGCGCTCGCGATGCTCGGCGACCGGACGCGCGCCGGACGCGTCTTCGGCGCGGCGCTCGACGCACTTGCCTCCGAACGCGACACCGGCGCGTCGCGGCGCGACTTCGGCTCGCGCCTGCGCGACGCGGCGGGCGTGCTCGCGCTCCTGGTCGAAGCCGACCCGGCGAAGGGCGGGCTGCCCGACGACGCGATCGCGCGCGCGGGCGACGCGCTCAATGCGGCGCGAAACGAGCGCACCCTCCTCAGCACGCAGGAGATGAACTGGATGGTGCTGGCGGCGGAGGCGCTCGCCGAGAAGGGCCAGGCCGGCGCGTTCGATCTCAACGGCCGTCCGATCAAGGGGGCGCTCTACCGCCGCTGGGACGGCGCGGCTTTCGCGCGCGAGCCGGTGCTTGTCGCCAACGCCGGCCAGACGCCGGCGGAACTCGTGGTGACGGCCTCGGGCGCGCCGATCGCGCCCGAAGCCGGCGCTTTCGCACGGCTATGAGATCGAGCGCAGCTTCTACAAGCTCGACGGAACGAAGACCGACCTTGCGAGCCTCAGGCAGAACGACCGGGTCGTCGTCGTGCTGAAAGTGACGGAGACGGAAGCGCGCTATGCGCGGCTTCTTATTGTGGACCGGCTGCCCGCGGGACTCGAGATCGACAATCCCGCGCTCGTCGACGGCGCCTCGCTCGAAGCCTTCAACTGGGTGACGAACGACGCGCCGGTGGCGCATACCGAATATCGCGACGATCGTTTCGTGGCGGTGCTCGATCGCGCGCCGGACCAGAGCGCCTTCATCGATCTCGCCTATGTCGTGCGCGCCGTCGCGCCCGGTCATTACGTCCATCCGCCCGCGACGGCGGAGGACATGTACAATCCCGAGCGCTTCGGCCGCACCGCCTTCGGGGAAGTGGAGGTGAAGGCGAAGTGAAGCCCGCGCCGTCATCGCCGCCAAAGCGGGGACGCCGCGCCGCCGTCATCGCGCTCGCCGTCGTCGCGCTCCTCGCCGCGGCGGGCGCAGGCGGGCATCTCATCTGGTCGCGTTACGTCGAGAGTCTCCCGCCCCTCGATCTCATGGCCTCCCGCGAAGGCTCGACCGTGGTGCTCGACCGCAACGGACGCCTCTTGCGCGCCTTCACGATGCGGGACGGAATCTGGCGCCTTCCGGCGACGATCCACGATGTCGATCCCCGCTATGTCGCGATGCTGATCGCCTACGAGGACGGGCGCTTCTACGATCATCCCGGAGTCGACCCTCGCGCGCTGCTGCGCGCCGGGGGACAGTGGCTGACGCATGGCCATGTGGTCTCCGGCGGCTCGACGCTCTCGATGCAGGTCGCGCGGCTGATCGAGCCGCGCGCCGAGCGCTCGCTCTCCGCGAAGCTCCGCCAGGCCACGCGCGCGCTCGAAATCGAGCGCGCAGTCGGCAAGGAGGGCGTGCTCGACCGCTATCTCATGCTCGCGCCCTTCGGCGGCAATCTCGAAGGCGTGCGCGCAGCGTCGCTCGCGTATTTCGGCAAGGAGCCGAAAAGGCTCACCCTCGCCGAGGCGGCCCTTCTTGTCGCGCTGCCTCAATCCCCCGAAGCCCGGCGGCCGGACCGCGCGCCCGAGGCGGCCCGCGCCGCGCGCGACCGGGTGCTGCGACGGGTCGCTGCGCATGGCGTCGTCACGGCCGAAGAAGCCGAGGCGGCGATGCGCGAGCCGGTCCCGCATGCGCGCATCGCCATGCCGGCGCTGGCGGCCCACGCGGCGGAGGAAGCGGTCGCCGCGGATAGATCCGCCAGGACGATCCGTCTCTCGCATCGACGCGCGGCTGCAGGCGAAGCTGGAGACGCTGGTGAAGGAGAGCGTCGCGCGGCTCGGGCCGAAGCTTTCGGCGGCGCTCGTCGTCATCGACAATCGCACGGGCGAAATCCGCGCCCGCATCGGCGCCGCCGACCCGACCGACGAGGAGCGCGGCGGCTCCCTCGACATGTCGCGGAGCCCGCGCTCGCCGGGATCGGCGCTGAAGCCCTTCATCTACGCGCTCGCCTTCGAGGAGGGACTGGCGCATCCGGAGACGATCCTCTCCGATCGGCCGGCGCGCTATGGCGCCTATACGCCCCGGAATTTCGATCTCGGCTATCAGGGGACGGTGACGGCGCGGCAGGCGTTGCAAATGTCGCTGAACCTGCCGGCGATCGAACTCCTGGCCGACGTCGGCCCCGCGACCTTTCTGGCGCGGCTGCATGGCGCCGGCGCCGATATCGCCATGCCCAGGGACGCGTCCGTCGGCCTCGCGATCGGGCTTGGAGGCCTCGGGATCACGCTCACCGACATCGCGCGGCTCTATGCGGGCTTTGCGCGCGGAGGCGAGGCGCCGGCGCTCATCGAGCGGCTCGGCGCGCCGCCCGCCGTCGAAGCCCGGCGCGTCACCGATCCGGTCGCGGCCTGGTATGTCGCCGACATTTTGCGCGGCGTGCCGCCGCCCGCGAGCGCGCTCAGCGGCCGCATCGCCTTCAAGACCGGAACGTCCTACGGCTTTCGCGACGCGCTGTCGGTCGGCTTCGACAAGGGGACGACGATCGCGGTTTGGGTCGGACGGCCCGACAACGGCCCGACGCCGGGCCTTGTGGGCCGCGAAGCCGCCGCGCCGATCCTGTTCGACGCATTCGAGCGGCTGGGGCGCGAGATCGAGCCGATCCGCCCGCCGCGCGGCGTGCTGAGGGCGAAGATCGCGGCGGATCTGCCCCCGCCTCTGCGGCATTTGCGGAAGGACGCGCCGAAGACGCTCGCGGCCGCCTCGGCGCAGACCCTGAAGATCGCCTTTCCTCCGGACGGCGCACGCGTGGACCTCGGCCTTGAGCACGGCGCCGTGGAACAAAGTCTCGCGCTAAAGGCGCTTGGCGGCTCGCCGCCCTTCACCTGGTTCGTCAATGGCGAGCCGGTCGGAGACGCGGCGCCCACGCGCCAGTCGGCATGGAGGCCGGACGGCGCAGGCTTTGCGCACTTGTCGGTCGTGGACAGCAAGGGCGCGTCCGACGCCGTGACGGTGCGGCTGGAATAGCGAGTGGCGCGTCAGTGCGAGAACAAGACCGGCGCGGTCATGTGCGCCAGGATGTAGCGCGTGCCGCCGCCGTGGCCGAAGAGGGCATGCGTGCCGGCGTCGAAGGCGCCGATCACGATAAGGTCGGCGGCGTGGTCGGCGGCGGCGCTCAGCAGCGTGTCCATCACCGAGACTTCGTCCACGACGAAATGCTGATAGCGCGCCTCGACCCCATGCGCCGCAAGATGCGCGACGACGAGATCGGAGAATTCGTCCTGCTCCTCCTTCTTGCGCATGACCTCGACGATGAGAGCCTCGGCGCCCTTGGCAAGCAGAGGAAACGAATCCGCGAGCGCGCGCGCCGATCCGCGCGACGAATTCCAGGCGAAGAGCGGACGCGAGCCTACGTCGGCGTAAGTCCCTACGTAGGGGACGACCAGCACCGGGCGCCCGCACTCTACGATTACATGTTCGGGAAGCTTCGGCGGGACCGGGACGTCCTCCTGCGACTGGCCGAGGATGACGAGGTCGAAATTCCGCGCGATCTCCGCAAAGCGGCGCCCGATCTCAGCATCGCTTCCGCGGTTCAGGTCCATGAAGCCGGCGCGGTCGCCGAGCGCCGCGGTCCCGGCGGAAAAGGCGCTTCGCGCCTCCTCGAGAGCGGTCACATACTTTTGGCTTGGCCAGGTTGCGACGGTCCCCACGCGATGCGCCTCGGCCAGCTCGGCGAATAGTCCCGTGAGCCTCGCGCCCATCCGCTGCGCGAGACGAGTCGCAAGTGCGAGCCTCGCGGCCGTGCGCGGCTTCGAGTCGACATGCACCAGAATGTTTGCGACCGCCATGACCGCTCCTCACCCCATTCTGGCCAGACCATAACGGAGCGCCCGGGGCCGATCAATGAAAGCCAAAAGGCGAGCGGACTATCGGGACGATTTGCCGCGCACGAGAGGGAGCGCCCCTAACGGGGCGCTGTCGCAGGATCAGGGATGCTTGGTCGCCGAGTGGGCGACGACGGATTTCGAAGACCCCAGATGCGTGAAAGTCTTGGCGACGTGCGAATTGTGGCCGACAAGATACGACACCCGGCTGTTCACGTGGCCGTTCGCCATAGCGTGTGTTCCGCTGACCGTGGCCGAGGTCGGGCAGGAGCTCATCGAGGAGCCTCCATGCGTTGAACCGGACGAGACTCCCGTGTGAATGCCGCTGCCCGCCGACGCGGAATGGACGCCGGTGTTCTGGGAGGTCGATACGCCGCCGCAGGACGCGGCGAAAGCAGACGATCCGGCCAGCGTCGCGCCGATCAGAAAGGCCGCTCCGGCAAGAACGACTCGGGTCTGCGAGAAACGGGAAAGACTTCGCGGTCCGGTCAGCATGGTCCTTGTCCTCACGTTCCGCCCGATAGGGCCAGATATTGGGAAAAGGATGGAACTCCGGAGGCGCCTTGTCAATGCGTGGACTCTAAAGAGGCTTTCATTCGCCGCGCAGACGTCAGGCGCGCTCCAACCCGACCCTCTCGCGCTAACCCGACCCGATCAGAATGCCGGTCGCGAGCACAAGAGCGCCGCCGAACACCACTTTCGCCGCCGCCGACAAAGGCGGGGTCTCCATATAGCGCCACTGAATCCAGGCGATCGCAAGAAGCTCCACGACCACGACAACCAGCGCCACCACGGTCGCGGTAAAGAAATGCGGAATGAGATAGGGAAGCGTATGGCCGATGCCGCCGCAGAAGGTCATCGCCCCGCAGACCACGCCGCGCAGCAACGGCGCGCCACGGCCGGAGAGCTTGCCGTCGTCCGCCAGCGCCTCCGCAAAGCCCATCGAGATGCCCGCGCCGAGCGACGCGGCCAGGCCAACCTGAAAGGCGGTCCACGGATTTTGCGTCGAGAAGGCCGCTGCGAACACGGGCGCGAGCGTCGAAACCGATCCGTCCATCAGGCCGACCAGGCCCGGCTGGATCACCTGGAGGATGAACCGGCGCCGCTCGTCCTCGTCCTCGGTCTTGCGCGCAAAGTCGGTGAGCCATTCCTCCTCGAGCTGCGCCGCGGTCTGGTCATGCTTCTCCTCAGCTTCGGCGAGATCCCCGAGCAGCTTTCGGATCGAGGCGTCGGACACGCGTCCGATCGCCTGGCGATAATACCGGGCCGCGGCGCGCTCCATCTCGCGGGCGCGCGCGCGCACGGCGTCGATATGGAGCGGGCCCATCTGCCAGACGGGCCTCTGCGGGATATAGCCGCGAATGTCCTGGCGGCGCACGAGCGGGATGTGCTGGCCGAATTTCGAGACATAGAGGTCAATCAGTTGGCGGCGATGCTCGTTCTCCTCGGCGGCCATTTCCGTGAAGACCTTCGCGCTCGCTGGATAGTGGTCGACGAGTCCGTCCGCGAAATCGGCATAGATGCGGCCGTCTTCCTCCTCGTTGCTTATGGCGAGGGCCAGCATCTCACGTTCGGAGAGGTCTTCGAATTTGCGCATGGGCTCCCCTCGGCCGCCCGGGGCGTTGCCTGAGGCCAGATCCGCCAGACTGCGCCGGCTTGTAGAAGCGGCGCCGCCGGGTGGTCAAGCTCCGCGCCGGCGGCGGGAAAGGCGCCGTCCAGCAAGGGAGAACCGACGGGGCGGTCGCCGGCCACGCTTGCGTCCGAAACGATGATATGTCATCTATTGACTTCCAAACGGATTTGCCCCGATGTCATCCGCGCCAGACCTCCCAATGGCCTTCGCCACCCTCGTCTCGCATGTCGCACGGGAATGGCGCCGCGCGGTGGACAGGCGGTTACAGCCTTTTGGCCTCACGGAGGCGACCTGGCTCCCGCTCCTGCGAATCTCCCGCTCGCCGACGCCCATGCGGCAGAACGAGCTCGCGGCCTCGCTGTCGCTCGACGGCTCTTCCGTTGTCCGGTTGCTCGACGCACTCGAGAAGGCCGGGCTCGTGGAACGGCGGGAGGACGAAACGGACCGGCGCGCCAAGAGTCTCGCCCTGACGCCGGCGGGACGGCGGACCGTCGCGAAGGTCGAAGCCGCGTCCCAGGAGGTCCGCCGCGCCGTACTCGGGGACGTTCCCGACGAGGACCTTGCAGCGACGGTGCGGCTTCTGACCGGCGTCCGCGAAAAGCTCGCGAAAGTCCTTGACCCTGTAGCGGCCTGACCGCGCAAAAGGCCGCCTCGAAATGACCCTTCGTCGTGTTGTCGTCCCTGTCTGGCTGCTCGGGCTTTTCACCTTCAGCGGACCAGTCGGCATGCATGTCTTCGTGCCGGCGCTTCCGTCGGCGGCGCGGGATCTCCATGCGAGCCCCGCCGCGCTCCAACTCACGATCAGCCTCTACATTCTGGGCCTCGCGGTCGGACAACTCATCTACGGGCCGCTGTCCGATGCTTATGGGCGCCGGCCGGCGCTGCTCGCGGGGCTGACCCTCTTCACGCTCGCAAGCGTCGCCGGGCTGTTCGCGCCGGACGCCCGCACGCTGATCGCCGCACGCTTCCTGCAGGCGGCCGGAGGATGCGCCGGTCTGGTGCTGGCGCGGGCCATCATCCGCGACACGTCGGAAGCCAATGACGCGGCGCGGCGGCTTGCTCTCATGAACCTGCTGGTTACTGCCGGTCCGGCGGTTGCGCCCCTGATCGGCGGAGCGCTCAGCAGCCTCTGGGGCTGGCGGACGATCCTCGTGGGACTGACGGCGCTCGGGGTCGCAAATTTCGTGCTGGCATGGCGCGTTCTGCCGGAGACGCGGCCCGACATGGCCCGTGTCGGCGCTGCGACGCATATGCGCGACTATCTGGCGCTCCTGCGGTCGCCGTCCTTCCTCGGTTACGCGATCGGGGGCGCCTGCGCGACGACCTCGATCTACGCCTTCATCGCCTGTGCGCCGTTCATCTTCGTAGACCGCCTGCATGCCGACGCCTCGCGCACCGGCCTCTATCTCGCGCTTCTGGTCTCGGGGATCTGGCTCGGCAGCCTGATCGCAAGCCGGACGATCAAACTCTTCTCGCTTCGCGCTTTCCTGATCGCGGCGAACGGACTGAGCGTCGTCGCGGCCGCGGTCTTCCTTGCGTTCGTCCTGTCGGACGCCTTGACGCTGCCCCGCGTGATCGGATCGATGTTCCTGTTCGCGGTCGGCGTGGGCGGGGCCGCGCCCGCCGCCCTTGTTCAGGCGATCAGCCTCAATCCCCGCGTCACGGGCTCGGCGTCCGGCCTCTATGGCGCGGTGCAGATGGCCGTTGGCGCAGTGCTGGCGGCCTCGGCGGGCTTTGGCCGAAATCCGGCCCTCGCCTCGGCGCTCGTTCTCGCGGCGTCCGGGATCGTGGCGCAGATCGCCTTCTGGCTCGCAGCCCGCGAGCCCCGGACCGCTCCGGCTGAAGTGGAGGCGGAAACCGCGGCGGCGTCGTAAACGCGCCGCCGGAGTCGCAGGTCAGGCGCGCTTCGCGAGCAGGTCGCGGATCTGGGTGAGCAGGACCACCTCATCGCTCGGCTTCGGAGGCTCGGTTGGCTTCTCGCGAGTCTTCCGGTTCATCGTATTGATGGCTTTGATGACAATGAAAAGCGCCGCTGCAACGATCACGAAATTAATGACGACGCTGATGAAGTCGCCATAGGCGAGCACCCCGCCCTGTTTTCTCGCATCCCCGAGGTTGGTCGCGGTCACGTTGCTCGATAGGGGAATATAGTAGTTCGAGAAGTCCGCCTTTCCGGCGATGCCGACGATCGGCATGATGATGTCGTTGACGAGCGCGTCGACGATTTTGCCGAAGGCGGCGCCGATGATGACGCCAATGGCCAGGCTCAGCGCATTGCCCTTGAGGGCGAACTCCTTGAATTCCTGCCACATGCTGATGGTTCCCCTTAGGAATTGCCAAACACGCCGCAAAAGACCGCCAGCACAGTCCGGCGAGTCGAGGAAAAGAGTAGCTGAGGCCTTCTGGCGAGGAAAGGAGGGCGCTGGCCGCCCCAGTCTCCTCCCGGCCCGGCCGACGACCCGGCTGTCGGGGCCCGGTCCCGCCACGATGTGATGTCAATCACAGCTTACTATAATATTTACTTTATGATATGTTGCGTTTTCGATTGTTTATGCGGCAATCGAAGCTTGCGAAGCGCGGATAAGCCGAGAAAAGCGCGCAGACTTTTTATTTTGCTCGTCGTTTCGAGGGTTTTCCGGCGGCGTAAGCGTCATATTGCAATAATCCTGTAGTATTAAGTTAGATTTGGAGGAAATGTCATGGCCGCCAAACCACGCGCTGCAAGACCTGAAGCCCATCGAATTTGCAACATCGTTCCATCGCGGGATACCGAAAAAGACTGGCAGTTCGAAAACGCGCTGAACTCCGGCGCTGTCGCCGGTCCGGCGGCCCTGCCGGCCAGCGTTGACCTTCGCGCCACGTGGTGGGACATCGGCGACCAGCAGCAAACCGGTTCTTGCGTCGGGTGGGGCTCCACCGATGGCGTCGCCCGCTACCATTTCGTCAAGGCTGGCAAACTGGCCAAAAGCAAGAAGCTGTCGCCACGCTGCACCTGGATGGCGTCGAAGGAGACTGACCAGTATAGATCCCGACCGGAGACGTTCATCGAGGAGGCCGGAACCAGCCTGAAGGCGGCGGTGGATATTCTGCGAAAGTACGGCGCGGCGCCCGAGGAGATGCTCCCCTTTCACCTAAACACCTTCATGTATCTCGGAAACGAGAACACCTTCTTCGCCACAATGGCGACGCGCCGCATTGCCGCGTACTTCAACCTGCATAAGAATCTTGCGAGCTGGCGCGCCTGGCTCGCCGGACATGGTCCGATCCTTGTCGCCCTCAATGTCGATGCGACCTGGGACAACGCGACCGCCACTCACGGCTTGCTGGACACATTCCAGCCCAATACGGTCCGGGGCGGTCATGCCCCCTGTGTCGTGGGTTACACCACCGAGGGGCGTTTCATCGTCCGTAACAGTTGGGGAACCGCGTGGGGCGATCATGGTTTTGCTTACGCGAGCGAGGGTTACATCAAGGCGGCGTTCTTCAACGAGAGCTATGGAGTGACAATCTGAATCGCCTGAAACGGATTTTCACCCCTTGACGGGACCTTCGTTCCTTCCCTTGCGGGAGCAGCCGCATTGGCGCGTATTTGGCGAATGCTTCTTTGGCTGACGCTTTGTCTCGGTGCGGCTGCTGGCGCGCCTTCTGCAAAGGGATTTGCGACGATGACAAGATTGGTCGAGACCGATAACAACCGGACTATCGATCTTCCCGTTGGGGAAACGCTCCAGATTACCCTGCCGGAGAACGCCACAACGGGGTTCCGTTGGGCGATCGAAAGCTCCGATTCGGACATCGTCGAAGCGCTCGGCAGCGAACCGCACTATGCCGGCAAGGCGATCGGCTCCGGCGGCGAGGTAGCCTTCACTTTCCGAACAAAGAAGGCTGGGAGCGGAGAGATCGTTCTGAAGCAATGGCGCCAGTGGGAAGGAGACTCATCCATCGTCTCGCGGTTTCGCGTCCGCGTGAATGTCCGTCCATAAGGGGGAGACACAGGAGCCGGCGAACGTTCGCGGCGGCCCGCTTCCTCCGACTCAACTCCCTGTCGCGAAGCCGCTTTCGATCTCGCTCGCGGACGGCGCGCCGGCGAGGGCGTCGAACCGGCCGTGTTCCGCGACATCGCGCGCCGCGCGCATGAACGCTCCCCAGGCGACGCGCGCCAGCGCGCCGCCCGTGCTGATCCGCTTGACGCCGAGGTCTTCGAGTTCCTGCTGCGTAAGTCCAGGCGCGCCCATGACGACATTGACTGGGAGCTTGCCCGCGATCCGCACGACCTCGGAGACATCGGCCGCCGTTCGGACGCCCGGCGCAAAGAGAACATCGGCTCCCGCTTCGGCATAGGCTTCGAGACGCCGCAACGCTTCGGCCAGACCGCCGCCGTCCTTCCGCCAGATCGCTTCGCTGCGCGCGGTGAGGAGCACCGTCTCGCCGGTCGCGTCGATGGCCGCGCGCGCAGCGCGCACGCGCCCGACCGCTTCGCTGAGAGCATAAAGCGGCGCATTGTCCCCGCCGGGATAATCCTCGATGGAAAGGCCCGCGACGCCGGCGCCGACGCAGAGCCGTACGTTTTCGTAAACGCCCTCGGCGTCATGGGCGAAACCGGCCTCGAAATCCGCGTTGAGCGGAATGGAGACGGCCGCCGCGAGCTCCGTAATGTGGGCGAGGGCTTCCGTCCGCCGCACGCCGCCGTCCCGTCTGCCCATGGCCCAGGCCATGCCGGCGCTCGACGTCGCGATGGCCGGAAAGCCAAGAGAAGCGAGATATTTCGCCGACCCGACGTCGTAGGGGTTCGGTATGATGAAGCAGCCGGGCGCGCGATGCAGTTCGGCGAAGCGACGACGCTTGTCCGCGATTGTCGATGTCATTGCGCGCTCCTCGGCATCAGATCGGAAAGGCGGGCCTTCTGCTTGCCCTGCCCGTCGAAATTGGCTGGATCGAGCCAGCGTTCGTAAGCGGCTTTGCGTGCGGGCCATTCATGGTCGAGCATCGAGAACCAGGCCGTGTCGCGGTTGCGGCCCTTGACGATCATGTGCTGGCGAAAAACGCCCTCGAACGTGAAGCCGAAGCGCTGAGCCGCGCGTCTCGACGGCGCATTGAGCGCGTTGCACTTCCACTCGTAGCGGCGATTTCCGAGCTCATCGAAGACATAGCGCGCGAAGAGATACTGCGCCTCCGTCGCGCCCGCCGTGCGCTGGATCGCTGGCGTCCACATGATATTGCCGACCTCGATGACGCGGTTCGCAAGATCGATGCGCATCAGCGTCTGGTAGCCGAGGGCGCGGCCCGTCGCATTGTCGATCACGGCGAAGAACAGCGGATCGACCGAGGCCGCCTTCTTCGCAAGGTCGGCGCGAAACGCCTCGAAGCTGCGGCCCGGCGGGTCGAAGAGATAGTCCCAGACCGCGTCGCGGGTCGCATCGCCCGTCGAGCCCTCGTAGAGGTCTTTCGCATGCGCGCTCGCCGTCGAGCGGAACCAGCGTGATCCAGCGCCCTTTCATCGTGATCCGCTCCGGCCGTTTTGCCGGATGCGGATCGACGGGCGGGCCGATCGGCCGGTCGGGCGAGGCAATCGTCATGGCTCTTCCTGCCTTTCCGATCCTTGAGTGCTGGCGAGCGGAGGGCTTTTATCCCGGCGACGGAGCGAAAGCGACTGCCCGCCGCCAGATTCGAACAAGGTGAGATCGCGCGGCTAAACGCCGTCATTCACGTCCGTCTTCGAGAAATCGTCGCCTTTGAAAAGCAGCCGCGCGCCATGGGCTTTCGCACAGGCGTAGGAAAAGCAGTCTGCGAAGTTGAGACGCGCAGGGTGCCTTCCTTTTCCAAACCTCTCAAAGCAGGCGACGGCGGCAACGCCGATGGCGCTCGTCACTTCGATTTCGACAATTCCCGCCTCCGCAAGAAACCGATTGAACTGCGCTTCCGCTTCGAGCGGCGTCCCTCGCAGCCGGGTCGCGAGATCACAATGCGAGACTCGAGGCGCACAAAGGAGCGGTGAGACGACGTGCTGCGGCTTCGATGGAGTGGACGAAGCCCGCTCGATCAGGCTCCATCGTCAGAATGGCAATAAAGACCGACGTGTCGATGAAGACTACTGACCCCAAAGATCGTCGATCTCCTCTTTTGTCATGACATGGCCGCCGGGGCGCGCCATCGCGCCAAGTTTCGCGCGCCAACGCCTCAAGCCGCTCCGCGAGCGGCTTCTTCTCCCGCTCGCGTTCAAGCTCGCTGCGAAGCGCATGAACAATGGCCTCGGTCATATTGGTGCCGCGCAGCCGCCCAAGCTCGCGGGCGAGCTCGCCGACCTGCGGATCGCGGATGCTGATGCCCATGGCGGGCTCCGTATGTACGAAATATTTGTCTTCGTATATACGGAGCGCCGCCGAGGGCGTCAATGCGAGGGCGTCAATGATTGTCGCGTGGCGCCGGAGTTGTCTGGGCGAGGCGCTGGTAGGCGATGGCGGGTTTGAGCACCATGCCCTCGTCGAACTGGGCGACCATCTCCCGCTGGATCTGCTGCCAGGGGGTCTGGCTCTTCGGATAGTGGAAGCCGCCCTGCGCGGCGAGCGCGGCGCGGCGCTCGGCAAGCTCCGCGTCCGGGATGAGAATGTTCGCCTCGCGTTTCCTGAGGTCGATCCGCACGCGATCGCCCGTCTTGAGCAGCGCCAGTCCGCCCCCCGCCGCCGCCTCCGGCGAGGCGTTGAGGATCGAGGGCGAGCCGGAGGTGCCGGACTGTCGCCCGTCGCCGACGCAGGGCAAAGCGTGCACGCCCTTTTTGATGAGCGCGGCCGGCGGCTGCATGTTCACCACTTCCGCCCCGCCCGGATAACCGATCGGCCCCGTGCCGCGGATGAACAGGATGCAATGCTCGTCGATCTTGAGCGCCGGATCGTCGATCCGGTGGTGATAGTCCTCCGGGCCCTCGAACACGATGGCGCGCCCCTCGAAAGCGTCCGGGTCCTTCGCGTTCGAAAGGAAGCGCTTGCGGAACTCCTCGTCGATGACGCTCGTCTTCATGATCGCGTCGTCGAAGAGGTTGCCGGTGAGCACGATGAAGCCGGCGTTTTCCTTCATCGGCTTCTCGACCGGGAAGATCACATCCGGGTCGATGGAGGCGGTCTTCGCGCAGTTCTCGCCGATCGACTTGCCGTTGACGGTCAGCGCCTTCTCATGGATCAGCTTCTTCTTCATGAGCTCATGCACCACCGCCGGCACGCCGCCCGCCCGGTGGAATTCCTCGCCGAGATATTTGCCGGCCGGCTGCATGTTGACCAGCAGCGGCACGTTATGGCCGACCTTTTCCCAGTCCTGGATCGAAAGCTCGACGCCGATATGGCGCGCGATGGCGTTGATGTGAATCGGCGCGTTGGTCGAGCCGCCGATGGCGCTGTTGACCACGATCGTATTCTCGAACGCTTCGCGGGTGAGAATGTCGGAGGGCTTCAGATCTTCCCACACCATGTCGACGATGCGCTTGCCCGTCTCGTAGGCGATCTGGCCGCGCTCGCGGTAGGGGCCCGGAATGGCGGCGCAGCCGGGCAGGCTCATGCCGAGCAACTCGGCGAGCGCGTTCATGGTCGAAGCCGTGCCCATCGTGTTGCAATGACCGACCGAGGGCGCCGAGGAGGTGACGATCTCCATGAACTGCTCGTAGTCGATCTTGCCTTCGGCGAGGTCGGAGCGCGCCTGCCAGACGATCGTGCCGGATCCTGTCCGCTGCCCGTGGTGCCAGCCGTTGAGCATCGGGCCGCCGGAGAGAACGATGGCGGGAATGTTCACCGTCGCCGCCGCCATGATGCAGGCGGGGGTCGTCTTGTCGCAGCCGGTCGTCAGCACGACGCCGTCGATGAAATAGCCCATCAGGATCTCGACGAGGCCGAGATAGGCGAGATTGCGGTCGAGCGCGGCGGTCGGCCGCTTGCCCGTCTCCTGGATCGGATGGACGGGGAACTCGAAGGGCACGCCGCCCGCCGCGAGGATGCCGTCGCGCACGCGCTTGGCGAGTTCGAGGTGATGCCGGTTGCAGGGCGAAAGATCGGAACCCGTCTGGGCGATGCCGATGATCGGCTTGCCGGACCGAAGTTCGCCGGGCGTCAGGCCGAAATTGAGGTAGCGCTCGATGTAAAGCGCGGTCATGCCGGGATTGTCGGGATTGTCGAACCAGAGGCGCGACCGGAGCGGCCGCTTGGCGTCCGTTGTTCCCGAGCCATTGGACTTGGTCTTCGGCTTGTCGGCCATGATGGGGCGTCTCCTGAGTGGCGTTTCGTTCGCGGCTTCGGGCCGCGTCGCTGGCATGTCACTTATCCCCCCCGCCGCGCGCGTTTCAATCGCGTTTGGCGGCGCCGGGGCGTCAGTAGGTGAAGGGCGAGACGCCGAACAGCCAGCGGTGCAGGCCGCCGATCAGGAGCGCGTAGGCGACGACGCCCGACGATGACCGCGCCCGCCGTCGCGCCCCATTCGGGCGCCGGATAGACCTTGCCCTGACTCCGGTCGCGTCCGTAGGCGCTCCAGAGATCGGCCGCCGCCCAGACGAAGAACGCGCCGAACAGCAGAAGATCCGCCGCCGAACCGTTGGCGAGGAGATGCGCGAGGCTCCAGAGGAGCACCGCCCAGACCATCGGATGATGCGACACGACGGCGATGTGGCTGCTTTGAAGAAGTAGCCCCCGAGCAGGATCAGGCTGACGAGCATGAGCGTCAGGGCGAGATGCCGGAAGCCGACGGGCGGCGTCCAGAGGTGCGCCGCCTCCGGGCGCGCCTGCGCGAAGCCCCAGACGATGAGGACGAAGCCGATGATGGACAGAAGGGAATAGACGCCCTTCCACGGGCCTTCGCCGAGCCGTGCGATCGCCGCGTCGCGCCCGCCCTCCGCGACGATGCGCGTCGAATGCAGGCCGAGGAAGAGGATGAGGCCGAGAACGAGAAGGACCATCGGATGCGCCCCAAGGAGCCGTATCTCAGACGAACAATCCTCTAATCCGACAGCCCCCGCTTCATCCGGCTCTCGCTCGTCTCGTTGCTGATGGCTTCCTTGGCCGCGGCGCTCTCCTTATCGTCGCTCAGGTCGATCGTCACCTTGGCGATCTTGCCGTTGAACGGGAATGGCGCTTCGTAGTCCTCGGAGACGGGCGTTCCGGTATTGAGGCCGACGTCCGCGCCCTCGGTTGCCGAAAAGCCGCAGCACTGGGTGACGTCGATGCGGCCTTCGGCGACCTTCTCGCCGTTGACGAAAATCGTTCCGGTCCCGCCCTTGCCCGCGCCGCCGCCGTCATAGGCGAAGGTGAACTTCACGACCGACTTTCCGGCCGGCAGCGGCTTGTCGGAAGCGATCGTGAAGCGTTGCATTCCCAAGTAGTTGTAGTGGTAGACGGGTTTGCCGCCCATCACGTAAAGCGCATATCCGCCGAAGCGTCCCCCTTGCGCAAGCAGCACCCCGTTCGCCGGCAAATTCGTCGCATCGACGTCGGCCGTGATCGTGAACGAGGTGTTCTTCGTGTTGATGAACGCGCCCTCGTTGATCGCGAACATCCCCGGATAGACGGTCAGCGACTTGCGCCCCATCATGAGGTCCGGGCGTCCGGCGATCGCCGGGTTGACGCGCTCGAAACCGCGGTCGTCGATCGGCAGCACGTGGTTCGCGACCGCCTCGCGCAGAAAGATCTTCTGCATCTCGACGAGCTTGTCGGGGTTCGACTGCGCCAGGTCGTGGGCGAGGCTGAAGTCGTGCCGCGCGTCATAGAGCTCCCACGTGTCGTTCTCGAGCGTCGCGCGATCCTTCATCTCCCACGGCGCCCGATGGACGGTCCCGGCGAGCCACCCGTCCGAATAAACGCCGCGATTGCCCTTGATCTCGAAGTACTGTGTGATGTGACGGTCGGGCGCCTTCGCGTCGTCGAAGGCGTAGAGCATGCTGACGCCCTGGATTGGAACCTGCGGCGTCCCGTCGACGACGCGCGGCTCGGGCAGTCGCGCCGCTTCGAGAATTGTCGGCGCGACGTCGATCACGTGGTGCCATTGCGAGCGGACCTCGTTCTTCGCCTCGACGCCCTTCGGCCAGAAGACCACGAGGCCGTTGCGCGTGCCGCCGTAGCTGCCGGCGATCTGCTTCGTCCAGGTGAAGGGCGTGTCGCCCGCGACCGCCCAGCCGGCCGCATAGTGATTGTGGGCGAGCGGGCCGCCGAGATCGTCGATGTGGCTGAGCTGCCGGTCGATCGACTCCGGCGCTGCGTTGAAATAGGTCATCTCGTTGAAGAGGCCGTTCATGCCGCCTTCGGCGGAGGCGCCGTTGTCGCCGATGATGTAGAAGATCAGCGTGTTGTCGAGCTGCCCGAGGTCCCTGATCGTATCGATCAGTCGGCCGATCTCGGTATCCGCATATTCGCCGAAGCCGGCGAAGACCTCCATCTGCCGTTCAAAAAGGCGCTTCTCGTCGGCGCTGAGCTTGTCCCAGTCCTTGATCGCCTCGGGCTTCGGCGCGAGCGGCGTGTCCGCAGGGACGACGCCGAGCGCCTTCTCGCGCGCCAGCGTTTCGTCGCGCAGCTTGTCCCAACCCTGATCGAACTTGCCTTTGTATTTTTCGATCCACTCCTTCGGCACATGGTGCGGCGCATGCGTCGCGCCCGGCGCGAAGTAGATGAAGAAGGGCTTATCGGGTGTCAGCGACTTCTCGGCCTGGACCCACGCGATCGCCTTGTCCGTCATGTCGGCCATGAAATGGTAGCCCGGCTTCTCCTCGACGTGGATCTTGGTCATGTTGTCGTAGAGGATCGGCGACCATTGATCGGTCTCGCCGCCGAGGAAACCGTAAAACCGGTCGAAGCCCGAGCGATTGGGCCAGCGGTCGGTTGGCCCCGACTCTGTCTGTTCCCAGAGCGGCGTCTCGTGCGACTTGCCGAAGGCCGCGGTTGCGTAACCGTTGAGCCTCAGCATCTCGGCGAGCGGCGCGACCGCGTCCGGCCGAACGCCGGTCGAGCCGGGAAAGGCAGTCGCCGTCTCGGTGATGGTCGCCATGTTGTTCATGTGATGGTTGCGGCCGGAGAGCAGCGCGGTGCGCGTCGGCGAACAGAGCGCGGTCGTGTGAAACTCGTTGAAGCGCAGCCCCCGATTGGCGAGCGCCTCGACGGTCGGCATGTGCACCGGGCCGCCGAAGGCGCTCGACTGGCCGAAGCCCATGTCGTCGATCAGCACGATGAGGACGTTCGGCGCGCCCGCCGGCGCCTTCACCTGGAAGAAAGGCGGGGGCTTCGCATTTCGGGCGTCGAGTTCCTTGATTGGCGGATATTCCGGCTGCCGGATCGGCAGAACCGTACGGTCGATCGGCACGTCCTGAGCGCGGGCTGGCTCCGCCAGGGTCGCCCCGGAAATTACCGCGGCGAGGAAGACCCAGTGACTGAGAGACCGATGCGACATCCCGCCCTCCAAACCGTCGTAGCTACAATAGGTCATAACGCTACGGGCTCAAAATCACGGCGCGAAGTGGGGAACGACGGATGGGCGGCGATTTGAGACCAATCCTGCGCCGCGCCGTCCAATGGGGCCGCTTGGATGGCCTACCAGGATCGGCGAGACAAATGCTTCCGATAATCAGAAATATCGGCTAGACTGAGGGTTCGGGCAAAACGCGCTATTGCCGGTCGGCGGGCCGGGCGCGCGCCCCGAAAAAGGCGCGGCAGACGGAGCAACAGGAAGGAAAATCCAGCGCAAGTTATTGAAAAGCCCCGTTTCGCGGAAGAAAATGGCACGATTTCAGGCCGATTTTTCGTCGAAAATTGATGGAAATCGTATCGAAAACGTCGGAAAGCGATGGAAAAACGCCGGAAAACGTCTCGAAATCGCGCCAAAACGACGGCCAACTCTCGCCTTTGAGACGGGAGAGCCCCCCTTGAACGGCGGCGTGGCCTCGGCGCTTCGATCGCCTCGGAGGCTCTTATCGCGTTCGCGGTGGGTCCGTCGGACGTAGACAACCAAAGGCGACAACGCCTCGTCCCTCATGGCGACAGGAGAGCGAAACCCCTGCCCGGGCGTTTCGCGGTGCGACAATATGCGCAATCGCGCATATGCGGACATCAGCGTAGGCAGGCCCTATGCAAAGTCTTGTCGCGACCCTTTCGGCGCTCGCCGAACCGACCCGTCTCGCCGCCCTCGCCGTTTTGTGGGACGGAGGCGAGCATTGTGTGTGCGAACTCATGGCAAAGCTCGGGGCAAGCCAGTCGAGAATGTCCCGTCACATGAGCGTGCTGAAAGCCGCCGGCCTCGTGACGGACCGGCGCGATAAACAATGGGTGAGATACCGCCGCAATCCGGGGCTCTCTCCGGCGATCGTCCCGATCATCGACGCCATCGTCAGCGCGCTTCCCCAAAGCGAGAGGGAAGCCGCATGAGCGCGAATGCATCGTCCGAGCTTGGCGCCCCGCCTCGGGAATCATCCGCCGTATGGATCGGAGCCACGGTCGCGCTGATCGCGTTGTGGTTCGCCGTCTACTGGCAGTTGCCGCAGTTGTCCGACTGGGCGGCGGAGCGTCTGCCGATCACCCCCGGCAGTCATCTCGACGAGGCCGCGAGGTTCTTCATCTACGACACGCCGAAAGTCCTGATGCTGCTGACGCTCGTCGTCTTCGCAATGGGCGTGGTGCGCAGTTTCTTTTCCCCTGAACGGACCCGCGCGATGCTCGCCGGGAGACGCGAGGGGATCGGCAATGTCGCGGCGGCGGCGCTCGGCGTCTTCACGCCCTTCTGCTCCTGCTCCGCCGTGCCGCTGTTTGTCGGCTTCGTCTCGGCCGGCGTGCCGCTCGGCGTGACCTTCTCGTTCCTGATCGCCGCGCCAATGGTCAACGAGGTCGCGCTCGGGCTTCTGTTCGCGCTTGTCGGGTGGAAGGTCGCGCTGACCTATCTCGCCTTCGGGCTTACCCTGGCCATCGTTTCGGGCTGGGTGATCGGCCGGCTGCATCTCGAAGGCTGGCTCGAAGAATGGGTGCGCAACGTGCGCTCGGGAGACGTCGACATTCCTGTCGAATCGATCACCGTCGTCGACCGCATCAAGGCAGGCGTCGAGGCGGTGCGCGACATCGTCGGGAAGGTCTGGGTGTGGATCATCGTCGGCATCGCCGCCGGCGCATTCATTCACGGCTACGTGCCGAACGACCTCCTCGCCACAATCATGGGCAGGGGCACGTGGTGGTCGGTGCCGGCCGTCGTGCTGATCGGCATCCCGATGTATTCCAATGCGGCCGGCATCGTTCCCGTCGTTGGCGCGCTCCTTGGCAAGGGCGCGGCGCTCGGCACCGTGCTCGCCTTCATGATGAGCGTGATCGCGCTGTCGTTCCCCGAAATGATCATCTTGCGCAAAGTGCTGACGACGAAACTGATCGCCGTGTTCATCGGCGTGGTCGGGTTCGGCATTGTCGCCGTCGGCTATCTGTTCAACGCGCTCTTTTCCTGAATTGAAAGGACAATCCCATGAAAGACGTAAAGGTGCTCGGGCCGGGCTGCAAACGCTGCGAGGCGACAGAACAGATGGTTCGCGCCGAGGCCGCGAAGCTCGGCGTCGAGGTCAATGTCGAGAAGGTTACGGACTACGCGGAGATCGCCGGATTCGGAATCGTCTCGACGCCCGGCATCGTCATCGACGGCAAGGTCGTTCACGCCGGCGGATTGCCGAAGACCGAAGACCTCGCGAAATGGCTGGCCGCCTGACAGGCGGCAGGCTTTTGGCTTCCGTCACCGCCCCGGCGAGAGGCCCACGGCCTTGCGGAATTGTCGCGTGAAAGCCGTCTGGTCGGCGTAGCCGCAGTCGAGCGCGATCTGGCTGATCTTGCAAGGGCCGTAGCCGCGCACGAATCGGGACGACTAACGCGGCTTGTGGTGAGTAACCTGCTCCACATACGAGCGCAGAACGGCGTTGATCCTGGTTTGATAGCCGCGGCCCTGTCCGCGAAAGAACGCCAGCACGTCGGCGTCAATGCGCAAGTTCGTGTGTTCCTTTCGCTTCGGCATGGGCAACTCGGTCGTCGCCCACTCGATACGCTCCATGGCGTCGTCGGGATCGCTCCCGTCCGGCAAGGGCTTCGCTGCCGCCGCCTCCCAATCGGTCTGGGTCTTCCCGGCCGATTTCATGGCCTCAAGCTCCGCCACGGAATGCCGAACGATATTGTCTTTCTTCCTGCTCATGGCTTCGCCTCATTGAAATGACCCGGATCACGGCGTCGCGCCACATCCAGACGACCGTGAAGAATTTGCCTTCGAACAGGGCTGTTGATTTCCACCGTCTGGCGCTTCTCCTCGTTCCATTCGAACTCCACGGCGATAACCTAGCGTACGTCCCCACAATTTGCAACCACAGTTGTACCCACCAGGATCGCCGGATTGGCGCGACTTGCGCCGCGCCCCGGTCCGGGGCAGGAAGCGCCCCCATGTCGTGGTCAGCCTCCCAATATGTGAAGTTCGAGGACGAGCGGACGCGGCCCTCCCGCGACCTCGTCGCCCGCATCCCCAACGAGAGGGCCAGGAGCGCGGCCGACATCGGCTGCGGGCCGGGCAATTCGACCGAGGTCCTGCGCGAGCGCTTCCCGGAGGCGCGGATCCTTGGCCTCGACAGTTCGGCCGACATGATCGCGGCTGCGCGCAAGCGCATGCCGGACGTCGCCTTCGAGGTCGCCGATCTCAACGAATGGAACGGCTCGGGGTTCGACGTCATCTTCGCGAACGCCGTGCTGCAATGGGTTCCCGACCACGAGACGCTGCTGCCCCGCCTGATCGCCAAGCTCAATCCGGGCGGCGCGCTCGCCGTGCAGATGCCCGCCAATCGCGACGAGCCGTCGCATCGGCTGATGCGCGAGATCGCCGCCGACCCGCGCTGGGCCGACCGGATCGCCGACGCCGAGAAGGCCCGGGCGGATCGCCATGGGGCGGACTGGTATTTCCGGCTGCTGCGGTCGCTGGGCTGCCGCGTCGATATCTGGAAGACGACCTATTTTCATCCGCTCGCCGGGCCGAAAGCCGTGGTCGAATGGGTGAAGGGCACGGGCCTGCGCCCCTTCATCGACCCGCTGACGCCGGACGAGCGCGAGGCCTATCTTTCGGCCTACGAGGCGGCGCTGGCGAGCGCCTATCCCATCGAGTCCGACGGGACGCTGCTCCTGCCCTTCCCGCGCCTTTTCTTCGTCGCGACGCGGTGACGGGTTTTGCCCGCCGCAGCGGCGGGTTATTCTTGGCGTATCCAGACGGACCCCCGAGGTCCGGGACGGGAGGAACGCCATGCCCAAATATCTCTATGAAGCGCGCTACACCGTGGAGGGCGCCAAGGGCCTCGAGAAAGAGGGCGGGGTCGGTCGCCGGGAAGCCGTCAAGAAGCATCTCGAACAGATCGGCGGCAAACTCGAATCGATGTATTTCGCCTTCGGCGACGTCGACTGTTTCGTGATCGTCGACCTTCCCGACAACGTCTCGGCCGCCTCGCTGTCGCTCGCGGTCAACCAGAGCGGCGCCATCGCCACCAAGGTCGTCGTCCTCCTGAGCCCGGAGGACGTGGACAAGGCGATCCAGCACAAGATCCATTTCCGCGCCCCCGGAAAGTGAGGCGTGGACTCGGCCCGCACGCGGCTTCCAAGGCGCCCGCGCTTCATGCTATGCGGGCGTCGACGCGCCCGTAGCTCAACTGGATAGAGTATCGGTCTTCGAAACCGAGGGTTGGGAGTTCAAGCCTCTCCGGGCGCGCCAAAATCCTGCATCGGCGAATCGTGCGGAAGCCGGCTGCGGCGGGACGCGTTTTGCCCGGAGACCGTTCGCGACATGAAACTCACAGACTTCAAAGCCCTGACCTTCGACTGCTACGGCACGCTGATCGACTGGGAAACGGGGATGTTCGAGGCGCTCCGGCCGCTCATCGAAAGGGCGCCCCGCAAGCTTTCCCGCGACGACGTTCTCGAAGCCCACGCGCGGCACGAGTCCTTCCAGCAGGTCCAGACGCCGACGAAGCTCTATCGCGACCTGCTCGCGGTCGTGTATCGGCGGCTCTCGGAGGAATGGGGCGCGCCCGCAAGCTGGAGCGAATGCGTGGCCTATGGCCGCTCGATCCGGAACTGGCCGGCCTTCCCCGATTCGGCCGAGTCGCTTCGCTACCTCAAGCAGCATTACCGGCTCTTCGTCCTCTCCAACGTCGACAACGAGAGCTTCGCGGCCAGCAACGAAAAGCTCGGCGTCACCTTCGACGGCGTCTACACCGCCGAGGACATCGGCTCCTACAAGCCTTCGCCGCGCAACTTCGACTACATGCTCGCGAAGCTGAACGACGGTGGGGATCGCGAAGCAGGAGGTCCTCCACACCGCGCAGAGCCTGTTCCACGACCACGGCCCCGCCAACGCCATGGGCCTCGCCTCGTGCTGGATCGACCGCCGCCATGACACGGGCGGCTTCGGCGCGACCATGGACCCGGGCGAGACGCCGAAGGTGGATTTCCGCTTCGACAGCCTCGCCGCGTTCGTCGCGGCGCATAAGGAAGCGGCGGGGGCCTGACCTTCTCGCCGGCGCGCGCGTTCCGGTTTCAGATCGGCGGCGCCCAGGAGGCGGGCGCCGCCTTCGGCTCCGCCTCTTCGCGCCTCGCCTTTTCGATCTCGAGCCATCGCCGCGCGCAGGACGTCCGTCACGCCGTTCTGCGTCGCGGTCGAGAGCAGGAGCGGCTTGGCCCGCTTCGCGCCCTGCTCGACCGGCGGCCCGTATTCGCGCAGCGCCCGCTTGAGCCGGTCGAGTTGCTTCGCCAGCGTCTCCTCGTCGACCGCGTCGACCTTCGAGAGCGCGAGGATCTCCGGCTTCTCCTCGAGTCCCTCGCCATAGGCCGCGAGCTCGCGGCGGATCGTGCGATAATCCGCCCCGGCGTTGGCGCCCGTCGCGTCCACGAGATGCACGAGCGCGCCGCAGCGCTCGACATGGCCGAGGAAGCGGTCGCCGAGGCCGTGGCCTTCATGCGCGCCTTCGATCAGGCCCGGAATGTCGGCCAGCACGAAATCGCGCCCGTCGATCTTCACGACGCCAAGGCCCGGATGGAGCGTGGTGAACGGATAGTCGGCGATCTTGGGCTTGGCGGCGGAGACGGCGGCGAGGAAGGTCGATTTTCCCGCATTCGGCAGGCCGATCAGGCCCGCGTCGGCGATGAGCTTCAGCCTCAGGATCAGCGTGCGCTCGATGCCGGGCAGCCCCGGATTGGCCCGGCGCGGCGCGCGGTTGGTCGAGGTCGTGAAATGCAGGTTGCCGAAGCCGCCGTTGCCCCCTTGAGCGACGACCACGCGCTGGCCTTCCTCCGTGAGGTCGGCGAGCATGGCGCCCGTCTCCTCGTCGAAGACCTGCGTGCCGACCGGCACTTTCAGCAGCGCGTCGGCGCCGCGTCCGCCCGCCCTGTTGCGGCCCATGCCGTGCATGCCGGTCTTGGCCTTGAAGTGCTGCTGGTAGCGGAAGTCGATCAGCGTGTTGAGGCCGGCGGCGCATTCGACCACGACGTCGCCGCCGCGCCCGCCGTCGCCGCCGTCCGGGCCGCCGAATTCGATGAACTTCTCGCGCCGGAACGAGACGCAGCCCGCGCCGCCGTCGCCCGAGCGCACATAGACGCGCGCCTGATCGAGGAACTTCACGTGAGGCCTCCCGTCGGCGAGGTCGCCGGCCCGGTCGCGACGGCCAGCGCAGCCGCGTGCGCGAGCGCCAGCCGGCCGGCCCACGCCTCGCGGGTCAGCCGGAAATTATGCGATTCGATCAGCCCGCCGCGGGCCGGCGCGCCGCGCAGGCCCGTCGAGACGAGATCAAAGCCGCACTTCTCCAGCACCCGCCGCGAGGCCGCGTTCTCGACCTGGACGGTCGCGAGGACCTCGACCGCGCTGGTCAGGCGGAAGCCAGCCTTGAGGATCGCGTAGGCCGCCTCGGTGGCGAGCCCCTTGCCCCAGACCTCGGGCGCGAGCGCATAGCCGAGCGTCAGCCGGTCGCCGCCGCGCGTCTCGAGGGTCAGCGAGCCGATGACCTCCCGCTTGCCCTTCTTCGGCGTCATCGCGAGGCAAAGGTCGCGGCCCATCGCATTGCCCTCCCGCGCGGCGTAGATGAACCGCTCCGCCGAGCCCGACGGATAGGGATGGGGGATGCGCGCCGTGTAGCGCGCGACCTCCCAGAGGGAGCAGAAGCGGTGAAACGCCGGAGCGTCGGCCGTCCGCGGCCAGCGCAGCCACAGGCGGGGCGTCTCCAGAAGGAACACATCGTCCTTGGCGAGATCGGGAAACATGGAAGCTCCGGCGCCGGGGAAGCCCATTCACAGGCCTTGAGGAAAAAGAAAGGGGACGCGGCGACCGCATCCCCTTCGTAAGCCTGGCTTACCGGACGGATGAAAGGACTTTCGACCTTTCCATTTCATCTCGAAGCTTTTGGTTTCGAGAACCGTCCGCGGGGCTGATCGCCGAAGCGGGGTTCTCGCGTTTTGCAACCCCGCTTATTCTGCCGCGACTTGCGCGCGTACCGTCACATATTGACGGCCGTCGCCTTTTCGTTCGAAGGCGACTTCGCCCGGACACGTCGCAAAAAGCGTATGGTCCGTGCCCATGCCGACGTTGCGGCCGGCATGGAACTTGGTGCCGCGCTGGCGAACGAGGATATTGCCGGCGAGAACCCGCTCGCCGCCGAACTTCTTGACGCCGAGGCGCCGGCCGTCCGAGTCGCGGCCGTTGCGAGACGAACCGCCTGCCTTTTTGTGAGCCATCGTACCGCTCCGAAACCCTTTGGCGCCGTCCGGCCCGAGCCGCCCGGCGCGCGTTAACCCATGTATACTTCAAACGCGGCCGCGAGGGAATTGCGACCCGTTCTAAACTTTACGCGCTGGCCTGCACGCCGGTGATCCTGACGACCGTCAGATCCTGCCGGTGGCCGCGCTTGCGCTTCGAATTCTTGCGGCGGCGCTTCTTGAAGGCGTAGACCTTCGGACCGCGCGCCTGCTCGACGATCTCGGCGGTGACGCTCGCGCCCGACACATGCGGCGCGCCGAGCGTGCTCGTCTCGCCGTCGAACAGCGCCAGAACCTCGTTGAAGGTCACCTGCGACCCCGCCTCTCCCGGCAGGGCCATGACCGTAATCTTATCCTCGGCGGCGACCTTGTATTGCTTGCCGCCGGTCTTGATGACTGCGAACATCGTTCTTTTCCCGTGTTCGATCCGGCTCTACGCGGGACGCGCGGCCGGCTTCTTTGCAGTGGACCGAAATCGCAGCCGCCGAAGCGGATGCGGGCGAATGCCCGGAAGGCCAAGCGGGGATCAAGTCCCGGCGCTCAAAACCAAAAGCGCGGCTTTGAGGGCCGCGCTTCCCGAGCGAGCGGTTCCATAAAGGAGGCCCGCCGGGAAGTCAACGGATTCGTTCCGGCGATTTCTGGCGCCGCCGCGCCAGCGAAAGGCTCCCGATTTAGCGTTCCGTTTTGTGGGATATCAATACGTTAGGCCCGATTTTAGCGTCGTCTCGCGGGGCGCGCGCCCCGCTCGTCCCGGACGGCTTCGCTTCGTTCGCAACCGGCGCGCGGACCGGGATACGCAGCCCATAGACAAGTATCGGCGAGAAAGGCCCGCACGACAAGAAAATGTCGATTCCTTCAATACACCTGCCGGCCGAACAGGCTCGCCGCGAGATCCACGAGAAGGAGTGCGCTTTTCGCCCGCTCGTCGAGGAACGGGTTCAGCTCCACGAGATCGAGCGAGGTCACGAGGCCGGATTCGTAGAGAAGCTCCATCACGAGATGCGCCTCGCGGTGGGTCGCGCCGCCCGGCACCGCCGTGCCCACGCCGGGCGCGATGGTCGGATCGAGGAAATCAAGGTCCAGGCTCACATGCAGCATGGCGTTATCCTCGCGGACACGCTGGATCACGCGGCGGATCGACACGGCGAATCCGTCCTCGTCGAGCCGGCGCATGTCCACGACATTGACGCCGCGCGCCTGCAGAAGCCGCCGCTCCTCGGTGTCGATCGAGCGGATGCCGAAGAGATGGAGCCGGCCGGGATCGACGGCGCCGCGCGGCTCGTCGCCGAATACGTCGCCGAGTCCCGGCTCGCCGCAGAGGAGGGCGAGCGGCATTCCGTGCATGTTGCCGGAGGGCGAGGTCAGCGGCGTGTTGTAGTCCGAATGGGCGTCGAGCCACAGCACATGCAGCTTGCGCCCCTGCTCCGCGGCGTAGCGGGCGGCGCCCGAGACCGAGCCCATGGCGAGGCTGTGGTCGCCGCCGAGCACGACCGGCACGCGGCCCTTGCGCATGACATCCAGAACCGCCGCCGAGAGAAGCCGCGCGAAAGCCGAGACCTCGCCGAAATTGCGGACCCGGCCCTCGATGCGCGCCGGCTCCGGCCAGGGCTTTTCCGGCTTCGCGTCGCCGAGGTCCTGCACCTCGTGGCCAAGCTCGACGAGCGTCGGGACGATGCCCGCCGTGCGCAGCATGGCCGGGCCCATCGCAGAGCCGAGCATGCCGGCCCCCGCTTCGATCGGCGCGCCGATCAGCGTGACCGCGCGCGGAAGCGCGTTCCGCGCCCCATGCTCGCCGCCATTCCCAACGGATTCGTTCGCCATCCGGCCGACCCCGCCAAAACCCGCGTCACATTGTCGAAGCCAGCCGGCCGACCCCGCCAAAACCCGCGTCACATGTCATAAGCCTCAGCCGTCAAAAAGCCTTGACTTTCCCCGCGCCGCGAACGATGGAAACGCCCCATGACGCCCGCACGGTCCATTATCCGGATTTGCATCATTATCCGCTAGCTTCCGAAGCTGGCTGGTTCGCGTCTCTCTGACCAAAATTCCTGAGAAGCGATGGCCCGGCCGGTCCCGGACGGCGTTCACGCGCCGTCGAGCCATCGAGACGCCCGGTCCCTCTTGAGACGACGATGACGCTTCGCTTCTTCAACACCCTGACCCGCCGCAAGGAGGACTTCGCGCCGATCGACCCGCATGCGGTGCGGCTCTATGTCTGCGGGCCGACGGTCTATGACTTCGCCCATATCGGCAACGCGCGTCCGGTGATCGTGTTCGACGTGCTGTTCCGCCTGCTGCGGCACGTCTATGGCGCCGACCATGTGATCTATGCGCGCAACGTCACCGACGTTGACGACAAGATCAACGCCCGCGCCGCGCGCGACTATCCCGATCTGCCGCTCAACGAAGCCATCGCGAAGGTGACGGCTCAGACCGAGCGGCAGTTCCACGAGGATGTCGCCGCGCTCGGCTGCCTGCCGCCGACGGTCGAGCCGCGCGCCACCGAGCATATCGCCAAGATGCGCGCGATGATCGAGCGGCTGATTGCGCGGGGCGTCGCCTATGTCGCCGAGGAGCACGTGCTCTTCTCGCCCTCGGCCATGGACGCGCTCAAAGGAGCGCCGCGCTATGGCGCGCTGGCGCGCCGCTCGCTCGACGAGATGCTGGCCGGCGCGCGCGTGGACGTCGCGCCTTACAAGCGCGACCCGATGGACTTCGTGCTGTGGAAGCCGTCGAAGCCCAACGAGCCGAGCTGGCCAAGCCCTGCCGGGATCGCGACGCCGGGGCGGCCCGGCTGGCATATCGAATGCTCCGCCATGTCGATGGCGAAGCTGCTGGAGCCCTTCGGCGGCGGCCTTTCCTGCGACGATCCGGCGCTGAACACGTTCGACATTCACGGCGGCGGCGTCGACCTCGTCTTCCCGCATCACGAGAACGAGATCGCGCAATCGTGCTGCGCCTTCGGCTCGCAGCGCATGGCGAATGTCTGGATGCACAACGGCTTTCTTCAGGTCGAAGGCGAGAAGATGTCGAAGAGCCTCGGCAATTTCGTCACGATCCGCGAATTGCTGGCGACCGAGGCTTTCGGCGGACGCAAATGGTCCGGCGAGGCTTTGCGGCTCGCGATGCTGCGCACGCATTACCGCCAGCCGATCGACTGGACCGTGCGCGCGCTCGAAGAAGCGGAAACGACGCTCGACCGCTGGTATGAGGCGGTCGGCGACACGGCGCCGGGCGGAGAGGTTTCGCCCGCCGTTCTCGACGCGCTCGGCGACGATCTGAACACGCCCGCCGCCATCGCCGAACTCCACAAGCTCGCGATCGGGCGGCGACGCTGCGGCGCTCAAGGCGAGCGCGGGCCTCATGGGACTTCTCACGCAGACCCGATCCGGAAGGCTCGCCTCGGGCATGAAGCAGGCAGGCGTCGACGCCTCGCGCATCGAAGCGATCATCGCGACGCGGAAAGCCGCGCGCGCGGCGAAGAACTGGGCGGAGTCGGACCGGCTGCGCGACGAACTCGCCGCGCTCGGCGTCGCGATCAAGGACAACAAGGACGGCGCGACGACGCTGGGAGCTGAAACGATGAGCGCCGTCTCGCTGCGCCCCTACGTTCCCGCCGACGCAAAACGCTGCGCGGAGATTTTCCGCGCCGCCATCGACGAGCTCGCGGCCGACGATTACGACGCCGACCAGCGCGAGGCCTGGGCCTCCGCCGCCGACGACGAGCCGGCTTTCGGCAAGCGGCTCGGCGCCATGCTGACGCTGATCGCCGCTGATCGACGGCGAGGCGGCGGGCTTTGCGAGCCTCAAGGGCGCCGACGTCATCGACATGCTCTATGTCGATCCCGACCATGCGGGCGAAGGCGCGGGCGCGACCCTACTCGACGCGCTCATAAAACTCGCCGCCGCGCGCGGCGCGAAGCGCCTCACGGCCGAAGCGAGCGAAGTCGCGAAACCCCTGTTCGAGAAGCAGGGCTTCGTCGCCCAGCAGCGCAATGTCGTGCGCGTGGGCGACGAATGGCTCGCCAACACCACCATGGCCAAGGCGCTTCAGCCCGAAGCGCCGAAGCCGCAATTGCAGTGACAAGACCCATGGCCAGGGAACGTCTCTATCTCTTCGACACCACGCTGCGCGACGGCGCGCTGACGACGGGCGTCGACTTCTCGCTCGACGACAAGCGGCATGTCGCCGCGATGCTCGACCGGCTCGGCGTCGACTATGTGGAAGGCGGCTATCCGGGCGCCAATCCGCTCGACACGGAATTCTTCAAGACAAAGCCGACGCGCAACGCGCGCTTCTGCGCCTTCGGCATGACGAAGCGTCCCGGCCGGTCGGTCGCCAACGATCCGGGCGTCGCGGGGCTGCTCGCCTCCGATTCCGACGCGATCGTCTATGTCGCGAAATCCTGGGACTATCACGTCCATGTCGCGCTCGGCTGCACGCTCGACGAAAATCTGGAAGCCATCGCCGACAGCGTGAAGGCCGCCGTGGCCTCGGGCCGCGAAGCGATGGTCGATTGCGAGCATTTCTTCGACGGCTACAAGGCGAACCCGCAATATGCGCTCGCCTGCGCGCGGACCTCGATCGAATCGGGCGCGCGCTGGGCGGTGCTTTGCGACACGAACGGCGGCACGCTGCCGCATGAGGTCGAGCGCATCGTCGCGGAAGTCGCAGCGGCGCTGCCGGGCGACAAGCTCGCCATCCACGCGCATAACGACACGGGCAACGCGGTCGCCAATTCGCTGGCCGCGGTCCGCTCGGGCGTGCGGCAGATTCAGGGCACGCTGAACGGCCTCGGCGAGCGCTGCGGCAACGCCAATCTCGTGACGCTGATCCCGACGCTGGCGCTGAAAGAGGAATTCGCGGAGCGCTTCGAGACCGGCGTGACGCCGGAGATGCTCAGGCAGCTCACCTCGATCTCGCGCGCCTTCGACGAATTGCTGAACCGCGCGCCGAACCGCCACGCGCCCTATGTCGGCGCCTCGGCCTTCGCCACCAAGGCGGGCATCCACGCCTCCGCGCTCGCCAAGGACCCGCGGACTTACGAGCATGTGACGCCCGAGAGCGTCGGCAACCAGCGCGCGATCCTCGTCTCCGATCAGGCGGGGCGGTCGAACCTTCTCTCCGAACTCAAGCGGCTTGGCGTCGACGCCGATCCGAACGATCCGCGCGTCCAGCGCCTGCTCGACGTCGTGAAGGAGCGCGAGGCGCAGGGCTACGCCTACGAGGCGGCGGACGCGTCGTTCGAGCTGCTGGCCCGGCAGATTCTGGACGGCGTGCCGGACTTCTTCGACGTCGAGAGCTTCCATGTCGGCGTCGAGCGCAAGGTCGTCGCGCCGGGCGTCACCTATTCCGCCTCGCAGGCGGTCGTGAAGATCCGCATCGGCGACGAGCGGCTGATCTCGGCGGCGGAGGGCAACGGGCCGGTCAACGCGCTTGATCTTGCGCTGCGCAAGGACCTCGGCGTCTATCAGCCCTATATCGAGGATCTGGAGTTGCGCGACTATCGCGTACGCGTCTTTCAGGGCGGCACCGACGCGGTGACGCGCGTGCTGATCGAATTCGGCGACGGCAATGGCGAGACCTGGTCGACGGTCGGCGTCTCGGGCAACATCATCGACGCCTCGTTCCAGGCGCTGGTCGACGCGATCACCTACCGGCTGGTGAAGCTCGGCGTGCCCGCGCAGTAGCGGCGCGTCGAACCTCCACGCGCCGAGCCGACAGGATCACGCCCCGTCAATGAACGCGACGATCATCGCCGTCGTCTGCCTGGGCTGCTCCTCCATCACCCAATGTCCGGAGTCCTTGATCACGCCGGGCGTGACGTCGGTCGCGACAAACTTCATGAGGTCGCCCATCTGGGTTCCGAACGAATGGTCGGCGCCGATCGCCAGCACCGGGATCGTCAGCTTGCCCTTCGCGACAAACGTCTTGTTGTCCTCGGCGTCCTGATTGAAAGCCGCGAACTGGTTGAAGGCCGAGTGCATCGCGCCTGGCCGGGCGTAGAGCGCGGCGTAATGCTCGCGCGTCGCCTCGTCGATCGCGGCGGGATTCGCGGAGAGTTCGTTCCAGAAACGGTCGAGGTAGATGCGCTCGCGGCCTGCGACGAGCCGCTCGACGTCGGGCCCCCGGAAGTTGAAGTGCCAGAGCAGCGGATTGCGAATGATCTCGTCCCACGGTCCGATTCCGGGCAGAGGCGCGTCGATGACGACCCATTTGGTGACGCGGTCCGGATATTGCGCGGCGAGCGCGTAGCCGACCATGTTGCCGATGTCGTGGGTGACGAGCGCGGCCTTGTCGACCTTCAGCGCGTCCATGACCGCCGCGATGTCGCGCGCCTGGGTTTTCTTGTCGAACCCGCCCTCCGGATGGGACGAGAGGCCCATGCCCCGCAGATCGGGGACAACCACCGTGTGGTTCGCGGCGAGCGCGGCCGCGACGGGCGCCCACATGTCGCCGGTGTCGCCAAATCCGTGCAGCAGGACCACCGCGGGCCCTTTGCCGCCGATCCGGACATGGATCGTCGCGCCGTCTGTGTTGATTTCCACCACGCGAAAACCCGGCGGAAAGGGCGTGACGGCCGCGCCCGTGGACGAGGTCAGGGCGAGGACGCCAATTGCGCCCGCCAGGACTCCCAACACAAATCCGGTCTTGCGCATCCTCGGGCCCTCCGGGTGAATCCGCCGGACGATAACGTTCGTCTCATGTCAATAATCGAACGCAGGGAAGGAATAAACCGGATCTCGCCTGAGTCTCTTCCACGTCGGCGTTCCCGCCGGACAATGGAGAGAACCGATCGGCCGCGCCAGGCGCGACGCGCACGCTTCGCCCGGTGAGCCCGCGCTTCGGCAAGGGCGCGGGGACGTCAACAGCCCTCTTCCCTCGCTGCGCTCCGCCCCCTATATACGGCTTGCCGCCCGCAAGGACGGCTATGGCGATAAATGGGCGTCGGAATAAGTCTTTCGGACCCGGGGGCGGTACCCGGCGCCTCCACCCAAGCCCGCTTGCGAGCGGGCTTCGGCGGGGGCGAAATAGGTTCGACGGGGGACCCAAAGGACGATCTTTTGCCCGGCATGATACCGCCGTTATCGGGTCAACCCTATAGTTGCGAATGACAACTATGCTCCGGTGGCCCTCGCCGCGTAATGCGGTGATGGTACTGGGATTCAAGTCCTAGGGGTTTGCACCTTTAGGCGGGGTCCGGAGGCGCCTGGCAACAGAAGCCTCCACTTTCCTTCCTGGCGACGTCTTTTTCCGGGCCGGCCTCATGGTCGCGGGCGGGGCGCGTCTCTCGCGTTGCAACGCGGAAAACCCTCGGCTAAGCATAGCCGCTTGCACAGGCCGAGCTCTCCAATGGCGACCGACCTCATCCGCTACGACCTTCTCGTTCAGGACGCGTTGCGCTCCGTGGTGCGCAAGGTGCTCTCCGACACCGCGCGCTCCGGTCTCGCGGGCGAGCATCATTTCAACATCGCCTTCAAGACGCAGGCGCCCGGCGTCGTCGTGCCGGCCGGTGTCCGGCAGCGCTTCCCGGACGAAATGTCGATCATTCTCCAGCACGAGTTCTGGGATCTGGTCGTCACGCAGGACGCCTTCGAGGTGAGCCTCAATTTCTCGCGCAAGCCCGAACGCCTCACCGTGCCTTTCGACGCGATCACCGGCTTCACCGACCCTTCGGTGCCTTTCGGGTTCAAGCTGGAGCCGCGCGTCACGGAACCGGCGGCGCCCGCTCCGGCCCCGGCGCCCGTCGCCGCGCTGGGCTCGAATCCGAAGCCTCAGCCTGCAAAAGCCGGCCCTGCGAAGCCTGCGCCGGAACCCGCGCCCGCGAAGGCCGGGGGAAACGGCGCCAAACCCGCCGAACCGTCCGCGCCGGGCGACGCGAAGGTGGTCTCGATCGACGCCTTCCGCAAGAAATAGGGGCGGCCCCATGGCCGAGATCGTCAATCTGCGACAGGCGCGAAAAGCGCGCGACCGCGCCAGCCGCGAGGCCGAGGCCACGCAGAACCGCCTCCTGTTCGGCCGGACGAAGGCCGAGCGGCGCCTGAGCGACGCCGAGCGGGCGAAGGCCGAGCGCGAACTCGACGCGCGCCATCTCACCCCGCGTGACGATGACCGATGAGGGCGGCGCGCGCGTCCTCAAGCGCTCGCTCGCCATCGCCGGACATCGCACCAGCGTTTCGCTCGAAGACGCCTTCTGGCGCCGCCTCCAGGCCATCGCCGCGGCGCGCGGCCTGTCGGTGAGCGCGCTCGCGGCGGAGATCGACGCCGCCCGGGGCGACGCGAACCTCTCCTCGGCGATCCGGGTGCATGTGCTGGAGGCGGTCGCGCGCGGAGCCGAACCAGCCGACCCTCAGTAGAGGCCGCCCGCGGTCGGCACGGCCGGAGCCGGGGGTTCCGGCGGCGGCTTCGGCCGGGAGGGCGGCAGGGGCGCAAGATGCGAGGCGGCGGAGCCGGACTCGTCCGGACGCTCTGACTGCGCGGGAGCGGCCGGGGGCCTCGGGACGCTCTCGACGGGCGGGATATCCGGCGGAAGCTGCGGCCGCACGGCCCTCTCGGCTGCGGCCTTGCGCTCCGCCTCGGCCCTTTCCGCCGCCGCCCTTTCGGCAGCAGCCTTTTCAGCCGCCGCTTTCTCGGCCGCAGCCCTTTCCGCTGCGGCTTTTTCGGCGGCCGCCTTCTCGGCGGCGGCTTTCTCCGCGGCGATCCTCGCCTCCTCCGCCCGCTCGGCTTCGAGCCGCTGCGAGAGACCCTTGAGCCGCTGCTGCTCGGTGAGGAAGTCCTGCAATTCCTTCTCGTTGCGGTCGAGAGTTTGGAGACCCTTGAGCCGGCGGTTGAAGAAGGCGCGCTCGCGGATATCCGCCTCCATATTGGCGATGCGGTCCGTCTCGCGCGCAATCGCCTGGGTCGCGAGGCCGGCCGAAAGCGACGACGCGTCCACCTTGCGTCTCGGCGCGTGGAGCGCGTCCTGCACCGTGACCGAGGCGGCGGGCGGCGGACCGGACCAGAATTTCAGCTTGTCGGAGGGCGAGACCAGCCGAAGCCCGGTATCCAGGCTGAGGCTTCTGAGATCGAACGTCGCCGTCACATCCGCCTGGCCCTGCGGGCCCGGGAGCGCGATCGGCCCCATCTTGAGCGCGCCGGCGCTGAGCGCTGCCGGCGCGGTTCCTTCCGGCAGAACCGCCGGAGCCTTGTCGAGCTCCTTGGCCAGGAAAAAGCCGATGTTCGTCTCGTCGAGCTGCGCGTCGGGCTCCTGCGCCCTGGCGACGACCCGGCCGAGCGCGGCGGGATCGCTGCGCATGAGCTCAGCGCCGGCGAAGCGGACGTTTCCGCTTCCCGCGAGGCCCGCGATCAGCGCCGCGGGATTTCGTCCGGTCGAAGCGAAGTCGAGCGCCCCGCCGACCTCCCCGACAAATCCTGTCCGGCGGATCGCCAGGCGGTCCGCGCCGAGCGCGCCGGAGAGCGTAGCCGATTCGCCGATGCGCCGGAGCGTCGCGTGACCCGAGACGGAGCCCCCGAGCCAGCTCGCGCCGATCTCGCCGAGTTCGAGCCGGCCTTTGTCGAGGCCGAGGCGGGTCTGGAAGCTTTGCGCGGTCGAGCCGTCCATCAGGGAAAGCGCGCCGACCGACAATCGGATCGAGGCGCGGGGAAGATTGAGCGGCGGCGCGGCGAATTTGGCGTCCGACCAGACGTCGCCCGGCTTCGGCGGCGCGGGCGGCCCCAGAACGAGACTCACAAGACCGCCCAAAGACAGCCGATCAAGCGAAAGCTCGCCCGCGATCTCCGGATGAGACGGCAGGGCCGACGGGGCGCCCGGACCGCCGACCGCCTCCAGCGCGCGGGAAATGTCCGGCGCGGCGAGGGCGTCCGCCGCCGCCGCGGCGGCGGGATGATACGTGAACTCGCCCTTCGCCTTCACGCCCGCGACGCTCGCGGCGAGCTTCGATACGGCCCAGTCGTCGCCCCGAAGCGTAAGATCGGCGCTTGCGTCCGCAGGCCCGAGCGCGGGGCCGCCTTGCGGCGCGAAGCCAAGCGTGGCGAGCAGCGGCGCGACATTCGCGCCCTTCGCCTTGACCGAGCCGAACAGGCGCGCGTCGTCGCCCTGCGCCTGCGGCAGGAAGCGTCCGCGGCCCGAGAGGTCCACGCCGGCCAGGGTCGCCGCGCCGTTGACGTCATACCCGCCCTCGAACGTTCCGGCCGCGTCGAGCGTGACATGGGCTGAGCCGCTCTTCGCCTGATCCGAGGCCGGAAGCCCGAGCTGGCGCAGAAGCGCAGCCGTGTCCGGGGCGTCGAGGCTCGCGGCGATCGCCTGACCGGAACCGCGCGGACCCGGTTCGAGACTCAGCGCGGCCTGCGTCCGGCCAAGCGAGCCTTTGGCCGAAAAGGTCGTCACCGACCCGGCCTGTCCGTGCGCCTCGAAGGCGAGCGCAGCCGGCGACAGGAGGTCGGCGCGCCCCGCTACGAGGCTCGTCCACGGACCGGGGGCGAGGCGGGCGACGAGCGCCGCAAAATCGCGCAACTGGCCGGCGCGGATATGGCCCGCAAGCGAAATCCCGTCCTCGCCCGAGGCGCCCTCCGCTTCGACGGAGGCGCCGCCAAGGTTCTCGACGCGGAAGCGATCGAGCCGGACGTCGGGACCGGTCTTGGTCAGCTTCAGGGAGAGCGACCCGGTTTCGAGCGCGGCGTCGTTCACGTCCGCGACATGCAGCGCATCCGCGCCAAGCGACACCGAGAGGTCGAGATCGCTCGAGCATGATCGTGGCGAGCCCGACATTCGGAAGCGAGGCGAGATCGAGCGACGGGGTGGCAAGGTCGAGGAAGAGCCGCCCCGGCTCCGCGCCGACGGGCGCGGTGAAGGCGAGGCCGCCCGTCAGCGTCGAACGGTCGAGCGTGATCGTGAGGCCCTGGCCCGAGAACCCGACCGCCGAGACTTCGACCGGGCCCGCCAGACGCCCGCTGCGATAGGGCAGCGCGTCGGCGAGCGCGGAGGCGCGCGCGGCGAAGGCTGGCGCGCCCACGCCCGCCCATTGCCGGAAGAGATCGAAGTCGCCGCTGGACGCATCGACGGTTCCGACGAATTTCGCCGCCGCGCCCGGCTCGAACCGCCCGTTGGCCGCCAGCCGCGTCTGGCCCGGCAGGCCGAGGTCGAGCCGGATGGCGAGCGGGCTCCCGGGCGAAGCCTTCAGGCTCGCCGAGAGATCGGGAAGCGTCGCCCCGCCAAGGATCGTCTGGCTCGCGGAAAGGCGCGCCTCCACGGCGTGCGGCCGTGCGGGATCGAGAGCCGGCGAAAGCGCGGCGAGGAGAAGCGACAGCGCCCGCGCCGGCGCGGCGGCGTCCTCTCCCTTGCGCCGCAGGAGCGCGTCGAGATTGGGCTGCTTCGCCCGGATGTCCAGCGAAAGGCGGGGCGGCGATGCCAAGGCGAGCGCCGCGGAGCCTTCCGCCTGCACTCCGCGCTCGTCCGGCCCGAAGCGGAACTGCGCCGGATCGAGCGCGACGCGGGACGAATCGGCGACGAGCCGGCCGGAGGCGCGCCACGGCGTCTCGCCTTCCGGGGTCGCGACCGCGCCCGTCAGCTTCGCTGCGCCCGAAACCGTCGAGCCGTCGGCGGCGCCGTCGAACTCCAAGCGCCGGCCAGCTCTTTCCGGAGTCGACCGCCAGGCGGACCGGGATGCGGCCGTCCGCCTTCGGCTCGGTCGCGAGGCGGAAGACGACCGGCGCGCGCTCAGGCCCCTCGAAGCTGCCGGAAACGTGATAGGGCCCCGCCAGCGACGATGCGTCGCCAGTAAGCGCGATCCCGTCGATCTCGCGCCGGGGCGCGCCCTGCGAGGCCTCGACGACGACCTTGCCGTCGGACACGACAAGCCGGTCGAAGCCAATCCCGCCCGCGCGGCCCGGCGGGGCTTGCGGGAGGTTGAGCGCGCCGTCGGCGCGGCGCCTCAGCGTCAGCACCGGCCGGTCGAGCCGGATGTCCGTGAAACGGATCGCGCCGCTCGCAAGCTTCACGAGCGCCAGTTCGAGCCGCGCGGATGCGAAAGTCAGACGCGGCGCGTCGGGGCCGGGACCGGCGACCGCCCCCTCGCCGATCTCCACATACGGCGTCGGCAGCAGCCGCGCGGTGATCTCGCCGCCGAGCGTGACCTCGCCGCCCGTCAGCGCGCTGAGCCGCGCCGCGATCTCGGCGCGATGCGACGACCAGTCGATGAGGAGCGGCGCCACGAGCGCCACGCAGAGCGTGGCGACCAGCGCGACCGCGAGGGAGGTCAGGACAACGCGCAAGGGAACAGGATCATCAATTCGTTTGTCCGCGGGCCACCGCCGCCAAAATGGCGCGATAGCACGGATTCGGCAATGTTTTCGCGAAGAATTCAGGGATTCGGCGTCGAGCCCTCGCGCAACGCCAGGGCGCGCCGGTCAGGCGGCGGCGCTCAACTCGTCCGAAGCGCGCCCGCCGATCCACACGCCCGCGACATCGAGCGCATCCGTCAGATGCACGAGGTCGGCCGCATGGCCGGGCTTCAGCCGGCCGAGGCGATGGTCGAGCCTGAGCAGTCGCGCCGGCGTCAGGGACGCCATGACGAGCGCGTCGGCAAGCGGGACGCCGAGCCGGTCCACGACGAAGGCGACCGCGTCGCGCATGGTGATCGCGGCGCCGGCAAGCGTGCCTTTCTCGTCCACGAGCCTGTTTCCGCTTCTGAGGATCGGCCGCCCCTGAAGCTCGAAAAGGTCCGGGCCGCCCGCGGCGGGCGGCATCGCGTCGGAGACGAGCGCGATCCCCGCTGCGCCTTTCGCGGCGATGGCGGCGCGGCACGAGACGGGATGGGCATGTTCGCCGTCGGCGATGAGGCCGCAGATCACGCGCGGATCGGCGAGGACCGCTCCCACCACGCCCGGCGCGCGCGAGCCGAGCTGGCTCATCGCGTTGTAAAGATGGGTCGCGGCCGTCGCGCCGGCGTCGAAGACCGCCGCCGCTTCCTCGGCGGTCGCGTCCGAATGGCCGAGGCTCACGACGACGCCGGAGCGGGCGAGGCGCGACACGAGGTCGAGCGGCGCGGAGGCGGGAGCCAAAGTCACGACCATGGCGCCGCCGCGCGCGGCGATCAGCGCGTCGGCGTCTTCGCTTCGCATGGGCCGGATCCATTGCGGCGGATGGACGCCGGGACGTTTCGGGTCGATGAACGGACCCTCGACGTGGACGCCGAGCGCGCCCTGCGCCCGCTTTTCCGCTTCCCTCGCCGCCGCCAGCGCGCTCCGCAGCACGTCGGGCGCGTCCGTCACGACCGTCGGCAGGAAGCCGGTCACGCCATGGCGGCGATGGGCGGCGCCGATCCTGGCGATCGCCTCGACGGTCGGCTCCGCGTTGAAGAGCACGCCGCCGCCGCCATTGATCTGCCAGTCGATGAAGCCGGGCGCGAGCACGCCGCCGCCGAGGTCGATCGAATGCGCGCCGTGCGGCCGTTCCGCGACGTCGACGACGGCGCGGATTTCGCCGCCTTCGACGACCAGCGCGCGGTCGTCCAGGAAACGCTCGCCATCGAACAGGCGCGCGCCGTAGAAAACTTTCATCGGCCTCAGGGCTCCGTTTCGGCGACGATTCCGCCCACGAGCAGGATCGCGCCGTCCGTCGCATCATAGATGGGCCGGATGAGCCGCGTCTCAATGTCCGGATCGAAATAGGGACGAAGCAATTCGCCGACCCCGCCGACCAGAGCGATCCGCTCGGCGCCGAGCGCGAGCACGCGCTGCAGCCAGCCCCTCGATCGCCCGCGCGGCATTGGCCACGATCGGGAGCGCCACCGGATCGCATTCCGCCGCGCGCTCGAAGACCCCCGGCGCGAAGGTCCCGAAGTCGCCAGGCTTGGCGGAACGCGCCCAGCGGAGCATGGCGACGATGTCGCCCCCGAAGGCGTCGAGGCAGCCGCGCGTCAGGCGGCTGGACGGCCCGAGGCCGTCGAAGGCCAGGGTCGCTGCGCGCATCGCGTCGAGGCCGATGCGCGCGCCCGATCCGTCGTCGCCCAGCATGAAGCCGCGGCCGCCGACGATCGTCTCCCGTCCGCCGACCCGGGCGATCGCGGCCGAGCCCGTGCCCGCGATCACGAGGCCCCCGTCCGCGCCCGCGTGCGCCCCGATGCAGGCGGTCGTGGCGTCGTTGGCGGCGCGGGCAAGCGCGAAATCGTGAAAGGCTTCCGTCACCCGCTCGGCGTCGTCGTAATCATTGAGGCCGGCGATGCCGAACCCGACGGCCGCCTGCGCCCGATCGGCGACGCCGGCCTTGCGAAGGATCTCGGCGACGAGGCTGCGCAGCACATGGATCGCCTCGTCGAAATCGACATGGATGTTGGCCGCGCCTCCAATCGCCTCGGCGCGCTTGACGCCGGAGGCGTCCCGGGCGCGGGCGCGGCAGCGTGTCGCGCCGCCGTCGAGCCCGACATACAGCGACGCTCCGTTCACGCAACGCCCTGTTTGCGGATCGTTGCAGGAGCGCCCGCCATCAAAGGCGTGGCGGCGGCGCGAAGCGCACGGGCCGCCCGTTCGGTCGTGAGACCCCCTTTGCCGCGCGGCAACTGGGCCGGCGTGGCGGGCAGATGAATGAACACAGCCGGGAGCCGGGGCGCCTCGCGTTCGAGCCAGGCGAGCATGCCGTAGTAGAGATGATTGCAGACGAAATCGCCCGCGTTGACCGAGACGCGGACCGGAACGCCGAAGTACCGGATCGCCCGCGCAATCGCCGCGGCGTGCGCCGTGGTCTCAATCCACGGAGCCCCCGGATCAGGCGGCGTCCGCCCGCGGACGACGCCGCGATTGTCCGCGGCGCGGGCGCTCGCCGCGTTCCAGGCCAGGCGCTCGACCGAAACCGCCGAGCGGCGCGCGGCCTGCCCGATCATCATCAGCGCCGCCGGATGCAGCGTCTCGCAGGAGCGAATGACCTCCGCGACGCAGAGATCGTAGACGCAGGGAATCTCGCGCGCGGCCGTCACGAATCCGCCGCCGCGCCAGCCGTCGAGCAGCTTCGCCGCTTCCCACGACGCATTGACCGCTTCCCCGCCGAATGGCTCGAAACCCGTGACGAGAAGGGTCGGCTCGGTCATGGATGCGGCCTCATCCGTAGCGCCCTCAGGCGAAGAGCAAGTCCTGATCGGCGAGCCTGCGGACATGGACGTCCGCATCGCCGTAAGCCATGTCGATCATCGTCAGGCGCTTGAACAGGTGGCCGACCTTGTACTCCCAGGTCATGGCGATGCCGCCGTGGAGCTGGACCGCCTGCTGGCCGACGAATTTCGCCGACCGGCCCACCTGAACCTTCGCCGCCGAAAGCGCCTTGCCGCGCGCCTTCGCGTCGTCCTCGCCTGCGCTCATCGTCGCAAGATACATCATGCTGCGCGCCTGTTCGAGCGCGACGATCATGTCGGACGCGCGGTGCTGCAGCGCCTGAAACGAACCAATGGGGACGCCGAACTGCTTGCGCGTCTTCATGTAATCCACAGTGGTCGTGATGGCTTCGCTCATCGCGCCGACGGCCTCGGCGCAAAGCGCCGCGATGGCTTCGTCTGTCGCCCGCTCGATCGCGGGCAGCGCGCCCTCCGGATCGCCGAGCGCGTCTTCGGCGCCGACCTTGACGCCCGCGAGCGTGATTTCCGCCGCGCGCTGCCCGTCCTGCGTCGGATAGCCTCGCCGCGAGACGCCCGGCGCGTCGGGATCGACGAGAAAGAGGCCAATCCCGCCGCGGTCCTTTCGCGCGCCGGATACGCGCGCCGAGACGATGAGCCTGTCGGCGCTGTCGCCCTGAAGCACGAGCGTCTTCTCGCCGTCGAGGACGAAGCCGTCGCCCTCCTTCCGGGCGGTCGCGCCAACGTCGGCGAGGTCGTAGCCCGACTGCTTCTCCGCATGAGCAAAGCTCAGCCGGATTTCGCCCGCCGCGATCTTGCCGATCAGTTCGGCGCGCTGGGTGGGATTGGCCGCGTGCCTCAGCAGCGCGCCGCAGACGACGACGGTCTGCAGAAACGGCTCGAGAGCGAGCGCCTTGCCGAATTCCTCCATCACGATCATCGTCTCGACCGCGCCGCCGCCAAAGCCGCCGTCGGCCTCCGGGAACGGCGCTCCGAGAAGGCCAAGCTCCGCGTAAGATCGCCAGGCGTCCTCGCTCCAGCCGTGCGGACTCGCCTGATAGGTCTTGCGCGTCTCGAAGGCGTAACGGTCTTTCATCAGCCGCGCGACATTGTCGCGCAGCAATTGCTGCTCGGAGCTCAGTTCGAAGTCCATGGATCAGAGTCCCAGAATGGCCTTGGCGATGATGCCGCGCTGAATCTCGTTCGACCCGCCGTAGATCGAGACCTTGCGATAGTTGAAATAGCCGGGCGCGATCGGGGCGGCCCAGTCCGGCCCGATCGGCGGCTCGTTGGAGAGGAGGTCCGGCGATTCGTAAGGCGCCGCGTAGGGACCGACGACCTCCATCAGAAGCTCGGTCGTCGCCTGCTGGATGTCGGAGCCCTTGATCTTCAGGACCGAAGAGGCCGGATCCGGCTTGCCGTCGTTGCGGCGGTTGGAGATCACGCGCATCTGCGTCATCTCCAGCGCCTTGAGCTCGACTTCCACCGCGGCGAGCTTGGCGCGGAAGAACGGATCCTCCATCTTCGGACCTGAGCCATAGACGGGGATCGAGGCGAGCTGGCGCACCCGATCGAGGCGCGCTTTCGAGATGCCGACGCGCGCAATGCCGTTGCGCTCGTTGCTGAGCAGGAACTTCGCATAGTCCCAGCCCTTGTTCTCCTGCCCGACGATGTTCTCGGCCGGGATGCGCACATCGTCCAGGAAGACCTCGTTGACCTCATGGCCGCCGTCGATCGTCTGGATCGGCCGGACCGTCACGCCGGGCGTCTTCATGTCGACGAGGAAGAAGGAGATTCCCTCCTGCTTCTTCACCTGCGCATTGGTGCGGGCGAGGACGAAAATCCAGTCGGCGTATTGCGCCATCGTCGTCCAGGTCTTCTGGCCCGAGATGACCCAGGAATCGCCGTCGCGTTTGGCCGACGTGCGCAAGCCTGCGAGGTCCGATCCGGCGCCGGGCTCGGAGAAGCCCTGGCACCACCAGTCGCGAAGATCGACGATGCGCGGCAGGAAGCGCTCCTTCTGCGCCTGGGAGCCGAAAGTGTAGATGACCGGGCCCACCATGCTCACGCCGAAGGCGATGGCTTCCGGCGCATTGCCGCGCTGGACTTCGTCGAGGAAGATGGACTGCCGGATCGGGTCCCAGCCCGTGCCGCCCCATTCCTTCGGCCAATGCGGAACCGCCCAACCCTTGTCGGCGAGGATGCGCGTCCAGCGGACATAATCGTCCTTGCTCGCATGACGGCCCGCGACGACCTTGTCGCGGATCGAGGCCGGCAGGTTGTCGCGGACAAAGGCGCGAACCTCGGCGCGGAACGCGATCTCGTCGTCGGTCAGTCGAAGGTCCATGGGTCGCCTCCCGGATCACGCCGGCCGCCGGCGCTCGTTGTTCTCTAAGCCGTCATAGGAGCGCGGGCGCGGGCGCGTCAACAAGACTTCCACAGTCAGCCGCAGGAACCGATGCGGACGCGGACCTCGAACGGATCGGCCGCCCCTCGCGAAATCATCGGGATCGCGGGCGCGCCCCGCAAGCCGAATGGATCAGAACGGCAGCCCGACGTAATTCTCGGCCATCGAGCCCATCGCCTTCTCCGACGAGAAGAGATAGTCGAGCTCCGTGTCCTGCAACCTGTTTTCGTACGCCGAGTTGTCGGGGAATCTGTGCAGGAGCGTGGTCATCCACCACGAGAAGCGCTGCGCCTTCCAGACGCGCGCGAGCGCCTTCTGCGAATAGGCGTCGAGGCCTGCGTCGTCCCCCTTCGCGTAGTGATCCATGAGCGCGTGATAGAGATAGTAGATGTCGGAAGCCGCGCTGTTCAGGCCGCGCGCGCCCGTGGGCGGAACGATATGCGCGGCGTCGCCCGCGAGGAACAGGCGCCCGTAGCGCATCGGCTCGGCGACGAAGCTGCGCAAGGGCGCGATGCTCTTCTCGATCGAGGGGCCGGTGACGAGCTCCGCCGCCGTCTTTTCCGGCAGGCGTCGCTTCAGCTCCGCCCAGAAAGCATCGTCCGGCCAGTCCTCGACGCTGTCCTCCAGCGGAACCTGGATGTAGTAGCGGCTGAGCACCTGCGAGCGCAGCGAGCAGAGCGCGAAGCCGCGTTCGTGCTTGCAATAGATGAGCTCCGGCGAGACCGGCCTCGTGCGCGAAAGCACGCCGAGCCATCCGAAGGGATAGACGCGCTCGTATTCGCGCAGGATCTCCTTCGGGATCGACTTGCGCGACACGCCGTGGAAGCCGTCCGCGCCGATCACATAGTCGCAGTCGACGCGGATGACGTCGTCTCCGCGCCGATAGGTGACGAACGGCTTGTCGCTCATGACGTCGTGCAGCTTCACGTCCTCGACATTGTGCTCGACCTTGCCCTTCATCCGGTCGCGCGCCTCGTAGAGGTCGCGGGTCAGTTCGGTCTGGCCATAGACGAGCACGGAATTGCCGCCCGAATATTTGTGCAGGTCGATACGGTTCAGCTGGCCGTCGCGCGAGATGAAGACGCCGTGATGGATTTCGCCTTCGCTGTCCATGCGCTCGCCGCATTGCGCCTCGCGCATCAGGTCCGCGAAGCCGTGTTCGAGCACGCCGGCCCGGATGCGGCCGAGCACATATTCGCGGCTGTGCTTCTCCAGGACGATGGTGTCGACACCCTTCAGGTGGAGGAGCTGCGACAGAAGGAGCCCGGACGGGCCGCCGCCAATGATGCAGACCTGAACCTTCACCTCGTTCCTCCCTCAAGACGCCTGCGAAGGCTTCGCCCATGGCGCGCACTATCGCTTTCGCGGCGCGGCCTCGCGGGCGCGTTTTATCCGAAATATAATTTGTATTCAAATGATATTTATGCGAATGAAATATCCATGTCGACGTCCTCCCCCCGCCTTCGTTTCGGCGTCCGGCTCGTCGTGCTCGCGCGCGCCTGGCGGCGCGAGCTTGACCGGCGGCTCGCCGCCGTGGGCCTGACCGACGCCACCTGGTCGCCGCTCGTCCATCTCGGCGAAGCGAAGGGGGCGCTCAGCCAGCGGGAACTGGCGGCGCTCGCCGGCGTCGAGGCTTCGACGCTCGTTCGCCTCATCGACATTCTCGCCGACCGCGGACTGGTCGCGCGCCGCCCGCACCCGACGGACCGCCGAACCAATCTGATCGTGCTCACGACGGCCGGCCGGCGCACCCTCGCGGAAATCCGCGCGCTTCTCGCCGAAGCCGAGGGCGACATGCTCAGCAGCCTCGGCGAAGACGAGGTTGCCGGAATGCTCGCGGGCTTCGACGCCATCGAGGCGCGGCTGCGGGAATTGCACGCACAGCAGGACGAGGCGCCGCAGCCGGGAGCGCCGTCCCGCGCCGGCGCCTGACGGCGCGATCGTTCTACCGGGCCCCGGCCCCGTTGGTTTCGAGCACGCGGCGCGCGCCTTTGGCGAGGCTCGCCGGCTTCACCTTTCTCGAGTCGGAGGGCGAACGGCCCGTCCACCGCCGGAACGCATGATTGAAGGACGACGCCTGTTCGTAGCCGAGCAGCCAGGCGATATGCGAAACGGAGAAGCCAGGCTCCTTGAGATATTGCTGGGCGAGGCTCCGCCGGACGTGGTCGACGACTTCGGCGAAGGTCGTATCTTCCTGCGCGAGCCGGCGGGAGAGCGTCCGCAGGCTCAGATGAAGCGCCTTGGCGACCGCCTGCGCCTGCGCCTTGCCGTGCGGCAGACGCTTCTGCACTTCGTTCTCGACGGCGGAACGGATCGTGCCGTTTGCGGTCCGCCGCTTCTTCGCCGCTTCCTCGCAGAAGGGCCGTAACGTGTCGAGCAGGTAGGGATCCTCGGTCCGCAGCGGAAGGAGCAGCGTCTCGGCGGAGAACTCGATGCTGTCCGCCGTCGGCATAGCGCCGCCGTCGTGAGCGAACTCAACCTCGCAACCGAAATAGCGGTTGAATTCGTGACGATCCTTGTCGCGGCTATGCGCGAAGGCGACCCGAAGCGGCCGGACGGCGCGCCCGACGTTCTCGCGGAGGGCGGCCAGGATGACGGACATGGCGAATTCGGAGTTCTGACGGAACTGGTGACGAGGCACGCCGACGACGGACATCTCGACCAGCACGCCAGCCTGTCCGTGCGCATGCTTCACCCGCACGGCTTCGTTGACGATGCGGGCATAGCGCGCGATCAGCCCGAGCGCCTCTCCGACAGTCCTCGCGGCCGAGGCGGCGTAGTAGAGAAGCCCCGCCGCGCGTGGATTGGATTGCTCGCCAAGATGGAGGCCAAAGGCCGAGTCGCCCGTCGCGACGGCGGCGAGTTCAAGGAACTGCGCCTGAGCCACGGCGGGGAGGCGATGGCTCGGCGCCGCGCATGTCCTTCGCGTGAGTCCCGCCTGCTTCAGCAAAGGCTCCGCGGCGACTCCGCGAGCGTCCAGGGCGGCGAGAGCACTCCGGCAAGCGAAGCCCGACACCGTGGGCAATTCGCGCACTACGGCCCTGACCAATTTTTCCTCATCCGCAAATGCCCCCCAATTCACTTTCTTACGCAGCGGCTGATTCCGCAAGACGCCTTTGTTGGGGAGCTCCCGGCCGCAGGCGGGTCAGGATCCCGAGGAGGAGCGGACAAGATCCCTGACGGCGCTCATGCCGAAATAGAGATGATAGAGGGAGCTCGCAGGCATGACGGCGCTGATCGGCCCGTCCTTCGCGTCCACATGATCGATCCAGCCGCCCTGCAGCCGGTCCTCGCAATAGACCGACCGCAGCCGGCGAAGGATCGGGGCGAGCAGGCGCGAGGCAGCGGCCGAAGAACGGCTCGCCTCCGCCGACAGCGCTTTCAGCGCCTCGGCGTGCGGCCAGCTCCGGCTCGATGCGGAGCGCGCCGAACCGTCCTCGGCGATCTCATCGACGATGCGACCGCGCTCTTCGTCGAGACCATAGCGGAGCCCTGCGTCGATCAGCCTCGAAACAGGCTCGTCCTGATTGTATCCGGTTGCAGTCTCATAGCGCCGCAGCAGCCACGCCCATTCGAAAAGATGACCAGGCTCAACGCTCCCGCGCCCGGGTTCGGGATGGACGTTCCAGCGCTCGTCGAAATGCTCGCGGATCATTCCGGATTCGCGATCGAGAAAACGATCGATCGCGAGGGCGCGCAGCTTGTCGCAGCGCGCCAAAGCCTCATCGCCGCCGCTCGTCTCGGCCAGCGCAAGAAGCGCCTCGAACAGGTGCATATGCGGGTTCTGGCGGCGCAAGGCGTCCGGTCGCGGCAGGCAATCCCAATAGCCCCCATGCGCCGCGTCGGCGAAATGCCGGTCGAGAACCTTGAGCGTATCGGCGACCGCATGGACCATGCGCCGGTCGCGCTCGAGCCGCATGGCCCAGGCCAGTCCGAAGACGACAAAAGCATGCGCGTAAAGGTCGCGTTTCCCGTCGACCACGCGGCCCGTCCGGTCCACGGAAAAGACCCAGCCCGGAGCGCCGTCGGCCTCCCGGTAGGTTCGCATCATCGCGTGCGCGGCGCGCAGCGCCTGCTCGCCGCCGCCCGGATAGATCCCGGCCAGCGCCGCCGCGGCATAGACGGAAATCTGCCGCGCCTGAACCATGACGCGACGCGGGACGGTCGCGACAGGCGTCCCGTCAAAGTCGAGTTGTTCCTCGAACGCCTCGCGCGCCCGATCGAATCCGTTGGACGCCCAAAGCGGCAGGGCTTTGACGCTGAGCCATCGCGAGGCGTCCTGCTCCACTTCCGCGAGCGCCGAATCGCGTCTCCAACCTGACCCGCCGCGACTACGGACATGCGGGCGCCCTCGCGTTCAGGACTGCGCAGGCCAGGCGGGCGGCCTCGAGAAAGTCCGCAGCCGCGTTCGGCGAGCGCACGCCCCGGCCGATCCGTATTCCCGCGACGCCGGCCGATTCCGCCGCGCCCATGTCGGCGTCGCTGTCGCCGATCATCACCGCCTCCTCCGGCAGGAAGCCGAGTTCGCGCATTGCGCGCCTGAGCATCCCCGGAGCGGGCTTGCGGCAACCGCAGCCATCGTCCGGTCCGTGCGGGCAGACGTAGATCGCCCGCAGCAGGAGGCCCTCGGCCGCAAGGCGCGCCTGCAAACGCTCATGAACGCGCTCGAGCGCCGCCGCGTCGAAATAGCCGCGCGCGAGCCCGGACTGGTTGGTGACGAGGACGAGATCGAAGGCTTCGTCGCGCAGCAGGCGCAATCCTTCCAGAGCGCCGGGCGCGAATTCGATTCCCGCCGGGTCGCTCAGGTAGTGTTTGTCGACGATGATCGTGCCGTCCCTGTCGAGAAGCGCGACCTTTCGCCGCGCCCTCTCGCCGCCCGGAGACAGGCGACCGTCGGGCGGTTCAGCCGGAGCCGGCATTGGCGCGCGCAATGATGGACGTGGTGCTGTGACCGCTCTGGAGCGGAATGAGAACGACCTTTCCGCCATAGGACTGAACGAAATCGGCGCCGACCACGGTCGCGACCGAATAGTCCGCGCCTTTCATGATGTAGTCCGGTTTCAGAAGCTCGATCAGGCGCAGCGGCGTGTCCTCCTCGAACAGCGTGACGACGTCGACGCTGTCGAGCGCGGCCATGACCACCGAGCGGGCGTGCTCGTTCTGGACCGGCCGGGTCTCGCCCTTCAGTCTGCGCACGGAGGCGTCGGTGTTGAGCGCCACGACGAGGCGGTCGCACTGGGCCCGCGAACGCTTCAGAAGCTCGACATGCCCCGGATGAAGCAGATCGAAGCAGCCGTTCGTGAAGCCGACCCTCAGCCCGTGCGCCCTCCAATCGGCGACGATCCTCGCGGCGCTCTCATTCCCCACGATCTTCGGATGGTCGCCGGCCTTCGCGCCTCCGAGCGCAGCCGCCAGCTCGGCCGCCTGGACGACGGCCGTCCCCCGCTTTCCGACCGCGATGCCGGCGGCGGCGTTGCCGATCTTCGCGGCGGTCTGGACCGAAGCGCCGCTCGCAAGCGCAAGCGCCAGCGCGGCGACCACCGTGTCGCCCGCCCCCGACACGTCGAAGATCTCGACCGCCCGCGTGGGAATATGCGCGACCGCTCCCTCCTGCGCGGCGGGATCGAAGACCGTCATGCCTTCCGCGCCGCGGGTGATGACGACCGCCTCGACGCCGGCCCGCTCCTTGAGGATTTTCGCGGCGACCTCGGCATGATCGTCGTCCGCGCAGTCGACGCCGGATATTGTCGTCGCTTCGAGCGCGTTCGGCGTCAGAACCGACGCCCCCGCGTAACGCGCCACGTCGCGGGTCTTCGGGTCCACTACAACCGGCACGTTGTGGGCGCGCGCGATCTCGATGACCCGGCGGACAAGCTCCGGCGCGAGAAAGCCCTTGGCGTAGTCGGAGAGAATCACCGCCGAGACGCTCGCGACCGCTTCCCGCAGGCTCTCGCAAACCGCTTCGATGTCGGACGGTTGAGGCGCGCAGGACCGCTCCACGTCGAGCCTCAGGATCTGCTGGCCCCCGGAAACGTAGCGGACCTTTGTCGTGGTCGGATGACCGGGCAGGCGAATGAATTTGCCCGCGATCCCCTCCGATTCCGCCACCGGGCCCGCCAGGAGATCGCCTTCGCGGTCGTCGCCCAGCGCGCCCGCGAGAATCGCTCTGCCGCCAAGCGCGATGACGTTTCGGGCGACATTGCCGGCCCCGCCAAGCATGGACCGCTCCGACTGGTGATGCAGAACCGGAATGGGCGCCTCGGGAGAAATGCGCTCGACCCGGCCATAGACATATTTGTCGAGCATCACGTCGCCCAGAACGAAAACAGTCCGCCCTTGCCAGTTCGAAATCCAAGACGCGTCCATTGCCTGTTCCAATCAAGGCCCCTGCCGAGCGCGACAGGGCAAAGGAAATCCCCCAAACATAACAGCCGCGCGACACGCCTCCCACGCCCAGGCCGGCCTCTTTCGGGCCGCAGCGGCGCGGCGCGCTTCGCCGGAGGGGAAGCCTCCAACTTTTCGGCGCGTCGGGCAAGAACGGACGGCGTCGGCCCAGGCGCTCCGCCGGAGCCGCGTGGCACAGAGTTTGCTTGCCTGACCGTTTGGCCTTGTCGCTTGCTCGCGGGCGGCTACCAGCAGGTTGTCATCCTTTGTTGTTTCAATGTGACTAGTCCATCCATTATACGGCTTGCGATGGATAGGACACTTTTGTTTGATTGAACCGGATTGGCGCGACGAGCAATGACGAGAAGGCGGAGAAGGCAAAGCGCAGCGTCGCCGGAGCGACAGTTCGAGCCGCTCACTCCGGAGGAGAGCCGCCTCGTCCAGTTCATGCTCGAGCAGACGGCCCTCCGGGCAGCGATCGACGAAGGGTCCGTCCTTCAACTGAGGGCAAGCGGCGACGAGCGGCAGAACGCCCTGTTTCCGAACGCAGCGACGCTCGAAATCAACTCGGCCGACGCTTCAGAGGCGCTCAACGCGATCGGGCAGGTCCGGGGCGAGGCGCCGCTGATCCTGATCCACAACGCGCTGCAATTCCTCATCGAGACCCGCCAGTTCCTCGGCGCATGCTTTGGAAAGCTCGCGGTCGGCGGGACGATGATCGTCACGGTCCCGCATCAGTTTCTCTACGAACGAAAGTGGAAGCTGCCTTCGCGCCGCAATCCGCTGCACCGGCGCTTCTATACCGCCAACACGCTCATGGCCGACATCGAGGAGGCGATCGATCCAAGCGAATTCCGCGTCCGGTTCCTCGCCGACCTCGACGCGGACTACGACTATCAGGCAGACCTCGGCAGCGCCCCGAACGGCGGACAGGACATCGTCGTCGCCATCGAGAAGCTTCCCCGGCCGGCGTGGCGGCCCGGACTGGACCAGGACGAAATCTGGGCGCAGCCGGCGACCCAGCCTGTCCGATACCTGGAAGTGGACAAAACGAAGCCGGCGGTCATCCGCACCGTCGCGCCCGACAACCGCGCCATCAGTCGCATCGCTCTGGTGAAGCTCGATCACCGTGGCGATTTCCTGATGGCGCGAGACGCGTTCAAGATCTTCAGAGACACTTTCCCGTCTGCCGAGATCACTTTGGTCTGCGGATCGTGGAATCTTACCGAGGCCCAAAAGAGCGGGCTCTTCGATCACATCATTCCGTTCGACTTCTTTCCCGAAGACGATTCCGCCCGTCTCGAATTGGAGCCGCGCGAGGTTCTCGTCAAGAGATTTGCAAAAGAGATGTCTCGCGACGTTTATGATCTGGCCGTCGACCTGCGCCTCTACGACGACACGAGAGACGTTCTCCGCGCCATCCGGGCGCGGAACCACGCGGGATTCGACCGGTACAATTCGTTTCCCTGGCTCACGATCCGGTTGAACCTCCCGAGCGCAACGGAGGACGATCGAGCGGAGCGCAACGTCATTCAGCGCGGACCGCTTCGCCACTGGAGTGTGCAAGCATCTGACTTATGAAATTCGGACGCGACAGCGCCTTATCGTTCGGATGGATGGCGAACGGTAATCTGGGGACCCTATCAGGAGCTGAAACCTGGGCAATATAGGTTCGAAGTCCTGATCGATCCTCTGGAGGAGGACTTTGAGGCCCCTTTCGACATCGTCTTCGACAAGAGGAAGGCAGACGCTTGCTCTCTGGCGTTCTGCCGGTTTCCCGCGATCAACGGCCAGCAGATCGATATTGAAGTCGATCGAGAAGAATTGAGAAGTTTGAATTTCGGATGATCGGCGTCCCGAGCTTACGAGCTGGAAACCTTTTCGCTTTTTCGGCCTCCACTTCGTTCGCTCTAGCCGTTAGTCCGCGGCCTGCACCAGACCGAGACCATGGCGCTTGCTTGCTCACCTGATCCGGATGCGTCTTCACAACGCTTACACCACGGAGCTCGACTGAGAATGCGGAAGCAGATTCGGCTCCGCAGTCGTGATCTCCCCCTTCGCCAACGAGCGGGTGCGTCAGTGGCCGGCCATGGCCACTTTCGCGAGCTCGATCGACCTCATCTGGCGGGAGCATGGCTTGCCCTCGCTGATCGTCGGCACCCGTGGGCAGCGCGCGCTGGCGAATGAGATCGTTCGCGGCCGGTCATCCGAGCGAGTCATGAACGCTTGCGGGACGATGAGATGGGGAGAACTTGTCGCCGCGGTCGACGAGGCGCCCTATGTCGTCGCGAACAATTCCGGCGTCGCGCATCTGGCCGCTTCCCGGGGTTGCTGGACCCTCTGTATCTTCGGGGCGAGCCATGCGTACAATGAATGGATGCCGCGCGGCCCGCGCGTTGTGACGGTTACGAGAGTGCTACCCTGCTCGCCCTGCTCGCTCGGGACGGAGCGGTGCCCGAACGGCGTGGCCTGCATGGTCGACCTGGCGCCGGCCGAAGTCTTCTGGCGATTCGATCAGGCGAGAGCCGCCGTCTTGTCGGCGGATCTCGAGTCCGGACCCGCGCCCCGCGAGGCGGCATGAGAATCTTCTATTTTATCCACATAACAGGCACGGATAGCGGAATCAGCGGCGTGCCGCGGGTCGTGAGAAATCTCGCGCGCGAACTCGCCTCGCGGCCGGACATCGACGCTCATTCCCGTGTGCTGGAGCGAGAGCCTGCGGAGCGATCGTTCACGCAGAGCAACGCCTTCTGGATAACCTGTCACGCAGTGGCGGCCCGGAGATTCGAGGAGTTGAGCCTGTCCCTTCGCGCCATCTCGCCGGAGGAGGAGGATTGGCTTCTGATCCCGGAGGTTCCCCATCTTCAGAGTCACCTTTCGGACTATGCCCCGGTCCTGATCGACTAGCCGATCGGCTACGCCCGCCGTTCCGGCCTGAAGGTCGCCGTCATCGTTCACGACATCCTTCCGCTGACTCATCCGCTTCGCCGAGAACCGCAAGCGGCTCTTCGCGGATCTCGCTTCGGACGGACGACGAGCTTCAGCGGTTGCGTTTCGTCGACTACGCCCATGCGTTGGCTCTCGTCGACCTCATACTGCCCGTCTCTCGAACGACGGGAGATCTGCTGGCCAAATGGCTGGTTCGGCACGGACATCGACCCGAAGCGGCTGCCGCCGATTGCGCCGATCGTTCTGCCGGAAGAGATTTTCGGCGTCGCGTCGCTCCGCCCCGCGACCGCAGCCCGAGAAGGACGGTCCGATTGAATTCCTCTGCCTCGGAACGGTTTCCGCGCACAAGAACCAACTCAGCGCGATGTCCGCCTTTCTTCGTCTGATCGAGAGGCGGCCGGAACTTGATATTCGCCTGAATATGGTGGGCGCGGTGACGCCCGGACTGGCCGTGCCGGTGAGCCTGCTCGCCAAGCGGGCCAAGGGGCGCATCCTTCTTCACGGCTGGTTGCCGGACGGGCAAATCCGCGCCCTGATAAGGCGCGCCCGCGCTACCGTTTTCGTCTCTCTCGCGGAGGGATATGGCCTGCCTGTCGCCGAAAGCCTCTGGTACGGAAAGCCCTGCCTCTGCTCGGGCGAAGGCTCCATGGGCGAAATCGCTCGCGGCGGCGGCTGCCTGACCGTCAATCCCGGCAGTCTCGATGAAATCGAAGCCGGCTTCGAGACGCTTGCGACCGACGCCGCGCGTTACGAGGAGCTTCTCGGCCAGATCGCTGCGCGGCGCATGAAGACCTGGAAACAATACGCTGGCGAGATTGTCGAGGAGTTCGCGGCCCTCGCTTCCGGAGAACCGAGGGCGTCGGCTCTCGCCATTGATGTCGATGGTCCGCCGGAAGCACGACACAGGGGCCGACGACGAGCGCTCGCGCGCGATGCGATTTTCCTCGTCGCCGCGTCCGATCTGAGTGTGCCGGCCGACTTTGCCGCTGCGGGTCGGCGCCGGCTCGCATCCATCGAGGCTCTGCGATCCGCTACGATCGGGATCGCGACGGAGACGTTCAGCAGGACGTACTGTTTTTCGGACCGTACATTCCGCTTTCCGGCGGGGGCATACGCGTTTTCGTTCGAGGGCGAGATCGAAGGCGAACTCGCCGTCGCCTTCACTGGAAATTCCGGCCGGACCAAGATCGGCGAAGCTTCGCTGGACAGTTTCACGCGTTCCGTATCCATCGATTTGCCGGAAGCGGTCGAGAAGTTCGAAATCGTCGGGATGAAGACGCCCGGTCTGAAGCGGCTCATCCTGCGGGGCGCCTTCGCGTATCTTCGCGAGCACGCCCCTCGAACGGAGAGCGAGCCTTTCGTCGGTTCGACCGAACTTCAGGAGCGGCCGAGCGCGGAGTCGTCGATCCCCGCGCTTGAGGCTCTGTACAGCAACGACGACAGCCGCATCCAGGCGGTCGACGACGACGGGCAGGACGATGCCCCTGCCTTGCGATCTTCCCGCGGAAAAAATGCGTGTCCACGACGATGCGCTGCGTGTCGACGGGTCGATTGTGTTCGACAGGCGCGCCGGCGCGGTTCGCGAAAGACCCGGTTCTGTTCTTCGGGCCCTATCTTCACCTCGAGCCCGGCCTCTACCATTTTCGTTTCAACGGTTCCCTCGACGGCCCGCTTCGAATACGCATCACAAGGAATTTCTCGTCGGAAGCGCTGCGCGAAATCCTGCTGACGAGATTCGACGCGCCGGTGACCCTGGTCCTTGAGGAGCCGGCGGAAAAAGTGGAAATCATCGGCGAACGCACGAAGCAGACAAAGGCGATGACGCTGAGGTCGATCGGGATCGCCGTTGAGCCGCTGAATGCGCGAAGATCGGCTCGCCGAAGACCACAAGGGGAAGCCGGGGTTTCGGCTTTTCGATCGTGCGCGCGAACCTCTTGGCAAAGCGGTGAAGTAGCATAACTTGGAACGCAACGATGGAGCTCGCTTGATTGTAGTGTTCAGTCGACTGATAACGATCTGCAGTAAACTTCAATAAGTGGTGAACCTGGTGCCTTGGATGCACGCTAAAAATCCTTCGAGCCTGTTTGTATAAATCGACGGGAAGTTCGAGGCATGGATCAATTTTTTGCTCGCTTTGACTGGACATCGTCGTTCATCAAGAGTTACGAAGCGTTTTGACCGTATTCCAAAATCCGAGGCCATCGGTAACCAACAAGCCTTCGATCCTTCTTACGCGGGCCGTGAACGCCATACAAAGTTCTGAATTTCCAGAGCCGTGCGTTGAACTTGCGGCCTCCCGAAAAGCGACGTTTGATCCACATCCATATTCCGAAGACTGCTGGGACTGACCTGCAGCGAGGGATTAGCGACTCGGAATCCACATATTAATCGAGCCACTCTCAGCGAGAAGTAACAACACCGAGTGACCTCGTGAGGCACTTGGCGGAAACATCGAGCCGGATTTGCAAAGAGTCGATGAGATCCTCGTTACAGGGCATAGACCGCTAAAATGGTTTGTAGATCGTGGCTCTGTGCAGGATCACACGATAGAATATTTTCAATTTTAAGACATCCTGAGGATATTGCGATTTCAGTTGTGAATTATCGCTAAAGCAGTATAAGGCGAAGATCCGAAGTGCATCATTATGATACTCGAGCTTGTTCGAATAAACTTGGTGTTGAAAAATTTCCTGAACAACTCTCAGATGACGATGAGCGATGAGATAGGTTTAACAATGTTGGAAAGTAATTCGATTATGCGTGATTGCTTGAACGACAGAAATACTTGGTCAAGGGACCGCAGATACTGCGCTGGATTTATATCATACGAACGAACATAGAATTGGTTCCAATCGAAAGATATAACGAATGGGTGCGAGAGACTTGGGAATTGAATTCCAGACAAGAGCGAATCGTTCTCCATGTATTATATCATATTCAGATCTAAATGATAAATATATTAATCGTATTTGAAGATTTTTGGCAAGAAGATATTATTCTTTACAATAAGCTCAATGGATTGCCATAGGCGGATAGGTGGAAACCGATGTTCGGAAGGGAATTGCTGAATCGGATGATTCCATGAGCGGTTACTATACAATTATAATATTATTTATGCTTCATTATGTCGTTAGCATTGTTCCACGGATTGTGAATTATCAATAACGTTTCGAGTATCCTTTGGAACAGTTACACCGCGTCCTCTACCCGGAGCGATCAAGCAATCTCGACTGATTTTAGAATTTCCATTATGATTGATCGCAACAGAGCTCGACAATGAAGATGTGCGAAGTTGGATCTTCGACAAAGATTCCATCTAAACAATTATTATAGACTTTATTCCCTCGTATCTCGACATCACCATTACGCCAAGACTTGATGTGAATTCCGTTCGCCTGTTTGCGACGACGCGACCCATCCCGCAAAGTCGACGGTTCCTCCATGCGCGAGCTGCATCGTCAATCAGAGCGTTATCGGATTTTGCGGCGTCCAGCGCGCAGGTGCTGCCTTCGTCGAATTCGCGGTTCGGCGCGGCGACGATCGCATTGTCGATCAGAAGGTTGTGACCGTTCTGATGGACGTTCGTCTGATCGCAGCGAAAGCCGCCGAACCCGCCCGCCATATGCAGCCCGCTTCGAAAGCCTCCTCCAATATTCCCCCCAACCACGCGCAATTCGGCGGTTCCGCCCAAAGCAGCATTCACCAACACCCCGTCCCCGCAGAACTGCTTCGAGAAGGCGTTCGGATTTTGGAGGTCCACGCCACCGGCGCCATCGAACCAGTAGCCTCCGCAGAGATTGCCGGTGGGGCGCGCATCGATCCCATCCAGCACCACATTCGAAACCACCGAGGCGAAGAGTCCGTGCGCGTGGAAGGCGTAGCCGCCGGTCATCCTTGTGTCGGAGGTGATCCGGAAATCGCGAATGGACACTCCAGCCTCGCCTCCATGGCCGGTGTCGCTGATCGTCAGCAGATCCGCCTTCGCATCCGCTCCGACATAGCGGAACACCGTGGCGTAGGGCCCGGCGCCGCTGATGTCATAGGCCCTTGCGAAGGGCGCGCGCAGCGGCGCCGAGAAGAGGCAGACGCCGGCCGGGGCCGTCAGGCGCACGTTCTCGCCGAGCTTGTTGAGCCAGGCCTGGATCGCCTTCGTGTCGTCATGCGCGCCGTCGCAAACGGCGCCGAAGTCCTTGAGGTCGAAGGTCCCCATGGCGGCGGCGCCATCCGTCGCGGCCATGAGACAGCAGGCGGCCCCGGCAAGGATCGAGGCGGTTCGAAGGCTCATTGTCTTCCTCATCGGATCACGGCCTCAGCCTGACCCGGATCGCTGCGCCCCTATATCGCGCGCTTCGCGTATGCGCTCAATCGGAGACGCCCACACGGATTCGCGATTTGACGATCGCGCGCCGAAGCGCCATGTCATCGCAATCATGACAGACGTTTCGATCCCTGCCGCCTTCGGAGCAGGCCTTCTCTCTTTTGTGAGCCCCTGTGTGCTGCCGCTCGCGGCGCCCTACCTCTGCTATCTGGCCGGCGCGAGCGTCGAAGCGCTGGTGGACGAAGGCGAGCGCAAGGCGCGGCGGGATATTTTCATAACTGCGCTGCTGTTTGTGGCCGGCTTCACGACCGTGTTCGTCGCCTTCGGCGCGACGGCCTCCGCATTCGGCGCCGTTTTCCGGCAATACAGCCACGAATTGTCGCTGCTGGCGGGGGTCGGCGTCATTCTGATGGGCCTGCATTTCATCGGCGTCTTCCGGATTCCCGCCATGCTTCGCGAGGCGCGGGTGGAGATCGAGCGCCCGGCGGGGTTCTTGAGCGCCTATCTCATGGGGATGGCCTTCGCGCTGGGCTGGACGCCCTGCATCGGGCCGATCCTTGCGACCATTCTGGCGGTGGCCGGCAGCGAGCAGACGGTCGGCGCCGGCGCGCTGCTGCTGGCCGTCTATAGCCTCGGCCTCGGCGTTCCGTTTCTCATCGCAGCCGCCGCGATGGGCCCGTTCATGCACGCGGCGGGCGCCATCAAGAGGCGCTTCGCGGCGATCGAGAAGACCGTCGGCGCGCTGCTGGTGCTGACCGGCGTCGCCTTCCTGACGGGCGGGTTCCAGAGCCTCTCGCTCTGGCTCATCGAAACCTTCCCGCAGTTCGGGCAGATCGGCTAGATCTACTGCCTGATTTTTCGTATTATTGCCGCCGCGCTTTCCTCGCATGCTCGGCGCCGGCGCGCGCCCGGTCGCGGGACTGGTTGTGACGCGCGCGCATGTGGCTCCTGTGGCTGCGCGCCTGCGGGCGAGCGGTCTGGGCGGACGGCGCAGCCTGGGCGACCTGCACGCCGGAAGGCGGCGCGCTCTGGGCTGCGACGGAGACCGGCGCCAGCGCGCAGGCGAAAAGGAGAGCGGCGAGAAGCTTGACCATGGGCTTTCCTTGCAAGGATGTGGAGGCCGCCCGCTTCTAATCCGGCGAGCGCGCGGGGCGCAAAGGCGAGGCCCCGCCAAAAGAAAAACCCGCCGTCGCCGGCGGGTCTCCCTTTTGAGGCCCGAAACAGCCGGCGATTACATCTGCACGTAGGTGATCTTCCCGTCGGGCTGCTTCTTCCAGACGTACCAGACATAATCGACCGTCGTGCGGTCGCCCTTCTTGTCGAAGGCGATGTCGCCGAGCACGGTGTGGAACGGCTTGCCCGTGTGCATCTCCGCCGCCACCTTCTTCGGGTCGAGCGACTTCGCGCGCTCCGCCGCCTGCTTGAAGATCTGAACGCCGGCGTAGGAGTAGAGCGTATAGGCCTGCGGGTCGAAGTTCTTCGCGGCGAATTCGGCGACGACGTCCTTGGCGTTCGGGTTCTTGCGCGGGTCCGGACCGAAGGTCATCAGCGTGCCTTCGACGCCGGGGCCGCCGATGGCCGCGAACTCGTTGTCGGTGATGCCGTCGCCCGAGATCATGACGGTCTTCATGCCCTGGTCGCGCATCTGGCGGATGATGAGGCCGCCTTCGGTGTGCAGCCCGCCCCACATCACATAGTCGGCGCCCAATTCCTTGATCTTCGAGACGATCGCCGAATAATCCTTCTCGCCCGTGTTCACGCCTTCATACAGCACTTCCTTGACGCCGAACTTGTGCATGTTCGCAAGCGCCGCGTCGGCAAGTCCCTTGCCGTAGGTCGTCTTGTCGTGGACGACCGCGATCTTCTTCCCCTTCAGATGATCGCGCGCATATTCCGCCCATACGAGCCCCTGCTGGTCGTCGCGGCCGCAGGTGCGGAACGCGTTCCAGAGCCCGCGGTCGGTCACTTTGGGATTGGTGGCCGAGGGCGTGATGAACAGAAGGCCGTTGTCGGCGTAAACGTCGGACGCCGGGATCGTCACGCCGGAATTGAAGTGGCCGATCACGTACTTCACGCCGTCGCCGACGAACTTGTTGGCGACCGACACGCCCTGCTTGGGATCGGAGACATCGTCGCCCTGCTCGAGGTCGACCTTCTGGCCGAGGATGCCGCCCGCCTTGTTGATGTCCTCGACTGCCTGGGTCGTTCCCTGGACGAGCTGGGCGCCAAAGGCCGCGTTCGGGCCCGTGACCGGGCCCGCGACGGCCATCTTAACCTGGGCCTGGGCGGCGCCCGACACCGCCAGAGCGGCCGTCAGAGCGACGCCATACAGCCAATATTTCTTCATGCGTAGGCTCCTTTCATATGGGGCGTTTTGGCCGTCCCGGCCTCCCCGCGGGGCGGAAATTCTTTCCACCTTTACCGTCGATACTTTCCCGTTTCCGGGAAAGAGTCATCTTAAAAAACCGTAGGCGCGCACGCGGCGAGGCGGCGCTCATGCGCTCCCCTTCGCGCGCCAGCCGAGCCCCGCTTTTTCGTAGGCCCAGGAGTATTGCGTCGCCATCTGGGCGGCCCGCATCTGGCGGTAGCCGAACAAGCCGACGATCAGCGTCCAGACGTAGGCGATCACGAAGAAATGGACGGAGAGCAGCGGCTCGGCGTAAAGCGCGAAATGCAGAAAACGGACGGCCGCGGCGAGCCCGACCGTATAGACCGCGACCATGGCGAGCGGCCGCCATGTCCGCGCCAGCGCCCGTCCGGTGGCCCAGGCGCCGGCGCCCCCGATGATCAGCGTGATGACGATGAAGGTGAACAGGCCGTAAGGGGAATTGGCCCACAGGACGCCGGACATCAGTGGCCCCCTTCGAGATAGGCCGCGCGCACTTCCGGGCGCGCCAGGAGTTCGGCGCCCGGACCCTGCATGGTGATGAGGCCATTGACCATGACGTAGCCCCGATGGGCGAGCTTCAGCGCATGAAAGGCGTTCTGCTCGACGAGAAAGACCGTCAGGCCCGTGCGCTTGTTCAGGTCGGCGATCACCTCGAAGATCTGCTTGACGACGAGCGGCGCGAGGCCGAGCGAGGGCTCGTCCAGCAGGAGGAGCCTCGGCCGGCTCATGAGCGCGCGCGCGATCGCCAGCATCTGCTGTTCGCCGCCCGACAGCGTGCCCCCGCGCTGCGGCGCGCGCTCCTTGAGGCGCGGAAACATCACGAACATGCGCTCGAGGTCTTCGTCGAAATGGGCGAACTTGTCGATCGAGGCGCCCATCTGCAGGTTTTCGAACACGGTCATGCGCGGGAAGATGCGCCGGCCTTCCGGCGACTGTGCGATCGACAGCCGCGCGATCTGATGCGGCGGCAGGTTCGTGATGTCCTTGCCGTCGAAGGTGATGCGGCCGCGGCGCGCGCGGGGCGCGCCGAAGATCGTCATCATGGTCGTGGACTTGCCGGCGCCGTTGGCGCCGATCAGAGTCACGATCTCGCCGTTCATGACGTCGAGGTCGACGCCCTTGAGGGCCTGGATCTTGCCGTAGAAAGTCTCGACGCCGCGAAGCTGCAGCAACGGCGTCCCTCCCGTCGCAGCCGTCATTGCTCGAGCTCCCGCTCGATCAATTCCACCTCCTCCTCGTCGGCGACGCCGAGATAGGCCGCGATCACTTTCGGATCGGCCCTCACCTCCTCCGGCGTGCCGTCGGCGATCTTCTTGCCGTAGTCCAGAACGACGACATGGTCGGAAATCTGCATGACGACCGACATGTCGTGCTCGATCAAAAGGACGGATGTGGCGTGCTCTGCGCGGATCGAACGCAGGAGCGTCGCGAGATCCCCGGATTCGCGCGGGTTGAGGCCAGCCGCCGGCTCATCGAGGCAGAGCAGCACCGGCTCCGTGCACATGGCGCGGGCGATTTCAAGCCGACGCTGCGCTCCATAGGGAAGCTCGCCCGCGGGATCGTCCGCCCGATCGATGAGGTCGATCTTCTCGAGCCAGTATTTGGCGCGCTCGATGGCTTCGGCCTCGCTGCGGCGATAGCCTGGAGAGCCGATGAGGCCAAGCACGGTCATGCCGCTCGCGCGCATCAGCGGATTGTGATGGGCGACGAGCAGGTTCTCGAGAACGGTCATGCCCTGGAACAGCCGGATGTTCTGGAAAGTGCGGGCGACCCGCGCCTTGCGGGAGATCTCATGGTCGGGCATTCGCTCGAGCAGGAAAAGCTCTCCATTCGCCGTCGTCGCGTGACGCCCGTTCGCGCGGGTCGCCGCCTCGACGTCTTCGGGCTTGACGACCCCGTCGCGGGCGAGCGCGAGCCGACCTTCGGTCGGCTTGTAGAAGCCGGTCACGCAGTTGAACACTGTCGTCTTGCCCGCCCCGTTCGGGCCGATGAGCGCGGTGATGTCGCCGCGGCCGACCTCGAAGGAAAAGGCGTTCACCGCCGTCAGGCCGCCGAACCGCATCGTGAGCTTTTCGACGGCGAGCAGCGGGCTCGTCTGCCAGTTCATCAGCCGTGACCCTCCCTGACGAGGTCGCCGGACACGGCCTTTCGCTCTTTGAGGAAGACGGAAGGCGAGCGCGTCGCCACGAGACCTCTCGGCTTCCAGATCATCATGATGACCATCGCGGCGCCGAACAGCAGCATGCGATATTGCGTCGGGTCGAAACCCTGGCCGAAGATCGCCTTGAGCCAGTCAAGCTCGCGCATGAGCTCCGGCACGCCGATCATCACCGCGGCGGCGATCGCGACCCCGAGCTGGGAGCCCATGCCGCCGAGCACGACGATCGCGAGGATCGTCGCCAACTCCATGAACGTGAAGCTCTCCGGGCTCACGAAACCCTGACGCACCGAGAAGAACGAGCCCGCGAAGCCGCCGAACATGGCGCCGAGCGCGAAAGCGGTGAGCTTGGTGTTGGTCGTGTTGATGCCGAGCGACCGGCAGGCGATCTCGTCCTCGCGGAGAGCCTCCCAGGCGCGGCCGATCGGCAGGCGGCGCAGCCTCAGCGTAATGAAATTCGTGAGCAGCGCCAGCGCCAGGATCAGATAGAAGAGGAAGATCGTCCGGTAGATCGGCGTATAGGGCAGGTGGAAGATGGCGGCGAAGCCGTTGTCGTCGTCGTTGAAGGGAATGCTAAAGAAGGTGATCTTCGGAATCTCGCTGATGCCTGCGTAGCCGTTGGTCAGATCGACCCAGTTGATCAGCACCATGCGGATGATTTCGCCGAAGGCGAGCGTCACGATGGCCAGATAGTCGCCGCGGAGCCGCAAGACCGGAAAGCCAAGGATGACGCCCCACATGGCGGCCAGGATGCCGGCAAGCGGAAGGCATATCCAGAAGGAAAGCCCGAAGGTCGTCGAAAGCAGCGCGTAGGAATAGGCGCCGACCGCATAGAAGGCGACGTAGCCGAGGTCGAGGAGGCCGGCGAGGCCGACCACGATATTGAGGCCCCAGCCGAGCATCACATAGATCAGGATCTGAACGCCGTAGTTGTTGATCCATTTCAGCGATCCCGCGGGGCCGAGCAGGCCGAGCGCCAGGAGCGGAAAGACCAGCGCCAGGCCGAGCGCGAACGGCCCGAACCAGCGGGTGAACGCCTGCCGCGCGCGGGACGGCGGGGCGACCCCCTCGCCTTCCCGGGCCAATTCGGCAAGGGCGCCGCCCATGCCTCCCGCGGCCACGGCGCCCACGCGGTCGAACCATACCCGCCAGTCGGGACCCACCATCTGGCGAAGGAAGAAGAACACGAAGACGAGCGCCGAGATCGCAAAGGAGAGCGTCCACCGGCTCGAGAGGACGAGTTCGTTGTTGATGTTCGCTTCCGCCCTGTAGCTGATGATGGGGAAGCAAAGTCCGAAGGCGACAAGGGCCGCGGCGAGGGCGTTGCGCAGGGCGGGAACAGCCTGCGCGGAACTCGCCCGAGCGCTGTCCGCGACTGGGGTGGATTGCGGAGCGGCGCTCATGGGCCCTAGACCTTTTCGACTTCCGGACGGCCAAGGATGCCCGAGGGCATGAAGATCAGCGTGATCGCCAGGATCATGAAGGCGGCGACGTCCTTATAATCGGTCGTGAAATAGGACGACCAGAAGACCTCGATGAGCCCGATCAGGAGACCGCCGAGCACCGCGCCGGGCAGCGAGCCGATCCCGCCGAGCACGGCCGCCGTGAAGGCTTTGACGCCCGGCACGAAACCGTCGGCGAAATTCACCACGCCGTAGTAGATCACGAACATGACGCCCGCGACCGCCGCGAGCGCGGCGCCGATCACGAAGGTGATCGAGATCGTCATGTCGACGTCGATGCCGAGCAGCGCCGCCATCTTGCTGTCCTGCTCGCAGGCGCGCTGCGCCCGTCCGAGCGGCGTACGCTGCACGAGATACCAGAAGCCCGCGAGAAGAACGACGGTCACGGCGATGATGAGGATCTGCCGGATCGACAGCGTGACGCTGTCGGAGCCGACGCCCATCGTGAACACATGGTTCGGCAGTTGCGGCGCGGGCTTGTTGCGCGGCCCCTGAACGACCTGCACGAAATTCGACAGGAAGATCGACATGCCGATCGCCGAGATCAGGGGCGCAAGCCGGAACGATCCCCGGAGCGGTCGATAGGCCAGCCTCTCGATCGCCCAGTTCCATAAGCCCGTCAGGGCCATGGCCGCGACGAGCACGATCACGAATGCGAGCGGCAGCGATCCGAGATGAAGGACCTGAGTGAGGATCATGAAGACGAGGAGCGCAATGAACGCCGACAGCATGAACAGGTCGCCGTGAGCGAAATTGACCATCCCGATGATGCCGTAGACCATCGTATAACCGATGGCGATCAGTCCGTAGATCGAGCCGAGCGTCAGCCCATTGATCAGCTGCTGCAGGAAATTATCCATGCGCGACGGGTCCCTCCAGTCTCCTCCGGGTCTGCAGGAAACGTGCCATCGACGACCGCCGTCCCCGCCGCTGCTTTATCGTTGCTTCGGACCAGCCCCTAGCGGGTCACGCTGCAGCGTTCAAGGCCGCGACCTCCCGCGCAACCTATCCGGCGCACAAGAAGACGGCAACCGCGCATAAAGGAGCATGCGGCGGGTCGGCAATTCCGTGGCGTTGGCGTTTGGTCGAGCTGGCGAGAAGGCCGGAAATATACAAATGAATATATCGACGGCGACGCGCGTTATATTCCTTTGGTAATAAAGAAAACAGCAACCGAACCGAAGTCGATATGGACTTTGATCGCCGCGCCATTGTACCAACGTCAACGTGAGCCCCCTGTCCGCAAGCGGGCTTAACGCCGCCACGGGAGTCCAAAAGACCCCGCCGACGCGCGGGACAAGGAGAGGAACCGTTTCATGGCTACGACAATGTCGGGGGAAGCGACTCTCCCGGCGGCGCGGCCCAAAATCTGGGCTCTCCTCAACGATCCCGAAGTGCTGAAGGCGTCGATACCCGGGTGCGAGTCGCTCGAAAAAGCGGGCGAGAACGGCTATTCGGCGGTCGCCAAGGTCAAGATCGGTCCCGTCGCGGCGACCTTCAAGGGCACGGTCCAGCTGACGGATATCGTGCCGAACGAAGGCTACACGATCTCGGGCGAAGGCAGCGGCGGCATGGCGGGCTTCGCCAAAGGCGGCGCGAAGGTGAAGCTCTCCGACGCCGAAGGCGGCGGGACAGTCCTTCGCTACGACGTCGAGGCGCAGGTCGGCGGCAAGATCGCCCAGCTCGGTTCGCGGCTCATCGACGGCGTGGCCAAGGGCATGGCCGACAAGTTCTTCGCCAATTTCGCGGAGGCCGCGGCCAAAGCCGAAGCGGCGTCCCCCACGCCGGTCGCGGCTGCGGCGCCTGCCGCAGCGACGCCGGCTCCATCCCCGCAACCCGCCCCGCAACCCGCGCCCGCGCAAAGCGCGGCCCCCCGCGTGACGGCGCAGGCCCCACAACCCACCAAAAAGTCCTGGTTTAGGAGGATCCTCGAATGGCTCAAGTTAGCATGACGGTCAACGGTCGGCAGGTCTCGGCCGACGTCGACCCGCGCACGCTTCTCGTAAATTTCCTGCGCGAGAACCTGCGCCTCACCGGCACGCATGTCGGCTGCGACACCTCGCAGTGCGGCGCCTGCGTCGTCCACGTGAATGGCGAGGCGATCAAGTCCTGCACGGCGCTCGCGGTGAGCCTCGACGGCGCGACGGTGACGACGATCGAGGGACTCGCCAAGAGCGGGCATTTGCATCCGATGCAGCAGGCCTTCCAGGACAATCACGGTCTGCAGTGCGGCTATTGCACGCCCGGCATGATCATGGCTTCGATCGACCTTGTGAACCGCGAGGGCTCCAACCTCGACGAGGCGACGATCCGTCACGGCCTCGAGGGCAATATCTGCCGCTGCACCGGCTACCACAACATCGTGAAAGCGGTGCTGCAGGGCGCACGCGAAATGGGCGCCGCAGCGACGTCGCAGGCCGCGGAATAGTCAACGACACCGGTTTCAGGGAGAGAAACATGAGCGCGACCGGCATTGGCGCCTCCGTCAAACGCAAGGAAGACATCCGCTTCATCACCGGCAAGGGCCGCTATGTCGACGACCTCAATCGTCCCGGCCAGGCCTACGCTTTTTTCGTCCGTTCGCCCCACGCGCACGCGACGATCGATCGCATCGATACGGCTGAGGCCAAGAAGGCCCCGGGCGTCGTCGCCGTTTACACCGGCGAGGACATCGCGGCCGACAAGATCGGCGGCCTCATCTGCGGCTGGATGATCCATTCGAAGGACGGCTCGCCCATGAAGGCGGGCGCCCATCCGGTTCTGGCGCAGGGCAAGGTTCGCTATGTCGGGGACCACGTTGCGGTGGTCATCGCCGACACGCTCGCTCAGGCGCGCGACGCGGCCGAGAAGATCGACGTGCAATATGGCGAGCTGCCGGCGGTCGTCGATCCGGCCAAGGCCGCCCAGCCGGGCCAGCCCGTCATCCACGACGTTGCGCCCAACAACACGGTCTATAACTGGCACCTTGGCGACAAGGCCGCGACGGACGCGGCTTTCGCCTCCGCCGCGCATGTGACGAAGCTCGATTTCGCCAACAATCGCCTGATCCCGAATCCGATGGAGCCGCGCGCGGCGGTCGCGGAATACAATTCCGGAACCGACGTCCTCACGCTCTATACGACGAGCCAGAACCCGCATGTCACGCGGCTCGTGCTCTCGGCCTTCATCGGCATCGCGCCCGAAAACAAGCTCAGGGTGGTGGCTCCCGACGTCGGCGGCGGCTTCGGCTCGAAAATCTTCATCTACGCCGAGGAAACCGTCTGCGTCTGGGCGGCCAGGAAGCTCGACCGGCCGGTGAAATGGACCTCCGACCGCACCGAGGCCTTCCTCGCCGACGCGCATGGCCGCGACCATGTCACGCACGCCGAGCTTGCGGTGGACGCGAACGGCAAGGTCACCGGCATGCGCGTGCACACGATCGCCAATCTCGGCGGCTATCTTTCGACCTTCTCGTCGTCCGTGCCGACCTACCTCTACGCGCCACTTCTTTCGGGCCAGTACAACATCCCGAACATCTATTGCGAGGTGGACGGGGTCTACACGACGACGGCGCCGGTCGACGCCTATCGCGGCGCGGGACGCCCCGAGGCGACCTTCGTCGTCGAGCGCCTCATCGAGGTCGCGGCGCGCGAAACCGGCCGCGATCCGGCCGAATTCCGGCGCGCCAATTTCATAACCTCCTTCCCGCATCAGACGCCGGTCATCATGGCCTATGACGTCGGCGATTATCCGGCCGCCCTCGACAAGGCGCTGGCGCTCGCGGACTACAAGGGGCTTCCGGCGCGGAAGGCCGCTTCCGCCGCCAAGGGCAAGCTGCGCGGCTTCGGCATCTCCGCCTATATCGAGGCCTGCGGCATCGCGCCTTCGCAGGCGGTCGGTTCGCTCGGCGCGGGCGTCGGCTTGTGGGAATCGGCCGAGGTGCGGGTCAATCCGATCGGCACCGTCGAGATCCTCACGGGCTCGCACAGCCACGGACAGGGGCACGAGACGACCTTCGCGCAGCTTGTGTCCGACCGGCTCGGCATCCCGCTGGAGAATGTGAGCATCATTCACGGCGACACCGACAAGGTGCAGATGGGCATGGGCACCTACGGCTCGCGCTCGGGCGCGGTCGGCATGTCGGCGATCTCCAAGGCGCTCGACAAGATCGAGGCCAAGGCCAAGAAGGTCGCGGGCCATGTGCTCGAAGCCGCCGAAGGCGACATCGAGTTCAAGGACGGCAAGTTCACCGTCAAGGGCACCGACAAGACGATCGACTTCGGCTCCGTCGCGCTTCAGGCCTATATCGCGCACAAGTTCAACGGCCAGGAGCTTGAGCCGGGGCTGAAGGAAGGCGCCTTCTGGGATCCGACCAACTTCACCTTCCCGGCCGGCGTCCACCTCTGCGAGCTCGAGATCGATCCCGCGACGGGCGTCGTGACGATCGAGAAATGGACCGCGGTCGACGACTTCGGCAAGCTTATCAATCCGATGATCGTCGAGGGCCAGGTGCATGGCGGAATTGCGCAGGGCGTCGGCCAGGCGCTGATGGAAGGCGCGCGCTACAACGACGAGGGCCAGCTCGTGACCGCGAGCTACATGGACTATTGCATGCCGCGCGCGGACAACCTGCCCTCCTACGTCGTCGAGACGATCGAGACGCCCTGCCCCTCGAACCCGCTGGGCATCAAGGGCTGCGGCGAAGCGGGCGCCATCGCCGCGCCGCCTGCGGTCATCAATGCGATCACCGACGCGCTCGGCCATGAGGACATCGCCATGCCGGCGACGTCGCAGGCCGTCTGGCGCGCCGCGCAGAAATCGAAGTACGTGGCGAAGATCGCCGCCGAGTGACCTGTCCGGAGGCGGCGCCGGGCGCCGCCTCCGCCCCCTTTCGGAGAGACTTGAGATGTACGCCTTCGAATATCATCGCCCCACCTCCGTCTCGGCCGCCGTCGCCGATCTCGGCAAGGAAGACGCCAAGGCGCTCGCCGGCGGAATGACATTGCTGCCGACAATGAAGCAGCGCCTCGCGGCGCCGTCGTCGATCGTCGAGCTGCACGGCATTCCCGACCTCGCGGGCATCGCCCGCGACGGCGACGCCATCGTGATCCGCGCCATGACGCGCCACGCCGACGTCGCGAAGGACGCCACGGTCCAGGCCGCGATCCCCGCGCTTGCGGCGCTCGCGGGCGGCATCGGCGACCCGCATGTCCGCAACCGCGGCACGATCGGCGGATCGCTCGCCAACGACGATCCGGCCGCCGACTATCCCGCCGCTGTGCTTGCGCTCGGCGCGACAATCGTCACCAACAAGCGCCGAATCGCGGCCGACGATTATTTCAAAGGGTTGTTCGAGACCGCGCTGGAGCCGACGGAGCTCATCACCGAGGTGCGCTTCCCGATTCCCGCGAAGGCGGCCTATATGAAGTTCCCGAACCCCGCGTCGCGTTATGCGCTGGTCGGCGTCTTCGTCGCCAAGACGGCCGGCGGCGTCCGCGTCGCGGTGACGGGCGCCGGACAGGCGGGGGTCTTCCGGGTTCCGGCGTTCGAGCAGGCGCTCAGCGCCAATTTCTCGGCCTCCGCGCTCGACGGCAAGTCCGTGTCCGCGGACGGTCTCAACACCGACATCCACGCGGACGCCGACTACCGCGCCCATCTCATCGGCGTGATGGCGAAGCGCGCCGTCGCCGCGGCGGGCTGAACGCGCGTCGCAGGCGCCGTGGGTTAGCGAAATGGCCGGGCTTGCCCCGGCCATTTTTGCAACGCGGCGCCGGTCGCTTCCGGTCGACGGCCGGGTCTGCTATCTCCGCGGCGCCACATCGGCGCGTGGATGGCCGGGATGAGCCCGGCCGCGACAGGAATCGTTCATGACGTCCTATCCGGCCCTCCCGGGCTCTATCGACGAAACGCTCAAGCTGCTCGAAAGCGCGCATTATGTCGCGGACCGCTCGCTCGCGACTGTGCTGTTCCTGAGCCTGCGCCTCAAACGCCCGCTCTTCCTTGAAGGCGAGGCGGGCGTCGGCAAGACCGAGATCGCCAAGGTCCTGGCCTCGGCGCTGGGCCGGAGGCTGATCCGGCTGCAGTGCTACGAAGGACTCGACGTCGCGACCGCCGTCTACGAATGGAACTATCCGGCGCAGATGATGGCGATCCGGCTGGCCGAGGCGGCGGGCGAGCACGACAAGGACCGGATCGAGCACGACGTGTTCTCCGAGCGCTATCTGATCAAGCGTCCGCTCCTGCAGGCGATGGAGCCGGAGGTCGAGGGCGCGCCGGTGCTCCTGATCGACGAGATCGACCGCGCCGACGAAGCCTTCGAGGCCTATCTCCTCGAGGTTCTGTCCGATTTTCAGGTCACGATCCCCGAAGTCGGCGTGATCAAGGCGCCGGAGCCGCCGATCGTCGTCATCACGTCCAACCGCACCCGCGAGATCCATGACGCGCTGAAACGACGGTGCCTCTATCACTGGGTCGGCTACCCGGACGCCGCGCGCGAGATGGCGATCGTGCGGGCGAAGGCGCCGGACGCGCCGGAGCGGCTCACCGCCGAGCTTGTCGCCTTCGTGCAGCGCCTGCGCAGGCAGGACCTTTTCAAGTCGCCGGGCGTCGCGGAGACGCTCGACTGGGCGGCGGCGCTGACCGAACTCGACGCCGTCGCGCTCGATCCGAGCCAGGTCTCCGATACGCTGGGCGTTCTGCTCAAATATCAGGAAGACATCGCCAAGATCGAAGGCGGCAAAGCCCACGCGCTGATCGAGGAGTCGCGCGCGGACCTTCGGAAGCAGGAGGCGCAATAGGGATTGCGCGCTCGGCGCGCCTGAGCGAACCTCAAGCCATGAAGAGGCTGGTTCGTCTTGCCTTGCCGCTCGCGCTGCTGGCGCCGGTCGGCGCGCACGCCGACTGCTACGACGTGTTCGGCTGCTCGGACAAGAACCTGTTCCGCTTGCAGGACCTCGTCGCCGGCCCCACCTGCGAGTTTCTCTACACCATGCGCAACGCCATCTACGCCAGTCATCATTATTGTTTCCGGACGCAGCGCGGGATCGCGACCTTCGGCAACGAGGCTTGCGTGACCAGCGACGTGAATGCGCTGGGACTGAACCGGATCGAGCGGACCAACGCCGCGACGATTCTCAAGGCGGAGCGGATGCTTGGCTGCCGGGACTAGACGCTCACCCGCGAGGATCGGGCCCGCGGGCGCGCTTCGCGCGTCCCTCCCGCTGGCGCGCCCTTGTTCGAGGTCCTTCCGATGACCGCGGCCGCTATCGACTCTGACCGCGGGCGGGCAAGGCGCGCTGGCTCAGAACATCGTGCATTTCGCCCGCGCCCTGCGCGAAGCGGGCATCCCGGTCGGCCCCGGAGCGGTGCTCGACGCGCTCGCCGCGGTGGAGGCCGCGGGTTTCGGGAACCGCGAGGACTTCTACGCCACCCTGCACGCGATCTTCGTGAAGAAGCACGAGCACAGCCTGCTCTTCGACCAGGCCTTCCAGATCTTCTGGAAGCGCCGGGGCCTGCTCGAAAAGCTGATCGCGATGTTGTCCCCGCAGGCGCCGTCGCAGAAGACCGCCAAGCCCGCCCAGGCGGGCGCAAGCCGCGTGGCCGACGCGCTCTTCAAGACGAAGGAAGAGCCGAAGACCATTCCCTCGCTCGACCTCGACGCGCGCTTCACGATGTCGGAACGCGAGATCCTGCGGCGGAAGGACTTCGCCCAGATGAGCGCGGCGGAGATCGACGAGGCGCGCAAGCTCATCCGCGCCCTCGTCATGCCGGAAGACCGGCGGGCGACCCGGCGGCTCGCCCCCGCGTCGAGGCCAGGCCGGATCGACGCGCGGCGGAGCTTCCGCCGCTCCCTGCAACCGGGCGGGCGGATCGACCTCGAATTCCGCGCCCCCATCCGGCGGTCGCCGCCTATCGTCGCGATCTGCGACATATCCGGCTCGATGAGCGAATATACCCGTCTCTTCCTGCATTTCCTGCATGCGCTCGGCGAAAAGCGGCGCGTCTCGACCTTTCTCTTCGGCACGCGCCTCACCAATGTCACGCGCGCCCTGCGCGAGCGCGATCCCGACGCGGCGCTGGCGATGTGCTCGACGCTCGCGCAGGACTGGTCCGGCGGCACGCGCATCGGGGAGGCGCTCGAGCGCTTCAATCGGGACTGGAGCCGCCGCGTGCTCGGCCAGGGGGCGATCGTCGTCCTCTTCACCGACGGGCTGGAGCGGGACGGGGTCGAGCGGCTGGAGACGGAAATGGCGCGGCTCCGGCGTTCGTGCCGCCGCATCGTCTGGGTGAACCCGCTTCTGAGATTTGACGGATTCGCGGCCAAGGCGCAGGGCGTGCGAACGATGCTCGCCTATGTCGATTCCTTCCGCCCGATCCACAATCTGGCCAGCATGGCCGATCTGTGCAGGGCGCTCGCCGAGACCAACGATCCCGCCAAGGACCCGAAGGCCTGGCTCAAGGCGTCGGCCTGACGCCCGACCGAACGCTCTTGCGAAAACCATCGGTCGGGGCCAATTTAGAACGCGACCAACCGCGAAGCATGGGGACGCGACATGTCCGAACCCGAAGCAGCGACCGGCAAGTCTGCGACGGTCCGGTTCGACGGCAGTCTCTGCATCCATGCGCGCCGTTGCGTCCTGACGGAGCCCGGCGTCTATAAGGCCAATGTCGAGGGCCCGTGGATCGACCCGGACGCGGCGAGCCCCGAAGCGGTGATGCGCACGGCGATCAATTGCCCCTCCGGCGCGATCCAGGTCACGCGGACGGACGGCGGCCCGCAGGAGCCGAAGCCCAGGGTCAACACGATCACGATCCGCGAAGACGGGCCGCTCGCCCTCTATGCGGAGATCGAGCTGAAAGGCCAGCCGATCGGGTATCGCGCGACCCTCTGCCGCTGCGGCGAATCGAAGAACAAGCCCTATTGCGACGGCTCCCACGCCGCCGCCCATTTCAAGGCGACCGGCGAGCCCGCCGCCAAGGAGAGCCAGCCGCTCGCGCAGCGGGACGGCGCCGTCAGGGTGACGCCCTACCCGAACGGACCGCTCGGGATCGCCGGCCCCGTCGAGATCATCACCGGCACGGGCCATACGGTCGACCGCATCGAGCGCACGGCGCTCTGCCGCTGCGGCCATTCCTCCAACAAGCCCTATTGCGACGGAACCCACAACAAGATCGGCTTCGTCGCGCCCTGAAGACTTAAACCTCGAAAGGCTTACTCGTCATGCTGACCCGAGAGGAAGACGTACTGGAGGCCGCGGAGGCCTGGGCCGAGTCCGGCCGGGGCGTCGCCGTGGCGACGGTGGTCGAGACCTGGGGCTCCGCCCCAAGGCCGGTCGGCTCCCATCTCGTCATCGATTCGGAAGGCAATTTCCTCGGCTCCGTCTCGGGCGGCTGCGTCGAGGGCGCGGTGGTCGAGGAAGCGGCGGAGGTCATCGAAACGGGCGCGCCGCGCATGCTCGAATTCGGCGTCGCCGACGAGACCGCCTGGCGGGTCGGCCTTTCCTGCGGCGGCCGGATCAAAGTCTACGTCGAGAAGCTTTCCTGATGCGGCTCGACGTTCTCAAAGCCTTGAACGCCGCGCGCCGCGAGAGGCGCGCCGGCGCCATCGTGACCCGCCTTCCGGACGGCGAGCAGCGCTTCGTCGCGGCGGAGGCCTTCGGCGCCGACCCGCTCGCGGCGGAACTGGAAACGGCGCTGCGCATGGGCAAGAGCGGCGCGGTCACGGTCGGGGGCGAGGACTATTTCCTCACCGTCCACGCGCCCTCGCCGCGTCTCGTGGCGATCGGCGCGGTGCATATCTCGCAGGCGCTGGCCCCCATGGCGCGGATGGTCGGCCTCGACGTCACGGTCATCGATCCGCGCACCGCCTTCGCGACCCCCGAGCGGTTCCCGGACACGCCCGTCATCGCGGAATGGCCGGACGAGGCCCTCCCCCGCGCGCCGCTCGACCGGTTCACCGCGGTCTGTCTTCTGACCCACGACCCCAAGATCGACGACCCGGCGCTGATCGCCGCGCTTGAGAGCGAGTGCTTCTATATCGGCGCGCTCGGCTCGCGGAAGACGCACGCAAAGCGCCTGGAGCGCATGCGCGCAAAGGGCTTCGGCGACGCGGCGCTGTCGCGCATTCACGCGCCGATCGGCCTCGACATCGGCGCGGTCAGCCCCGCCGAGATCGCGGTTGCGGTCCTCGGCGAGATCGTCGCGGCCATGCGCAAGAAGCCGCTTCGATCCGAAAGCGCGGCCGCATGAAATTCGGGCTGGTTCCGCTTGAGGAGGCCGAGGGCGCGACGCTGGCCCACGCCGTGAGAGTGGATGGTCTGGCGGTGAAGAAGGGCGACATGCTGACGCCCGAACGCCGCGCCGCGCTCGCCGCGGCCGGGGTCGCAAACGTCGTCGCCGCCCAGCTCGAAGAGGGCGACGTCGGCGAGAACGAGGCGGCCCGCCGCCTCGCCGAGCAGCTTGCGGGCGGCCATGTGCGCTGCGCCGGGCCCTTTACCGGCCGCGTCAATCTGTTTGCCGAAAAGGCGGGCGTCGCCGTCATCGACGCTCCCGTGATCGACCGGCTGAACGCGATCGACGAAGCGATCACGGTCGCGACCCTGCCGCGCTATCACCCGGTCGCGGAAGGCGACATGGTCGCCACCGTCAAGATCATTCCCTTCGCGACGCGGGGCGAGAAGCTTGCCGCCGCGCTGGCGGAGTTGACCCATCCGGCCGTGTCGGTCGCTGCGTTCCGGCCGCTCAGGGTCGCGGTCGCCTCCACGCTGCTGCCGGGGCTGAAGCCCAGCGTCGTCGCCAAGACCTTGCGCACGCTCGAGGCGCGGCTCGCGCCGACCGGCGCGAAGGTCGTCGCGCACGAGACGGTCCCGCATGACACGGAAGCGCTGGCCGCGCTTCTCGACCGGCTCGCGAAGGAAGCCGATCTCGTCATCGTGTTCGGCGCCTCGGCGATCACCGACCGGCGGGACGTGATCCCGGCCGCCATCGAGGCGATCGGCGGACGCATCGAGCGTTTCGGGATGCCGGTCGATCCCGGCAATCTGCTGCTGCTCGCCGCCCGGGGCGACACGACCCTCATCGGCGCGCCCGGATGCGCCCGCTCGCCGAAGGAGAATGGCTTCGACTGGGTGCTCCAGCGCGCGATCGCCGGGGCGCCCGCCTCCGGCGACGACATCCGGAAAATGGGCGTCGGCGGCCTTCTGATGGAGATTGCGACCCGGCCGCAGCCCCGCGAGCCCCATGACTGAGATCGCCGCCGTCATCCTCGCCGCCGGACGCGCCTCGCGCTTCCGGGCCGCGGGCGGACGCGAGGCGACGAAGCTCGTCGCGCCCTTCGGAGGCAGGCCGATCGTGCGCCGGGTCGCCGAGGCGGCTTTGAACGCGCGCACGCGGCCGGTTGTCGTCGTGGTGGGCCATGCGCGGGAGGCCGTGGAGGCGGCGCTGGACGGCCTGCCGGTCGAGACGGCCTACAACCCGGATTTCGCCAGCGGCCTCGCCTCGTCGCTCAGGACGGGGCTTTCGGCCCTTCCGCCGCGGATCGACGGCGCCGTCATCCTGCTGGGGGACATGCCGAAAGTGGAGCCGGGGCTGATCGACGCGCTGGTCGAAGCCTTCGCCGCCCGCCCCGAGGCGTCCGCCGCCGCCCCCGTGCGGGACGGGCGGCGCGGCAACCCGGTTCTTCTCGCGCGCAGGATCTTCGGTCCGGCCATGGATCTTTCGGGCGACGAGGGGGCGCGGAAGCTTCTCCCGGCGCTGCCCCTGACTGAAATGATCGACGTCGACGCCGAGAGTTGGGACGCAACCTTCGACGTCGATACGCCTTCGGACTTGGATCGCGCCTCTTTGTGACACAAATGCCTCGGGCCCCGGCTTTCGTAAGCTCGATTTCAGCGAGGCAATTGACAAGTTTTGATCAATTGAATTTACTCTGGCTAGAAATAATATTCATTTCGTTCAATTGCGTGAGGAAATGGGGATCCGCAATCCGGGGATTGCATTGTGGCTTGCGCTCGTCGCCCTGGCCTGCGCAACGGTCGACGCACGCGCCCAGCAGGCGATCGGCTCGACCGCCCTGACGCAGAAACAGGTCACGCGCGAAATCAAGGGGTCGTCAGGCGCTCTTTCGGCAGGCGATCAGGTCTATCTCAACGAGGTCGTGAAAACCGGCGAAGACTCGCTCGCAAAATTCGTTTTTGTCGATTCGACCAATCTCGCCGTTGGGACCGGTCTCCCGGGTCGTGCTCGACCGCTTCGTCTATTCGGGCGACCCCGGGGCGCAGAAGGTCGCCGTCAATCTCGCCAAGGGCGTGTTTCGGTTCACGACCGGCAGTCTCGACAAGAAGGCCTATACGATCAACACGCCAACGGCGGCGATCGGCGTCCGCGGAACGGTCCTCGACATCAAGGTCAGCGGCCAGACCCGCGTGACGCTCGTCGAAGGACAGGCGATCGTCTGTCCGCGGAGGCCTAACAAGACCTTGGAACAGCAGGTTTCGGAATGTGGCAGGGTGCTTCAGGGGGAGCCCAGCGCCCGCTGCGACTGTCTGGGTCTGTTGAATCCAGGGCAGACGGCGGTGGCGAAGAAAGGGGGCGGCCGGGGCCAGCTGAGCTATAGCTCGGCCCCCGTCGATTTCGCCTCGCTCTGCTCGGGCGACGGCGGCCTCTGTTCGGGCACGAGCTATGCGGACAGCGGGGGAGCGGGCGGGGGAGCGCTTTGCGGGCGATAGGGGTGCGGGGATAGGGGTGCGGGCCGCGCAACAGCGCGGTCCTGCGAAGGGAAGGTGAGTCATGAGGACATTGTCTTCGACGATAGCCGGCGTTCTGAGTGCGATGGTCGTGTTGACTGCGCCCGCAGCCCACGCCGTGACTTTGCTTTCGCTCTCGGATCCGCCGAACCAGACGGGAACGGTCTATGATGTCGCGTTCACGGCCACGGATTCGATAACCACGATCTCGTTCGGCGGCTATCAGCAGTTCGCCTATGAATACCTGTCCGAGATCAGCCTCACACAAGGCGGGGGCCAGAACCTGCTCGGGGGCGCATGGATTTTCACCCCGGCCGCGATTGGAAGCAACGCCCAGACCGTGAACGACGGAACGCCGGTTCCCGCGCTGTGGTTCGGAGGATTTATCCCCGGCGACTACGACACTTTCTCCCAGATTTTGCTGACGACGCCAGACGCCGTCTACACGCTGCAGTTCACTTTCTCGAACGTTTCCCTCGGCGGGCCCGGACCGCTCCTGGCCAGCCTGGACCTCAGTAGTCCGCCTTCCGCATCGCTCCTGATCACGACGTCCACGGGCACGCTGACGCCGGTCGAGGCGGTTCCCGAAGCGCCTGTCTGGGCGATGATGATCCTGGGGTTCGCCGGACTTGGCCTTGCGGGATATCGTAAGGCGAGGCGAGCCCGGTTCGCGTCCGCCCCATGTCGATGAAGGGCGACTTCCTTCGTTTCCGAACGGCTCGCGCCAGCGCGCGAGGAACAAGGCCACTCGGAAGCGCTTCGAGCTGGCTTCTGGGCGGAGCGAGCCTTGTCGCGCTGGCGTCTTCCGCGCATGCGTCCTGCTCCGTAAACAACATCGGGATCAACGTCATCGCGATCAGCTGGGGACCTCTGCAACGTTTCCGGCGACTACCAGTCGCCAGCGGGAACGGCGATGCAGGCAACCGGCGCCGGCGCGACGATCAACTGGACCAACGGCACGGCTCTGGCCACGATTTCCACCGGCGCGGCTTCGACGCCTGCCGTGCAGGCTGACGCAGGCGGCGCCATCAGCCTGACGCCGACGCCTTTCCAAGGGACCGTTTCGACATCCGCCGACGGCTCGACCGCGCTCTTCGCCACCGGGACGGGCTCGACCATCACGGCCTCCGGCGTCCGGGTCGCGACCGGAAACGCCCAGACTGGAAAGGGGGACTTTTCCTTTGGCCTCCTCGCGAACGGCGGAGCCGGGATTTCGTTCACCGGCGGTTCGATCACCACCCTGGGGACGAACGCCCCGGCCGTTCTCGCCGAGACGATAAACGGCGGGGCCGGCTCGGTCGCGCTGAGCGGGGGCACGACAATCGTGACCGCGGGCCAGCAGTCCGCCGGCCTGATGGCGAGCGGCGCCGGCGCATCCGTGACCGCGGCCGGGATCAGCGTGAAGACGATCGGGAACAATTCGGCCGGCGCGTACAATGGCTCGAGCACGGGCATACCGGCTGGCGGCTCGATGTCGATCACGAACTCGCCCGTCATCACCTTCGGCTCGGGTTCGGACGGCGTTGTCGCGAACAGCGGCGGACAGACAACGGTTTCGGGCGGCGCCGTCGTAACTTCGGGAAGCGGCGCGCTCGGCCTCTTCGCCAGCGGCTCCGGCTCCAGCATCGCGACGAATGGAACGACGATCACCACGAGCGGCGCCAGCGCCTACGGCGCGCAAGCCGACGCCAACGGCGCGATCACGCTCAACGGAGGATCCGTCAATACGGTGGGCGGGCTCGCCTTCGGCGTCGTCGCGACGAATGGCGGCAGCGCTTCCGTCGTTGGCGCGTCCGCGACGCTCGCCCCGATCGGCACGACGGGACTCAGCGCCAATGCCGTCGACGCAGCGGCGGGCGGCGCGATCGACCTTTCCTACGCAAAGGTGACGACCAGCGCGAACGGAGCGGCGGGCCTTGTCGTCACCGGATCGGCGTCCAGCCTGACGGCGGCGCATGTCACCGTGAACACCTCGGGCGGCATCGACACGAACACCGGCTATTACGCCCACGGCGTCTACAACGGACCGGGCGGCAGCGACACGGCGGGCGGAACGCTCGATCTCAGGAACGCCAGCGTGACGGTCGGGGGCCAATACGTTTCCGGCGTCTACACAGGGGCCGGCGGGCAAACGACGATCACCGGCGGCTCGGTGGCGACGAACGGACTCGATTCCTACGGCGTCGTCTCGTCGGGCGGCTCGACCACAACCCTCGGCGGGACCTCCGTCACCGCAAGCAAGGACGGATCGCGCGGCCTTCTCGCGGAAGGCTCGGGGACGACGCTCGACGCGACGGATGTCCGAGTGACGACGTCGGGCAATTCCGACTCCTCCACCGGCAATTTCGCCCAGGGGCTCCTTTCCACGCAGGGCGCCCTCGTGACCTTCGATGGGGGCTCCGTCACGACTTCGGGCTCCGCGGCCACCGCCGTCAGCGTCAACAGGGGTGGCGTCGTCCGCATCCAGGGCGCGACGATCCATACGAGCGGCGACGGATCGGCCGGGCTTGCGGTCCACAGCGCCGGGTCCGAGATCGACGCGACCGGCGCGATCATATCCACGACGGGCGGTCACGACGCGGGCACCGGCAATGACGCCTACGGCGCTTTCAATGGCCCGTACGGCAATTATCCGGCCGGCGGAATTCTCAACCTCACCGACACGACGGTCTCCACCCAGACCGCGCTGATGCATGGCGTGGTGACAGGCCTCGGCGGCGTGACGACGATCCTCGGCGGATCCGTGACGACCAAGGGTGACCAAGCCGTCGCGGTGCTGTCCGAGAACGGCGGAACGACGACCGTCGGATCGAGCGCCAACGGACCGGCGCAGCTCTCGACCCAGGGGACGGGCGCCTATGTCGCCGTCGCCACGACCGGCGGAAAACTCGCCCTGTCGGGGCTCGACATCGCAACGAGCGCCGATGGATCGGGCGGGCTCGCCGTGACCGGGTCCGGGTCGCAACTCGACGCGACGGGCGTGACGGTCGCGACGTCCGGCGGCTTCGACTCTGTCAGCGGCCAGTACGCCTATGCGGCCTACAACGGAGCTTTCGGCGCTTCGACATCCGGCGGCGTCCTCAATCTCGCGAATTCGTCGCTCTCGACACAGGGCGACCAGATGGCCGCGGTCTTCACCGGGGCCGGCGGATCGACCTCGATGACGGGTTCGAGCGCCGCTACGGCCGGCACGGACGCCGTGGCTTTCGAGGTCGTCGGACCGGGCGCCGGCGCCGTCCTCTCCGGGACGAACAACCTGACCACGACCGGCGACGGCGGGATCGGCCTTTACGCCACGTCCGGCGGAAAGGTCGCGGCTCCCAACGGACAGACCAACATCTCGACGAGCGGGGCCATTTCCGAATCGACGGGCATGAGCGCCTTCGGCGTGTTCGCGGACGGCCCGGGCGCGAGCATCCAGCTTGCCGGCGCGACGATCACGACGACGGGCGACGACGCCGTCGGCCTTTACGCCGGCGCCTCCAGCACAGGATCGACCGGCGGCGGCTCGATCGCCGTCACAGGTCCGCTCTCTGTGAAGACGGGCGGCTATTTCGCCGACGGCGCCTGGGCCTCGATGCCGGGCGCGGCCATCGCGCTCGGCGGGCCGAGCACGTTCGTCATCAACGGCGACAGCGCCTTCGGACTCGACGCGACGGACGGCGGCGCGATCGCCGCGAACGGCCCCCTCTCCATCACGAACAACGGGACGAACGGCGGCGGCGTCCAGGCGTACGGCCCCGGCAGCGCGGTCACGCTGCACGGAACCACCAACGTCGCAACGAACGGCCCCGACAGCACCGGCCTCTTCGCGGCTTACGGCGGGGCGCTCTCGCTCCTCGGGCCAACGACGGTCGCCGTCAACGGGGCGAATTCGGTCGGCGCGCTCGCGTCCTCGGCGTCGATCACGGCGAGCGGACAGCTCAATGTCACGACGCTCGATGCAAGCAGCGCCGCCTTCACGCTGACCGGCGCCTCGCCCACGATCACGGCGACAGGCGGCGGCACGGTGACGGCGGCCGGAACGGCGGTGTCCTTCCACAACGCCTCGAACGCAATCGCGACCTTCGACAATTTCACCTTCAACGGCGGCGCCGGCGATCTCATCTTCGTCGATCCGTCATTCGCGACCCTCAACTTCAACAACACGATCGCCAACGCGGGCTCCGGCGCCCTCCTCAACGTGACCCAGGGCAGCGTCTTCACCCTCAACGCGAACGCTTCGCTCCTCACCGGGTCGATCCAGACCAGTCCGACCTCGACGACCAACGTCAATCTGACGAACGGCTCGGTCTGGACGATGACGGGCTCCTCCTTCGTCTCGAACCTCGCCGTGACCCGAAGCGGCGTCGTCTTCGCGCCCGCGGGCGGAACGACGTTCAACACGCTGACGGTCAACAACTGGATCGGCTCGGGCGCGAGCCTGACGATGAACGCGCAGCTCGGCGGCGCGGGCTCGACCGCCGATCAACTCGTCATCAACGGCGGCAAGGCCACGGGCACGACCGCCGTCACCGTCCGCAACGTCGGCGGGACCGGCGGCCAGACCACGGGAAGCGGCATCCTGCTCATTTCCGCGACCAACGGCGGCAGCATCGCTCCGGGCGCCTTCGCGCTCGCCTCGACGCCGGTCGTCAACGGCTACAAATACACGCTCACCGAGAGCAGCAACGCCTGGTACCTTGTGTCCTCGCCGACGGCGACCCAGGCCGACATCATCAATTCGGTCAGCAATCTCGCCGTTTCGCAGCAGCAGCAGATGATCACCAACCGGATTCTGACCTCGATCCTGCTTGGCGCGACCGAGCAGATCAATTGCTCGAACTGCAGCTCCGGCTTCGGCTCGATCGGCTCCTATTCGGTCGGCGCGCACGGGCGATGGTCGCTCAGCGACCAGCTCACCGTCATCGGCGGCTTCTCCTATGGCGGGTATTCCGCCGACGGCGTGACCGTCCAGAACGCGCCGATGTTCGCCGGCGCGCTGGTCTACGACATGGTCAATCTCGGCCGCAGCCGGCCGTTCTTCGAGGTCGGCGGCGGGCTCACGCCCTATTCCGACGTCAGCTACTCGCGCTCCTACCTCAACGGAACGATGATCTCGTCCGGTTATGGCCAGTCCATCAACCGCAACCTCGCGGTTTTCGGCCGGATGGGCTGGGTCGATCGTCTGACCCCGATCGACGAGGCGGCAGTCTATGCCGACATCAGCCGCAACTGGATGCAGACGAGCGGCTACACGGAGGTCTCCGACCCCAACAATCCCTACCCGATGTCGCTTGGGTCCGGGGTCGACACGCTCAACATCGCCCGCCTCGGCGGACAATGGACGCATCTCTTCAACGGCGTGATCGAGGCGAACGTCAGCGCGGCGGTGGCCTACGGCTTCAATCCGACCTTCGGATCGCCGGTCAGCGTCGTCAATTTCGTCGGCGTCCAGCCCTATGCGCTGAAGAATTCGACCTGGATGGAATACGGCGCGAGACTCGGCTATCGCTTCAATAACCGGATGGTGGTCGACGCGTTCATCCTCGGAACGGCTGGCGGCGAGATCGGCGCCACGATCCACGGCGGCCTCGGGATGCGCTACCTGTTCTGACGCTCCCGCCGCGGCTCATTTCTCGTCGAGCGCGATCATCGGCGTCCAGGTGACGTCGAGCTCCAGAGCGGCAAGGTCGGCCATGCGGCGCTGATAATAGGGATAGAGCCCCGCGATTTCCCTGGGCGCGAGGGGCTCGGCCGCGGCGGCCAGCGTTTTCGCGCTTGTGAATTTGCGCGCGCGGTAGGCGGCGAGCATCTCCTCGTGCAGACCGCTCAGACGCTTGAAATCCTCGCCCCGCGCATAGGCCTGGTCGCCCGCGAGCGTATAGACGGCCACGGCGCGCGTCTTGTTCTTGAGCTTGACCTTGTCGATTTCGAGCCAGGCAAAGTCCGGCGCCTCGTCCCGGGTCGCCTCGCTCGCGACGATGTCGACGCCGAACTGCTTCGACGAGCCTTCGAGACGGGAGGCGATGTTCACCTCGTCGCCGAGCGCCGAATAGTCGAAGCGCAGGTTCGAACCCATGTTGCCGACGCTGCATTCCCCCGTGTTGAGGCCAATTCCGAATTTGACGGCGTGGAAGGGACGGCCGGCCTGCTCGGCCCGCTCGCTCCACTCCGCGTTGAGCCGGATCAGGGTGGTCCGCATTTCGATCGCGGAGCGAACCGCGTGGAGGCCGTGCGCGGGATCGTCGAGCGGCGCGTTCCAGAACGCCATGATCGCGTCGCCCATGTATTTGTCGATCGTCCCCAGTTCCTTGAGGATCACGTCGGTCATCGGCGACAGATATTCGTTGAGGAAGGTCGAAAGCTCGACCGCCGTGAAGCCCTCGGACAGCGTGGTGAAGGAGCGGATGTCGCAGAACATCAGCGTGAGGTCGCGCTGCTGTCCGCCAAGCTGGAGATTCTCGGGATGTTCGGCGAGCCGCGCCACGACCGCGGGCGAGACGAAGCGTCCGAAGGCCGAGCGGATCTCGTGAACCTGCTGCCGCTTCTCGCTGTAAAGCTGGCCGACGCCGGCGAGAAAGACGAAGGCCGCCGTCCCCGCCGGTCCCACGGGGTTGAACAGCACCCCATGCGCGGCGAAGGCCGTCCAGCTTGCGTAACCCAGCGCCGCCGTGGCGAGGAGGCCGACAAGCGCCGTCCAGTAGATCGGCAGGAAGGGAACCATCGCGGCAAGCACGAGCGAGAGGACGCCGCCGGCAACGATTTCCGCGCCCGGCGCCCAGTCGGGCCGTTCGAGCGTGACCCCGGACAGGATTTGCTCGATCAACTGCGCATGCGCCTCGACCCCGGGCGTCGAGGGGTTGATCGGCGTCGCCACGATGTCGCCGAGGAGCGAAGCGCTCGCGCCGACGAAAACGAGCTTGCCCGCAAGGTCCGAAAGGTCGGCGTTCGGCTGGAGGACCTTCCACGCCGGGATCGAGCGGCGCGGGTCGGACTTGGCGAACCAGACGCGCAATTCCCCATCCGCCTGGACCGGAACGACGGCGTCGCCGACCTTGATCGCGTCGAGCACCGTGCTTTTGCCCGCCGTGCGGCCGTAGTCGGTCGTCGACTTGATCACATAGCCGGACGCGCCTTGCGCGACCCGAAGCGTCTCCACGGCGAGGCTCGGCTGGATCTGGTCGTGGATGTTGAGCAGGAGGGGCACCCGCCGGACCACGCGATCGTTGTCCGGCAGCCAGTTGAGAAAGCCGAGCCCTGTCGCCGCCTGCGCGAGTTGCGGGATGGGAACCAGAATGCCGCTCAGACTCGTGAGCAGCGAGGTCGGCGGATCGCCGACGAAGGAAAAGCCGGCTTTCGGCGTCAGGCTCGCCTGCGCGCCGTTGTGGGTGGGCGTCAGAAAGACGCCCAGCACCACCGGGCGGTCCGTGATCGCATGGGCGAAGGCGATGTCCCCGTCGGCGCGCTCGGCGCAACGCGTCGCCTCGTCCGGGCTCTTGGCGCCTGCGGCGCAGGCCTTGGCGTCCCCCCTCGATTGATCCGCCTCCGAGAACAGGACGTCGAAACCGACGCCCGCGACGCCCGCCTTGGCGAGCGCGTCGACAAGCTGCGCCATGGTCTGGCGCGACCACGGCCATCGTCCGATCAGATGGATCGACTCGTCGTCGATATCGACGATCCGGACAGGCTGGGAGAAGTCGTAGGGGCGCGGCTTCCAGCGCTGATACTGGTCAAAGACGAGATTGTCGAAATTGTCCCGCAGCGGCGCGAGCGCGACGGTCAGCGCCAGCGTCACGGCATAAGCCACCACGACGACCAGCAGATAGCCTCGCCACTGGCGCCATCGCCTCAGCCTCGTTCCTATCGACGGAAAACGCATCCACTCCGCACGGGCGACCGAAAGAAGGCGACGATGCTAGACGAAGCGCCGCCGCGGTCAAAGCGGATCGGCGTCGCGGCAGGCGGATCGAGAGCGGGATGGCGGCGCGAGCCAACCGGCCGAGCGCGAGCGAGAAGCGTGGGGCCACGAACAAATGCTTGTGAAAATCAGAATTTTATGCTATATTTTCTGATTATCAGGATTTCGACAGCACGGAGCGAAGACGTCAATGACCGCGGAAGCGGATCATCGCGCACAGATGGCCCACGGATCGGCAAGGCGCAGGGATAGCGCGGTGTCCAGAAGTGACGACCCCCGACCCTCGACCCTGAGGAGCGGCGACCGAAGGCGCCGCGTCTCGGAGGGCGCGTGCGCGAGCGCACGATCAGCGCCGCCTGCTGGATCATCCTTCGAGACAGCCGCGCTTTGCGCGGTTCCTCAGGATGAGAGGGCGCTTCGCAGACAACCCGGGCGATCACACCGCGAATCGCGAAACAAAACGGGCCCCAAAGCCTTGAAAGAATGGAATCCGGCGAAACAGGAGCGCGAAAACACAAGGCACGGAGCGGCGGCCGGCCCGGACTTCAGCCTCTCGTCCGACGCGAGTCATGGCCCGGCGCGCTCTCCCGCGCATGCTCGGCGAGCCGCCGCACCGCCGCCTCCGTAAGCCGCGCCGCCGTCTTGCGGGACATATCAGCAGGCACGCGGATCGGCGGGGCGCAATAGACGTCGCAGGTCGCGCCGCCCGACTCCGCGTAGGCGAAGAGATGCGGCAGGAAGGTCATGTCGCCGTACCAGGCGACCTTCGGGCGCCGGGTCCGGCCGAGCGGCAGGCCCGCGAGCCGCGAATAGCGGAGAAGCACCGGCTGGATCGCCGCGGGACCGTCTCCCCCGGCGGCGAGGCGGGCCGCCTCGAAATGCGACGTGCGGAACGGCAGGAGCCGGTTTCCGTCGCCCGTGGTCGCCTCGGCGAACAGGACGACGGGCGAGCCGCCCCGCATGACCCGCGCCATCTCGGCGTTGACGGCGGGGATGCGGAACCTGCGGCCCCGCTCGACATAGACCGCGCCCTGCATGGCGACCAGTTCGCGGCCGACCGGATGATCGCCGACCTCCTTCTTGGCGAGGAAGCTCATCGGCGCCAGCGAGCCGAGGACCGGGATGTCGAGCCACGACACATGATTGGCGACGATGAGTTGCGAGTCCGGGCTCAGTTCGCCATGCACCCGCACCCGGACGCCAAGGCCCGCGCACAGAAGCCTCTGGAAGCGCACCGACGAACGCTCGCCAAAACGCGAGCCCAGCCGGCGCGCGAGCGCGCGGGGCGGGGCGAAGGCGAGAAGGAAGGCGGCGAGGCCAACAACGACAAGCCCGAGCCGCAGAAACGTCGCCGGGGCGGCAGGCAGCCCGCCGGCGAAGGGGCCGGACGGCGGGCGGCGGGCAATCTCCCCGCCCCTCGTCCCATGCGCTTCGCCGTAAGCGGGGAGCGGCGCCGCGGCGGGCGTGTCGTGCGCGCTCACCCGAGCGTCTTGCGCATGACGATGGCGACCGCCTTCGTCCCGTCGGCCCGGCGGTAATAGCCCGGCCGCCGGCCGACCTCGGAGAAGCCGTGCCGCCGGTAGAGCGCGAGGGCGGGCGCGTTCTCCGCATCGACTTCGAGAAACATCGCCCGCGCGCCGGCGTTCGCGGCCTGCCGAAGGTTTTCGGCAAGGAGCGCCCGGCCGATCCCCCTGCCCCGCTCGGCGCTGTCGACCGCGATCGTCAGGATTTCGGCCTCGTCGGCGGCGAGCCGTGAGAGGACGAAGCCGCGCAGCCGGCGGCTGTTCGCCGGATCGAGGGCGCAGGCCGCCAGCGCCGATCCATCGCGGAGCAGGGCGGCGAACTCCTCCGCCGACCAGGGATGGGCAAAGCTCTGCGCATAGAGCCGCGCGCAGTCCTCCGCTCTCTCCGCCCTCAGGGGGCGGATGACGGGCGGCGGATGTCTGCCAAGGCCGAAGATCATCGGAGCCGGATTGTAAGCTCAGGCCGGCGCTCTGGCGATGGGCTCGGCGGGATTAGGCTTCGCGTCGGGCGGCTTGACGTAAAGCGGCCGCGCGGGATTGCCCGCGGGATCGAGGGCAAGCCCCAGCCGGGCGACCGCGACGATATCGGGCGCATCGGTCGCCGCGCCAAGGTCGTAAGGCAGGCCCGCGCGATGGGCTTCCGTCGCGACCAGCGTCGCCGCATTGCCCGAGAGCAGCGCCGGCCCGGCGCCGATGCCCCGCACGCATTCCCGCAAGGAGTCGCAGCGCGGCGGCCCGAGCGGCCGGCCGCTTGGGTCGAAGAGCTGGAAGTAGATCGAGCCGTGGCGTGCGTCGATCGCGGAAGCGATCACGCCCTGCCGGGGCGCGCTCAGCAAGGGCGCGGCGAAGGCCGCAAGCGTCGAGACGCCGACCACCGGAATCCCGAGCGCAAGCCCCATCGCGCGCGCCAGCGCGACGCCGACGCGGATGCCGGTAAACGAGCCGGGGCCAATGGTCACGGCGATACGGTCGAGGCTGCCGAGGCCGCCCGCGACGGCGCGCGCCGCCTCTTCGACCATCGGCGCCAGCGCTTCGGCGTGGCCGCGCGTCATCGGCCGCGTAAGCGTCGCCAGCGGCTCGATCTCGCCGCTCTCGACGATCGCGACGGAGGCTGCGCCGCAGGAGGCGTCAACTGCGAGAATGCGCATCGGCTACCGCGTGATGAGCGTTCCCGCGCCGTGGTCGGTCAGCAACTCGATGAGCACGGCGTGGGGGATCTGGCCGTCGAGGATGACAACGCCCTCGACGCCCTTCTCGATCGCATAGATGCAGGTCTCGACCTTGGGGATCATGCCTCCGGTGATGGTGCCGTCGGCGATCAGGCCGCGGATGTCGTCGACGCGCAATTCCTTGATGAGCTGCTTGTTCTTGTCGAGCACGCCAGGCACGTCGGTGAGGAACAGCAGCCGCTTGGCCTTGAGCGCGCCGGCGATCGCTCCGGCGAACGTGTCGGCGTTGACATTGTAGGTCTGTCCGTCGGCGCCTTGCGCGACCGGCGCGAGCACCGGGATGAGCTCCCGCCCGAGGATCTGGTCGAGCACCATCGTGTCGACCTTGTCCGGCTCGCCGACATAGCCGAGGTCCACCACATCCTCATGAGGCGCATGCGGACGGGTCACCTTGCGCGCGACGACCATGTTGCCGTCCTTGCCGCAAAGCCCGACCGCGCGGCCGCCTTCCGCATTGATGGAGCCGACGAGGGATTTGTTGATCGAACCGGCGAGCACCATCTCGACGATCTCGATGGTCGGCTTGTCCGTGACGCGCAGACCGCCCGAGAAACTGGGACTCGATGCCGAGCTTCTTCAGCATGGCGCCGATCTGGGGCCCGCCGCCGTGCACGACCACCGGATTGATGCCGGACTGCTCCAGGAGCACCATGTCCTTGGCGAAGTCGCGCGCCTTCTGCTCGTCGCCCATCGCGTGGCCGCCATATTTCACCACGACGATCGCCTCGTCGTAGCGCAGCATGTGCGGCAACGCCTGCATCAGGATTTCGGACTTCATCTGCGGCGAGGCGTTCGCGGCGTCGGCGTCGGTCATGGAGAGGCTCCGGGAGGCGCGCGCCTTCTAGCGGGTCGGGGCCGCAAGCTCAATCGCGCGGGAAGGGGGCGAGGCGGGAATGGCCGTGGTTTCGCTCGCCTTGTCCGGCACGGCCTCCTGGCAGCCAGCAGCAACACCTCCGGCAAAGGATGTGCGACCCGCCACGGCTCGCGCGGATCCTCGATCTGGCCAAAATGCTCCAGAAGCGCCTTCAGCCGGGGCTTCGGCAGGCTTTCAAGCACGAAAAGGTTTCATCCAGCGGCTCCGAAACAAAGCCGCTCACTGATTCACGTCAAAACCAATCCGTAAACCGCCGTTAACCCAAGTGCGGAGCCCTGAACGGAAAACGGCGGCCATGGACTTGCCGATTCATGCGGCCTGGCGGAGGTCAGTTTTCTTGTGCTCCCCAAGATCGTTCATATTGAGATAGCGATGGGCTTCGAGCCAGCTTTCGTGGGTCTCGACGGCTAGCTAGAGCCTCGCTCGGTCTGGGCTGCCTCCGAGAGATGCTCGGCCAATTTCTCGATCGTGGGGTAATCCCAGAACAACGAAGGATTGAACTCTTCGAGTCCCAGATATTCGGCGAGCTCGCCGCTGATGATCAGGGTGTTCAGGGAATTCAGTCCAATATTGTAGAATGTTTCGTCAGGAGGGATCGTTTCCGGGGCGACCTTCATCTCGCTCGCGATCCGATTGGCGAGCCAACCGGCGATCTCATCGAAATTGCGACTCTCCGTCATCGATCCATCCTTGCCATTTGAGATTTCAAAATCGTTGAAGGCGCGTTTCCTGCGTCTCAGGGCACAGCGTCCAGGGTTTCGATGCTGCCGACTTCGCCCGTGTCGCCCGCTATGTCGCCGAGCCAGTAGCGCTGGCGCTCGAAGGGATAGAGCGGGACTTTCGCCCAGGCCCCCCCGCGTCCCTTATGGAACGCGCGGAAATCCACTCTGCGCCCGGCAGCGTAAAGCGCCGCGACCGCCTCGACCAGCGCCGCGCGCTCCGACAGGCTGCCCGTCTGCAAGGACGCGAGCCAGAGCGCCTCACGCCCGATCGAATCTCGTCCAAGCGGCGCAAGCGTCGCCTTCGGACCGATCTCCAGGAAGATGTCGCAAGTCGTGTCCGCCAGCCGTTTCAGCACGGCGGGGACATCGGCGGATCGCCGAACGTGCTCACGCCAGTATTCCGGCCATTCCAGTCTTTCCTTCGGAGCGGTCGCGTTTTCCGTCGCCATCAACAGGCGATGTCTCGAATCGCCAAAATCGATGCCCGCGATCAACGCGTCGAACGCCGCGAAGACGGAAGCGTCCGGGTTCGGCTCGGCAAGCCGCTCCGTAAGCGCTCCCCGCTCGATCGCCATCGCCATCCCGTCCTCGATGCTGAGAACGCCTGCGCAGGTCGCAGCCGCGATCTCGCCGAGGCCCACGCCGAGAAGAACGTCCGGGCGAACGCCCCAGCTCTCCCAAAGATTGGCCAGCCCCGCTTGCAGCGCGAAAAGCGCCGGCTGGGCCCGCTGCGGACGTTTCAACGCGCCTGCGTCGGGCGCGATCAGCAATTCGGCCAATGCGCCCTCGCCCCGGCGGTCATAGACGGCGGCGCAGCGATCGATAGCCTCCCGAAACGCCGGTTCATCACGATAAAGGTCCGAGACGGCGGCCGCGTCGAGAGCCGTCTCGTCGGAAAACAGGAAGGCGAGGGCGCGCTTCCGCGCGCCGCGACGGCCGGACATGTGGATTTCCGGCGCCATGTCTCCGTCGGCCGCCTTGCGCAGGCGAGACGCCAGCGCTTCGCGATCCGACCCCGTGACGGCCAGACGCTGGCTGAGCTCAGCGCGGCCAGTGTTGGCGGAGACGCAGAACCGCTGCACTTCCTCTGGCGCGCACTCCGAAAGCGCGTCGGCGTAGAGCGAGGCCAGCCTGCGCAAAGCCGTGGGTGTGCGGGCGCTGACCGTGATGAGATAGGGGGGCCGGGCCTCGACGAAATCGGGCTCGACCGGGGCGGCGTCCTCGAGGACGACATGCGCGTTCGCGCCGCCATAGCCGAAGCCGCTGACCGCAGCGATGCGCCGCGCGCCCGGTTGCCTCTCCCAGGATTCGGGCTCGACGACCACGCGAATGGGGGCCGAGCCGATGCGGATGTACTGATTGAAGCCGCCAAAGTGGAGAGTCGGCGGAACTATGCCGTGCTCCAGGGCGAGCGCTGTCTTGATCAGACCAGCCATGCCCGAGGCTTCCTCGAGATTTCCCATGTTCGATTTGACGGCTCCGACGCGCAGCGGGCGATCGGGCGGCCGCTTTTGCGTCATGACGTTGCGGATTGCGCCCATTTCGATGGCGTCGCCGAGTTCCGTCCCGGTGCCCTGAGCTTCGAGATATTCGATCTCGGCCGGATTGATCCCGGCCTTCGCAGCGGCGGCGCGCATGACGGATTCCTGCGCCGGGCCGTTCGGCGCCGACATCCCGTTGCTCGCCCCGACGTGAGAGAGCGCCGAGCCCCGGATGACCGCGGCCACGCTATCGCCGGCGGCCAGCGCGTCCTGCTGTCGCCGGAGGACGACGACTCCGCAACCCTCGCCCCGGACGTAGCCGTCGGCCTCCGACGAGAAGCTGCGGGTCCGGCCCGCTTTCGACAGCACTCTGGCCTGCGACAGGGCGACGAACTCGGAGGGATGCAAAAGGAGGTTCACCCCGCCGACGACGGCGAGATCGCATTCACCCGCCTGGAGGCTGGTGACCGCGAGATGCAGCGCCGTTAGGGACGAGGCGCAGGCCGTGTTGACCGCGAAGCTCGGCCCGGTGAGCCCGAACACATGCGAAATGCGGTTCGCCGCGGCGAAGCTTCCGGAGCCGAGCCCCGAATGGGGCGACAGCATCTCAAGGTCGTTCACGTATTTGGCCGCAAAGTCCGCCGCGCCGATGCCGACGAACACGCCCGTCCGGGCGCCGGCGAGGCTGGTCGGCGGAATGCCTGCATTCTCCAGCGCGTGCCAGGTCACCTCCAGCAGCAGCCGGTGCTGCGGGTCGATGTAGGGCGCTTCCTCCGCCGAAATGCCGAAATGCGCGGGGTCGAAATCGGCGAGGCCGTCGATCAGCCCCGCCCATTCGACCGCCGTTCCGCCTTCGGCGATCGCCTCGCGTCGCTCGGGCGGAATCCGCTCGACGGCGTCGATCCCCTCGACGAGGAGGCTCCAGAAGGCGTCGATGTCCGGGGCGTGCGGGAAGCGGCACGCCATTCCGACGATTGCGACGCCCGCCCGGTCGCCCTCGTCGCGCGGGGTTTGGGTTTGTCTGGGTTCGGCGGCTTCGGCGTGTTCGGTCTGCGTTTCGGTATGGATGCCGAGGCGGGCCTCGATGGTTCTGGCGAGGGATTCGAGGTTGGGGTTGTCGAACAGGAGGGTTGCGGGGAGGGGCGGATCGAGGCGCAATTGGGCGTTGAGCCGGTTGCGCAGTTCGACCGCCATCAGCGAATCCATGCCCAGGCTCGAGAAGCCGGCCGAAGGCTCGGGAGCCTCGGGCAGGCGCAGCACGTTCTGCAGCGCCTCGCCGAGCCAGGCGACGAGGTCGGCGTTGCGCTGGGCGGCGGGCGCGCGCGCCAGCCGCTGGGCGATCGGGACCGCGGGCGCGGGCCGGGCCGCCGGGCTCGTCGCCGCCCGCCCGGCCGCCCTGAGCTCGCCGGTGAGCGGCGAGGGCGCGACCCGGCTCCAGTCGGCCGCAACGACCGCGAGCTGCGCGGCTTCCCCGGCCAGCGCCCGCTCGAGCGCCGCGAGGCCCTGCGCCGGGGCCATCCAGCCGATCCCCGCCGCCGCCATCGACGCTTCCAGCGCCGGGCGCCGCTCCGCCGCTTCGCCGATCTCCGACCACGCCCCCCAGTCGAGGCTCAGGCCCGGCAGGCCGAGCGCCCGCCGACGCCGCGCCAGCTGGTCGAGGAACACGTTGGCCGCCGCGTGATTGGCCTGGCCGCGCGCGCCCAGAACCCCCGCGGTGCTCGCAAACAGCACGAAGAAGTCGAGCGCCTCGTCCCCGGTCGCCCGGTGCAGCGCCCATCCCCCCAGCACCTTCGGCCCCAGAACGTCGGCGAAGCGGCTCCAGTCCTGGTTCGCCACCGCCCCGTCGCGCAGCAGCCCCACCGAATGGATCACCCCCCTGAGCGGCGGCATCTTCGCCCGGATCTCCCCGAGCAGACGCTCCACCTCCGGGGCCCGCGACACGTCCGCCTGCACAAGCTCGACCGTCACGCCCCGCCCGCGCAGCGCCGTCACCGCCGCCAGCGCCTTCGCGTCCGGCGCCCGCCGCCCGTTCAGCGCGATATGGGTCGCCCCGCGGTCCGCCAGCCAGTCCGCCACCGCAAGGCCGATCCCGCCAAGACCGCCCGTGATCAGATAGGTCGCCCCGGCCCGGACCGTCCCGCGCGCCGGCGCCGTCAGCACGATCTTGCCGATGTGGCGCCCCTGCTGCATCAGCCGCATCGCAAGCCGCGCCTCGCCCATCGGATAGCTGACGAAGGGAAGCGCCTGCAGCTCCCCCGACGCCGCCCGGTCCACCGCCCGGCGCAGCTCAAGCCCGACCCGCTCCGGCGCCTCCGCCATCAGCCGGTCCACCGCCAGCACGTGATAGGCCACGTCCGGACGCGCCGCCGCCATCGCCTCGGCGCTCCAGATGTCGCGCTTGGCGATCTCGACGAACCGTCCGCCCGGCGCCGTCGCCGTCAGGCTCGCCGCGATGAAGCCCTCGCCCGTCAGGCTGTTGAGCACGACGTCCACCCCGCGCCCGCCCGTCGCCGCCAGGATCTCCGCCGCAAAGCTCGTGCTGCGGCTGTCGTACACATGCGCAAGCCCGAGCCCGCGCAGAGTGTCGCGCTTGCCCGCGCTCGCCGTCACGAACGGCTCCGCCCCGATCGCCCGCGCAAGCTGGATCGCCGCAAGCCCGACCCCGCCCGCCCCCGCATGGATCAGCACCCGCTCGCCACGCCTCAGGCCCGCAAGCTCGAACGCCAGCGCCGCCGTCACGAACACGCTCGGAAGCGTCGCCGCCGCCGCCGGCGCAAGCCCGGCCGGACAAGCGCGCCAGCAGCGACGCCGGCGCCGTCACGAGATCGCCGAACGCCCCCGACCCCAGGCCGATCACCCGGTCGCCCGGCGCAAACTCCGTCACCCCCGCCCCGACCGCCCTCACCCGGCCCACGAATTCGATCCCCAGCGGACCCGCGTCCACCGGCACAAGCCCCAGCGTGTCCAGAACGTCGCGGAAGTTCAGCCCCGCCGCCTCCACCGCGACCTGCGCCTCCCCCGGACCCGGCGGCAGGACCGCCGTCCGCTCGATCCGCAAGCCCGAAAGCGTCCGCTCCGATCCCTTCGCCAGCCGCCAGCCGGCCTCCTCCGGAAGCGCCAGCCGGTCCGGCTCGCTCCCCGCCCTGACCAGACGCGGCGCAAGCCGAATCGTCCCCCGCCAGGCCGTCTCGTCCTCCCCGTCCGGACCCAGAAGCTCGTCGAGAAGCGCCGAGGGCGCCGTCCCCGCCTCGAGATCGAGACGCCGGACCGAAAGCTCGGGATGCTCGTGCGCAAGCGTCCGCCCCATGCCCCAGAGCAAAGCCCCGGCCAGCCGGCCGCCCGGCTCGCCCGCAACGATCTGCGCCCCCTCCGTCACCAGCCAGACGCCGCCCGTCGGCGCAGCCGAATGGCCGATCAGCGCCTGCGCCAGAGCCAGCGCGCTTCCCACGGCCGCCTCCGCGTCCGCCGCCAGCCGCTCCGTCGAAGTCTCGCCCGCCGGCGCCGCGTCCAGACCCGCCAGATGCGCGACCCCCCGCAGCGCAGGCTCCGCCGGCAGCGCCGCCAGGAGCGCCCGCCAGTCCGAAGCCTCGCCCGGCCTCAGACGCCAGCGCTCGATCCCCGAGGCTTCCTCGCCCTCGCGCCCGCCCTCGCGCGACAGCGCAGCCCCCGGCCGCGCCAGCACGACCCGCTGGCCGCGCCCCGCAAGATCCGCCGCCAGCCGCTCCGCCACCCCGCCCGCGTCCGCCGCCAGAAGCCAGAGGCCCGGCGGCTCCCGCAGCGGCGCGCGCGAAAGGATCACCCCCGCGCCCTCGCTTCCCAGAGGCCGCAGGATCGCCGTCTCGGCAAAGCCCGCCGCCGCCAGCGCCCGCTCCCAGCCCGCCCCGTCCATCAGCGGATGCGCGACGCGAAGCGGCGCGTCCGCGAACCGCCACCATCCTTCCAGAAGCCCGAACGTCAGGTCATGCCACGCCCGGCCCGCCAGCACCTCGAACAGAACCAGCTCCCCGCCCGGCGCCAGAAGCGACCGGCACCGCCGCGCCGAGGCCGTGACGTCCCGCGTCGCATGCAGCACGTTGCTCGCCACCACGAGGTCGTAGGACCCCGCCGCAAAACCCTGCTCCAGCGGGTCGCGCTCGATGTCCAGCACCCGGTACGACACGAAGGGACAGGCGGCGAACCGCTCCTCCGCCGCCCCGAAGAACCCGGCCGACACGTCGGTGAAGACATAGTCCGTCCGGTCCCGCGGCAGGAGCGGCAGGATCGAACCCGTCGTCCCGCCCGTCCCCGCGCCCACTTCCAGAATCCGCAGCCGGCGGCCCGGCGGCAGCCCCGCCGTCGCCCGCCCCACCGCCTCCGCCAGCGCCGCATTCGCCAGCCGGAAGGCCGGCGCCCCCCGGTAAAGATCGCCCGCCCCAACCCCCTGCTCGGGGAACAGAAGCCGCAGCGGCGCCGTCTCGCCCCGCAGAACCGACGCCAGAGCCGGGCCGCAGCGCGACAGAAGCGTCCCCTCGATCGAGCCGTCGAAATCCAGGGCCTCCCCGGACTCCGCCGCAAGCTCCCGCCCCGTCGCCCGCCAGACGCCCGGCGCGCCCGCCGCCGCAAGGACGCCCGGCCTCTCCCAGCATGCCGAGCATCCGCCCGAACAGCCGCTCGTGCTCCGGCAGGACGCCGAGCTTCGCCCGCAGCGCCGCCGCCTCGACCGTCTCGCCGGCCGACGGCGACCAGCCCAGATCGCTCAGCGCATCAACCGCATAAGTCCACGCCAACCGCTCGAGCCCGGCGTCGATCCGCGCCTCGCGCGCCGCCTCGAACCCCGTTCCCGCCGCAAGCGCCGCAAGCCGCGCCTCGCCATGCGCCGCCGCCTCCGAGGGCGAGGCCAGGAACGCCGCCGTCGCCGCCGGCGCCGGGACCTCCCGCCACGCCGTCTCGTACAGAAGCTCGCCGACCCCCGAAGCCGCCCCCAGCATCGCCTGCCGCGTCGCCCGCTTCAGAAGAAGCCCCCGCACCCGGCCGAACGCCGCTCCCGTCCCGTCCCGAAGCCAGAAATCCAGAACCGCCGCGTCCCCCGACGCCTCCCGAAGCTTCGCCTCGCAGATCACCCGGGACGGCGCCGGCCCCCAGAGCTCCAGCGCCTCCCAGCCCAGGGGCACGTAAGGCGAGCCCGCCGCCAGAGACTCCTCCGGAAGCGCCGCCATCAGAACCTGGAAGCAGGCGTCCAGAACCGTCGGGTGCAGGCCTCCGCCCGTCTCCACCCCCTCCGGCGCCGCGATCTCGCCCCGGCCCGCCCCCGGGCCGCCCCAGATCCGCTCGATCCGCTCGAAGCTCGGGCCATAGACGATCCCGACCGAGGCGATCCGGGCGTAAAACGCCCCGACGTCCCGCTCCACGAGACCCGACGCCGCCAGAGGCGGCTCCTCCGGCGGCGCGCCCGCCGGCCCGACCCGGCCGCTCGCATGCAGCCGCCACGGCGCATCGCCCGGGCCCGCCGGACGCGCGAACACCCGCCAGCCCTTCTCCCCCGTCTCCTCCGCAGCCGACAGAAGAAGCTGAACCTCGACCGGCGCGTCCGTCAGGACCAGCGGCGCGTGGATCGTCCCGTCCCGGACCGCGACCGGCGCCGGACCCGAAGCCGCCGCCGAAGCCGCCGCAAGGCACGCATGCAGCGCCCCCGGCGCCACCACGCCCCCGAACACCGTGTGATCGGCAAGCCAGCCCGGATCCGTCGCGCTGATCTCCTGCGTCCAGCTCGTCTCCCCGCTCGCCGAGCGATGCTCGACCCCAAGCAGCGGATGACCCGCCGTCCGGCCCCGGCGCTTCGGCGCCTCAACCCAGTGCCGCGTCCGCTCGAACGGATAGCCCGGAAGCCCGAGACGCCGACGGCCCCGCCCCGCGTCCCGCGCCTCAAAGTCGATCGCGCAGCCCGCCGCATAAAGCGCCGCCACCGCCTCCGTCAGCGCCCGCTCGTCCTCGACCCCCGGCCGAAGCGACGGCGCAAAGGCCGGCGCTCCCGCCCCCGGCCAGCAGCCCAGCGCCAGCGGACCCAGAACCGGCCGCGGCCCAAGCTCCACAAGGACGTCGACCCCAAGGCCCGCAAGCGCCGCCACCCCGTCGGCAAAGCGAACCGGGGCCCGCGCGTGACGCCGCCAGTAGGCCGCGTCCGGCCACGTCCCGGGCCCGAACGCCGCTCCCGGTCAGATTCGACACCAGCGCCAGCGAGGCTTCCCGAGGCTCGGCCTCCGACGCCGCCGCCTCCAGAGCCTCCAGCATCGGATCCAGAAGACCCGAATGGAACGCGTGGCTCACCGTCAGGCGCTGGCAGCGCGCCCCCGCCGCCGTCATCGCCCCGATCAGCGCCTCGACGAGATCCGCGGGGCCGCTCACCACCCGATGCGAGCCGTTCTCCGCCGCAAGGCTCAGACCCAACCCCGGCCGCCGCCGCGTTCACCCGGCCGATCGCCGCCGAAACCGCCTCCGCCGGCGCAAACACCGCCGCCATCGCACCGCCCGCCGGAAGCGCGCTCATCAGCGCCCCCCGACGCGTCACGAGACGCGCCCCGTCCTCGAGGCTCAGGACCCCCGCCGCATGCGCCGCCGCAAACTCGCCCACGCTGTGCCCAAGCGCCGCGCTCGCCTCGAGCCCCCACGACCGCCACAGCGCCCAAAGCCCCGTCTGCAGCGCATAAAGCGCCGGCTGCGTATAGGCCGTGTCGTCCAGAAGCGCCGCCGCCGCCGTCCCCGGCGCCGCCAGCAGAACCTCCCGCAACGGACGCGACAGAACCTGAACCCCGTCCGCCGCCGCGCAGCACCGGTCCACGACCTCCCGGAACGCAGCCTCCGCCCCGTAGAGCGCCTGACCCATCCCCGCCCACTGGCTGCCCTGCCCGGTGAACAGAAGGCCAACCCGCGGACGGCCCCGCCGATGCCCCAGATGAACCGACGGACCCGCCTCCTCCGACCGGACCGCCGCAAGCCCGGCCGAAAGCTCCGCCGCCGTCCCCGCCACAATCGCCGCGCGATGCTCGAAATGGCTCCGCCCGACCCCGGCCGTGAAGCACAGGTCGCCAAGCGAGGCCGCCGCAGACCCCTCAAGCCACGCCTCGTACCGCCCCGCAAGCGCCCGCAACGCCCCCGCCGACTTCGCCGACAGGACCAGGACCTCCGCGGGACGATCCTTCGCCGCCCCCGCCGCCGCCTCCTCGTAGGCCTCGACCACGACATGCGCGTTGGTGCCGCTGAACCCGAACCCGCTCACCCCCGCGATCCGCCGCCCCGCGGCCACGGACGACGCTCCCGAACCACCGAAACCGGAAGCTCCGACCAGGCGATCTTCGGGTTCGGATCCCGGAAATGCGCCTGGCCCGGAAGCTCCCCGGCCCGAAGCGACAGCACCACCTTGATCAGCCCGGCCATCCCCGCCGCCGCCTCGAGATGCCCGATGTTCGCCTTCACCGAACCCAGCAGAAGCGGACGCGACGCATCCCGCCCAGCCCCAAGCGCCGCCGCCGCAGCCCCAACCTCGATCGGGTCGCCAAGCGACGTCCCCGTCCCATGCGCCTCCAGATACCCGACGTCCAACGCCTCGACCCCGGCGTCCCGCAACGCCGACCCAATCACCCGCTGCTGGGCCGTCTGGTTGGGAGCGGTGAGCCCGATCCCGGCGCCGTCCTGGTTGACCGCCGAGCCGCGGATCACCGCCAGAATCCGGTCCCCCGCCCGCTCCGCGTCCGAAAGACGCTTCAGAACAACCGCCCCAACCCCCTCCCCACGCCCGTAGCCGTTCGCCGACGCGTCAAACGTCTTGCACCGGCCATCCGGAGAAAGCATTCCGGCGCGCATGTAAGCGACGCTCGCGGGAGCGCTCAGCGTCAGATTCACCCCGCCGACCACGGCCATCTCACAGTCGCCGGCGCGCAAGGCCCGGCACGCCTGATGAACCGCGACCAGCGACGAACTGCACGCCGTGTCGATCGTGATGGCGGGGCCATGCCAGTCGAAGAAATGCGCGATCCGTCCCGACGCGATCGACCCGGCGTTGCCGGTGGCGAAATGGCCGTCAATCTGACTGACGCCGGATTGCAGAAGAAGCGTCTCGTAGTCATGCGAGATGAGGGCCAGAAAGAGGCCTGTCGCGCTCCCGGAAAGGGTGTCCGGACTGATTCCGGCGTCTTCGAGCGCGCGCCACGCGGTCTCGAGCAGCAGCCGCTGCTGCGGATCGAGCAGGATCGCCTCGCGCGGCGACACGTGGAAGAAAGAAGCGTCAAACTTGTCGATGTCTCGCAGGAGCGCGCCTTCGCGCGGCAGGTCGTCGATCGGATAGTCGCCGTTTCGGAACAGGCGCCATCGCTCCGCGTCGATCTCCCGGACGGCGTCGCCCTTGCGCAGGAGCAGATCCCAGAAAGCCGAGCAATCGTCCGCGCCGGGCAGTCGACAGGCCATGCCGACAATGGCGTATCCATCGCCACGCTCCGCCGGTCGAACCACGGATTGTTGCGGCGCGGCGGTCGCAGGAGCGGCGGCGCTTACATTCTGCGGTTCGCCATCGATCTGACTTACGAAGTAACGGACCACCGCGTCCGGCGTTCCGTAACGAAAGAAGAAGGTAGGATCGAGCGCAATGCCCAAGGTCTCGCTGAGGCTGCGACGCAACTCCAGAAGATCCAGCAACTCGAGCCCCATGTCCATGAGCGGCCGATCCGGCCGGAAGGCCGCGCGGCGCGACGCGCCGAGTACGCGTTCGACACCCTCGCGAACGGCCGCCTCGACTCCGCTCCCCGTGAGCCGCGGGACTTCGACGGACGGACGAGCCACTGGCTTTGCGTGGCGATCGTCGAGCGCATAAGCGATGAGAACCCCTGCGCCGCCATTCGCGCGGTCCCTCGGACGGAAGCCGTGCAGGATGCGCTCGATCCTGGCGCCATGCGAAACATGCATGAGCAGGATCGGATCGATCGGCAGGCCTTTGCCGTCGTGCAATTCGACATATGCGTCGTGACTCAGAGCCCGATCGGCTCTTTCCTGGTAATCCCTGCAGCGCGTGACGCCCACGATGCGCTCAACGCCATCCATGACAGACAGATAGTCGATTGCGAAATCGAGTAGCTCTTCGGCGTCGATCCGGTCGCGGCGCTCCGGATGGACGAGGAAACCGAGAAGCTGGCCAAAAGGTCCGCCCGGCTCATGAAGCGTCTCGACCTGCTCCATGGTGATCGCGGCCAGTGCGTCGGCGCGCGCGATGCGTTGCGTATAAAGAACTCCGATCACTTCGCCGTCGCGCTCGGCGACGAGCTGGCCTTCCGGGAAGGCCGCGAGCCGCCGCTCGATCTGAGCCGGAGAGCTGCGCAACTCTTCGGACTGAGCGGCTTCCTCGATGGCGAGCAGCGCCGGAAGGTCGTCGGGCGTGGCGAGGCGAAAGGCGTAGGGCGCCACGAAAAAGCGATTGAGCGTGATGCGTGTGTAGGGCGTCAGTCGCGGGAAGCGGAGCGCGGCGCGCGTATGCGGCACCAGTCCGGCTTCGGCGGCGGCGAGCAGGAAGGTCGAGGCCTCCACGAGATGCTGGCCGGAGAAGGCGTGATAGGCGTCGAAATGGAGGGCTTCGGTTTCGTGGTGCAGCCGCCGGGTCGTAGCCGGCTTGAGGCAATGAACCTCGAGAAGCACCAGGCCATGGCCCTGAACGCAGTCGCGCCAGCGCCCGAGATGTTCGACGAGGCTCTGAACCGCGACGGCCGGGTCGATGGCGCCGCCTCCCGGGGCGACATGGACGCCGGAATCGCGGACGGTCCCACGATGGGCCATGGCGGCCATATCGTTCGGAAGCAGGAGCGGACGGTCATGATCGACGAAGGACCGCGCGTGCAGAACCGCGTTCGGATCCACGCCGCTTGCGACGAGGTCCGCCATGAACTGGGCCGGGTCGCCGATGTCCGCGCGAAGCGTGAGATGCGGAAGCCCCGCCAGGTTACGGCTCGCCTCTTCGAGCGACGCAATGTTGAAATCGGCGGCGATGAGCGTCAGGGGACGCTCCGCCAGCGCCGCTCCGCGGCGAGTCCGCTGGGCCACGGCGGCGTGCAGGCGCTTGAGCAGCGTTCCGTCGCCGCATCCGAGGTCGGCGATGTAGGAAGGCTGCCTTTCGAGCGGCAGGCTCTCGAAATAGTCGACGACGAGGTCTTCCATCTCCCGGAAAAAGGAGCCGTGCTGCGCCGCCGAGCCGAAAATGTTGAGCCTTCTGTCGACGTGCGTCTCGTATCCGAGCTCGTCCCTCAGAAACACCGTCGAGGCGTCGCCGAACAGCAGCGCCTCCATCTGCAGGAGCATGGGCCAGTACGAGAGCACGGTTCCGAGCTTCGCTCCGCTTTCGACGAGATAAACGCCGGCAGCGTTCAGCCGGGGCCGCGGCTCATTCGGAAGGCTATCCGCCCAGCCGCGCGAGGCGAAGAGCCTGAGCAGTTCGCTCGTCGCTTCGACGCCGTAAGGATTCTCGCCGGCGCCGAGCGCGCCAGGACCGCCGCGCCGCTGCAACTCGACCAGCACCGGCGCGAGAAGCGCGCCGTCGAGCACCGCCGCGATCGGATGAGGCGTCCCGTCATCGGACCAGCCGAGTCCGCAACGCCGAAGCCATCCCGCGAGGGCCGCTCCATCGGCCGCCAGATCCTCCGGCAGTCTCGCAAGCATGCCCGCAAGGTCAGCCGGGACGCTCGCGACCCCCGCCTCGCCGAGAGGGGTGACCCGATACGCGCCGTCCTCGGACACGTCGACCCAGCCGAGTCCGTCAAGAAGCCGCAGCGCGACCCGCAGGTAGCCCTCATTGGCTTGCAACCGGCTGCACAGATCCAGAGCGGTCGCGGGGGAGCGCAACAGTGATGAGAAAACTTCGCCGCGCAGGCAAGCGGCAATGATAGGCGCCGCTACAAAACCGTCCGCCAGCCGATTCACGACATCAAGCATAAGCCCCCGCTCCAGGATGCGTGCGAAATGACTGCCGACCTCGTTCCCCGCAACGAACCGCAACTACCTCCAAGTTGTGTTCGCGCCCACGGCTCCGGACACCGCCCCGACACCGGGAACCGAATTGACAGCATCAACGGAGCAATGTACACTAGAGACCGATTAAGGTATATGCGGAACGGGGACAATAAAAAAATTTTGTAGTGGCGCGTGAGCGCGTTCTGCGCAGGTATATCATGGAGTTTTGCGTGTATTTGGGCATTGCAGCGATGCATTGCTTCGGGTGACTTCGCGCTAAATCGAGCGTTGCTTGAATGTGCGCATTCAGAACGGGGACGCTCGGCAAACGTCTGAGCTCAGTGCAATGAAATTAGCGATCTACCAGCCGTGGATCTATCTTCATGGGGGCATTGAGCGGACGATCATCGAGCTGACTGCGCGCAGTCGACATGAATGGACAATCTATACAGGTCATTATGATCGGAAAGGCACCTTTCCGGAATTTGCTCAGCGCGACGTCAGGACATTGCGACCGACGAGCGTAAATCGCGCATTTGGAAGCGTGCTCAGGAGCGCGCTGCAAGTCGGTCTTCAGAAACTGCCGGTTGAGCCTGGCATGGACGCGGTCGTCGTCTGCTGCGACGGCATCGGCGATCTCGTCGCTCTCCGGAACCGGTCTCTGCCGCTTATCAATCTGTGCTTCACGCCCCTGCGGGCTGCGTTCGATCCGGTTTACGAGCGGAAGGCCCTGAGTGACAGGAATTTTCGGCAGAGATTGGCCTACCGCGCCTTGAAGCACAGCTTTCGTTTCGTCGACAGAAGAGCATGGCGGAATTACAGGAGCGTCATTGCGGTCAGCGAAGAAATCAAAAATCGAATAGCGCTGGGCAAGCTCTTCAACCGAAGCGACATCAGCGTGTCTCATCCCGGAATCGACTGGCGGCCCCTCGGTCCGGACGTTTCGTATGAGCCTTTCGTCCTTGTCGCCGGCCGCATCATGTGGACGAAAAATATCGAGCTTGCGATCCGGGCCTTTGCGGCGGCCAACGCGCCCTCGCCCTGGAGGCTCGTAATCGCGGGATTTGTCGATGCAAAGAGCGAGATTTATCTTGCGACGCTGCGCCAGCTCGCGAGAGAAGTCATGGGCGACGCCGACAGGATCGAGTTCGTCATCTCGCCGTCCGATGGCGCAATGGAAGATTTGTCTCGGCGGGCCTCGTTCTGCCTGTTCACCCCGCTCAATGAAGACTGGGGCATCGTCCCGCTGGAGGCGATGCGCCACGGAAAGGCCGTCATTTCCGTCGATTCCGGCGGCCCGCGCGAAAGCGTGATCGACGGTCATACGGGTTTTCTCCTTGCCCCGGTCGTCGCCGACTGGGCGGCCGCGATAACGAAATTGATCCAAGATCCCGATCTCGCGCGACGCCTCGGAGAGCAGGGCAATGCTCATGTAAAGAAATTCACCTGGGACCGGTTCGTCATGGAGGTCGACGACGCCATAGAGCGATGCGTCGCCCCTGCACGCCAGGCGAAGCCAGAGCGCCGCCCGGAGCCCGAGCGTCAGGTTCCCGATCTGGCGCGTTGACTCTGCGTTCGAGGATTTCGATCCGCCAAGCTCTGTTCAAGGCGGAATAAAGACCAGCGCGGATCTATGTGGAGTTTGAACTTGCCGATCAATAGACTTTTATCTTTCCGGGCGCTGTCTTGCTCATGACAATGTTGCAACAGACAGCAAAGATCGGCCGCGACAGTTGACTTAAAATGCTTCGTCTCCTAGGCTTAACGAGGTCTGCTGGCCAACAATGTCGGGGCCTCATGAGTTGTCTGAGCGTCCACATTGTGCTTGCGCTCGCATTTATTCTCTTATCCGCATTTCGAGCAGGCGCAGCAGAGAGCTACACGCTGGGACCCGGCGACCGCGTCCAGGTGAGAGTTTTTGATTTTCGTTCCGGCGGCGCAGCGACCCAATGGACGGGATTCGACGGAAGCGCCGACTATATCGTCGGACCGAACGGACATCTTTCCCTGCCGATTGCGGGCGAACTCGACGCTCAGGGAAAAACGACTACGGAGCTGGAAGAGGCGATCGCCTCAAAACTGCAGGAAAGGGCGGGCCTCATCAGCAAGCCCTATGCTTCGGTGCAGATCGTCCGGTTTCGGCCGTTCTACGTTGTCGGCGCCGTCGAGAAGCCGGGCGAATACGAGTACCGGCCCGGGCTCACCGTTCTTCAGGCATTCGGCATGGCGGGCGGCCCGCAGCGCGCGAATTCGGACCAGTTGATCGGCCTGGAGAAGGACGCGCTCACCTCGCGCGGCGATCTACGCGTGTTTTCCGTTGACAGGACCTCGCTGTTGGCCAGCAAGGCGCGTCTCGACGCAGAGGTCGCCGGCAAGCAGGAGTTGGACTTCCCGGAGGAGTTGAGCAAGTCGGCGGCAAAGAACCCGGACGTCGCCCGCATCCTGCGGGAGGAGCAACTGCTGTTCGAACTCGGAGCGGACCGGGCTCGACAAACAGGTGAGCGGTCTCGAGCAGACCAAGTCCTATCTCCTCAATGAGGTCGAAACGCTCAAACAGAAGTCCGCCACGATCGACAAGGGACTCGATGCGATGCGGAAAGAGCGGGATATCATCGCCGGCCTTGTGAGCAGGGGGCTGACCGCCGCGCCTCGGCAGCTCGAACTCGACCAGAACATTGCTCAGCTCGAAGGCAACCAGCTCGACGTTCAGGTCGCGATCGTGCGCGCCAACGAGGACATCGCAAAGGCCGACCGGGACGTCTCCGCCCTGAAGTCGAATTTCGTCAAGAATGCGCTCAAGGACGCTGCCGGGGTCAGAGACAAGCTGGCCGACACCGCCGAGAAGATGGAAACGTCGCGAAGTCTCGTCGAGGAAGCGGAGTTCCGGGCGCCGAACATGACGTTGCCGAATGTCGCCAGCTATGCGAGGCCGACCTACGTTCTGTCGAGGCGCGGCGGGGATGGGAAAATGGAGGAGTTGGCGGTGACCGACAGCGATGCTGTTCGGCCCGGCGACGTCCTTCGCGTGATCCCGCAGAACGCGAAGAGCCCGTCGCCGGGCGTCCTGGGAGACGCGCATTGACGCTGCGGGCATCGGAAAGGCCGCGCGCGCCGGCGACGTGGATCCGGGGGCTCGGGCGCGTGTTCAGGCGCGGCGAGATCGTCGTCTTGGAACGGCGAAGGGCTTCCGAACCCAATTCAATTTTCAGCCGTGGAGGCTCCTGCTCGCCGCAATTTCGACAACGGCTTCGTCGATGCGACTCTAGAGACGGGCGCGCCGATATCCAGGTTCGATGGCGTTCCGCGGATTGTGAGAGTCGCTCATGAAACCGAGCGGACGAGGCCGCGGTGCAGCGGTGACGAGGCGCGAAGCGGTCGCTCTCGCTGGCGCCGCGCTTTGCAGCCTTACTGCGACTGGCAAAGCATCGTCCGGGACATACCAGGTCAATGCGCCCAGAACCTATCCGGTGCGGATCTTCGACAAGTCGCTCGAATGCGTCGTCGATCCCGCTCAGGACCTGGGCCCTGTCGATCGCGGCATTTTCGGAACCAATCTGGAATGGTTCAACGACGCCGGCGGATTTGCTTCGGCCGATCCCGCGTTGCGCAGCCGGCTTGTGACGCTGGCCCGCGAACAGAAGCTGTCGGTGCTCCGGTTTCCCGGCGGGATTCTCGCGGATTTCTACGATTGGCGAGACGGGATCGGTCCCCTGGACAGGCGATCGATCCGGCGCCACCCGACCGATCCGGGGCGGTCTGCGAACAACTTTGGCAGTCCGGAATTCTTCACGTTGTTGCAGCAGACGGGATCGCAGGGGCTGATCACGGTCAACGCGGGTACGGCTGCCCCCGCCGATGCGGCCGCCTGGATCCGATATGCGAACGCGCCGGACGACCCGGAGCGTCTCGCGGACGGCTTTAGCGCTCCGGCGGGCGTCAAACTGTGGGAGGTCGGCAACGAACTCTACTTCCCCGAAAATCCGGGCAAGGTGAAAATCGGCCTGACGCCCCAGCAATATACGGCGCGCTTCCTGGAATTCGAGAAGGCGATGCGCGCGGCCGACCCGACCATCAAAGTGATCGCCCTTGGCGTCGCCAAATCCGGAATCGGCCCCGACACGCCCTATCAGGACTGGACCGAGATCCTCCTGCAAGGCGCAGCCGCGAAGATCGACATGATCGCGGTTCACAATGCGTATTTCCCGATGCTGTACTATGTCCAGCAACCGCCCGTAGACCTCGTCTATCCGGCCCTCTGGGCATCTCCGGAAGCGGTCGACCGCAGCCTGACGAAGCTCGGCGAGCTTATCGCCCGTTACGAGGGTGGTCGCTCCATAGGCATCGCCATCACGGAATGGGGCGCCCTTTTCACGCTGCCGACCGCCGATCCCTACTGGTTCGATCATGTGAAGACGCTTGGGTCGGGAGTCTACATCGCTCGTCTCCTGCAGGTTCTGATCGGGCAACCGCGCATGAAGCTGGCGAATTACTTCAAATTCGCCGACCGCAGCTTCATGGGCTGGGTTGCGTTCAACGGGGAGCCGAAGGTCCCTTATTGGGTGTTCCGGCTGTATTCGGAATCCACCGGTTCGCGACGAGTCGCCGCCTCCGTCGAAAGTCCGACCTACGACACGCCTGCGCTCGGCGCGATGGCCGCGGAGAAAGACGTGCCCGAAGTCACCGTGCTCGCGACCTGTGACGAGTTTCGCCAGTCGCTCTTCGTGAACTTCGTGAACAGGAGTTTGACCACTGCTTACAACATACGCCCGCGCGTCCAGGGCGGCTTTTCCTCGAGCGGCGAGCTTCGATCCATTTCCGCCGCGGAGCCGACGGCCCACAACGGCGTCGACATCCCTCCGGAATGGCCGATGAAGCCCGAATATGAGCCCTTCTCCACCGCAAAGCCGGGTTCGATCAACATCGTGACACGCAACTGGACGGACGAATTGGTTTTCGTTCCCCCCTTCTCGGTGGCGACGCTCGTCCTGCGGTCCACCGGTCAGCGCTCGTGACCGACTACGGCACGCTCCCCGCCGCGCCGTCGTCCCGCTCGGGACCCGGGAAGTCGCTTGCTCCCTCCGCGGCGACCGAGGGCTTGAACATCGTCCGCTTCGCCGAGCACACCGTCGATGGCGAGCAGGAATTCGCGATCCGGGAGATCCTGAACAGGATTCTCGTCCGGAAGTGGGTTCTGGTTGTTTGCATCGTCGTGCCGACGCTCCTTTCGCTCGCGATTGCGATGCTCACGCCGATGACCTGGACGGCCACCACCAAGGTTCTCATTCGCTACGGAACCTCCGAGTCGGCGTTCATGAAGGACCTCATGCCCGAAGACCGCACGTCGATCTCGGCGGCCGCGGCGGGCGAGATCATGAGAAGCCTGCCCACGCTCGAGGAGGTCGTGCGCCGGGAGAACATCGAGCAGTCCGATCTGTACCTGCCGACCTCGAAGGTCATGGCCGAATACGCCTCGCGTTTCTTTCATTTGTTTTTCAAGGCCGAACCGTCGACCGCCGAGGAAGAGCGACTCGCGACGGCCCGGCGATTGCAGGAACTCACTTCAGAGCAGTTCGGTGTCGAAACAGGTTTCGGGCAAGGCCGACGCCATCGAGGTGCTCAGCAGCACGTCCCCGTTGCCGCAGTCCCTCAAAGGCGACGAACTCATCACCCTGACCGTCAAAGCCTTCAACCGGGAAAAGGTCGCCGACATCACGAATGGTCTCGCCCACGCGTTCATCGACCAATACGAGAAGATCTCGGCCGAGGACGCCCACCGGGCTTTCGTGTTCCTGTCGCAGCTCGCGGAGAAGTTCGAGGCGGACATCCGCCGCCTCCAGGAGGATCCGGCGGCGACTGCGCCGGGCGGCGCTTTCGCCCCGAGTGGCGACGGGCATATTTCGCGGGACAGTCCGATGATGACGAGTTTGGCGAACCAGCTGGCGTCTCTCGAGGCGAACCTGCAAAGCGCCCGTCAGATCTACAAGGAGGGTTCTCCCGAGATCGAACGCCAGAAGGCGGACATCGACAACCTCCGGGCCGTGCTGTCCGGACAGGAGCGCATCGAAGTCGCCAAGCAGGCGCTGGAGCAGATCAGGGAGCGGCGCTTCCAGGCGCAAAACACGGAGCGCCTGTATCAAAGCCATCTCGAGCCGATCAGCGTGATCGAGCCGGCGGTGACGCCGCCGTCCTCGACATCGGCGCGGGTCATGCGTCTCCTCGCCAGCGGTCTGACGGGACTGCTGATCGGAACGGTGGTCGGCCTCGCCGTCACCATTCTCCTCGGCGTGCTCGACCAGCGGCTGTTCACCGCCTGGGACGTGGAGCGTTCGCTGGCCATTCCGGTGTTCGGCTGGCTCCCAAACTTTCTCGGACTTCGCGGGAAGCCGGGCGGACTGCCGACGCCAAGCGAGTCCGCGATACTGATGGCCGACGACGGCCTCTCGCCGCTGGTCGGCCGATTGCACGCGCCGGGGATGAGAGATCGGCCCGGCGTCGTCGCGATTGCGAGCGCCAGCGACGACGACGGAAAAAGCTTCGTGTCGCTGATGCTGGCGAAGGCCGTCGCGCGGGACGGAGAGTCGAGGATTTTGCTGATCGACGCCGACCCGGCGCGGGCGAGCCTCACAGACCGTTTCCGGCTGGACGCCGCGTGTGAAGCGGGGGGAGCGGTCATCGATCCCTCGTTACAGGGCCTCGTGATGCAGACTGATGACCCCGGCATCGACCTCGTCCCCCAGCCGCCCGGGCCGGACCAGGGAGTCGCGAATTACGCACAATGGCTTCGCGAATGTTTGCACCGAGCGCGCGGCCATTACGATCTCGTCATCGTCGACACGCCGTCCCTGGCCCTGACCGGGCGTTCGCTCGTCTGCTGCAAGCACGCGGACTGGATTCTTCTCGTCGTACGATGCGGCGTGAGCCGCAAGGGACCGATCCGGGATTTCCTGCGGAAGGTTCAGGAGATCACGGCCGCGCCTTACGGCGCCGTTCTCAATTTTCAGAATCGCGTCTGGGCTGGGTCCGCCCATAGCGGACGCTGACCGCGGTCCGCGGGGCGCCGCTCGCGCCGATGAGGACCGTGATCCCGGCAGGGACAGGCAAGCTTCAGCCGTTGCGTTTGCGAATGGGGACGTCGTAGCGAGAGATGGCGACAGGATCCGTCATCAAGGGAACCGGCGTCCTGATCTTGGGCCGCGCGGCTGGAATGATCGGGGGCTTTCTCCTGTTCATGCTGCTCTCGCGCCAGTCGACGGAGATCGTCGGCGGCTTCCGGGTTTCGATCACCTTTCTCGGCATCACCGAATTCCTGCCTCTTCTCGGGATGCACCGTTGGCTTGCCGCCGAGATCGGGCGCAATGTCGACGAGCAATACGCGATCTTCGTCATGGCCTGCTGGTTCGCGCTCGGCGTGGGAGCGCTCTGCGGTCTGACCTATCTCTCGATCGCCTATGCCGGAGTTTACAGCCCCGACCTCTCCGCCTGCCTGAAGCTCGTCGCCGTCACGGCTCTCGCTTCCGCAATCAACCTGTGCGCGTTGAGCGCCCTTGTCGGTCTCGGCCACAGCGACCAGAGCGGGCTCTTGGGGATGGGCGAGACATTCGTGCGCTCGGCGGCGGCGATCACGCTCGTCATCCTCGGAGCCAAGCTGTTCACGATCATCCTCGTCTTCGCAATCACCCGCTACGTGACGGCCGCGGCCGGCTTCGCATTGGTCCACCGGCATATTCGCCACACGTCGCGAAAGGTCCGTTGGTCGCTGGTTCAGAACTTCCTGTCGCAGGCGCCCAATCTTGCCCTGTCCCTGATCGGCTTCCTTACGATTCGCAATGTGGGCATTCTGCTGCTGCCGCTGTTCCGCGGCGAGTCGGAGGCAGGTCTGTATGCGGCGGCCTTCCAGCTGTTCGATATGGTCTTACTGGTTCCGACGGTCCTTACGATCAGCACGAACTATGTCTTCGTGAAAAGCTCGGAGCGATCAACTCCGTCCTTGCGCCACAACACCAATCAGCTCATCGGCATCACCGCCTTGTTCGTGCTGCCCGCGGCGATACTTGGCGGCGTGCTGGCGCGGCCGGTGATCGAGATTCCCTTTGGGACCGCCTTCGACGCTTCCGTTCTGCCATTCCGCATTCTGCTTCTGGCGGCAATTGTCATGTCGCTCGACCAGATCCTCGCCTTGAGCATGGTTGTCGCGGCGCGTTATCAGGCCGACCGCTATTCCGTGCTGTTTGGCGCGTTGGTGACGGTCGCGGCGACCTGCGCGCTGAGCGGGCGTCTGGGGGCTACGGGAGCCGCGCTGGCCTTTCTGATGGGGGTCGCCTGCACGCTTGCGCTGCGATTTCAGTTCATGCGGTGGCTGGTGCGCGTTCCCCATCTCCTGGAGGCTGTCCACCGTCCCGCGGTCGCCGCCGCCATCGCCGGCGTCGCGGTCGCGGTCGTGTATCGCTGGACGGATGTCGAGGGCCGGTTTCCCATAACGCTCGGCCTTTTGCTCGCCGCTTTCGGCGGGATCGTGTATGGTCTGGCGCTATACTGGCGTGGCGCGTTCACGCGAAAGCGCCTGAGGCAGGTTCAGGCTTTCATGACGAAGAGGGGTTGACGGCGAAGCCATGAACTCCGGCGAAAGCCCCGGATCATGGGGCGTGATTATGAGCGCAAACCATTTACTTGGGACCGATGTCGAGCATCGGACGCGATAAAGAGGCAATGCCGCCGCGCGACGACACGATTGCTGTCGCAGACAGCGCAATGAGCGGCCGCCCCTCGTTTGCCGACACGATCCGGCTGATCCACGGCGACTTCGCGTTCCGCCGTTCGCTCGAGCCGAAGACGCCCGGACGGCTTCGCAGCCTTCGCCTTTTCATGAGCCGGGCCTCCGCCTGTGGGGTCCGCTATCGTCTCCAGGGCTTCTTCTACGCCAACCGGCTCGCGCCGCTCGGCCGGATCCTGAAATATGCGAACCTGATGCTCTATGGCGTCGACATCGACCAGCGCGCGCAGATTGGCGCCGGCTTTCTCATCGGCCATCCCGGCCCCATGACAATCACCGCGGACGTCGTCATCGGCGAACGCTGCATCGTCTATCATCAGACGATGATCGGCCGGTCCCCGTTTTGCGAACCGGACAAAAAGCCAGGGCCGCTCGTCGTCGGAAACGACGTGACATTCGGACCCGGATCCTGCGCCTATGGCGCGATCACCATCGGCGACGGCTGCCGGATCGGCGCGAACGCGGTGGTCGATCGTTCCTTTCCTCCCGGCTCGACGCTGACGGGGGTTCCGGCCCGCGCAGCCAGCAAACCCCAAGAGCGGAAGGAGCCGGGCTGATGGCCGTCCTCTCCGTCGTCATCGCGAGCTACAGGAGGGAAGACCTGCTTCGCCAGTGCCTCGCGTCGATCGTCAAACATTCGGACATGACCAGGACGGAAATCGTCGTGGTCGACGATCATTCGGACGACGACGCTGCGACGGTCGCGATGGTGCGCAACGAGTTTCCTTTCGTTCGCTTGCAGGTCCTGCGGCGGAACGCCGGATTCGGGCGTCGCGAACAATCTCGGCGTCGAGGCGTCCTCGGCGCCCTACGTGATGCTGCTCAACAACGACGCCGTTCTGCTCGACGACGCCGGCGGCGGTCTTGTCCGCTTTCTGGAAGAGCGGCCGGACGTGGCCTGCGTGAGCCCGCGCATCGTCCTGCGGAACGGCGCCCGCCAGCCTCGCGTCTTCGGCAACCTCCCCTCGGTCTGGCGCGTCGCGATGCAGAGTTTGGGTCTCGGCGCTCTGTTTCCCGGCGTCTCGCTTCTTGCCGGAGTCGACGGACAGGACCGCCCGCAGCCGGTGAACGGCGAGGTCGGCTGGGTGTCCGGCGTCTGCATGGCGATGCGGCGGTCGGACTTCCTCGCGGTCGGAGGGTTCGATCCAACCTTCTTCATGTATTGCGAGGACGTCGATCTGTGCGCACGCCTCTCGGAACGCGGACGGATCGTTCGTCTCGACGATCATCCGGTGCTGCACCTCGGCGGCGGCGTGGCCTCCTCGGTCGAACGGCAGTTGCGCAACGCCCTGCTGCAGCAACGCAATCTTCTCAAGACCGTGTCGAAGCGGTCCGGCCGCGGCGCCTCGCAGGCGGCCGCCGTGCTGCTCTCGGTCGGACTGGCGTTGCGGATCGCGGCCGGGCTCGCATTGATCCCGAAGCGCGGTCTTGAGCGGAACGTCCTGCTGCGATCATCGTGGCTTCGCATTCTCGACCTGGTCCGGCCTTTGTCGCTTCCCGCCGCCTGATGGATCCGCGCGCTCTCGGCGCTTCGGAGCCTGCGAACGGCCGAAGGCGCCGATCAGAGAATGACCTGCAGGTAGGACGCCATCCCGCGCTGCTGGTCCCATTGCCGGGGGTAGCCGAGCGAAACTTCATGGAACCGGACGCCGTCCTCCTCGAACGACTGGCGGATGTGCAGATGGCCATAGACGACGGCGACGGCCCGGAAGCGGCGGCACCAGTCTTCCGTCGCGCGGGTGCCGCACCAGGGCGCGAAGCGCGGCACGCGCGGCAGTCGGGCATGGGCGCGGCGAAGCGGAAAATGGCTGATCAGGATGGTCGCGGCGGTCTCGGGCAGCGCCGCAAGGCGCGCTTCGGTCGAAGCGACCCTGGCGGCGGACCACGCCGCCCGGTCGGGGTAGGGCGTCGGGTCGAGGAAGGCCTCGTCGGCGCAGAGGACGCCCTCCTCCGCCGCCCAGTCGAGGACCTTGTCGGCCGTCACATGATCCGGGCGGAAGGAATAGTCGTAGAGCGTGAACAGGGGCGCTATTCTGAGCGGCCGGCCGCCGCCGGGCCATTCGGGATAGGGATCCTCGGGGGTGATGACGCCGTAGCTGCGCGCAAGGGCGACGAAGGCCTCGTAGCGCGCCGCCCCACGCAGGCCGCCGCCCGAGCGGTCTGTCGCCCAGAGTTCGTGGTTGCCGGGAACCCAGATCAGCTTGGCGAACCGGGGCCGCAGACGCTCGAAGGCCATCGTGAGATGGGCCTCGGTTTCCCCGACGTCGCCTGCGAGAATGAGCCAGTCCTGCGGCGACGCCCCGATGCTGTAGAGATTGTCCCGGTTCGTCGGATGGCCGAGATGGAGATCGCTGATGGCGAGGAGCCGCATGGATCGCTTACGATGGCGTCTTGAACGTCGCGGCGCAAGAGCTTGCGCGCGATGACCGTGCGCCCGCTCGAAGCCGACACGGTTCGCGTGCGGTGGCTTTCCGTAACTGCCGACGACGACGCCCATCTGCCGTCGTGGCGGCGCATGCTTGACGATGCGGAGCGACAGCGCGCGGACCGATTCGTATTCGCCGCCGACCGGAATGTTTTCACGGCCGCCCATGCGCTGACGCGGGCGATGCTGAGCGAAGCGACAGGACGAAGCATTGACGTCTGGCGCTATGAGGAGGGCGAGCACGGCAGGCCGGAATTGGCCTCTTCATGCGCGACCGATGGGCTGCGCTTCAACATCAGCCACACGCGAGGTCTGGTCGCCTGCGCGATCGCCCGTTCGGATGCAGGCGTCGATGTCGAGGCCGCGGACCGCTCGGTCGATTTCGCGCTCGCCGACTCCGTCTTCGCGCCGGAGGAAGCGGCGACCTTGAAAGCGGCGCCGCCCGAGGATCGCCGGCTTCTGTTCTTTCGGTTCTGGACGTTGAAGGAGGCCTTCATCAAGGCCACGGGCGAGGGATTGCGGAGACCGCTGAATTCGTTCTCCTTCGCGCTCGATCCGGTGCGGATTCGATTCCATCCCGAACATGGCGGGGCAACGAGTCGCGACGATCCGCAGACATGGCGATTTGACGAATTCCGCCCCGCAGCGAACAGGCGCCTCGCGCTGGCGGTTCGGTCCCCCTTGCCCGAGACGTCTGCGCCTCGACGTTCGGGCGGCGCAGCCGGACGAGATCGCCGCCGCAGGGGAAGCGGGCTGACCGGAGGCCGTCAGCCGGCCGCGGCGTCGATTCGGGCGCCGCGCGCCGCCGGGCGGCCCCGGCCCCAACCGGCCGAAACCCGACGGGCGGCGCGCGCTCCGGCAGGGCTCGCGACGCGTAGCGCCCCAAACAGGACGGCCGGCCCAAACAGCACAAGCGCGAGCGGCTTGTCGTCGTGGAAGTGCTCGACCATCATATAGGCCATCTGGGCCGCGGCCGCGCCAAGCTCCGCGAGCCCAAACACGCTCAACACCCTGTCCGGCAGTTTCGAGCACCGCCACGCCGCGCGGATGATTTCGGCGTAGAGCCACAGCCAGATCAACAGACCGGGCAAACCCAGCTCCGACAGCATGAGCATGTATTTGTTATGGACCGGCAGCGGCCGGCGATAGGGAAACAGGTCGCCAACCCGCATCTCCGAATAGTCGATGCGCCCGATCGTCGTCGATTCGATCTTTTCGCCCGGTTCCGCCCATCGGTTCGGAACATATCCGGGCGGGTAGAGCTTCAGCCCGGCTTCGTCGAATTCGCCCGGCCCCACGCCGATCAGCGGATAGGCCTTGAACAGATCCGCCGCGAGCTCCAGCAGCCGCACGCGCGCCGCGGTCGCTCCCGTGTCGCCATAGACGATCCGCTGATAGATCGGCTCCGCCAGGAACCCGAGGGCTACTCCGGACGCGAGCGCGAGCAACGCGCCGGCGATGATCGCCGTCCTGCCCAGCATGCGCCGACGCGCTGCGATGGCGATGCACACGGCGACGCCGAAAGGGAAGCCCAGCCATGCCCCGCGCGAGAAGGTCAGGACGATCGCCAGCGCGCTCGCCGCGACGATGCCGAGGCTGGCGATCCGGACGAGGCCGCTTCGCGCCGCGAAGAACGCGATGATCGGAAAAGTCATGATGACGTGGTATATCGCCTGTTCGTTGACTTGGCCGACCGTGCCGGTCGCGCGGAGCATTTCCCCGCCGCCCGATGTATCGAAGCCCTGAAGAGTCGCGTTCAGCCCGCCCGCGGCGGCGGTGGTCGCCGCGTAGTTGATGAGGCGGCCGGTCGAGTAGGAGACGCCAACGATCGTCACCTGGACAAGGACGGCGAGAGCGACCGCCAGCAGGACCACGATCACGTCGCCGCGGCTGCGGATCGCGGATTGAATGAGCAGCGCAAAGACAATGAGCCGAACGTCCTGCAGCAGGGTGAGCGGCGCCGAGGCCTGGAATCCGTCGTGAAGGAAGGTCGCGTGAATCGCATAGGACACCAGCGACCACGCAAGAAGCACGGTCAGGACGGTGGTCAGGCGGGACCAGTGAAAGGCCAGGCGGTTCGTGGACAAGGTTTCCGCGAGAAGGAAAATCGCCAGAAGAAGCAGCGGCGCGTCCGCCATGTTGATGACGATTGTCGGATTGCTGAATTGCGGCCCCTCCGCCGCGTTGACGAAGAAGACCTTCTCGATGCTCAGGGGATGAATGAGCAGCCACAGGACGACGCAGGCGATCCGCCGTTGCGGGAAAGCCACAAGGAACGCGAAGCCGCCGATCGCCACAATGGCCGCGAGCTTGTACTTCGCCTCGACGTCGGCCATGGCGAGGACGATGCCGCTCGCCAGGATCGCGCCCGTCAGCGCGGCGATCCATTCGCTCGGAAGCCCAAACGTCCTCTGACCCACCATCAACGACATCCGATCGCCGCTCGCGCGCGGGCTCCTATTATGGCGCAGGAAATGCAGGTAGTCTAAATGCGGGTAGTCTGAACGTCGCATTCGACGCCGCCGGCGCGGTCGCCCCATCGAAGCTTACGCACCATGAGCACGACGAGCGGTCACGCGAGCAACCAGAGTCCGGGCGTTAATTATTACAGCCCGACCGGGATCGTCGGCGGTCTCGGCTCGGCCGGCCGCGGATATCTTTCCGCCTTGAGGGCTGCGTCCGTTCCGGTGGCCGTCGTGCCGGTGAACGAGATGTTCGTCCATCATGCCGCCGTGACATCGGCCGTGACAAGGCCCGAGAAGCCGCGATTTCCGATCTCGCTCGTGCAGGCCAATGCCGATTCCGTTCAGAGGTTCCTGTACTTCCGGAGGCGGAGCTTCGCCCGGGCGCGCTACAGGATCGGCTTATGGGTCTGGGAACTGCCGGCGCTGCACGACGAATGGTGGAGCGAGCTTCAGCACTTCGACGAGATCTGGACGCCCTCGACCTTCTGCCAAAGGGCGGTCCAGGCGATGACCGCGAAACCCGTGACGGTCGCGCCCTACGTGGTGGCTCCATCGGACGACGCGCAAGACGCCGGATCTCGACAAAGGCTGGGCATCGACGCGGACGCATTCGTCTTTTTCTACATGTTCGACGCTGCGAGCTTCACGGCCCGGAAAAATCCTCAGTGCCTTGTCGACGCTTTCGAGACGGCCTTTCCCGGCAATGAGGACGTGCGTCTCGTCCTTAAGGCGACCAACGCCGATGTGGACCCGGAATTGTCCGAATACCTCGACGCGCTGGTCAGGCGCGATCCGCGCTGCATCGTGTTGCGCCAGACGATGAGCGGCCGCGAAGTGGCCGGATTGATCCAGACCTCCAATTGTTACGTGTCGCCGCACCGCTCCGAAGGATTCGGACTGACGATCGCCGAAGCGATGGCGCACGGGCTGCCGGTGATCGCCACGGATTACAGCGGCTCGGCCGACTTTCTGACCGAGGACGTCGGCTTTCCGCTTCGGTATCGGTTGACCGAGATCGAAAAGGACTTCGGTCCGTATCGAAGGGGAGCGATATGGGCCGACCCGTCGCGTGAGCATCTTCAGGAACTCATGCGCGAGGTCGTCGGCAATCCGGAGGCCGCGGCGGCGAAAGGTCGACGCGCCCGCCTGCGAATCCTCACCGACTATTCGGCCGAGGCGATCGGGCGGCGTCTTGCGGATCGCCTTTCAGCGATCGACCTCAATTGAGCGCGCGCTGGGTCGGGAGGATCGGGGCTTGATCGACCAATCGCCGCTGGGACTGTTCCGCAAGGTCCGGAAGAACTTTGGCCTCGCCACCGCGATCAGGGTGTCTTTCTTTCGGCTGCGCGGCGCGCTCATTCCCGCCCTGGCGCTGCCGCCTCCGCCGGTTCAGCGCGCGGCCTGGCGCGACATCAGCATTCTTCTCGATGCCGCCGAGCATGACGTCGCGACCCTCGACGGCGTCATCCATCTCCTTGCGGACCGGAACAGACTGGACTGGGAGGTCTGCATCCGGGCGCACGAGCCGCTGACGGCCGACAAGGCCCAGGCCCTCGCCCGATGGCGAGGCGCCAAACCCTGGATCCGGGTTGTCGCCGCAGACGCCTCCATCGATGGCGTCACCGCGGCGCAATGGACCGTGGAACAGGCGACGGGCCGCTATCTTGCGCTTCTGGCGCCGGGATGGGCGCCGCAGTTCGACGCCTTCGCCGCGCTTCTTGACCGATTGCGATCCGAACCGAAGATCGACGCGGCCGCCCTCATCGGCAGGGACGGAGGGCAGGTCGAACGGAATTGCCGCCTGCTCTTGCATCGGAAGGCCCAATATTTGACGCTTTCTCAGGGCTATTGGCCCCTCGCGGCGGGCTCCGCACTTGGCCTTCTGCAAAAAATGGGCAAGCCTATCGTCCTTGCAGAGAAGGCCGCGGACGAAATCGCCGGCTAGCGGTCGGATTTCCAACGGGCTCAGGCGCTCTCTTTTTGAGTCAGACGCTCGCGCGTTGTGAGCGATTGACGACCACTCGAAGATACAACCTGACTCGCTACAACCTGATTAAATCTGTTTTTATAAGCCTTGACAACAATGTCCTATTCGATGAGGCTGCTCTGACAATTGACATCGGAAATATGTCGTTTTCGTTTTGTACAAACGCTCGGCCTCATTGGGGAGATGTGAATGCCGACTGCGCTTATAACCGGCGTCACCGGACAGGATGGCGCCTATCTTTCTCAGTTCCTTCTGGACAAGGGATATCGTGTCGTCGGCCTTCTCCGGCGCTCCGCCTCGTCTGACGTCATCGGAGAGCGTTTGCGCTGGCTCGGGATCGAGCGCGACGTCGAGCTGCGCGGCGGCGATCTCAACGACCTCTCAAGCATAGCGCGCGTTATCGGCGAGACCGAGCCTGACGAGGTCTATAATCTCGCGGCCCAGAGCTTCGTCGCCACATCCTGGCATCAACCCGTCCTCACCGGAATGGTTACGGGCATCGGCGCTCTCAATGTTCTGGAGGCTCTGCGGATGGTTCATCCTTCCGCGCGCTTCTATCAGGCTTCGTCGTCCGAAATGTTCGGAATGGCGCAGGACCATCGCCAGAGCGAACGGACGCCATTCTACCCGCGCAGTCCTTACGCGGTCGCAAAGCTCTACGCTCACTGGACGACCATAAATTACCGCGAAAGCTTCGGTATGCATGCGTCCTGCGGGATTCTGTTCAACCACGAAAGCCCGCTGCGGGGCATCGAGTTCGTCACCCGCCGCATCACCGACGGCGCCGCCCGGATCAAGCTGGGACTCGCGCGCGAGTTGACGCTCGGCAATCTCAACGCCCAGCGGGACTGGGGCCACTCCCGCGACTATGTTCGCGCGATGTGGCTCATGATGCAGCAGGACGTCCCGGACGATTACGTCATCGGAACCGGTCGAGCCATCAGCGTGAGAGACTTCTGCGAACTGGCCTTCTCCTGCATCGGCCGCGACTATCGGGACCACGTCGTGACGCGCGAAGATCTCAAACGGCCAGCCGAGGTCGACTTCCTGCGGAGCGACGCCAGCAAGGCCGCGCAGCACCTGGGCTGGGAGCCGACGATCCCGCTGGAAGACATGGTGGCCGAGATGGTCGATGCCGACATCGCGCGACACCGGGCGACCATGAGTGCCTGAGATGGCGGGGAAAGCCCCGGGCCGCATCTTGATGACCGGCGCCTCGGGCTTCGTTGGCGGTCATCTTCTTCATGCCCTCAAAACAGCCTTTCCAGCCGCCGAAATCCTCACCCCGCGCATCGACGTCGCGGAGCAGCAGGCGGTGGAGGAGGCGGTCCGGGAGGCGCAACCCGATGCGTGCATCCATCTCGCGGCGATCACTTCGGTCATGGAGGCCAAGCGCGATCCTGATCGGACGTGGCGCGTCAACGTGCAGGGAGCGCTCAACATCGCGCGCGCCCTGCTCGCGATCTCGCCCGGCTGCCCGCTGCTGTTCGCATCGAGCGCCGAAATCTATGGCGCATCCTTCAAGGCGGGCGCGCCGCTGGACGAGACGGCGCCCCTGGCGCCGATGAATGTCTATGCCGCGACCAAGGCGGCGGCGGACCTGGCGCTTGGCGCGATGGCGAGCGACGGTCTGCGGGTCGTGCGTCTGCGCCTGTTCAACCATACGGGGCCCGGCCAGTCGGAGGCTTTTGTGGCGCCCGCCTTCGCCCGGCAGATCGCGCGGATCGAGGCGGGCCTCCAGCCGCCGGTCCTCCGCGTGGGCGCGCTCGACAGCCGGCGCGACTTTCTCGACGTGCGCGACGTGTGTCAGGTCTATGTCGCCTGCCTGCGCGACACGGCGAAGCTCACGCCGGGGACCATCATCAACGTCGCCTCGGGAGCGCCCCGCAGGATCGGCGACATTCTGCACGACCTCCTCGGCCTGACCGGGCTTCGGGTCGAAATCGTCCCCGACGCCCAGCGCATGCGCGGACCCGAGATCACGAGCGCGATCGGCGACGCCGGGCGCGCGCGCGAACTTCTCGGCTGGACCCCGAGCATTCCCTGGCGTCAGACGCTCGCCGACATCCTGACCGACTGGCGCCTGCGCTCGGCCGCGGGCAGCCCCTAGCCGGGCCGCCGCGCACGAATCCGCCTCAGACGAGGCGGCTCTGCGCCTTGGCAGCCGCGACGAAGCTCGCAAACAGCGGATGCGGCTTGAAGGGGCGCGATTTCAGCTCCGGGTGATATTGCACCCCGATGAACCAGGGATGCCCCGCCAGTTCGATCGTCTCGGGGAGAAGGCCATCCGGCGACATGCCCGCGAAGGTCATGCCCTTCGCCTCGAGCGGCGCGCGATAGGCGGTGTTGACCTCGTAGCGGTGCCGATGACGCTCGGAAATCTCGGTATCGCCGTAGATCTCCGCGATCCGCGAGCCGGGCTTGAGCGATGCGCGATAGGCCCCGAGCCGCATCGTGCCGCCGAGGTCGCCTTCCGCCCTGCGCACTTCGAGTTCGTTGCCGCGCATCCATTCGGTCATCAGGCCGACGACCGGCTCCGCGGTCGGGCCAAATTCGGTGGAGTTGGCGTCGGGCAGTCCGGCGAGCGAGCGGCAGGCTTCGATCACCGCCATCTGCATGCCGAAACAGATGCCGAAATAGGGCACGTTGCGCTCGCGCGCGAAACGGGCCGCGAGGATCTTGCCCTCGGCGCCGCGCGAGCCGAAGCCGCCCGGCACGAGAATGCCATGCACCCCTTCGAGGCGCGGCGCGGGGTCGACGCCTTCGAAAATCTCGCTCTCGATCCAGTCGAGCTTGACCCGCACGTGATTGGCCATGCCGCCGTGGTTGAGCGCCTCGATCAGCGACTTATAGGCATCCTTGAGCCCGGTGTACTTGCCGACGACCGCGATCGTCACCTCGCCTTCGGGACTATGGTAGGCCTTCGACACGGCGTCCCAGCGCCGCATGTCGGGTTTCGGCGCAGGCTCGATGCCGAAGGCCGCCAGCACCTCGCGGTCGAGCCCGGCTTCGTGATAGAGCGCCGGCACATCGTAGATCGAACGCGCATCAAGCGCTTCCACGACAGCGCTCTCGCGCACGTTGCAGAAGAGGCCAAGCTTGCGGCGCTCCTCGCGTGGAATCTCGCGGTCCGTTCGGCAGAGCAGGATATGCGGCTGGATGCCGATCGAACGCAGTTCCTTCACGGAATGCTGGGTCGGCTTCGTCTTGAGTTCGCCCGCCGTCGGAATGTACGGGACGAGCGTCAGGTGCACGTAGACCACGTGGCCACGCGGAAGGTCGTTGCCGAGCTGGCGGATCGCCTCGAAGAAGGGCAGGCCCTCGATGTCGCCGACCGTGCCGCCGATCTCGACCAGCACGAAATCCACGCCCTCGTTGCCGTCGAGGATGAACTCCTTGATGGCGTTGGTGACATGCGGAATGACCTGCACCGTCGCGCCGAGAAAGTCGCCGCGCCGCTCCTTGGCGATCAGCTCCTGGTAGATGCGCCCGGTGGTGATGTTGTCCTGCCGGTTCGCGTTGCGTCCGGTGAAGCGCTCGTAGTGGCCGAGATCGAGGTCGGCCTCCGCGCCGTCGTCGGTGACGAACACCTCGCCGTGCTGGGTCGGGCTCATCGTCCCCGGATCGACGTTGAGATAGGGGTCGAGTTTGCGAAGACGGACCGTGTAGCCGCGCGCCTGCAACAGCGCGCCTAAAGCCGCCGAAGCCAGACCCTTGCCGAGCGAAGACACCACGCCGCCGGTGATAAAAAGATACCGCGCCATGGGATTTGACCTCTAGCCGATCCATTTCGATTCGGCGAGACTTAAATCGCCGCGACGAAAAACAGGGGACAACGAGGAGAAAAATGCCCGAACGCGCGTATTTCCTGGCCGCCGACGACGGCGCGCGCATTCCGGTGCGGCATTGGCCGACCGAAAAGCCGCTGCGCGCCATCGTCCAGATCGCCCACGGGCTCGCCGAACACAGCGCGCGTTACGGCCGGCTGGCGGAGGCGCTCAACGCTGCTGGCTACGACGCCTATGCGAACGACCATCGCGGACATGGGAGCGCCTGCGAGCCCGCCGATCTCGGTCATCTTGGCGATTCGGACGGATGGGCGAAGACCGCGGGCGACCTCTGGATGGTGAATCGCCGCATCGCGGCGGATTCGCCCGGCGTTCCCATTGTCCTGCTCGGCCATTCGATGGGCTCGTTCCTCGCAAGAACATTCGCCGCCGAACATTCGGACGCGCTGGCCGGGCTCGTCCTTTCCGGCTCGAACGGCAAGCCGCCGACGATTGCGACGATCGGGCGCCTTATCGCCCGCGCCGAGCGGCTGCGCCTTGGGCCGCGCGGCAAGAGCGGGCTTCTCAACCAGATGATGTTCGGCGACTTCAACAAGCCGTTCCGCCCGTCGCGCACAAAACTCGACTGGCTCTCGCGCGACGAAGCGGAAGTCGACGCCTATCTCGCCGATCCGCTCTGCGGCTTTCCTTTCACGACCCAGCTCGCCATCGACCTGCTCGACGCGCTGCCCTTCCTTTCGAGCCCGAAGAGCCTCGCGCGGATTCGCAAGGACCTGCCCATCTACGTCGTTTCCGGCGAGCAGGATCCGGTCGGCTCGAACATCAAGGGGCTGATCCGCGACCTCAAGGCGGCCGGCTTCGTGCGCCTGACGGCGCGCCTCTATCCCGAGGCGCGACACGAGGTGTTCAATGAGACGAACCGGAGACGAGGCGACGCGCGACCTCATCCAGTGGCTCGACGAGTCGGTGAGGCGATAGCGAGGCCTCAGAGCGCCCGCGGCTGCGGCCGCCGCTTTTTCCGCGCCGGCACACCGAAGGACGTGATCACAGCTTCGCTGGTCCTGCAGAGATTGCCGCTGGGCCCCGCGGTCCCGACGCTGCGCCGGCTCACCCGCGCGCCCTCGATCAGAAGGGTCAGCGTGTCGGCGAGAAGGTCGGGCTGCGCGGCGCCCGCCGCCTTGCAAAGAGCCGCCAGCCGATCCCGCTGGCGCGTCTTGAACTCCCCGATCACCCTGAGGCCCGGATGGTCCTCTTCGGTCAGTTCCACCGCGGCGTTGGCGAGATCGCAGCCGCGCTTGTCGTCGGCGATGAATCGCGCCGCCTGATCGACGAAGCCGTAGAGTTGGCCGACCGGATCGTGCGGATTGTCCGCCTCGATCTTCGCCCAGGCCTCGTCGGACTTCCTCGCCTTGCAGTTGAGATATTCGAGAATGAGATCGTCCTTCGAGCCGAAGTGACGATAGAGCGTCATCTTGTTGGTGCCGGCGGCTTCCGCGATCGCGTCGACGCCGACCCCACGAAGCCCGTGCCGGTGGAACAGGTCCTGCGCGGTCGCCACGATTCTTTCGCGCGGACCGGGCGCGACGGCGCCGGACATGGCGCCAGGCTCGGGTTTCGAACTTTCTTTCGTCATGGCTCTTGACGGGGATGTTACCGATCGGTAATAAGAGTGCGACTGACCGGTAACACCTCCCGGGTCCGAAAGTCAACGGATCGTGATGAAACTGGATGTCGAACTGAACCCAAAGGAATGAACCCATGTCGCCGCGACAGAATCCGGCAATCGAAGACCTTCTCGCCGACCCGATGATCCAGCGCGTCATGCGCGCCGATCGCGTCGAGCCGAAAGACCTTCGAGCGCTTCTGTGCGGCGTGGCGAAGCGCCTTGCGCCCGCTCGCCCCGCGAGCGGCCCGGCCTATCCGCGGGCTGCGCTGCCAAGGCTCGCGCCGCTCGGGGCGCCGGGGCGGATCGCCGCCGGCGAATGCGGCGCAGCCATGTGCTGCTAGGCGCCGATGGGCTCGGACGGAAACCTTATGCAAAGACAAGCGCACGCGAGCGTCTCCTCCCCGCGCGTCGCGTGGCCCTCCCCTGCGCCTGGCGCAGGGGAGGATTTTGCAAGCCCTCGACCGTAAGCCGCCTCTGGGACGGCCGCCGGGGCGAAACCGGCGGCCTTTCGCGTTCCCGCCGGCCGAAAGGCCGCTGCCCGCGCCCAAGACCCCCCTCGTCCAACAGGACACCGCCACCGATGCTCGATCTGCACTTCTGGCCCACGCCGAACGGAAAGAAAGTCACGATCCTCCTGGAGGAGCTTGGCGTCCCTTACCGAATCGCGCCCTGCAACATCGGCAGGGGCGACCAGTTCAAGGACGCATTCCTGAAGATGAATCCGAACAACCGCATGCCGGTTCTCGTCGATCACGAGCCGGCCGACGGCGGCGCGCCGATCAGCGTCTTCGAATCCGGCGCGATCATGATGTACCTCGCCGAGAAGCATGGGCGCTTTTATCCGCGCGACATGCGCGGCCGCACCGAGGTCAACCAGTGGGTCATCTGGCAGATGGCCAATCAGGGGCCGAAGACCGGCGAATTCAACCATTTCAGCCGCCTCGGCGGCAAGCAGGGCGACCAGTCCTACGCGGTGCGCCGCTTCTCCGACGAGGTCAACCGCCTCTACGGCGTGCTCGACAATCGCCTCTACGACCGCCGCTACATCGCCGGCGACGCCTATACGATCGCCGATATGATCGCTTATCCGTGGACGGTGAAGTGGAAGGATCAGGGTCAGGACATCGAGGCGTTCAAATATTTCAAGCGCTGGTTCGAGGAGATGAGCGCGAGGCCCGCCGTCCAGCGCGGGCTCGCCGTTACCGCCGGCCCAACCGAGGATAAGGCGAGCCTGACGCCCGAGGAACAGGAACGACGCGCGAGGCTCCTCTACAATCAGCGCGCGCGGCCCGCCCCCGAGGGCGGCCTGGTGGCCGTCTGAAGCTCATGATCCCTCTCTCCATCCTCGAACTCGTCCGCGTTACGCAGGAGGCGGATGCAGGCGCGGCGCTCATGAACGCCCGCGATCTCGCCTCCCATGCGGAGCGTCTGGGCTACCGCCGCATCTGGGTCGCCGAGCATCACAACATGGCGGGCATTGCGAGCGCGGCGACCTCGGTCGTGCTCGCGCATCTCGCCGCCGGAACGAAGACGATCCGGGTCGGGGCGGGCGGCATCATGCTGCCCAATCACGCGCCTTACGTGATCGCCGAGCAGTTCGGCACGCTGGCGCGCCTCTTTCCGGGCCGGATCGATCTCGGGCTCGGCCGTGCGCCGGGAACGGACCAGCTCACGCTGCGCGCGCTCCGGCGCACGCCCGAAGCGGCGGAGACGTTCCCGCAGGACGTGCTGGAGTTGCAGGCTTATTTCGCTCCCGTCGCGCCGGGCCAGCGCATCCAGGCCGTGCCGGCGGCGGGAACGGACGTTCCGTTATGGATACTCGGATCGAGCCATTTCGGCGCAATGCTCGCCGCCGAGTTCGGGCTCCCTTACGCCTTCGCTTCGCATTTCGCGCCGGACGAACTGATCCCGGCGCTTCATGTCTACCGCAGCCGCTTCAAGCCCTCGGAGCAGCTCGACCGCCCCTATGCGATGGTCGGCGTCAATGTCGTCGCGGCCGAGACCGACGCGGAAGCGCGCCGGCTCGCCACCACACAGCAGATGTCCTTCGCCAATATCTTTCGCGGCGCGCGCGGCCTTAGCCAGCCGCCGATCGACGACATCGAGACCTACTGGTCACCGATGGAAAGGGCGCAGGCGATGCGGATGCTCGCGCGCTCCATCGTCGGCTCGCGCGAAACGGTGCGGGCCGGGATCGAGGCGCTGGTCGCCGAGACGCAGGCGGACGAGCTCATCGTCGTCTCGGATGTCTACGATCATCCGACGCGGTTGCGCTCGTTCGAACTGATCGCGGAGGCGGCGGACATGCGCGCAGCCCGCGCTCCATCGGAGACCGCGCCCGCATATTGACGCGGCGGCTTCCGTTCGCGCTTGCGGATCGCGAGATCGGGCGACAGGATGGCTTGAGAGCCGCCGCAGCGCCGGAGGAACTCGCCTGACCGAGATCACGCATCGCTTCGTCGAGGCCAACGGAATCCGCATCCATCTCGCGGAAGCAGGCAACGGACCGCTTGTCCTCTTCTGCCATGGATTTCCGGAATCCTGGTATTCCTGGCGGCATCAGATCAAGGCGCTCGCGGAGGCCGGCTACCACGCCGTCGCGCCCGACATGCGCGGCTATGGACAGACCGACAAGCCGGAAGACATCGACCGCTATACGATCCTGCATCTCGTCGGCGACATGGTCGGCATTCTCGACGCGCTCGGCGCGCCTCAGGCGGTCGTCGTCGGTCATGACTGGGGCGCGCCCGTCGCCTGGCATTGCGCGCTCCTCCGCCCGGACCGGTTCCGCGCGGTCGTCGGCCTCAGCGTCCCTTTCGTTCCGCGCGGCTCGACGAGGCCAACGGCGGGCATGCCGCAGTCCGAGACCTCATGGTTCTATCAGCTCTATTTCCAGAAACCCGGCGTCGCGGAGGCGGAGCTTGAACGCGATCCGCGCGATACGATCCGCCGCGTGCTCTATTCCGGCTCGGGCGATGTCCCGCGCAAGGGGGACGGCGGATTCGGCGACCGCGCCGCCGGCATGGTTCCGCGCGCGGGCGGCTTCCTCACCCGCACCTTCGACCCGCCGGAACTGCCTCCCTGGCTGACCGAGGCCGACGTCGATTTCTACGCCGCTGAATTCAGGCGCGCGGGTTTTCGCGGCGGCCTCAACTGGTACCGCAACATCGACCGCAACTGGGAGCTTCTCGCCCCGTTCGCAGGGCTCAGAGTGACGGTTCCGGCGCTTTACATGGCGGGCGACCGCGACCTCGTGGTCCGGTTTCCGCGCATGGACAAACTGCTCCCCAATCTCAAGCTGTTCGCCCCCGGCCTTCGCGAGACGGTCATGCTGCCCGGCTGCGGCCACTGGACGCAGCAGGAACGAGCGCCCGAAGTCAACGCCGCGATCCTGGCCTTCCTGCGCGGGCTGCCCTGAGGCCGCGAATCGACATTTCCTTGAAGCAATGGCCGGGCGGCTGCACAATTATTCTTCTGTCGGACGCGAGCCGGCCGAATGAGGACGGCGCCAGCATCGCAGCGACAGGCTGTCGGCGGCTTTCCGCAATCTCAACACCGACGCCAGACAGGGTCTGACCCGCCGCTACGACGCCCTGTGCGAACCAGGCGAGACACCTGGCTCTTCGAGACCCCGGTCGCGCCCATTGCCCGGACGAGATCGTCGACCGAGCGGGTCGAGACGCCGTCGATATAGGCCTTCTGGATCACCGCGGTCAGCGGCGACGCGGCCAGGGCGATTGAACATCGGGCAAAATTGTCTCATGACAGGCGTATCAAGCTTGGAGCCATGCCAATGGTCCGGTTCGCGTCCTGTCTGCTCCTGACAACGTCGCTTTTCCTCGCGATCGCGCCCGGCCCAAGCCTGGCGACCGAAAAGCCTTATGTCCCCGACCTCGGCGACTTCATGGGGATGACGCAACTGCGCCATTTCAAGCTGTTTTACGCTGGCCGAACCCAGAACTGGAGCTTGGCCGATTATGAGATCGGGCAGATCCGCAAGAGCTTCGAGAATGTCATGGAGTTCTACCCGAAGTTTGGCGACACCGACATGGCGAAGATGATCGAGGTGGACAGCTTCGGCCCCCTCGACGCCCTCGGGCGCGCCGCGTCGTCGCACGACCTGAAGGCGTTCAGGGTCCAGTTCGACAAGCTCACCTCCGCCTGCAACGCCTGTCACGAAGCCACAGGCTTTGGATTTATCAAGATCGGCGTGCCGACAGCCTCGCCGTTCACGAACCAGGTGTTCGGCCCAACGCTGAAGTAGATACGGACCGGCCTGCCGCTCACAGGGCGGCGGACGCCGGGACGTTCGTCAAAGGCGTGCGCGAATGAGCGGCGCCTCTTGTGGTCAGCCGCGCCACAAGCGCCCTCCTGGCGGACGCTCTCCGTCCGCCGGGCTGAGCCTCCCGCCGCACCCTCAGAGAGTTCTGATTCGGCTCGCAGATTCTGTGGACGACAGAGTCGGCCCGGTTTACGATTCTCGCCGAATCATCGAGTTTGCAGGCCTCCGCTTCGGGTAGTTCTGACGTTGCGGAGGGCCTTTCCAGCCCGTTTTCGGCTGGCTGCGTCGTGCGTTCCCGCGTCGAACCCTGCCGAAAGAGCTGAAATGAATTTGATCGAGACTGTCGCCGGCGATCGACCGGAGCATCCCGTCGACGTCGTGGAGCGACTCGCCGCGATCAACGAATGGGCCTTCGACCGCGCCGAGGATGACGAAATCTCCATCCTCGTGGCGGGCTCCTGGGCGAATTATGACATCGCCTTCACCTGGATACCGGACCTCGAGTTGCTCCATGTCGCCTGCTCCTTCGACCTCAAGGCCCCGCCCCGGAAGCGCGCCGCCCTTGGCGAACTGATGCAGCTTATCAATGAACAGTTGTGGCTTGGGCATTTCGATCTGTGGAGCGGTCAGGATCTGGTCATGTTCCGCCATTCGCTCTGCCTGGCCGGGGGCGCCGTCGCCTCGGACGCCCAGTGCTGGGCCATCGTCAGGGCGGCGATCAGCGCCTGCGAGACCTACTATCAGGCGTTTCAGTTCGTGCTCTGGGCTGACCGCGCCCCCAAGGAGGCGCTGGCGTTCGCCGCTTTCGACACGAAAGGGTCCGCCTGAGGGCTGGCGTTTCGTTCGGAATGCGTGTATGAGCCCGCATCCGATTTTCGCGCGCGTGGGCGGATTTGCTCGCGCGCGCCTTCGTTTCAGGAGTTCGATCCATGGCTGTTCCGAGGCGCAAGACGTCGCCCTCCCGCCGCGGCATGCGCCGCTCCGCCGACGCCCTCAAGGCCCCGACCTATGTCGAGGACAAGGATTTGGGCGAACTGCGCCGGCCGCACCACATCGACCTCAAGACCGGCATGTATCGTGGCCGGCAGGTCCTGAAGCCGAAGTCGACGGTCAGCGAGGCCTGAGCTTTCTGACCGTTCGAGGCAAGTAAAGGCCGGCGTCGCGCTGGCCTTTTTCTTTCACGCGCTCTTGCCGCCGCGCGTCGCGACAACCGCTCCTCCGACGATGAGCGCGCAAGCGAGCGCCAGCGCCGGGGTCGCCGGGGCCACTCCGGCCGCGACGAGGATCAGCGTAGAAAGCACCGGCGCCGCATAGGCGCCGACGCCGAGCAGGCGGATGTCGCCGTGCTTGACGCCGTAATCCCAGACATAAAAGGCGAGTCCGACCGGTCCGAGGCCGAGCCCGACGATTGCCGCCCATTGGGTAGCGCCCTTCGGCGTAACCCACGTTTCGAGCGCGCGTGGCAGATTGCCGCGAGCGCCGCGGTCGCGAGACAGAAGCCGGCGACCGCCTCGGTCGGCGCCTCCTTGAGCGAGCGTGACAGGACGGAATAGCCCGACCATACGAAGGCGCAGGCAAGCGCAAGCCCGTATCCGACCATCGCGTCTTTTCCGGCCGGCCCCGCGCCACAGGAAAAGGGTAACCGCGCCGGCGAAACCGAGCAGCGCGCCGGCGATATGCCTTGGCCTCAGCTGTTCGCCCGGAAGCGAAGGCGCGCGGGGCGCGGCGCAGCGCCGCGAAGTAGAGCGCGTGATAGCCGAAGAGCCGATTCCCGACCGCCCAGACCCGCCACGGCTGCGCGCCGAGAGACGGCCGCACGGCCGCGAAGACGAGCCCGCACGCGCCGCCGATCGCGAATGTGATGGCCGCCAACTCAAAAGGCGGAGCCTGCCCGGATAACGCCGTCAACAGCGCGAGCGCGGACCAGAGCAGCACGGCGGAGAAGCCGATGAGGGTCGCTCCGCCGCGCGAACGTGCGGCGATCTGCGTGGGGGCGGCGGTCATGACGCGAGCCAATAGCAGGCTTTCGCGGAAGCGAAAGTTGCGGGTCCGTGGAGCCTTCGCGGCTCGCCGGCGTTAATGTTGGTCACGCGCGCCGAAGAGTTTCATAAGCGCGGCCGTTCACGGATCATTACGAAGCTTTCATGTTTGCGCCATGATTGGGTTAGGGATGGAGGCGCATCCTTGATTCCAAATCGCCGTAAAAGGGTCTGAGGTTCGCCTGATGTCTGTCCATCGCTCTCCTCGCTCCATCCGCCTCGCGCTTTTCGGCGCCGTCGCGGCCGCGGCGTTGGGCGGCGTAGCGCTCGAACGGACAGCGTTTCCCCTCAAGGCCGAGGCTGCGGACGGGATCACGGATTCTCCGGCGGCTTCGCCTTCCGCCCCGACCGCGATCGCGCCTCTGGCCGCCGCGGGGCCCGCGTCCTTTGCCGACGTCGTGGATCGCGTGAAGCCTGCGGTCGTGTCGGTCAAGGTCAAGCTGGACGAGACGGACGCGTCGGACGACGCCTCAAAGGCGATCCCGGATCTCCCGCCGCCCCTCGATCGCTTCTTCCGCCGTTTCGGCCTTCCAGGCGGGGGCGACGGCGAGATGTCGCCGCGCCATCGCTTCGCTCAGGCGCAGGGATCCGGCTTCTTCATCACGTCGGATGGTTATATCGTCACCAACAACCATGTGGTCGATCATGCGACCCAGGTGACGGTCATAACCGCCGACGGCAAATCCATCCCCGCGAAGGTTATCGGCGTGGACGCCAAGACCGATATCGCCCTGCTCAAGGCGGAGGGGAAGGATTTCCCGTTCGAGACCTTTGCGGCCAAGCCGCCGCGGGTCGGCGACTGGGTCATCGCGGTCGGCAATCCGTTCGGCCTCGGCGGGACGGTCACGGCGGGCATCGTCTCGGCGCGCGGCCGCGACATCGGCGCCGGTCCTTATGACGACTTCCTGCAGATCGACGCCCCGGTCAATCATGGCAATTCAGGCGGCCCGACCTTCAATACGGAGGGCCAGGTGGTCGGCGTCAACACGGCGATCTTCTCGCCGTCGGGCGGCAGCGTCGGGATCGGCTTCGCGATCTCGAGCGAGGTCGTGAAGACCGTCGTTCAGCAGCTCAAGGAGAGCGGCTTCGTCACGCGCGGCTGGATCGGCGTGCAGATCCAGTCCGTGACGCAGGATATCGCCGACAATCTCGGCCTCAAGAGCACGGGCGGCGCGCTCGTCGCGCAGACGGAGAAGGATTCTCCGGCGGAGAAGGCGGGCGTGAAGGCTGGCGACGTGATCACTTCGGTCGACGGGGAGCCGGTGGCCGATCCGCACGAACTCGCCAAGCGCATCGCCGCGCTCGGCCCCAAAAAGACCGCGACGCTCGCGATCATCCGCAACGGTTCGCCGATGACGCTCGACGTGACCCTCGCCGCCATGCCGACGGACAAGACGATCGTCGCCAACCGGGAGAACAGCGAATCCTCAGGCGCCGCGCTCGCAAAGCTCGGCTTGACACTGCGGGCCAATCGGGGTCAGGAAGGTGTCATAATAGCCGACGTCGATCCTGACAGTGCGGCGGCCGAGAAGGGCCTCAAGGATGGCGATGTTATCCTTGAGGTCGCCGGAAAATCGGTTAGCAGGCCCGCCGAAGTGGCCAACGCGCTCGACGCCGCGCGTAGCGATGGTAAGAAGAGCGTGCTTATTCGCGTGAAGACCGACAACGGCGAGCACTATCTCGCCCTGCCAATTCGCGCATCATAGAATTTTGGCGCCGGAAGCGGCGCCGAAACAGAATGGACGAGGGGGATTATGGGCTTGTCCCCGGCCCGGCGCACTTTTAGCGCGCCCCTTCGTTCAGTCGGCGGTCGCCAATTCCCCGCCCGCGCGACCCCGGCAAGGTGGCGGCAGGTCCTATTTCAAGCCCCCCGAGGGCCTGCCGCCACTTCCTACTCTCGGCGCCGGACGAATCGCTGTAAATTGACGCCATGCGCATTCTCATCATCGAAGACGATCGCGACGCCGCCGCCTATCTCGTCAAAGCGTTCCGCGAAGCGGGTCATGTCGTCGATGTCGCCTATGACGGCGTCACCGGCTACGACATGGCGCTCGAAGGCGGCTACGACGTCGCCATCGTCGATCGAATGCTGCCGAAAATGGACGGGCTGACCCTCGTCGGCTCGCTGCGCAGCCAGAATAACGAGACGCCCATTCTCATCCTCTCCGCGCTCGGTCAGGTCGACGACCGCGTGAAGGGCCTTCGCGCCGGCGGCGACGATTATCTCGCCAAGCCCTATGCCTTTTCGGAGCTCCTGGCGCGCGTGGAGACGCTGGCCCGCCGCAGGCCGAAAGGCAGTCCGGAGGAGACGGTGTTCCGCGTCGCCGATCTCACCCTCGACCGGCTTTCGCACAAGGTGACGCGGCGCGGCGAGGAGATCGTTCTTCAGCCGCGCGAATTCCGGCTGCTCGAATATCTCATGCAGAACGCTGGCAAGGTCGTCACCCGGACCATGCTGCTCGAACATGTGTGGGACTATCACTTCGATCCGCAGACCAACGTGATCGACGTCCATGTCTCGCGGCTGCGCGCCAAGATCGATCGCGATTTTGACACGCCGCTGCTCAGCACGGTGCGTGGAGCCGGATACATGATCCGTGACAGCGCTCGGTAAGCTTTTTCGGGCGACCGCCTTTCGCCTCGCGCTTGCGATTCTTGCGCTGAGCGCGGTTGGCGCGGGCGTCGTCCTGCTGGTGATCGCCTGGCAGGTCGTTTCGGTCGTCGATAGCGAGATCGCCCAGACGATTCAGGCGGAAGCGAAGGGCCTCGCGGACCAGTATCAGCAAGGAGGCGTCCGCCGCCTCGGGGCGGTCGTCGAAGCGCGGACCCGTCAGCCGGGCTCGTCGCTTTACCTTCTCACAGACGCGGCGGGCGAGCCGCTGGCCGGGAACGTGGCGCAGATTCCCCCCGGCGTCCTCGAACATCCCGGCTTTGTCGACACGCCCTATCGCACCGTGGCCGGAGACGACCGCTACCGGCGCGCGCTGGCCCGCATTTATGTTCTGCCCGGCGGCTTCCGCCTGCTCATCGGACACGATCTGGGGGACCGCGCCCGCATCGGCGCGGTGATGGTCAAGGCGCTGGCGACCTCGCTCGTCTTTTTTGCGGCGCTCGCGGCGGCCGGCGCGCTCTTTGTCGCGCGGCGGGTGCTCGGCCGCATCGACGCAATCAACACCTCGGCTCAGAACATCATGGGCGGCGATCTGGCGCAGCGCCTGCCGGTCTCCGGCTCCGGCGACGAACTCGACCGGCTCGCCGAAAGCCTCAACGCCATGCTCGGCCGGATCGGCGTGCTGATGCAGGGACTCAGGGAAGTCTCCGACAATATCGCGCACGATCTGCGTACGCCGCTCACCCGCCTGCGCAATCACGCCGAGGCGGCGCTCGCTTTCGAAGGGGACGCGGCCTCCTACCGCGCGGCGCTCGAGCGGACGATCGAGGAATCGGACAATCTCATCAAGATCTTCAATGCGCTGCTCCTGATCGCCCGGGTCGAGTCCGGCGCCGAGGTCGAGACCCAGCAGACCTTTGACGTGGATGAAGCGGCGCATGCGGTGGCCGAACTCTACGAGCCCATCGCCGAGGAGGAGGGAATCGATCTCAGGGTTGAGGCGGAAGGCCCGCTGACGGTCAGGGGGAATCGGGAGCTCGTCAGCCAGGCGATCGCGAATCTTGTGGATAACGCGCTGAAATATGGGGAGAAGAAAGAGGCCGGCGAGGCGACCGAAAGGCCGGACATTGTCATCTCCGCCCGGCGCGCCGGCGACTGGATCGAACTCGCCGTGGCGGATCGGGGACCGGGCATCGCGCCGGAAGATCGGTCGCGCGTGCTCAACCGTTTCGTCCGACTCGAAGGCTCGCGCTCGCGCCCCGGCTCCGGGCTTGGCCTGTCGCTTGCGGCGGCGGTCGCGCGCATGCACGGCGGCAGCGTGGAACTCGACGACAATCGCCCAGGCCTCATCGTCCGGGTGCGGCTGCCCGCTGCGCCCGTTGCGCGGCTGCCGGCGCCCACGAACGGGGGCGTGGTTGAGCGCGTCGCTGGCTGAACGCATGGTCGAGGCGCCGCGGCTTGCGGCGCCGGCTCAGGCGCGGCGCCGGCTCGCGTCGCTCCTGGAGGGAAGGGGCGCGGAGGGCCTCGCGGCTCTCGTCGAACGGCAGAAAGTCCGCGATGGGCTGCTCGCCCTCGCCGACCACTCGCCCTATCTCTGGTCGCTCGCGAGCGATGATCCGGCGCGGCTCGCGCGTCTGCTCGCCGCTCCTCCCGAAGACTCGCTCGCAACGCTTGTGCAGGGTCTCCGCAAGCGGCGCGACGAAGGGGAAGCCGCGCTCATGCGCGCGCTTCGGGTGGCGAAGCGCGAATCCGCGCTGCTCATCGCGCTCGCCGACATCGGCGGCGTCTGGGACGTCGTCGCCGCGACCGATGCGCTGACACAATTCGCCGACGCCGCGGTCGGGGCGGCGCTCGACTTTCTCCTTCGCCAGAACGCGCGATCGGGCGCCCTCGCGCTCGACCCCGAAGCCGCCGACGTTCAGGCCGCCTGCGGTCTCGTGGTCCTTGCGCTCGGCAAGCAGGGCGCGCGCGAGCTCAACTATTCGAGCGACATCGATCTGATCGTCCTTTACGACGCAGGCGCCGCCTCCGTCCCGGAGGGCGCCGAGCCGGCGCCGCTCTTTGTCCGGCTCACGAAGGGGCTCGCGCGCATCCTGCAGGAGCGGACGAGCGACGGCTACGTGCTGCGCGTCGACCTTCGTCTGAGGCCCGATCCGGCCTCGACGCCGGTCGCCCTCTCGACCGCGAGCGCCTACGCCTATTACGAGACGGTCGGGCAGAACTGGGAGCGCGCCGCGCTCATCAAGGCGCGGCCCGTAGCGGGCGATCTTGCGCTGGGCAGGGAATTCCTCGCAGCGCTCGCTCCGTTCATCTGGCGCAAGTATTTCGACTATGCCGCCATCGCCGACATCCATGCGATGAAGCGTCAGATCCACGCGGTGCGCGGGCATGACAAGGTCGTCGTGCCCGGCCACGACGTGAAGCTCGGGCGCGGCGGCATCCGCGAGGTCGAATTCTTCGTTCAGACGCAGCAGCTCATTTTCGGCGGCCGCCGCCCTCAGATGCGCGGCTCGCGCACGCTCGACATGCTGCGCCAGCTCGCCGCCGACAAGTGGGTGACGGAAGAAGCGGTTCGCGATCTCAGCGCCGCCTATCTCTATCTGCGGCGGGTCGAGCATCGGTTGCAGATGGTCGCCGACGAGCAGACGCAGCGCCTGCCTTATGAACGCGCGCCGCTCGCGCGCTTTGCGAAATTCTGCGGCTACGCGAGGTTTGAGACATTCGAGAAGGCGCTGACGCATCATCTGACCAACGTCGAGCGCCATTACGCCCAGCTTTTCGAGGATGCCCCGGCCCTGAGCGCGGAAGCCGGCAATCTCGTCTTCACCGGCGTGACCGACGACCCGAACACCATCGCCACCCTGCGCGCCATGGGCTTCCAGAATCCGGAGGTCGCCGCGGAGACCGTGCGCGGCTGGCATTTCGGCCGGCACGCCGCCGTCCGCAGCGCGCGCGCCCGCGAGGTTCTGACCGAGCTGACCCCGTCTCTTCTCGAAGCCTTCGCGGGCTCCGGCGACGGCGACGCGGCGCTCGCGGCTTTCGACGCGGCGCTGGCGCGGATGCCGGCCTCGGTCGAGCTTCTGTCGATCCTTCGCTCCAACGCCGACGTGCGCGAATTGTTCGGCGACGTTCTCGGCTCCGCGCCGCGCCTCGCGCAGGTCATTGCGACGCGCCCGCACGTGCTCGACGCCGCGATCGACCCGGCGCGCGCCGGCGATTTCGCGCTCGCCCTCGACGACGATGCGACGCGCGAACGGGCCGAGGTCTTCATCGCGCAATCGCAAGACCTTGAGGAGGCGCTCAACCGCGCGCGGGATTTCGCGGCGGAGGAGATGTTCCTGATCGGGCTCAATCTTCTCTCCGGCCGACTCGATCCGGACAGGGCGGGCCGCGCCTATAGCGCGCTCGCCGAAGCGCTCGTCGCCGCGCTGCTCGGGCGCGTCGGGGAGGCCTTCGCGGCGGACCACGGGAAAGTGCGCGGCGGACGGGTCGCGGCGCTCGCCATGGGCAAGCTCGGCTCGCGGGAGATGACGGCGGCGTCCGACCTCGATCTCATTGTGATTTACGATTTTCCCGAAGACGCGGGCGAGTCGAAGGGAACGAGACCGCTGGCGCCCGCGGTCTATTATGCGCGCCTCACGCAGCGGCTGATCGCGGCGCTGACCTCGCCGACGAAGTCGGGGCGGCTCTATGAGGTCGACATGCGCCTGAGGCCGTCCGGCCGGCAGGGCCCCGTCGCCACGCGTTTCTCGGGCTTCGCGCTCTATCAGCGCGAGGAAGCGGAGACCTGGGAGCATATGGCGCTGACCCGGGCGCGCGTGATCGCGGGCGACCCCAGCCTCGCCGCCGAGGTTGCGGCGGCCGTGCGGGAGACCCTGACGCGCCAGCGCGAGCCGGCGAAGATCGCCCGGGACGTTCGTGCGATGCGGAGCCTCATCGCGTTCGGAGAAGGGGGACAGGGACCCCTGGGACCTCAAGCTTGCCGCGGGCGGGCTCCTGGACATCGAGTTCGTCGCCCAGTACCTGACGCTCGCTTTCGCCCATGCGCACCCGGAAATCCTCGACGTGTCCACGCGGGCGACCATCGAGAAGGCGAGGGCCGCCGGGCTCCTGTCCGCCGAGGAGGCGGAGACGCTCGTCGACGCCCATCGCCTCTACACGAACGCGACCCAGTTCCAGCGGCTCGCCGTCGCGGGACCCTTCGACCCCGCCCGCGTCGCGGCCGGGGTCAAGCGCCGCATCGCCGCGGCGCTGGGTTTTCCCGACTTCGAGGCCTTCGCGGCGGCGCTCGAGGAGAGCCGCAAGCGGGTCCGGGCGGCTTACGCCGCCGTCCTCTCGCGCTGAGCGTCCGGCGGGTCGGCCCTTTTTCCTGGCGGCCGTTTTGGCGCCCCTTCCTTCCGGCAGCCGATCGGCATAGATAGCGGCCATCTTTCGGACCCCTTTTCCCATTGCGCCGGCCGGCGCAGGAGATTCGGATAGCCATGCCGCGCACGCTCTACGACAAGATCTGGGACGACCACGTCGTCGAAACCGAGAGCGGATCGAGCCTCATCTATATCGACCGCCATCTCGTCCACGAGGTGACGAGCCCGCAGGCCTTCGAGGGCCTGCGCATGTCCGGCCGCAAGGTGCGCGCGCCGGAGAAGACGCTCGCCGTCGTCGACCACAACATCCAGACGACCGACCGGCGCGGCGGCATCGCCGATCCGGAGAGCCGCCAGCAGGTCGAGACGCTCGCCGCCAACGCCAAAGAGTTCGGCATCGAATATTACAACGAATTCGACATGCGTCAGGGCGTCGTCCACATCATCGGCCCGGAGCAGGGCTTCACCCTGCCGGGCACGACGATCGTCTGCGGCGACAGCCACACCTCGACCCATGGCGCCTTCGGCGCGCTGGCGCATGGCATCGGCACCTCCGAGGTCGAGCACGTGCTCGCAACCCAGACGCTGATCCAGCAGAAAGCGAAGAACATGCGGGTGCGTGTCGACGGCGCGCTGCCCGAGGGCGTGACCGCCAAGGACATCGTGCTCTCGATCATCGGCCAAATCGGCACGGCGGGCGGAACCGGCCATGTCATCGAATATTGCGGCTCGGCGATCGAGGCGCTTTCGATGGAAGGCCGCATGACGATCTGCAACATGTCGATCGAAGGCGGCGCCCGCGCCGGCATGGTCGCGCCCGACGAGAAGACCTACGCCTATCTCAAGGGCCGGCCGAAGGCGCCGCGCGGCGCCCTGTGGGACGAGGCGGTGCGCTACTGGGATTCGCTGCGCACCGACGCGGACGCCTTCTTCGACGCCGAAGTCAGGCTCAACGCCGCCGAGCTGCCGCCGATCGTCACCTGGGGCACGAGCCCGCAGGACGTGGCCTCCGTTCAGGGCTATGTGCCGCGCGTCTCGGACGGGCAGGGCGAGCACAAGCGCGTCATGATCCAGCGCGCGCTCGACTATATGGGCCTGAAGGGCGGCGAGAAGATCACCGACCTCGAGATCGACCGCGTCTTCATCGGCTCCTGCACGAACGGCCGCATCGAGGATTTGCGCGCCGCCGCGAAGATCGTCGAGGGCCGCAAGGTCGCCGACCGGGTGAAGGCCATGGTCGTGCCGGGCTCCGGCCTCGTGAAGGCGCAGGCCGAGGCGGAGGAGCTCGACAAGATCTTCCTCGCCGCCGGCTTCGAATGGCGCGAGCCGGGCTGCTCGATGTGCCTCGCGATGAACCCGGACAAGCTCGCGCCGGGCGAGCGCTGCGCCTCGACCTCGAACCGCAATTTCGAGGGCCGGCAGGGCCACAAGGGGCGCACGCATCTCGTCTCGCCCGCCATGGCGGCGGCCGCGGCCATCGCCGGCCGGTTCGTCGACGTCAGGGAGTGGCGCTGAGCGGCGGCGCCCAGGCGCTCGGAGCCGGGACGATGAAAGTCGGCGATCTCCTCATTGACGAGAGCGAGATCGCCGAGACGTTCGTGCGCGCCTCCGGCCCCGGCGGCCAGAACGTCAACAAGGTCGCGACGGCGGTCGAACTGCGCTTCGACGCCCGCCGCAGCCCGAGCCTGCCGAACGACGTGGCGCTGAAGCTCATGAAGCTCGCCGGCTCGCGGCTCACCGCGGACGGCGTCATCGTCATCTTCGCCCAGAAATACGCGAGCCAGCCGCGCAATCGCGAAGACGCCCGCGCCCGCCTCGCGGCTCTTCTGGTCAAGGCTCAGGAGCGGGAGAAGCCGCGCCGGGCGACCCGCCCGACGCTTGCCTCCCGGACGCGCCGCCTCGACGAGAAATCCCGCCGGGGCGCGGTGAAGGCGTTGCGCGGCAAGGCGGTGGAGTAAACCCGTCAGCGCGAAAACGGATCGCGGACCGGGCCGGTCGCGGTGTCGGCTCGCTTGGGCGGCGGGGTGATGAAGGCGGCCGCCGCGGCTTGGCTGCCGCTGCGCGAGGCCGCGAACTCGGCCGGATCATGCGAGCAGATGAGCTTCACGTCGCGCCCGAAGGTCTTGGCGAGTTCGCGCAGGCGTCGCTGGTTTTCGATACGCGCCTTCCGATCCATCTCCACCAGCGATTCGAACCATTTGATCCCCGCCGGCGTCCGGCCGCCGTCGGGCGCCACTTCGGACCGATGGAAATAGGCGTCGCCGCAATGCAGGAGCCACCCCTCCTGCGTCTCGACCGCGACCCCGCAATGGCCGCGCGTATGGCCGGGCAGGGGGATCAGCAGAATCTGGTCCCGGCTGTTGGGCATCGCCCGCACGCTCGAAAAGCCGAACCACGTATCGCCGCCCTCGCCCTCGACCGGCGCCCATTTCTCGACCGCCGAAAGCTGCGCTTTCCGGTAGCGGGTCCGCTCCCGAAAGGTGGGATTCAGCGCCGCCTTGAGCTCGGCCGCGAAGACATGGACGCTGGCGCCCGGAAAGTCCGCAAGGCCGCCCGCGTGGTCGAGGTCCAGATGCGTCGGCACGATATGGCGCACGTCGGAGACGCGGAAGCCGAGGTCGGCGATCTGCCGCAGGGCCGTCTCCGCCACTTCGAGGCGCGGCTGCACCAGCGCGTTGAACAGGAACCCGAGGCGCCCCGGATCGGCGACGTCCTCGACGCCGAGCCCCGTATCGACAAGGATCAGGTCATTGCGCCCCTCGACCAGCAGGCAGTGACAGCACATGGGGGCCTTGGCCCATGGCCCGCCGGCGCCCCCGAACAGGCGGCCGCCGCGGGGACACAAGGATCCGCAGTTGAGATGATGGATCTTCATGACAGAGGGTCCTTAGCCTGCCGCGAGCGGCGGGCATAGGCCGGAACGATCGCGGCCGCGCTCGTTCCTTATGCGGTGAGCTCCCGCAGGGAGCCAGCGCCCCGGGTCGAGGCTGCTTCGGGGGCGACGTGGGTCGCTGCGGCCGGGGCGGTCCTGTCTGGCAGGTCCTTGTCCGGACGGCCCGAAGCGCGGGCGCCGCCGAGCCTGCCCTCGAGCCACGCGGGCAGAAAGTCCGCGAGCCAGGCCGCCACCCTGCCGTCGTGCTGGAACCATCCGTCGAGATGGCGGGGACGGCCCTGTGCGCCCGGCCGGGAGAGCCGCTCGGCGCCGCGCAGCGTCCATTTGCACATCATGTGATAGGTGACTTCCGGGTGAAACTGCAGCCCGACCGCGCTCCGCCCGTACCGGTAGGCCTGATTGGGGAAATCCGTCCCCCCGGTCGCCAGCAGTTCCGCGCCCTGCGGCACGTCGAACCCGTCGGAGTGCCATTGGTAGACGCAGCGCGGGAACGGCGCTCCGCAGAGCGCTTCGCCCGTCGCATTGGGCTCGATCGGAAAATAGCCGATCTCGCTGCGGTGATCCTCGAAATTGAAGACCCGGGCGCCCAGGGTCCGCGCCAGCATTTGCGCGCCAAGGCAGATGCCGAGCGTCGGCTTGTCTTCGGCGAGCGGAACCTCAAGCCACCCGATCTCGCGCCGGATCCAGTCGCTGTCGTCGTTGGCGGACATGGGACCGCCGAACACGACGACGCCGTCATGCGCCTCTAGCGTCTTCGGCAGCGGCTCGTCGAGGCTCGGGCGGCGAATGTCGAGCCGAACGCCCATGGCGCGAAGCGCAAGTCCGACGCGCCCCGGCGTCGAATGCGCCTGATGGAGCACGATCAGCACTGTCGGCCGACGAGCCACGCTCGCCATCGTCACTCACCCCACTGACTTCGGTCCGCAAATGGACCCATGCAACTTCCGCGCCTAACGGTTAACTCGGCGTGAACACGATCCTGTGGACCGAAAATACGGCTGTTACGCGGCTTGCGCGAAGGTCCCCGCGTCGATATAGAGAGCCCCCTCATCGGCTGCAACGCTCCCATCGTCTAGCGGTCCAGGACGTCGCCCTCTCACGGCGAAAACAGGGGTTCGAGTCCCCTTGGGAGCGCCAACTTAACCCTCAGAAATCGCGACAGTTCTGGCGACCGAGCTTTGATAGTCTAAGAACCCGACCCGAAAATCACGTTATGCGACGTGAACTCGTAGCGGGACAGTCGGGTCGTTATTGCATGACGAGCGCTTTGAGCCTGTCGAGAAGCTCCTCGGAACTGGCCTTGACGCCGCGCTGCTGGAACACGATTTCACCCCTCGTGTCGAGCAACGAAATGACGGCGGCGTGGTCGAAGCCGCCTTGTCCGTCCGGTTTGAAGCCGATGCCAAGCGCCGCGGCGAGCTCTCGAACCGCGTCCTCGTCACCGTGATAGAGCGTCCATCGGGCGGGATCGAAGCCGTGCTCGTCCGCATAGGCCATCAGTCTTGCGGGCGTGTCGACAGCGGAATCAATCGAGAAGAAGGCGAAGCGCACATGGTCCTTCGCCTTCTCAGGCAGGTGTTTTTCGATCCACATCATGTCGGCAACGATGGCGGGACACATGTCCTTGCAGGTCGTGTAGCCCATCGAGACCACAGTCGGCTCGCCGGTCAGCGAAGCGAGCGTGACGGCTTTGCCATCCTGCGTCGTCCAGGCGGAGTCGAGATTGGCAAGCGATCGTTCTGACGGCTTACTGCCCATCTCCATCTGCATGTCGTGATGCATAGGATCATGCGCGAAGGCCGGGGCCGACGCGGCGGCGAGAGCCGCGAAGAGGGCGAAGGTCGAAAGGAGGGCGCATTTCATGGAAGTGGGCCTGCGCATCGGAACCCGAGATTGTCGGCAGTGTAGTCGGCCTTCAGGCTAGCGCGCATCGCATAGCGCATAAAGGCTGGATAGTCGGTGGCGTCGGAGACCCCGATGGCTGCCCCGCCGCAGAATTGGGCGCTGTCCTTGCCGCTTGGATCGCGCGATTCCGCGGTCGTCGCATAGGCGTTGAAGTCGATCGTCCACTCCCAGACGAGCCCCACCATGTCGCGAAGTCCATAACCGTTCGGCGCGCCGCCCACAGGGTCCGGGCGCGGCGGGTTCGGCTCGGCGAACCATGCGAGCGAGCGTTGTCTGAGCGCCTCGGCGTCGCGCCCGGAATCGGCAAGCGCATATTCCCATTGCTCGGTCGTCGGCAGGCGCAGGCCGCGCGCCTTGCAGTAAGCCTGGGCCGCGAACCACGAGACGTTGACCACGGGCTCTGCGCGCGCCTTGGCGTCGGCGAGTCCGAGATCGAACGGCCAGCGCGCGAGATAGCGCGCATCGGCAAAAAGGCGGCTCACTTCAGACTTGCGCCACTTCGGATACGCCGTCACGAAATCGAGGAACTCGCCATTGGTGACGGGCTCGACGTCGAGACGGAAACCGGCGACCGCTATGGGCTTCGTCGTCGCGCCCGCGGTAGCCGCAGCCTTCTCTCGCTGGAAGGGGATGTAGACCCCAGCCGGAACGGCGGCCATAGCCTTCCCTGCCTCGTTGGCTGACGCAGTCACCGCCGAAGCGGCGGTGACGGCCGCGATGAGCAAGACGCGCAGCATTTTATTCTGGGGCGCTGCCGCCTGTCGCCTTGACGCGATGCTGCCTCACCTCCTCGGGCGTAACCTCGAGGCCAGAATTGCCCCAGCTGTTGTAGGCGTAGGTCAGCACATTGGCGATGTCCTCGTCCGAGAGGTCCCAGGCCGGCATCACGCCGTTGAACTCCTTGCCGTTCACGACGAGCTTCTGCTCAAGCCCGCCGGTGACGGTCTTGATGGCCCGAACCTTGTCGCCGTTCAGATAGTCGGACTTGGCGAGCGGCGGGAAGGCGTCCGGCACGCCCTCGCCATTCTGCTGGTGGCAGGCCTGGCAGTTGTTGGCGAAAACGCCCGCGCCAAGCTCGATCCGTTGCGCCTTCGTCCTGGCGACCGGAACATCCGTGACATTCGATGACGCTACGCGGATGCCGGCGCCCTCCGGCTGATAGACGAGATCGAACTGTTTGCCCGAATAGACGAGCTTGTCCTCGTCGCCCGCCGCCTTGAGCTGCGCGAGCGCGCCCCGGTTGAAAGCGCGGGTCAGCGAATGATCGACGATGATGAAGGTGCCCGGCACGCTCATCTTGAATTCGGTGATCACCGCGCCGCCCGCTGGGATCGCTGTGGTTTGAACATTATGTGTCGGATTCGCGAGATTGCCTTCCGGGTAAACCGTGTCGAAGATCTGCCCGATGACATGGAACGAGGACGTCATGTTCGGGCCGCCGTCGCCGACGAAGAGCCTTACGGTGTCGCCCACCTTCGAGGTCAACGCCCTGTCTCCGACAGTCGATCCGACCGAGCCGTTGAACACGATATATTCCGGCTTCTCGTCGATCGCCTTCTGCATGCTGAACGGCTGGAGACCTTGTTCGCCGTTCGCGCCCTGGGTGTAGAAGTCGCCCTGCATCAGGTAGTATTCGTGATCGACCTTCGGCAGGCCGCCCTTCGGCTCGACAAGTATGAGCCCATACATGCCATTGGCGACATGCATCGCAACCGGCGCCGTCGCGCAATGGTAGACGTAGAGCCCCGGATTGAGCGCCTTGAAGGAGAAGACGGAGCTGTGCCCCGGCGCCGTCAGCGAGGCCGACGCGCCGCCTCCCGGACCGTTGACCGCATGAAGGTCGATGTTGTGCGGGTTTTTGTTGCTGGGGTGATTGTCGAGATGGAATTCGACCTCGTCGCCCTCGCGGATGCGGATGAACTTGCCCGGCACGTGGCCGCCGAAGGTCCAGAATGTGTAGCGCACGCCGTCGGCGAGACGTCCCTCCAGCTCGCGCACTTCAAGATCGACGATGACCTTGGTCGCGTGGTCGCGCGCAATCGGCGGCGGCACGTTCGGCGCATCGGTCAACACGGCTTTTTCCTCGCCGACGATCGGATCCGCGAGATTCTGCTCACGGGATGCGCCCAAGGCCGTACTAGCCAGAAGAATGGCGGTCAAAGCCGCGACGTATCGCAAATGCCGCCTATCCATGGCGAGTCCTCCTCCGATGTCACCGCTTTTGGCGCGCCTTTATCTTAGGGGCGAACCCGGACAGCCTACTTGACAATTGTTAGGTCGGCGAATCTCCGGCCTGCAGCATTTGGCCGCACCGCTCAGGCTTTGCCGCCGCGCCCGGTGACCAGGGCGACGATCCAGCCGAAGATCATCTCATCGGCGCGCCAGTCCACCGCCGGAACGTCCGCTCGGTAACCCGCAAAGGCTCCGCCGCCTCTTCCTGGTTCAGCTCCGCCGATTCCCACCGGGGGAGAAGATTCAAAAACATCGCCATGCGCACCCCCTGAAGGGCTTCCGTCCGGCCTATCCAAACCCTCCCAAAAGGGCTCGGACTACCGGACAGATCGCGCGCTACCTAAACCGGACATATCGTGTGCTAGCGACACTCAAGGGAGGCGGTGCTTCTTAATATACCAAAGTAGTGCTACGAAGTCTCGCGGCGCGCGAATCGAACGGCAGGAGCCGGAGATGAATGTTTAGAAGCGCGTCCCGCCAGCGTCTTTATCAATCCCTTATGCGGCCGCCCGTCTTCCGCATTGAATGTTTGCGATCCCCGGCCCTAGTGACGAGGCCTTCCACCTGGAGGCTTTGATGCTGGATTTTGCTTTGGTGCTTCTTGGCATTGCTATTCTCGCGCTGACCGGCGTTTACGCTCAGGCCTTGCGCCGGATCTAAAGGACGAATGCGATGACTGAGCCCATCCTTGGATTGGCCGTGGCCGTTTGTCTCGGCCTCTACCTTCTCTATACGCTGATCCATCCCGAAAAGTTCTGATCCGGGAACATTCTCATGTCGCTGACCGGTTGGGCGCAGATCGCGCTCGTGCTTGCTCTCGTCGTGATCGCAGCGATCCCGCTGAGCAGCTTTCTCGCGCGCGTCTTCTCGGGCGAGCGCAACTTTCTCTACCCCCGTTCTTGGGCCAGTCGAGCGCGGCTTCTACAGGTTGGCCGGCGTCGATCCTGCGCGTGAGCAGGACTGGCTCACTTATACGATGGCGATGATCGCTTTTTCGATCGCCGGGCTTTCTCTCGCTCTACGCCTGCAGCGCCTGCAGAACTTTCTGCCGCTCAATCCGCGCGGGTTCGACGCGGTCGCGCCCGACCTCGCGTTCAACACCTCCGTCAGCTTCGTCACCAACACCAACTGGCAGAACTACAGCGGCGAGACCACGATGAGCCATCTCACTCAGATGCTCGGCCTCACCGTGCACAATTTCGTTTCCGCCGCGACCGGTCATCGCCATGGCGTTCGCGCTCGTGCGCGGATTTGCGCGCTCCTCTGCCATCGACGGTCGGCAACTTCTGGGTCGACCTCACGCGGGCCGTCCTCTACATCCTTTTGCCGATATCCATCGTCGGCGCGCTCGTCTTCGTCGCGCTGGGCATGCCTCAGACGCTGGCCGGCGCCATCGACGCGACGACGCTTGAAGGCGCGAAGCAGACGATCGCCATCGGTCCGGTCGCGAGCCAGGAGGTCATCAAGGAGCTCGGCACCAATGGCGGCGGCTTCTTCAACGCCAATGCCGCGCATCCGTTCGAGAATCCCAACGCCTGGACCAATCTTCTTGAAATTTGGGGAATTCTGCTGATCCCCGTGGCCGCCGTTCTCGCGTTCGGCCGCGTGGTCGGCGATATCCGCCAGGGGCGCGCCATTCTCGCGGCGATGGCGGTCTTTTTCATCGTTGGCGTCGGCGTCGCCTACTGGTCGGAGGCGACGGGAAATCCGATCGTGACAGCCCAGGGCGTGGACCCGTCAGCGGGCAACCTCGAAGGCAAGGAAGTGCGTTTCGGCCAGGCGATGTCCGTTCTCTACGCGACCGCCACCACCGGAACCAGCACGGGCTCAGTCAACATCGATGCACGATTCGATGACCCCTCTGGGCGGGATGGTGCCGATGTTCAACATGTTGGCGGGATGCATCTGGCCGGGCGGCGACGGAGCCGGGCTCTACGGCTTCCTCGTCCTCGCGGTCATCGCGGTGTTCGTCGCCGGCCTGATGGTCGGCCGCACGCCCGAATATCTTGGAAAGAAGATTGAGACGCGGGAGATGAAGCTCGCGATGCTCGCGGTGCTGATCTATCCGCTGGCTGGTGCTCGGCTTCTCCGGGGCGTCCGTTCTGCTTCAGACCGCGCTCAACAGCCTCAACAATGCGGGGCCGCACGGTCTGTCGGAGATCCTTTACGCCTTCGCTTCGGCAAACGCGAACAACGGTTCGGCCTTCGCCGGCCTGACCGGCAATACGCTCTGGTTCAATACGACGCTTGGGATCGCGATGCTGCTCGGGCGCTTCGCCTATGTGATCCCCGTGCTCGCGCTCGCCGGATCGCTCGCCGCGAAGAAGAAGATTCCGGCCTCGGCCGGCACGTTCCCGACCGATGGCCCGCTGTTCGTGGGTCTGCTCGTGGGCGTGATCGTAATCCTCTACCTCCTGCAATATCTCCCGGCCCTGTCGCTCGGGCCGGTCGTCGAGCACTTCCTGATGCTCGGCGGGAAGACCTTCTGAGGGAGTCCTCGTCAATGTCCACCAAGGTTCAGGCCCGAAGCCTGTTCGACGGAAAGATCGTCGCCGCAGCTTGCGTCGACGCGCTTCGCAAGCTCGATCCGCGCGCGCTGATGAAGAACCCCGTGATCTTCGTCACCGAAGTCGTGTCGGCTCTCGTCACCCTCCTCTTCGTTCGCGATTTCCTGGCTAACAATGGCCAGGCGGCATTCTCGGGCCAGATCGCCGCATGGCTCTGGTTCACGGTGCTGTTCGCAAACTTTGCGGAGGCCGTGGCGGAGGGCCGGGGCAAGGCGCAGGCTGACTCGCTACGGCGCACACGCAGCGATACGCATGCAAAACGGTATATCGATCCGGACAATCTCGATGGCCTGGTCGAAGGCGTCAATGCGCTCGACCTGCGCATCGGAGACGTGGTGCGCGTCGAGGCGGGCGAGGTCATTCCGGGCGACGGCGACATTGTCGAGGGCGTCGCCTCGGTCAACGAATCCGCGATCACGGGAGAGTCTGCGCCAGTCATTCGGGAGGCGGGCGGCGACCGTTCCGCGGTGACCGGCGGAACGACCGTCTTGTCGGATTGGATCAAGGTGAGGATCACCGCCGCGCCGGGCTCGACCTTCATCGACCGGATGATCGCGCTGGTGGAAGGCGCGACCCGGCAGAAGACGCCGAACGAGCTTGCGCTCTCGATCCTTCTTTCCGGCCTGACCCTCATCTTCCTGATCGTCTGTGTGACGCTGTGGCCGCTCGCGCAGTACTCAGGGGCGACCCTCACCGCGACCGTTCTGATCGCGCTGCTCGTCTGTCTCATTCCCACGACGATTGGTGGCCTTCTGTCGGCCATTGGCATCGCGGGAATGGATCGGCTGATCCGCTTCAACGTGATTGCGACTTCAGGCCGCGCCGTCGAGGCGGCCGGAGACGTGGACACGTTGCTCCTCGACAAGACCGGAACGGTCACCTTTGGCAATCGCATGGCGACCGAGTTTCTGCCGGTCGCTGGCGTCAGGGCCGAGGAGGTTGCCGAGGCGGCGCTGTTGTCGAGCCTTGCCGACGAAACGCCGGAGGGCCGCTCCATCGTCGCGCTTGCGAAGAGCGACTATGGCCTCGCCGAGCCGTCGCTCGACCCGGCTCGGTCGCAGGTCATTTCCTTCGCGGCGCAAACGCGCGTCTCCGGCGTCGATATTGGCGCCCGCAAGGTCCGCAAAGGCGCCGTCGATGCGATCCTGAAGGGGCTCGGCGTGAGCCTCGAGGCGGCGCCCGTGGAGTTCCGGCAAGGCGTTGAGCGCGTGGCGAGGTCGGGCGGAACTCCGCTCGCCGTCTCGGACGGTCCGCGTCTGCTCGGCGTCATCCACCTCAAGGACATCGTAAAGCCCGCCATCAAGGAGCGTTTCGCCGCGCTGCGCGCCATGGGAATCCGTACGGTGATGGTCACCGGAGACAATCCGATCACCGCGGCGACGATCGCCTCCGAAGCCGGCGTCGACGACTTCCTCGCCGAGGCGACCCCCGAGGACAAGCTCGCCTATATCCGCAAGGAGCAGTCCGGAGGCCGGCTCATTGCGATGTGCGGCGACGGAACGAACGACGCGCCCGCGCTCGCCCAGGCAGACGTCGGCGTCGCGATGCAGACCGGAACGCAGGCCGCCCGCGAGGCCGGCAACATGGTCGACCTCGATTCCAACCCGACGAAACTCATCGAGATCGTCGAGATCGGCAAGCAGCTTCTGATGACGCGCGGTTCGCTGACAACCTTCTCGATCGCCAACGACGTCGCTAAATATTTCGCAATCCTGCCGGCGCTGTTCATGGCGACCTACCCGGAGCTCGGCGCGCTCAATGTCATGCGGCTCGCCTCGTCGCAATCGGCGATCCTCTCGGCCGTCATATTCAACGCGCTGATCATCATCGCCTTGATCCCGCTTGCGCTCAGGGGCGTCGCCTATCGCCCGGTCGGCGCGGCGGCGCTCCTGCGGCGCAATCTCCTGGTCTATGGCCTCGGAGGAATCGTGCTGCCCTTCATCGGCATCAAGGCGATCGACCTCGTCGTCGCCGCGCTTCATCTGGTCTGAGTTTCGAGGAAGAGGCCCATGCTCCAACATCTTCGACCCGCCGTGGTCATGCTCGTGTTGTTCACGCTCCTGACCGGGCTCATCTATCCGCTCGCCGTGACGGTGATCGCACAGATCGCCCTGCCCTATCAGGCGAACGGCAGTCTTATCAAAAAGGGCGACGCGGTCGTCGGCTCCGCCCTGATCGGGCAGAACTTCAAGAGCGACCGCTATTTCCACCCCCGTCCGTCGGCGACCTCCGACACGGACCCGAACGACTCGTCGAAGACGATCGACGCGCCCTATAACGCCGCGGCCTCCACCGGCTCGAACCTGGGGCCGACCTCGCAGAAGCTCATCGATCGCGTGAAGGCGAGTGTTGCGGCCTGGCATGAGCTGGCGGGCCCGGGCCCGGTCCCTGCCGACGCCGTCACGACTTCGGCCTCCGGCCTCGATCCGGACGTCTCGCCAGAGACTGCCCTGGCGCAGGTTCGCTCTGTCGCCAGGGCGCGGGGGCTGGATGAAGGCAAGGTGCGCAGCCTCGTGCAGGCGGCTATCGAGACGCCGGTCCTCGGCCTGATCGGCGAGCGCCGGGTCAACATTTTGCGTCTCAATCTTGCGCTGGATCAGTTACAATCATCCTAAATGGCGATGGTAGCTGATGGTCCAAACCGATCGGACCGGCGACGGCCGGCCGGACCCGGACGCGCTTCTGGCGGCGTATCGCCGGGAGAGTGGCGGGAAATTGAAGGTCTTCCTTGGCGCCGCGCCCGGCGTCGGGAAGACTTACGCCATGCTTCAGGGCGCCCGCCGTCTGAAGGCGGACGGCGTCGACGTGATGATCGGCGTCGTCGAGACGCACGGCCGGTCTGAAACGCAATCGCTGCTGGAGGGGCTCGAAGTTCTTCCGCGGCGCGCCGTCGAATATCGCGGTCGCACGATCGAGGAATTCGACATCGACGCCGCGCTTGCCCGCAAGCCGCGGCTCATTGTCGTCGATGAACTCGCGCACACGAACGCGCCCGAGAGCCGCCACCCGAAGCGGTGGCAGGATGTCCGCGAGCTTCTTGACGCGGGCATCGACGTCTGGACGGCGCTCAACATTCAGCACCTCGAAAGCCTTTCGGACGTCGTCTCCCGCGTGACCGGCGTGGTCGTTCGGGAAACCGTGCCCGACCGCATCCTCCAGGAGGCGACCGACGTCGTGCTCGTCGACATCACGCCCGACGAGCTTCTCCAGCGCCTCAAAGAAGGCAAGGTCTATATGCCGGAGACCGCCCGGCGCGCGACGGAGAATTTCTTCACCCTCGGGAATCTGACGGCGCTGCGCGAGCTCTCCCTGCGACGCACCGCCGATCGGGTCGACGATCAGGTCGCCGATCTCCTGAGGGAAGGAACGATCGAGGGTCCGCCGGGCGCGGCGGAGCGTCTTCTCGCCTGCGTGGCGGCGGACGATGTTTCGGAACGTGTCGCGCGACGCACGGCTCAGCTTGCGACTGCGCTCAACGCCGACTGGATCGCGGCCACTGTCGAGCGGCCGGAGAAGACCGCAAGCGCCGACGCGGCGGCCCGGATCACGAAGACGTTCGGCCTCGTCGAGCGACTCGGGGGCACAGCCGTTCGGCTCCAGGGCGCCGACTACCCCGACGAGATCCTGCGCTTCGCCCGGCGTGAAGCCGTGACCCAGATCGTGCTCGGCCAATCGCGCCCAAGCTTGTGGCGCCGAATGACCGGCCGTTCCCTGCAGGAGGAAATCCTTCGCCAGGCCGGGGCGATCGAAGTCCATGTCGTATCCCCTGAAGCGCCGTCTCGGCGATCATGGCTGCGGCGCATCGCATTCGTCGAGCCCAGGGGCCTCGGCGCCGATCTCGCGGCTGCGATCGGTTCGGTCGCCGTGGCGGTTCTTGTTGGGGAAGCGCTTAGCGCCATTCTGAAGCTCCCCAATCTCTCCATGATCTTTTTAGCCGCGGTGCTGTTTTGCGGCGTGCGGCTCGGCACGCGCGCCGCCGTGCTTGCTTCACTTGCTTCTTTCGCAGCGTACAATTTCTTCTTCATCCAGCCCGTCTACACCTTTACAGTCGCGCAACCCCAGGAGCTCTTCGCGCTCCTTATCTTTCTTGGCGTCGCCGCGCTGACGGGATCGCTCGCCGGCCGCGTGCGCGATCAGCGCGAGCGCGTGATCAAGAGCGCCGCGGTGACGCAGTCGCTCTACGACTATTCCAGAAAACTCACCGGCGCCTCCAGCGAAGACGACATCCTGTGGGCGGCCGCGGCGCATCTGCACGCCGCTTTTGGCAGCCGGATTGTCCTTCTCACGCCGGAAGACGATGGCCTCGCCATTCGTGCAGCGTGGCCTCCCGATGCGCAGCTCGACGCGGCGGCCCTCAGCGCCGCGCGTTGGGCGCGCGAGAAGCGCGAGCCCGCAGGATGGGGAACGGGCACGCTGCCGAGCGTCGCGTTCCAGTTTCGGCCCCTGGTCACCTCGCGCGGCGGCGTCGCCGTCTGCGGACTCGAGCCACGGTCCCGCGAGCACCCGATCCCGGCCGAGGACGAGCGCGCCCTGACGGCGATCCTTGACCAGACGGCCATCGCGCTCGACAGGGCGCTCCTTGCGCGCGACGCCGTGAAGGCGGCGGCCATGGAGGAGAACGAGAAGGTTCGCGACGCGCTGCTCGCCTCGCTCTCTCACGATCTGCGCACGCCTCTGGCGGCGATCACCGGCGCCGCGTCGTCGCTGCGGGCGTTCGGCGAGAAGCTGAGCGCCGAGCAACGGCTTGAGCTTCTGACCTCAATCGAGGAGGAGACCGCGCGGCTTTCCCGCTTCGTCGCGAACCTCCTCGACATGTCGCGCATTGAGGCTGGCGGACTCAAGGTCAATCGCGAGCTTGTCGGCGCGGCGGACGTCGTGCAGCGGGCGGTGGAGCGGAGCCGAAGAGCGTTTCCGAATATGCCGGTGCGCGTCAATATCGCCCCCGACCTTCCATACGTGCGCGGCGACGAAAAGCTTCTCGAGCAGGTGCTCTTCAACCTGTTCGACAACGCCAACAAATATGGCGGAGACAACGGGGCGACTGTGCACGCACGCAAAGAGGGGCAGGACGTGATCCTGTCGGTCACGGACGAGGGGCCTGGCGTCAAGCCGGCGGACCTCGAACGGATCTTCGACAAGTTTTATCGTGGCGGTCGTCCCGACGGGCGGAAGCCCGGGACAGGCCTCGGGCTATCCATCTGCCGCGGCCTCATCGAGGCGATGGGCGGCGCCATCGTCGCGCAAAGCCCTGCGGCGCGTCGCCGCGGCACGCGGATCGTCATTCGCTTGCCCGTTGCGGAAGTCGACACCGCGCGCGTTGGACGCCCGGCATGAAAGGGCCCCGCATCCTCATCGTGGACGACGAGCCGCAAATCCTGAGATTCCTGACTGTCGCGCTGACCGCTGCGGGATACGAGCCGATCGCGGCGGAGACAGGCGCTGAGGCGCTGCGGCTCGCGGCGACCCGCGCGCCCGATCTGATCTTGCTCGACCTCGGCTTGCCCGACAAGGACGGAAAGGACGTTCTGCGCGAGTTGAGGCAGTTCTCCGACACGCCTGTCGTTATTCTGTCGGCGCGCGACCGCGAGGCGGAGAAGGTCGAATCGCTCGATCTCGGCGCGGACGATTATGTCGAAAAGCCCTTCGGCATCGGCGAACTCACCGCGCGGCTCCGCACCGCGCTTCGCCACAGAGCGGGCATGACGAAGCCTGTCGAGCGCGTCGAGATTGGCGGCGTCATCATGGATTTCGAGCGTCGCCTTGTCACGCGAGACGGAGCGCCCATTCGACTCACGCCGAAGGAATATGATCTTCTGGCGATTCTCTTCCGCAACGCCGGCCGGGTGGTGACGCATCGGCAGATTCTCTCGACGGTCTGGGGACCGGCGCACGCTGAGGACACGCAATATCTGCGGGTCTTCATCGGGCAGCTTCGCAGCAAGGTGGAGCGCGACCCCACCGCGCCCGCCATCATCAAGACCGAGCCCGGAGTCGGTTATCGGGCGGCGGAGGAATAAGAGACGCTGAGCCCTCTCCCGCTCGGTGATTCGCCGCGTACAGGATCTTCTCCTCGGCCGGATTGAGCGCCGACCGCGTCAGGGCTGCTCGGCGGGACTTCTTCCAGCGCGCTCAAGATCATCCCTCGTCTGGCCCCTATCGCTGCTGCATTCGGTAGACTTGCCCCAGCCCGCTCACCGTTCCTGGCGCTCTGCGCTGCAAGGATCCCGCGCGGCCCGGCGGATCATCGTGGGCAGGCGTCGCCACAAGAGCGCGAGGCCAACGAGCGAGGCTCCGGCGCCCGAGATCGACATGAGCCAGATCGTATGCAGCGGCAGCCAATGGGTCAGTCCGCCAAAGAAGATCGAAGTCACCACGAGGGCTGCTGGCACGAACTCGATGCCAAAACGCAGCGCTTGCGACCGGAAAATGGACGTCGTCTCCGCAAATGGCGCCGACAGGGATTGCGCCGCGCCGATCAGGGCGAAAGCGGCGACGAACTGTCCAGTGATTTCCCAACGATCGCCGAGAACCGCGGGAGCGATCGCCGGCGCGGTCGCCCCGAGGAGCAGGATCGGAATCGAGACGAACAGGAGATTGACGAGAAATACCTTGCGCGCGAGCGGAACGACGACCTCATGGTCGCGGGTTCGGCTGGCGACGCCGGTAAAGATGGCGCCGAGCGCCAAAGAGGCGATCGAGACTGGCGCGGCGACCAGGCGGTAAGCGACTCCGCAGTGACCAGCGATCTCAGCGCCATAGAACAACGAGAGCAGCAAAGGCGGTAGGTTGCTGACGCCGAGATAGCTGATTTGCGCCGGCAGAACGAACAGCGGAAATCCTCGATGGGTCTTTGCATGCCTGAGGAGCGCGAACCAGCGTCCCGGGGCGAGGTCCGATAGCTCGTTGCGAGTGAGGGTTCGCGAAAAGATGAAGCTCGAATAGAGCAGATGGCTGACGAGATGCGCGGCGATCAGTACGATGCCGCTGGCAGGCAGGACGAAGCCTCCGATGAGCTGCAATGCCGTCATGGCTGCGGGCTGAGCAAAGCGGGCGGCCCCCAGAGTGGATGTCGCCTCCGCCTTGATCGCCCAGGCGGACGACACGGACCACATTCCGGCAAGAAAGAGCCCGAAAGGAAGGTACCACAACATCCATCGCGCAGCCGGGCTCAAGAGCCAGGCGACATGGGGCGCGAACGCCCAGAGCAAAGCCGCGGCCACACTGCTCATGACAATTGTTGTCAAGATCGACAACGCAAGCGTCGGACTGGCTTCACGCTTCGACTGCGCCGCAAAGATCGCGGACTCGAATTTCAGACCGACGATCGGTCCCCCGATGTTGACGATCGAGAGATAGATCGTGAAAATTCCGAAATCCGAGGGGGTGTAAAGACGCGAGAGCACGGGCAAGGCGATGACGAATGACGCCTGCCCGAGCGCGGTAAGCGCAGACAAACTCATCGCCCTGCGGGCAAAGGGTCCGAACCCGGTGGAACGCCGGTCCGAGAGGGAGCTGAGGCCCTGTAGCGCCTTCGTGGCGAAGAAACCGCGCAGCGGCAAAGCCGTATCCGATGAGCGTCCGCTAGGCGGCATTGTTATGTCCGGCTCCAAGCAAGTTCTCGAGCCGGCTTGAATGCGTCCGATCGAGAAACGGGTTCCGGCTGGCTGGACGAAGCACGCCCCAGAGGGTTGCAAGAATAAGGCGCAGATCCGTCAACAGGCCAGCCTCTTGCACATAGCGCGCGCAGAGTTCGAATTTCAGCGGCATGAGGCGTTCCCGATAAAACGCCGCAGGGTCCGGGGCCATGGCGAGCAGCGCGCTTTCGTCGCGCAACAGCACCGAAGCGTAATCGGTCACTCCCGGCGGCACGGAAAGCATGAGCGCGCGCTGCGATGGAGCGTAATGCGTCATGAGATCCGGCGTTTCGGGCCTGGGACCGACCAGAGACATGTCGCCCCGGAGCACGTTCAGGAGCTGCGGCAACTCGTCCAGCTTCGTGCGGCGCAAGATTGCGCCAACACGGGTTACGCGAGGATCGCGCGCCACTGTGAGATTCGAGCCGCCGACGTGTCCAGTCCGCATCGACCGGAATTTCTCGATCTTGAAGGGTCGTCCTCCGCGTCCCACGCGAAGCTGGCGGTAGAACACGGGTCCCCCGTCCTCAAGGCGAATTGCGACCGCGATGATCGCAAAGAGGGGAAGAAGAAAGACGAGGCCGGTCGCCGAGATTGCCATATCCATGAGGCGCTTTATTCTCATGCTCCGCGCAGGCGTCGCTTCGACGAGAAGTGGCTGGGACTGTATGGTCATCGGCGTCAGCCCAGCGCCTGCCGAACGACCGAGATGACCTCATCCGCCTCAGTGTCCCTCATCCCGGGATACAGCGGAAGCGTCACCGCGCCAGCGAAATAGGCGTCAGCAGCGGGAAATCCCCGCGAGTCCGGGGGCGTCCGTTCGCCCCAGTAGGTCATCTGGTGGAGCGGACGGTAGTGGACTGAGCTGCCAATACCCGATTCCGTAAGGAGAGCGATCAGATCGTCGCGGTTCATCCGAGCTTCGGGGTGGATCCGAACAGGAAAGAGATGCCAAGCATGTAGCCCACCTTCGGGCGCTCTGACGGGGAGATCGAGAGGCAGGCCCACCAGACGATCGAGATAGCGCTCGGCGATCGCCTGTCTGCGCGACTGGAATTCATACACTCGCTCAAGCTGCGCCAGTCCGATGGCGGCGGCGAGATCCGTCAGATTGTATTTGAATCCGGCCGCAACGACGTCATAGGACCAGCTCGCTCCGATGCGGTTGAACCGATCAAAAGCGTCCCTGTTGAGGCCGTGCGTCCGCATTGTTCGCGCGCGCGCCGCCACAAGCGGATCCCGTGTCGCGATCATTCCGCCTTCGCCGGTTGTGATCGTCTTGTTGGCGTAGAAACTGAAGACGCACGCATCCGATTCCGAGCTCCCGATCATCCGTCGGTCCCGGTGTGCTGGCAAAGCATGCGCGGCGTCCTCGATGACTTTCAGTCCGTGCCTTCGGGCGAATGCGAGGATGGCGTCAATGTCGCAGGGCCAGCCGCCGAAGTGCACCGGCGCGATCGCCCTGCATTGCGGCGTCCACTTCCTTTCGGCGTCTTCGAGATCAAGGGTGAGAGAAACCGGGTCGATATCAACAAGAACAATGTCGGCTCCGAGATGACGGAACGCCGCAGCCGTCGCGGAAAACGTCAGCGTCGGGACGAGAACCGCGTCTCCAGGCCCTATGCCGCAGGCCTCCGCCGCCAAATGAATACCCGCCGTGGCGGAATTCACCGCAACCGCCTCCACGCCTCCTCCCAGAAGCTCGGCGAACTGCTCCTCGAACTCGCGGCACTTGTTTCCGGTGGTGAGCCATCCCGACTGAAGAACGGCGACTGCGGCCTGAACTTCGCGATCCCCGATGGAGGGCTGAAAAAATGGGATGCGCATTCTTGGCCTCTGCTCGCTTGTGACGCGAAAGCGTCCATCGCGCGGTCGAACGCGCTCAAGCGTCATCGTGCCCCGCGATGTCGAGACCGGTCGGCGTGAATCGGGCGGAGAAGGCGTAGAATTTGGGCGTAGGACTACGCCTTTCGATGCATCGCCCAATACGTACGCCGGCGAGAGAGGAAGCTTTTTTGTATCTTCCTCTGTTTGCCGCGACACCGCATGATTTGTCGGCGGCGATGTTTGGCGCCGCGACGGAAAGCAGCTCGCTGGCGCCCGGTGCATGACAGCAAGGCAATCGCGACTGTGACCCCGGTTCGTCAAGAGACCAGGAGGCAAAGAATGACTTCGCCACGCGCGCCCGGCTTAAACCCAGCGTATCCGTTGCCAGTCAACGAAGTTCCTCTGCTAGCGCCCCGCTCCCCGCTGCGGCGAACGATATCGGCTGAAGGCGTATGGGGCCGGCGGGTGCTCGTGACGGGGGCGGGCGGCTCGATTGGCTCCGAACTGGTGAAGCAGATCTCGCGGCTCGGGCCCAAGCACCTTTGCCTCGTCGATTCCTGCGAGTTCAACCTTTATCAGATCAGCTATGCGATCGAACGGGATCGGTCGATCAAGAACTGGAGCGCATGCATCGCCGACGTCCGTGACGAAGCCGCGATGGGCCACCTGTTCCTGCGCAAGTCGCCCGAGATCGTTTTCCACGCGGCGGCGCTGAAGCACGTTCCGCTCCTCGAAGAGCACAATGTCGTCGAGGCGGTTCTCACCAACGTGCTCGGAACAAAGCTCGTGATGGACCTCTGCGCTGCGAACGGCGTGGATCTCGTCGTCGTATCGACCGACAAGGCCGTCAATCCGTCCTCTCAGATGGGGCTGACGAAGCGGGTCGCCGAGATCTATGTCCATGATCGCGCCCTGCGGCACCCGGAGACGCGCGTGAGCCTCGTCCGCTTCGGCAATGTGTTGGGATCCTCTGGCTCGGTCGTGCCGCTGTTCCGCAAACAGATCGAGATGGGCGGTCCGGTCACAGTCACCCACCCGGACATGACCCGATATCTGATGACGATCGAAGATGCCGTGCGGCTCACGCTTGCCGCTGCGAGCCTGCCCCAGAGCGGTTATGCGCTCTACGTGCTCGAAATGGGCAGACCGGTTCGAAATCTTCGACCTAGCGGTCGAAATGATCCAGCGGGCCGGGAAGCAGCCCTTTGTCGACATTGATGTGACGTTTGTCGGAGTTCGGCCAGGCGAAAAGCTTCACGAGGAACTGCACTACGCGTGGGAGCATTTGTCGCCAACATCGGTCGAAGGCGTCCAGTCGGCAATTCCGATGTATGATCCGCGCCCGAAACTGCGCAATATCATTGAGTTGATCGCGGCAGCGCAGGCCCGCGACTGCGATTGGGTGCGCCGGGCGCTTGTGCAGATCGTTCCCGAGTTCAGGTCGTCCAGTGGATTGTGTAACTCGGGCGCGCAGCCCGACGTTGCAACTGTCCGGCGCGCCCAAAAGCAGCGTGCGCCTGATGCAAGGGGCCGCTTGCAAAGTCCGGCGCAGCCCGCGGTCGCATTGCCATGAGCAGCATGTCTCGAATGCGCGGGCGCGTCCAGGGCGGCCCGTCAGCACGACGAAGCGCGCTTGCCGGAGTTTGTTGCGCAGCTCTGCTCGCGTTGGTCGGGGCCGTCTCGCCGGCATGGGCCGCCTATAAGGTGCAGCAGGGAGATACAATCGAAATCGCGGTCGCTGGAATTCCGGAGCTCAAGCAGCGCAGCACCGTGCAGCCCGACGGCGCCATCGCTCTCCCGCTCGTTGGCGCGTTGTCGGTCGAAGGGCTCAGCCCTGCGGAGCTGCGCGAGAAAGTGCAAACGCAACTCGGACGGAAGATCTATCGGCTCCGCGCGAACGATGGACGCGAGATCCTCACAGTGATCCAGCCGGAGGAGGTGAGCGCCGCGATCGTCGGGTATCGACCGGTCTACATTACCGGCGACGTGGCGAAGCCGGGCGAACAGACCTTCCTTCCCGATATGACCGTTCGCCAGGCATTGGCCCTTGCCGGAGGCGTCGATTTTCAGGGGCGGCAGCCCAGACCCTTCAGGGATCTCTCGGCGCTCAGGAGCGACTATGACCTTGCTTCGTCCAACCTCGCCAGCGCGATCGCGCGAATCGCGCGATTGAAGGCCGAGCTGAATGATCAAACGGAGCTTGGCCCCGTCGATTTTGCCGACGCGCCCTTGCCGAAGGAACGCCTGACGGAGATCGAGAAATCCGAGGCCGCGATCTTGCAGGCCCAGATGATCGACTATCAGCGAGAGCGGGACTTCTTCAAGTCGGCTCTGGACGAGTCGGACGACCGAATTTCCGTGGTCGCGAAACAGGAGGCCGAGGAGCAGGCGGGCAGCAAAGCGGACACCGCGGAGCTTCGCAGGCTCATCGACCTTCTCAGCAAGGGGCAGGAGACCAATCCCCGAATTACAGAGGCGCGGCGCGCGCTCCTGCTCTCATCGACGCGGGCCTTGCAGGCCAATGTCGAACTGCTCGAACTGAAGAGACAGAAAAGCGAGTTGGCGCGCAAGGCGCAACATTTCGAAGACGATCGCCGTATCACGCTTCTCAAGGCGCTGGAGGAAGCGGCCACCGCGAAAGCCACGGCAAAGATCAAGGCTCAAGCCCTCGCCTTCGAGCTGAGCAGTCCACGACATCTCGGATCGCCGCTGGACCCTGGCGCGAAACTCGAGCGCAACATCGAGGTGGTCCGTCAGGAGGGCGGCCGGTCCGCGCTGACGGTCGGCGAAGACTTCATCCTGATGCCGGGTGATGTCATCGATGTGACGCTCCGGTCCCCCAGGGTGTCTATGAACGCCAACCCATGAAAGTCGGCGTTCATAGGAGTTTCTGTCAGGTCGACTTCCTCAGGCAACGAGCGGCCGACCAGCATTCATTCTGATTGAGGCAGCCGCCGCACGAGAGCAGGTCGGTCGCCTTGATGGCGACATCCGTTCGGTTCCTCGCCCGCATCTTCTTCATGATCCGGCGAACGTGAACCTTTACCGTGCTTTCGCACATGTTGAGCTCGTATGCGATGATCTTGTTTGGCTTGCCTTGCTGAATCGCCTTGACGACCGCAAGCTCGCGCGCCGTGATGCCGCCGCTGGCGGGATGCTGAGAGGTCGGCGCGGCGATGGGCGTCGCGGCCAGAAGACATTCCGCCGGCACGTAGGTTCCGCCAGCTAGAACAAAGCGCACGGCTTCGATTGCTATCTCAAACCCCATGGTCATCGGGATGTAGGCCTTCGCCCCGTGGGCCATCACGGCCCGCATCATCGCGAGGTCGTGCTTCGACGAAAGAATAACTGTCGGGATCGACCGTGCGAACCTGGAAAGAATGTCCAGCGCGTGAGCGTTTTCCTTGGTATCGCCGTCCGCGAGGAAGATCATGAGCAAGTGGACGCCGCTGCCCGTGATGTTCTGATCTGTCAGCTCGGAGATCGACGAGAAGGCCTGAACCGGGATGGCCAGCGCGGCCTCAATATTCCTCTGAATGCACTCTCGAAAAAAGAGGCGGCTGTCGACGACAACCAAACGTTTGCCCGCGGCGGACGGCGCTGGCGCCAGAGCATGATTCTCATAGTCCTCCTGTGCGCCGCCATCGCGGTCCAGTATGAACGGGCGCTGTCCGAATGGACTGTCCGCGCGGAATTGATTGGGAATGATCGCTGCTGCGCCCACAGCGAGAGATGTACCGCCCTTAGACATGATGTAAAATTCCCCTAGCATGCTATGAATTGGATGCTCATGAGACCCGTATGAGTACGGGAATGAAAAGCTTCACAGAGCGCGGACTTTCAATCGAGCGTCCGCGGAGTGGAGTCCGCCTCGAGTTGTTATGGCCTGCGAAGGCCCCTCAAGATGGCGATAACTCGTGGCTGTCGACAGAAGCTGCCGACCGCGACGACTAGCCGACTGATCGACGCGCCTGCATTCAATCCCTCAAGGCCTATACTGTTCTGGATCGCAATCGCGTTCATCACAACCTGTCCCCTGATAAAAATTTTCCCCGGAGGTAGCGTTTAATGAAAGGCTAATAATATCAATCACATAACGCTACGTCCAGATAGAGTGTAGCGCCGATGACAAAAATGTAAAGGATTTATTACAGGCTATCCCTGAACTTCCGAGGGCTTCAGAGGCCAACAAGATGCAACATTTGGTCGCAGGAACCGCGCTGGAACGCTGCGTCACCTCGCGAAGCGGATCGCTGTCCTCCCGTCGGGAGGCCGAGCCCGAAGATGCAATTTTGTCGGCTCCCCAAGAGTTTACGTCCGTCTCAGGTTGGTGGGAAACCGTCGTGCCTAACAGAGCTTGCCTGGGCAGCCTTTTCTGATCTCAACGCGTGATCGCCTCCCCCTTTTGGGCGCAAATCGGCGCCCTGCTACGCCTTTGGGATTACCCTTTAGTTATTTTGACCGATCGGCCGCGATTGATCGTCAGCCAAATTTATCTGCCCTACTCAACTCGTCGCGTTGACTTGATTGCCGGAGGCGCCGACCCTTTCCGTGCGTCATGTGAAATTTTCAAAGCCTATTTCTTGGCGGAAAGGAGCGGTTGTGAGCGTGCATGTGCTCCTCGTGGGCGGGGAAGACCACAATCTTCGAATACCGTTCATGACGAAACTTCGCGATCGGGGATTCAGAATAACAGTGGCTGCGAGCGGCGATCCCAAGCCGCTCTTACGCGCCGGCTTCGATTTTCGGCCTTTTCAGTTCAATCGTTTCTTTGACCCACGTTCCGACTGGCGAACGAGGGGCGTCCTCGCCCAGTTGCTGCGCGACGTCGACGCCGACGTGGCGCATGCCTTCGATACGAAATTGGCGCTGCTTCTGCCGTTCGCTGCGCGCGCCAATCCGCGCACCGCGATTGTTCGGACAATAAATGGGCGGGGCTGGACTTTTTCCTCGCGCTCGCCTGCTGCGCTGGCGTTGAGGGTCGCCTACTTCCCGCTTCAGAGGATCGCCTCGTTTTTCACGGACGCGACGGTCTTCGAACACAGCGGAGACCAGGCGTTCTTTACTCAAAACTGGCTGCTTGGCGGGAGCGAACCGGTTCTGATTGCGGGCGCCGGGATTGATATCGAAGGCTTCGAGGAGGCGAGGAAGTCCGGTCCAGCTGCGCACGAACTCCGGAGCGCGCTTGGCTTGCAGGATGCGGAAATCGTCACGACGGTCACGCGCGTGACCAAGCAGAAGGGGATACCTGCCCTTCTCAAGGCGGCGGACATTGTTCACAAAGTCCGCCCTGGAGTTCGCTTCCTGATTGTCGGACCGCGCGAAAGCGAAGGGCCTTTTGGCGTCAGTGAAAGCGAGTTCCAGAAGCGCGCCCCCTATGTCATCGCGACAGGGTCGCGCACGGATGTGCCCTCGCTCCTGGCAATGTCGGATGTCTTCGCGTTTCCCAGCGAATACGCGGAGGGCGTGCCCCGCGCGCTCATGGAGGCGGCGCTCTGCGCACGGCCCATCGTGACGACCGACCTTGCAGGCTGCCGCGAAGTGATACGCGACGGGTGGAACGGCCTCGTCACGCCGCTGCGCAATCCGCAAAAGCTCGCGGAGACGATCCTCGATCTCCTCAACGCTCCCGCCAAGGCTTCGCAGTTCGCCGCCCGCGGTCCCGAAGTGATCCGAAGCAAATTCTCCCTCGACAATGTCGTTTCCCAGCACGCCGAACTGTACCAGCGTCTCGCGCTGAACCGGCCCTCGACCCAGTCTCCGGGCAACCGGCGCGCTCGCGAGGCGCTCGAGGTCGGAGGCGCGGGCCGCAAGGGGCAATTCGAGGCGGCTGCTCCCCGCGGGGGCAGTGTGCGGTGACCCATCGACGATGGATGACGACGCTTTGGGATGCTCTTGTGGCGCTTGCCGTGTTGCTCGCACTTGAGACCCAATTGCGGATTGGCGCGGGCCCGATCGGGCCCGGCGAGTTCCTCCTCTCGTTATGGCTTGGGCCGCTGGCGGTGATTTCCCTGCTTCGCCTGCCTCGCGAAGTCCCGCGGCCATTCTGGGACGTCTTGCGATTTTGGGGTGCGCTTGCGGCGGCGCTCAGCCTCGGCGTGATCGCCGCGATCGTCAGAAACGTCGCCGTGGACTGGTCGCTGGTCCTCCACGACATCATCGCCTACGCGCTGCTTGCTTCCCTCACCTGTACCCTGACGATCCTGCCCGACGGGCCCGTCCGGCTTCACAGGATGCTCTGGATGATCGTTCTGTTCGGCGCCGGGCTTCTCCTGCTGCAACTGGCAAACGCCCAGGGCGTGTTCAGGCTGGGCGCCATCGATCCCTGGTATTGGGATCGCATGCGCGGCTGGTCCGACAATCCCAACCAGTTCGCGCTGATGTGCCTTCTGGTAGGATTTCTTGCGGTGGCGCTGGCCGAGCGGACACCGGGGATCTGGGCGAAGCTTCTTGCGGTCTCTTGCGCCGCGATAGGCCTCGGCACGGGCCTGCTCGCGAAAAGCAACGCCTTTTCGGCCGTCATTCTGATGGTCCTTCTTTTCTTCGTTCTCTCAAAGCTCGCGCGCGCCTTCATGCGCGCGGAGAGGCGGAGCATTCCTTTGGCGTCACTGGCCGTGGCGGTCGCCGCGTTCGTGGGATGGGCTGTCTGCATCGGCGCCCATCTTACCGACTTGCGCACCGATGCGCTCAAGGCCACGAGCGCGATGGCGCGCGATGACGCAGCCGATGCGGACGCGGCCCTCCGCGTGCATCTTTGGGGGCAGGCGATCAAGGTGGGAACCGAGTCTATGGCGTTCGGCCTCGGCCCAGGCCCACATCTCGAAATTCCGCACGCCATTCTCGCGGGGCGGCGCGACGCCAACGTCCCGGTCAATATCCAGCATCCCAAGCCTGGCGTCGCCGCAAACTTTGAGGCCCACAATACTGTCCTCGAACTCTTCGTTCAGGGTGGGTTGATCGCGGTTGTCGCTTTCGTCTCGATCGTCGTTCTGGGCGCCTATCGATCCTGGAAGACCGGCCTTGACGGGATGGTTGCGCTGCTTCTCGCGATCATGATCTTCGGCAGCTTTCATGTTGTCTTTCGGCATCCGAGCGTGTGGTTTGCGATCTGCCTCGCGCTCGTGGGACGCGCGCCATCGGCAATGGCCGTTCCGATATTGCGTCATCGGTTCGCGCGGGGAGCTACGACGAGCAATTCCACGATGGCCGCGCTGCAATCGCCAGTCACGCAGAGTTCAGGGAGCGTTTGGTCATGGATATGAGCTCAGAGCTCACGCCGTCCGAGCGTGTCGTGATCGTCAACACGCTGCCTGCGGCCCGCCGGGAGGCCGCTGTGGCAGATGTTCTGCCCCCCTATGATCTCAAGCGCGCAATGCGACACTTGCGGCTCCGGCTCGGGCTGGTCGTCACTTGCATCGCGATCGGTAGCCTCGTCGCGATGGCCATAAGCATTATACATAAACCGAACTACACGGCGGCCGCGCTTCTTTCCGTGAATCAGCAGGGCGACGACGGCCGCAACGGGGACGCCTCTGTCGACACGCAAATCGCGATGCTGCAATCGCCCGTCTTTGTTGAGCGTGCGTTCAATGCCTTGTCGCGGGACAAAGCCATCGGGAAGACCCTGTCCGGGCCTGAGGACTTGGAGCGTCGACTAAAAGTTAGCCAGGTGATGCGTTCGCGGCTGGTCTCAATCAACTTCAGCGCAAAGTCGCCCGAGACGGCCGCCGAAATCGCGAACCGAATTGCACATCTGTATGTAGAAAGCCCACATATGCAAGGCGTGCAGAGCATCGACGACGCGAGCGAAACCCTCTCCGGACGTATCGCCGCGCTCGAAGCCCAGCTTGCCAAGGTGGAAGCCGATCGTCAAAAAGAGCAGGCGGCATCGTCGCCTGCGACCGCGAGCGGACGGGCCTCGGATCTGCGCGAGGAGATAGCGACGCTGAAGCTCAGCCAGTCTTTGGCGCGCAGGAGCGAGGAGACGCGTCAGCAAAATCTCGCTCTTTCGCCGCCGATCCAACTCATAGCCCTGGCCACGCCGCCGGCGCGTCCGAGTTCCTTGAAGCCGATCTTCATCATCATTCCAGCGATCATTTTCTCCACGATTTTTGGGCTGGCGTTGGCTCTGTTCCTCGGGTCGCTCGATAAACGCATCTATCTGCCGTCCGAGCTGGCGGAGACTTTGCAGCTTTCCTCGGTTGGGGTTCCGGTCCGGCGCCGTCGGTTCGGCGCCCGTCCGGGCCGCCTATCGGGGCACACGGTCGGTTACTTGCGAGCGATTGAAACGGTCGTCACCTCGGCGCTTCTCTTGCAGAAGAAACCGCGGAGCACGCTGCTCCTTACCGCGAGCGAGGACAATGACCAGGCCTTCGATTTCGCATTGAACTTCGCTTCTGCAGCGGCGCAACTAAGACGGACGCTGCTGATCGACATGGATCCGACGCGGGCGCAGAAACATTCCTTCGGCCCGCGCGATCCCGCGCGAGCGCGGGGGATCTTCGATATTCTGGCTGGCCTCTGCCTCGCGCGCGAAGCAATCCAGACTATCCCGAAAACCAGGCTCGACTACATCGCGGCTGGCCACGACTACGGCCCCGATGCGCTTCTTCTCGTCGCCGGTGACAGGCTGAAGCAACTCCTTGGCGAGCTAAGGCCGAGTTATGACTGGATCATGATTCTCTGGGTCCCCCATCGTAGGCGGGAACGAGACGCGGCTTGTCGCAGGGACGGTCGAACGGGCCATGCTCGTCACAAGAGCCGGCGTATCGACGTTACCCGATGTCGCGGCGGCGTTGCACGAGCTGTCATGCTCGATGGCGCTCGATACTTATTCCGACGGCTCCGCCCCGATCTCCTCAGTTCTGATGGACGCGCCAAGACGCTGCCTCCCCGTGAGCTTCCGTGACAGGCGCTTCGTGAAGTCGAGAGCAACCCCGCTCGATCTGTCGGCTCGCCTGACCCAAGCGCCGGGGGTGAAGAACGAAGAACCCGCGCCGCGTTGGGGTTGGAAGGGCGCGGTCAACCGTTTTGTCGCTCCTCGCGGATCCTGAATCATGACCATTGTTGAGCGTCCATCGCTTTCTCATCCGAACCACGGTGTGGAGGCCATGGCCACGGTCCGCGAGCCGCTGGCGCCGTCTTCGCAGGGCTGGGCGGTGGCGGAGATATTCCTGGCGCTTCTGTTTGCGCTTGAGCAAGAGAGCGTCTCCTACTGTTACTGGAAGAGCGCCCGTCGCATCCGGGTCTCGCTTGAAGGTGAGTCCGATCTTGACCTGCTTGTTGCAAGAGGAGATCGGCAACGGGCAGTCGCGATTCTTGAGGGACTGGGATTCAAGCAATGGCCGGACGCTCCAGGTCTGGATCACCCTGCCGTCACCAGCTTCCTTGGATATGATGAGGCTCAAGGCGCGATTCGCCATGTCCACGTCCATTTCAGGCTCGTTCTCGGCCACTCCCTGCTGAAGAGCTTTCGACTTCCTATCGAGGATCGTCTTCTCGAACGCAGTGCGATGCATTCCTCGTTGCCCATCCGCATACTGGATCCTGCGGACGAAGCTCTGCTGCTGATCCTTCGCGCCAATCTGGATATGCGGGGCGATGATCCCCTCGCGCTTCGGCGATGGGGCGAACTGGAGCGCAAATACGCGGACGACGTCGCCTTCCTCCGCGATCGAACCGACGCTGCGAAGGTGAGGGCCAGCGCCGCCCAGTTTTTCTCGCCGCCGCTGGCGGAGTCGATCGCGAGCCGGCTGGACGCGACCCACTTGCGGAATCGCGGATTGAGGCGCGCGATTGCGCGGGAACTGTCGAGCTTCCAGATGTATGGCGGCATCGAGACGACGCTTCGAGCCGCATGGCGGTCGCTCCGTCTCGCGACGGGCTTGCTTAACCGACGCTGGCCTGGCGTTCCGCGATTGCCGAAGCGGCGGGCGCCGGGCGGTGGGATCATCATTGCCTTCGTCGGCGTCGATGGGAGCGGCAAGAGTACCCAGGTGGCGCAAGCACGGAAATGGCTGAGCGCCGAGATTGATGTTCTTCCGCTGTATTTCGGCACGGGAGATGGCGCTCCGTCGATGCTTTTCCGGCCGTTCAAGGCGGCTGCGCAGCTCGTAGCGCGAACGATCAAAGTGAAGCCGAAAGGCGCCTCGCACGGAAAGGTCTCCGATCGGCCGCCTGGCCCGCTGTACTCGGCTCTTTTCGCTATCTGGGCGATCGGGGTCGCCCTTGACAAACGGCACAAGCTCGCGACCGCCCAGCGGGCGATTGCGCGCGGACTCGTCGTGGTCGCGGATCGCTATCCGCAGGATGAGAACCCGCAGTTCAATGATGGGCCACTTCTTCATCGAGTGAAACGGACGCCCGGCTGGCTACGCAGCCTCGAAGCGTCCATCTATTCGTCCGCCCGGCGCGCGCCGCCCGATCTGGTCGTCAAACTGCGCGTTGGGCCTGAAGCTGTCGCCAGACGTGAGCCGGACATGCGTCGCGACGTTATCCTTCAGAGGGTCGAGTGGCTGGATGAGCTGACCTTCGCGGGCGCGCATGTGGTCGCTATCGATGGAACGAAGCCTTTGGCTGAGGTTACTCGGATCGTAAGACGTGCGATCTGGGACATTCTTTGATCGGAGCTGGGGGGTGATCGTCGAGCTTTTTGGCCCGCCGGGAGTCGGCAAGACGACATTCGCCATCGCTCTTGGCGCGCGCTTGCGTGAGGGCGGCAGTTCAACCAAGCTCTACCTGAGCTCGCGGCCAGGTGAGGATAGGCCAAGGCGCGAGCTGCCGGCGCGAACCCATTGTCACGCTCTAACGGATCCGTTGCGCAGGATCGCCCGTCCCCTCATGCAATTCATCGCGGCGAGAGCGGTGCGCGACCAGGCGTATGACTCGAGCACGCGGGCACTGGCGGCGAAACTGCCGCCCGGCCGGGTCGCCGCCCTGCGCATGAGACAATATCTCGTCCGTCTGTCGGCGGCGTGGCGCGAGGCGCAAAGGAGCGACCGGATTGCAATTTTCGATCAGGCGTATGTGCAAGCGATGGCCTCGATTCTGATCGCTTCCGGGCATATCGCCGACGAGGATGTCATGGGTCTGATCGCGGTCGCGCCGCGGGCGGATCTCGCGATCAGGATCGATGCGCCGATCCCGGAAGTCGCGAGTCGACTGGAGCATCGGGCGCAGGTGATCGGGAGAATGGGCCGTCTGTTCGAATCGAAGCTCGGCGACCCCCTTGCCTATGCGCGCGCGACGGAGCGGCTGCAGGCAGGATTGGAGCGGGACGGTCGCGTCGTGGCGACAGTCAGTTCGACGGACCCGGCGGCTCTTCCCATCGAGGTCCAGCGAGCCTGCAGCGAAATTGATCGCATTCGATGGTCGGAGAAAGCAGCATGATTTCGCGTCATCTTGCACGCTCGGCGACGAGGCGGGGCCCGTCTGGCTAGGGCCATTCTTGCCTTTTCCTGCGTCGTCGCGGCCTCGGCAGCCCTGGGCGCGCAAGAAGCAAGCCGGGCTGGCACTTCGCCCCCAACGCGAATTTCGCTCCGGGCGGGACTTTCGCGCCCGCGCAGGCCGGCTTCAATCTCGCTGACGTGTCGAGCAGGCGTGAGCTTGATCATCTGCCCGACGGAACGAAAGGCTTGGTGTGGGTCGGCCAGTGCGAGGGCGTCACCGCACAGTTCGAAAGCGTCGTCGGCGCCGTCATCGATCATCCGAAGGCGTTCGGATTTTATCTCATGGACGACCCCGACCCGACGGGCCGCTGGCGCAAGAAATGCGATGCGGCAAACTTGCGTGCCGAGTCCGACTGGATCCATAGCCGCCGGCCGGACGCGGTCACCTTCATCGCGCTCATGAATCTGGGCGCCTCCGCCAAGCCGCAGTTCAGCCCGGACTATCGACCGGAGATTTCGCACGTCGATCTCTTCGGGGTGGCGCCGTATCCGTGCCGGACAGAGTGGCCGCAATGCGACTACGACATGATTGACCGATTTGTCCGCGCGATCGAAGCCGCTGGCATAAGCGCCGACAGGATTGTTCCGACTTTCCAGACGTTTGGCGGCGGAGGATGGCGCACGGACAGCGGCGGCGGGTATCGTCTTCCAAGTTCGTCGGAAATGCATGGCGATGTTTGAGAGGTGGGACAGAGTTCGTTCCCGCCCCGGTCTTCGATTACGCCTATTCGTGGGGCTCCCAGCGCTCGGATGACTCGCTTGCGGCCTCTACGAAGCTTCAAGGCGTCTTCGCCGACCGCAACCGGGATTCGCGCTGAACAAAGCGCGTTCGCGCTGGCTCCGTTTCGGAGTTCACCGCCTTCACCGCCCTTCCAGCGGATCGGAAACCTGCCGATCGAATCCGCACCATCGAACGACAGATTCACCTCGCACTCGAAGCGGCGGCGCGTGGGTACTGCGAAAGAGGTAGGAGCCGCTACGGAGGAACGAATGCGTCCGGTTCGAGAACCATGCTTTTCTTATTTCCGTATCCGCTGTGCAATCCGGCGCGGCGGGCCGATTGTTTAGTCGGTGACGCAATTGCATGCGACCCTGCGCGGGAACGCGCAGGGATGGAGAAACCAACGGGGAAAGGCGATCGCGTTCCTTAAGGGACAGGATCTTCGGCCCAAGGCCGCCCGTTTCAGCGAGGCGACATCATGACCGCTCCGAGCCACATCGTCGTCGTAACCCTCGAGAACCAGAATTACGGGGATATCGTCGGCAATACCGCGCAAGCGCCATTTTTGAATTCATTGATTTCGCAGGGGATGCTGTTCACGAATTACATCGCCTTGAGCCACCCAAGCCAGCCGAACTATCTGGCGCTCTTCTCCGGCTCGATGCAGGGCATCACTGACGACACCGTCCCGCCTCAATTCTCGAGTTCGGTACCCACGCTCGCGAGCGCGTTGGCGACGAAAGGCCTGACCTTTACAGGCTATGCCGACACTGGCGTGGATCTCGATCATACACCGTGGCGCGACTTCGCGAACTCCGCGGCGCTGGACCAGAATTTCAGTACCTTCCCGACTGACTTCAACAATCTTCCCACAGTCTCCTTCGTTGCTCCCAACAACAACAACAATATGCATGACGGCACGATTGGGGCGGGTGACGCATGGGTCGCGGCCAATCTCGGCGCGTACGCCGCATGGGCGGAAGCGAACAATTCGCTCTTGATCGTCACGTTCGATGAGAGCGGCAGTATCCCCTATCCAAATCGCGCCGTGACCATCGTCGTCGGCGCCGGCGTCCCTGCGGGAATCATGAACGACCAGCCGGCAAATCCATATGCGCTCCTCGCAACCATCGAGAACCTGTATGGATTGACGCCGATCGGAGAAAGCGCGGGCGCTCCGAACCTTGATTTCTATTCGACAACCCCGCCAACCGCAGCGACTTCCCTTGCAACATCGCTCTCTGGGATTTCGGATCCGACAACGCCTCCGGAGGGAAACGCTCTCGCGGTGGGAGGCGGCTATATCGTATCCGCGGAGGGTTCCCAGTACGAGGTCAGCAATCTGACCGGGGGTTCGCCAACGACCGGGTCGCTCTATTCTCTGTTCAGTTCGCTCGGCTCGACGTTTGACCGCGCTCTCTCCGACGTGCGCGTCGCCTTTGACAGTTCAACCGGACGCTTCGTCCTCATTGCAAACAATCGTCAGCCGAACGGGTCAACCAATATCGACATTGCGGTCTCGAATAGCAGCAACCCCGCTGATGGCTGGTCGGTGGCTTCGCTCGACACGTCCAATGGCGGCACGACGCAATCCGATGTCCCGTTCCTGTCGGTCGCCGGCGGACAAATCTATCTGACCGCGCCTCAAAATTTCATCAGCCCGTATGGAAATGCGGGCGCCGGGGCCTGGGTGATCAGCGAGAGCAGCATAATCAGCGGTTCCATGACGGTCAGCGCCAGCCAAACAGCCGATCCTTCGGTTGCTCCCTACATGCGCGGCGTTGCAGGCGACAATGGCGTCGCCTATTACGTGAGCGCCTACTCCAGCGGCGCACAGACCAAGCTTGCGCTGCAGACCTATACCGCTGCAGGTGGTTTCAGCGCTATACGGACCCTGTCGCTCGGCAATAGCGATCAGGGACACGGGGCCAGCAATTTCAGCGCCCAACAGCCGGGAACGAGCCTTGCGCTCGATGCGGGGAACTCGCGGATCGAAGGGCTCGTCTATTCGAACGGATATCTCTACGGCGTCAGCGAGGTCCTGCCGACGGGCGCGTCGGCGCCCCAGATCCACTGGTTCAAGCTCGACGTCAGCAACCCTTCTTCGCCGCAACTGGTCGTTCAGGGGGACCTTTCCGGGTCTCTGCTTGGCGACCCCAGCATCGCGCTTTTCAACGCCTCGATTGCGGTTGACGGCAATGGGGACGTTTTGATCAATTTCACGGCGTCCGGACCGAACATGTATCCGTCCGACTATTACGTCGTACAAGGGGCGAACGCGTCGACTTTCGGCGCGCCAACACTCTACCAGGCGAGTACGAGTTCGTTCTCCGAGGCCGCGGGCGCATCAGGACTGCAAAGCTGGGGTCCGAACTCCACGGCGATCGCGGATCCCAACAATCCGAATGGCTTTTGGATCTCCAACGAATACGTAACCAGCACCGGCGTCACCGTCCCCGCAGGTCTTGGCGCCTGGTGGGATACCGCGATCGCGCAGGTGCAGGTTGCCTTAAATGAGCCTCTGTTGGCGGATGGCGGCGCGACCTCGCCGACCTATCTCCCCAGCGGTTCCCCGGTCCTGGTCGACGCGTCGTTGACCGTCAGCGACGTCGGGAGTTCCACGTTATCGGGCGCCACAGTGAAGATCAGCGGCGGCTTCGTTGCCGGAGATCAGCTCAATTTCACGAACCAGGCGGGCATTGTCGGCAGTTACAATTCATCGACCGGGGCGCTGACCCTGAGCGGTTCCGCCACACTGGCGGCGTATCAGACTGCGCTGCAATCGATCACGTTTTCCAGCAGCAACGTCGATCCCACCGCCGCCGGCGCCGATCCGGTCCGCACGATTACCTGGACTGCGACCGACGGTGTGACGACTTCGTGGCCGTTCACAAGTACGTTGAACATATCCGTTCCGAGCCTGACGATCACCACGGCCGTCAATGGACCGCTAACGCTAACGCCAAGCGATAACCCGGTTTTGATTACAGGCAGCGGGTCGGTCACCGCTACCAACACCGACGCGATCGATGGTGGTTCGGGTTCAAGCTGGCAGATTCTGAACGCCGGCACGATCTCGTCGACATCTGCCTATGGCGTCAATCTTGCGGGCTTTGGCTCGGTCACCAACTCGGGATCCATCTCTGGCAACGGCGGGGTCTTGCTCAACAACTATGGCGCCGTGACGAATTCATCGTCAGGCACGATCACAGCCACCGGCATGATGCCGATGTCGCTTGCGACCATTTCCGGCATCTATGTCAAGGGGCCATCCGGCGGCGGAATAGGCACCATTCTCGTGAATAACGCGGGCGTCGTGAACGCTGCGGACGGCTATGGCATCGGCCTGGGCGCCAGCGGCAGCGTGATCAACTCAGGCCAGATAACCGGCGGCGAAGACGGCATCATAATCTTCTCGGGGACCGGCGAGATCGAGAACTCGGGCCGAGTCGTCGCGACGCTGGACGACGGCGCAACCCTTTTCGCCGGCGGCACTGTGACCAACGCCGTGGGCGGCTTCATCTCCGGCGACGTCGGCGTGGACGCGGCGGGGATATTCGTCACGGGTGGTCTCGGAACGATCAACAATAGCGGCGAGGTCGTTGGCTCGCATTATGGCATCCTGCTGGCAGCCGACGGAATCGTGACGAACAATTCCACCGGCACAATCACCGGCCAGAATTCCGGCGTGTTCCTAAGCCATGGCGGGTCCCTGTCCAACAAGGGCGACATTTCTTCGACTGCGGCCAACTCGGCGGCGGCAGATCTCGAACTCGGCGGCAGCGTCATCAATTTTCTCGGGGGCTCGATTTCCGGCACAGCGTATGGAGCGTTCGTAGCCGGCGCGCAGGGCTCGGTCATAAACTCAGGATCGATTTCCGCCACGACGTATTATGGCGTCTCCCTCACCGCCGGAGGAAGCGTGGAGAACGACGCGACAGGTTCAATTGTCGGGCAAACCGCGGGCGTCAATCTCTCGAAGCAGTCCGCCACCGTCGTCAATAGCGGCTCGATCAGCGCCATAGGATCAGGCGGGGCCGCGGTCTCGGTGAATGCCGGCGGCAGCGTCACCAACAACTCCGGCGGAACGCTGTCCGGCGTCAATTTCGGAGTGTTTGCATACGGCGCTCCGGCGACATTTTCGAATGCCGGCTTGGCGACCGGCCGTGACGCAGTCGGGTTCACAGCGGGCGGATCCGTCGTGAATCTCGCGGGCGGAACCCTGCTGGGACAAAACACCGGCGTGTTTGTCGCCGGCGCTTCGGGCACGGTGACAAATTCGGGAACAATCTCCGCCGCCGCAGCCGGCGACACGGGCATCGATCTCGAGGCAGGCGGAACCGTAACCAACAATGCTGGCGGGACGATTACCGGGGGCGCCTACGGGGTGTTTGCGACCGGTGGCTCGGGGGCCGTGACAAACCTGGGCTCGATATCGGGCGGAGCCTACGCTGTCCTGTTTTCAATGAACAGCAGCGCGAACCTGGTGCAGGTCGGAGCCAACGCCTCGTTCAGCGGCGCCGTCTACGGGAATGGCGGGACGCTCGAACTGCTAAGCGGCGCCGGCTCGATCGCGGGAATCAGCGGCGCTGGTCAGTTCAACGGTTTCCAGTCTCTTGTCGTCGATTCCGGAGCGAACTGGTCCCTCGGCGGAAGCGGAAACTCCATCGCGAACCTTACGGTCGATGGCGCGTTGACAGTGACCGGATCCCTGGCCGTGACCGGAGCCGTCGACGTCGGCAGCGCCGGCGTTCTCAGTTTGAACGCGGGGGCAGTTCTGGAACTCGCCGCGGATGCTGGCTCGCAGGCGGCCGTGGATTTTCAGGGCGCCAGTCAACTCAAGATCGACAACGCCGCTCTGTTTGGAACAGGCATCGGGACGGCGTCCTATCAGGGATCGCTGCTCGAAAACTTCGGCGTAGGGGATTCCATCGATGTTCTGAACTTCGCTCCAGCCACCGCCAGTTTCGCCTATGACCCGGCGAGCGGGTTGCTCCAGATCTCAAACGGGAGCCAGCAGGCGACGCTCAAGTTCCAGGATCAGACTTTGGGGGGCGGGACGTTCCAGCTTGCCGCCGATGCTTCCGGCGCGGGGACCCTGATCACTTTCGTGCCCGGCGTTACTGGCGTAGCCATCTCGGGGACGGCGGCCTTCGTGTCAGGGAACCTCGACAGCTATCAAGCCAGTCTGCCGGCCTCGATCACGATCACCGACAACCTCCCTCTGACGGTCACGGTCGGGCAGATCACTTCGGACGCCAGTGCGTTATCGGTTGTGACGAACGCGAACGGTACGGCTTACGGGCTGACCGTTTCCGATACCGCGGTGCATGTGGCGGCGAGCCTCGATGCGCTCAACACCAACAGCCATGTGAGTTCGATCGCCCTGACGGACGCCGGGACGCCGGCGCTGACGCTGACGGTCGCGCAGGCGCTGAACGACACGGCGGCCCTCGGCAAGATCACGACGCCCTATACGATCGCGGTGTCCGATTCCGTGGCGAACGTCCTCGCGAGTCTCGACGCGCTCAATGCGGACAACGCCGTTACGTCCATCGCTCTGACAGACCCGGGCGCTCCAACCCTGACTTTCACGATTGCAACGGCGCTGGCCGACGCGCGGGCGATCGGCGAGATCACGACGCCACACACGAATGCGCTCGCGGATACCGCCGCGAATATCGCATCCCTCACATCAGCTCAGGTCGCCGCCCTGAAGGCGGCGGGCTATGTCAGCATCGCTTCGACAACCGGAACAGTCGCAATGCCGGTCGCCGAGGCCCAACTGCTGACGAGCAATGGCATTTCTGTAACCGGAGCCCCGCTTGTCGCAACGGGAGCCGTGACGGCCATGCTGGCGCTCACCGCCGCGCAGGCGTCGAGCCTGTCAGCCGCCGGATACGCGCTGCAAGTCGTCGACACGGCCGCGCACATTCAGGCTTTGACGGCGGCGCAGATCGCTGGCCTCGCGAATCTGCATGTCGTGCAGCTCACAGCGACGGACACGAACGTGGGCGTGACTGTCGCTCAGGCCTCGGGGCTGGAGGTCGGGAGCCTGCATGTTTCGGCGCCTGCTGGCTCGGCTGTGACCGTCACGGACATCTCGCTGAACCTGCAAGCCATGTCCGTGAGCCTAATTTCCGGGCTTCCGACAATCGGCGTCTCGAGCATCGTCAGCACCAATGGTTCCGTCAAGATCAGCGTGGCCCAAGCCCAGGCGCTGGAAACTGCAGCGCTTCGCATTACGAAGCCCGGCGGCCTCGCGAACACCGTGACCGTATCGGACCTCGCCGCCAACATTGCGAGCCTGACCGCTGCTCAAATCAGCTTGCTGACCGGCGTAGGGGTTACCGGCATTTCTGCGACAGACACCGGGATCACCCTCAACCTGGCTCAGACGCTCGCGCTGGAATCCGTCAAGCTCAAGGTATCCGTGCCGAGCGGCTACAAGGCGACGGCTTCCGACATAGCCGCCAATGTCGGCGCTCTGACCGCCGCGCAAATTACGGGGCTCCCGTTGGTTGGCGTCACGGCGGTTGTTGTGAGTGATCCGAGCAATCTTACGCTCACGGTCGCGCAGGCGACCGCGCTGGAATCGGCAAAGGTCACATTGTCTCTGCAGAGCGGCGCCTACGCTGTGCTGTCTGATACGGCCGCCAATATTGCAAAGCTCACGGCCACTCAGATCGCGGGCCTTGTCAATCTGCATGTTACGCAGATTCAGGCCTCCGATACGAACGCGAGTCTGACGACGGCGCAGGCGACGGCGCTGGAGACCGCCAACATTCCAGTCTCCGCGCCGGCGGGATCGGCGGTTCAAATCCTCGACGCCGCAGGCCGTCTGCAGGCGCTGACCGTCGCGCAGATCAACGCCCTGCCGGCCATCGGCGTCAGTCGGCTCGTGTCGAGCAACGCGGGGGTCAGGTTCACGGTCGCGCAGACGATTGCACTTGAGGCCGGCGCCCTGACCGTCACACCCTATGTCGGGACGAAAGTGACGGTCTGGGACACAGGCGCCAACATTGGGACTCTTGCACCCGCCCAGATCTCGGCTCTGGCCCCGACGGGCTTTGGAGGCCTGGCGTCCAACAGCGGCGGCGTGGCGCTAAGCGTCGCGCAGACCTTGGCGCTGGAAGGCGTAGCGCTGAAGATCACCGCGCCGAGCGGATCGAAGGTCACAGTCTCGGATCAGGCGGCCAACATTCAGGCCATGTCGGCCTCGCAGGTGGCTGCGCTCTCGGCGGCGGGTGTCAGTGGCGTGACCGCGACCGACGGCAGCGTGACCCTGAGCCTCGCCCAGGCGGTCGCGCTGGAAAGCCCCGTCATCAAGGTGACGGCGCCGGCCGGTTCGACGGTCTCGGCGGCGGACACTGCGGCCAACATCGCGGCCTTGACGACCACGCAGATCGCCGGCCTGAAGTCGATCGGCGTGACCGCGCTGTCCGGCATCGACGCCAATGTCGCGCTCACGGTCGCGCAGGCGACCGCTCTGGAGACGGCTGGCGTGAGCTTGTCGCCCCCGACCGGCGGGTCGGATGCGATCGTCGACACGGCGGCGCATATCCGGGCTCTGACCGCGACGCAGATCGCGGGCCTTGGCAATCTGCATGTCACGCAGATTCAGGCCTCCGATACCAGTGCGAACCTGACAGTGGCGCAGGCGGTGGCGCTGGAAACCGCCAACATCGCAGTCTCCGCCCCGGGGGGATCGGTGGTTCAGATTTCCGACACTGCGGCCCATCTCCAAGCGCTTACCGTCACCCAGATCAACGCTCTGCCAGGCATTGGCGTCACCGGGCTGATGTCAAGCAACGCCAATGTGCTCTTCAATGCGTCCCAGACGTCGGCCATCCTGGCCGCGAATTTGGACCTGTCTGCTGCGGGAACCTACACCGTTGGCGAGACGTTCACGAGCGGCGCCGTCATCACCTCGGGCAGCGATGGTTCGGGAGGCGGGAAGCTGACGCTTTCGACCAATGCGAACGGGGTGACCGTCAGCGACGGAGCGTCCAGCCTGAGCGTCACCTCGGGATCCCAGACGATCGGGCTTACGGACTACGGTAAGGAAACGATCACAGCGACAAGCCGCACCAACGAAACCTTCGCGTTCAGCACAGGGTTCGGCAACGATACGATTATCGGCTTTGCCGCGACAGGGACAGGTCACGATCTAATCCAGTTCGAGGCGTCGATGTTCAGCTACCTAACGCCGGGCATGTCGCAGGCTGCCGAAATCGCCGCCGTGCTCAGCCATGCAACGACAAGCGGATCCAACACGACGATTGTCGACTCCACGGGCGACAGCTTGACGTTGAACTCGGTCAGCGTGGCGACCCTCTCCGCCAACCCGGCCGACTTCAAGTTCGTCTGATCGCTGCGACAAGGCGCCAACGAGAGCATACGGGGTTCCGGGCGGGCTCTTGGCGTCGCTGCTGGTCAGGGCTCCGCCGCGCACGCTCGCAGTTGCGTCCAGCGACGCCCGCTGCGTGGGCCCGATCAGGCACGGAACGCAGACATCGGCATGCAATGAAGAGATCCCTCGGCTAGACGACGCGGTTCGCGCCGGCGGGCGTGTGCTCCATGTCTGCGCCGCTGCCGGCGACGGAATTTCCATTGCGGCGAAGTTTAACGCATGGCCACCAAGGAATGGTGACCCCTCTGCAAATTGTTCTTTTTAGTTTACCATGTAAAGTTGCCAATAGACTATCAGCAACGCTCTGTGATCTAGAAATGAATTGACCTGCGAACTCTCAGTACTCATAAAGGAGTACCTCGAATGAGTCTCATGGATAAGTTCACGATAGATCGGAGGAATAATGTCTGAACCTGTCACCTCGCTTCATTACGCTGCCAACGGCAACTTTGTGAACGGCCAATACGCGCCAGGGGCGGATGGGTTCAATCTGGCCGACATCAGCTCGGCCTCGCAGCTCAGTGAACTGCCATCGGGCGTCAAAGCCCTTGTCTATCTTGGCATGACTGGCGGCGTGACCGCCTCGTTCCAGGCGGCGGTCTCGTCCTTCATCGGAAAGTCGCAGGTCTACGGCTTCTATCTCGCCGACGAGCCGGCCCCCAGCGCGACGACCGCAGCCAACCTGAAGGCGGAGTCCGCCTGGATCCACGCCCATGTTCCCGGCGCCAAGACCTTCATCGTCGAGGAAAATTCGAGCAGCAACACGACGCCGCAGTACTACTACAACCCCGCCAACAGCGGCGTGGACCTCTACGGGCTCGACCCCTATCCGGTCCAGTCGAACGTGCCGAACAACTATGACCTCAACATCATCCCGCTTGCGGTCAAGGCGGCCGAGGCGATCGGCATTCCGCAGCAGGACCTGGTGCCGGTCTACCAGACGTTCGGCGGGGGCAGCTACAGCACTTACTTCCTGCCGACCGCCACCCAGGAGCAGCAGATCCTGAGCACCTGGGGCTCGGCGCTGCCGAACCCCGCCTTCGACTACGCCTACAGCTGGGGCGCGCAGAGCGGAGACACCGCTCTCAGCAACAGTCCGGCCCTCCAGAAGGTCCTCGCCGTCCACAATGCGTTGGGCGCGACGCCCTCCGCTCCTCAGGGGGCGCCCGCGGCGCCGACCATTGCCGACACCGCGGCGGTGGGAGGCTATGTCAACGCCGCTCGCGACACGGCGACCCAGTCGCTCTCGGGGACCGCCGCCGCTGGAAGCTCGGTCAAGGTCTATCTCAATGGATCGACGACGCCCAAATACACGGCCGTCGCCAACGCCTCCGGCCAGTGGAGCGTGACGATTGGCGCCCTCGCAAACGGCGCCTATTCCTACACGGCCACGGCCACCAACGCGGCTGGCGCGACAAGCGCCTCCAGCGCCGCGCTCAAATTCACGGTCGACACGCTCGCGCCTGCTGCCCCGACCATTACCGACAGTTCGGCGGTGAACGGTGTCGTGAACGCGACTCACGATATTGCGACGCAGGCGCTGTCGGGGACCGCCGCCGCGGGAAGCACCGTCAAGGTCTATCTGAACGGATCGACAACGCCCAAATACACGGCCGTCGCCAACGCATCAGGCCAGTGGAGCGTGAAAGTTGGCACGCTCGCCAGTGGCGCCTATTCCTACACGGCGACAGCGACCGACCCTGCTGGAAACACCAGCCCCCGGAGCTCCGCGCTCAATCTCACGGTCAATACGGCAACGCCCGCAGCGCCGACCATTGCCGACAGCGCGGCGGTGGGAGGCTATGTCAACGCCGCTCGCGATACGGCGGCGCAAGCGCTCTCGGGCACGGCCGCCGCGGGAAGCACTGTCAGAGTCTATCTGAACGGATCGACGACGCCCAAATACACGACCGTCGCCAACGCCTCCGGGCAGTGGGGCGTCACCGTCGGCGCGCTCGCGAACGGCGCCTATTCCTACACGGCGACGGCCACCAACACGGCGGGCGCGACAAGCGCTTCCAGCGCGGCGCTCAAATTCACGGTCGACACCATTGCCCCTGCCGCGCCGACGATTAGCGACAGCTCGATCCATAGCGGCTATGTAAACGCAGCCAATGACAAAGCGACGCAGGCGCTCTCGGGCACGGCCGCCGCGGGAAGCGCCGTCAAGGTCTATCTGAACGGATCGACGACGCCCAAATACACAGCCGTCGCCAACGCCTCGGGCCAATGGAGCGTCGCGGTCGGCGCACTCGCGAACGGCGCCTATTCCTACACAGCCACCGCGACCGACGCGGCCGGAAACACCAGCGCCTCCAGCGCAGCGCTCAAATTCACGGTTGACACGATTGCCCCGTCCGCACCGACGATCGGCGACAGCGCGATCCAGAATGGCGTCGTCAGTCAGGCGAACGACACGGCTTCGCAAGCGCTGGCCGGAACGGCCGCGGCGGGCAGCAGCGTCAGGGTCTACCTCAATGGATCGACGACGCCCAAATACACGACGGTCGCCAATGCCTCCGGGCAGTGGAGCGTGACCGTCGGCTCCCTCGCAAGCGGCGCCTATTCCTATGCGGCGACCGCGACAGACGCCGCGGGCAATACGAGCGCATCCAGCGCGGCTCTTCGCTTTACCGTGGGCAGCAGCGGCACAGTCGGTGGCACAACGAGCTCGATCGGGCCATCCACTCCGCTTCATTATACTGGCAACGGGAACTTTGTGAACGGTCAATACGCGCCAGGGGCGGATGGGTTCAATCTGGCCGACATCAGTTCGGCCTCGGAGCTCAGCGAACTGCCATCGGGCGTCAAAGCCCTCGTCTATCTCGGCATGACCGACGGCGTGACCGCCTCGTTCCAGGCGGCGGTCTCGTCCTTCATCGGAAAGTCGCAGGTCTACGGCTTCTATCTCGCCGACGAGCCGGCCCCCAGCGCGACGACCGCAGCCAACCTCAAGGCGGAGTCCGCCTGGATCCACGCCCATGTTCCCGGCGCCAAGACCTTCATCGTCGAGGAAAATTCGAGCAGCAACACGACGCCGCAGTTCTACTACAATCCCGCCAACAGCGGCGTGGACCTCTACGGGCTCGACCCCTATCCGGTCCAGTCGAACGTGCCGAACAACTATGACCTCAACATCATTCCGCTTGCGGTCAAGGCGGCCGAGGCGATTGGCATTCCCCAGCAGGACCTGGTGCCGGTCTATCAGGCGTTCGGCGGGGGCAGCTACAGCACCTTCTTCCTGCCGACCGCCACACAGGAGCAGCAGATCCTGAGCACCTGGGGCTCGGCGCTGCCGAACCCCGCCTTCGACTACGCCTACAGCTGGGGCGCGCAGAGTGGAGACACCGCTCTCAGCAACAGTCCGGCCCTCCAGCAGGTCTTCGCTGCCCACAACGGCCTCGTGAAGCCGGCGGCCTAGACGCTCGCAGGCGCGCGTCGTTGAGATTCCAGCGGCGCGCGCCTCGGCCGGTGGTACGCCCTGCTAATACCATGGGCGGCGTCGGATAACACCTTGGGCGGCGTTGTTCGTAGCGGGTTCGCCCTTTAGCCTTCCGGCATGGCAGGCGATCGGGCAAAAAGCGCAACGAACGAGCCTAACACGAGGGCGCTTCTCGCCCAGGGCGTCGATGCGGGCCTGGTCGGTCTGGCGCTGATCGCCGGATATTATCGCATCGCCGCCGATCCCGCGCAGTTGCGGCATCAGCTGGCGCTAACTGGACGGACGGCCGGGACAGAGGATCTGGCTCGCGGCGCCAACCTTCTGCAGCTGAAATCGCGCATCGTTCGCCGGGTGACCGCCAAGCGGATAGGCGCTATTCCCTATCCCGCGATCCTCGCATTGAAGGATGGGAGCTTCGCGGTGCTCGCCGTCGCCTCGGAGCGAGGGAGAGTTCGTCTCGTCGATCCCATTACGCGATCGGCGCGCGAAGTGTCGCTGGACGAGGCGGAGTCCTTGTCCACGGGCGAAGTCCTCCTCGTCACCCGTCGGCTCGGCGGCGCGGGCATCGATCCGGACACCTTCGGCCTTCGCTGGTTCTGGCCTTCGATCCGGCGCTACCGCCGGCCACTCGTCCAGGTTCTGGTCGCATCCCTGTTCGTGCAGCTTTTCGCGCTGGCGACTCCCATTTTCTTTCAGCTCGTCGTCGACAAGGTGCTCGTTCATAAGGGCATGTCGACGCTCGTCGTGCTCATCGTCGGGATGGTGACGCTTGGGCTTTTCGAGGCGGTGCTTCAGTTCCTCCGTTCGTATACGCTGAGCCATACGACCAATCGTATCGACGTGGAGCTTGGCCGGCGGCTCTTTCATCATCTGTTCCGGCTTCCGCTCGCCTATTTCGAGACGCGCGCTGCGGGTCAGACCGTCGCACGGATGCGCGAACTGGAAACGATCCGCAGCTTCCTGACCGGACAGGGTCTGACTTCGCTGCTCGATCTCGCCTTCACCCTTGTCTTCATCGGCGTGATGTTCCTCTACTCCACCGGGCTCACGCTTGTGGTCCTCGCGTCGATCCCGGTTTACGTCGCTATCGCGACCCTTCTTCGTCCGGTCCTGCGCGAACAGATCAACGAGAAATTCAATCGTGGCGCGCGGTCCCAGCAGTTTCTCGTCGAATTGATCGTGGGCGCGCAGACCCTCAAGGCGGCGAGCGTCGAGCCGACGATGCAGGCGCAATGGGAAGAGCGATTGGCCGCCTACGTCCGAACCTCGTTCGACGCAACAGTTCTCGGCATGTTCGGGCAGAACCTGATCCAGTACGTCAGCAAGGTGACGACCGCGCTCGTCCTGTTTCTTGGCGCAAAGGCGGTCATCGATGGTTCGATGTCGGTCGGAGAGCTCATCGCATTCAACATGATCGCCAGTCAGGTGGTTCAGCCGATCCTGCGCCTGTCGCAATTGTGGCAGGACTTTCAGCAGGTTCAGGTGTCGGTCGCGCGGCTGGGCGACATTTTGAATGCGCCGCCGGAGCCCGCGCCGCAAAATCTTCTGACGCTTCCCCCGATCCGAGGCGCAATCGAGTTCCGCGACGTGACGATGCGCTATCGTCCCGATGCGGCGGAGGCGATGCGCAATGTGACGCTCTCAATCGCCGAGGGCGAGGTGATCGGCGTCGTTGGCCCATCGGGCTCGGGCAAGTCGACGCTGACCAAGCTCGTCCAGCGTCTCTACAGCCCTCAGTCGGGGCAGGTGATGATCGACGGCGTCGATGTCGCCCAGCTCGATCCGGGCTGGCTGCGCCGGCAGATCGGCGTCGTGCTCCAGGAGAATATTCTTTTCAACCGCACGATCCATGAGAACATCGCGCTTGGCGATCCCGCGATGCCGCGCGTGATGGTGATGCACGCCGCGCGCCTGGCAGGCGCGGACGAGTTCATCGCCCAATTGCCGCAAGGCTACGACACAATCATCGAGGAGCGTGGCGCCAATCTCTCGGGCGGCCAACGCCAGCGGATCGCCATTGCCCGCGCACTCGCGTGCAATCCCCGGGTTCTCATCTTCGACGAGGCGACCTCGGCCCTCGATTATGACAGCGAGCGCGTCATTCAGGACAACATGGCGGCGATCGTGCGCGGGCGCACGGTCATTATCATCGCTCATCGGTTGGCGGCGGTCCGAACCTGCACGCGGATCGTTGGCATGCGGAAGGGCGAGATCGTCGAGGTTGGAGCGCACGAGGAGTTGCTCGCGCGCGAAGGCGGGCTCTACGCGCATCTCTGGGAGATGCAATCGGGACTCGCGAAGGAGCCGGCATGAACGAACGCGCCGCGCCTCCTCCAAGCCCTCCGACGGCGCCCGCCGCGCCGCAAAGGATCGCGGTGTCCGGTCGCGACCGCGAGTTCTTGCCCGCGGCTATCGAGATCCTCGAAACCCCGGCCTCGCCGCTGACGGCGGCGCTGATGACGACGATCTGCGGATTTGCGGTTGTCGCGCTTGTGTGGGCGTATTTCGGACGCCTTGACGTCCATGCGGTCGCCCCCGGAAAGATTGAGGCTGCCGGTTACGCCAAGGTGATCGAGCCCCTGGACCCGGGCAGGATCGCCGCGATCCATGTCGAGGCGGGCCACGCGGTCAAAGCGGGGGATCTGCTCCTCGAACTCGATCCGACGGACGCAAGGGCCGACGCGCAGGCCGGCGGGAGTGCGCTCGACGCGACGCTCGCGGAGATCGACAGACGGCGCTACGCAATCGACGCTGTGCGAGCGGCCCAGCGGCGCGCACAGAATGCCCGGATCACGACCGATCCTGACCGAGCGGGTGCGGTCGAAACCGTAAGCTTTGCCCCGGTCGAGAACCTCGCGGGCCAGGCCGAGATGGCGGTCCGGTGGGATCAGGCTCTGCCGGAGCCGTTCCGTCTCCGGGAGGAGGCGGTGTTGCGCGCGGATCTCACGAAGCTCGCCGACGCGCTCCGGTCGATCGACAAGCAGATGGCCGGGAAAGTCGCGACCCGCAAGCGGCTAACCATGAGCATCGCGTATCAAGACACCCTCATGGGCACCTTGAACCAGCGCGTGTCGACGCGACAGGAGGCTATCGACCTTAAGGTTGGAACCAAGATCAACCTCTATGACGCCAAGGAGGAGCTCGAGAGGTCTCAGGCCGCGCTTGCCTCCGATCAGGGGCAGCTCATCGAGAATGACGCGGCGCTGAGGGAACTGGAGAGCGAGAAGGCGAAGGTCGTCTCCGAATTCATCGCGGACAACGAGAACAGGCTCGCCGACGCTGCCCGCAAAGCGGACGATGCGCGCCAGGCTCTGGCAAAGGCCACGGCGCGACTGGCGCGCACCAAGCTGCGCGCGCCGGTCGACGGCGTTGTTCAACGGACAGCTGTCACCACGGTCGGCCAGGTCGTCACAACGGGACAGCAGCTGATCGTCATCACGCCTGCTGACGCTACACTCCAGGCCGAGGCGCTTGTCTCCAATCTCGACATCGGCTTTGTCAGGGTCGGACAGAAGGCGGCGATCAAGGTCGATGCGTTTCCGTTCACGCGCTTCGGCGTTCTTCACGGCACGGTCGTGAAGATTGCCTCAGCCGCCGTCGCGGAGCAGGAAGCGAAGCGGACGCTCGCCAATGCGACGGCCATGGCGAATGGCGCGTCCGAGGCGCCGACGCCCCAGGGCCAGCCGGAGAACTTCGTCTTTCCCGTCACGATCGCCCTCGATGAAAGCGTGATGAAGGTTGACGGGGCGATGGTTCCGTTGACGTCCGGCATGACGGTAGCCGTCGAAATCAAGACGGACACCCGCCGGGTCATCGACTATTTCTTCTCACCTCTGGCGAAGATCGCGTCCGAAGCGGCCAGAGAGCGATAGGCGTGGTCACTCCGTCAGGGATTGTCCGCCGCCCGTGAAGGCAAGGCCGAGAAAGTCCATGAAGGCGCGTGCGGCCGAACTCATTTCGCGGCCGCGGGCCCACGCAAGCCCGACGTCCATCGTGGGGATATCGTCGACGAGCAGGCGCGTCTCCAACTGCTGCCCCTCGAGAGACCAAGGGCGATAGACCATGTCGGACAAGACGGTGACGCCCATTCCGGCGGCCACCATGCTGCGCACCGCTTCGACCGAGGATGTCTGAAACACGATGTTGGGCTGGTGCGGCGTCCGCGCCCAGTAACGCCCCGCGGTCTTGCTGGCCTCGTCTACGGTCAGCATCACATAAGGGTAGCGCGCGACGTCGGCGAGACTCACCGAGTTAGCTTTCAGAAGCGGATGGTCAGGCGGAACCCAGAGGCGTCGCCGCGATCGCATCAGAATCTCGGACTGAATGCGGTCGGAAGCCTCGAGGTTTGAGACAAGCATCACCGCGAGATCGATCGCGCCGCCGATCACGGCCTGCTCGATCGCCTCTCGCGGCAATTCGTATAGCTCGATCTCGACCTGAGGATAGTTGCGGCGGAACCGATCGTGATGGCGCGGCAGAAAATAACCCGCGACGGTGTAGGTGACCCCTACCCGGATAAGCCCCCGGATCGCCGCAGGCGAGGCGCGCGGCATCTGCATGGCCTCGTTCACCGCCGCCATGATGTTGCGTGCGTGATGCAGAAACCGGGCGCCGCCCGCGGTGACCGAAACGCCACCCGGGTTTCGGTCGAAAAGCCGCAGATCGAGAGTTGTCTCGAGCTGCTGGATCGCAGCCGTGACGGCGGACTGCGAGACGTTGAGCTCAACCGCCGCCTGCGAGACCTGGCCGGCCTCCGCGGCGGCGATGAAGTATCGAAGCTGTTTAAGAGAGAAGGTCACTCTGGCTCGTCCTGCCTATTCCGAAGGCAATCGTGCTTCGGCGCATCTTTCGCGCAGCCGTATCGATTTTGCAAATATCAGGCACGATTATTTCCAATTTTACAATATCGTCGATCTTTGCAACCGTAACGCCGCGCCAGCGCGCTTGGAGAGGATGATGACGCTCCTGAACTGCGACATGGGCGAGAGCTATGGGATCTGGCGGCTGGGCGACGATCAGCGCATCATGCCGGCGATCCATATCGCAAATGTCGCTTGTGGATTTCACGCTTCCGATTTCAACCACATGCGTGCGACCGTCCAGCTAGCCAAGGCGCACGGCGTCGAGGTCGGGGCCCATCCGTCTCTGCCGGACCGTCAGGGCTTCGGGCGCCGTGAGATGAAAATGGGCCGGGATGAGCTCGCAAATTGCCTCATCTATCAGATCGGCGCGCTGAAGGGCTTCCTTGAAGCCGAGGGGATGACCCTCCACCACATCAAACCGCATGGCTCGCTCTACGGGATGGCGGCTCGCGATCCTGAAATCGCCAATGCTGTCGCCGACGCGGCCGACGTGTTCAGGGCGCCGCTTCTGGGGATGATCAATACCGAGCATGAGCGGGTCTACAAAGCGCGGGGCCATCGATTCATCGGCGAATTTTATGTCGATCTCGACTATGCTGACGACGGGCGCCTTATCATTACCCGGGAGCACGAGCCGGTTGAGCCCCAGGTCGCCGCTGATCGGGCGGTTCGGGCGCTGAAGGAGGGCCTCGTTCGTTCGGTCGGCGGCAAGGACGTCCGGGTGCTCGCCGAAACGATCTGCGTCCATTCCGATACGCCCGGAGCCCATGTTCTCGCGCAGGCGGTTCATGACCGGCTGGTTGATGAAGGCTTCATCGCCCCGCGCGTCGCCGCGCAATGAGTTTGCTGCAAGGATCGACCCATGGCCGTCAAAACGATTGAAGCTCCGATCCCCGGCACCTTTTATCGCAGGCCGGCCCCGGACCAGCCGTCGTTCAAGAACGAAGGCGACGCCGTCTCCATCGGCGATAGCGTGGGCCTCATCGAGGTCATGAAGACCTTCACGCCTGTTGTCGCGGAGGAGGCGGGAAAGCTTGTGGCGTTCCACGTCGAGAATGAGGATCCGGTGATGGCCGGGCAGCCGCTTTACGACATCGATGTCTGATCCGGCGATGGCCATCAGGACGCTCTTCATCGCCAACCGCGGCGAGATCGCCGTTAGAATCATCAAGGCGGCCAAGGCGCTCGGCATCAGGACGGTTCAGGCGGCAAGCGCCGCGGACAAAGACATGCTTGCGGCTCGCCTCGCCGATTCGGTCGTCGAGATCGGGCCGGCCCATGCCGCCAAGTCCTATCTGAACAAGGATGCTATCGTCGCCGCCGCGGTCGCGAGCGGCGCTGACGCGGTTCATCCGGGCTACGGTTTTCTGGCGGAGAATGCCGAATTCGCGGAAAAGGTCGAAGCGGCCGGACTGATTTTCGTCGGGCCGCGGCCGGACACGATCCGCGCCATGGGCGACAAGGCCGTCGCGCGCGAGATGGCGGCGAAAGCGGGCGTTCCGACGGTTCCGGGCTCGGACGGACGCATCGAGAACGTGAACGCCGCGCTCAAGGCGGCGGAGACCGTCGGCTATCCCCTGATGATCAAGGCCGCGGCGGGAGGCGGCGGCCGCGGCATCCGCGTCGCGGACACGGCCGCCGATCTCGAGGCGCTCATTCCGCAGGCGAGCGCCGAAGCGCTAGCCGCCTTCGGCGATGGCGGCCTCTACCTCGAACGTTTCGTGCCGCGTGCGCGGCACATCGAAGTGCAGATCCTCGGCGACGGGAAGAAAGCGATCCACCTCTATGAGCGCGAGTGCTCATTGCAGCGGCGCCGCCAGAAGGTCTGGGAGGAGGCGCCGGCCGCCTGCCTTTCGCCGGACCGCCGCGAGTCGCTCTGCGCCTCGGCCGTCAGGCTCGCCGAAAGCGTCGGATATCGAGGCGCCGGCACGCTGGAATATCTCTATGACGAGGCGAGCGGCGAGTTCTTCTTCATCGAAATGAACACCCGCATCCAGGTCGAGCATCCGATCACCGAGATGATCACCGGAGTCGATCTCGTGCAGGCCATGCTGCGGATCGCCGGCGGCGAGCCTCTGCCTTATGCGCAATCGGACATCGCGATTCGCGGGCACGCGATCGAGGTTCGCATCAACGCCGAGGATCCGGCGAGGGGCTTCATGCCGGCCCCCGGCCGCGTCGCCAGACTCGCGACGCCGGAAGGCGAAGATGTCCGTTTCGACACGCTGCTCTATGAAGGCTATGTGGTGCCGCCCTTCTACGACAGCCTGCTCGGCAAGCTGATCGTGCGAGGCGAAGCGCGCGATCACGCGCTCGACAAGCTGCGATCCGCTCTGGAGGGTCTCTCGATCGAGGGGTTGGCGACGACGCGAGGGCTGCATCTGACGCTTCTCGACGTCGAAGAGGTTCGGCAAGGCGCGGTGCACACACGATGGCTCGAGGCGTGGCTGGAGCAGGGGTTCCCGGCGTCGGGCAAAGCCGCGTGAGCGGGCCGGAGGAAGGATGGCGATGAAGACCAGATATTCGTTCGGCGGCGACGAGCATATCTTCGTCGAGGTGGACGAGGAGATGTCGCTCGACGCCTTTTTCACAGCGCTCTCGATGACAAACGCTGTGCGGGAAAGCCGGATCAAGGGCGTGACCGAAATCTGCCCCGCCAACGCCTCTTTTCAGATCCGCTTCGATCCCGACGTGATCAGCCCGCAGGACATGCTGGCGGAATTGAAGCGCCTCGAATCCGCGGCGGCCAAGTCCGATCGCACGCTCGCGACGCGCATCATCGAAATCCCCGTTTATTATAACGATCCGTGGACCCATGAGACTCTGATGCGCTTCCGCGAGCGTCATCAGGAACCGAAGGCGACCGATCTCGAATACGCCGCGCGCATCAACGGCTATCCGGGCGTCGAGGATTTCATCGAGGCGCATTCGGGGGCGCCCTGGTTCGTCTCGATGGTCGGCTTCGTCGCCGGCCTGCCCTTCATGTATCAGATGGTCGAACGGCAGAAGCAGATCGAGGTTCCGAAATATCTGAGGCCGCGCACGGACACGCCGAAGCTTACGGTCGGGCACGGCGGCTGCTTCGGCTGCATCTACTCGGTCCGCGGCGCGGGGGGCTATCAGATGTTCGGCATCACGCCGATGCCCATCTACGATCCGAAGCAGGAGGTGTCCTACCTCCGCGACTTCATGATCTTCTTCAAGCCGGGCGACATCGTGAAGTTCAAGCCGGTCGGCCGCGACGCCTATGACGCGGCGGTCGAAGAGGTGAACGCGGGCAAGTTCGAAGCGCCCATCCGCCCGGTGACTTTCTCGCTCGATGCCTTCCACGCCGATCCGGCCGCGACCAACGACAAGCTTCTCGGGGCCCTCCATGACGCTTGAGATTCTGAAGCCAGGGCTCTCCACGACGGTCCAGGACCTCGGGCGGCCGGGCTATTATCACCTCGGCATTCCGGAATCCGGCGCGATGGACCGGTATGCGCTGACCGCAGCCAATCTTCTCGTCGGCAATCCCGAGGGCGCGGCGGCGATGGAAGCCGTGTTCCAGGGACCGGAGATCCGGTTCGACCGCGATGCGACTGTCGCCGTCTGCGGCGCCGAGATGCCGCCGAAGGTGGACGGCGTCGAGCAGCCGGGATGGACCGGCTTCGCGGTGAAGCCGGGACAGACGCTCTCCTTCGGCTATCTGAAGAATGGCGCGCGCGCCTATATCGCGATCTCGGGCGGGATCGACGTGCCTGTCGTGCTCGGCTCGCGATCGACCTATCCGCTTGGGCGCGCTGGGCGGTTTCGAGGGACGCGCGCTCAAGGCGGGCGACAGGCTGAAGCTCGGCGAAGCCGGCGCTCCCGCAAAGCCGGGAAGGGCGGTCGCGCCCGAGTTGCGGCGCCTTCCCGGAAAGACGGCCGAACTGCGCGCGCTCCCGGGCCTTTACTGGCGCCGTCTCACGGCGGAGGCCGGGGAAGGGTTCTTCGAAGACGTCTGGAAAGTCGCGCCCGAAGCCGATCGGATCGGCTATCGCTTCCGTGGCGGCCGCCCTCTCTCATTCGTGCCGCGAAAGCAGCCCTTCGGCGCCGGATCCGATCCCTCGAATATCGTCGACAGCTGCTATCCTTACGGATCGATCCAGGTGCCAGGCGGCACGGAGCCGATCGTCCTGCATCGCGACGCCGTGTCGGGCGGCGGCTACTTCATGCTCGGGACTGTGATCTCGGCCGACATGGACCTTATCGGCCAGTTGCAGCCTCACCAGTCGACCCGCTTCGTCAAGGTCGATCTCGAGACCGCGCTGAAGGCGCGGGCGGAGCGGAACGCGCTTCTCGCGCGTCTGAGGCAGAGCCTTTCCTGAAAGACGGCGGGTCGAGCCGTCTCCGGGGAATGCGGGCAGGGGACCCGCGGCGTCGAACGAAGAACGGGAGAAAAGAAACATGAACGCCTTTACGCGCGTATTATCGGTAAGTGTCACGACCATGATCCTGGGCGGCAGCGCCTTCGCCGCCGACTGGTTCCCCTACAAGGCGGAGGAGGTCACGCCGCCCTTCTCGGCCAACGGGAAATCATCGCCCGTCGAATATGTGCCGCTCGACAAGGCCTCGAAGCCCTGGAAGATCTGCGTCTCCTTCCCGCACATGAAGGACGCCTACTGGCTCGGCGTCGATTACGGCGTGGTCGAAGAGGCCAAGCGTCTCGGCGTGAAGCTCAATGTCGTCGAGGCCGGCGGCTACACCGAGCTCAACAAGCAGATCTCGCAGATCGAGGATTGCGTCGCCAATGGCGCGCAGGCCGTCATCATCGGCGCAATTTCGGCGGACGGCCTCAACAACCTCGTCAAGGAGCTGGCCTCCAAGAAGATTCCGGTCATCGACGTCATCAACGGCATCAACTCGCCGGACATATCCGCCAAGTCGCTCGTGTCCTTCTACACGATGGGCCACAGCACGGGCGAATATCTGGCGAAGAAGTATCCGGCCGGGTCGCCTCCGGTGAAGGTCGCCTGGTTCCCGGGGCCGGCAGGCGCGGGGTGGGTTGAGGCCGCGAACAAAGGCTTCCTCGACGCGGTCAAGGGCACGGCGGTTCAGGTGCTCGATCCCAAATATGGAGACACCGGCAAGGAAGCCCAGCTCAAGCTGGTCGAAGACCAGCTGCAGGCCAATCCCGACATCAAGTATATCGCCGGAACCGCAGTGACCGCCGAAGCGGCGATCGGGCTCCTGCGCGAGCGGGGATTGACCGACAAGATCGGCCTTCTCGCCTTCTATATGACGCCTGGCGTCTACGACGGGATCCAGCGCGGCTTCATCACGGCTGCGCCCGCCGATTCGATGGTGATCCAGGGCCGCATCGCGGTCGATCAGGCGACGCGGCTGCTGGAAGGCAAGGACATCATCAAGCATGTCGGACCGAAGATCTTCGTCGTCGACCCGTCGAACGTGAAGACGGTGCCGCGCGCCAACATCCTGCCGCCGGCCGACTTCAAGCCGATCTTTTCGGTGAACTGATCGGGAGCACGCGGGGCGCCGGGTTCCTCCTCCGGCGCCCCGTTTCTTTCGCCGCCTATGGCTTATTCGCAAACACCGGTCGTCGAAGCGCAGGGCCTGACCAAGCGGTATCCTGGCGTGGTCGCTCTCGACAACGTCGACTTCACGCTGGAGGCTGGCGAAGTCCACGTTCTCTTCGGCGAGAACGGCGCCGGAAAATCCACGCTGATCTCCATCCTCGCCGGCGCCGTCGCGCCGACGACGGGCACGGTCAGGATCGCAGGCGAACCGGTCACGACCTTTTCCGTCCGTCACGCCAGAAGCCTCGGGGTTTCCGCAGTCTTCCAGGAATTCTCGCTCGTCCCGACCCAGACGGTCGTTGAAAACCTCATGCTCGGCGACGAGCCGACGACGGCGGGCCTGCTGAAGCGCGGGGAAAGCCGGCGCAGGGCGCGGGCGCTCTTCGAGGCGCTCGACTGTCACATCGGTCTCGATCGCACCGTCTCGCAATTGTCTCGCGGCGAGCAGCAGCTCGTCGAGATCGCCAAGGCGATGCGCAGCGAATTGCGCGTTCTCATTCTCGATGAGCCGACCGCCTCGCTGACGGACCGCGAAACCGACACTCTGTTCGCGCTCGTCGCGCGTCTGAAGGCGCGCGGCGTCGGCGTCATCTATATCTCCCACCGCATTCACGAATTCGAGCGGATCGCCGACCGGATCACGGTCCTGCGCGACGGCCGGCATTGCGGCACGGTTCCCGCCAAGGGCCTGTCGGAGAGCCAGTTGCTTTCAATGATGACTGGCCGCGCGATGGGCGCGGTCTATCCGGTCATCGCCCGGCCCGGCGGGCCGGAAGTGCTGAAGCTGGAGGACTTCCGGGCCAGGGGGGTCGCGGGCGTAAATTTCGCGATCCGCGCCGGCGAAGTCACCGGATTTGCCGGCCTCGTGGGCTCGGGCAAGTCGCGCGTCTGGCGCGCGATCATGGGGCTCGGGAGAACCCTTGGCGGCAGGGTCGTCGTCAACGGCCGCGACATGACCGGGGCGCGGACCGACACGATGATCGCGGCGGGCCTGCACTATCTGCCGCCCGACAGGAAGAACGAGGGGCTTGTGCTTGCCGCAAGCGCCTCCGACAATATTGAGCTCGGGCTGCTTGCGGCCAGCCGTCCGCCGCGAGGCCGGCGCGCGCTCGAAGCGATTGCGGCGATCGCGCAGCGTGTCGGGCTCGACCGCCGCATGCTGCGGCGCCTCGTCTCGCAGCTATCGGGCGGCAACCAGCAGAAAGTGCTGTTCGGCAAGGGATTCGGACGGGACTACACGCTCTACGTTTTCGACGAGCCGACCGTCGGCGTCGACATGGGGACTCGCGCTCAACTCTACCGGCTCATTCAGGCGCTCGCGGAAGGCGGCAAGGCCGTCGTCGTGATTTCGTCCGACCTCCAGGAGGTCATGAGCCTTTCCCATCGCCTCCTCGTGTTCTCGGCCGGACAGATCAGCGCGGAACTCGATGGAGACGCAATCAACGAGGCGGCCGTGCTCCCGCATTTCTTCGAGCGGCGAAAGGAGGTTGCCTGATGAGCGCCGAGACCACGAGGCCCGCCCATGCGTCGTCCCGGCTCATGGACGCTCTCAAGGCGCTGTTCCTCCGGCTGGGCGTGCTGCCGTTCTTCCTTGTCGCGGCGCTCATTGTCTTCACACTGGGGTCGAAGCAGTTTCTGACTTCCGAGAACATCGTCAATGTCGCGCGGCAGTCCGTCTATCTGGTGCTCGTGTCGCTGGGGCAGATGATCGTCCTCCTGACCGGCGGCTTCGATCTTGCGGTCGGGACGACGATCGCGCTGACCTCGGTTCTGTCGGGGATCATCATGACCTCGATCGCCCCTTCCATGCCCGATGCGGTTGTCTGGATCATCGCCGCCGGCTGCCTCGGAGCGATGGCGATGGCGCTGGTCATCGGACTTATCAACGGAACTGGCGTCGCGGTCTTTGGCGTCTCGCCCTTTATCATGACGCTCGGCGTGCAATCGGCTCGGCGCGGGAATCGCGCTCTTCCTGACCGGCGGCGTGCCGGTGACAGGCTTCCCGCACGCCTTCGGCGACACCTTCGGATTCGGCCGCCTGTTCGGCGTCCCCGTTCCGGTGGCGGTTGCGGTCGTCGCCATCATCATCGTGGCGGTTTTTCTCTATGGCACACGATTCGGCCGTCACGTCTATGCGGTCGGCGGCAACGTGAAGGCGGCCAAGCTCTCCGGCATCAACACGACCCGAACGCTGCTGATCGCCTATGGCGCGAGCGCGCTGCTCGCGTCGCTTGCCGGCCTCCTGCTCACGGCCCGAACGGAATCCGGCGAGCCCAATCTTGGAGGGTCTATCGCGCTCGAATCGATCGCCGCCTGTGTGATCGGCGGCGTTTCGCTGCGCGGCGGCATCGGGCGGGTCGAGAGCGTCGTCCTCGGCGCTTTCTTCATCGTGCTGGTGGAGAACGGCATGAATCTCATGCAGATCGGTTCCTACATGCAGATGGTGCTGCTCGGCGTGCTGCTGATCCTTGCGGTGATCGTTGACCAGTTCCGTTATCGCCTGTTGATCGGCGCGTCCTGAGCCGGCGGGGGCGCGGAGCCAGGGAATGGCTTCGGCCAGGAGGCCCTCGGCCAGCGCGACAGGGAGAAGACCGGATCGAGAATAGCTGGCGCGGTCCTGTGAACATGGACAAACGGACGCGGCCATCCGGCGCGGCTCGCGCTGGGCCAGCCGGTCGGGCGAGCGCTCGCCATGCGCCGCCCGGGTCCTGAGCCCAACCTCCATCTCCATCAGCCGCTCGGCCGCAAAGGCAATGATATCGCCCAGAATGTCGGCGTCGGGGGCCATTCTCCACCAGCGCGCGGAGGTCCATCAGTCGGACCGTCGGATGCGGCTGCACAAAGGGCGAGGCGCTCGCGAAAGGATGTCGTTTTCGGCAGCCTCGGCGCCTATAAGGATGAATGGAAGTTCCCCAAGATTGGCGTTACCGGCTCGAATTCGCGGGCTTCTGGCTGGCGGCTGCCCTTGCGCGCGCCATGCCGGTGGAAGCGGCGTCGTGGCTCTCGGGAAAGCTCTGGCGTCTGATCGCTCCCAGGCTCGGCAGGCAGAAGCGCGCGCTCGCCAATCTCGCCCTCGCCTTCCCCGAGAAATCGCTGGACGAGCGCAAGAAGATCGCTCAGGGGATGTGGGAAAATCTTGGCCGCACATTCGCGGAAAGCTTCCGCATCAAAACGCTGACGGAGAGCGACCGCATCGTCTTCGAGCCGGATGAAAGCTTCGACGCAGTGGCGGCGCGAGGCGGACCTTTCATCATCTGCGGCCTGCACCTCGGAAACTGGGAGATTCTTGCCCATGGCGGCCAGCGCCTGGGCGTGTCGCTCATCGGCGTTTATCAGCGGGTGTCGAATCCTCATGTCGAAGCGCTCGTCCGCAGGATGCGCGCGCCGCTCTACAAGAGCGGGTTGCTGCCGAAAACGCCGATCACCGCGCGGGCGTTACTTCGCGCCATCAAGGCAGGCGCCAGCCCGTGCTTCCTCGCGGACCTTCGCGACGACCGGGGACCGCGCGTTTCCTTCTTTGGCCGGCCGGCGCGTTCGAACGATTTTCCCGCGCTCCTTGCGCGCACGACCGGCGTGCCTCTCTACGCGGGCGCCGCCTTCCGCCGCCCCGACGCGCGCTTCAGCATTCGCATCGCGCCGATCCCTGTTCCGCATACGAGTGATCGCGAGGCGGACGCGCGCGCGGCGACCGAGTCGCTGCAGCGCCAGTACGAGGCTTTCATCCGCGAAGCGCCCGACCAATGGATGTGGGCGCACCGGAAGTGGGATTAGGCATCTCCAATCAATAGCCGCCTCGCGACTGGAATGGACCCCTTGGGCCGGACGGATGCGAGACAGAATTGACCGAGCCGGCGCGCCGTTGCCGCATCGGTAGCGTCGCACTACTCCGGCTGCTCTTTCAACGCGGGCTGTCGCTCTTCCATCGCCCTGCGGAGGAGCCAAACGAGCCGGCTAAACGTATCCCGGCGACCGGAGGTCCGACGCCAGGCTAGAGCGATCCGCCGATGGGAGGCGTCCCCGTCCAGATCGGCAACATGCAGATCGAGGCCCCTGAGGAGTCCCGCGTCGATGGCCATACGGGGTACGAGCGTCACACCAACTCCGTTCGCGACCATCTGAACGAGAGTGAGAAGGCTGGTCCCCTGGAAGGCGACGTTGCGTCGGGCTCCCTCAAGGGCGCAGGCTGCGAGGGCGTGTTCGCGCATGCAATGGCCGTCCTCCAGCAGCAGCAGGTCCTCGGTCGCGAGATCGTCCGAACGGACAATTGGCAGATGGGCGAGGCGGTGGTCACGTGGGCAGACAACGACGAATGGGTCGAGCGCCACCTCCTGCGTCTCCGCCGTGTCAACGGAGACCGGCAGGGCGAGAATCGCGGCGTCGATAAGTCCGGCATCCATTCTTTCGAGCAGCGCGGCGGTCTGCTCCTCCCGCAGATAGACCCGAAGCTCGGGAGCGGCTTCCCGGAGCCGGGGGAGGAGCCGCGGCAGCAGAAAAGGGCCGATTGTCGGAATGACCCCGAGTCGCAGCGGCCCGGACAGGGGAGCCCGCGCGGCAAGCGCGGCATCGACCATATCGCCAGCGTCCTTGAGGAGCGCCCGTGCGCGAGCGATGATTTCCATTCCGATCGTCGTCGGCGTTACCGAGCGGCGGCTGCGCTCGAAAAGGGTGACGCCCAGCGTCGCTTCAAGTTCCTGAATCGCTCCGCTGAGCGTTGACTGACTGACGCGACAGCTGTCGGCTGCGCGGGCGAAATGCCGCTTGTCAGCGAGCGCGACGAGAAAAGTCAGCTGTCGAAGGGTTGGCAGGGCCTTCATACCCGCCTTGTGATCGATTTAATCGATCACGGCAATTCAATTCCGTCGATATCAGGTCGACCGCGGGGCGGATCCTATTGCGCCGGAGCGCCGCGCGCGCCTTCGGTCAGCGCAGCAACAAGATAGACGGCGAACGAACGCCAGACTTCGATATGGAAGGAGTCCGCCGCGCGCCGCCAGAGGACGATCTCGGCCTTGTCAAACAGCGTTCGTGTCGCAAAACCTACGGGAAATGCCCGCTCGCGCAGATCGAGGGGGCATCCGGCGGAAAGAGCGCGCGAAGCCGCGGCCCCGCCGACGACCAGCCCGACCTGCCGGTGCGTAACCTCGACGAGGCTGTGTGGCGACCCCTCGAGCGCGGAGACGATCCCCGAAGGAAAGACCTCGGGGTCGACGTCCCCGGCCATCAACAGCCATTCGTCTGGGCCCAGCCAGATTGCCGCCCTGTCCCTCGTTTCCGCGGCGGGACCAAGCCTTGACGGAAGTTCGACGCCGAAGGCGCGCGAACAACCGGCGCGCGCGTTCTCATCGCCACGGAATAGGAAGCGCTCGACGGGCGGCGCTTCGCTCAGCGAGAAGTCCGGGCCGTCGGGCAAAGCCAGCGCGTCCAGCGGCAAACGAGGGCTTAACGAAACATCATCCATTCAGTCGCGCTCCCGGTTTGTCGTAGAATATTGAATTCGACGACCGTGATCGGGATGGCCGCTTTGGCGAGAGGCGCGTAGACCCTGGCGCCGATGCGCGCGCGGCCGCCAGCGACGAGACCTAGCGCAATCGAACGGCCGAGCGTCTCACTCCGATAAGACGACGTCACATGGCCGAGGGCGAAAGATCCGGTCGGCGGCGTCGTGGTCGCAGTGATCTGCATTCCCTCTTCAAGCACGACGTTGGGGTCGTCCGTCAGAAGGCCGACGAGTTGCTTGCGATCCTCCTTCAGCATGTCGGGACGAGAGAGCGAGCGCTTGCCGACAAAATCCGGCTTCGACTTCCCGATCGCCCAGTCAAGACCAAGGTCCGCCAGGGTGACGGTTCCATCCGTCTCCTGCCCGACAATCACATAACCTTTCTCGGCGCGCATCACATGCATGGCCTCGGTGCCGTACGCGGCGCCGCCATGCTTCTCGACTTCCCGCCAGGCGGCTTCCCACACCGCACGTCCGTAGGCGGAGGGAACATTGATCTCGTAGCCCAACTCGCCGGTGAAACTCACCCGCATGAGCCGCGCCGGAACGCCGCAGACCCGCGTCTCCCGTGCGCTCATATGCGGGAAAGCGTCATTGCCGAGGTCGAGACCTTCGACAAGCGGCGCGACGCATTCGCGGGCCTTTGGCCCCTGCACGGCGATCACCGCCCATTGCTCGCTGGTCGAGGTGAGCCAGACCTTCAGGTCGGTGAATTCCGTCTGCCGATAGTCTTCCATATGCGCGAGCACATTCGCGGCGCCTCCCGTCGTGGTCGTCACATGGAAGCGATCGGGGGCGATCCGCGCGATGACGCCGTCGTCCATCAGGTAGCCGGCCTCGTTCAGCATCAGGCCGTAGCGGCAGCGGCCAACGCCGAGCTTCTGGAACGCGTTGGCGTACATCCGTTCGAGGAAGACGGCGGCGTCGGGGCCGACGACCTCGATCTTGCCGAGCGTCGAGCCGTCGAACAGCCCGGCCGACGCGCGCGTCGTCCGACATTCGCGCGCGACCGCCTCGTGCATCAATTCGCCGCCGCGCGGGAAGTACCATGCCCGCTTCCAAAGGCCGACGTCCTCGAACGCTGCGCCGCGCTCTTCCGCCCAATCGTGGATCGGCGTCTTGCGGACGGGATCGAACATCTCGCCGCGCGCCGGCCCCGCGAAAACGCCGAACGTCACGGGCGTATAGGGCTGGCGGAACGTGGTGAACCCAACCTCGGGAATGGGCTTCTCCTGGATCGCCGCCGCAATCGCGAGCGCGTTCAGGTTGGAAAGCTTTCCCTGATCGGTCGCCATGCCGGTCGTGGTGTAGCGCTTGATGTGCTCGATCGAGCGCATGCCCTCCTGCACCGCGAGCTCAATGTCCTTGGCGCAGACGTCGTTCTGGAAGTCGACAAAGGCCTTTCCACGCCTGTCGCCGAGAACATGCAACGGCGCCCCGAGCGTCCCGCCAGCAAGATCAGGCGCATCGTCGACAGTCAAACTCATGGCGGGAGGCAGAGAGAAACCGGCCGCCTTGGCGGCCTCGCGGCCCGCGGCATCGCCTTCCGCAAGAGCGGCCCCAAGGCCGAAGGCGCCATTGCAGGCGCCAGCCGAACGTTCGCGCTGGACGTGGATCGCGGGCCTGAAGGCTTGTCGCGCGTCATCGAACGCGAGCTTCCCGCGCGACTGGGAGAAGAGATGAACCGAAGGCGTCCAGCCACCCGACATGAGCAGCGCGTCGCATTCAACCCATCGCATTCCTGCAGGGGCTGCGGCAAGGCGCACCGCCTTCAGTCTCTGACCCCCACGGACTTCATGCACCGCCGCTCTCGTCGCGACGCGTATCCCGGCCGCCCGCGCGGCCTCCGGCATTGGTCCGTCCACCTCGTCGCGCAGGTCCGCGATCAGTTCGATCGTAGCCCCGGCCTCCTGAAGGTCGAGGGCGGCGCGATAGGCGCTGTCGTGCGCGGTGACGACGAGAATTCGCTCTCCGACCTTCACGCCATGCTCGAGGAGATACCGTCGGGCGGCGTCGGCAAGCATGACCCCCGGACGATCGTTGTCGGCAAACACCAGAGGGCGCTCAATAGCGCCAGCGGCGAGCACCACCTCTTTGGCTCGCATCTGCCATAGCCGCTCGCGCGGCAGATTGGGATCGGCGATGAGCGCGGGTTCGGGAAGCCTCTCATTCAGGGCGATGAAGTTCTGTGCGTAGTAGCCGAAGGCCTGGGTGCGCAGCATCAGTCTGACATTGCGCGCGGCGCGCAGCTCCCCGAGCGTCGCGGATAGCCATTCCGCCGCACTTTGCTCCTGGATGCGAGCTTTCGTCTCGCCGATCAGCGAGCCGCCGAGCACGGCGTTCTCGTCGCAGAGGACGACATCGGCCCCACTTGCAGCCGCGGCCCGCGCCGCAGCCAATCCTGCAGGCCCGCCGCCGACGATCAGGATATCGCAATGATCGAAATAGCGGGCGTAGCGATCAGGGTCGGCGTCGCGGGTCGCGGATCCAAGACCTGCGGTCATTCGAATGACCGGCTCGTAGACGTGCTTCCACGCCCAGTTCTTCCCAAGGAAGTCCGGGCCCATGAAGGTCTTGTAGTAGAAGCCCGCGCCAATCATCGGCCCGGCGAGATCGTTGATCGCGCCCACGTCAAAGGCGAGCGAAGGCCAGCGGTTCTGGCTGGTTGCGGTAAGCCCATCGTAGAGCTCGATCTGGGTGGCGCGGAGATTCGGCGTAAAGCGGCCCGGCCCCCGCGAGATCGAGACAAGCGCATTGGGCTCCTCGGAGCCCGCCGAAAGGATTCCGCGTGGACGATGATACTTGAAGGAGCGGCCCACGACTCGCACGCCATTCGCGAGCAGGGCCGAGGCGAGCGTGTCGCCCTCATAGCCGCCGTAAGCGACGCCGTCGAAGGTGAAGGAGACCGGACGCGAGCGATCGAGCAACGCGCCGCCAGGAACTCGGAAACGCTGCGTCACGAGCGCGGTCCTTCGGCTTTCAGGTCCGGTCTTCCCTCCCCGGATTTATAGGTGACGAGGATCTTGTCACTCACCGTGTCGCGGAGGCAATTGAAGAAGCGGCCGCAGCCCGAAACGTGACGCCAGCGTTCTGCGAGCACGCCCTTGGGATTGGCCCGGAAATAGAGATAATCGGCCCAGTCGCCGTCGCTGACGGCGGCCGGGTTGGCTGGCCGAGCGACATGAGCTTCTCCCCCGTAGCGAAACTCGATCTCGGGACGCTCCATCTCGCAATAAGGGCAGGGAATCAGAAGCATCGGCTCCTCAATGCGCGACGGCCGCCGCCGCGGCCTCGTCGATCAGTCGGCCAGTACGGAAGCGGTCCAACGAAAACGGCGCCGCAATCGGATGCGGCTCGCCGCGCGCGACCGTATGGGCGAAGACATGACCCGAGCCGGGTGTCGCCTTGAAGCCGCCGGTGCCCCAGCCACAATTGACGAAAAGTCCGGGAACCGGAGTCGCTCCAATGATCGGCGATCGGTCGGGGGTGACGTCGACGATGCCGCCCCAGTTGCGCAGCATGCGCAGACGCCGCACCGCCGGAAACAGTTCGCAGATCGCTTCGAGCGTATGGTTGGCGATATGGAGGCCGCCGGTCTGCGAATAGGAGACGTAGGCGTCGGTGCCTGCCCCAATCACCATCTCGCCCTTGTCCGATTGCGACATGTAAGCGTGGATCGTGTTGGACATCACCACGCAGGGCATCATCGGCTTGACGGGTTCGGACACCAGCGCCTGCAGCGGATAACTTTCGAGAGGCATTCTCACGCCCGCCATCGCCATGACCACCGAAGTATGACCCGCCGCGACGACGCCCAGCTTTTTCGTGGCGATCGAACCGCGCGTCGTTTCAACGCCGCAAACGGCGCCGGACGCATCGCGACGAATCGCAGTCACCTCGCAGTTCTGAATGATGTCGACGCCTCGCTCCGATGCGGCGCGGGCGAAGCCCCAGGCGACCGCATCGTGGCGGGCTGTCCCGCCACGTCTCTGCAGGGCGGCGCCTACGACGGGGTAGCGGATATCGCGCGCGACATTGAGAATCGGACAGAAGGCCTTCGCCTCTTCAGGACTTAGCCATTCATTGTCGACGCCAGCAAGCCTATTCGCGTGAATGTGACGCTTGAACACCTGAACGTCATGGGTGTTGTGCGCGAGCATCATCACGCCGCGCGCGGAATACATCACGTTGTAGTTGAGTTCCTGCGCCAGCCCTTCCCATAGCTTCAGCGCATGTTCGTAGAGGGCAGCCGATTCCTCCATCAGATAATTGGAGCGGATGATGGTCGTGTTTCGTCCGGTGTTGCCACCCCCCAGCCAGCCCTTCTCGAGGACCGCGACATTGGTTAGCCCGTGCTCCTTCGCCATGTAATATGCGGTCGCAAGGCCATGGCCGCCGGCGCCAATGATGACCGCGTCATAGGAGGCCTTGGGCTCCGGGTTTCGCCACTGCTCCGGCCAGCCGCGATTCTGCGACAGGCCCTGTCGCGCCAGAGTGAGAAACGAGAATCGCACGACCGCCCTTGCAGCTTGCTTTCCAGAGGGTGCCGAGAATTCGCGCGTTTCTGTTGCGATTGCGAGAAGAATTTCGCGGAAGCGTCATGACAGGATCGGAGGGCCGCCAGATCGAACGGCTCCGATCCGGCCGAGGCCATATTTCGAGCATACAATCAAAAATGTTTAAATTTATTCGCCTCTGCGAGGCTATAAGTCGCCTCCGCGCGAATGTGCGCTTGGGATCGCGGCGGATCAATTTATGTGACAAAACTTTGACACTAGCCTCTGGCGTGACACGTTAAATTAAAAAGTGAATTGTAATTACTCTTAAAGCCTTCGGTCTGACATCGTGAAGTCAAGATCATCCGTCAAAAGTCGAATCATCCAAGCGCAAAGCGCAAATCGACTGCGGCAGACGAGGGAGTTCGGCCATGATCGTCCGTGAAATCGTCGCCACATGCACCAACCCTCACGTCGCGCGCGCGGCGATTGATTGTATCGGCGGCGAATTCGCGTGCCGGCTTTCGCGGCAAGCGGAGAGTCGCAATCTGTCAAGGGGTTCTCTTGCCGCGCGGCTCCTGCGCCAGTTCGCCACGCGCGCTGAGGAAAACGACTGGGATGGCGTCTGGGCAGCGACTCGCGGGTCAGAGATGCCCGTTTTGTCAGGCCTTCGCTATCTGCTCGAACGCGCCTGCGAACTGGACGATGGGGCAGACAGCGAGTGCGACGGATTTCGCAGTCTACGGCGACTGGAGCCGCGCTCGCGACGCTCATCGGCGCCCGCGCCCGGCGTGAGCTTGCGCTCCGGGAGGCGTGACCGCATGGTCGGTCCATGTATCTCGGACTCGACTGCGGCACTTCGGGCCTCAAAGCTCTTCTGATTGACGAAACCGGAGCCGCTGTTGCGAGCGCCTCGCGGTCCTATTCCCCCGAACGGCCGAAGCCGGGATGGTCCGAGCAGAATCCGGATGTCTGGCGGGCCGCGATGGCGGACGCCATCGCGGATCTAAGGCAAACGGCGCCCAAGTCGCTCCGCGCAGTCAAGGCGGTCGGATTTTCCGGGCAAATGCATGGTGTTGTCCTGGTCGGCGGCGACGGCCGGCCGGTCATGCCGGCCATCCTGCATAACGACTCCCGCGCTCGTGAAGAGGCGGCGGAGTTGGCGGCCGAGCGGCCAGAACTCGCGCGGATCGTGGGCGTGAAGCCGATGGCAAGCTTTCCCGGGCCGAAGATGCTTTGGCTCAGCCGCCGCCATGCGCTCAAAGGACTGGGGCCTCTCACATTGCTTGCCCCCAAGGATTACCTGCGCCTTGCGCTCTGCGGCGAGCGCACGACTGACATGAGCGATGCCGCTGGAACTTGGCTTCTCGACCAGGCGGCGCGTCGATGGTCTCAGGAGGCGGCCGCGGCTTGCCACGTCGATCCGACCTGGTTGCCACGGCTTGCCGAAGGTTCGGATGCGGTCGGGGAAATCAGCGCCAGCGCCGCCGACGAATTCGGGCTGCCTGCTGGAGCGATCGTCGCGGCGGGCGCCGGCGATGCGGCGGCTGGCGCGCTTGGCCTCGGCGCGATCGCGCCGGGCGAAGCCTTCATTTCTTTGGGAACAGCGACGCAACTCATTGTCGCAGGCGATCGCTATCTCAGCGCGCCGGACCTGCTCGTGCACGGCTTTGCCCATGCATTGCCCGGCCGTTGGTTCACCATGGCCGCTATGCTCAACGGCGCCGGGGCTTTGGCTTTCGCCGCGCGCCTTTTTGGCGTCGCGCCCGACGCGCTGGAACGCGAAGCAGCGGAAGATTACGGGGGCCCAGGTCCGCTGCTTTTCCTGCCGTATCTCTCTGGGGAACGCACGCCGTTCGATGATCCGTACGCGCGAGGCGTGCTGTTCGGCATGAGCGAGACGACCTCGCGGGTCGACGTGGCCCGGGCGGTCATGGAAGGCATTGCGATGACCCTCGCGGAAGCGCGCGACTGCCTCGCCTCCGCGCGCGTGCGGTTTGACCGCGCCGGTCTCATCGGCGGCGGCGCAAGAAGCCAACTCTGGACCCAGATGATAGCGGCCGCCACCGGCCTCAAGATCGTGAGGATGGCGGGAGGCGAAACCGGGCCGGCTCTGGGCGCTGCACGCCTGGCGCGACTTGCCGCTACGGGCGACTCACCCGAGGCGGTGTGCGCGCCGCCTGAAGTCTTCGACGTTACCGAGCCTGATCCCGAACTCGCGGAAGCGCTGGCCGCGCAGCGCATCCGATTCAAGGCGCTTTATGCCGCCGTTAAAGCCGAATTTCGAAGATGAGGCGGGACGACGTCGGCAACGGAGAAGACATCGGCGGCGGGGAACAGGAGGCGCCGAGCCGTCTGCCGCTCAGTGGATGGCCGCGTACATGATCTTCTCCTCGGTCGCTTCGAGCGCTGAGAATTCCTCCACCACCTTGCCCTGACGCGAGACCAGAATGCGGTCGGACAGCGCCATGATCTCGGGCAGGTAGGAGGAGATGACCACCACCGCCTTGCCCTCATCCGCAAGCCGGTTGATGAGCTCATGGATCTCGACAATGGCGCCGACGTCGACCCCTCGCGTTGGCTCGTCGAAGATGATCAGGTCCGGCTCCTGGATCAGCGACTTGGCGATGACGACCTTCTGCTGATTGCCGCCCGAAAGCTCGACCACTCTCGCGTCCTCGCCGATTGCGCGCACCTTGAGCCGCTGGACCCAATCGGATCCCGACTTCGACTGCTCGCGTCGCGAAAACAGCGCCCGGCCGCGAGGGAACTTCGCGACAAGACCAAGGTAGATGTTGCGGGCTATGGAGGACGTCTCGAAGAACCCCTCGATCTTGCGGTCCTCCGTGACATAGGCCACCCCCGCCTTTACCGCGGGCGCGGGCACCCGATAACGCGCAGGCTGGTCTCGCAGGAAGACCTCGCCGCCGTAAAAGAAGTCGCGCTTCAGGACGCCTGCGACGATCTTGAACGTCTCGGTCCGCCCGGCGCCGACCAGTCCGAACACGCCCGTGATCTGGCCCGCGAAGATCGACAGCGAATTGTTCTTCACCATCGGCGCCATTTTGAGGTTCTGCACCGTCAGGATGCGCTCGCCGGCGCGGCGGACTGTGGTCTTCCGGACGCCGTAGAGCGTGTGCGACAGGTCGCGTCCGACCATGGCCTGCACGATGCGGGCGCGATCGAACTTTGCAGCGTCGTCCGTCACGACCTTCTTGCTGTCGCGCATGACCGTGATGCGGTCGGCGAGCATCAGCGCTTCTTCGAGCGCATGCGAAATGAAAATGATCGACACGCCGCGTTTCTTGAGGTCGCGCACCAAGTCGAAGAAATATTTCTTCTCTTCGGGGGTGAGCGACGCAGTCGGCTCGTCGAAGATGATCACCTTGGCCTGATTAAGCACGGCGCGGGCGATTTCGACCATTTGCTTCTTTGCCGCGCCAAGCGCGGCGACCGTAGCAGTCGGCGCCACGTCGAAGTTCAGAGACTGCAGGAACTGCTGGGCGGCGATATAGACGCCGCGGAGCCGGTTGTAGAAATGCTCCTGCCCCAGAAAGAGATTCTGCGCCACCGTCATCGTCGGCACCAGCGCGTTCTCCTGGAAGACCATGGCGACGCCGAGTCGGCGCGCTTCCAGAGGCGAACTGGGCGACACCTTGACGCCATCGACGGTCATCGTGCCGGCGGTCAACGTCACGACGCCCGCCATGACTTTGGTGAGCGTCGATTTTCCGGCGCCGTTCTCGCCGACGAGCGCGTGGATCTCTCCTCGCCGGAGTTCAAAATCGACGCTATCGATCGCGGGCACGCCAGCGTACAACTTTGTCGCCTGCCTCAGCGACAGCACAATGTCGTCGCTCATGCGCCGAATTCCTTGTCGAGCGGAGCGATCGGGAGCCTGAGCACCCGTCCCGGACCCTTCGCGATCATGACGAGTTCGCCGTCGTGCTCGACTGCCGACACGACCCCGTGATTCATCCCGTCGACGCGGCTGTGCAGCGAATAGAGCGGCGCCCCATTCGGGTCCAGCCTTACGACGAGACCATAGGATCTTGGAGGGGCCCAGGGCTTGACCACCCCCATCGTCTTGAGATGCGCGCCCTGCATCGGCTCCTTGAACGATTCGCCAGAGCGAAGCCGCGGCGCGATCCAGTATCGAGGTTCGATCTCGGCCATCATGCGCCGGCGATACGCTGGCTCCCGGAGTACGAATTCGACGAGCAGCGTGCGTGCGACGAATCCGGTGAGCCAGTACCCGCCTGTCGACGCGGGCGAAAGTCGCGACGGATAGATTGGCAGATGAGGGAGCACAACCCTTCGCGATCCCGAGCGCGCAACCGCGATGAGGCGATGACGCCAGCTTTCGGCGACCAGTGCGTCCTCCCCGCTTGCGCAGACGCCGAACGCATAGTGCAGGCGGTCGGCGAGCATCTTCATCGATCCAGTCGCGACGTCGAGCAGCAGAACGCGGCCGGTTCGGCCAAGTTCCATGAGGTCCCACGCCCACTCGTCGACCCCGCGGGTCAGCGAACCGTCGGTGGCGATCAGCGCGCCGTCCGGTGCGAAGTTGAGCGCATTGACGGCGCTGAGGCCGCTCGCGAAGACGGCGCACGGCCTTTCGTCGGAAATGCGTGAGTAAACGCGGACCTCGCGTCCGGCTAACGCCACCGCGAGCGCGCCATCCGGCGCAAGCGCAAGCGCCGAAATCGGCTGATCGAACGCCCGGACTTCCACGAAAGCCCCGCCGTGCAACCGCAGCAGCTTCTGCCCGTCGGCGAGGTAGAGCGAGCGGCCATCCGTCGCGAGATCTTCCGGCGCATCGCATGTCAGAAGCGTCTCGGCCCGCTCGAGCGCCTGATTCGGCTTCAATGCGCCGTCGAAGGAAGGCACGGTGACCGCCGCGTCGCCACGGCCCAGAATCCTGTTCGTGAACTCGCGGATCGCGCCGATCACGACTGCCGCCCCCAGCGCTTGTCGTATTGGACGAAACTCGGGTCGGCATTTTCGAGCTTGTATCGTCCGATACGGTTATTGGCGATGCCGCCGAGATAGAGGTAGCCGCGATGCTCGCGCATCGAGGTGATCATGGGGTGATTGACGCCCTTGAGGTCCCAGAAGGATTTGAGGATCTCGCCGCGCTCGTTGAATTTGACGACGCAGCCGGAGTTGATGTTCGGAAAGAGCCATTCGTCGACCGGCAGGCGCTTCGCCATGCGCGTGCGAAAGCCCGGCATCCGCCAGGCGAGATCGAGCGCCGGGCTGCGCATGCCGACGAGCGCGAGCCAGTAATTGCCGTCAGAGGCGAGATTGATGTTGTCCGGATAACCGGGGAGGTTATCCATGACGACCTCGACCGCGCCCTTCTTCGGCCCATCGAACCAGTAGCGCTTGATCGAGCAGCCAAATGTCTCGGCGAACAGGATCGACTGACCGTCACTCGCCACGCAAATTCCGTTGGGAAACTTCAGGCCGCGCACAGCGGTATGGGTCTTGCCGGTGTTGGTGTCGTAGCAGATGATGCGGCCGTTGCCGCGCGCTTCGAGTCCGTCGACGGGCCACTCGTCCATCTCGTAGCGGATCGTCGCTTCCGAGAAGTAGATGAGGCCGTTGTCGGTGATGTCGAGGTCGTCGGCAAGACGAAGGCGGCTGTCGTCGTTGACGGACCGAAGGCTTCGGTTCGTCTCGTCCGTCGCCTTCTCGACCTTGCCGTCCGGCGCGATGCGGTAGAGGCCCATACCGCCAATGCAGATGTAGAGATTGTCGTGGCGGTCGAAGGCCATGCCGAGGGGCTGGCCGCCAATATGCGCGAAGACCTCCATCCGTTCATAGTCCGGCGCAAGGAAGCGGATGACGTCGCCATGTCGCGAGCCGGCATAAAGATTGTCATGCCGGTCGAGGATAACGTCTTCAGGCGCTTCGATGCGCCCAAGGCCGATGAGTTCGACGTCGCGCAACCTGTCGTTCTGCTCGAATGGGCCGCCCTTGCCGACATCGGTCGTCGGCGGAGGGGGGAGGTTATGATAGGTTGGGCTGACATAGACCTTGCTGATGATGCGCGTGCGGTTCTTCTGCCAGCGGATATCGATCATCGCCGCGACGAGCAGGATGGCGGCGAGCGCCATGCGATTGACGCCGCCGCGGGCGTTCATCGTCGTGAGGCCATTGGTAATCAGGAGAACGATGAGCGTGCCGACCGCCGACTTGGTGACCGACCCCTTGCCTCCGCCGAGCGTGATGCCGCCGAGCACCGTCGCTGTCAGTACGATCACTTCGAGGCCGACGCCGATATCGCCGCCGACCGTACCGAGGCGCGCGGCGAAGAACAGCGCGCCGACCGCGGTGAGGACGCCGCAGGCGACATAGCTGAGCGCGATCGTCCGACGAACGGCGACGCCCGAATTGTAGGCCGAGCGGCGCGAGCCCCCGATGGCGGTGATGTGCCAGCCGGGCCTCAGCCGCGTCATGAACACATGACCGAAGATGGCCACCGCCAGATAGACGACGGCGATGCTCGGCACGCCGAATACGGTTCCCCCGCCGATGAAGTCCCACGACGGAAAATCCGGGAGGGACGAGGCGATATCATTCGAATAGCGCTGGATGAGAAGGTCGAAGGCCGAGCGGTAGATGATCAGCGTAATGAGCGTCGTGATGAAGGCGCGTAGCCGCAGATAGCCGATCAGAAATCCATTGACCGCGCCGAGAATGGCGCCAGCGGCGAGGGTCGCGGGGATCACCGCGACGACCGGCCAGCCGAGAACGTCGAGCGTGTAAAGGGCGCAGAAATCGGTCAGCGCGAACATCGAACCAACCGAGAGGTCGATGCCGCCGACGATGACGACCAGCGCCTCGCCGAGTGCGATAAAGCCGATCTCCGCCGCCTGGCGCGCAGTGTCGGCGAGATTCGACGCCGAAAGGAAATGGTCCAGCGCTCGAACTCAGCGCGAAGCCGACGATGAGGAGGACGATCACGGGAATGGCCGTCTCGGTCCAGCGCTTGGAGAGGATTTCGCCAAGAAGGTGGTCCGGCCAATAGCGGTATCGCCAGCGGGTCAGGGTTTCGCGCATCGATCGGGCTTGAGGCTCGCCTGGAAGGAACGGAGCCAGCGTCCGGGCAACCACCCGGACGCCGGCCTTCTATCACTGCTTCTTGAGGTCGCTGAGGTTCCAGCAGGCCATCGCGCTGTTCGCGTTCTCTTTCGTGATCGGGATCAGCGTCGTGTAAGCGGAGCCTTTGATGGATCCGGGCTTGACCCCGGACGAGAGGAGGTACTTGATCAGGCCTCCCATCTGCGCGGCCTGCGTCGGAACGTCGTAGCTGAGGTCGAGATCGAAACCGCCCGACTTCACCTGCTCGCAGGCGCCCTTGCGCTCTCCTCCTCCGGACGTCGCCACAAAGACCTTGCCGGTCAGTCCGGCTTCCTTCACCGCGGCGGCTGTGCCGATGTCCATACCGTCCCAGAAGCCGACGATTCCGCACAGGTCAGGATTCTGTTTGAGCACGGTTTGGGTAATGGCCTTCGCCTTGGCCGCGTCCCAGTCGGCCGCCTGGCTGGAGACGACCTTGATTTCGGGATGCTGGGCGAGGACGTTCTCGACGCCCTTGAGCGTATAGGCGCTCGCGGCCGCCGAAAGCGCGCCCTGCACGATCGCGATCTTGTTGGACTTGCCCTGGCAGGCCTTGACGACGGCCTCGGCATCCTTCTCGCCGATCTCGATCCAGTTCGCGCCGACAAAAGCGGTGCTGCGATAGGCGGAGCCCATATTGATCTGAATGACGAAGATCCCCTCCTTCTCGGCGCGCTGCAGGAGTTTCGCGTAAGTCTGCACGTCGGGATTGTGGACCACGATGACTGCCGGCTTCTCGGAGATCAGCGAGGTGACCGCCTGCGCTCCGGCGTTGGTGTTCCAGTTCGGATCGCGAAGCTCGAACTTGACGCCGTAGGGTTCGAGCTCCTTCTTGAGGCCAGCGTACCACCCTTCCGTCAGGTCGAAGTTCATCGCGACGGGGACGAAGGCGACCGTCTTACCGGCCAGGGCCTCCCGGAAGGGTTTCTGGAAGGGCTCTTCGAGTCCCTGTTGCGCATGCGCGGGTGCGCTCATCCAGGCGAGGCCGAGCCCGATCAGCGCCGTCTTCGCAATCCTGCTGAAAGACATTGTTTCCTCCTTGGTTTGAGTTTCTTCGTTTCGCTCTAGATATCGCCCTGTTGCGCCGTCTCCTCATTGCGCGGGTTCAGGAACGAATCGGTGATGACCGCCAGCAGCAGCACGACGCCCTTGATCAGATTCTGCCCGGCGTAGGGAATGTCCATGATCGTCATGCCGTTGAGCATCGTGCCGATCAGCAGCGTGCCGATGATCACGTTGAGCACGCCGCCGCGCCCCCCGGAGAGGCCGATGCCGCCAAGCACCACGACAAGGATGACGTCGTAGATGAGCGTCGAGTTGAAGATGCGGGTCGGCATGGAGTTGACCGACGCGGCCAGGACAAAGCCCGCGAAGCAGCCGATGAGGCTCGCCAGAACGTATTGCAGGACGATGATCGGACGGGTCGGCACGCCGGTGACGCGCGCCGCGTTGGGATTGTCGCCGATCGCGTAGATATAGGCGCCCCAGCGAGTTTGACGAAGAAAGAGCGCCACCAGCACGCACATGATGGCGAACATCACGATTGGCATGGGCACGCCCAGCATCGTCCCTTGGCCAATCCGCTGGAACCCGTCCATCGCCGGACTCCATTGCACGACGTCGAGCTGAAAGAGAAAGGCCTGGCCCAGGCCGGCCACGAAGATGCCCGAGGCCAATGTGGCGAACAGCGAAGGCACGTCGGCGTAAGCGATGAGCCAACCGTTCGCGAGGCCGAAGGCGATCGCGAACAGGAGCGCGACGACGATCGAGCCGGGGAGCGAGTGGCCGTTCTGAACCATCTGCAGCACCAGTCCCGGCGGCACTGCAAGCGCGGCGATGAGCGAAATGTCGATTCCGCGCCCGAGCACGACGATCGCCATCGCAAGGCCGAGAATGCCCAAGACCGCCACATTCTGCAGAAGCGTGAGCATATTGTCCGCGGTAAAGAAGCCGCGGAGGAAAACCGAGAACACGACGAACAGCACGGCGAAGACCGCGAAGACGATCTCCTGCTGCGTCACCCGGAAGCGTTTCATCCCTTGGCCTTTTTGTTATGATGGGAACCAGTCTCTTACGTTTGGCCAGAGGCGCCCTCCGGTCGCGGCCACAAGCCCCCGTCGGACCAGGCCTCGGCTTCGTCGAGCGGAAGAGGATTGGCGTCGCCTCCGGTCCGCCTCGGATCGGTGTTCAGCCACCGGCGCAGTTCGAGCTTGCCGATCTGGTTGCGGTGGACTTCGTCAGGCCCGTCGGCGAGGCGCAGGAGGCGCGTCGTCGCGAGAGCGGCTGCAAGGAAATGATCGTTGCTCGTGCCGCCGCCGCCGAATGCCTGGATCGCCCAGTCGACGATCGTCTGCGCCATGTTCGGCGCGACGACCTTGATCATCGCGATCTCCTGCCGCGCCGCCTTGTTGCCGACCGTGTCCATCATATAGGCGGCCTTGAGGGTCAGAAGCCGCGCCTGCTCGATCTTCATGCGCGCTTCCGCGATACGCTCGAGCGTCACCGTCTGTTCGGCGAGCGGCCGGCCGAAGGCGACCCGCCGCTCCGCGCGGCGGCACAGACGTTCGAGCACGCGCTCGGAGAGGCCGATCAACCGCATGCAGTGATGGATGCGGCCGGGACCGAGCCGTCCCTGCGCGATCTCGAAGCCGCGCCCCTCGCCCAGCAGGATGTTGCTTGCCGGCACGCGCACATCGGTGAAGGTCACTTCCGACGCCCGGTCAGGTACGCCGTAAAAGCCGAGCACCGGCAGCGAGCGGATCACGCGCACGCCCGGCGTTTCCTTCGGTACGAGAATCATCGACTGACGCTTGTACCGGTCCGGATTCTGCGGGTCGGTTTGACCCATGAAAATGATGATCTTGCAGTGCGGGTTGGTCGCGCCGGTCGTGTACCATTTGCGCCCGTTGATCACGTAATGATCGCCGTCGCGCACGACCGAGCTTGCCACATTGGTCGCGTCCGAGGAGGCGACGTCGGGCTCCGTCATCGCGAAGGCGGAGCGAATCTCTCCCGCCAGCAAAGGCTTCAGCCACTGCTCTTTCTGCGCCTCCGTCCCGTAGCGCAGGATCGTCTCCATATTGCCGGTGTCGGGCGCGTTGCAGTTGAAGACTTCGGGCGCGAGTAGTGAGCGGCCCATGATCTCGCACAAGGGGGCGTATTCGAGATTGGTGAGGCCGCCCTCATGCGCGGGCAGGAAGAGATTCCACAACCCCGCCGTCTTCGCGAGCGGCTTCAACTCCTCGACCGTTGGATAAACGGTCCAGGGCCCGAGGCGCTCGGCCTCCTGATAATAGCGGCGCTCGTTCGGATAGATGTGCTCCGCCATGAAGTCGCGAAGGCGAGCGCCCAGAGCCTGGCTGCGTTCGCTTTGCGTGATGTCCACGTGAATCTCCCCTTTAGGCTTGTTGTCCGATCAAGACGCCGCCCTTCCGAGCTCTTCCAGATTCACAGCGAGCGCACGCTCGACGAAATGTGTCACCGCCGCGATATAGGTCTCGATCGACGTGCCGCGTTTGCGGTATTTGGCGCGCTTCACGTACCAGTCCTGCAACAGCGGCTTGATCAGCGAGGCCGCGAGCCCGGCCTCGTCCAGCACGAATGCCCCGGAAGCCGCACCGCTGGCGAGGACGTCGGCGAACAGCTTCTCGGTCATCGCTTCCGCATCGACGGCAAGCTTGCGTTCGGCGGGCGGGAAAGACTTCGCCTCCATGAAGGCGAAAACAAACCATGGATGCATCACTTCGGACAGCCGGATGTGAGTGTCGATCATCCATGCGAGATGGGTTCTTGGATCGCCGGAAACGTAATCCGGAGGGGCGCTGAGGATCTCGGTCACGCTGGCCAGCACCTCGCCGAGGATCATCGACAGCAGCATCGCCTTGGTGTCGAAATAGGAATAGAGGCCGCCGATGCTCAGGCCGGAGGCTTGGGCAAGGTCCCTCAGACTCGTCGCGTGAAAGCCCCGCTGGTTTGACAGCTTGAGCGTGGCGGCGATGATCCGCGCGAGGTTGGCGACGGCGTGATCGGTCTTCCGGACGCGTACGGCGTCCCGGTGACGCTCCAGGATCCGGGAGCACAATTCCTCGGTGGAAATGCTGCTGATCCAGCGCCGTTGACGCGCAGGCGGCACGTCGCCCTCCCCAATCCCGGGCTCCTGACCGGAGCCTCGTGAATAAGATCACCATGCCAGAGGAGCCGAACGGGCGGAAGAGGGAAAAAGCAAAAAAGTGAGCGAACGCTCGTTCGAAATCGGTCGCGAAAAGTCCTGCGCCGTCAGGTGGTTCGAACCGCGTAACGGCTCCAACGGGATTCGAGCGCGCCGCGCCGTCTGCGCGCCGGCCGGCGTCAGAAAAAGACGCAGGAGCTCGTTCTTACGAGACATAAATGGTTAACCTTGCCTTGACTCAAACGCGCGTTCGCGGAACTAACTTTGACCCGCGCAATTGTCTGAGCCATCAAGGGCGGATAGGGCGATTAAGCCCCTCGTCGGTCAGGGAAAAGGGCGTTCGAGTTGATGGGCGGGTTATCCCGAAACCTACTCGATCGTCTGAGTGTGCGTCTGGTTGTCGCGTTGGCGGCGAGTATGATCGCATTTGGCGATCGGGACACCGCTCAGGCTTTCGACTTCTTCGGACTCTGGGGTTCGGAGGAAACCCCGCCGCCAGTCTCTCGGGCGGCGATTCCCTATACCGTGACGATCGACGTTGCTGGCGGCGACAGCGCGCTCAAGTCCGCAGTGAAGGATGCGTCCTCGCTTTACAGGTTGCGCAAGGATGCGCCGCCCGACGGCGAAGCGCTGGCGCGCCGCGCCGCCAGCGACTTCGGGCCGCTGATCGACGCCTTGTGGGGCGCCGGCTATTACGACGCCACGGTGACGATGGCGATCGGTCGGGTCTCTTTGAGCATCGTTTCGGACGATGTCGGCGCATTCGCGCGCGCCGCCGAAGGCTATCGCAACCGCGCTGTCGTTCCGATCACCGTGAAGGTCGATCCGGGGCCCATCTTCAAGCTCCGCACGATTCGCGTCGTGGATGCGGCCGGCGCGGACTTTGCCGACGCGGAACTCCCGCCCCGGATCATCGGCCTCAAGTCGGGCGACCCGGCGGTCGCCGCAGACCTGCGCGCGTCGCAGGCGCGCATCGTCGACTATTTTCGCAAGCAGAGCCGCCCTTTTGCGAAGGTCTTGTCGATCGTCCCGGTCGTCGATCACGCGGCCCATACGATGGACGTGACGATCACCGCCGACCCGGGTCCCGTCGCGCCCTTCGGCGAAGCGACGTTGAACGGGCCAAAAGGCTTCGATCCCGCGATCGCGCGGTCCTTTCTCTATATCCAGCCAGGCGATCCCTATTCGCCTCAGGCCCTTGACCAGGCGAAAGGCCAGCATCCGCGAAATTCCGGCAGTGGGCGGCGTGCGCATCACGGAGGGGACGACGCTCGATCAGTACGGGCAATTGCCCTATCAGGTCGACGTTGAGGACCGCATGCCCTACGCCATCGGCGCCTCCGCGAAATATTCCACTACGAATGGCCCCACGGGTCAGGTGTATTGGGAAGACCGCAACGTCTTCGGCGGCGCGGAGCGTTTGCGCCTGCAGGCGGATCTGTTCTACGCGCCCCCGTGGTGGGTCACGTCCCAGAGCATCCGCGACTTCTCAATTCACGATCTCGGGGGCCGCGTATCCGCAAGCTTCCTCAAGCCGGCCTTGTGGGGCACGCCAAACGATCTCCTGATCGACGCGCTTGCAGAGCGTGTCAGCACCAGCGGCGCGGGCTTCGTCGGCTATGAAGTCGAGGACGAGGACGCGACGGCGGCCATCCGCCACCGGTTCAGCGATACATTCTGGATCCAGGCCGGAGTGCAAGGGCAAACAGGCGTCGCCACGGATGCGCTCGGCAAGGTGAATTATACGCTGGTCGGCGTTCCCGTCTCGGTCAACTACGACACCACCGACAACAAGCTCGACCCGACGCGGGGCGTGCGGCTCAATGCTTCCGCCGTCGGCTTTCCCATGTTCCTCGGCTCGAGTGTCGATCTTCTGCAGGGCAAAGCGCGCGCCTCCGCCTATTATTCGCTCGACGACGCCTCCCGCTTCGTGCTGGCGGGCAGGGTCGGGGTTGGCGGGATGGGCGGCGCCGCGTTGGCGGACATTCCCGCCAACTGGCGCTTCTACGCGGGCGGCGGCGGCTCGGTGCGCGGCTACGCCTATAACAGCCTCGCGCCGACCGTTCCCTGGGGGGCGGTCGTCGGAGGGCGCAGCCTGTTCGAGGCCTCGGCCGAACTGCGCGTGAAGGTCACGGATACGATCGGCATCGTGCCCTTCTTCGACGCAGGCAACGCCTTCGCCACGAGCCTTCCGAACTTCGACCAGCGCCTTTACACGGCGGTGGGCCTCGGTTTGCGCTATTACACGTCGATCGGCCCGATCCGCGCCGACGTCGCCTTTCCTCTGGATCCGCACGCCGGCGCGGGCCCCGTTGCGCTTTATGTCAGTATCGGGCAGGCCTTCTGATGGCGCGATTTCTCCTCCTTATCCGATGGGCGGTCCTGGCGCTGGTCGCTGGGTTGCTCATTCTCTCCGCGCCCGGACACGCGGACGAAGCGGACAAGGGCGTCCTCGCCAACCTGATCTCGCGCGCGCTCTCCTCCCCGACGACAAGCGTTTCGATCGGCGCCGTCGACGGCGTTCTGTCCTCCGACGCCTCGATCAGCGATATCGTGCTGTCCGACCGCGACGGGCCGTGGCTCAAGATCGACAAGGTCCGGCTCATCTGGAGCAGGCTTGCCTTGCTCAGTCGACGGCTGGAAGTCGATCAGCTCACAATCGGACATCTTCAACTTCTGCGGCGTCCGCTTCCCTCCCAAGCTCCGCCGTCTCCCGGCAATGCCGCGCCCCAGTCGATCCTGCCCGAATTGCCGCTGAAGGTGATCATCAAGCAATTCGCGATTCAGGAGCTTTCGCTCGGCGAGCCGGTCCTTGGCGTCGCGGCGCGGCTTGAACTGTCCGGCAAGGCCACGCTCGGGCCGCCGTCCGAGGGCCTCGACCTCACGCTGACCTCGCGGCGGCTCGACGCGCCGGGCGAGTTCAAAGCGCTCACGACCTATGTCCCCGCGACAGACAGGCTTACGCTCGATGTGAATTCAAACGAACCCGCAGGGGGCCTCTTCGCCCATCTCGCGAATCTTCCCGGCCTGCCGCCGGTGAAACTCGCCTTCAACGGCGCGGGTCCGCTCGACAATTTCACGGCGAAGCTCGACTTCGAAGCGGGCGCGGACGTCTGGGCGAAGGGTCAGGTCGTCGTATCCCGGCAGGGGGCCGGACGGCGGCTGACGCTCGATCTCAACTCCCGCCTCGAAGGCATGACGCCCGCCATCATCCGCCCGGTCTTCGCCGGGGAAACGACGCTCGCGGGCGACGTTTTCTTCAACGACAATTCGACCATCGCCACGCCTGGCCTGCATCTCGTTTCCAGGAATGCGCGACTGGACATCGTGGGCGGCAGGTCTGCGGACAACATTCTGGGGCTCAAGATCCACGCCGGCGCCATCCCCGGCGCGACGCAGATCGGCAAGCTCGATCTCAACGCCTCGATCGTTGGACCCCTGATGAGCCCTTCGATCGAAGGCGCTTTCGACGCTGGACAGATTCATGTCGCGGAAGGATCGCTCGCCCATGTCGCGGCGACCTTCCGCGCCGTTCCGAACGGCCCCCTCACAGACGAGGCGACGCGGATTCCCTTCGACGGTCATGCAACCGTGAACGGCCTCGCTCTTGCCGATCCCGCCCTCGCGCGCGCCGTCGGCAGCGACATCAAGCTCGACCTGAGCGGCTCGGCGACGGCCGGAGGCGATATCGCCTTCGATACACTTGAACTCACTGCGTCCGACTTCGACGCCCATTATGTCGGCCTGCTTGCGCCGAAGAAGGTTCATGGGCGGCTGGAGGTCGCGGCGCGGGACCTCAGCCGCTTCGCGCCGCTGGCTGGCGTCGGCGCCCTCAAGGGCGAGGCGCGGATCGCCGCCGATCTCGACGGGGCGCCGCGCTATGGCGCGCTGACCGCGACGGTCGACGCCCATGCGACGAAGCTCGCCACCGACTATGCGCTCGTCGACAAGATCACAGGCGGCGACCTCAAGCTAACCGGCGTCGCCCGCCTGCTGCCGGGCGGCGGCTTCGGCTTCACCGATCTCGCGGCGGCGGGACAGCACGGGTCGGCGCGTCTCAACGGTGACTTCGGTCACGACAAAGTGGACCTGACGGCTACAGTTGACGTGCCTCAGGCCAAAGTCCTGGATCCGCGGGTCGCTGGCCGGGCGCAGATCATGGCCGCGCTGACCGGCGTGCCCTCCGACCTCAACGCGAATATCAAAGCGACGCTCGGCGCGGGGCGTCTCCTCGATCGCCAGACGTCTGGTCTCAAGCTCGAAGCCAAGGCCAGTCACCTCACGGGACGGCTCGACGCGGACGCCTCGCTCTCCGGCGATGTCGACGGCCGCCCGCTACAGGCCTCAGCCCATGTCGCCAAACGCGCCGACGGCGGATGGGTCCTCGACGGTCTGGGGTTGAGCCTCGCCTCCGCACGTCTCAAGGGCAACCTGACCTTCGATGCGAACCGGCTCGCCGACGGCGAAGTCAGCTTCCGCGCGGGAAATCTCGACGACCTCTCGCCGCTCGTCCTCACGAAACTGAGCGGCGCGGTTCAGGCGGATGTGAAGGCGTCGAGCGCCGGGGGCCGTCAGGCCGTTTCGGTCGTGGCGAACAGCGACAGGATGAGCGTGGGCGCCAACCGGCTCGAGGGCCTCAAGGTCGATCTTGCGATCGGCGACCTCTGGGGCGCGAGGGTCGTCTCGGGGACCGCGGCGCTCTCCCGGGCCGAAATCGCCGGCCAGCCGATCGCCGACATCAGGCTGACCGCGTCGGCGGGGGCTGATTCGAGCGATCTCGACCTCAGCGGATCGGTGCGCGGCGTCGCCGTGAAGGCGCGGGCGCAGCTCGCTGGCGGCCCGCCGACCCGGCTCGACATCGCGAGCCTCACCATACAGGGCGGTGGACGACGGATCGCGCTCGCGGGTCCAGCCACGCTGACCTATGGCGACAACGGCCTCGACATCCAGAACCTCGCGCTTCGCGTCGATTCCGGACGCCTCACGCTCTCCGGCCATGCCGGCTCGACGCTCGACCTTCGCGCGACGGCCACCGCCCTGCCGCTCGCAGCCGCCGATCTCGTCTCGCCGGGGCTCGGCCTCAATGGCGTCGCGGAGGGCGAGGCGACGATCCGCGGAACGCCCGCCGCCCCGACCGGCGACTGGCGAATCCGCCTCACGCGCGTGAGCGCGCCGCAGACGCGCAGCGCCGCTCTGCCCGCACTCGACGTCGCAGGCTCAGGCCGGCTCGCCGGAGGCCGCACGTCGCTCGACGTTTCCGTGAGCGCCGGCGCGGGGAACGCCGTCCGCGTCACCGGCTCGGCGCCGCTGTCGGCGGACGGCGCGCTCGACGTGAGAATCGACGGCAAGCTCGACGCCCGCCTCGCCAACACCATGCTCTCGATCTCCGGCCGTCACGCGGCGGGCTCTCTGGCGCTGGGGCTCCAGCTGCGCGGAACGATCGCGAAGCCGCTGGCGCAGGGCTCGATCCGACTGACGAACGGGGAATTCCGGGATGACGAGACCGGATTCAAGCTGACCGCCATCAGCGCGCTCATTCAGGCCAATGGCGACGTGATTCGCATCGATCGCTTCTCCGGGACGACGCCGAACAACGGCTCGATCGCGGCGAGCGGGGACGTGAGGCTCGACCCCGCCGCGGGCTTCCCCGGCTCTATCCGCTTGACCGGCCGACACGCGCAGATCGTTTCCAACGATATCGTTGCCGCAACAGCCGACATGACGCTGAACATGACTGGCAGGCTCGGCCAGAAGCCGGATGTCGCCGGAGGCATCACGATTGTCGCGATGGACATTACAGTGCCCAATAGCTTCGACAGCGTCGCTTCTCCGATCGCCGGAACCAGGCACCTGAACCCGACCCCGACGGCGCGGGCGCGTCTCGCCCAGTTGGCCAAAGCCAATGCAGCGCGCGGGCGAGGGCCGCTCTTCGACGCCACGCTCGCCCTCACAGTCTCGGCCGCCAACCGGATTTTCATCCACGGCCGCGGCATCAACGCGGAAGTGGCCGGCGACTTGCACGTCAGCGGCTCGGCGCGCGACCCGAACGTGACCGGCGGCTTCGACCTCCTGCGCGGCTCGCTGTCCCTCCTCGGCACACAGCTCGTCTTCACCCGGGGAACCGTGCGGTTCCATGGCGACCTCACGCCGGAACTCGATCTCGTCGCCGAGACGAACGCCGGCGACGTCACCGCGCGCATCGAGGTGACAGGTCCAGCGTCGCAGCCGACCTTCCTCATCACCTCCGTGCCGAGCCTGCCGCAGGACGAAATTCTCGCGCGCGTGCTGTTTCAGAAGCCGTCGGGAAGCCTGTCGCCGTTCCAGGCGATCGAGCTCGCCAACGCTGTCGCCTCGCTCTCGGGCAATGGCGGCGCCTTCGAACCCTTGCGCCGATCGCTGGGCCTGAACAATCTCAACATCGGCGCGGGCGCCGGCCCGCTGGTTGGCCTCGGCCGCGCGATCAACGACCGGATCGGCGTGAACGTATCGACGGGCGTGAGGCCGCAGGACAACGGCGTCAATGTCGATCTCGACGTGACCCGTCATATCCGGCTGCAGGCTGGCGTCGATGCGACCGGCGGATCGAGCGTCGGCGTCGGCGCCGAATGGGAGTTCAAATAGCCCCGGCTTTGCGACGGCCGGGCTGCCTGCACCGAGCCCGTGGCGCCGAACAGTCCGTCGGTGGGCGATCGATTTCGCATCGTGCGTCGGCATCCCGACCCGAGCGCTGTCGTCGCCGAGGCGGCCGACGCCTCCGCGTCTCATACCGAGCCCGAACGTCAGGCCTCGTCCCACAGCCGCCGGTAGATCGCGACGATTTCATCCACTTCGCGATCGCGGCTGAAGTCCTTGAGAACGCGCGCGCGAGCGCGGCGGCCCATTGCGGGAATCCGCTCGGGCTCGCGCATCAGCGGCTCGATCGCCTCGACGAGGCCGTCCACGCTGTCGACCGGCGCCAGCACGCCCGTCTCGCCATCGGAGAAGATCATTTCCGCGGCGCCTGCGCGCGTCGCCACAACGGCGTCGCCGGCCGCCATGGCCTCAAGCATCGTGAGTCCGAAGCCCTCGACGCGCGAGGCGAAGACGTAAATGGAGACGCGTTGATACCATTTCGGGACCTCGTCGATCGGTAGCTCCCCGAGGAACCGAATCCGATCCTCAAGGCCGGCAGCCGCGATTTGCCGTTTGAGACCTTCGACGAACAGCCGGTTGTCGACGGAAACGAAGCCGACAATAACCGCAGTGAATTCGGGATAGCGGGGCAGCAGCCGACACATCGCCTCGACGAAGAGGTCGACGCCCTTCTGTTTTCGCACCCGACCGAATGTGCCGATCCCATACTTACCCGGCAGGCCTGTCGCAGCGAAGGCTTCCTCCCGGTCCGTCGGCGGCGCGTAGGTCTCGACGTCGATGCCATGGTGGATGACAGTCGACGGCCTCTGAACGAACGAGGCCGAAATCTCGCTGGTCGCGATGATCGCGTCCATCCGATTGATGAGAAAGTTCGTGTAGCGGGTCTTCTCCCGCTGGCCGGCCGAATTGAAAATAAGCTTGAGCGGCCAGCCGAGGCCCCTGAGGATGAGGCCGAGCAGCATTTCGGAATTGCGGCGGGCGTGCCAGATATAGGCAGGCCGCTTCCTCGGACGGATGAATCGGAGACGCAGGAGATCGCCGAACGAGAGCCTCGCGATCCCGTCCGGCCGATCGGGTCCGAACCAGGCCGCTCGGCAGCGTGTGGCGATGAGCGGCGCGATCGTCCGGTTGACCGCGGTGCCGCCCGAATATCGCTTCTTCAGATTCGGAATAATGACCTCGAGGTCGTCGCGGGATGCCTGCTCGCCGCTCATTGCGCAGCGCCTTTGCCCGCTCGGGCGTCCGCTTTCCGCGCATAATAGAACTGCCGGTGCATCGCTTCCGTCATGAAGGAATAGATCGCGCCGGTCATCGCATGGATGAAGCCAGCCCAACCGCATAGAAAAAACCTGTTCCAGATAAAGATTCTGAGGAAATAGATCGGCGGATTGAGCAGGAGTTTTGGCCAGGACGGCTTCATGCCCCGCTCAAGCCGCTGTTCGGCCTTGAGTTTCGCATAGGCGATCTCCTTGCGCATCTGCTGGTCGAGCGGCATGCCGCGCTCGTGCCTCAGAAGTCCTCTCTCGGCGATCCGGGTCTCCCCGTCCGGGATGAGGCCCTCGTGGACGATCAGGTCGGGATCGAACCTCGCCCGGCCGCGTCGGACAAGACGCAGGATCAGCTCGGGGCGCGTCCAGAGGCTGACCGGGGCGAGAGAGCCGTAAAGCGTCAGGGTCCGGCGCAACTCCCAGCCGGCGACGGCAGGACCCGCGGCGAGAAGACCCGGAAGCTCGGCGCGGAGATCGTTGTCGAGCCATTCGTCGGCGTCAATGCTGAGGATCCAGTCCTCCTTGGCCTGATCCAGGGCGAATTGCTTCTGCCGCGCATAGCCCAGCCAAGGCTGTTCGATGAGCCGGATCGGCTGGCCCGCACTGGCCCGCTCCCTTACGATATCCAGCGTCGCGTCGGTCGAGCCGGAATCGACGACGATCACTTCCGAAAGCCCCTCGAGGCTCGCCAGGCACTTCCCGATGCACGCCTCTTCGTTCCTGCAGATCACCGTCGCGGAAATCGGCAGCGGGGCTGGCGGGTTCGTTCGATCCGTCATCACATCAGAAGCAGCGCGCGAGTGGCTCGCCTGTACGCGGCGATTGGCTCAAAGCGACGCGTCGGGGTAGAAGCCTGCGCGCTTCGCGGGAAGCGCGATTATCAGGTCCTGCCAGAATCGGCCAGTCTTGAACGCAACTCGGGCCTTCATCATCCACCTCGAACGGGCGGCGGGCCGGCGGCCGACGGCCGAACGCCTCTGCGCGGACCTTGAGATCGCCAGCGAGATCATGCCTGCGGTCGACGGCGCCAGCCTCACCGAGACCGAGGTGGCCGCTGCCTATCGCCGTGCGCGCTTTTCGCCGCGCTATCCCTTCGCGCTGGGTCGGGCGGAGATCGGCGCCTTCCTCAGCCACCGCGCCGCCTGGCGGCGTATCGCGGAGGAGGAACTCGACTTCGGGGTTGTCTTCGAGGACGACGCCGCGATCGACCCTCGACAGTTCTCGGCGCTCCTCGCCTTCCTGGGGAGCCGCCGAGGAGAATGGGATTATGTGCTGACGCCCGCGGCAGGGATAGAGCCGCGCGGCGCCCCCATCCTGACGGGCGGAGGATTCTCGCTGCTCCGGCCCTACGCGCCCCCCTTGCGGGCGATCGGGCAGTTCGTGTCGCGCGCAGCGGCGAAGCGCCTGCTTGCCGTGACGGAGCCATTCGACCGCCCGATCGACACGTTCCTGCAGATGTCCTGGATCACGGGCGTGCCGATCCTCACCGCAGCGCCGACGCCGCTCCGCGACGTCTCGCTCAAGACCGGCGGCACAACCGTACAGCGCCGGCGGATGGGTCCCTTCGACCGGCTCAGGCATGAGACCCTGCGACCGCTGTATCGGGCCCGCGTGCTGTCGCTCTACCGGGGTGAAACGGCGAGAAGCGGCTGGCGCCCTGTTGTCGCGCCTGTTCCTGACGCGGGCCAGGAAGACGGATAGGCTGCGCCGCAGCAGCGGAGAGGCCGGGTCAATCCTTGGCCCGCTCCACGTAACTGCCGTCCTCGGTCTGGAGGACAATACGCGTGCCGGTGCTGATATGAGGGGGCACCATGACGCGCGCGCCGTTGGAAAGCTTCGCGGGCTTATAAGAAGACGAAGCCGTCTGCCCCTTCATCGCCGGTTCCGTCTCCGTGACTTCGAGCGTGACGCGCGGCGGCAACTGGATGGCCACCGGGGTCTCGTTGAAGATCGAGAGTACGACCTTCATCCCCTCCTGAAGCCATTGGGCCTGATTGCCGATCACGTCCGCGGGAACCGTGATCTGGTCATACGTGTCGGCGTTCATGAAATGGTGGCCGTCGCCGTCGCTGTAGAGGAAGTCGAAGTTCTTGTCCTCGACGAAGGCGCGCTCGACCTGTTCGGTCGTCTTGAACCGGTCCGTGACCTTGACGCCATCGGAGAGGCGACGCATGTCGATCTGGGTCGTCGGCGTTCCCTTGCCGGGGTGGAAACTCTCGGCGGAAAGAACGACGCAGAGCTGACCATCCTCCCGCTCGATGATATTGCCCTTGCGAATCGAGCTTGCGATGACTTTCAAGACCATACCCTCAGAATTTGACGCGCGCCGCTTTGGCGCGATCCATGCGCCGACGCTCAGGCAGCGGCTTTTCGATTGTGGCGGCCTATATACTCATTTCATCGGCGAAGGCCAGCCGGGATCGCCCCGCCCCTGCGTCGAGGAGCCCTGAATTTCCTTGCGATCGCCCGCGCCGTTCTGGACCCCCGATCGCCACGGCGAGCGCCGCGCGCGCCTCGTCGCGCGCTCGGCGATCGCGAACATGACGCGGCGCTGGTTTGACGCCAGGGGCTTCCTCGAAGTTGATCCCTCGGCCCTTCAGGCCTCGCCAGGCAACGAGACCCATCTCCACGGATTCCGGACGACCCTGCTCCGGCCGGACGGCGGTTCGGAACCCCTCTGGCTGCACACCTCGCCCGAATTCGCGATGAAGAAGCTTCTCTCCGCCGGCGAGACCCAGATCTTTGCTTTGTCTCATGTTTTTCGCAATCGCGAGCGGAGCGCCCTGCATGCGCCGGAATTCGCGATGCTCGAATGGTACAGAGCCGACGCGCCGCTCTCCCGCATCATGGACGACTGCGCCGCCCTCCTGGCGCTCGCCGGCCATGTGACGGGCGCCAACATCTTCACATGGCGCGGCCGTCAGGCGAGCCCGTTCGAGCCGCCCGAACGCCTGACCGTCCGCGACGCCTTTCGCCGCTATGCCGGGATCGACCTGTTCGACAGTCTGCCGCGAGCGGGCGAGCCGGACAAAGAGCTCTTCGCCTCGCAGGCAAGGCAGCTCGGCCTCCGAGTCGCGGCGGACGACAGCTGGTCGGACGTGTTCAGCCGGCTTCTGAGCGAGAAAGTCGAGCCGCGCCTGGGGATCGGACGCGCGACGATCCTTTTCGATTATCCGGCCAGCGAGGCGGCGCTTGCGCGGGTCCGTTCCGACGATCCGCGTGTCGCCGAACGCTTTGAGCTTTACTGCTGCGGGGTCGAACTCGCCAACGCCTTCCATGAGCTCGTCGACCCGGCCGAGCAGCGGCGGCGATTCGAGGCCGACATGGCCGAGCAGAAGCGCATTTACGGCGATTGCGCGCCGCTCGACGAGGATTTCCTCCGTTCGCTCGAAAGGATGCCCGACGCCTGCGGCGCGGCGCTGGGTTTCGACAGGCTCGTCATGCTGGCGACGGGCGCCGGGAACGTGGAGGACGTCCAGTGGACGCCGGTTTCAGGCGCAGGCGCGGACGGATGACGGCCGATCGAATGAGAAAAGAAAAAGTCCATGCCGGAACTGCCTGAAGTCGAAACGGTCCGAAGGGGTCTGGAGCCGGCGATGACCGGCGCGCGGATCGAGCAGGCAGAGGCGCGCCGCGCGGACATCCGGTTTCCCCTTCCCCACCGGTTTCGCGAACGGCTCGAGGGGAAGCGCGTCCTTGGCCTGTCGCGTCGCGGGAAATTCCTGCTGCTCGGGTTGGACAGCGGCGAGACGCTGATCGCCCATCTCGGCATGTCCGGTTCCTTCCGTATAGAGGATTCGACGCCGGGGGCGTTCCATCATCCGCGCTCCAAGGACCCGAAGCACGATCACGTCGTCTTCCGTCTCGATAATGGAAAAACGGTCACCTACAACGACCCGCGCCGCTTCGGTTTCATGGATCTGGCGCGGACGGACGCGCTGGAGGCGCACCCGCGCCTCGCCGGCCTCGGCGACGAGCCGCTCGCCGACAGCTTCGACGCCGCGCGGCTGGCGACGCTTTTTGCCGGCTCGCGGGCGCCGCTGAAATCCGCCCTCCTCGACCAGAAGCGCATCGCGGGCCTCGGCAACATCTATGTCTGCGAGGCGCTATGGCGCGCTCGCCTCCTGCCCTCCCATCCCGCGGGCATCCTGGCGAACGCCTCCGGCCGACCGAGCTCCGCGGCGGCCGCTCTGGTCAAGGCCATTCGGGCGGTGCTCGGGGAAGCAATCGAAGCCGGCGGCTCGACGCTTCGCGACCATCGGCAGGCGGACGGGGAACTTGGCTATTTCCAGCATTCCTTCGCTGTCTATGACCGCGAGGGCCTGCCCTGCCTGAGGCCGCGCTGCCGGGGCGTGATCCGGCGCACGACTCACGCCGGGCGCTCGACCTTCTGGTGCCCGGTTTGCCAGAAATAGGCCGGGGCTTCTGTTTCGCGGGTTCGGGAGATTTCAGAGGCTTAGGGTCCGTTTTGTTTCGCGCCTGTCGCGCCGCGCTTCAGGGGATGATTTTTTGGCCCGCAGGTCCCGCTAGAAATTCTGACTAACAGAATTATTGTATCTAATGTTTCCGTAAAAGTCAATCTTTCTTGCGCCGTCGCTGCCGGGCAAAGCGATGCGATGACTATCGAAGAGGCCCTGCCAGGCGTCTCTCCGGAACGCCCGCCTTTCCGGGAGGCCGGCGCCTTGGCGAAATTGCAAATCCGGTCCGCAGGGTAGCCCGGGACCGCCCGCGGCCGTCATTGACAAGCCCCGGCGCGGCGCCTATCTCGACTGAAATCCTGTTCATCCGGCGCGAAACGGGCATTTTGCCTTTCGTTTCGCGCCTTTTGTTGTCGCCTGCCGGGCGCACGCGTCAGGGGCTCTCCCGCGTCCTTGGGAGAGCGCAGAAAGCTCCGGCGAGCGGAATGGAAAGGTCGATCATGCTCGGCGCGTTGAAGTTCAACTCGGTCATGAAGCGGGTCTTTGGCTCGTCGAATGATCGTCGCCTGAAGGGCTATCGTCCAACCGTCGCCGCGATCAACGCTCTCGAACCGGAGTTCGAGGCGCTCACCGATGAGCAATTGCGCGCGAAGACCGAAGAGTTTCGCGCCGAGCTGAAAGCCGGCAAGACGTTTGACGACATTTATGCGCCCGCCTTCGCCGCCGTTCGCGAAGCCGCCAAGCGCACGCTCAAACAGCGTCATTTCGACGTTCAGCTCATGGGCGGGCTCGTTCTGCACGAAGGCGCGATCGCGGAAATGCGTACCGGCGAGGGCAAGACGCTCGTCGCAACGACCGCCGTCTATCTCAATGCGCTGGCGGGCGAAGGCGTGCACGTCGTGACGGTCAACGATTATCTCGCCGGCCGCGACGCCGACTGGATGGGCCAGATTTACAATTTCCTCGGGATGCGCGTCGGCGTCATCGTGCATGGACTGGACGACGAGCAGCGCCGGGACGCCTACGCCGCCGACATCACTTACGGAACGAACAACGAGTTCGGGTTCGACTATCTGCGCGATAACATGAAGTACGACATGTCGCAGATGGTCCAGCGCGGCCACGCCTTCGCCATCGTCGACGAAGTCGAACTCGATCCTGGTCGACGAGGCGCGAACGCCGCTCATTATTTCCGGGCCCTCCGAAGATCGATCCGGCCTTTACGCCGCCGTCGACAAGATTATTCCAGCGCTGATTCGGGAAGATTTCGAGGTCGACGAGAAGCAGCGCACCGTCAACCTGACGGAAACCGGCAACGAACATGCGGAGGCCCTGCTGAGGGCTGCGGACGTGCTGAAGGAAGGCTCTCTCTACGAGGCCTCCAACGCGACGCTCGTTCACCACGTCAATCAGGCGTTGCGCGCGCACAAGCTCTTCCAGCGGGACAAGGACTACATCGTCCGCAACGACGAGGTGGTCATCATCGACGAGTTCACCGGGCGCATGATGCCCGGGAGGCGGTATTCCGAGGGCCTGCATCAGGCGCTGGAGGCGAAGGAAGGCGTGAGCGTTCAGCCGGAGAACGTGACGCTCGCTTCGATCACGTTCCAGAACTACTTCCGCCTCTACAAGAAGCTCGCGGGAATGACCGGCACGGCTTCGACCGAAGCCGACGAGTTCGCGGAGATCTACAAGCTCACGGTCGTCGAGATCCCGACGCATCGGCCGATCGCGCGCCTCGACGAGGACGACGAGGTCTATCGCACTACGGACGAAAAAATCCGCGCCGTGGTTCGCGAGATCGAAGACGCGAACGCCAAGATGCAGCCGATGCTTGTCGGCACGACGTCGATCGAGAAGTCCGAGCTGCTCGGGGAAGTTCTCGAGCGCAAGGGCTACAAGAAAATCGACTTCTCCACGCCGGATGCGCTGAAGGCGCTTTACGCTTCCGCGCGCGTTGGAAAACCGTCGAAGACCTTTGCCGTCCTCAACGCGCGCTTCCATGAGCAGGAAGCGTTCATTGTCGCCGAGGCGGGCGTTCCCGGCGCCATCACGATTGCCACCAATATGGCGGGCCGCGGCACCGACATCCAGCTCGGCGGCAACGTCGAGATGCGCGTCAAGCAGGAGCTCAATCCGGACGCGTCTCCGGAAGAGCGGGAAGCGCAGGAGACGGCGATCCGCGCGGAGGTCGCCGATTTCAAGCAGAAGGCGCTGGACGCGGGCGGCCTGTACATCATCGGCACGGAACGGCATGAAAGCCGCCGCATCGACAACCAGTTGCGCGGCCGCGGCGGGCGCCAGGGCGACCCCGGCCGGTCGAAGTTCTTCCTGTCTCTGCAGGACGACCTGATGCGCATCTTCGGCGCCGAGCGCATGGACGCCATGCTGAAGCGCCTCGGCCTCAAGGAGGACGAGGCGATCGTCCATCCCTGGATCAACAAGGCGCTGGAGAAAGCGCAGCAGAAGGTCGAAGCGCGCAACTTCGACATGCGCAAGAACATTCTCAAATTCGACAACGTCATGAACGACCAGCGCAAGGTCATCTTCGAGGACCGGCGCCGGATGATGGCGTCCGAATCGCTCGAAGCGACGATCGAGGACATGCGCACGGGCGTCATCGACGATCTCGTCGCCAAACATATTCCGCACGACGCCTATCCGGAGGCCTGGGACATCAAGGGCCTCAAGGAGGAAGTGCTCGCGAAGCTCAACCTCGACGTTCCTGTCGATGATTGGGCGAAGGAGGAGGGCATTGCGGACGAGGAAGTCGCCGCCCGTCTGCACAAGGCGGCGGAGGATGCCTATCGGGAGCGTGTCGAGCGGAATTCACCCGAAGCGATGCGCTTCGTCGAGAAGCAGGTCATCCTGCAGTCGCTCGATCATCTGTGGCGCGAACATCTGGTCACGCTGGATCATCTCCGTCAGGTGATCGGCTGGCGCGGCATGGCGCAGCGCGATCCTCTCAACGAATACAAGTCCGAGGCTTTCGAGCTATTCCAGCAGCTGATCGCGCAATGGCATGAAGCCGTGATCGCGCAGATGTCTCGGGTCGAGGTGCGATTCCAGGAGCCGGAGCCTCCCCCGCCGCTCATGCAGTTCCAGCACCTGGATCCGTCGACCGGCGAGAATGAATTCCCATTGGGCGTGGTCAACGAACCCGTGTCCGCCGGACTCATGAGCGACGCAGCGGGCGGCGTCGCCGTCGCGGAGCGGGATCCTCGGAACCCCGCCAGTTGGGGACGGGTCGGACGCAATGAGCTTTGCCCGTGCGGCTCAGGAAAGAAGTACAAGCACTGCCACGGCCAGACGGTCTGATCGCGTCGCTCGACGGAGAGGCCACGCGCGCCGAGGCCGTGGCCGCGCTTGCGGAAGCGTTTCGTCTATCCGGCATCGAAGAGCCTGCGCGGGAGGCGCGCCTCGCGGTTTTGCGGTCCTGCGGGCTCGCGCCGGCCGATCTCATTGCTTCTCCGGATCGCCCGCTGGGAGACGCCGTCCTCACGTTGCGTGAAGTCGCGCTGCGCCGCATGGCTCGCGAGCCTTTGTCGCGGATTCTCGGCTGGCGCGAGTTCTGGGGCATGCGCTTCGAGATCACGCCGGCGGTGCTCGATCCTCGCCCCGAGACCGAAAGCATCGTGGAAGCTGCGCTTGAGCGTTTCGCCGCCCGGCGGACCGCCGGCCTTCGGATCCTTGACCTTGGCGTCGGTTCTGGAGCGTTGCTCTCAGCGCTGCTGAGGGAGTTTCCAAACGCGCGCGGGGTTGGCGTCGACCTGTCGACCGACGCGGCTGCAGTCGCGACCGCTAACGTCCTCGCGCATGGGCTCGAATCGCGCGCGCAGATTCGCGTCGGCGACTGGACCGGGGCGGTCCAGGGGCAATTCGACATGATCGTGTCAAACCCGCCCTATATCCGAACCGCCGACATCGACCGGCTCGACCCCGAGGTTCGCCTTCATGATCCGCGGCTGGCGCTCGATGGCGGGGAGGACGGGCTTGACGCCTATCGCGCGCTTCTGCCCGCCGTGACGGCGCATCTCTCGCCCGAGGGCGTGGTTCTCGTCGAGATCGGCGCCGGTCAGGCGCCGGCGGTGCTCGAACTGGCGGCGCGCGCCGGCCTTGCCGAAGCGGTCACGAGACGCGACCTTTCCGGAACGGAGCGGGTCATAATGGCGCGCCGGGCACAATGAGCAGCCTGACAGATAGGGGGCATCCATGGAGACGGAATCTTCTCCGGGCGAGGACGAGCCGAGAGGGGATCTGACCGTCCGGCTCATCGCCATGCCGCGCGATACGAACGCGAACGGCGATATTTTTGGCGGCTGGGTTCTCAGTCAGATGGATCAGGCGGGCGGCATCGCTGCGGTCGAGACGGCGCAGGGAAGGGTTGTCACCGTCGCGATCGACGCCATGACCTTCATCCGGCCGGTGAAGGTCGGCGACGTGCTTTGCGTCTATACGGCCGTGGACAAAATCGGCCGAACCTCGATCAAGATCCATATCGAAGCCTGGGCGCGGCGGTTTCGCAGCCATTTCCGCGAGAAGGTCACCGACGCCACTTTCACTTTCGTCGCGATCGACGAAAAGGGAAAACCGCGCCCCGTAAAGGCAGGGGGCTGAACTTCTGACCCGCGCCGAAAGGCCCGGCGCGCGAGCAAGCGAAAAGAGCGCTCGCCGGGCAGCGAGCGCTCTTCCCATGACGCTGCGCTTGTTCGCGCTCCTCAAAAATGAAGGGCTGTCGCCTGTCTCACGCCCTTCAGATGGCTCACCTTGTCGATAACCTCGGGCGGGCGCTTCGCCGTCGATCGCAACCAGCGCGATCGCCGATCCCCCCTGCTCATCGCGCCCGAGCGCGAACGTGGCGATATTGACGTCCGCGTCTCCTAAAAGGCTCGCGAACCGGCCGATGAAGCCCGGCTTGTCGTCGTTGGTGACGTAGATCATCGAAGGCGTGAACTCGGCGTCGACCTTGATGCCCTTGATCGACAGGATGCGCGGCTTGCCGTCGTGGAAGACCGTCCCGCCGATGGATCGGGTCTGCTCCGCCGTCGTCACCGCGAGGGTGATGAAGCTCTCGTAGTCGCCTTCCGATGCGCGCGTCACCTCGTCGATGACGATGCCGCGATTGGCCGCGACCGTCGGCGCCGAGACCACATTGACGTCCTGGAGCGACGGACGCAGCAGGCCCGCGATGGCGGCCGACGTCAGCGCCTTGGTCTTGAGGTCCGCGACCGCGCCTTCATAGGTGATGGTCACTTTCTCGATGGGCGCCTGCGTCAACTGACCGGCGAAGGAGCCAAGCCCCTCGGCCAGGGCGATGAAGGGCTTCAGCTTCGGCGCTTCTTCCGCGGTGATCGACGGGAAGTTGACCGCGTTGGTGATCGCGCCGCGGACCAGATAGTCCGACATCTGTTCGGCGACCTGAAGGGCGACATTCTCCTGCGCTTCGCTCGTCGATGCGCCCAGATGCGGCGTCGCGATGAAGTTCGGATGGCTGAACAGCACATTCGACGTCGCAGGCTCCTCGGCGAAGACGTCGAAGGCGGCGCCAGCCACCTGGCCGCTGGCGAGCGCCGCGGCGAGCGCCGCTTCGTCGACGAGGCCGCCGCGGGCGCAATTGACGATCCGTACGCCCTTCTTCGTCTTGGCCAGGTTTTCCGCCGACAGGATGTTTCGCGTCTGCGCCGTCAGCGGCGTGTGCAGCGTTATGAAATCCGCACGGGCGAGCAGGTCGTCGAGCTCGACTTTCTCGACGCCGAGCTCGGCCGCGCGCTCGAAGCTGAGGAAAGGATCGAACGCGACGACGCGCATCCGGAGGCCAATCGCGCGCGAAGCGGCGATCGAGCCGATGTTGCCGCACCCGATGACCCCCAGCGTCTTGCCGGTCAGCTCCACGCCCATGAAGCGGTTCTTCTCCCACTTGCCCGCCTGCGTCGAAGCGTCGGCGGCCGGGATCTGCCGGGCGAGCAGCGAACATGAGCGCGATGGCGTGTTCGGCCGTGGTGATCGAATTGCCGAAGGGCGTGTTCATCACGATCACGCCGCGCGCGGTCGCGGCGGGGATATCGACATTGTCGACGCCGATGCCCGCGCGACCGACCACCTTCAGCTTCTTCGCGTGTTCGAGCAGTTTGGCGGTGACTTTGGTTGCGGAGCGGATCGCAAGGCCGTCGTAGTCGCCGATGATCCTGGCGAGTTCGTCCTTGTCCAGACCGGGTTTGACGTCGACCTCGACGCCGCGCTCCTTGAAGATGGCGACGGCGGCGGGAGAGAGCTTGTCGGAGATGAGAACGCGGGGAGCCATAGGGGAAGCCCTTGGAATTTGCGGCGGGTCCGCCGCATGGAAAATGCAGGAAGCGTTGGACGAGGCGGCGGCTTCGGAAGCTGCCGCCCGTCCGTTACGAAGTCGCGGCGGTCAGGCGGCTTTGGCGAGCCTGGCCTTCTCGGACGCGAAGGCGCAGTCGAGCCACGCCGTGAGCGCCTCGACGTCCGCCGTCTCGACGGTCGCGCCGCACCAGATTCGCAAGCCCGGAGGCGCGTCGCGGTAGGCGCCGATGTCGTAGGCGACCTTCTCCTTTTCGAGGAAGCTCGCAAGGCCCTTGGCGAAGGCGGCCTGCCCGTCGGGGGGAAGCGTCGCGACCGCGGGATCGACGACCTTCAGGCAGACGCTGGTGTTCGACCGCGTCGCGGGAACGCGCGCGAGGAAGTCGATCCAGGGCGTGCGTTCGACCCAGTCGGCGAGCGCCCTGGCGTTGGCGTCGGCGCGCGCCATGAGCCCTTTGAGGCCGCCGACCGACTTCGCCCATTGCAGCGCGTCGATATAGTCCTCGACGCAGAGCATGGACGGCGTGTTGATCGTCTCGCCTTCGAAGAAACCTTCGGTCACCTTGCCGCCCTTCGTCAGGCGGAACAGTTTCGGCAGCGGCCACGCGGGCGTGTAGGATTCGAGCCTTTCGACGGCGCGCGGGCTCAAAATGATCATGCCGTGCGCAGCTTCGCCGCCCAGCACCTTCTGCCAGGAAAAGGTCACGACATCGAGCTTCGCCCAGTCGAGAGCCTGTGCGAAGGCGGCCGACGTCGCGTCGCAAATCGTCAGTCCCTTGCGATCCGCGGGAATCCAGCCGGCGTCAGGAACGCGCACGCCGGATGTCGTGCCGTTCCAGGTGAAGACCACATCGTTGTCGAAGTTGACCTGAGTGAGGTCGGGCAACTCGCCATAAGTCGCCTTCAGCGTGCGGGTATCCTTGAGCTTGAGCTGCTTGAGGATGTCGGTGACCCAACCGTCGCCAAAGCTTTCCCAGGCCAGAACATCGACGCCGCGCGCGCCGAGCATGGTCCAGAGCGCCATCTCCACGGCGCCGGTGTCGGAGCCCGGCGTGATCCCGATGCGATAGTTCGCAGGGACGCCGAGGATCTCGCGCGTCAGATCGATCGCCAGCTTGAGCTTGGCTTTGCCGATCTTTGCTCTGTGGGAGCGGCCGAGCGCCGCGTCTTTCAAGGCTTCCAGCGTCCAGCCCGGCCTTTTGGCGCAAGGTCCAGACGAAAAATTCGCGCTCGCGGGGCGAGCGACGGGAGTCGCATTTGTCATATGTTGCCATCCTTTCAGATGGGCGCCTCTCGTTGGGGAGAGGTGTCCCGCCGCGGGCCATAGCTCAGCCGCGGCTGGATGACAAGCGCTCGTATTCGGGCGCTTTCGGGCTACCCCGAAAATACGACTGTCTTTCCGTGATTGAGGAGGACGCGATCCTCCAGCACGTTCGCAAGCGCCCGCGCCAGCACGCGCCGTTCGATATCGCGGCCCTTGCGCACCAGCACCTCGGGCGTATCGCGATGGCTGATGCGCTCGACGTCCTGCTCGATGATCGGCCCCTCGTCGAGGTCGGAGGTGACGAAATGCGCCGTCGCCCCGATGAGCTTCACCCCGCGCTCATGCGCCTGATGGTAGGGCTTCGCGCCCTTGAAGCCCGGCAGGAACGAATGGTGGATGTTGACGCAGCGTCCCGTGAGCTTGGCGGCGAGCCCGTCCGAGAGGATCTGCATGTAGCGGGCGAGGACGACGAGTTCGGCGCCCGAGGCCTTGATCGTCTCCCAGACCTGCGCTTCCTGCTCCATCTTGGTTTCGCGCGTGATCGGCAGGTAGTGAAACGGAATGTCGCCGAAATCGATATGCGCATAGGTCTCGCGCGGGTAGTTCGCGAGGATCGCGACCGGCTCCATCGGCATTTCCCCGCTTCGCCAGCGGTAGAGCAGATCCACAAGGCAATGGTCGAAGCGCGACACCAAGAGCGCCACCTTCTTGCGCCGGTCCCCCGGCCGCATCGACCAGCGCATGCCGAAGGCCGAGGCGATCGCCTTGAATTGCTCCGCGAGCGCGGCGGCGTCGGACTCGGGCTTCGCCGCGTTGAACTCGACCCGCATGAAGAAATCCCCGGTCACGGTGTCGTCGAACTGCTGGGCGTCGAGGATATTGAAGCCGCCATCGAACAAGGCCGCCGAGACCTTCGCCACGATGCCGGGCCGGTTGGCGCAGGAAAGAGTCAGGATATGGCGCGGACTCGACATCGAGGCTCCCGGGGAGAAAGGCGCAGGATCACAGGCGATGCGGCTCGATAAGCGCCCCGAAGTCCGCGCGCAAGATCGTCATCCGGGCCTATTGCCAGTCGGTCCATGCCCTTACCGCTGGCGCGGCCGCCGCCGGCGCCCTATATGTCGCGCAACCGTCACGACCGAGCGTTTCGGTCGCCGGCGCGGGCGTTTTCAAGCTTTGCAGGTTGCAATGACCATACAGACCCCGATCTCCAACGTCGTCAATTTCACCCTCGACAATGGCCTTCAGGTTGTGGTCATCCCCGACCATCGCGCGCCCGTCGTGACGCATATGGTCTGGTATCGTAACGGCGCCGCCGACGACCCGCCGGGCAAGTCCGGGATCGCGCATTTCCTCGAACACCTGATGTTCAAGGGCACGGACGCCCATCCGAAGGGCGAATTCTCCGAGTTTATCGGCGAAGTCGGCGGCCAGGAGAACGCCTTCACCGGCCCGGACTACACGGCCTATTTCCAGCAGATCGCGAAGGAGCATCTGCGCGCCTGCATGGAGTTCGAGGCCGACCGTATGACCGGCCTCGTGCTGACCGACGAGATCGTCGCCCCCGAGCGCGACGTCGTTCTGGAGGAGCGCCGCATGCACGCCGACACCGATCCGGGCGCGCAACTCGGCGAAGCGGTGCAGGCCACGCTCTTCACCCACCACCCCTACGGCATTCCGATTATCGGCTGGGGCCATGAGATCGAGGGCCTCAACCGCGAGGACGCGCTCACCTACTATCATCGGTTCTACACGCCCGAGAACGCGATCCTGATCGTCGCGGGCGACGCCGATCCGGAGGAAACCCGCAAGCTTGCCGAGGAGACCTACGGCCGCGTCAAACCGCGCAGCGCCCGGCCGCAGCGGCTGCGGCCCATGGAGCCGCCGCCCGTCGCGAGCCGCGTCGTGACCGTGACGGACGAGAAGGTCCAGCAGCCGAACTGGCAGCGTCATTACCTGACGCCGTCCTGCTGCACCGCCGCGCCGGGAGAAGCGGAAGCTCTCGAAGTGCTCGCCCATCTCTTTGGAGGCGGCCAGACGAGCTTCCTTTATCGCACGCTCGTCATCGAGCAGAAGATCGCCGTTTCAGCCTGGGCCTATTACCATTCGACCGCGCTCGACCAGAGCCGCTTCATCATCAACATCACGCCCGCCCCTGGCGTGTCGCTGGAGACGCTCGACAAGACCTTCGAGCAGGAGCTCAGGCGCTTCCTTCAGCAGGGGCTGGAGCCCGGGGCGCTGGAGCGCGCGAAGACCCGCCTCATCGCCGACGCCACTTATGCGCGCGACAGCCAGTCCGACCTCGCCCGCTGGTACGGCGCCTCGCTGGCGCTCGGCCAGACGGTGCGCGAGGTCGAGGAATGGCCGGCCAAGATCGACGCGGTCGACGCCGAGGCCGTCCTCGCCGCCGCGCGGCGCTGGCTCGAACACAAGCCCTCCGTCACCGGCCATCTGCGGTCTCCCGAGACCGAAGCCGCCTGAGGACAGCGTCGGAAACAGACGCCGAGAACAAAGCCTACCGGAAACGCCCATGCAGAAGCACATCGCCGCCCCCGCCCCCCATAGCGCCGTCAACGTCAAGGTGGTGACGACGCCGCGCGGACTTCTTGTCTGGTTCGTCGAATCCTCGGCGGTGCCGCTCGTCTCGCTCGAATTCGCGGTGCGCGGCGGCGCGGCGCAGGACGAGGCGGACAAGGCCGGTCTCGGCATGATGATGTCGGCGCTGCTCGACGAAGGGGCGGGCGATCTCAATTCGCAGGCCTTCCAGCAGGCGCTCGACGAGAGCGCCATCGAGATGTCGTTTCACAACGACCGCGATCACATGACCGGCCGCATGCGGACGCTCACGAAGAACCTCGACCGCGCCGCCGAGCTTCTGCGCCTCGCCGTCAACGCCCCGCGCTTCGACGAGGAGCCGTTTCTGCGCGTGCGCGAGCATTTCAACGCCCGCCTGCGTCACGACATCAACGACCCGGGTTCGGTCGCGTCCCGCGCCTGGAGGGCGAACGCCTTCGCCGGTCATCCTTATGGGCAGCCGCCGGACGGCTCGCTCGAAACGCTCGCGCGCCTCGACCGGCAGGACCTCGTCCGCGCCGCAAAGCGCACGCTCGCCCGCGACAATCTTGTGATCACGGTGGTCGGCGCGATCGACGAGAAAGGCGCCGCCGCGCTGGCCGACAACATCTTCGCGGACCTGCCCTCCAGCGGCGCGCTCAAAGCCGTGGCCGAGGCCCCCTTCGCCAGTCTCGGCAAGGTCGAGGTGATCTCGCTCGACGTGCCGCAGTCCACCATCCGCTTCGGGCGGCCGGGGCTGAAGCGCGACGACCCGGACTTCATTGCGAGCGTGGTCGCGAGCCATGTGCTCGGCGGCTCGGGCAACATGACCTCGCGGCTCTTCCGCGAAGTGCGCGAGAAGCGTGGCCTCGCCTATACGGTGTTCGGCAATTTCCACGCGCTCGACCACTCCGGCTATTATTACGGCGGCACGACCACCAAGAACGAGCGCGCGAAGGAGAGCTTCGAGGTCGCCTCGGCCGAGATCCGCGACGTGGCGCTCAATGGCCTTTCCGAAGACGAACTCGAAAAGGGCAAGACCTTCCTCATCGGCTCCTATCCGCTGCGCTTCGACACCTCGCTCAAGATCGCTTCGCAACTGACCCACATCCAGCTCGAAGGCCGATCGCCCGACTGGCTCGTCGAGCGCAACCGCCAGATCGCGGCGGTCACGAAAGCGAGCCTCAAGCGCGCCGCCGAGCGCGCCTTCCGCGACGGCTCGCTCTATACGGTCGTCGTCGGCAAGCCCGAAGGCTTCTGAGCGCGAGGGAAACGACGAGCCGCAATCCCGGCGATCCGCAAAGATCCGGCTCCGCCATCGCGGCGACGAGGGAAAGGAAAGCCGTTGCAACGTCATGCTTTCAAGATGTTCCTCCATCCGGGACAGGCGGAGGAATATAGACGCCGGCACGACGCGATCTGGCCCGAGCTGAAGGCGCTGCTGCGCGAAAAAGGCGTGCAAAAGTATTCGATCTGGCTCGACCCCGAGACGAACCTCCTTTTCGCAACGCTCGAGCGCCGGAACGACCATGCCACGGACGATCTGCCGAGCCATCCGGTGATGCGCCGCTGGTGGGAACACATGAAGGACATCATGGTCGCCAATGCCGACGGGAGCCCCGTGACGGCGCCGCTCGCCGAAATATTTTTTCTGGAGTGAGAGTCGTGCCTCGCGTCCCCGCCCTCTTCCGTCCCGGCGCAGGCGAGGCCTCGCGCCGATGACCGGCTGCGTCGCCGTTTTCGATCTCGGCAAGACCAACCGGAAGCTCGTCGTCTTCGACCGCGCCGGCAAGGTTCTGACCGAGACCTACGAGCCGAACGCGCCGTTGGCCCCGGATTCGACCTGGCCTTATCTCCGGCTCGACACGGAAGGCGCCTGGGCCTTTCTCATGCGCGCGCTGAAGGGCGTCGCGGGCGATTTCCCGATCGAGGTCATTTCCGTCACGACCCACGGCGCCTCCTGCGCGCTGGCGACCGACGAGGGGCTGGCGCTGCCGCCGATGGATTATGAGTTCGACGGCTTCGCGCCCGTCGACGCCGAATATGATGCGCTGCGCCCGCCTTTCGAGGAGACGCTGTCGGGCAAAATGCCGCGCGGGCTCAACGCGGGGCGCATGGCCTTCTATTCGCAGCGCATGTTCCCGGAGGCTTTCGCGAAGGCGACGACCTTTTTCACCTATCCGCAATATTGGACCTGGCGCCTGAGCGGCGTGAAGGCGATGGAGGTCACGTCCATCGGCGCGCATACCGATCTCTGGCGCCCGCGCGAAGGCCGGGTTTCCTCGATGGTCGGCCGGCTCGGCTGGGCTCGGCTCATGCCGCCGCTTCGCCGCGCGTGGGAGACGCTTGGGGACGATCACGCCGGAAGTCGCGGCGGCGACCGGGCTGCCGCCCTCCGTTCGCGTCGTCTGCGGCGCGCATGATTCCAATGCGTCGCTCGTGCCGCACCTGATCGCCCGGAGCGAGCCCTTCACGGTGCTTTCGACCGGCACCTGGGTCATCATCATGGCCGTCGGCGGAACGGGGCCGCTCTATCCCGAACTCGACATGCTGGCCAATGTCGACGTGCGGGGCGCGCCCGTGCCGACCGGCCGCTTCATGGGCGGGCGAGAGTTTTCGATCCTCGCCGGCGACGCCCGCGCGGAAGCCTCCGCCGCCGACCTTGCGGCGCTGATCTCGGCCGGAATCATGGCGCTGCCGGATTTCGCCGAGTCAGGGCGGACCCTTCATGGGCCGGAAAGGGCGGATCGTGGGCGAGGCGCCGCAGACGCCCGCCGGGCGCGTCGCGCTCGCGACGCTCTATTCGGCGCTCATGAGCGCCCATGTGCTGGATCTCCTGCGGGCGCCGGGCGACTTCATCGTCGAGGGCGGCTTCAACCGCTCGCCGGCCTTCGCGGCGGCGCTCGCAGGGCTGATGCCCGGCCGGAACGTGGTCGTCGCGCCGACCTCGGGCGCGGCGGCCGGCGCCGCCATGCTCGCCCATTGGGACGAACCTCGCGAGCCGCCGCGTCTTTCACCGGCCGAAAGATGGGATATTCCGGGTCTTGAGGCCTATCGCGAGCAATGGGAGCGCCTCGCCAAAGCGGGGTGAGCGGCCGCCGCGGAGGCGAGCGCGGAGGCGCCGCTCGAATTTCGCCGCGGGCATTTTCCCCCCGCCGCCCGGCATGCTATCAGCCGCTCCATGTCCTCACGCATCGACCGCTGCTTCGAGCGCGCCGCCTCCGAAAACCGCGCCGCGCTCGTCACCTTCACCATGGCCGGCGATCCGGATCCCGAGACCTCATTGGCCGTCCTCAAGGCTCTCCCGCCAGCCGGGGCGGACGTGATCGAGGTCGGGATGCCGTTCAGCGACCCGATGGCCGACGGGCCGGCGGTTCAGGCCGCGGGCTTGCGCGCGCTCAAAAGCGGCCAGACGCTTCGCGCGACCCTCGCGATGGTCGCGGATTTCCGCCGGGAGAACAGCGAAACGGCGCTCATTCTCATGGGCTATTTCAACCCGATCTATGTCTATGGGGTCGAAAGGTTTCTCGCCGACGCGAAGGCGGCGGGCGTGGACGGGCTGATCGTGGTCGATTGCCCGCCGGAAGAGGACGACGAACTCTGCATTCCGACCGAGAAGGCCGGGCTTTCCTATATCCGGCTGACGACGCCGACGACGGACGACGCGCGCCTGGGGCGCATCCTCAACACTTCCGGCTTCGTCTATTACGTCTCGATCACCGGCGTGACGGGGGCGGCGCGGCCCGACCCGGAGCAGGTCAGGCGGGCGGTCGCGCGCATCAAGGCGCGGACGCCCCTGCCGGTCGCGGTCGGCTTCGGCGTGAAGGACGCGCCCTCGGCGGCGCTCATCGGCGAATCGGCGGACGGCGTCGTCGTCGGCTCCGCGCTGGTCGAAACCGTCTGGCGCGCGACGGATCAGGGGAAATCGCAGGGCGAGGCCGTCGCCTCGGCCACAGCCTTCGTCCGGTCGCTCGCCGAAGCCTGCCGGCGCGGCGCTCACACATAAGAGGCGCGCGATGAACTGGCTCGACAATGTCATGCCGCCGAAAATCCGGTCGCTGCTGCGGCGGGATACGCCGGAGAATCTGTGGGTGAAATGCCCCGAGAGCGGGCAGCTTGTCTTTCACAAGGACCTCGAGGCGAACCTCATGGTGGTGCCGGGCTCCGGCTACCACATGCCGATCGCGGCCAAGGCGAGACTCGGCTTCCTGTTCGACGGCGGCGAATACGAGCAGCTTCCGACCCCCGAGGTTCAGTCCGACCCGCTGAAATTCCGGGACGTGAAGCGCTACGCCGACCGGCTCAAGGAGAACCGGACGAAGACCGGGCTCAACGACGCCATTGCGCTCGCAACCGGCAGGCTCGAAGGGCTCAACGTCACCGTCGCCGTGCAGGATTTCGCCTTCCAGGGCGGAACGCTTGGCCTCGCGGCGGGCGAGGCGATCATCGCAGGCATGACCCATGCGATCGAGAAGCGCACGCCTTTCCTCATCTTCACCGCCTCGGGCGGGGCGCGGATGCAGGAAGGCATGTTCGCGCTGATGCAGATGCCGCGCACGACGGTCGCGGTGCAGCGGCTGAGGGCCGCGAAGCTGCCCTATATCGTCGTGCTGACGAATCCGACCACCGGCGGGGTCACCGCCTCCTACGCGATGCTCGGCGACATCCACATCGCGGAGCCGGGCGCCGTGATCGGTTTCGCCGGCGCGCGGGTGATCGAGCAGACGATCCGCGAGCGGTTGCCGGAAGGATTCCAGCGCTCGGAATATCTGCGCGCCCACGGCATGGTCGACATGGTCGTGCCCCGCCAGCGCCAGCGGGAAGTTCTGGCGCGACTCTGCCGCGTGATGATGAGGCGCCCGCCTGCAAATCAAAGCGCCGGCGAGGGCGAGCGGGCGCCCGAGGCTCTGGCGGAACAGCCTGCGGCCTGACGGCTGGGGCTCGGGGCGCGCGCGGCAGTTTCAGGCAAGCGTGGGATAGGAGAATTCGCGGGAAGCAAGGCCGTCGCCGAAGCGTCCCGTGAGTTTTTCCATGTCAGGACTTCGCCATCTCGCCGCCTCGACCCTCGCCGCGCTCGCGCTCGCCGGCTGCCAGCAATTCGGCGACGTGACCGGCTCGATTCCGACCTCCGGCGCCGCCCCCGCCGAGGGACCGGACGCGGGCGCGCGGACGGCCGAACTCCAGAAGGCCTATGAAAGCCATCCCGGCGAGAAGGCCGCCTCGATCGCCTATGCGCGGGCGCTGAGGGCGCTCACCCGCTACGACGAGGCGGTCGCGGTCATGCAGGCGGCGGCGGTCAAGGCGCCGAAGGATGAGGACGTGCTCGGCGAATATGGCAAGGCGCTGGCGGACAACGGCCAGCTTTCGCAGGCCAAGGACGTGCTGACCCGGGCCTATACGCCGGATCGCCCGCGCTGGGACGTGATGAGCGTGCAAGGGTCGGTCGCGGACCGGCTCGGCGACCACGCCGCGGCGATGCAGTTCTATCGCAGCGCGCTCAAGATCGCCCCCGGCGAACCGGGCATCCTCACCAATATGGGGATCTCCTATGCGCTCATGAAGCAATTGCCCGAGGCCGAGCGGATGCTGCGGACGGCGGCGGCGAGCCCGAAGGCCGCCGCGCGCACCCGCGGCGATCTGGCGCTCGTTCTGGCGCTCGAGGGCAAATACGCCGAGGCCGAGACCGTCGCCCGGACGGACCTGCCGCCCGAAGCGGCGCGCGCCAATGTCGAGGCGGTGAAGCGAATGGTGGCGGGCGGGTCTTCGAGACCGGCGCAAAGCGGGGCCACCGCGGGGTGACTTTGCGAGGGCGCTCTGCGGTTTTCAGCGCCGCTCCGGGCGGCGGCGCAGATTGGGCGATGCGGCCGCGCAGAGCCGATCGTCGCCGCGCCTCATTCCGCTCATGACCGGCCGACGCTGGAGAGCGTCGCCTTTCGGCGCAAGCGGATTCTTATGAAAAAAAGAAAGATGAACATTTTCTTCTGATTTTCTGGCGTCCCGGGTATGATGCCCCCTCGCCGTCAATCCGAAAGCCGCCGATGAGCAAGATCGCCTCCAAGTCGCCGTTCTCCCCGCCGTCCGGCGGGGTGGCCAACATTTGGCCATTCTGGCGCCGTCTTGAGGCCATCGACTGCGGGGCGCCGGAAGGAAATGTCAGCGCAACCCTTTGAAAAGCCCCGATTCGCGGAAGAAAATGGCGCGTTTTTCGGCCGATTTTTCGCTGAATATCGCAACGAACAGGCTTCTTTTCCCGCGTTTGACGCCGAAATGACCGCGGAATCGCATCAAAATCGCGCCAAAACGTGCGCCTCCGGCGTCGTCCCTCACGAGCCATGGAAGGAACGGTCAGCGTTGCGGCCCTAATCGTCCCGATAGGGAATCGACGAGGTCGGCGTCGTATCGATCACGGGTTCCGCGCCCTCGGGCAGGATCGGCGGAGCGGGATTGACCTCGCCGATCGCGGCGGGCGGCAGCGCGACATCGAGCCCGTCGGCGGGCGTCGAGAGCGAGGCCGGGGCGAGCGCGGTCGCTTTCGACGAACCGGCCTGTGAAATGTCGAGCGGTTCGTCGAGTTCGGGCGCGGGCGGCAGACCGTCGGGATGGGCAGGCGGCGGCAGAAGGCTTGGCGCGGGCCTCGGCTTGCAGATGGTGCGCAGGCCGGTGTTCGTCCGTCCGTGATTGGCGAGATCGAGATGGATGTGGTTGTAGTGGAACACGTCCGAGCCGGGCCCCAGCACCGTCGTGAAATACTGGCAGGCGCCCGCATGCGTCTCGCGCAGGAAGGCGGCCGCCTGTGTGCCGTCCTGCTTCCAGTCGCTCACGAAGGCGATTTTCCGCCCGTCGGCGAGCGTGAAGCCCGCGACGTCGACGGCGTTGCCGAAGGCGTGTTCGGAGAGCCTGGCGCCGGGCTGGTTGTCGATCGAACGGCAGCTATAGGCGCCGAAGACATCGACCGTCGCGACCTTCTCGCCGAAGCGGGCCTGCGCGTCCGGCTGCACGACCTCGTCCAGCCAGGTCTGGAGGGCCGCGGTCATCGGGCAATCGACGGTGAGCCGCTTGTCGAGCCCGACCTGCCCGTCGTCGAGGGCCGAGACTTTGAGCGGCCGGGTCATGCCGCAGATGCCGGGGCCGTCGATCTCGGGCGCCTCGGCGATATATTCGGAAAGCTTGACCTCGTGCTTCGCGAAACAGGCGTTCTCGGCCTGCGCCCGCCAGGCGGGGCGCTCCGGACGGCCGAAGAAGCCGCATCCCGCCACAGGCAGGACCGCGGCAATCGCGAGAACGACCGGCCGAACGCAACGCGCCATCCTGCCCAAATGCGCTCATTGTTTTAACATTTGCTTGAGAAGCATCTCGGGGGCGCCGCCACGCCATCGCCGCACTTGATCCGCAAGGAAGGGCGCGCGCCTCAACCGACGCGGACGGAATCATTGAACGCTCGAACAGGAATTTTGGCCGGGATCGTCCTCGCGCTGTCGCTCGCATTCGCGGGGACGGCGACGGCTCATCCCCATGTCTGGATCAATGTGCGAGCCGAGGTCGAGTTTGATCAAGACGGCCGCATCGCCGCGGTGATCAACGACTGGGTGTTCGACGAGATGTATTCGTCCTTCGCCACCCAGGGCCTCGGCAAGCCCGGTCAGCTCGTCGCCCGCGCCGATTTCGCCCCCATGGCCAAGGAGAACGCCGGGAGCCTCGCGGACGTCGGCTATTTCACGACGCTGAAGGTCGGCGGCAAGCCGGTCGAATTCGGAACGGTCAGCGAGTACTGGATGGAGGAGCGGCCGGACCATCATGTGGCCTTCCATGTGCGGATGCCGTTGAAGACGCCGATGCAGGTCGCGAAGTTCATGACGCTGAGGATCGCGGACCCCGAGTTCTTCATCGACTTCGAATATGATCCGAAGGACCCGATCCGGCTCGTCTCGGCGCCTTCCGGCTGCTCGGCGTCCGTCGCCCATCCCGCCCCGCTCGATTCGGGCGACAAGCAGAAGCTCAGCGAATCCTTCTTCACCAATCTCGCTCCCGGAACCAACTTCGGGTTCAAAATGGCCAGCACCGCAATCATCGCCTGCCCATGAGAGACAAGTTCGCCCGCATAAGCGTGTGGCTCACGCTCTGGTTCGCGTCCGCCGTCCCCGCCCTGGCGGAATCCGTGTTCTCGCAAAAGGCGCGGCCCTTTGCGGTTGCCGGCGGCGAGGGCGGAGGCGGCGCGACCGGCGGCCTTGCGGGCTGGCTCATCGAGGAGCAATCGCGCCTCACGCATCTGATGGCGGGCAAGGTGCATGCGCTGCACGGCGACCCTCACGCCGCCTGGGGCCTGATCGGCCTTGGCCTCGCCTATGGCGTGTTCCACGCAGCGGGGCCGGGCCACGGCAAGGCGGTGATCACGTCCTATATGCTGGCCAACGAACGGTCGCTGAAGCGCGGCGCGACGCTGGCGCTGCTGGCTTCGCTCCTTCAGGCCGCGGTGGCGATCGCGCTCGTCAGCGCCGCCGTTTTCGTCTTCCGCGCGACCGCAATGGAGATGAGTTGCGCGGCCGATTTCATCGAGGTCGCGAGCTATGCCGCTGTCGCGGCGATGGGCGCATGGCTGGTCTGGAAAAAGGGCGGAGCGCTTATCGCCGCCCTGCAGGGCCATATCGAGCGGAGCCGCGAACTCGGCGCCGCGCCGGCCTTTGCGGGCGCATCCTGGAGCGCGCCGGCCCTGCGCATGCCTTCGGGCTTCCGCGCTGCGGCGCCGGAGGCGGCGGCGGTCGCCGACGATTGCTGCGTCGTTCCCGATCCCGCTGCGCTCGATGGCGCCTTCTCCTGGCGCAACGCCGTGGCCACAGTCGTGGCCGCGGGAATCCGCCCCTGCTCGGGCGCCATCCTCATCCTCGTCTTCGCGTTGGCGCAGGGGCTGTTCTCCGCCGGGGTGGCGGCGACGCTGGCGATGGCGCTTGGCGCGGCGGTGACGATCGCCGCGCTCGCCTCACTCGCCGTCTTCGCGAAGACGACAGCGATGCGGTTCGCTGCGGGCGAGACCTCGCGGCTGACGCTGGTGGCGCGCGCCTTCGAGTTCGCCGCCGCCCTCGCTGTTCTCGCCTTCGGACTCGCGCTGATGTTCGGCGCGCGCGGCGTCGCGTGACCCGGCCGTGGCTGCGGCCTATCGTCCGTAGAGGCCGATGAACGACGCCTTGGCCAGCGTATGGAAATGGGTGTTGAAGCCGACCACCGCGGGCGAGGCATTGGCGTCGATCGGCAACTTGTCGACGTCGATCGCATAGACCGTGAAGTGATAATGGTGGGGCGGGCCCTTCGGGGGGCACGGCCCGCCGTAGCCCACCTGGCTGAAATCGTTGCGCACCTGGATCGCGCCTTCCGGCATCCCTTTTTCGCCGCCAGCGCCCTTCGGCAGGCTCGTGACGCTCGCGGGAATGTTGGCGACCGACCAGTGCCAGAAGCCGCTGCCTGTCGGCGCGTCCGGGTCGTAGACTGTGAGGACGTAGCTCTTCGTGCCTGCCGGCGCGCCGCTCCAGTTGAGCGCGGGCGATACGTTTCCGCCATCGCAGCCGGTGAAGACCTGTTCCATCGCGATCTTGCCGCCCGACTTGATGTCCGGGCTGGTCAGCGTCATGGCGCCGGCGGCGCCGGCGCTTCCCAGACTGGCAACAACGACAAGACTGGCAAGCTTGCGCATGGGCGCTCCCCTCCCTGATGACCGGCCGGCTCTTGCCGGCTCTCGGCGATATTCGCCCCGCTAGCTCGCGCGCGCAAGCGATTTGCCGTGCGACACGGAAAATTGAAGGCCGCCCTTGCGGACGGCCTTCATGAGCGCCGAGTTTTAGGCCGCGGCAGAGGCCCTGACCGCTGCGCGGCGGCCGGCGAGGCCCAGTCCCGCGAAGCCCAGGGCCATCATGGCCCAGGTCGAGGCTTCGGGAACGCTCGAGACGTAATCGTAGGTGTAAGTCCCGTTGGCGACGGCGACGCCATAGGTGAAGGACGTTCCGGGCGGCGATCCCGGGAACACGCCGTTGCTCCAGACGTCGACGACGTCGCCGTTGCTCAGGGTGAACATGACGCCATAGACGTCGAGCGGACCGCCGGACGCCGGGTAGTCGAGGCAGACGATGGGGGAACCGCCCGGGTAGTAAGTATTGTCATAGCTGAGTCCGGGCGACGGCACGGCCGCCGGCGGAGACGGCACGCCATTCACGATCGGGAAAACGCTGAAGTCCGGAGCGATCACATTCACTGGCAGCGGCGAGATCGGATTGATCGCCTGCAGGCCGGTAATCGTCGCGTTGATGATATTCAGCGGCCCGCCGCCCTGAAGGCTGTTGTTCGTATCGGAGAACGTGCCCGTTATCCCTGTGATCGCATAACCGCCATTGGCGTCCGGCGAGCCGGAGTAGGTGATTGTGAACTGCGTGGTTATGCCGTCGCCGATGATCGAGAAGTCGGCGGTCGCCGCCCGGGCGGCCCCGGCAAACCCGAACCCCAACATCGCGATCGCGCCCAAGCAGCCATATTTTCTTAAAGTCATTGCCGATTCCCCTTCTTCATAGTCGCTGCAATCGTCAGGGGCCGGAGCCCCTCCGCTGATGCGTTCCTCCATGTGACCGGCTTCTTTGTGGGAGCCCGATCAGGCGGGTCGGCAACCGATCGGTTGCCGCATCCAAAGTGTTAGACCTATCTTTTGGAGAATCAAATGAAAACTTGGCGCCCGCTGTCGCCGCTCAACGGGCGCTTGTCGGCTGAGCCGGCCGCAGTCTTGGCGCCCTTCGCACGCGGCGCCTCCATCGGGCGCTTCAGCCAGACCGCGAGGCGGTGGGCGAAGGCGGTGGGCGGATCGGCGAACAGGCGCTCGAACTCGACATGCGCCTTGCGCCGGAGTTTTTTCTGCTTCGCCTCGATGCGTTCGGCAAGCGCGGATAGCGCGGCGGTTGAGAGACCCCCGCGCTCATTCGCATATTTGTAGAGCACGTGGAGATCGTTGAAGTCTCCCAGCGTGTCGCGCAGTTCGTTGAGCTCGTCGGCATGGGCGTTCAGCGCCGCGGGCCAAGCGGGGGAAAGCGCGGCGAGCTGGTAGCGCAGATCGACGACGCGCGAACGCAACGCATGGAGGGCCGCCGGGTCGTCGCTATCGAAGGCGAGACGACCGCGCTGACGGGCCTGTCGGTAAGTGCGCGTGACGGCGTCGACGATGTCGCCGTCCGTCAATCCGCTGAGGTCGAGCGCGTCGATGCGTTTGGCGATGGCCGTAAGCTGCGTGCGCGCGGCGCGAGCGGCAAGCGCCGTATGAGCGCGTCCAGCGGCCGCGCGGTCGCGGGCGATCGCCGCTCTGAGTGGCTGCGCGATGTCGGGCGGCGGCTCCAGCCGTCCAAGTCGCGCCTCCATCACGTCGAGATCGCGCGCCTGCCCGACCCGGCGGCGGATGACGGCGAGCGACGCGATCGAGACCCGGGCGGGTTCTCCGACGCTCTTGAGGAACAGCCGCGCAAGCGCCCGCGATTCCTTCAGCGTCTTGCGGACGTTATGGACCCGCTCGGGCGCCGCCTCGCCGCGGCCAGGAAAAAGCTTCGCAGCGGAAGCGATCGAGGTAGCGAGCAGAGCGCGACAATAGCCGGGCCAAGGATCGCTCGCCATGGGCCTTACCCTGGCCCGAGCGCCTTCGCGCGTTCGCGGAGCACGAACTTCTGGAGTTTGCCGGTCGAGGTTTTCGGAATCTCGGCGAAGACAATGGTGCGCGGGCACTTGTAACGCGCAAGCTTTTCGCGGCACCAGGCGATGAGCTCGTCGGGCGTGGCCGTCGCACCCGGCTTCAGCTCCACGAAGGCGCACGGGGTCTCGCCCCATTTCTCGTCGGGCCGCGCCACGACCGCCGCGAGCTGAACCGCCGGATGGGCGAAGAGAGCATCCTCCACCTCGATCGAGGAAATGTTCTCGCCCCCGGAAATGATGATGTCCTTGGAGCGGTCCCGCAGTTGCACATAGCCGTCGGGGTGCTTGACGCCGAGGTCGCCGGAATGGAACCAGCCGCCCTCGAAGGCCTTGTCGGTGGCGCTCTTGTTCTTGAGATAACCCTTCATCACGACATTGCCGCGGAACATCACTTCGCCCATCGTCTCGCCGTCCGGGGGAACGGGCTCCATCGTCTCGGGATTGAGCACGTCGAGCGCTTCGAGCGCGTGGTAACGCACACCCTGCCGGGCCTTCAGTTCCGCCTGCGCGTCGGCCGTCAGCGCATTCCATTCCTCCTTCCATTCGTTAGCGACGGCCGGGCCATAGACCTCGGTCAGTCCGTAGAGATGGGTGACCTCGAAGCCGGCTTCGCCCATCGCCCTCAGCACGGCGGCGGGCGGCGGCGCGGCGGCCGTGAAGAAGCGCACACGATGCGGAAGAGGCTTCTTCTCATGAGGCGCTGCGTTGAGCAGGACCTGCATGATGATCGGCGCGCCGCAGAGATGCGTCACCTTATGCTCGGCGATCAGATCGTAGAGCGCGGCGGCGCGCACCTGCCTGAGGCAGACATGCGTTCCCGCCTTCACGCTGATCGACCACGGGAAACACCAGCCATTGCAATGAAACATCGGCAGCGTCCAGAGATAGACCGGATGCGGGCCGAGGTCGGCGGTCACGACATTGCCCATCGCCAGCAGATTGGCGCCGCGGTGATGATAGACGACGCCCTTGGGATCCCCCGTGGTGCCGGACGTGTAGTTGAGCGAGATCGCGTCCCATTCGTCGAGCGGCGCCGTCCGCCGATAGGTCTCGTCACCCTCGGCGACGAAAGCCTCATATTCGATCTCGCCGATCCTTTCGCCGGCGCCCTCGTATTCGGGATCGTCGTAGTCGATGACCAGCGGCCTGGCTTTTGCGAGCTTCAGCGCGTCGGCGATAGTCTTTGAGAATTCGCGGTCGACGATCAGGACGCTCGCCTCCCCGTGGTCGAGCATGAAGGCGATCGCCGCCGCATCGAGGCGGGTGTTGAGCGTGTTGAGCACGGCGCCGCACATCGGGACGCCGTAATGGCATTCGAGCATGGCGGGCGTGTTGGCGAGCATGGCCGCGACCGTGTCGCCGCGCTGGACTCCGCGCCTGGACAGAGCGGAGGCCAGCCTCCTGGAGCGGGCGTAAAATTCGCGATAGCTTCGCCGAAGACCGCCGTGCACGATGGCGAGCCGGTCCGGGAACACGTCGGCGGCCCGCTCGAGGAAAGTGAGCGGCGTCAGCGGCTGGAAATTCGCCGGATTGCGGTCAAGATCGCGGTCGTAGGACGCTTGAGACATCGGGTTTTTTTCTTTTGAACCTCGGGAACGCCCCATCATAGCGGGCGCAGAGGGCGGCGGCGAGCGCTCCCAAAGTCGCCCCTGCCATCCTGCCCGCCGTCCCTGAAGCGGGTCCGCTCACCCCAGCTCGAAAGTCGTCACGCCGAAACAGCGGTCGAGGCGCACTTCGGGCGCCGCCTTTGTGTACATGCGCGCGGTTTCGAACACCGGCGCCATGCCATGCCGCTTCGCGAGCGCGACCGCCGCCGGGTTGACTTCCGGCGTGTCGAGAAAGACCGGGTCGCCGCCTGCTCTTGCCCTGAGACCTCGCAGGAGCGCGTCGGCGATCTCCGGATCGTCGGCGAGCAGCGGGCCGATCTTGAACCCCTCGCGGCAGGGACGCATCAGGCCGAAACCCGTGAGGGCGCCGGCATCGAGCGCGGCGAGCGCGACCGCGCCCGGCTGACGAACCCAGGCGCTGAGAAATCCCGGACGCAGCGCCGGGAATGCGGTCGCGTCATAGCGCGCGATCTCGCCGAGAGGCACGGAGGCGAGGTCGGCGAGGCCGCCGGGATCGTCGCCGCCGCCTTCGCCCCGCTGGCGGATGTTGCGATGGGCGAAATGGAATCCGGATTTCCTGTAATTCGCCTGCTGCGCCACGACGCCGTCGAGCCCGACATTGCGCTCGCCGAAATGCTCCATCGCGCGGCGCCAGAGCTTCAGGCCGAACCCCCGGCCCCGAAAGCCGGGCCGCACGATATAAAGGCCAAGAAAGCCGAAGTCCGGGCCGTAGCGCACAGCCGAGATCGAGCCGACCGGCTCGCCGTCGAACTCGGCGACGAAGAAACCCTCGGGATCGGCCGCGTAGAAACATTCCGCGTCGCGAAGACCCGGATTCCAACCTTCCTCGGCCGCCCATTCGAGCGCAAGCGCGAGGTCGCTTTCCGCCATTCTGCGGACGCTGACGCCAGCGCTCATTGGCGCCGTCTCCGGACCGGGTCCAAGACTCGCAATTTCTGTCCTCCCGCGAGCCATTTAGCGGCGAAAGATGTCGCGAACCAGATCGGCATGATCTTCGACGACAACTTCAGCCCCCCTTCAATCCGGGATCCATCTTTCGATCCTCCATCCGATTGCCGAGGACGCTAACATCAGCAACTCTAGCGGAATACCCCCGCACGGTCGCGACCAAGTCTATGCAATTCCGCGCATGATCCGGCGCCGAGCCGGCGACGGCGTCTTGCGGAAGCGTGGGCTCCGTCGATATGACGGAAATCTACCGGTGGACTCTCTGAAGAGGTGATGTTTCGTGTCCAAGCAACCCTGGCGCGTAGGTTTGTTGTTTTCCCAGACGGGCGTGACGGCAAGCGTGGAGCGCAGCGCTCTCCAGGCGAGTCTGCTGGCGATCGACGAAATCAACGGCGCGGGCGGGGTGCTGGACCGGCCGATCGAGCCTCTCATCACCGATCCGGAATCCGTTCCCGCGAACTACCGGACGACGGCGGAACGCCTGCTGACCGTCGAACGCGTCAAACTGATCTTCGGCTGCTACATGTCGAGCTCGCGGAAAGTGACAATCCCCGCAGTCGAGGCGTTCCGGGGAATCCTATTTTATCCAACGCTTTACGAGGGATTCGAGTATTCGCCGAATTGCATCTACACTGGCGCCTGTCCTAATCAGAACTCGCTGCAATTGGCTCGCTACTTGCTCCAGGTCTACGGCAACCGGTTCCTGATGGTCGGGTCCAACTACGTGTACCCCTACGAGTCGAACCGCATCATGAGCGATCTCGTGATGCAGGCGGGCGGCAAGGTGCTCGATGAGATCTACGTGCCGCTGGACGCTGGCGCGGACGACTTCGGCAAGACCATCCGGCAGGTGGAAAAGCTGAAGCCGGATGTGGTGTTCTCGACAGTCGTCGGGCGCGCGACCGCCGTGTTCTACCAAGCCTATCACGACGCCTTCGGCCCCACGCGGCCGCCGATCGCCAGCCTTACCACGAGCGAGGCCGAGGTCGCAGAGATGCGCCCGGAGGCGGCCGAGGGCCATATCACTGGCGCGCCCTTCTTCGAGACGCTCGCCACGCCGTCGGCTAGGCGCTTCGTCCGCAACTACAAGCAGCGTTTCGGCGAGGACGCACCTGTGTCGGCCTGCGCTGAGGCTGCCTATTTCCAGATCCATCTGACCGCGCGCGCCCTGCGCCGGACCGGCACCGACGATCCGGAACTGCTATTGCGTGAATTGCGGGAGGCGGAGTTCGACGCCCCTCAGGGCCGGGTGCGCATCGACGCCGAGAACAACCACACCTTCCTGTGGCCGCGGGTGGCGCGCCTGGACGCGGAGAAGAAGTTTCAAATCGTCTGGAACCCCGGCGTACGGGTCAAGCCTGATCCTTATAGCGTGCTTCAGACCCTGGATGACTGGTCAGCCGACCCGCTCATAGCCAACTCGATTTGAACACCGGGGCGGCTCGGATGTCGAACAGCGTTCTTCGCGACTTGCGCGACCTCCGGGTCCAGGTCATCCATCCTCCGGATGAAGAAGGAAGGAACCTCGTCGAGCATCTCAAGCGGATCGGCTGCATGGTCGAAGCCGTCTGGCCCATTCCAGACGGCCCGTCGCCGCAGGTCGACATTCTGATGCTCGCGATCGACTTCCATGCGCGCGAAGAAATCCGCAAACTTCTGCGGGCGCGAGGCGATCGGGACGCCGCCCTCATCGCCATCGTGGATTATGAAAATCCTTCCACCCTCCAGCTCGTGCTGGAGTCCGGCGCCCTCGCGGTGACCGAAAAGCCGATCCGGCCGTTCGGACTTCTCACCAACGTCATTCTGGCGCGCACGCTCTGGATCGAAAAGCGCAAGGCTGACCGCAAGCTGGAGAAGCTCGAAGCGAAACTCTCCGGCATGCAGAAGATCCAGCGCGCCAAGGCCATCCTCATGCAGACCCAGCAGATGAGCGAGGACGAGGCGCACTCGACAATCCGCAAGCAGGCCATGTCGAAGCGGACGTCGATGGACGACATGGCCAATGCGATCATCAACGCCAATGAGCTCTTGACAACCAAATTTCCTCGATCATAATCGTGACAGTCGAGGGTGGTTGTGCGAGTGATGCACAGGTTCTCGATGACGACCGCGAAACAATGCCGTTTCGGGGTCAGGCGCTGAAGCCCGAAAGATCCTCGCGGATCGTTCGGGCTTTTTTATTTTGGCGTCGGGAAAGGACGCCCGGCGCTATCCCGATCAACAGCCGCTTTGCGGACTGATCGCCTTTGCTCGCTCGTCGAGCGGAGACCTGCACGCGCGCGTCCGTTCCAGTCGCGCGAACGAGGAGGGCCGTACATGCAGATCAACCGTCGCGCATTTCTTCAAACCGGCATAGGCGGCGGCGCGCTGGCCACGCCGTCGATATGCCCGAAAGCAAGGTGGCCCGAGGAGATTTCGACACACAACGCCTATGGGAGCAAGCAATGACATCGCATCATTCAGCCTTGGAAGAAGCGGAAGAACAGGTCGATCACATCCTCGGCGACGAATACGAGCATAAGCCCGTGCCGATGGTTGCGCGCCGCAGCCTTTTCTCCAATGTGATGGTCTGGATCGGGTTTCCGATGATCATCACCGGCGCAATGACCGGCTCAATCCTGGTGCTTGGCATGGGCTTTCAGCGCGCGCTCACCGCCATGGTCATCGGCAACATCATCATGTTCGGCTATGTGGGCCTGCTCGGCCTCCTCGGCGCGCGGACCGGCATGAACTTCGGCCTGATCGCGAGCCGCGTCTTCGGAACAAAGGGCTTTGTCGTCGCCTCCGGCCTGCTCTCGACCCTGCTGCTCGGCTGGTACGCCGTACAAACCGGCATCACCGGCGCGCTCGTCAGCAGCACCTATGGGCTCAACTACGTGGCGATGACCGTTATCGCCGGCCTCCTCTACATCGGGATCACCTTCATCGGCGTGCGCGGCCTTCATTATATCGGCCTCGCCTCCGTACCGCTCTTCGTGATCCTTGGGCTCTTCGTCGCGTTCCATTCCGCTTCCACGACGACCTGGTCGGCCATCATGGACTACGCCGGAAACAACGGCGCGGCGACGATGTCGATGGGCGTCGGGCTGACGGTCGTCATCGCGCTCTTCGCCGATGCGGGGACCGTGACGCCGGACTTCAACCGATGGGCGAAGACCGGCGGCGATTCCTGGATCGCGACCTTCAGCGCCTTCCCCTTCGCCAACCTCTGCGCCATGCTGGTCGGCGGCGTCATGACGGCCGCACTCGCGGTTCCGAACGCCAATCCGTTCGGCGCTGACAACATGTTCGGTTACATGAATCACCTCGGGCTCGGCTGGCTCAGCGTGATTGCGTTCCTTTTCCTCTATGTGAACCTGGGCTCGGTCTGCTCGCACTGCCTGTACAACTCCGCCACAGGCTGGTCGCGCATTCTCGGCACACACATGCGCCTGATGGCGGTCATCCTCGGCGTCATCGGCATTGCGATCGCGGCGGGCAACGTCTGGGCCTTCTTCATCCAATGGCTCTCGCTCCTCGGCATCCTCGTGCCGCCAATCGGCGCCATCATCCTCGTCGACCAGTATCTGACCCGGTCCGGCGTCACGACGGCGGAAGAGTGGCGTCCGATGGCCTTCGTAGCCTGGGCGGCCGGTTCGATCGTGGCCTTCGCGGTCGAGAAACTGGCGCCCGAATACTGCACCGCGATCTCGGCCGCGGTCGTCGCCGGCGTCGTCTACTGGGCGCTTTCAGCTTTCGCCTCGAAGGGCTCTCCGGCGCTCGCTCGATAACCTGACGGCGGCGGCCGACAACGGCCGCCGCCGCCCTCTTCTGACAGGAGGAAAAATGTCTTCGAGTACCGCAAGCGATCTCTGCAGCCTGTCCGCAGCCCAACTCGCCGAGAACATCAAGAGCCGCAAGCTATCTGCGGTCGAAGTGACGGAAGCGCATCTCGCGCGGATGGAAGCGCTTGAACCCAAGCTGCACGCATTCTGCACGCCCACTCCCGATCTCGCCCGGGAAACCGCGCGACGGATCGACGCCGACATCAAGGCGGAAAAGAGGGTCGGCCCGCTCGCAGGCGTTCCCGTCGGCGTCAAGGACCTCATCTGCACGGCCGGAATCAAGACCGTCTCGGGCTCCTACGCCTACAGGGACTTCGTTCCCGACGAGGACGATGTCGTCGTGGAGCGGCTCAAGGCCGCGGGCTGCGTAATCCTCGGCAAGACGAACGTGCCGGAATTCGGCTATAGCGGCGTCGGACACAATCCCATGTTCGAGACGACCCGCAATCCCTGGAATCTCGAGCGGACGCCCGGCGGATCGAGCGCGGGCTCCGGCGCGGCGGTGGCCGCGGGCATGTGTCCGTTCGCCCTCGGCAGCGACGGAGGCGGCTCCATCCGCATTCCGGCCGCCCACAGCGGGGTCTACGGCCTGAAGGCGTCGATGGGACGCGTGCCGCTCTATCCCGGCACGAAGGACGAGCGCTATCCCGGCGTCTCAAGCTGGGAGAGCCTCGAACATATCGGCCCGATGACCCGCACGGTCGAGGACGCCGCACTGATGATGTCGGTGATCGCGGGACCCGATCCGCGCGACCGCTTCACGCTTCCCGCCGCGCCCTACGATTGGCGGGAGACCACCAAGGGTGATCTGAAGGGCCTCAAGGTCGCCTTCAGCGTCGACTGGGGCTACGCCGCCGTCGATCCGGAAGTGCGGGAGGTCGTGACGAAGGCCGCGAAGGCCTTCGAGACCGATCTCGGGTGCACGGTCGAGGAAGCCAATCCCGGTTGGGAGGACCCGTTCAACGCCTTCTGGGGAATCGTCGCCGCCGAGACCGACCTGCGCGGCATGCGCAAGATGGTCGCGGAGTATGGAGACAGGATGTCCCCGCATCTCGTCGCCTTCCTCACGCGCCCCTGGACTGCGGAGGAGCTGACCGACGCGCTCATGGTCCGCAAGGCGGTCAACAACAAGATGTGGCGCTTCATGCAAAAATACGATCTCCTGCTGACGCCGACCCTCGCCGTCCCGCCCTTCGGGCTCGACATTCAGGGCCCGGAGAAGATCGAGGGCCGCATGGTCGCCAACACCCAATGGCTGGCTTTCACCTTTCCACTGAACCTGACGGGCCAGCCCGCAGCCTCGATCCCCGCCGGCTTCACCGCCGACGGACTGCCGATCGGGCTGCAGATCATCGGACGCCATCTCGACGATGAGCTGGTGCTGAAGGCGTCGGCCTGTTTCGAGAAGGCGCGCCCCTGGGCGCACCGCAAGCCGCCGGTCCTCGCCTGAAAGCGAGCGCGCCGGCAACGATCAAGAAACCGTCAACCCTCGGGGGAGCACAAAGAATGACTGTCGACTACAAAGTCTATGATCTGGGCGATCTGCGGCTTCAGCGCGGGGCGACGCTTCGCGACTGCAAGCTCGCCTACAAGACCTTCGGGACGCTCAACGCCGACAAAAGCAACGTGATCGTCTACCCGACCTGGTACTCCGGGCAGCACTACGACAACGAGTGGCTCGTCGGTGATGGCATGGCGCTCGACCCGTCCAAGTATTTCATCATCATCCCGAACATGTTGGGCAACGGCCTCTCGTCGTCGCCGAGCAACACGCCGGAGCCCTACAACAAGTCGCGTTTCCCGCTCGTCACCGCCTATGACAACGTCCGCGCGCAGCACAAGCTCGTGACCGAGCATCTGGGCATCAAGCATATTCGGCTCGTGCTCGGCTGGTCGATGGGCGCGCTGCAGACGTTCCATTGGGGCGCCATGTATCCGGACATGATGGACCTGCTCGCTGCCTTTCTGCGGCTCGTCCAAGTGCTCGCGGCACAATTTCGTCTTCCTCGAGGGCGTCAAGGCGGCGCTGACCGCCGACGCCGCCTTCATGGAAGGCTGGTACGACGAGAAGCCCAACAAGGGTCTGCGCGCCGCCGCGCGAGTCTATGCCGGCTGGGGTTTCTCGCAGACCTTCTACCGGCAGAAACTTGACCTCGAGCGTATGGGCTATTCGTCGCTGGAGGACTTCCTCATCGGCTTCTGGGAGGGCTTCTTCCTGCCCAAGGACGCCAACAACCTGCTCACCATGCTGTGGACCTGGCAGAACGGCGACATCAGCGACAACGAGATCTACAAGGGCGACTTCGACAAGGCGCTTGGGGCGATCAAGGCGAAGACCTATGTCATGCCCGGCGAGACCGACCTCTACTTCCCCGTCGCGGACAGCGAATACGAGGTCGCGCACATGCCGAACGCGAAGCTGATCCCGATCCCGTCCGTGTGGGGCCATTTCGCTGGCGGCCCCGGCACGAACCCGGACGACGTCGCCTTCCTTGACGCCAAGATCAAGGAGCTGCTCGCCTCCTAACCGGTCGCTCCTCCCGGCTCGCTCCAACCGATCAGGACCCTCGCCTTATGATGTTTGTCGATCGTGTTCTGGGAAGCCGCGTCGAACCCGCTCTGGCGGATCGGCTGCATCATCTCGAACATCACGGACGCGTGGACGTTCTCACGCTTCCGTCCGACGAATTGGCAAGGCGACGATTCCGGGCGACGAGCGAAGCCGGCGAGGAGGTGGCGGTCGCGCTGCCGCGCGACCAGAAGCTGTTCGACGGCGCGGTGCTGATCCTCGATGACGAGCGGGCGCTCGTCGTCCGCGTCGACAGGGAGCATTGGCTCCGCATCGAGCCGCACTCGCTCGCCGACGCGGTCGAACTCGGCTATCAGGCCGGCAACCTGCACTGGCGCGTGCGTTTTGAAGGCGAGGCGCTGCTCGTCGCGCTCGAGGCGCCCGTCGATCACTACCTCGATCGGCTTGGCCCTCTCGTCGCGGGGCGACGGGTCGCCACTTCGGTCCTCCCTTCCGAATAGGCCGCCCTATGCGCGCGCTCCTCGCTGCCCGCTGGCAGAGTGACACGGCTTTCCCGAGCGGAGGCTTTGTTTTTCTAACGGCGTCAAAGGAGCGGCCGCGACGCTCGGCTGTCTCGACCGCGCGACGCTGACATCAGCCAACGACGCGGAGATGGGCGTCGAGAGGCGCCGCGAACAGGCCTTGCCCGCCCCTTCTGCGAGTTGGGAGACTGCCGATCCCCCAGGGCTCCCGTTGCTTTCGAGACTTGCTGGCGACATTGGCATCGGAATTGCTAGCATTCGCTTCGTCGGTACCGGCGGTTTGTCGGCGCTGGTCCCGAAACAAGCTGGGCGTCGTTGCTGCGTGTACCCCTTCCGGGGATGGAGAGGGTTCTTGCCGCATATGGAGGTATTCGCCCCGGCATTGACATTCCCGGCCGGGCGGACGAATTTTTTGCGATCTCCGCTCGACCCGGAATGCGTTCGGTCCGGGCGGTCAGGAGGCGAGGTGACCGGGAGGCTTTCAGCGTCAACATCCGAGCCCTGGCGGGTCGGCGTGCTGTTCTCGGCGACGGGCTTCATGGCCCTCATTGAGGAGACCCAACTCCGCGGCACGCTGCTGGCCATCGACGAGATCAATGCGGCCGGAGGCGTCAACGGCCGCGAACTGGCGCCCGTGATCTACGACCCGGCGTCGGAAGCGGCCGCATTCGGGCGTTACGCCAAGCGGCTGATGATCGCTGACCGCGTGACGACCATCTTCGGCTGCTATACCTCGAGTAGTCGGAAGGCAGTCCTGCCGGTGGTCGAGCGCCTCAACGGCATGCTGTGGTATCCTACATTATATGAAGGTTTCGAGCTGTCGCCCAACGTCATTTACACAGGCGCAGCGCCGAACCAGAACAGCGTGGCGCTCTGTCGCTACCTGACGGACCATTACGGCTCGCGCTTCTTTTTCGTAGGCTCGGACTACGTCTATCCGCGCGAGAGCAACCGTACGATGCGGGAAGTGCTTCGCCACAATGGGGGCGAGGTCGTGGGAGAAGTCTATCTCAATCTGCGCGCTCAGCGTCACGATTTTTTGCCGATCATCCGCGACATCCGGGAGGCGCAGCCCGATGTCATCTTCTCAACCGTCGTCGGGGATTCGACGGTTCATCTCTATCGCGCCTACGCCGACGCGAATTTCGATCCCAAGGTCATGCCGATCGCCAGCCTGACGACGACCGAGGCGGAGATCCGCGCCATGGGCTTCGACGTTGGCGAGGGGCACATTACGGCCGCGCCGTATTTCCAGTGCGTCAGCGGCGAGCGCAATTCGTCGTTCGTGACGCGGTACAAACAGCGCTTCGGCGACGACGAGCCGACCAACATGTGCGTCGAGGCGGCGTACTTCCAGGTGCACCTATTCGCGAAGGCGCTCGAGCAGACCAATTCGATGGACACCGACATCATGCGCCCGATGGTCCTGGGCTCGAGCCTGGAAGCGCCGCAGGGCAAGGTGTCGGTCAACGCATCGTGCAACCATGCCGATCTTTGGACGCGAGTCGGCCGGGCGAACCGCCGCGGCCAGTTCGACATACTCGAGCAGTCGCTGCGCCCCGTGCTCGCCGATCCCTATCTGATTGGCTACGGAACCTCGATGATAGGCCGATGAAGGCGACGACATGCGGGATGGAGCGCGGCAACAGTCACATATGGCTTCGCGGGCAGGGACGCTGCCGTCGGAGATCGTGAATCTCGACATCGTCGTGGCGATCGCGCGCGATGAGAATTGCGACTTGTTGATGCGTGAACTGCAGCGCGCGCGTGGGCGGGTGCGGCACGTATGGCCGACGCTCGACAGGATGCCCGAAGACGCCGACGTCATCTACTGTGACCTCGCACCGGGCCTGCCCGACCGCCTTCCCTGGGTTCCCGGAGCGCCGAAGTCGGCGCTTGTGCTCACGATCCCGGCGGCGCCGCCGCCTGACCTGGAACTATTGCGCAACTGCAGCCCGGATGCCCTGCTGCATCGTCCCTTCGCCACCCATGCGATACTGGCGAGCCTGGTGCTGGCGAGGACCCGGTTCAGGTACGAACAGCGCCTGCGTAGCCGCATCGACAAACTCGACGAGACTCTGCGCACGATCCACAGCGTCGAGCGCGCCAAAGCCATCCTGACGGCCAAACAGAAGATCAGCGAGGAAGACGCATATCATTACATGCGCCGCCAGGCGATGACGCGCCGCGTCTCGATCGGCGCGATCGCCGCCGCGATCGTTGACTCGCGCGACGTTATTGGATAGCCTTGTAGTTGAGACCCGCGGCAACAGCGCCGCGCAAAATTGAAATTCAAGGCAAAGACGCCCCAGTAGTGGCCATCGACGATGGCCGTGCTGGGGCGTTTTTGCTTTTCGGCGGAGGAGACTGGCATGGGCGTGAATAGGAGACAATTCTTCAGAGGCACCGTGGCGGCGGGGGCGGCGACCATGGCCGGCTTCCCGCACATCTGGATCAAAAACGCGTCTCTCGCGTACGCGGCGGGCGGGGAGATCAAGGTTGGCGTGCTCTATTCGCTGACCGGGACGACGGCGATCATCGAGACGTCGCTCAACCAGGCGACTCTGATGGCGATCGAGGAGATCAATGCGGCCGGCGGCGTCGGCGGTATGAAGATCGTGCCGGTCATCGAGGATCCCGCTTCCGATCCCGCAACCTTCTCGCAGAAAGCGCGGAAGCTCGTCGTCGGCGACAAATGCGTCAGCGTCTTTGGATCCTATACCTCGGCGAGCCGCAAAGCGGTGCTGCCGGTGTTCGAGAAGTACAACAACCTCTACTGGTATCCGACCCTCTACGAAGGGCGCGAATGCTCGAAGAACGTAATCTACACCGGCGCCGTGCCGAACCAGCAGCAGAAAGATTTCGTGCCATGGCTGGTCAAGACCTTCGGCAAGAAGTTTTATCTGATCGGCTCCAACTACATCTATCCCAAGGAAGAGAACAACGTTTGCAAGATCCTGCTGAAGGAGTTGGGCGGAGAGGTCGTCGGTGAGGAGTACGTGCCGCTTGGCCACTCGGAATTCAGCACTGTCATAGGCAAGTTCAAGGACACGAAGCCGAACGTCATCTTCTCGACCGTAGTCGGCGACAGCGTGGTGGCGCTGCATCGCCAGTACAAAGCCGCGGGTCTCGATCCCGCGAAGATGCCGATGGCGAGCCTGACGACTTCCGAAGAGGAGATTGCGGCGATGGGCGGCGAGTTCGCCGCCGGACACTTCACGTCGGCGCCCTACTTCATGTCTACGGACACGCCCGAGAACCATAAGTTCGTCGAGGCGTTCCAGAAGCGCTGGGGCAAAAGCAAGACGACGAACTTCGTGTCGGAGCCGGCCTATTTTCAAGTCTACCTCTTCAAGCAGGCGGTGGAGAAACTTGGCGGCAAGGACCTGACTCCGGCGGCCATCCGCATGGCGGCATGGAACCAGGAGTTCAAGGCGCCGGAAGGCCTCGTGAAGATTGATCCCGACAACTCGCACACCTACCTCTGGCCCAAGATCGGCGAGGCGCAGGCGAACGGCCAGTTCAAAGTGATCGAAGAGGTCAAGGAATGGGTCAAGCCGTTGCCATATTGGGCCTATCCCGGCCAGCTCTGCACTCCCGACGGTTTGGTCGAGAAGAAGGGGTGATCCCCGGCTGGCCGATTGAAATAGCGTAAGCGCAGAAGGCGAGGCGGGGCGGCCGGCTGGCCGCCCCGGCCGCTGGGAAAATCATCCAGCATGAGTGTCGTAATTTCTCAGATTTCCGTCGGGCTCAGCATCGCGTCCATCCTGCTGCTCGTCGCCCTCGGCCTCGCCATCATCTATGGCACCATGGGCGTAATCAATCTCGCGCATGGCGAATTCGTCATGCTTGGCGCGTATTCTGTGTGGCTTCTGCAAAGCACTCTCGGCATCAATTTGATTGCCTGCTTGCCGATCGTGTTCGTTCTCGTCGGCGTCGCCGGCCTACTGATCGAGTGGCTGCTGATCAGGCATCTTTATACGAGACCGCTTGACACGATTCTCGCCACATGGGGTGTGGGCGTCATCCTGCAGCAGGCGATCCGGCTCAGCGCTGGCGCCGAGTTGCGCTACGTCAAGATGCCGGAGTTCCTGACGAGGGCCGTCCATATTGGCGCTTACGAGGAGTCTTCCTACCGCATCTTCATCTTCGTTCTCACGGTGGCGCTGCTCATCATTACCTATCTCCTCATTTTTCGAACCGAATATGGCATGCGTCTGCGCGCGATCACTCAGAACCGCGACATCGCGCGATGCTTCGGCATCAACGCCGGAAGGATTTATTCGTTGACATTCGCCTACGGCGCCGGTCTTGCCGGGATCGCTGGCGCGCTTGTCTCGCCCCTAAAGAGCGTGGCGCCGGACATGGGCACCAACTACGTTGTAGACGCCTTTCTCGTCGTCGTCGTGGGTGGCGTGCAGAGCCTGCTCGGCACCATCGCCAGCTCCTATCTCATTGGCCAGGCGTCCGGCGTGCTCGCCTTCCTCACAAACGACACGATGGCGAAGGCGATCGTCTTCCTCGGGGTCGTGGTGCTGATCCGTCTTTTCCCGCAAGGCCTCTTCGCCATGCGGGTGCGTCGGAGCTGATGGCGTGAACAAGCATCGGAAATCGATTCAGCGCCTCGTCGCCTATGCGATCTTCTGCGCCGCGATCCTCTCGGTTCCGCTGTTCGTCAGCGACGCCTACCTGCTAAACAAGTTCGCCCGATATATCATCTTCGGCGTTCTATCGTTCGCCCTGAGCCTGTCATGGGGTTATGCCGGGATTCTCAATCTCGGCCAGGCGGTGAGCTTCGGCCTCGGCTCTTACTGTATGGCGATGGCGCTGAAGCTGCGCACCATCCCGATCCAGACCGGCGCCGGCGGTCTGCCCGACTTCATGGTTTGGAACAATGTGAAAAAGCTGCCCTGGTTCTGGGAGCCGTTCCATTCGTATGCGTTCGCCATCTTCGCCGGCGTTTCGGTCCCGGTGGTGCTGGCGTTTCTCATCGCCTGGTTCGTGTTTCGCGCGCGGGTCAACGGCGTCTACGTCGCGATTATCACTTTGGCGATGCTGGTCGTCATCAACCTGCTCATCATCGACCAGCAGCGCTTCACCGGCGGCTTCAACGGGATCACCGACCTCACCACGTTGAGCCTCTTCGGCATCGACTTCGACGCCTACAGCGCTGCGCTCTACTATCTCGCCGCCGCCACGCTCTCGGTCGGCCTGTTTCTCGGGCTTGCGCTGATGAGCAGCAAGACCGGGCTCATCTTGCAGGCGATCCGCGATGACGAGACGCGCGTCTGGTACTTCGGCTACGACGTCGCGGCCTACAAGACCTTTATCTTTTGCGTCTCGGCCGGCGTCGCGGGCTTTGCCGGCATGCTCTATACGCTTGTAATGGAGTTCGCGTCACCCACCTTCCTGTCCGTCCCAATCAGCCTCTCGATCGTAATCTGGTGCGCGGTCGGCGGCCGTGCCTCCCTGGTCGGGTCGGCGCTCGGCGCCATCGTCGTCACCGGCGTCCAGGGCAGCCTCTCCGAGACGCAGGCGTTCCTCGACACCTGGTCGCTCATCATGGGCGCCCTCTTCATCATTGTGGTCCTGTTCCTGCCGAACGGACTCGTCAGCCTGGTCGACATAATGAGAGGGACGCGGCAGAGCGAGGCGATTGCGGTCACCAAGGCGGCTGCGGCGTCCGAGGCGCGGCGACAATCCGGCGCGCCGTGGCGCGGTTCGGTGAGTTGATCATGGTTGGCGAAACATTCCTCAAACTTCAGGATATCGTCGTCGAGTTCGGCGGATTCCGCGCCGTCAACGAACTCAATCTCGATGTGAAGAGAGGCGAATTGCGCTGCCTTATCGGCCCCAACGGGGCCGGCAAGACCACGGCGCTGGACGTCATCTGCGGCAAAGTCAAGCCCAGAGCCGGACGAATGATCCTGAAGGATCGGGACATCACCGATCTCCCAGACTACAAGATTGCCCGCGCCGGCGTGGGACGCAAATTCCAGGTGCCGAGCTTTTTCCGCGAGCTGACCGTGCGCGACAATCTCGAAGTTGGCTATTCCAAGCGGCTCGGCGTTTTCGCCAACGTCGCGAGGTTCCGACGCAGCGCCGAGGGCGACGGGTTGGAGAAGCTGGCCGAGCTCGTAGGCCTTGAGGATTTTCTCGATCATACCGCAGGCTATCTCTCGCACGGCCAGACGCAGTCGCTTGAGATCGCGTTGCTGCTGGCGCAAGACAGCGACCTCATCCTCATGGACGAGCCGACGGCGGGCATGACGACGGCAGAGACAATGCACACCGCCAAGATCTTGAACGCGTTGCGCGGGCGCCACACATTGATCGTCGTCGAGCACGACATGGCGTTCGTGCGCGAGATCTCTGACATCATCACGGTCATGCATCAGGGCAGAGTTCTGGCGGAGGGACATGCCGCCGACATCCAGAGCAACCAGGCCGTCAAGGACGCCTATCTCGGCAGCGGCGGCATTGCCGATGCTTGAGACCCAAGATATCGCCTCCTACTATGGCAACTCCCCGGTGCTGCAGAACCTGTCCTTCAGCGTCGCCGAGGGTGAGTTCCTCGCCGTTCTTGGCCGCAACGGAGTCGGCAAGACGACCCTTCTCAAGACGGTAATGGGTCTGACCGATCGGGTCACGGGCCGCATTCTTCTCGACGGGCGCGACATCACTCAGATGCCGACGCACGAGCGGTCGCGTCACGGGATCGGCTACGTTCCGCAGGGGCGCGGGATATTTCCGCGCTTCACCGTGCGCGAGAACATCCTCGTGGGCAGCTTCGCGCGGCCGGACGGCAAACGGGAGATCCCCGAGTTCGCGCTCGATCTCTTCCCCGTCCTGCGCGAATTCCTCAACCGAATGGGCGGCGTGCTGTCCGGCGGGCAGCAACAGCAGCTCGCGATTACGCGCGCGCTCGCCGCGAAACCGCGGCTCATCCTGCTCGATGAGCCGACGGAGGGCATTCAGCCCAACATCGTCGAGCAGATCGAGCAGGCGATCATCCGCCTCAATCAGGAGTACGGCATGACGATCATTCTGGTTGAGCAAAACGTCTCATTCGCGCGCCGCGCCGCGCGGCGCTTCGTAGTCATGGAAAAGGGCCAGGTCGCCGCGGAAGGGGCGGTCACGGACCTCTCCGACGAGTTGGTCCATCGTCACTTGGCGGTGTGATCGGTATTGGCGTCCGGGCGATGCCCGGCAATTAACCAGGGAGAGATTTATGTTGCACGGCGATATCTCCAGCAGCAACGACACAGTCGGCGTGGCGGTGGTCAACTACAAGATGCCCCGGCTTCACACGAAGAAGGAGGTTCTGGCCAACGCGAAGGCCATTGCGGATATGCTGGTTGGGATGAAGGTCGGCCTTCCCGGCATGGACCTCGTCATCTTCCCGGAATATTCGACGCACGGAATCATGTACGACTCGAAAGAGATGTACGATACCGCCGCCACTGTTCCCGGCGAGGAAACGGAGATCTTCGCCGCCGCTTGCCGCAAGGCGAAAGTCTGGGGTGTGTTCTCCTTGACCGGCGAACAGCATGAGGAACACCCCAACAAGGCGCCCTACAACACGCTGATCCTGATGAACGACAAGGGCGAGATCGTTCAGAAATACCGAAAGATCATGCCATGGGTGCCGATCGAAGGCTGGTATCCGGGCAACTGCACCTATGTCTCGGAAGGACCGAAGGGTCTCAAGGTTAGCCTCATCATCTGCGACGACGGCAACTATCCCGAGATCTGGCGTGATTGCGCGATGAAGGGCGCCGAGCTCATCGTCCGCTGCCAGGGTTATATGTACCCTGCAAAAGATCAGCAGGTGCTGATGGCGAAGGCCATGGCATGGGCCAACAACGTCTATGTGGCGGTCGCCAACGCGTCAGGTTTCGATGGCGTTTACTCCTACTTCGGCCATTCCGCCATCATCGGCTTCGACGGGCGCACATTGGGTGAATGCGGCGAGGAAGACTACGGCATCCAATACGCCCAGCTGTCGACGTCGCTCATCCGCGACGCAAGGCGTAACGGCCAATCCGAGAACCATCTCTTCAAGCTTCTCCATCGGGGGTACACAGGCAAGATCAACTCACGCGAGGATTTGCGCGGCGTCGCCGCCTGTCCCTACGATTTCTACAGCAAGTGGATCAACGATCCCGAGGGCACGCGTGAGATGGTCGAGGCGATCACGCGGCCAACGGTCGGCACAGAAGAGTGCCCGATCGACGGCATTCCCAATCAGAAGACAGGGACGCACCGCTAACGCGTCCTTTCGCTGACAGAGAAAACCGCCCTCACCCAGCTCTGCTAAGGTCGGCTATGCCTGGCAGGGTCTCCTCGGTCCTCTCCCCATTGCGGGGAGAGGGTCGCGCCTGCGGCGAGCGATGGTGAGAGTGAGCCACATCGGTTTCGAAGGACGAGGAGTTCCTCGACCTCACGTGAGCTTGGCATGCCGCTGGACGATTATTTGATACGCGATGAGCCCTATTTCCGTCCCACTGGCGACGAAATAGTGCTGTTCGAGGCCGCCTATGGCGACCGCATGCCCATGATGCTCAAAGGGCCGACAGGCTGCGGCAAGACGCGGTTCGTCGAGCACATGGCTTGGCGTCTCAAAAAGCCGCTGGTGACGGTCGCCTGCCACGAGGATATGACCGCTGCGGATCTGGTCGGACGCTATCTGCTCGATGCGCAAGGGACGATGTGGCACGATGGGCCGCTCACCCTCGCGGTGCGCCACGGCGCGATCTGCTATCTCGACGAGATCGTCGAGGCGCGACAGGACACCACCGTGATCATCCATCCGCTCACCGACGATCGCCGCATCTTGCCGCTGGAGAAGAAGGGCGAGTTGGTCGCGGCCCATCCCGACTTCCAGCTCGTGATCTCGTACAATCCGGGCTACCAGAGCGTTCTGAAGGATTTGAAGGAATCGACGAAACAGCGCTTTGGCGCGATCGATTTCGGCTATCCGCCGCCGCCAGTCGAAGCGGAGATCGTCGCGCACGAAGCGCGCGTGGATCGGGCGACCGCCGAGATGCTCGTCGCAATTGGCGCCCGGTCGCGCAACTTGAAGGGTCACGGGCTGGACGAGGGCGCCTCGACGCGCATGCTGATCCAGGCTGGGCGCCTCATCGCGCGGGGCATTGGCGCCGAGGCCGCGTGCAGGGTTGCGCTGGTCCAACCGATTAGCGACGACGACGACGTGCGCGGCGCGCTGATCGCGGCGATCGCCGCCTGCGTGTGAGCCGGTGAGAGCCGTCTCGGCAGCCGAAGCGGCCACGGCTCCGCCCCCGGGCGAAGTGGAACTCGCGGATCTCGAGCGTCAGCTGAAGGCCTACATGGTCGCGCTATGGCGCCGCAATCCGCCGTTTCGGGCGCTCGCGGACGGCGTGGCCGATCAGCGCCGGCGCTCTTCCTTCGATGGCGGCGTCGTGCGGCTCCCCGACAAGTACCGAGGCTTCGCGCCCGCGGCGTCGCGACGGGTGTTCCTGGCCGCGGTCGCCCACATTGGCGCGCATCTGGAATTCGGCGCTGCGCGCTTTCCTGTCGGTAGCCTCAAGCCAGTGCAGGTGGCGCTTGTCTCACTCATCGAGGATGCCCGGGTCGAGGAACTGGCGATGCGTCGCTTTCCGGGCCTTCGCCGCTTGTGGCTGCCGTTTCACGTCTCGTCCGCGACCGGCGCCGTCACCGCGCCGGCGCTGATGGCGCGGCTTGCGCGTGCGCTGATCGATCCTGACTACGTCGACGACAATGCATGGGTGTCGAAAGGCCGTCGCCTGTTCGCGACCGCCGCCGGCGACTGGCGCGACCCGTCGATCAGCCGGTCGATCGGTGGGCTTCTCGGCAACGATCTTGGCCAGATGCGGGCGCAGTTCAACGCCAAGACCTATGTCGTAGAGCCAGTCTATCGCGACGACAATCAAGGACTTTGGGATTATGGCGTCACCGCGCCGGCGCCGGAGAACGAAACCCTCCTCGATTCGGTGCGCTTCGAGCAGCGCGAAGACATGGCCGCCGAGCGAGAACGCGAGGCGCACGACGCCGAACTTGAGGATGCGGAACTCGGCCACGCCATTCCGGCGCCGCCGGAGGCGGAAGCCGGCGTCCCGGTAGCGCGCTACCCGGAATGGGACTATCTCATTCGGCGTGACCGGGCGGATTGGGCGACGATTGTCGAGTACCCAGCGCCCGAAGGCCGCGCCGCGAGCATTGACGAACTACTCGAGCGTCGGCCGGAGCTTGTCCATCGCATCACGGCTCTTGTCCGCTCCGCCAAGGTGAGCCGGCCGGTGCGGCTGCGGCGCCAAGCCGAGGGGGACCGGCTGGACCTCGACGCCTGCATCGCGGCCGCCGTCGATCGCCGTCTGGGCGGCGTTCCCGATCCGAAGGTCTATGGTCGGCTCGAGCGCCGCTATCGCGACCTGTCGGTGCTTGTGTTGCTCGACGCCTCGCAGTCGACCAACGACGTCGTGCCGAGCGCCGGCCGAAGAGTCCTCGAGATCGAGCGCGAGGCCACCGCGCTGCTGGCCCACGCCATGGCGGCGTTGGGCGATCCTTTCGCGATCGACGCCTTTTGCTCGGACACGCGCGCCGATGTCCACTATTTCACCATCAAGGGATTCGGCGAATCAGTACGGCACACGGGCCAAAGCGCGCCTCGACGGCCTTGTCGGCCGCTTCTCGACCCGCATGGGAGCGGCCTTGCGACATGCCGGGCGTCGGCTACTGGAACAGAGCACATACCGGCGTCTTCTCCTCATGATCAGCGACGGCGAGCCCTCGGACGTCGACGTCGCAGATCGGCGCTACCTCGTCGAAGACGCGCGTCACGCCGTCCTGTCGCTCGCCCATGCCGGCATCGACGTGTTCTGCGTCGGCCTGGATCCCTCGGGCGATCCGTATCTCACACGCATCTTCGGTCGCCGCAATGTCGTGCAGATCGATCAGATTGGGCGGCTGCCTGAGAAGTTGCCGGATCTGTATCTGCGTCTGACGGGATCGTGATCTGTTGACAGAAACAGGAATCATGCCAAAGCCATCTCAAGCCCTTGCCGCGGGTACGACTTCCGGGAGATCGGCTATCCGCCCAATTCAGCGTGGATCCCTCGCGCCTCGTCTTCATCGACGAGACGTGGGTCAAGACAAACATGACGCCGCTGCGGGGCTGGGGCCGTAAGGGTCAAAGGCTCGTGGCCAAGGCCCCTCATGGACACCGGAAGACGATGACCTTCATTGCAGCCTTGCGCTGCGATCGGATCGACGCGCCGCTCGTGATCGACGGCCCAATCAATGGCGAGAGTTTCGTCGCCTATGTCGAGCAAATGCTGGTCCCCACGCTCAAGCAAGGCGACATCGTCGTTCTCGACAATCTCGGCTCTCATAAGGCCGCAGGCGTCCGCCGCCTCATTCGCGCGGCCGGCGCGAGAATTCTCTTCCTGCCTCCCTATAGCCCCGATCTCAATCCGATCGAGCAGGTCTTCGCAAAGCTCAAACATAAAATGCGCGACGCCGCAGAACGCACCGCTGAAAGGACATGGAGGCGGGTTGGGGCCCTCCTTCCAACCTTCTCGCCTCACGAATGCGCAAATTACCTCAGGAACTCAGGATACGCTGCCGTATGAAAACAGCGTGCTTTAGGCGGCCGCACCTGAGCGCCGCTTCCGCCAGAGGCCACTGGAGTTTCAGCGCTTCGCCCGTTTCACCCTCAGCCCGTCGGGAGGCTTCGGTGGCGACCGAAACGTCTGATCGCCTTCGGGAAGTATGATGCGCTCTCCATAGGAGAGTTGCTATGCCCCCTGGCGCCGAATTGCTTGCCAAGCCTCAGCCTGACGCCGAGCACATCGAGATCACGCCATCCGTCCTCTATGTCGGCGCCCCCGTACTTGCGAGACCATTCGGCGTAGGCCGCGGGAATCCGCTTTCGCCCTCTGCGGTCAGCGGTAAGCTTGCCCTCGGCCGCGAGAAAGGCGGTTGCAGCTAAAGCGGTTGGAGATGACCGTCGGCTTTGATGGTTTGAACAGCTTCGTCGAGCGTCAGGCCGCTATAGAGACGCCACCATTGACCGGTGTGGCGATGCCACTGGAGGTCGAAGCGGTCGCGGGCAATCCAGTCGAGGCGAGCGAAGGGCGCGTCGAATTCTTCGCCGAGGTTGTCTGGGAAGCCGGAGCGGTAGCGCTGGATGAAGCGATATTGCGCGCCGCGCCATTTGCCGAGGATATCGACGGGGTAGTTGAACTGGGTCGGCTGGATTTCGGGCAGGAACCGGGGCTTCATGAACTCGGCGATCAACTGCTCGCACGCCGCGGTGACGCGAGCCTTCTCGGCCTCGGAGAAAGCGGCGTTCGGCTTAGGCGGCTTGCGCATGGTTCACTGTCGGCTTGCCCCAGTTCCAGGGCAGCAACTCGTCGAGCCGGTGAGCGGGATGCGCGGCGATGCGGTCGAGAACGTCGGCGAGCCACGCCTGCGGATCGACGCCGTTCAACTTGGCGGTGACGATCAGGCTGTACATGGCGGCGGCGCGCTGGCCGCCGCGGTCGGAGCCGCAGAACAACCACGACTTTCTTCCCAGAGCCACGCCGCGCAGCGATCTCTCCGCCGCGTTGTTCGACATGCAGACGCGGCCATCGGCGAGGAACAGCGTGAACGCCGGCCAGCGCTTGAGCATGTACTGGATTGCCTTGGCGAGGTCGTGCCCGCGCGCGAGCTTGGCGACCTCGGCGCTGAGATAGGCGTGCAGAGCTTCGACCAAAGGCCGGCTTTCGACTTGCCGCACCGCAAGGCGTTCGGGCGCGCTCTTGCCGTTGATGGCGCGCTCGATCGCGAACAGCGCGTCGATCCGGCGCACGACCTCGATGGCGATCGGCGAGAGCGGGATCTCTTTCTTTCCCGACGCCTTGCGACGTGCGTTCTCCTCGATGTCGGCCATGGCGAAGAACGGACGCCGGGCATGGACCCAACACGCCGCCTCCCGGATCGGCCCCGGCTTTCGGTCGGCCAGATACAGCCGGTTGTAGCCGTCATAGGCGTCGGCTTGCAGGATGCCGGCGTAGCCGGCCAGATGCGCCTGCGGATGTTCGCCGCGGCGATCGCGCGAGTAGCGGAAGATCGCCGCCGGCGGCCCGGCGCCGGCGAACGGCCTGTCGTCGCGCACGTAGGTCCAAAGCCGTCCCGTGTCGGTTTTGCCCTGCGCCAGCACGGGAACCGTAGTGTCATCGCCATGCAACCGCTCGGCCGCCATGATGTGAGCTTCGACGAGGCGGCGCAGCGGGTCGAGCGCCGTGCAGACCGCGCCCACCGCGTCGGCCATGGTGGACAGCGCAATCGGCACGCCCTCCAGCGCGTAGCGCTCAGCCTGCCGGTTCAGCGGCTGATGCTGGCCGAACTTCTCGAACACGATCGTCGCCAAGAGGCTCGGCCCCGCCCAGGCGCGCGGGATGCAATGGAACGGCGCCGGCGTCTGGCTGATCTTCTCGCAGTCCCGGCAGGTGAACTTCTCCCGCACGGTCTCGATGACCTTCCACTCGCGCGGCTTCATCGTAAGCGTGCGCGTCACGTCCTCGCCGAGCTTGCGCAGCCGGGAGCCGCCGCAGCATTCGCAAGCCGTCGGGGGATCGAGCACGACGCGCTCGCGCGGCAGATGCTCGGGGAAGGTGTTGCGCTCGGGCGAGCGACGGGTGAACGGGCGAACGTTGGTCGTCTTGGCGACCGCTTTCTCCGCGGCCAGTTCGTCTTCCGTGGCGCTCGCCGCCTGCTCCTCGAACTCCAGCGACAATTGCTCGATGAGCCGAGCCGAGCGTTCAGAGCGCTGCCCGTAGACCTGGCGCTCCAGCTTGGCGATACGCAGCTTCTGCGCCGCGATCAGCGCTTGGTCCTCGGCGGCTTTCGCGTTCGCCACCGCCAGTTCCGCGGCGGTCTTCAGACCCTTCTCGCGCTCGGCGACGAGCGCCGCTTTCAGCGCGGCGACATCGTCGGGAAGGGCTTCGAAAGCGGGAGCCATAGAGACGAGAGAATCACATTCCGGACGATTTGTGGCGCCCTAAAATGCTTGCATCCCCATGCTTTTTGCTAAAGTCTCCCGCGCTCTCAGCCCGCGCTCGCCGGCCTCCAGGTGAGTTGCGGATTGCGCCAGTCGATCCCCTCCAGCATGTACGCCATCTGCGCCGCCGAGATCGACACGACGCCCTCTTTCGCCGACGGCCAGACGAACTTTCCGCGGTCCAGTCGCTTTGCATACAACGACAGCCCGATCCCGTCGTGCCAGAGCACCTTCGCCAGATCGCCACAGCGTCTTTCATGATGCACCCCCATTTCAGATTCCTGGCAGTCGGATGACCTTATCGTATTGATAATCCTCGTAGTTCTTTGGACGGCGGGCGATCACGCCGTGCGCCCCTTGCTGGACTTCGGGGGTGTCGAGGGCGGCGCTTGGGACGAGCCAGGTCGCGCCGGGCATGAGTTGTGTCGCCGGCAGGACGCCCCATTCGACCAGGCGCCGCGCGGAACCGATGCAGACGTGGAGGCGCTCGGCCGCCTTGGCCAAGCTGATCATGCCGTCGTCGGCGTGGCGGCCCTCGGGAATGCCGAGACGCTCGCGAGTGTCGCGCACTCGGACGGTCGTCCAGGTCTCGCCGTCGCCGGTTTTGCAGCGCATTCGGTTGAGCGACACGGCGATCTCCCGGTCGGACCAGCGAGTGGCGAGCGTGCGGATCGCCTCGACGGCGCTCGGCGCCGGACCAGTCGGACCGCAACCCGTCTTCACTCGTGGAACGCGGAGCTCGCTGTGCCGACCGCCGGTCCAGTGGATCAGCAACACGACCTCTTTGGCGGCCTCGTCGAGATCGCAGACGATCTCTTGGATCAGGATATGGATGAGGCGCTGCTTGGTCCGGGTATCGGCTGTCGGCGCGTTCCAGGCCGCTGGCAAATCATGGGCGAGCCGCATCAGGGCGGTTCGATCGATCGTCGGGCGGGCGGCCGCGGTCGCACGCAGGTCCTCGATGCGGCGCTCGATCTCGGCGACCCTTTCCAAAGCGCCGTTCCAGCGCGCCTCCAGTTCGCGCGCGACGAACCGCTTGGCGGGGTCGACCAGCTCGTGTCGACGAGCCGCGAGGCTCGCCTCGTAGCGCGCCGCTTCGAGATCGCGCTCCGCAGCTGCGATGACGTCGTTCGCCGAGCGCTCAATCTGATCCGAAGCGAAGATGGCGGCTTCGACGGCGCGGTCAGAGACAGCCTCGAGCAGTTGCAGAGCGATGGCGCGATCGACCCGGACGCCGCCAGCGCCGATGCACAAGCCGGCGCCCACGTGTCCGTCGTCGCCGCGGCACTGATAGCGATGCGCGTGGGCGTTCCCCATGCCGTAGAACACGCGCATCATCCGGCCGCACCGCCCGCAGCGCATGAGGCCGGTCAGCAAAGCGCGCCCGCCGCGCGCCGATTTGCGAGCGCAATTGCGCTTCATGTAGGCGTTCTCCAGCAAGAGCTTCTGGTTGCTCTCGTATTCCCGCCACGAGATGTAGCCGGGGTGATTGTCGCGCAGCAGGACCGACCACTCCTGTTCCGGCTTCCGGATGCCGTTGACCTTATGGGCGCGTCCGTCGACGATCCGCGTGCGCTGGGCCCGCCTGCCGAACGCATAGGCTCCCGCGTACAACGGGTTGTGCAGGATCTGCATGACGGCGTGGTAGACGGGCGACTTCCAGACGATCTTGGTGACGTCGACGTTCCTCCGGACGACGGGCATCTTGATCTCCGCAGCCCGGAACCAGAGGAAGACCTGCCGCGCGCTGCCGAGTTCGCGGAACTTGGCGAACACCATGCGGACGGTTTCCTGCACGTGCTCGTCGGGATCGGTCTCGATCTTGCCCGCCTCGCTCCAGCAGAACCCGGGCGGAAGCATGAACCGGAACTCGCCGCGCCGCGCCTTCGAATCGCGGGCCGCCAGGCCGCGCTGTCGCATCAGGCTGAGTTCGTATTCCGACATCGTGCCCTTCAGGCCGAGCAGCAGACGGTCGTTGACGATTCGCGGATCGTACGCGCCTTCGGGATCGACGACGAGCGTCCCCGCCAACGCGCACAGGTCGATGAGGTGATGCCAGTCCCGCCCATTGCGCGCCAGTCGCGACGCTTCGAGGCAATAGACGGCGCCGATGTCGCCCGAGCACACCATCGCCACCAGCCGCTCGAAGCCGGGCCGTTCGACGGTTCCCGATCCCGACCGGCCGAGGTCGTCGTCGATCACAGTCACGGACTTGAAGCCCGTCTCGCGGGCGGCCCCAGCCAGATCGTATTGCCGGCGCTGGCTTTCGAGATTGCCGATGACCTGCGCCATGGTCGATTGCCGCACGTAGACGATCGCCGCGCGGGCGAGGTGGTCAGCCGTGATCTTGGGGCTCATGACCGCCTCCCTGTTCCGCCGCCGCTTCCGCGGTCTGCGCGCCGAGCGCTTCGAGCAGCAGGTCGGCCAGCGCTTCGACCAGTCCCTTGGCGTTCGGGATTGCCGGTAATGGCGGGTCCCGGGGTTCGAGAGCCAGCGCGAGTTGTCTTCGATCCAGGTTCCTTCTCTTCGGCACGAATCGCCTCCCTCGGTTCGGAAGGACGCCATCGTGAACCGCGCTTCGCCGCTTTGCCGCCTGCCGCCAACACGGCGACCAGTTCGTTCAGCGCCTCGATGCCGACCTGCGGCGGACCGAGGCTCATGCCTGCGCAATAGGTCTCGTCGAACATCCAGTTCGGGAGTTCGCGCGCCAGGTCGGGCCGCTCCTCCGTGTAGATGCAGGTCAGCTCCTTGCCGCGCCGGTTGCGCGAGACCTGGAGCGTCCGGTCGAACAGCGGATGCCAGCGGTAGGCAAGTCTCGCCCAGCGAAAACTATATGCAGAATGTCGGCCGTTGGCCTCTGCGACCGCGGAAAATGTAGAGATCGCCGGCGTGCGGGTCGCGCTTCAGTTGCTCCTGGACTTGGAGAGCAAGCCCCTGCATGCCGCGCCGCATGTCCGTGTGGCCCGTCGCGATCCAGACCCGCACGTTGCTGGGGATCGGGATCACGTCCGCAGCGCCTTCAACGTCGCTGCGATCAGCGCCGACGACGCTCCGGCGCCGATCCGTACGCGCGCGTTGTTCACCTCCACGATGATTGCGGCGGCGTCTTTGGGTTCCGCTGCCGTCGGCGAAGCCGCGATCGCCGGCGCCGGTTCGATCACCACCGGCGCAAATCCCGAGGCTGCCGGCCTGTCTTGCCTCAAAGCCTCCCGCCGCCATTTGTAGACGAGGCTGGTGCAGACATCGGCCCGCCGTGCGACTTCCGCCACCACCGCTCCGGGCTCGGCGATCTCCGCCAAAATCCGTGCCCGCTCTTCTCTGCTCCATCGCCGGCGGCGCTCGCCGCCCATCATCAACGTCACTCGACCCATGCTGTGCAGCTAGCCTC
>CAVUJV010000026.1:0-14982 GCA_963741845.1 uncultured Alphaproteobacteria bacterium
CTTATCTTTACGAACCGCCGGGGTCGAACCTGCCGCCCAAGCAATGCAGTCGATGGAACCGGCTCGTCGACCGGGCGGCCGCAATCGGCCGGACAACGGAACCAAGATGCTCGCTTCCAGCGGAAGGAGCTGCAGTATGAAGTCAGGTAGTTTGCATACAACGACAGCCCGATCCCGTCGTGCCAGAGCACCTTCGCCAGATCGCCACAGCGTCTTTCATGATGCACCCCCATTTCAGATTCCTGGCAGTCGGATGACCTTATCGTATTGATAATCCTCGTAGTTCTTTGGACGGCGGGCGATCACGCCGTGCGCCCCTTGCTGGACTTCGGGGGTGTCGAGGGCGGCGCTTGGGACGAGCCAGGTCGCGCCGGGCATGAGTTGTGTCGCCGGCAGGACGCCCCATTCGACCAGGCGCCGCGCGGAACCGATGCAGACGTGGAGGCGCTCGGCCGCCTTGGCCAAGCTGATCATGCCGTCGTCGGCGTGGCGGCCCTCGGGAATGCCGAGACGCTCGCGAGTGTCGCGCACTCGGACGGTCGTCCAGGTCTCGCCGTCGCCGGTTTTGCAGCGCATTCGGTTGAGCGACACGGCGATCTCCCGGTCGGACCAGCGAGTGGCGAGCGTGCGGATCGCCTCGACGGCGCTCGGCGCCGGACCAGTCGGACCGCAACCCGTCTTCACTCGTGGAACGCGGAGCTCGCTGTGCCGACCGCCGGTCCAGTGGATCAGCAACACGACCTCTTTGGCGGCCTCGTCGAGATCGCAGACGATCTCTTGGATCAGGATATGGATGAGGCGCTGCTTGGTCCGGGTATCGGCTGTCGGCGCGTTCCAGGCCGCTGGCAAATCATGGGCGAGCCGCATCAGGGCGGTTCGATCGATCGTCGGGCGGGCGGCCGCGGTCGCACGCAGGTCCTCGATGCGGCGCTCGATCTCGGCGACCCTTTCCAAAGCGCCGTTCCAGCGCGCCTCCAGTTCGCGCGCGACGAACCGCTTGGCGGGGTCGACCAGCTCGTGTCGACGAGCCGCGAGGCTCGCCTCGTAGCGCGCCGCTTCGAGATCGCGCTCCGCAGCTGCGATGACGTCGTTCGCCGAGCGCTCAATCTGATCCGAAGCGAAGATGGCGGCTTCGACGGCGCGGTCAGAGACAGCCTCGAGCAGTTGCAGAGCGATGGCGCGATCGACCCGGACGCCGCCAGCGCCGATGCACAAGCCGGCGCCCACGTGTCCGTCGTCGCCGCGGCACTGATAGCGATGCGCGTGGGCGTTCCCCATGCCGTAGAACACGCGCATCATCCGGCCGCACCGCCCGCAGCGCATGAGGCCGGTCAGCAAAGCGCGCCCGCCGCGCGCCGATTTGCGAGCGCAATTGCGCTTCATGTAGGCGTTCTCCAGCAAGAGCTTCTGGTTGCTCTCGTATTCCCGCCACGAGATGTAGCCGGGGTGATTGTCGCGCAGCAGGACCGACCACTCCTGTTCCGGCTTCCGGATGCCGTTGACCTTATGGGCGCGTCCGTCGACGATCCGCGTGCGCTGGGCCCGCCTGCCGAACGCATAGGCTCCCGCGTACAACGGGTTGTGCAGGATCTGCATGACGGCGTGGTAGACGGGCGACTTCCAGACGATCTTGGTGACGTCGACGTTCCTCCGGACGACGGGCATCTTGATCTCCGCAGCCCGGAACCAGAGGAAGACCTGCCGCGCGCTGCCGAGTTCGCGGAACTTGGCGAACACCATGCGGACGGTTTCCTGCACGTGCTCGTCGGGATCGGTCTCGATCTTGCCCGCCTCGCTCCAGCAGAACCCGGGCGGAAGCATGAACCGGAACTCGCCGCGCCGCGCCTTCGAATCGCGGGCCGCCAGGCCGCGCTGTCGCATCAGGCTGAGTTCGTATTCCGACATCGTGCCCTTCAGGCCGAGCAGCAGACGGTCGTTGACGATTTCGCGGATCGTACGCGCCTTCGGGATCGACGACGAGCGTCCCCGCCAACGCGCACAGGTCGATGAGGTGATGCCAGTCCCGCCCATTGCGCGCCAGTCGCGACGCTTCGAGGCAATAGACGGCGCCGATGTCGCCCGAGCACACCATCGCCACCAGCCGCTCGAAGCCGGGCCGTTCGACGGTTCCCGATCCCGACCGGCCGAGGTCGTCGTCGATCACAGTCACGGACTTGAAGCCCGTCTCGCGGGCGGCCCCAGCCAGATCGTATTGCCGGCGCTGGCTTTCGAGATTGCCGATGACCTGCGCCATGGTCGATTGCCGCACGTAGACGATCGCCGCGCGGGCGAGGTGGTCAGCCGTGATCTTGGGGCTCATGACCGCCTCCCTGTTCCGCCGCCGCTTCCGCGGTCTGCGCGCCGAGCGCTTCGAGCAGCAGGTCGGCCAGCGCTTCGACCAGTCCCTTGGCGTTCGGGATTGCCGGTAATGGCGGGTCCCGGGGTTCGAGAGCCAGCGCGAGTTGTCTTCGATCCAGGTTCCTTCTCTTCGGCACGAATCGCCTCCCTCGGTTCGGAAGGACGCCATCGTGAACCGCGCTTCGCCGCTTTGCCGCCTGCCGCCAACACGGCGACCAGTTCGTTCAGCGCCTCGATGCCGACCTGCGGCGGACCGAGGCTCATGCCTGCGCAATAGGTCTCGTCGAACATCCAGTTCGGGAGTTCGCGCGCCAGGTCGGGCCGCTCCTCCGTGTAGATGCAGGTCAGCTCCTTGCCGCGCCGGTTGCGCGAGACCTGGAGCGTCCGGTCGAACAGCGGATGCCAGCGGTAGGCAAGTCTCGCCCAGCGAAAACTATATGCAGAATGTCGGCCGTTGGCCTCTGCGACCGCGGAAAATGTAGAGATCGCCGGCGTGGGGATCACGTTTCAACTGCTCCTGGACCTGAAGCGCCAGCCCCTGCATGCCGCGCCGCATGTCCGTGTGGCCCGTCGCGATCCAGACCCGCACGTTGCTGGGGATCGGGATCACGTCCGCAGCGCCTTCAACGTCGCTGCGATCAGCGCCGACGACGCTCCGGCGCCGATCCGTACGCGCGCGTTATTCACCTCCACGATGATTGCGGCGGCGTCTTTGGGTTCCACTGCCGTCGGCGAAGCCGTGAACCGCCCCGGGTTTGCCGGAGGCTCCGAACCTTGAGAAGGTGGAGCGATGGCAAGCAAGACGACGAACCGGTTTTCACCCGAAGTGCGCACACGCGCGGTTCGGCTGGTTTTCGAGCACGAGAAGGATCATCCCTCGCGGTGGGCGACGGTGACTTCGATTGCCGCGAAGATCGGCTGCACGGCGCAGTCGCTCAATGAGTGGGTCAAGAAGGCTGAGGTCGACAACGGCGTGCGCGGCGGCGTTCCGGCCGAAATCGCCGAACGGCTGAAGGCGCTGGAGCGTGAGAACCGGGAACTCCGGCAGGCGAATGAAATCCTTCGCAAGGCGTCTGCTTATTTCGCCCAGGCGGAGCTCGACCGCCGGTTCAAGCCATGATCGCCTTCATCGACGATCATCGTCAGGCCTACGGGGTCGAGCCGATCTGCAGGGTTCTGCCGATCGCCCCGTCGACTTATCATGCCCATGCTCGCCAGGCGCGCCGATCCCTCCCGCCTGCCCGACAGGGTCCGCCGCGACGCCGATCTGAAGGTCGAGATCCGGCGCGTGTTCGAGGAGAACTTCCGCGTCTATGGCGTGCGCAAGGTCTGGCGTCAGTTGCGGCGGGAGGGCTTCAGCGCCGCTCGCTGCACGGTCGCCCGGTTGATGCGGGACATGGGCCTTCGGGGGGCGATCCGGGGCAAGCCTTTGCGGACAACGATCAGCGACAAGGCGGCCCCCTGTCCGCTGGATCATGTGAACCGACAGTTCCACGCTTCCGCGCCGGACCGTCTGTGGCTCGCGGATTTTACCTATGTCGCGACCTGGGCCGGCTTCGTCTATGTCGCCTTCGTCATCGACGCCTATGCGCGGCGGATCGTCGGCTGGCGAGCCAGCAGGACGGCGCACGCCGACTTCGTTCTGGACGCCCTCGAACAGGCGCTCCATGACCGAAGGCCGGCCAGCCGCGGCGGCCTCGTTCATCATAGCGATCGCGGCGCCCAATATGTTTCGATCAAGTACACCGAGCGTCTCGCCGAAGCCGGGATCGAGCCTTCCGTCGGCAGCGTCGGCGACTCTTACGACAACGCCCTCGCCGAAACGATCAACGGCCTCTACAAGGCCGAGGTCATCCATCGACGCGGACCGTGGCGCAACTTCGAGGCCGTCGAGTTCGCAACCCTCGAGTGGGTGGACTGGTTCAACAATCGCCGGCTTCTGGAGCCCATCGGCTTCATCCCGCCGGCCGAAGCCGAGGAACGCTACTTCGCCATGCTGAACGACACAGCCATGGCCGCGTGACTCAAACAAAATGGCCTCCGGCAAAGCCGGAGCGGTTCACCGTGATCGCCGGCGCCGGTTTGATCACCACCGGCGCAAATCCCGAGGCTGCCGCGCCTGTCTGCCTCAAAGCCTCCCGCCGCCATTTGTAGACGAGGCTGGTGCAGACATCGGCCCGCCGTGCGACTTCCGCCACCACCGCTCCGGGTCTCGGCGATCTCCGCGAAAATCCGTGCCCGCTCTTCTCTGTCCATCGCCGGCGGCGCTCGCCGACCATCATCAACGATTACTCGACCCATGCTGTGCAGCCAGCCTTGCTCAAAAAGCCGACTTAGCTGCGCAGCATCACGATCTCCCTCACCTTGGGAAGGTGGCCGCCGCCGGAGGCGTACATCGAGATCGGCGAAGGCCTGCTTAATCCTGTTGGCGTACCAGGCGGCCTGGCCCCGATTGACGAGCGCATCCGCTACCGCCTTGGGCGCGTTCTGCGTGGCTTTGATCAAGGCGTCACAGGCGGCCATGCGCTGTTCGGGGGACAAGGCGCTGTCGTCGTCCGCGGCGGAGACGGCGGCGTTGGCGTCGCCTTGAGCGCGCGGCCGGCAATGCGGCCACGGCGGCGAGCAGGCAAAGGACAGCGCGCGATGGCATCGTCCCGCTCCTATTCCCGCACCCCGCCAATTGTCGCAGGGAATTTGATAAAGCGGATGTTATCTCATCACAGAGAAGAGATCAGGCATTGAGTGCTCCGGGCTGGACCCGGGCGCCGGTCTCCTGCGGCTCGCCAGCCAACTCATTTGCTCTGCAAGAGCCTCAGCGCGGGGATACGCCATCCGGCCAGCGAGCCCTACGGAGAGTTTCGCCTTTGCCCTTTCAGTGGGAGCGAGAAAGATTTTAGAAATGGCTTGGATTGGCCGTGAGCGGAGTACAGATTTGGAGCGATAGGAAGTGGACACCGGAGGGCAGGGCAAAACGCTGAGGGCCACCCCCGAGGTTATCTGGGCGAAAGCCATCGGACTATTCGGCATGAGGACATCCAGGAGTAGCACCGAGCGCTGCCGGAGTGACCTGGGCGATTGAAGCCGATAACGCGGCCGTTGCGTTCGATCCCTGATGACAGAGCAGCACGACCGCATCGGGTTGGGAACAAGGCCGGCTTACGAAGCGAGCGCTATAATTGGGCCCTCGTCGAACAGCCGAACGAATTCGTTGCTGAGCGCATTGTCACCCGTTTTCGCTGCGCAGCTCACTAAACGATCGCGGATGCGCTGGGCCAGAGCGCGATCCGCGTGCTGGGCGAACAAGAGAGAGACTCCCCGAAAGCGCGGGTCGTCGATTAGATCAGTTTGGAGGGTCTTGTCGATTTCGAAGGCGGGCTTCATCAGCACGTCCATCACCTTGTCGTGCCGGAAACCGCATTACGGTGACTTCCTTTTCCGCCGTCTCCATCATCGTCCGCGGCACAATTAGACGACATTCAGCGAGCGCCCCCTGTTCGCTGGCGAACTCGTCGGGCTTCAGCCAGTTGCGGTCGCGGTCCTCCTTTCGCAGCGCGACCGCTTTGGCGAGAAATCGAGGGCCGGGAAGTCCCGATCATAGGTCGCGTGATATTGTTTGCAGGCAAGGCGAAAGGCCTGCTCAATCATTTGAGAGGGCTGAGGCCCCGAGACCCATAGCGATCAGCTCGGATTGGGCATAGGTCAGATCGATCGGATTGGAGAGGATGAGTTGCGCCGAACGCCCCTCTTCCAGGACTTTTTCGGCGTCGCTCTCGCCTTCGGTTTGCGGCTCGCGATCAAGCGCCTTTCCAAGCAGGGCGTCGACGGCGCGATTGTAGTTCTCACCCCGGACGCGGCTCGCAGCGACTGTCGCGTGCGGGCGGCTCTTCAGTAAGTCGCCGATATCGTCGGCGAGCCAGCGGGAGAAGCTCGAAGGGAGCCGCAAGCGTGAGCGGCGAGCGGGTCCCGCCGATCCCCTCGATGGGTTGCGTCGCGATGATGACGTTCGCGCGGCCAGCGCGATTGGCAAAGGTCACGATTGCGCTCGTACCTGAGGGGTGACTCTCGTTGAGGCCGTCAATCACGACGGCGAGATCGCCCAGAGATGAGTCCATCCAAGAAATCGGCGCTTTCGAAATTTCTGACCCGCTCGACGATCGCCGCCTCCAACGCCCTGTTCGCACGAACGCGCGTTGAGATAGGCGACCGTGCGGCAGGAACGCTTGGAACACGCGAAGAGAGGCGCTGATTTGCCGGAGCCCTGATTTTCCGACGAGGAGGAGTTTTCTGTTCACGTCGGGAATTGCTTGGCCGACCGGCAGGGTCTTGTGCCCTCCCGATCGCGCACCTTTAGGCCAGAATAGAGTTCCGGGCCTCTTTCAGATCCGACCAGCCGCGCGTCAGCGAGCAATTCGTTCGCGAAAAGGTAGAAGCATGCGGCGACGCAGAGCGGGCATTAGGATCATGATCGCCGGCAGGAACTGAAAGGCTGAGCCAACCACGCGCCTTTTCGTTGAAGAGGTATGCGCTCCTCACGCGTGCGCTGAGTGGGAAGGCGGCGAGGAACGCCGTCCATAGCAGGCCCCAACCAATGCGCCGCAAAGATCGTATTGCCGGCATAGGGCGTAGCGCCGTCCGATGAGACGGCTGCGCCGAGTTCGCGTCCGTAGACGCCGCAGGGGCGGGAGACGCCATGAAGGCCTTGTCGAGCTTTTTCAGCGCCGCGAAGGTTCTCTTCTTGCCAACAACGCGCATTCGTCGCCGCCGAACCAACTCTTGAGCCGCGAGGAGATTGTGCGCGCCCCTACTCCTAGCCGCGCGGCTAGCCGTCGACCCTCGTCAGGACACCAGCCCGGCAAACTCGCCGCAGCTGGGCAGGCCTCCCTGACGATGTCGGCGGTTGCTCTGTGACGTCGTTCGCGAGGGCGTCCGACTCCTGCTAGAGCGGGCCAATGATTGGAGAAGGCGGCGAGGACGGGTTTGGCCGATTGTGGGTCCTTTGGATGACGGTCGGCGGGAATTGGCCCTGGGTCGTCCCTGCGAAAATCAGGAAGATAGTGCCCTCCTTTACCGCGCCGCCGCCGCTCGCGAGGTGGCGTGGACCGTTGAATGCCGATGCGACGGCACGCAATTGCGCCGCAGACGGGGCACCATCCTGACCGATTTGCGCCAGTACCCCCTGCGACATCGGTCCGGCTGAATGGCCCTAATTCGAAAAGGGCGTCGACGGCCGTACGCTTGACATCCGAGTTCCCGCTTCGCCGTCTCCCTTCAGGAGGATCTCTACTGCCGCTTTGCGCTGATGCGGGTCGTGTTTGGCGATAGTTGCCAGCGCGTTCGGCCGATTTCTTGTATGTCCGGAGCGTCGCTCGTCGCGAGTTTCAGGAGCGTCTCGATCGCCGCTTTGCGCTGATCCGCATCGGTTGGGCGTGACCGCCAGCGATCCGCGGCGGATTGCGGACGTCCAGAAAGTCGCTCGCCGCGAGTTTCAGCAGAATATTGACAAGATCCTTGGCGCTGATGCGGGTCGGTTGGGTTGATGGCCGCCAGCGCGTTGGCGGCGGATTCCGGGCGTCAGGAAGGTCGTCGTCGCGAGCTTCAGCAGCGCCTCGACAGCCGCCTTGCGCTGAAGCCGGATCGGTTGGGTTGATCACGGCCAGCGCATCGGCGGCAGATTTCTGGACCAGACGGGCTCAGACCCGCGAAGTTCGAGGAGACTCTTCGCCTCTACGGCCGCGTCGCGCTGATCTGGGTCAGTTGGGTTGATCACGGCCAGCGCGTCGGCGGCGGATCGCTGGACGTCCGGAAAGTCGCTCTTCGCGAGTTGCAGGATCGCCTGGACCACCGCCGCGACGCTGATCTCGGTCAGTCAGCGCAATGGCTGACAGCGCGTCAGCGGCGGATTTCTGGGTGAACGGATCGTCGCTCTTTGCGAGTTTCAGGATCGTCTCGACCGCCGCCTTGCGCTGATCCGAATCAGTTGGCTTGATAGCCGCTAGAGCATCGGTAGCGGATCGCTGAACTTCCGGAACGCCGCTCGATGTGAGTTTCAGGAGTGCCTCGACCGTCGCCTTGCGCTGAACCAGATCTTGCCCGGTGATCGCTGCCAGCACGTTGGCAGCGGATTTCTGGCTGTGCGCATCATCACCGGTCGCCACTTTTAGCAGCGTTTCGGCCACCACCTTGCGCTGAGCTGGGGTCGTCCTCGGTGATTGCCGCCAACGCGTTGGCGGCAGATTTCGGGATGAACCGATCGTCGCTTGCCCCGATCTTCAGGAGCACTTCTACCACAACTTTGCGCTCAGCAGGATCGGTTGGGTTGAGATCAACGCCAGCGCATTGGAGGCCGATTGCTGGAGGGACGGATCGTCGCTCGCCCCGATCTTCAGGATACTTCTATTGCGACCTTGCGCTGAAGCAGGATCGGCTGGGTTGATAACCGCCAGCGTATTGCCGGATATTTCTGGATGAACCGATCGTCGCTCTTTGCGAGTTTCAGGATCGCCCCGACCATCGCCTGCGTTGCAACTGGATCGGTAGGGTGATCACCGCCAGCGCGTTGGCCGCGGACATCTGGGCACTAAGGTCGCCGCTCGCCGCGATTTTGAGGAGCGTCTCAACCGCCGTCTTGCGCTGATCCGGGTCGTGCTCGGTGACGGTTGCCAGCTCTTTAGCGGCGGACTGCCAAATGCTTAATGTCGCTCGCCGCGATTTGAGGAGCGCTTGATCGCCGTCTTCCTGCGCTGATCCGGATCGACTGGGTTGAGGATCTCCATCGCATCGATGGCGGGATTCCTGGATGTCCGGATCGGGGCTCGTAGCGAGTTTCAGGAGCGTTTCCATCGCCGCGTGGCGCTTCATCCGGATCGCTGGGATAGATGGCTGCCAGGGCGTTGGCTGCGGATTTCCTGCACGTCCGGATTGGGGCTGTAGCGAGTTTCAGGAGCGTCTCGATCGCCGCGCGGCGTTGATCCGGATCGGTTGGGTTGATGGCTGCCAGGGCGTTGGCTGCGGATTTCTGGACGTCATCAACGTCGCTCGTCGCGATTTTTAGGAGCGCCTCAAGGGTTCGCCGCCTTAGTTCGGGAGGGCGCGAGCAGTGAAGGCCGCGAGCGCTTGGTCCGCGTAGACCAGTTGCGACGCAGCTTCAGACATGCCGGCCGATGAATTGAACAAGGCGGTCGCCACGCCGTCCATACCAGCGAGGCAACTTATTCACGCGGGCCCCGGTACCCGCGAGGTAACTTAGTTCTCGCCGGCTGCGTCTCCCACAAGGTCCGCAGAAACCGCAACAGCAGGCGATAGACATAGGGCGCAAGCCAGCACCCGGGCCAATCTTCGCAAGGCCACTCTGCCCTCCCGGCCGTTCTCGCAACATCACCCTAATCCAATTTCCAGCGCCCAAAACAAAACTTGATTACGCATGACGCTCAGCCTTTTTGAGCAGCCGGTAGGCCATTGGCGGGGTGCGGACGTGGGCCCACGCGAGGCGAGGGATCATCGCGGCGAGGCCAATATCGACGATTGAAGCGGTACTCGAATTCGGCGAGGTAGCGCGGCGCGTGCTTGCTGCCGATGGCCCGAGGCGCCGGCGAACGACGCCTTGATGTTGCCGATAGCTGTGTTGACCCATTTGAAAGCGGGTGTGCGAGCCGCGGTTGGTTCGCTCCCTTTGACGATGACCTGATGGGAACACTCTGCCGCGATTACGCCAGCGAAACAGCGCAGGCCGTCGCTGAGCACAGCGCAGTCAGGTTCGAGGCTGGTCATGGCGAAGGCGGCGATCGCATGGCTGCAAAAACTCGTCACGCGCCGGGAGCTTGAGACGAACCGGCTTGCCGTCGCCCGTTGTTTCGACCGCCGCGACGAACAGGGTTTTGCCCTCAGCGCCGCGTCCACGCTTGCCGCCGGTGCGTTCCCTTCCAGGTAGGCGTCGTCGATCTCGACGCACCCGTCAAAAGACGAGCGCATCGCAGCCCCTAGCCACCACGCGCAACGAAGGTCTCTTTCGGGCGGAACGCGGATCTCCGCTGGGGCGAATGGTCCACCGCCTAAAGGCGGTGGCTTCAGGTTACGGCTCAAAGCCGGATCTGCCCGCCGTTCGGCGGACAGGGCGGCAAATCACGTGACATTGAAGTTGTCGTCGGGCTCGGGCGGAGCCTGGTTCTTGATGTATTCGATCCACATGTCGTCCGTCACGTTGCCGCTGCTCACCACCCAGTAGCCCCTGGCCCACAGATGCTGACCCCAGTACCGCTTGCGCAGCAGGCCGAACTCACTCAGCAGCTTGTGCGAACTGCGCCCTTTCAAGTGTTGCACAGCGCGCGGCACCGGCGGCCCGGAGGAATCGACAGCAGCATGTGAACATGGTCGCGGTTGATCGACCCGGCGTGCACAACCATCTCATGCGCCCGCGCCGTCTCGCGCAAAAGTTCGCGGCAACGAACCCCTATGTCGCCGCCAAGCACCGCGTAACGATACTTCGTCACCCAGACCAAGTGATACTTGCAGTCAAAGACCGTGTGGCCGCCACCCTTGTACGCTTCCATCCCGCCAATTTATACCGGAAGCGCCCACCATCCAGCCGCCTAAAGGCGTGGGGTTTCCTGATCCCCTATCGGGGACTTTAAACTCGGTTCGAACGCCGCAAAGCCGGCGTCGCAGGTCGCCTGAACGTCTACTTCGGAGCCGTGCCGAACGACGGCTGTACGTCTTCCATAGGCGCTAGCACTACTTTGGCAGATCGGGCGCGGCGGCTTGGCTGAGGAGTTTCGCGCAGTGGGGACATCGCCTGGGCGGAGGGCGCGTGAAGAGGTCAAGGATGGCTTGCCTGATGGCCGGCAGGCTCGGTTGTGGCGGCGGTCCCCCAATTCTTTTTTTCCGTCCCGCGGCCTTGAGGCGGCGGGTCTGGAGGAAGGCGTAGGCGATCATGGTCATCAAGGCGTGCCGGTGTAGTCCGATCCAGGATCTGCCTTCGAAGTGGTCGAGGCCGAGTTCTTCCTTCAACTGCTGATGCGCCTGCTCGCAGACCCATCTGGCTTTGATCGTTGCGGCGAGCGTCTTGAGGCTGGTATCGGCCGGAAGGTTGGACACATAGTATTTTTGCTCGCCGGTCGACCGCCGTTCGCCGACGAGCCAGACTTCGTCGCCCGGCATGCATTGCATGCGATCATCAAGCATGCGGTGCTTATGACCGTCCGCAACGCGAACGCGGCGGGCCGCGAAGAGGCATGTCAACCGGCCCTTTGTGCCCCGCCGCCAATTGACCCTTCGCCATTTCTCTTCAGCCAACACCGCTTCGGCGGAGACCGGAGGCTGATCCGGGATGCTGTACTTGCGCGGCCTTCCCGCCCTGGCGACCGGAAAGATCAAAGCGACGTCGGCGGGATAGACATTCTGGCGCCGCGACAGCCCGACCGCCCACTTGAGACCGCGCTCGCTCAGAGCCTGACGGAAAGACCCGCTGGAGCCGTATCCCAAATCGGCGAGGACGCAACCGAAGCGCGCGCCCGAGGCGATGACGCGGTCAATCTCCTCGATCGCGATTTCAGGCTTCGTCAGTGCGTTCCGTCTTTCCTCTGGCACGCGAGCCCGCGCCATGCGCTCGGGATCGTTTGTCCAGTCTTCGGGGAGGAACAGCCGCAGGCCAACCATCACCGGGACCTCGCGCGACGCCAGCGTCAGCGAGACCAGCGACTGACAATTGGCCGTCTTTCCGAGCGACGAGGCGTATTGCGGCGCGACGCCGACCGAATGCTCGCCCTTTTTCGGCAACGCCGTGTCGTCGACGATCAGCCACGCGTCGCGGCCGCCAACCATCCTGTCAGCTTCGGCAAGCAAAGCCTTCTCAATTGGCGCTGCGTCCCACACGCCGCTTGCGATGAAGTGATGAAGCTGGTCGTAACCGACCTCGCCGTCGCGCGCCGCCATGGGTTGAACGCTCTTGCGGTCGCCCCCGCCGATCAGCCCCGCAACATAGACAGGGCACATCCGTGCGCGCGTCTTGTGCCGGAAAGCGCTCACGAAGGGCGAGAGCCATCGATCAAGATCGGACTTCCAGGTTTCTTCCATGGTCGGCCCTCCGCAATGCCGACCACCCATGAATCACGCAAAACGCGTTTCGGGAATCCTAAAAATGCCAAAGGCCAGAGAAATCTGCCAAAGTAGTGCTAAGAGCCCAACTCTAAATCACGGTTGTGGAGCTGAGAGCCTTGCGAGGTGTCGCGTGAGGAGGAGGTGGAGAGCGATGAGCAGCCATGCGAGGGCGGAAGATTCTAACTGGTCGCCTCGAAGTCTTTGGCCAGGCGTCTTGCCCGATTGATCCAGCCGAAGGTCCTCTCGACGACCCAGCGCTTGGGCAACACGTAGAAGCCTTTGACCCGCTTGTCGGTCTCGGGATGACGGAAAAGTTGCGATGCGGCTCGCCCTTCAAAGGCGGCTCGCTGCGCTTCGTCGCCATTATAGCCACTGTCAACGAAACACATCGTCACGAACGGGCCTCTCGCGGACCCGACCTTGCGCAAGACGGGCGTCAGTGTGTCGCGGTCCTGCGTGTCGGCTGGCGTGATCTGGCATTCGATCGGCAGGCCAAGCGTGTTGATGGCTACATGGCGCTTGCGGCCCTTGATTTTCTTGGCGGCGTCGAAGCCGCGTGGCGCCGGATCCTCAGGCCTCCGTCGTCTTGACCGACAGGCTATCGACGACGATCGCCGTCGACGCTCCCTCGCGACCCTCCGCCTCTCGCGCGCTCATCACCAGGATACAGACCATTTGGGTCCGATAATCCGCTGTCACGCCAGGCGTAGAATAATCGACGTGCCGCCAGAGCGCGAGACGATGGTCGGCTACTGGAATCCCGCAACGGACGCTGGCTGCGCTTGAAGGCTGTGGTTAATCGGCGGCGACTATCTGACGGGCGAGCGCTTCACCGCCGCCCTGATGCTCTATGTCGGCTCCCAGATCGGCTCGGGCATGATGTTCGGCGGGATCGAAAAGCGCCCCGCCTCAACGATTGGGCGCGTCTGGCGGCGCGGCCCGCCTTTATTCGCGCCAAGGCGGATCGACGACGGATTGGTGGAGCGCCGCAAGAGGCGAGCTAGGGAGGATCTATGAGATTGGAGGGCAAGTCCGCGCCGGTGCTCGGCACCGGGCAAGGGTCGGCTTCGGCACCGCCGGAGGATTTTTGCGCGCGAAGGCGCGAGCTTTGCTTGCCCTCGACCTGAAGCCGGATCTCGCCGAGGCCGGCGGCGAAGACGATCGGCAAGGGCGCCATCGCGCTTTCGGGCGACGTCTCGAAAAAGGCCGATGTCGAGCGCGCGCGGAAAGCCGCCATCGAGGCCTTCGGCCGGGTGGACATCGTCGTCGCTAACCCCGGGTCAATCCTATTGCAACAAGTTGCTCATGGGGAAGGCCCAGTATGGTGGAGTTCAACCGGATCTGGGTCGTGCTAACGCGGGAAATTCGATCCTGCTCTTCGCTGAGGCCTTCGTCCCCCACATGAAGGAGAAGGGCGGCTGTGTCTTGATCTGTGTCTGCTCGAGTGCGGCGGGCTCTCAGGCCGCGTCCGGGCCGGACCGTCTACAATGTCCTCCCAAGGGCGCGGTGCATGCGATGACGAAGTCCATGGCGGTAGAGCTCCCCCCCGACATGCTCCGCGCCTGCGCGCTCGCGCCGGTCGCCGGCGAGACGCCACTCCTCGCCATGTCCATGGGCGAGGTACGCCCGAGAAGCGCGCCTCCTTCAAGGCGACTGTGCCCTCGGCCATTCTCGACCCCGCCGACATCGGGAGGCGGCGCTTTATCTGGCGAGCGACGACGCGGCCTTCCTGACCGGCGTCGTGCTGGAGTTCGACGGCGGCCGCTGCATCTGAGGAGAGCCGCCCGCCCATGACCAAACCCAAAGCGCAGATGACCTCGAGCGGAAGGAAGCCGTCTCGTCTTCCCCGCCTTCGACGAGGACATCGCCTATGACGTCGGAACGCGCCTCGGTTCGGCCGCCAAAGCCAGGGGCGCGCCGGTCGTGATCGCATCCGGACGCCGGACCGCACGCTTTTTCATGTGCGTTGCCGGCAGCGCTCCGGGCAACGACGACTGGGCGCGCCGGAAGAGCAACCGGTTTTCGGCATCTTCCCTCGTCCCTGCTGATCGGCGAGAGGCGGAGGGCGAAGGGCGACACGATCGGCCTCATATCGGCATGGACCCGCGGAGTACGCGGCCCATGGCGGCAGCTTTCCCGGCCGCGTGGCCGGCGTCGGCGTGGGGCCGCCATCAGCGTGTCCGGTTTGCCCCAACTCGACGATCACGCGCTGATCGTCGAGTCTCTCGCTGCCTATCTGGTGAAGGCCGCCGCGCAGGCAGGCTGACGGCTCACGTCTCCACGAGCGTCGCGACGTAGAACCCGTCCTTCCCAGTCGTATGGGGGCTCAGGCGAAAGCCGGGACCAAGGGGCGAGGTATGGCCGGCGAGCGCCGGAAGGCCCGCGGGCGCGCCTGTGTCGGCGCGTCGAGCGGAAGCAGGTCGTCGTGAGCGGCAAGAAAAGCCGCGATCCGGCCCTCGTTGCGGGGCACGAGCACCGAGCAGGTGACATAGACAATACGGCTGCCCTTTTTTCACAAAACGCTATGCTTTG